>JAVJOM010000035.1:0-5285 GCA_040216775.1 Hyphomonas sp.
TGGCGACCGGATCGAATGCACGTTGTCGGCGCAGAGCTTCCTGCACCGGCAGGTGCGCTCGATGGTTGGCTCTCTGGTGGAAGTGGGACGCGGCAAGCGTGATGCCCGCTGGGTGACGCAGATACTGGAAGCGGCAGACCGTACGGCCTGTGGCCCGGTTTCACCGCCGGACGGCCTGTTCCTTGAGAGAGTAGATTACGACTGAAGCTGCACACGCGGCCCCTGTGAGCGCGCTTGGCGGTGGGGTCTGTGTGTGCTGAAGGTGCTGAGAGTGTGGTCCGGGTCAGGTATGTGGCGTAGGCAGGTGGGTGATGGGGGGACTGCTAAGGGTCATGAGCGGACATAAAAATTTCAGGCTCGCCAGAGACTGTTGGCTCTCTATTCCGGCTTCGCAAGCGAAGCGGGCAATACGGTCTTCTGGAAGGCATTGCTGGCTTTCCAGTACTCACCAGCGGGGTCCCAACCCTGGAATACAGCCACGACATCATAATCTGGAAACACCATGATCCGCTGTCCCCCTAGTCCATATCCCGCAAAACCGAGTGGGCGGCCCGTTTCGTCCTCCGGCACCCACCATTGATAACCATAGCCGAAGGGTGAGGAATTATCCCCGGTCGCGGAAGAGGGAACGTTGGAGGCCACGGAACGACGCACCCAATCTGCCGAAATGACGCGCTGGCCGTCCCATTGCCCTTCTCTCAGGAACAGGTAGCCGATCCGCGCCATATCATGGGCTGACAGGTAAAGACCGCCTTCGGTATCCGCTTCGCCATCTGGCGTTATTTTCCAATAAAACGCGTCAATGCCGATTGGGTCGAACAGTTTTTCTTTCGCCCATGTGTCAACGCGCTTGCCTGTCGCTTCGTGCAGGATTTTGCCGAGGAGTACGCTCGCGCCGTCATTATATTTGAAGACTGTGCCAGGCTCGGCATACATCGGCTGGTCAAGGATGAACTGGATCCACGTCCCGGAGTTTTCAAGTGCGTAAGTACTGTCGGTTTCCGATCCAAAACCACCCTCATCATCCCATGCGATGCCGGTTCGCATTGTCAGAAGGTCGTCAATCGTTATTCGTTCTTTGCGTGGGTCGGGTTTCTCGACTTCGTAATCGTCAAAAAAGGGTAGTATTAGCGCCTTGGTTCCTTCGATATGTCCCTCGTCAATCGCGATACCCAAAGCTGCGGAATTGATGCTTTTCGTAACTGACTGAACCGTATGCAAATCCGTTTCCTGATAATAGGGATGCAAATCAGCATCATCGTAATTGTAAAGTGGATTGCTGAAGTTCGGCGTCAAAAGAGCACTTTCATCAAGGGTCTTGGCTAGTGCAGCATAGTCGCGCTCGATCTTCTTTTCGGCGACGACGCGACCATGTCGAATGAGCAAAAAATGATCAACGCGGCCGTATTTTTCAGCGACGAGCTCTTCAATGAAACGATTGACGGGCTCCGGATCGAAACCTTCCGCTTCCAGGGTCGAATAGTCCCATTCTTCTTGCGGCCATGAAATATCTGAAGCGTACTCAGAAGCGCTGACGGACGTGACTGCTCCAGAATGGAGCGCGCCGCACCCGCCCGTGAAAGCCGCCAAGGCACCCGCGGTCAATATGCGCATTTTTCTAGAAGCGCTTTTCGAAAGGCGTGCTGTCATTGCTTGTCCCCTTGTATCCAAATCTTTGAAAGCGCCGTGCGGCCCCTCTCCCATCTATAGGTCGCGCGCTACGGATATCAAAGGTTCGCTTTTGGTGAGACCTTGCCGTTTGATCTGTCACTGCCTACGTCTCCTGCGACGCCGAAAGCGGGCGTCAGGATTTGACCGGTTACAGCCGTCTACCGACTAAGCGTTGTCTCCACTCACAATCCAGCAGGCGGATTTCATGGCGATACGGCCTTCGGGGGTTGTGTGGTCCTGCATCAGGGTGATCAGGGCCGCTTCGACCGGGGCCGGATCAATGCCCTGCGCGCCGAGCACGCGCGCGAGCGGGCCGAGCTGCATCATGAACCTTGCGGTGGTTTCCACATCCTCGCCCGGCAGGGTGATCGTGGTTTCCACCGGATCGATTGCCACATTGGCCCAGCCAGCGTCTGACAGGATGCCGGCGACGCGGTCCTTGTCCTGGAAGGCGAACGGGCCGGGAGCGGTCGGGTCAGCGGGGGCGGGCGTTTCCTTGAAGAAGGGCATGGCCGCCTGAAGGGGTGCGAGGGCCCAGTCATTCACGCTGAGCCCCTGCCAGCAGATGAAAGCCAGACGGCCCCCCAGCTTCACAGACTGGCGAATCTTGGCGAAAGCGGCGGCGGGGTCTTCGAAGAACATGACCCCGAAGCGCGAGATGATGATGTCGACCGGGTCGGGCGCGGTGAAGGCGCTGGCATCGGCCAGCTCGAACCGGGCGGGAGCCTTCGCGGCCTTTGCACGGGCGCGCGCGAGTTCGATCAGGGGGGCGGAGACATCGACGCCGAGAGCGCCGTGTTTTGCGCCGACGGCAGCGGCGGCGCGCAGGGTGAGCGCCCCTGCCCCGCAGCCGATATCCATGACGCGCTCATCCGGCTTCAGACCTGCCTTTGCCATAACCGTATCGGCGAAAGGCGCCAACATGGCATCGAGGCGGTTCGACTGGTCGACCCATTTCTGCCCGGCGGGGCCATTCCAGTATTCAACCTGATCAGCGTTGTTCATGGATGGTATTCCTTCATGTGTATGGCGCGGGCCTAGACCAGGGCTTCGTGCAGCAGGGTGAGCGCCTCCAGCGCGAAATGGCGCATATTGGCTTCGCGGTCCGACAGGCCGGTTTCGAGTGTGCGGGAGATTTCGAATTCCGCATTGGAGAGGGCGACGCAGGTGTGGCCGGCCGCATCGCCATAGCCGTTGCCGTCCGGGCCGGAGGCGCCGGTTTCGCAAAGGCCCCAGTCGGCATCAAGTTTGCCCCTGATCGTGCGGGCCATCATGCAGGCATAGGGTTCTGATGATGACCGCATGCCCTCCGGCATGTCGCCCCGGCCCAGCCCCATCAGGCTGCGAAAGGCCTGGGGCGTGTAGATAACACCGCCGCCGCGATAATAGGCTGACGCGCCTGCGACGGAGAGAAGGGCGGCGGAGATGAGCCCGCCGGACGAGGATTCAGAGACCGCGACAGTTTCCCGGCGCGCCTTGAGCAGCATCCCGATTTCAGATGCGAGGGGCAGAAGTGTTTGCATGGACACCATCAAGCAGGTGGCGCGCAGAGGTGCAACACAGGCCCCTGCGGCAGGACCCTTAAAAGGGCGGTTGACTCATTTCTTTATTTCCACGATATTGGAAATATGAAAACCAAAATCGCCCTCTCGCAACTCTCCGCCCTGGCGCAGGAAAACCGCTTGGCCGTGTTTCGCCTGCTGGTGAAAGCGGGGCATGACGGCCTGCCCGCCGGTGACATTGCGACTGCCCTGAATGTGCCGCCCAATACGCTGTCGGCCCAGTTGAACATATTGTCCCAAGCCGGACTGGTGACAGGGCAAAGGCAGGGACGGTCGATTATCTATTCCGCCAATTTCGACGCCATCAGTGGCCTGATCGTCTTCCTGATGGAAGATTGCTGCGAAGGACGGACGGATGTGTGTGCGCCGGTGCTGGAAATGGCCCGGTCAGCCTGCTGCTGAATTCAACCCAAAGGACAAATCATGAAACGCCTGCATGTTCACATCGCCGTTGACGACCTGAAACAGTCGATCAGTTTCTATTCGACGCTATTTTCGGCCGAACCGAGTGTTGTCAAACCCGACTATGCCAAGTGGATGCTGGACGATCCGCGCGTCAATCTGGCGATCAGCCAGCGCGGCGCAGCGGCGGGCGTTGAACATCTCGGCATACAGGTGGAGACCAGCGATGAACTGGCCGATGTCTATGCCCGGCTTGAACGCGCGGATGCCTCCGTTCTGGAAGAAGGCGAGACGACATGCTGCTATGCCAAGTCTGAAAAGAGCTGGGTCAAGGACCCGTCGGGCGTTTCGTGGGAAGTGTTCCACACGACTGGCGACAGCGCGGTGTATGGGGGCGGGCCGGACATAGCAGACGGACGCCTCGCCTCAACACCGACCGGCATGGCGGTCGAGCGGGCCTGTTGCCCGGCGCAGACGCAAACCACCACCGCAAGCTGCTGCTAGAACCATGGGGACATTTGAACGTTACCTGTCGGTCTGGGTGGCCGCAGCGATTGCGGCAGGCATCGGGCTGAGCCTGATCGTGCCTGGCCTGTTCCAGGTATTGGCAGGGCTGGAATACGCCAATGTGAACTTTCCCGTCGCCATCCTGATCTGGGCGATGGTCTGGCCAATGATGATCGGTGTCGATTTCTCCAGCCTTGCCCGGGTCGGTGAGAAGCCGAAGGGGCTGATCATCACGCTGGTAGTCAACTGGCTGATCAAGCCCTTCACGATGGCGGCGCTGGGCGTGCTTTTCTTCAAGCATGTGTTCGCCGGATTCATTCCGGCGGCGGATGCCGAGGGCTACATTGCCGGACTGATCCTGCTGGGCGCCGCGCCGTGTACGGCGATGGTATTTGTCTGGTCGCAACTGACCAAGGGCGACCCGAATTACACACTGGCGCAGGTGAGCGTGAATGATGCCATCATGGTGTTTGCCTTTGCACCGCTGGTGGCCTTCCTGCTGGGTGTGACGGATATTGCCGTACCGTGGGAGACGTTGATCCTGTCGGTTGCACTCTATGTTGTCATTCCGCTGATCGCAGGCATGGCAACGCGCCGGATGCTGATGGTGCGTGGCGGCGAAGCGGCGGTGATGGGGTTCACCGATCGCATCAAACCGGCCTCGGTGATCGGGTTGCTGGCAACGGTGGTTCTTTTGTTCGGCTTCCAGGGACAGGTGATCATCGACCGGCCTTTGGTCATTGCCCTGATCGCGGTGCCGATCCTGATCCAGTCCTATGCCATTTTCGCCATCGCCTATGGCGCGGCGTGGGCCTGGAAAGTGCCGCACAATGTGGCCGCTCCTTGCGCAATGATCGGCACATCAAACTTTTTCGAACTGGCGGTAGCCGTGGCGATCAGCCTGTTCGGCCTGAATTCCGGCGCTGCGCTGGCGACGGTTGTCGGTGTGCTTGTGGAGGTGCCCGTGATGCTGTCGCTGGTAGCGTTTGCGAATCGCACCCGAAATTCCTTCCCGGAGGCCTGACCCATGATCGTCATCCATCACAATCCTGACTGCGGCACATCACGCAACGTGCTGGCGATGATCCAAGCCAGCGGCGCAAAACCTGTCGTGATCGACTACCTGACTACGGGGTGGACGCG
>JAVJOM010000037.1:0-5968 GCA_040216775.1 Hyphomonas sp.
AACCTTCTTGCAGCGTTCAAGGTGCCAGTCGAAATCCAGTTCCAGGATGATCCGTTGCCGCGCAATGCGAACGGCAAGATCCTGAAGCCGGAATTGCGCGCCCGGTTCACGGCTCGCGCATGAGCGACACGCCCGCCAAACCGGTCGCGCTGGAGCCCCGCAAGGCCGGCGAGGACGGGCGGCGCTTTTCACCTTCGGTTGGGCGAAATCGTGAGCCTATTCGGGATGTATTCGCACAGCATGTCGGCCGCGAAGGCCGTGTGCTGGAGATTGCGTCCGGAACAGGAGAGCATGGCGCGTTCCTGACCGATGAGATCAGCGGTCTTGACTGGACCTATTCCGATATCGATCCGGCCGGTCTCGGCAGCCAGCGCGCATGGGTGAAGGTGGCGGAGCATGGCCGATTACGCGGTCCGCTCGTGCTGGACGCCAGTCTGGCTGACTGGGGCGCGGCTGAAGCGGCCCCGCCCTGGGATGTGTTGGTCGCGATCAACATGATCCACATCGCCCCCATGGCAGCCATTGAAGGCCTGTTTGCAGGGGCAGGCAGGCTGTTGAAGTCAGGTGGGCGGCTGTTCCTGTATGGCCCTTACGGACGCGAAGGCATAATGGCGCCGTCCAATCAGTGTTTCGACGAAGACCTCAAGCGACGGGACCCAGCCTGGGGCGTGCGCGATCTGGATCAAGAACTTTTGCCACTCGCATCGCTGGCTGGGCTGACATTGCAGCATGTTGTCGAGATGCCTGCCAACAATCTCGCGGTTGTATTCGAGCGGGCCTGAACAAACGGCGGAAAGGCGTGGCCCTTTCCCCCCTTTCGTGCGGCCGGGCAGCCAGCGCGAACAGCCGATCAGGGGAAATTCATGCCCATCTTTCCGACCTGCATCCAAACGCCTGCATTCTAGGCCCATCGCTTCTTCACAAAGGCCCGGTCGGCGCCGGTCGGTCGGGGAAGGGGCGGGAGCGGGCGGCGCTGTATCGGAACTGTCGACGGATAGGGAAGTTGGGCGCCTGGCGGTATCGGGCAGAAACAAACGGGTACACCCAAACTGTCACACCAGACCATAAAATCCGATGGCGCGGGCGGCGCTGGCCTGGCAGCCAGCCAACGTCAATAGCCACAGCCATACGCCAGGGCCATTGCATCCGCCCGCGTCATCTTTGCTGCCATACCCCACGGGCCCGCCCGGTGGGAATGCCGGCGTATAAAGTTCGGGTGGACATTGCAGGGTGTCTGTCTGAAATATACGGCATGAAACACATCATGAGTCTAGCCTTCGTTGCGTGCCTGGCGGCCTGCCAGACAGCGCCTGTTGAAGCCCCCGTTGCGGATAGTCCGGTCGAAGTCCCACAAGCCGAGACAAGCGCGGAAGCGCCTGAGCCGATACCCGGGCACCAATGGCTGTACGGATCTGCCGAAGCCAGCGTGTCGATGCGTCAGACCTGGGCCAGTATTGCGGGTTTCGTCGAGGCGAAGGCAGCAAATACACCCTCTCACGGCGTCGTGCTCGCTCCCGGCAGCTCGCCAGAACAGCCCTCATTCCTGGCCTGTGAAGGCAAGCCGCTGGCAGCGGTGTTTGATGCCGATGAGACTCTGATCTGGAACCTTGGTTCGATGGGGTATTTCATGCGCTCCGGCATCGCCTTCGATCCGGTAATCTGGGATGACTGGGAGAAGACGGGTGCCGGCAAGGCCGTGCCTGTCCCCGGCGCAATGGCAGGTCTTGATCGTATTCGTGCCGCTGGCGTGGCCGTAATCGTGAACACGAACCGGAACGCCGCGAATGCAGCGGGAACCGAAGATACGCTGCGCGCGGCAGGGATTGGCGACTTTACGCATGGCACGACGCTGTTCCTGCGCGGTGATGCACCGGACGGGTCGGGCAAGGATGGCCGCCGGGGAATCATCTCCGACGATTATTGCGTGATCGCGCTGGTGGGTGACCAGTTGGGCGACATCGCTGATCCCTTCAACGACAAGGCGCTGAGTGTCGCCCAGCGCCGTGCACTGACGGATTCCCCAGCGGTGGCCGGCCTGTGGGGCAATGGCTGGTTCGTGCTGCCAAACCCGGTCTATGGGCCATCCATTCGCGGCGGGTTTGACGATATATTCCCACCCGCCACGCAATGGGAGCCGACACCGCCTGCTGAAACGCCAACGATCAACTAGGCCGGATTGCCGCCACCGAACTGCTCGGTCCACGCGGCGACCTGTTCGTCTTCGATCTTCTGGAACAGCACGTCGGGCGGCGTAATGGCATGTCCACGCGGCATGGCGTCGAGGAGTGCAGCATAGTCAGCGCCAGCGCTGAATTTCATGGTTCTGTTTGCTTCCGGAATGCCGAGGGCGTCGAGGATTTTCTCGCCGGTTTCCGGAATGATCGGCAAGGCGAGAATGCCAAACAGCGCGGCGAGGTTCAGCCCGGCGCGCACACCCACAGCGGCGGCATCGACATCCGACTTGTACTTCACCCAGGGTTCGGCCTTGGTCAGGTATTCGTTGCCAGCGGCCCAGATGGCGCGGGTTTCGGCCGCAGCCTTGCGGAATTCCATGTCTTCGTAATAGCCGATCAGGCGGGGCAGGCGCTCGGCCAGTTCCGCTACCATCCATGCTTCGGCTTCACCCGGCTCGCCGGTTTCCGGCACCTTGCCGTCAAACTTGCTGGCAGCGTACTTGGTGATCCGGTTGACGAAATTGCCAAGCACGTTGGCGAGGTCTGAATTGACCGCCGCCTGGAACCCTTCCCATGTGAACGCCGCGTCGGATCCTTCCGGTGAATTGGCGATCAGGTACCAGCGCCAGTAATCAGCCGGCAGCAGGTCCAGCGCCTGGTCCATGAACACGCCGCGCTTGTTGCTGGTCGAGAACTTGCCGCCATACCAGGTGACCCAGTTGAACGCTTTCAGTTTGTCGACCGTTTTCCACGGCTCGCCGCTGCCCAGCAGGGAGACCGGGAAGCTGACCGTGTGGAAGGCGACATTGTCCTTGCCCATGAACTGGACATATTCGGTTTCGTCGGCGCCCTTGTCGGTGCGCCACAGGGCTTCCCAGTCATTGCCCGTTGCCTCGGCCCATTCCTGGGTTGCTGCGATATACCCGATGGGCGCATCGAACCAGACATAGAAAACCTTGTCTTCATAGCCGGGGCGAACCGTGCCGTCCGCGCCGAGGACCTTCACGCCCCATGACAGGTCTCGGGTGATTGCGCGGGCGATCAGGCCCTCGTCCAGCCACTTGTTGGCAATGGAGACGGCCAGGCTCGGCCAGTTGGCGCCTTTGGTGTTCACCCATTGGCGAATGGCGTCCTGTGACTTTTCTTGCAAAAGGTAGAGGTGGTTGGTGTCGCGAATTTCAATGTTCTTGCTGCCCGAGACCGATGAATAGGGCGCGATCAGGTCAACCGGGTCCAGCAGGCGCCCGCAATTGTCGCACTGGTCGCCGCGCGCCTTCTCGAACCCGCAATGCGGGCAGGTGCCCTCGACATAGCGATCCGGCAGGAAGCGGCCATCATCAACCGAGTAGACCTGTTTGGACGTGCGTTCCTCGATAAGGCCCTGTGCCTCTAGTGCCTGCGCAAAGTGCTGTGTGAGGGCGTGGTTGGCGGGGCGAGAGGACCGACCAAACCAGTCAAAGGACAGGTTGAAGCCTTCGCCTGCCTTGCGCTGTATGGCGTATTGTTCGTCGCAATATTTCTGAACCGGAATCTGCATGGCCTGGGCAGCGAGTTCGGCAGGTGTGCCGTGCTCGTCGGTGGCGCAGATATAGGTCACATCGTGGCCCTGCAGGCGCATGACGCGCGCATAGACATCCGCCGGCAGCATGGAGCCCGCCAGATTGCCGAGGTGTTTGATGCCGTTGATGTAGGGCAGGGCGGACGTGATCAGGATGCGCCGGGGTCGCGTCATAAGGGTGTTTTCTTTCCGGTTGAGGCTTTTTCAGGCATTGTTGGTGCGGGTCGCCCCGCTGGAACGGGACTTTTAGGCGGGGTGGGCCGGAAAAGAAAGAAACTTGGGAGGATTAAACATGCCAAGACTCAGTGGAGTGAACCTGCTGGGCGTGCTGCTGGCCGCCATCGTCATGTTCTTCGTCGGATTCGTCTTCTACGGAATGTTGTTTTCGAGCCAATGGATGGATGCGCGCGGCTATACGGCCGACATGTTCGAGGGGCAAAGCCCGACATGGATGGCGGGAGGATTCCTGATTGAACTCGTATTGGCCTTTGGGATCGGCTGGGTGCTGAAGCTGAAGGGCGCCAGGGGTCTTGTCGCCTGCGTGACGACTGCGGTGACGCTGGCTATCGTAATCAGCCTGCCCACTCAGGCTTATGATTTCGTCTATGGGGCTCACCACAATCTGCCCGGCCTGATGGTGGATTGGGGCCATTCAATCATCGCCATTGGCCTCGGCGGGGCTGTCCTGTCCTTTTTCGACTAGGGCAGCGCCCAAAGAAAAGCCCCGGACTGGGATGAACCGGTCCGGGGCAGTTGGGTGGACAGAGGGGAGCGGTGAAACGCCCTCCGGTCCAGCCATTGGGGAGGTCTGTTACAGGCCATAGGCGGGCTCAGCCGTCAGCACGACATCGACCCGGCGGGCGAGGGTCGCTTTCTGGGCCACGGGTACGGTTGCCACGATCACCGGGGTGATATCCGTGCGGACATCACTTGCGCGAATGCCGCGTGCGTTGAATGCGTCGAGAACCGCTGCGGCCCGCGCTTGTGAAATATTGGTCAGGTCTTCATCGGAATGGGCCTCTTCCGACACGACTTCGGTCTTGATCTCGGTCACGGCACAGCCGGCCAACTGGTCGCTGGCCGCGTTCACGGCGCGCATTGAGTAGGATGACAGCATCGTCTCATAGGCCGAGAAATAGACCGAGAGAGTTACGTCATCACAGGCTTTCGTGAAGGGGATCGTTGCCGGTGTTGTGGGAGGTGGCGGCGGCACCTGGGCGAAAGCTGGAACCTGCATCAGGGCGGCGACACTCAAGCCAGCAAGGGCGATCATCGGGCGTTTCATGGGGTATTCCTTCATGCACTTATCGTTGTTGGTATGGGATCTACGCATGAATTGGGGCTGAAACGTGCAAGCGGCGTGGCGATTGGGGCGGTTGCAAGGTGATTGCATGAAATCACATTTCGCGGCCGGAATATGAAACTTCAGCCAGACTGTATTACCGCCATTGTTTTACCATGCTGCAGTGCAACATATAGCGCATGGACAATCGCGCCATCTATACGAGCCTCAAGACAGGCAAGCGTGTGTATCTGAGGCCGGTCCGGCCGCAGGACAGCATGCGCATACGCGAAAGTATCGCCAGCCTTTCAGATGAATCGCGCTATTTCCGCTTCTTTTCAGGCATGAAAAAGGTGCCCGATTCGGTGCTCGAGCGGCTTGTGGCCGTCGACGGCGTGGACCATCTCGCCTGGGCGGCACTGGACCTGGCGGAACATGACTTGCCAGCCGCCGGCGTTGTGCGGGCGATCCGCAAGCCCGGTACGCAATCTGCGGAACTCGCGATTGCGACGCTGGATGCCTATCACAATACGGGTCTTGCGCGCATCCTGATGACCACGATTGCATGTGATTGTGCCGATGCGGGCATCCGGACACTCGAGGCCAATGTTCTGGCTGAAAACAAGAAGGCGCGAAACCTGTTCAAGGCGCTCGGCGGCATCTGCACCCAGTCGGATGGTGCCTATATGACCTATGCATTCGATGTGGCGCTGATGACCGATCTTATCAGGGCAATGGACGGGCTGGACGGACGGCAGGATGTGTTCGCCGCTTTCAACAGGTTTGCCGCCTATCAGCCGCGCCTGGCCAGCTGAACAACCACTGGAAACCCCTCTTGCGCCCCGGCGCTGATCGAAGTAGTGACACCGCTCCAGCCGCCGGTTTAGCTCAGCTGGTAGAGCATCTGATTTGTAATCAGAGGGTCGGGAGTTCGAGTCTCTCAACCGGCACCAT
>JAVJOM010000043.1:0-15220 GCA_040216775.1 Hyphomonas sp.
ACCACATCCGGGTCGATCCAGGCGCGCGGGTCGATCGGCGCTGTCGAGAACGAGGCTTCCAGGCTCAGATGCTCCGGGCCGGCGAAGTAGATCGAGGTGCAGAAGCCATGGTCGATCGGGCCGACGACCGGCACGCCATGGGCGCTGCGACGAGGTGATCCATCAGAGCGAGCGGGGTGTGCAGGACGTCTCGATCAAATACACAGAGCGCCTAGTCGATGCCGGGATCGAGCCGTCGGTCGGGAGCGTCGGCGACAGCTACGACAACGCGCTGGCCGAGGGCGTGATCGGGCTCTTCAATGCCGAGGTAATCCGCCGCCGAAGCCCGTGGCGCAGCTTTGAGGCAGTCGAGTTTGCCATCATCAAATGGGTCGACTGGTTCAACAACCGCCGCCTCATCGAGCCGATGGGAAGTAATCCCGCCCGCTGAGGTCGAAGCCCGATACCATGCCGAAACCCTTGAGATCGCCATGGTGACGTGACCCACACAGACCCGCGTCCGGCAAACCCGGCGCGTTCCAGCTCGCGGAAGCGAGGCCGGAGTTGCAGATAGCGGACCAGTCTCAAGAAGTTTCGAGTCCCTACCCTCGTCTTGCGACGATACTCTCAACGTCGAATCTGACAGCAATGTCCGAGCTAGCTCCAAAATATGACGGTTAGTTATGCATTGGCGCATGTCTCGGCTGGCATCGCTTTCAACTCGGTCTTGAGCTCCCGAAAGGCCTGTCTATAGGCGGATCCGATATTTCCTTGCTCTCACTGCGGCTCCGCCATATAGACCATGTCTGGAACATCCAGAGGGGCGAACCGAAACTTAATTGAGCAGCGATCGTGGCGAACACTGCAGCCATGGCACGAGCCAAAAAAATGTGCGATCAGTCAAGCGCAAACGTGGACTGACGCAACACGCGTTTCCGGATACCTTGGGCCTCACCATTGGGGCGGTTCGTGAATGGGAACAGGGGCGGAAACGTCCTGATCGTGCAGCCGAGTGCTTCTCGCCGTCATTCAGACTGCGCCGGAGGCCGTATCCAATGCTGTCGCGCAAGTCGGACGTGATGGTGCCTGATGTCAGGGTTGTGCTGATGGACGTCGTATCTTCCGAGAAGCGCTCGGCCATGATGTCCAAAATCAGGAGTCGAGATACTCGGCCGGAACTTGCAGTCCGCCGCGCTGCGCACCGCCTCGGCTTGCGATTCCGATTGCATCGCCGCGATCTGCCGGGCTCGCCAGATTTGGTTTTTCCTGGGCGAAGAACTGCGCTTTTTGTGCACGGTTGCTATTGGCACCGCCATTCGGACTGCAAATTTGCCTACACTCCCAAGTCAAATGTTGAATTTTGGCAAAATAAATTCCAGAATAATGTCACTCGAGATGTCCGCATCAGAAGTGAACTCGAAGACAGGGGCTGGGAAGTGATCATCATTTGGGAATGCGAAACCAGGGATGAGAAGATGATCGCCGACGTTCTGGCCCGGAAAGTCTGCAATGCTGTCGGCTGAGTGGTTGGCCGCGCAACGGAGCAAGGTTGATCGTCTGCGTGAAGGAGCGGTTCCGCGCGTACTCGAACTTGCCTCGGGGTGCGGAGGGCTCTCGCTCGGCCTTTCCTCAGCAGGCTTTGCACTTACAGCCCATGTCGAGATCGATGCGGAGGCGGCTGCAAGCTACGCGCTGAATTTTGGATGTGATCGACCCGCTGATGATCCATGGGCGACCGCACGTGACATGGAGCGCTGCTCGGCCGGCGACATTGTTGAAGAGCTGAGCCTGGGCGTTCCGACCGCACAGGCGTTTGACATTCTTGCAGCTGGGCTGCCCTGCCAGGCCTTCGCGCGGATCGGAAGGTCAAAGCTTCGCGCGGTCGCGGGCAAGGAGGACGCCTTCCAGAGCGATCCACGTGCGGCCTTATATCATCGCTTTCTCGATTATGTGCGCGACACACAGCCGCTCGTCATCGTCATGGAAAATGTTCCCGATATCTTGAACTTCGGTGGCCATAACGTGGCAGAGGAAATCTGCGATACGCTCGAACTAGAAGGTTATCGAACGGCCTATACCATACTCAACGCTGCCTATTTTGGCGTACCGCAAGTCCGTGAGCGGCTGTTTATCATCGCTATTGCAGATACGCTGAACGTCGACCCGAAATTCCCCGATCCCACGCACTTTCTCGAACTTCCACGCGGCTATGACAGTTCTCGCCGTGTCGCACTGAAGCACGTCGATGAGAACAGCCCGCACTTTCACGAAGTGCATAAGCCGTCCGACGAACTCCCGCGTGCGATAGGCGTGCGGGCTGCGCTGGGCGATCTTCCGAAGATCTCGGAACATAGAAATGATCCGCGAGCCATGCGCCGACGCAAGCTCGACGACGTTCTGCCGTATCGGGAACGCGAGGGTGGGCCGTCCGAATATGCTCAGTTGATGCGTCAATGGCCGGGATTCGAAACCGAGAACGGTACCGGCGGGCATCTCGTGCGCATCACTCCCAGAGACTTCCCTATTTTTCGTTCGCTACCGCACGGCGCCGATTATCCCCAGGCGCGTCAGCTCGCAGAAACCATGTTCAAGGCTGCAGCTGTCGCAAAGGGACTGACCAGTCGCGATGCGGGCACTGAGGAATGGGAGGCGCTCAGGCAGTCCATCGTTCCCCCTTACGACCCAGGCAAGTTCCCTAACAAATGGTGGAAGCTCGAGCCGCTCAAGCCGAGCCGGACGCTGACTGCGCACATAGGCAAGGATACCTATTCGCATATTCATTATGACAGCTATCAAAGCCGGACAATTTCCGTGCGTGAAGCCGCGCGACTTCAGTCCTTTCCCGACGGTTTCCGCTTTGCTGGGGCCATGAACGCTGCCTTCCGGCAGATTGGCAACGCGGTACCACCGCTGCTGGGCAAGGCCGTTGCAATGGCGCTGAAGAAGCAGATTGATACCGGCGTCGCTTCGATTGACGACACGAACGATCTCGAAGCAGCCTGATCGGATGAAGGAACCAGCAGTTGAACCGGCGCAGGATTTTGATAACGCCCCGCCGGGAGCGAGTGCCATGCTCGAATCGCTGCGTGGCATCGGCTATTCACCCCCCGCAGCGATCGCAGACCTGATCGACAATAGTATCGCTGCCGGAGCGACACGCGTCCGTGTCGATTTTGAATGGCGTGGCCCCGCTTCCATTGTCCGCATTTCCGACAATGGCCTCGGTATGGACCGCAGAGCACTTGTAGAAGCCATGCGACCGGCCGGGCGCCACCCGTTTGAGCCGAGGGAGCCCGCCGATCTCGGCCGGTTTGGGCTTGGATTGAAGACGGCCTCACTTTCTCAGGGCGGTCTGTTGGCTGTGGCTTCGCGCGTCGAGAATGGCGAAATCGAAGCGCGCTACTGGGATCTTGAGCATGTTGCCGACGTCGACGCTTGGCAGCTACTGCGCGGAATGCCCCCAGAGATAGCAGCGGACGCCGACTGTCTGCACGATTATCCGCATGGAACGGTGGTAGTAATCGCCAGACTGGACCGCCTGCTCGGCCGAGAACTGACCGATGATTCAACTGATCGGCAACGTTTCTACACGCTGGCTCAGAACGTAGAGCGCCATCTTTCGATGACGTTCCATCGTTATCTCGAGGGTAAAGTTCCGCGTCTGATCATTACCTTCAACGGTGACGACGAGGCGCAGCGGGTTATTCCCTGGGATCCGTTCATTTCGCAGCATAAGGCGACCGCACCCACACCGATCGAAACCATCCGCCACAGTGGAGGCGCCGTTGAAGTGCAAGGATTCGTCCTGCCCCATCGAGACCGGATGAGCAGCGCCGAATTCGGTAAAGCCGAAGGCCCAGCGGGATGGCAGGCGCATGAGGGCTTCTTCGTTTATCGTGGGGAGCGCCTTCTGGTGGCCGGTGGATGGCTGGGGCTAGGTCCGGGCCGCGGTTGGGCGCAGAACGGCATTCATCGCTTGGCGCGTATTAGGCTCGATCTTCCCACCAGCGGGGATCTGGACTGGAAGGTGGACATCCGCAAGTCGATTGCGGTCCCGCCGCCATCCCTTCGAAAACGCTTGCAGGCGCTGGCAGAGAATGTTCGCCGTGACGCGCGGGAGATTTTCGCGCAGCGTGCTGGTGCTAGCACGCGCAAGCAGCGCGAACAGCTGGTTCGTGCGTGGTCTCCAGTACACACGAGACGGGGCGTATCATACCGGGTCGACCGCGCGCATCCCTCGGTTCGTCGTGCACTGGATGCGGTTGGCGACAAGCGGCAGATCGTCGAGGAGATGCTTGCGGTGATCGAGGCGACCGTGCCCGTGCAGCGCATCTGGATTGACGTGAGCGAGGCAGCTGACTCCACCGCACCGAAGGCCGGACCGAAGTTGTCGGCCGAGGAGTCAGCGGCGCTAACTTCGCTCTATCACCATATGCGGACGGGGCTGAAGCTCGGTGCCGACGAGGCCCGTGCACGGCTGATGGTGCTCGAGCCCTTCTCGTCCTATCCGGAGGTGATCAGGAAGCTTCCTGACGAGGTCTGCTGACATGGCGATAAACCCCGAATTCCAGCTTGAGCTCGTACAGATGGCCCAGTTAAGGCTTTCCCAACGCGCGACCGATGTCCCGCTGTCGCGGGACGAAATCGGCGCGACGCTTGATCGCCTGCTCGCTGCTTTCCCCGAATGGCGGCATGAGATCTCGCGCGACGAAGCGATCGCTCAGCTCGGTACGATTTTCAGCACCTTCATCGGTGACGAGTCGGTCCTGCGTGCCGACGACGGACACCTCCCCTGGCTTAATGAACGTCGTGACGAGGTCCGCTGGAAATTCTGGGAGCGCTACAGAAGTTTCCTCATCCGGCAGCAATTGCCTCAGCCGGCGATCAATTCGCTAAATCGCATCACTGACCGCATCCTCGACCTCTGCGGCAATCCGGCAAACGAAAGGAAGTTCGATCGTCGTGGGATGGTCGTCGGTGACGTTCAATCCGGCAAGACGGCCAACTACACGGGCTTGATCTGCAAGGCGACTGATGCCGGTTACAAGGTCATCATCGTTCTGACCGGCCTGAACAACAATCTGCGCAGCCAGACTCAGATCCGTCTCGATGAGGGTTTTATCGGCAAGATCAGCGTCCCGATCGGCGAGACCAACTCTCGCGTCATCGGAACTGGTCAGATCGATCCTTCTGCAATTGTGGACTGGGCAACCAACCGCACCGAGAAAGGCGACTTCAACTGGAAGACGATGTCACAGTTCGGCGTGCATCCCGGAGGGCGGCCGCTGCTGCTCGTTGTCAAGAAGAACGTGAGCGTTCTCAATGGCGTCCTCGAATGGATTCGTCTCACCGCCAATTCGACGGATCACGGCAGGCCGCGGTTCACAGGCATGCCGCTGCTCGTAATCGATGACGAAGCCGACAATGCTTCCGTCGACACTCGACAGCAGCGGTTTATCGACGGAGTTGCCGACGCAAATCATAAGCCGACCGTAATCAACGCCAAAATCCGCCAGATCGTTGGAAGCTTCAACCAAGTTTCCTATGTCGGATATACGGCGACGCCCTTTGCCAACATATTCATTCATCCTGATGCCGAAACGGGGAAGGAGTTTCAGGATCTTTTCCCGCGCGATTTCATCGTCAACATGCCGACGCCGGACAATTATGTCGGCGCGTCGCGCATCTTTGGCTACACGCGCGAGGAGCCTGGAGAGGAGGAAAGTACGGGACTTCCGGATCTGATCCTCCCCATTGAGGACCATGCCGAGAGCCTTTCAAGGCGGGAGACGCTCGGATGGATGCCGCCCATCCACAAGGTGTTCCACGTTCCGCTGGTGAATGGCGAGGACATCATCCCGGAGTCGCTGATGACCGCAATGCGATGTTTCGCGCTTGTCGTCGCGGCGCGGCGCGAGCGCGGCCAGAGCCGGGCGCACAACAGCATGCTCATCCACGTGACGCGGTATCAGGCAGTTCAGAAGCGCGTGATCGCGCAGGTCCAGGAAGCGCTGGATACGCTGACTAACGATGTCCGCTATGGCGGAAAGGAGGGCCTTGCTCCGTTCAAGACGCTCTGGGAGACCGAATTCGAACCTGTCACCCGTAACCTTGCGCTCGAAGATTGTGCACCCGTTGCCTGGCAGGAACTGGAAGTGGCGCTACGCGCGACTGTCAGTTCGATCGGTGTGCGCGAAATCAATGGCAGCTCGGCCGACGTCCTGGATTATGACCTCAACAAGGAGCAGGGTCTCAATGTGATCGCGACTGGCGGCGACAAGCTGGCACGCGGGCTCACGCTCGAGGGCCTTTCGATCACCTACTTTCTGCGTGGCTCGACGATGTACGACACGCTTATGCAAATGGGTCGATGGTTCGGTTACCGCCAGGGCTATCTCGACCTATGCAGACTGTTCACGACACAAGACCACATCGACTGGTACGGACACATCGCTCAGGCGAGCGACGAGCTCCGGCGGGAGTTTGACCGGATGGAAGCAATTGGGGCCGACCCGATTCAGTTCGGTCTGCGCGTCCGCAGTCATCCAAGCCTGACGGTCACCTCGCGAGCCAAAATGCGGCACGGCACCGAGCTGCAGGTCTCCTTTGCAGGCGACATCTCCGAAACCACAGTCTTCTCGACCGCCCATCGAACACTCGAACAGAATCATGCTGCCGCGTCGGATTTCATCGGTCGGCTGAATGGCGAGGGAATCACGCATGTTCCTGATCCGGAACAGCGCCGACCGAGCGGCCGCGCAAACCGATGGAAGGGATCGCATCTGTGGACTGGCGTTTCCGCAGACTATGTCCTGGCGTTTCTTGACATGTTCTCCACCCACGAAGACGCTGCCCGCGCCAATGCCCCTGTGCTAGCGAAGTATATCCGCGAGCAGGTACGGCGTCGCGAGCTCGTCGACTGGAACGTCCTTCTGGTTGGTGGCGACGGCGTGGAAAGGGTCAAGTTGGGCCGCTGGAGCGTGGACGCCGTCATCCGACAGCCGAAGGGCGGCTATGGCGCGGATCTTACCCAGCCCAGAATCATCAAGCCGGGGGAGCGATTTGTTATTCGCAGGCTGTTGAATCCCCGCGACGAAGCCGTCGATCTCGACTCCGACGCTTATGCCGCAGCAATGGCGAAGACCCTGGCCGCCCCGCCAAAGCGCAAGCGCAAATCGGATAAGCCTCCCGAAGCGCCTTCCGGCGTGTTTCTACGCCAGCACCGCCCCCCGGAACGTGGACTGCTGTTGCTCTATCCGTTGGCATGCCGCCAGGAGATCGATGACGACGGCCGCAAGTTCGAGCATGTCTTCCTGCCAGTAGAAATTCCGCCGATCGGTCTCGGTGTCAGCTTTCCTGCAAGTTCGAATGCCAAGTCGGTCAGCTACGTTGTCAACAGCATCTACGGCGCCGGCGATGACGACGATGGTGACGCATGAGTGTCGTTGAGGAGGCCTGGAAGTCGCTGCGCGGAGAGGATCGAACCGAGACCGGATGGCATCTTCGCCGGATTCATCCGGACGCTCCCTGCGAGATCTTTGCCGGCATCCGTCGACCCGGCGGCATCCCTGGATTGATTGTCGAGGTCGAGGCCTCCCAGGTCCCACCCTCGATCCGCATTCCCAAGTCGGCCGGCTTCCAGATGGACACGGTGTTGCTTGGACACAGCCATTCCGGACGGGTCCGCTTCGCCCTCTCGCTGGCGCATATCGCCTATTCGGCAGTATTTGCCGTCCTGTGCACCGATACAGCCGACGTGGCGGCCTCCAGAATTGACGCGGGATCGGCTTTGTCTGCATTCATCGGACGTCTCCATGTATGGCAGGCGTTCATGGCTCGCCACGGGCCAGATGGCCTTTCCCAGACCGGCATGATCGGGCTGATGGGCGAACTCCACATCCTCGCCGATCATCTGGCCCCCCTGATCGGAATGGAACGGGCACTTGCCGGCTGGGTAGGCCCGCGAGGCGAGCCCAATGATTTCAGCCTTGCCTCTGGCTACCTGGAGATCAAAACGACGGCTCGTCAGGCGCCGGACAGCGTCGCCATTTCCAATGTTGCGCAGCTCGATATCGCGCGGGGACGCATCCTCCTCGGCCACCTGCGCCTCCGCCGAGTTCCAGAGGGCGCAACCTTGCCGGAGTTGGTCGAGCGCGTTCGTTCGCGACTTGCGACCGAGGCGCCGGCCGCGATGCCCGAGTTTACAGCGCTGCTGTTGGCGGCGGGCTATGTCGAGGCGCACCGCGAGAATTACGTGCTGCATCTCGAACCAGACGGTTTGCAGTTGTTCGAAGTCACCGCGGGTTTCCCTCATATTGCTCCTGGTGATCTGCGCGACGGAGTCCGCGACTGTACGTACATAATCGACCTGAGCGCCTGTGCAGCATGGGCCGTTCCGGGGTCAAGCCTCGCTGCCCTCGCCGGAACAACTCATGGCTGAAGATCGTGATCTGCAAAAGTTTGCATCCGATCTTAAGTCCGAGATTGCTGATCGGGCGCTTGGCGACGCGGAAGGCGGCGACTTCACTGAAAATGCCTTTGTCGACGTCGTCACCGAGCATCTGGCTGATATCGGCATGATCGAAAACCCCATCACCTGCCATTTCGCCGGAAAGATCGGGACTGGGAACGTCAGGGTCTCCGGCCATGCTATTCCGGATGAAGGCGAGCGGATTGATCTCATCGTGGCAATCTTCGGCGGCACCGGCAGTCCCGCAACGATATCGACTGCAGAAGTGACGCGCCTCGCCGGACAGGGCGCGCGCGCCCTGCTTGCCGCCAGCCGGCAGGTCCATCTCGAATTGGAAACGGCAAGTGATCGCTATGCCATGATGGAGCGCATCAGCGAGCTGCTTGCCGCGGGAACGAAACAGGCGCGCGTGATCGTCATCACCGATGGCACTTGCACCGTCCGGTCGCTGGACGATGCGACCGTCGCCGGCGTCGACGTAGGTTTCGAAATCTACGATATCCGCCGCCTAATGCGGACCATGCGCTCTGGGCAGACACGAGAAGTCATCGATATCGATCTTGCCGCACTTGGCATGCCGCCAATCCCTTGTGTCGAGATGCCGCTAGGTGCGGAGCCCTATGAGACCTATCTCGCAATCTTCTCCGGTGACACATTGTATGAATTGTACGAGACTTATGGGCCGCGCATCCTCGAATTCAATGTGCGCGCATTTCTCCAGGCGACAGGCAAGGTCAATCGCGGCATACGCGACACAATCCGCGATCGGCCTGGCTACTTCATGGCCTACAATAACGGCATTTCGGTAACGGCAGACGAGGTGCGCACCGATTCCGTCGGAAGCGGAACCGTAATCACCGGATTCAGGGGCATGCAGATCGTCAATGGCGGCCAGACCACCGCCTCGATCCACCGTGCACGAAAGCGCGACCGGCTAGACCTGTCCCGCGTACACGTTCCCGCCAAAATCACGCGCCTCCCACCGGAATGCGTCGAGGAGATGGTTCCACAGATATCGCGCTACGCGAACACTCAAAATGTGATCCAGGAAGCAGATTTTTCCTCCAACGAACCATTTCACATCGCGATGGAACGGCTTTCGAAGGATGTGTGGGCTCCGGGCGAGCGGACACGCTGGTTCTACGAACGCTCCCGCGGCCAGTATCAAACGGCGCTGAACATCGAAGGCACCACGGAGGCGCGCGCACGAGCGTTTCGTGAACGAACCCCGCCCGCCAACCGTATCTCGAAAACAGACCTTGCCCGCTTCCTGAACAGCTGGAACCGCCTGCCCCACATTGTCAGCGGTGGCGTCCAGAAGAACTTCATTGCCTACATGCGGCGGATGCGGGAGAGCCGTGGCGCCAAGTGGGAACCTGACGAGGGGTTTTATCGCGACGCGGTTGCGCAAGCGATCCTGTTTCTGACAGCGCATCGAATTGTCAGGCGTGAGAGTTTTCCAGCCTATCGAATCAATATCGCCACCTATCTCGTCGCGTACCTTTCACACCGGACTGGTGGCAAACTCCGACTTGACCTGATCTGGCAGCACCAGTCGCTGTCGAATGACCTTGAGGCGCTGTTGCGCACTTGGTCCCATGCCGTCGACAGGCAGATTCAGTTGAGTGCCGCCGGACGCAATGTAACCGAATGGGCTAAGAAGGAGGCATGCTGGACCGCGCTTCGGCAGCTGGATCTGCCGATCGACGGCGATCTTCCGGAAGAGTGGGGAAGCGACGACCGATCGCGGTCCGCTGACGACCCAGTGGGTTCTCAGGATGATCATGCCTCGTCCGCCGCCTGCATGCGGTTGTCGGCAGAGCAGTGGTTCGCGATTCACCTCTGGGGTACCCGAACGGGGCACTTGGCCAAATGGCAGAGCGGAATAGCGCATACGCTCAGCAGTTATGCCGGCAATGGGTGGGAGCGCGCGCCGACAGCCAAACAGGCGCGGCATGGCGTACGAATTCTGGAGATTGCTGCTGAGCAGGGCTTCGAGGGTGACCTTCCCGGCACCGAGGTCTGATCGCTACGACGAGCCCTTGCCGAACGCGGCATTCATCTCCTGCAGGCGCCGCAGGATCTGGATATCGGTGGCATTCGCGGGCAGGCCGTAGGCGTGCAGCACAAGTTCGTTCAGCGGACGCATTGCCGGCAAATTGTCGCTGAGACGGTGCGCTTCTTTCCAGCTTCCCGAAGGCAGGCTCGCAAGCGATCGCTCGATATACTGGCCAACCTCTTCGGCGAGCTCGCCCAGTCGCGACGGGGCGCTGTCCGCGACTAGCGCTGCAAGACTGCCCTCCTGACCGACAACCCGGAAAATGTCGGCAATCGGAAAACCGCCGAAGGTATTTGCGACGGAGAATCGCGCCATCCAGCTACTTGCTGCGGGTAGGGTGGCGCGGGCCCACACTGCAAAAACGTGGGACCGGAACAGCACCGGCACCGCGTAGTCTCCGTCTATCACGAACAGATCCTGCAGGGGAACTTCTTCGGGACGCAACTCAAGCACAATGCCAGGCACAGCTCCGTCAACGATCGCGTACCGCCGGAACTCCGGTAACGGCGGTGTCCAGCATCTCAGCAGATCGGCGGAACGTTTCATCGGACGAAAAGGCGGTGCCTTGTTCTGCACGGAGATCAGGGAAAGAAGTTGCTGCGCCGCCGGATCAGAGCTGAGTACATATTCGCGCAGTAGCAGATGATCATTTTCGGACTCGCCGTAGGGGCGTGTCGCCGATCGCAGCGGCCGTGCGTTGCGACGCGCGGTAGGTCTTTGCGCAGCTGGAATACCATCCAGCCATTCCGAAAGAAGGTCGTAACTGACGCGCACGACGTCCCTCTGATCAACGCCGCGCGTGGCGAGGTTCCTGTTGATTTCCTTCGACTGGATGGAACCCAATAGGATCTCGTCGGGAAACGTCGCTGCCGGTTCCGCCTTTTCAGACAAGCGTCGCAGGGTCGCAGAGTCGGTATATCGGGCAATCTTCCATCCCAGCTGATCGGCTCGCTCGACCGTATCCAGCGATGGCGTCTCTGCAGTTACAGCGAGAAGAGTGCCGCGAGATTTGTCGCCGATCGCAAATGTGCCAACGTGATCGGGCGCGCGCATGGTTTCGCGAATTTCACTTGGCAGATCGGGGAGTTGCTCAAGACGCGCCCTTGGACCAGTGGATTGCCGGTTGCGGCCAAAAAGCGGCGCGATCACGGAACCTGCAAACTCGGTAAACCTGTTCTCGCGCTGGCGCCCTTCGACGATGATCTGGGTCGCCTGACGATAACCATCGATCTCGTCAGGATTGATTCGGACCGAAAACAGAACCGCAGGATCGCTTCGCTTTGGATCGCCCGCCACACAGCTCGCCTCGGAACCGAGGAGGAAACCCTCTGGCCCATGTCCCTTCGGGGTCCGATCGCCGGAATAGGATACCACACCTACCGACAGGATCGGGACCGCCTCTTCGGGTCGGGATTCCAGCAGTTCGCGGCGTACCACTGGCGACCGCGCGGCGCTGACCGCAAGCAGAAGGACGTCTGAAATTCGCCGGTCAAATGAGCGCTTAATGTTGCCCCACCAGAAGGGTGATCGCGCAATCGCCGTATCGAGGATTGCATGCACAGATGGAAGTCCCTGACCCCCACCTGGGGCGAAAAGCGTTGAGGGTTGTGTTGCAGGCAGTGCAGGAACGAGGAGAATGAGCGCGCCCCCTGCGGCCTGCCTCTCGAGAAACAGCTCTACTTCTGTCGATGGACGAGCAGGCGCATTCTCATCTTCACCTAGTACGAGCGCGATCACGGACTTTACACGAATACCGATGGTACCCGAAAATTCAGCGGTTCCACCAGACAGGATCTCCCACTCCTGCTTGGCCGGATCTGGCTCGTCTTCCCTTACTGATTTCAGATGACGCACAACTTCCCTGGCGCGCTTGCCTTCGGTGATGATGAGGACCGAAACATCTTCCGAGACGGTCGCAGCGGCAGTTGCCGAAGGCGCAGGCCGAGGGGCTTCTCGAATACCGGTCGCAGGCACCGCCGCCTGGACCGGAAATGGCGCGAGCGAAGCCCCTAGGAATGCCGCTAATTGTGAAACGCGTGCAATCGAAGCTTGGACTTCTTCTCCGGTGCAAGCTGACGCCAACTCTTCTGGAATATCGAATGTCAGCTCGTTCGGAATCGCCTCACGGAGGCAGACCGCCTGAAACAATTCATCATCCAGTTGCTGGCCGATGAGCGCCCGTCGGAGTGCAACTTCAGTCTGTTGCCGCATGAATTGTCGGCGCCAGCTCTGTGCCTTGGCCACACCAAATCGTTTATGCAAAAATCCGAACGCGATGCCTGCCAATGTGGAGACTTCATCTCGGCGGGCGTGGACAGCCATATCAAGCAAGCTTAGCGGCGCTCGGGCCTCCACATCTGGATGCAGGGGTGTCAACTCAGCCCAGATCTCCTCGGGAGTTCCCGCATAGGCGGCATCGTTCCATAGAAATACATCCTTCCAGGGTTCACCTACCTCGACCACGAATGATTCACCGGTAGGGAGCCGACGCTGATCGTCAACATTGATCGGCTCGAAGGCTACGATCCTCGCAGCATGATCACCCGACACCGAAGCTCGCGCGACATAAAGCGTGTTTGCCCCTTCGCTTTGACCATACAGCGGCATCGCAAATCCATGGCCGGCGCAGCGATAATAGCCGATCAGACGGAGGCTGAGCACTAAGTCGCTCATAACTGGCCGCTCGAGGCGAGGTGCCCACGGACCAAGGTGTTTATTTCGCTATGGAAGTCAGCGGGTGCACGGTTCGGACGCCATTGATAGGGTTCCCAGGCCACTCCGGCAGCTGTTAGCCTATCGATCATGTCGGTGTTAGGGCCGTGGGGATCCTCAAGAAATTGATACGGCAGAACTGCGAACTTCACATCACTCAGCGGTACGTGCCGAGCGTATGCCACTTCGATGGCGGAAGCGCGTCTATCTGGACGATTGCTGCCGATGGAAGCCAGTCTTGCAATCTTGGCGAAGGTCTTGGGACCGGTGTCCCAATCGGGTATGTCCATTCCGAAGTCTGGCCTCAGCTTCCCGTCGTAATAGTCAGCTGGAGTCCCAAACGCCCACACTATGTGTTCGTTCACAGCTTGAAGCGTCTCTTCGAGTTCATAGTCCTCTAGGTATACGGCAGGACTAGCCCCTTCATCGAAAGCACCTTCAAGGGCCCCGCCTGTATCGAATGGATATACGTGATGTGGAGCACCAAGATTGTCAGTGCTGACCAGAAATACGAATGGGAAAAAATCTAGAATGTCATTCTTCTGATCCGCATCCCGCAACTTGTATGCAGGACGCATCGCGAAGAAATACACGAGATTCGCACCTAGAGCCTTGCAAAGATGGGTCTCGATCTGTGCCGCCCTGATTATCTCGCGGGCTATGCCGACCGCTGTCACATGTACGAGATAGAAGCTCGTATGCGCCGCGGTCGCGCGACCGCGGAGAGAGCGATTCGCGATTCCACTTGTTCGTCTCTTCAAGGTCGACACGTAATGCGTTCCTGGTTCTCAATCGGTCGCATCTTCATACGATGTTTGCGACATTTTCGCCAATTGGGCTTTCATTCATCAAGCGGCCGTGCATGATCTAATCTGTAATAAAATTTTTCTCAGGAAAATCTCTCAATATTCAGATAATAGTGTCCCAACGCGTGGTGTAGGATTACGCCCTGGACGTTCCCTGCAGGGTGCGTAGCGACCGTAGCGGAACGCCGAGGCCGGGTCGACTGCTTTGAGGCGGTCATCGCTGGTCTTGTGTAGGTTTCGAGTTGGTTGAATTAAAACCCATATCGAGACGACGATGACCGACGACAGAATGGTGTCGATCGAGAAGGGCGCCGAGACCGATTTGGTCGATCTCCTGCGGCGGTTGAAGGCGTCAGGCCGGGTCGCGGACCGGGTCAGCGGTTCGCCCAATGTACTGATTTATTCGGATCGTCCTGGCCATAATGTCGTTGCGCATCCGATTAAGGATCTGGGCAAAGGATTCCCCGCGGCGATCCGGAAATAGGCAGGGACGTAGGGTTTCCGATGCGCTATCCGGCAGCGGTCGAATAGTTGCAGTTGAATAAGGGACGGGAGTCACGGCGTTTGGTGCGGTGGTGCCCGATCTGCCCGGGTGCCTTTTTTCCGCTGGTGACAACCTTGACGAGGCGCTGGCAGGCGCAAGGGAAGCCGCCGCTGCCTGGATCGATGCCGCAGTAGATGCCGGACAGCAGATAACCCGGCCCCACCTCACTCGACGTCTTGAGCGAAAACCTGGACTTTGCCGGTTGGCTGCTGGGTGTTGTCGACCTAGATGCTGTGTTGCCGCAAGACGATGCCGGGCGGATGAAGCTTTCCCCGCAGCTGATCGACATCGGCCGCTACCCCACCGCCACCGGCGGGGTCCGTTCCGAGAGCTTCGCCTCGGTCTCCGCATCGCTGCGGGCGAGCATCCTGGCATAGGCCGCCGCCGGATAGACCAGGTGCGGGCCGGGGCCGTCGGCGGGCGGCTGCGGCGGCCGTTGCGGGGCCGCGACATGGGGGGCCGGTGCCTTGAAGCGCGCCAGCTCGTCGGCAGAGATGCCGGCCCGGGCCACCACATCCGGGTCGATCCAGGCGCGCGGGTCGATCGGCGCTGTCGAGAACGAGGCTTCCAGGCTCAGATGCTCCGGGCCGGCGAAGTAGATCGAGGTGCAGAAGCCATGGTCGATCGGGCCGACGACCGGCACGCCATGG
>JAVJOM010000044.1:0-8785 GCA_040216775.1 Hyphomonas sp.
CTAGTGGATTGACTCCAACGCTTGGAACCCTCGCGCCCGAGCAGCGATGATTTCGTCTGGATCAGCATGCCAGAAGAATGGCTTTGGGGTCTGGTTGTGCTCGTCGACGAAGCGATTGATGGCTGCCTGGAGGTCGACCACGGACTGGAACACACCGTGTTTCAGGCGCCTGCGGGTGAGCTTGGCGAAGAAGCCCTCGACGGCGTTCAGCCACGAACTGGAGGTGGGTGTGAAGTGGAAGGTCCAGCGCGGGTGGCGCTCGAGCCAACGGCGAACCTCCGGCGTCTTGTGGGCGGCGTAGTTGTCCATAATGGCATGGATGACCTTGCCGGCCGGGATGTCGTGCTCGATCGCATTGAGGAAGCGGATGAACTCCTGATGCCTGTGGCGCTGCATGTTCCGGCCGGTGACGGTGCCCTCCAGCACGTTCAGTGCGGCGAACAAGGTGGTCGTTCCGTTGCGCTTGTAGTCGTGGGTCATTGTCGCGCCACGCCCCTTCTTAAGTGGCAGCCCGGGCTGGGTGCGGTCGAGAGCCTGGATCTGAGACTTTTCGTCGATGCTGAGGACCACGGCATGAGCCGGAGGCGCGACGTACAGGCCGACGATGTCATGGAGCTTCTCGACAAAGGCGGGATCGTTGGACAGCTTGAAGCTGCGCCAGCGGTGCGGCGCCAGGCCATGAGCCTTCCAGATCTTCTGCACCGTCGACACCGCGAGCCCCACCACATTGGCCATTGCCTGCGCAGTCCAGTGGGTCGCCTCGTGCGGCGGAGGCTGCTGGCTCAGCCGTACGACCTTTGCAACACGATCTTCGGTCACCGGAGGCGTACCGGGCGGGCGGGTCTTGTCGCGCAACAGGCCGTCGACACCGGCATCCATGAACCGCGCCTGCCATCGCCAGACTGTGGTCTTGGAGGTCCGGGTCGCCGCCATGACCGCATTCGTCCCGATGCCATCGGCGCTCAGCAGCACGATCCGGGCGCGCCAGACATGCTTCTGCGGCGAATTGCGGTCTGCGATCACGGCTTCGAGCCGTCGACGGTCGGCACTGTTGAGAGAGATCGATATTCCTGTTCGCATGCGCCAGACTCGCATGCGGGACGGTGTTTGGGAATCCCAAAAGGGATTCTTCCGTCTCGGCTAATCCACTAGCGATCGAACCGCTGCGACAATTTCGACTGCCTTTCATCGTTGCAAGCGAAGTGGTTTTCGGGCATATAAACAGGATGCGCATCTTCGCAATTATGATCTTTGTCATGTCATTCGTCGTTGGGCTGCAACTAGGCTTCGAAGCCCCGGAGGTTGCAGCAGCGGCGGCAATTACTGATGACGATTCCGCACCTAAGAAGATGCCCACTGAATCCGTAGTCGGTTGCACCCATTCCCCGATGTCGGATGGCACCCAATATTTCATCATCACTGCGCCATTCGCTACCGAAAGTCAGCGCTTTCCGATTGGAAGCATAATCGCAGCTGACATTTCCGACCCTGCGCCTCCTTACAAGCCGCCACAAAATTGAACTGACCAACTGTCTTAGGCGCCGCAGCGCCCGTTTGTCAGTTCGATGTGGAGACTAGTATGCGCCTGCTATTTTCAGCCGCCCTGGCGATTGCCATCGCCTGGGCGCCGGGCGCGAGTGCGCAGGATCCCACTGCGCGCCGCGCTCGTTCCGAAGCTTCTTCAATCCTCACAATTCAAGAAGCGGTCGCGCGCGCCCTTGAAAGAGGACCAGCTTCCGCAGCTGCGGCGGCAAGGCTCCAGGCAGCCGATGCGAACGTCGACCAGGCCCGCGCCCTGCCGAACCCAGAACTGGCCGTCGAGGGGGAGAACTTCCTGGGGACGGGTCAATACAGAAGCTTCGAGAGCCTTGAAACCACTTTCAGTGTCTCGCAAACCGTCGAAATAGGAGGCAAACGCGGCGCCCGGGTGAGGGCAGCCGAAGCCGACCGGACGGCAGCGCAGTACGGCCTATCTGCCACGGAACTCGGGCTTGCCAAGCAGGTCAAGTTCGCCTTCACCGAAGCAGTTGCTGCCGAGGCCGCTGTCAAGCTCGAGGAGGAGGGTATCCGCCTAGCGCACGAAGTTGAGCGATCTGTTAGGGCTCAGGTCGAAGCTGGCCGTGAAACGCTCGTCCAATTGAACCGTGCAGAAGTCGCCCTCAGTCAAGCGGAACTACAACTGGATCGGGCCCGCCGCCGCACTGCCCTTGCCCGCGACATATTGGGGTCTCTGGCGGGCATCGATCCCGCGACCATACAGCTGGAAAGCAGCTGGTTCGAGCAATTGGATCCTGTCGGGGATCTGCCTTCGACCGACATTGATGGATCGATCGATGTGCTGCAGAGCGAGGCAGAAGTCCTTCGGAGCCGGACGAAGTTCGAAATGGAGCGGCGTCAAGCCCTGCCCGACTTGACGGTTTCCGCAGGCGTCCGCCGCTTTAGCGATAGCAATGACTCCGCATTCGTCTTCGGCGTGAGCATCCCGATTCCGGTTTTCGATCGCAGGCAGGGAGCCATTCGGCGGGCCCGGGCAGAGATAGTGGCTGCCGAAGCCGACCTCGCCGCCTCACGTCTCGGACTGACTAATGTGATCGCGGCCGTACGCAGCCGGATATACACGGCGAGGGACAAGGCAGTAGCGCTGCGGACCGGAGTTCTGCCCAAGGCCGAGCAGGCTTTCATTTTTGCCGAAGAAGGCTACCGGCAAGGCAAGTTCTCGTATCTCGACGTCCTGGACGCTCAGCGCACCCTGTTCCAGGGGCGTCGTGAACTGCTCGATACCCTACAAACCCTACATGAGGCCCGCGCCGAACTGGAGCGACTCACTGGAACAAGCTCCGAGCGGAACGGATGACGCTGTGATGAGAACAGCGTTCGACGCAGTATTCGTCGCGCTCGCCATGCTGCTGGTTAGCCTGTCAGCGCCGGATTCCGAACTGATTTCGAATCGCTTTGTGGCGGCTCATGTCCCGGATGTGGAGAACTCTTCGTCATGAGATACTGGCGGCTTTCGACTTTCGAAGTCGATGTGCTGGCCAGTGTCTCGAGTGGCTGCGTGGGCGCCACAGGACTCCAGGGAAAGCCGGCTTGGCCTGAGGTCCGTCCGCTGACGCAGGATGTGCCTTCGGGACACGCGCTCACAGACCTGCCAGCAGAAGGAACTCTTCCCACATTTTACCGATCCTACCGGTACCTTGGCGCTTCGTGGGGTGCTCTCGACGGCGCAAATGCAGAACCCGGGTGTGGTTGCGGGAGCGCAAAGCAGCTTGGCCGCGCAGCTCAGGAGAAGCACCGCACCGCAGAGGCGCCCTGGCGCGCTGAACCAGCCAGAGCACATGAGTCGCTGAAAGAGGCTGCACGCAGAGTCGACATCTTGACGACTGAAGGTTCGCCGGCTGGGGAAGCTATCTTGGAAGTTGCGCAGCAGGACTGCAGTGCAGAAATCCAGGCCTCTGCTTCCGCAGGACGCGCCGTCCAGGATGATCGAGGTACAGGATTTCCATGTCGGTGCGCTCACGGAGTATCAGCACGTGGCAGTGCAGGCGAATCGCCCAGTCAGTGCTCTCCTGAACACTCTCCGGCGATAGGCAAGGAGTGGAAGCAGATATGAAACGCAGTGCACGGTTCATCGCCCTGGTAGCCGGGTTGGCAGCGGCGGTGGGCGCTGGACTTATCGTGACCGAGGACTACTGGCGAGACCGTTCGGTTTCTCCGCCCAGCGTGGAGGTGCCGGGCGAACAAACCCCCGCACCGCAGGTAGCGGCCACGGGAACTGTTGCAAGGCAGCCGGATCATGGAGAGGAGCCGTCCGGTGGACATGAGGGAGAAGAGAGTGAAGGTACCCCCGCTAAAGTCAGTCTGACGCCGGCCCAGATCGAACTCGCGAAGATCACCGTTCAGGTAGCTGAAAGCGCATCGTTGGCTGTCGAACTCCGGGTCCCGGGCGAAGTTGTTGCCAATCAAAACCTGACGGCCTCAATCCTGCCTCGGGTTCCGGGAGTCGTGCGCGAAGTCAAAGCAAGCCTTGGCGAGCAGCTTTCGGCCGGCACGGTCCTCGCACTGATCGACAGTCGAGAACTCGCCGATGCGCAATCCGCCTACATGGCTGCGCGGCAGCGGACGGGCCTCGCTCGCACCACGGCACTGCGGGAAGAGAAGCTTTGGAAACAGAAGATCACGCCTGAGCAGGACTATCTGACGGCAAAGCAAGCATATTCCGAAGCTCAAATCGTCGAGCGGGCGGCCAAACAGAAACTACTAGCACTCGGCCTGTCGGCTGCCGACATCAAGCGAAGTGAGTCGGAGATGGATGGGGCTTTGACCCTGTTCTTGGTGACTGCCCCCTTTGACGGAACGGTGATCGGGAAGAATGTCGCGCAGGGAGACCTCGTCGACGGGCAGACGGCGCTCTTCAAGTTCGCTAATCTGGACATCGTGTGGGTCATGGGCAGCGTTTACGAAAAGGACGTGAGCCAAGTACATCGGGGTCAGTCGGCACTGGTTACAGTGCCCGCATATCCCGCGATCGAGTTCGAAGGGACGGTCACCTGGGTGTCGGACGTTATCGATGAACGGACCCGCACGCTTCCGATAAGAGTCGAAGTAAACAACGGGGATCGTCTGCTCAAGCCAGGGACGTTCGCAAACATCGCGCTCCGGAGCCCGACGACAGACCAGGTTGTCGCCATATCCCCCATGGCCATTCAGCGGCAGGGCAACGAGACGATCGTCTTCGTACAGGATGGCGATGGCGATTTCGTCCGGCGCGAGGTGAAGACCGGTATACAGACGGCGGAGCTAGTCGAGATCGTGGAGGGGCTGAAAATCGGCGATAGGGTGGTCGTGGACGGTAGTTTCATTCTGAAGTCCGAGCTCGAGAAAGCCGGGTTCGGAGGTGGACATGGCCACTGAGACAATGCGCGTGGGGCGAAAGGTATGATTGATTCAATAATCCAGGCTTCACTGCGCCAGCGCTTCCTCGTTCTCCTGTTCGGGGCACTCGTGATCGCCTATGGGCTCTGGTCGATGGCGCGGCTTAATGTTGATGCCTTCCCGGACGTCACGAACATCCAAGTTCAGATCAACACGTCGGCTCCTGGCTTGGCGGCGGTCGAAGTCGAGCAGCTCATCACATTCCCGATCGAGAACGTGATGAATGGCCTGCCGGACATTACCGAGGTACGGTCCATATCGAAGGCCGGTTTGTCACTCGTGTCCGTGGTGTTCGAGGACACGGTCGACATCTATTTCGCCCGTCAACTTGTGCTGGAGCGCTTGCAAGTCGCGCGGGAACGAATCCCGCCCGGAATGGGGGATCCCGAGATGGGGCCGATTACGACCGGTCTCGGCCAGATCTATCGCTACGTCCTCTCCGGCGACGGCATGAATTCGATGGAACTGCGAACTATCAACGACTGGCTCGTTAAGTTCCAGCTCCGCACCGTGCCCGGTGTCGCCGACGTTCTGAGCTTCGGCGGCAATGTACGGCAGTATCAGGTTCAGGTCGATCCCGATCGCCTTTTGAAATTCGGTCTCACGCTCAACGATGTGACTGCGGCGATCAAGGCCAACAACACGAACGCCGGCGGATGGTATCTCGAAGGGGCGCAAGAGCAGCTCGTCATTCGAGGAGCCGGCCTGATCAGAGGGGGCCGCGAGGGCCTCACCGACATCGCGAATATCGTTCTCAAGACCATCGACGGGACTGCGGTCTACGTACGGGATGTTGCGACAGTCGAATATGGTGCCGAGATCCGTCAGGGTGCCGTTACCCTAAACGGTGGCGGCGAAGTCGTGATGGGTAACGTTCTGCTGCTGAAAGGGGCCAATACGAAACGCGTCATCGAAGCCATTCAGGAAAAAGTGGCGTCCTTGCAGAAAACCCTGCCGCAGGGCGTCAAAATCGTGCCCGTCTACGACCAGTCGGATTTGGTCGACAAGGCGGTGAGCACCGTGACAAAGGCGCTGGCGGAGGCAGCCGTTCTGATCGTAATCGTGCTGTTCCTGTTCCTATGGGATTTCCGTTCAGCCCTCATCGTAGTCTGCTCGATTCCGCTCTCGATGCTGATCGCCGTGATCATGATGCGATGGTTCGGCCTATCGGCCAACCTGCAGTCGCTCGGTGGATTGGCGATTGGCATTGGGATGATGGTCGATGGATCGATCGTCATGGTCGAAAACATCGTCAGGCACCTGTCCGAGGACGATCATCGGCGCGAGCCGCTGGTACATCGCGTCCTTCGGGCGGCTCAAGAAGTGGGCCAACCCATTTTCTTCGCCGTGCTGATCATCATCGTAGTATTTCTGCCGCTCTTCACGCTTCAGGGGGTCGAGGGAAAGCTCTTCAGCCCGATGGCTTTTACCGTCGCGTTTGCGATGCTGGGATCGCTCGTGGTCGCTCTGACGATCGTCCCGGTGCTCTGTGCGACCATATTCCGCACGACGATGCGCGAGCATGACCACTTTCTCATTCGCTGGCTCAAATCCGGATACCGGCCTCTACTGCGCTTCGCTTTGGCGCGGCGCATGACGGTCGTGGCATTCGCGGTCCTGACGCTCCTCGCTTCGCTGGCCATGGTCCCGTTTCTAGGCACGGAGTTCGTGCCGGAACTCGATGAAGGTACGATGAGTATCCGAGTCACCATGAACCCGAGCATCTCGCTCGATCAATCGATCGAGATCGGCAACAAGCTGGAGCAGAAACTTCTAGAGTATCCCGAAGTCACGTACGTGTTCAGCGCTATAGGGCGGGCCGAAATCGGTGGCGACCCAGAGCCGATCTCGAACAACGAACTGGTGGTCGGCCTGAAGCCGCAGACGGAATGGACGACAGCGGACAACCGCGGAGAACTGATCGAAATCTTCCAGGAGGACCTCAGCGAATATCCGGGCATCCTGCTGAACTTCTCGCAACCGATTGCCACCCGTGTCGATGAACTGCTTTCGGGAGTGCGCGCCCAACTTGCTATCAAGCTGTTCGGCGAGGAACTTGAGATCCTGCAGGAGAAGGGACAGGAAATCGAAGCGGTCGTAAAATCCATACCGGGGGCCTCGGACGTGCAAATGGAACAGATCAGCGGCGAGGCGCAACTCGTCGTCACAGCCGATCGCGAGGCTCTCGCGCGCTACGGGTTGAACGTCGCGCAGGTTATGGATCTGGTTTCGACGGCGATCGGCGGCGAAGCCGTTACCCAGGTGATCGAGGGGCAGCGTCGATTCGATGTCTACGTCCGTATCGCCGAAACCTTTCGTGACAGTCCACAGGCGATCGGCAATCTGTGGATCTCGAATGGCGAGGCGCTCCGGGTCCCTCTATCCCAAGTCGCCGACATCCGCATCGTCCAGGGCCCGCCGACTGTAAGCCGCGAGAACGCGCAACGACGGGTCGTCGTCCAGGCGAACGTTCGCGGGCGCGACATGGGCGGTTTCGTGGAGGAGGCCCAGCAGTCGCTCGCCCGAAATGTCGAATTGCCTCCCGGATACTATATCACCTGGGGCGGCCAATTCGAAAACCAGCAGAGGGCCCAGCAGACGCTGATGGTGGTGGTGCCACTGTGTCTCGCGATGATCTTTCTGCTGCTTTACATCTCGTTCAACTCGATCCGGAATGCGCTGCTCATCATTTTGAACGTGCCGCTGGCGCTGATTGGCGGGATATTTGCCCTTGCCATTTCCGGACAATATCTGAGCGTGCCTTCTTCGATCGGCTTCATTGCCCTGTTCGGCGTCGCGGTGCTGAACGGCGTCGTCATGGTCTCCTACTTCAACAAACTCGTCCTGGAGGGCATGCCGGTTGTCGAGGCGGTGGCGGAAGGCTCCATGCTACGGCTCCGGCCGGTGCTTATGACCGCCACTGTGGCCAGCCTCGGCCTGATCCCGCTGCTCCTCGCGACTGGAATCGGATCGGAGGTGCAGCGACCACTCGCGACGGTCGTGGTTGGAGGGCTCGTTTCCTCGACATTGCTGACGCTGTTAGTGCTTCCGGCCCTGTACACTTGGTTCCCTATCTACGTTGAGCCCGCTGTGAGAGGTCGGAAGGCCATGCCGGAAGATATACCTGTGCAGTGACGGCCGCCCGACAAAGGAGATCCTGATGAAAATGATCGTGGCCTACATAAAGCCCCGCATGCTGCCGAAGGTCGTCCTGGCGCTCCAGGATATAGAGGGTTTGAGCGGTGCCAGTATTGGGCAGGTCGAGGGATTCGGGAGAGGACGGGCAAAAGATGCACCGGATCGCGTGCAGAGGGACCTGATGCCCTATGTCCCGCGAGTTCGCATCGAGGTAGCCTGCAACGACACCCTCGCCCCGCGAGTCGTGGACACAATAGACCGCACCGCCCACACCGGTCTCCGCGGAGACGGAAAGATCTATGTGTTCAGTCTTGAGGACGCGGTGCGGATCAGTACGCATGAACGGGGTCGGGGGGGCATCTGATTCGATTGGCCGAGGAAGAGGCGGAGGCTGCAAGGGTCAGAGAATCGCCCGACTTTAGCGCCGGAGGTGTGATCTGAGACCCATCTTTGGACCACCCGGGGTTAGAGTTTCCGGGTCGCAGATCATCGCAGATCAGCAGCTTTGAAGACTTGCCGTCGAATCCAGATCCCATATATATCTACGTGGCAGCCACGGCCGCAATCCTGCAACCTAGTGGATTGACTCCAACGCTTGGAACCCTCGCGCCCGAGCAGCGATGATTTCGTCTGGATCAGCATGCCAGAAGAATGGCTTTGGGGTCTGGTTGTGCTCGTCGACGAAGCGATTGATGGCTGCCTGGAGGTCGACCAC
>JAVJOM010000046.1:0-2076 GCA_040216775.1 Hyphomonas sp.
GGTCGCACCAGCCTATGCCGCGGCCCGGCGCAGCGAGACCAAGGCCTTCGGTCCGCACGTGGCCCTGGCACCGAAACCTATCCGTCCGGCAATCGCTCACTTTCGCTTGCGGAAGTTCTATTGCGATGGCCGCAACCCGAATGGTGTCACCAAACGGCTGTGCATAATGAAAGCCATGAATACAGGCGAGGTTTAACGGGCGGCCCGCGGGGGGCTGGAACCGGCTGCCTCCTAGCGCGTATCTGCTGGTAAGCAGGGAGCGTAATTCATGAACAACTTTGCCATCGGCACCATCGCCGCAATCGGCGTCATTGGCGGTACCGGGCTCGTCGCCTGCAGCACGTCACAGCCAGCCGCGATCTCGACGGGTTTTGGCCCGTCGCCGACGCTTCCCGAACCTGCGAGCAAATTGCTTCCCACCGTGAACATTGCGACCGCCAAGGCCTGGACAGGCGATGCCAAGCCGACACCTGCCGCAGGTCTGTCCGTCGCTGAATTCGCTGGCAACCTCGATCATCCCCGCTGGCTCTACCAGTTGCCGAATGGCGATGTGCTGATTGCCGAAAGCAACGCGCCGCCGCGCCCTGAAGATGGCGGCGGCATTCGCGGCTTCTTCATGAAGCGCGTGATGAAGAAGGCTGGCGCGGGCGTGCCCAGCGCCGACCGCATCTCCCTGTTGCGTGATGCGGATGGCGACGGCATTGCCGAAACCCATACCGAATTCATGGCCGGCCTCTATTCGCCCTTCGGCATGACCCTGATCGGAGACACGTTCTACATCGCTAATGCTGACTCCATCGTGACCGTTCCTTACGCTGATGGCGAAACTCAGATCACGGCACAGCCTGAACCGTTCTTCGCGCTGCCAGGCGGCCCGATCAATCGCCACTGGACCAAGAACATCATCTCCAGCCCGGATGGCTCAAAGATATACGCCGCCGTCGGATCAAACAGCAATATCGCTGAAAACGGCATCGAGGCCGAAAAGGGGCGCGCCGCCATCTGGGAAATTGATGTGGCAACCGCAGAGGGGCATGTCATGGCGACGGGCCTGCGAAATCCTGTTGGCATGGATATCGATCCTGCCACCGGCACGCTGTTCACGGTCGTCAATGAGCGCGACGAACTTGGCGACAATCTTGTGCCGGATTATCTCACCTCAGTGAAGCAGGGCGCCTTCTATGGCTGGCCCTATAGCTATTTCGGTCAGAACGTCGACACCCGTGTCGAGCCTCAAAAGCCAGACCTCGTGGCCAGCGCCATCGCGCCCGACTACGCGCTTGGCTCGCACACGGCGTCGCTTGGTCTCGACCTGACGAGCGGGTCAACCGGCGCGATCGCGACGCAGTTCGGAGAAGGGGCCTTCATCGGCCAGCATGGTTCTTGGAATCGCAAGCCGCGCAGCGGCTACAAAGTCATCTTCGTACCGTTCGCGGGCGGTATGCCGTCAGGCGAACCGCAAACGGTTCTTGATGACTTCATGAAAGATGGTAGGGCGCATGGTCGCCCTGTCGGCGTCCTGCTTGACCAGTCTGGTGGCTTGCTGGTCGCCGATGATGTCGGTAACCGCATCTGGCGCGTCACGACCGCCAACTGATACGGCGTCTATTCAGCCGGCACCAAGGCTGCCTCGCCGGCAAGCCAGGCATCGACATCTTCGAGCGCGCGCACGGCCTGTGCCTTCTTCTTGGCGCGGCCCTTGTCCTTGCCGCGTAGGCGCCTGCCGTCCTCGCCGACCTTTGAATAGTCCTCAATGTCAGGAAACAGGCCGAAATTGATGTTCATTGGTTGGAAGGTTTGCTTGCCCTGTAGGTGACCACCGGTGATGTGCAACACGAGCGCGCCAAGCGCTGTGGTTGGCGGCGGCGGTGCAAGCGTGCGGCCGAGGCGTTCGGCGGCAGCGAAACGTCCGGCCAGCAGGCCCATCGCGGCGCTCTCGACATAGCCCTCTACGCCCGTGACCTGGCCGGCAAAGCGCAGGCGCGGCAGGGACTTCATGCGCAGCTGGTCATCAAGCAGTTTTGGCGAATTCAGGAACGTGTTGCGGTGGATGCCGCCAAGCCGCGCGAACTCGGC
>JAVJOM010000050.1:0-30875 GCA_040216775.1 Hyphomonas sp.
GCTACAAACCACCGGCACCAAAAGCCGTCTTGCCCGCGGCGTTCATACCGCCTTACTATGGAGGTGTAGCAGCATGAACGCCGCTACGTGGAAACCGCCGGACTAATAAAACGCGCGGACCACCTCGAAGGGGCAGGCCACGAAGCGGTAAAATATACCGCATTCAATAAAAACCTGTCCTTTACGCGGGAATTGAGACTTATTTTACTGTTTTCGGTAAAATTGCTTGTGATAGAGCGATATCGCTCCTATTTTATTGTATTCAGTAAATTGGTGATCGATATGACCCAGGACAGAGAACAGAGCCAGCTGGCCGAGGTCGGGGGCAGAATCCGCAAACTGCGCGACGCACGCGGGTTGAACCTGCATGAGCTTGCGCGCCTGTGTGGCATCAGCGCATCGGCCCTGTCACTGATCGAGACCGGGAAGCGGGACCTGCGCGTCACGAGCCTATACCGGATTGCCGTTGCCTTACGCGTTGCAGCGGGCGAGCTGGTGGACGCCCCAGATCAGTCCGATAGTGGCGGTTCGCCAGGTGAGAGCAGCGGTTACGATCTTAGAGCTTACAAATGAACGCGGCAGTTCCAGTCTGGTTTGACACATTACATGTCGGCGATGTGACCGTCGCGGGCGATGGCGCGCTCGGCTTTGCCTATACAGATAAGTGGCTCGCCACCGATGGCGCATTTCCACTATCGCTCACCCTGCCGCTTAAAGACAAGACCTATCCCTCAGAGGTGATCTCGCCCTGGCTAGCGAACCTTCTGCCAGAAGAAGAACAGCTCAGCCTACTGACCCGCTCACTCGGACTGGACCGATCCGATACTTTGGCCGTACTGGGTGAGATTGGCGGGGACACGGCTGGCGCGCTCTCCTTTGGGGTGCCATCGAAGCGGGCGGACTGGACGTACACACCGCTCACAGATTTCTATGAAACCGATGATCCAGAACTTGCGCTTGAACGCCATTTTGAGGATCTCGCCCAGCGTCCTTTCCTCGTGGGTGAAGAGGGCGTTCGCCTGTCTTTGGCAGGCGGTCAGAAAAAGACGGCGCTTGCGGTTCTTGGACCAGACGGCGATCCGGTCTTGCGGCTACCTCAACAAGGGGACGTGCTGGCTGTTCCGCGACATGGGGCGCCATCAACCATTATTCTGAAACCGGACAACCCGGTCCTGCCGGGTATTGTCGAGAACGAAACCTATTGTCTTCGACTGGCGCAGGCAATTGGCATTGTGTCGACTGAAACCACCATCCTGCCAGCTGGTCCTCGAAAAGCGATCTGTGTCCTGCGCTATGACCGGCGCATCGGCCGGGACGGCGACCTGCAGCGCGTTCATCAGGAAGATTTCGCGCAGGCCAGCAGTGTCCCGCCAGGGCGGAAGTATGAGCGCGGGACAGTGGCTGGGCCAAGCCTCGCCGCGTTGCTCGCAATGGGAAATCAACTACCACCTTCAGACGCGCTCGCGTTGCTGGATCAGTTGATCTTCAACATTCTTGTGGCGAATACTGATGCCCATGCTAAGAATTATTCGCTCTTGCTGCCTGTTGCCGAGGGGCCGGGCCTTGCCCCGCTTTATGACGTCTCGACCGTTCTTTCATGGCCGCGTGTTGTGCAGTATTTTGCGCAGAACATTGCAGGCAAAAAACGCAAGCCCGGCGATGTGGGTGCCCGCCATTGGGATGCGATTGCGGAGACGGTCGGGTATCGGCCTGCTGATGTTCGCAAACGCGTTCAGGAGCTGACCGATGGCCTGGTGACCCAGCGCGTAGCCGTGAGCGAGGCCGTTGCTTCGCTGCCGGGAAGCGCTGAGGGTTTTGTGGAACAAACCGCTAGGCTGGTCGAAGAAAATGCTTTGCGTATAGCGGGGCGATTGAGAAAAGCTTCTTGAGCCATCAAATTTTCATCTAAAATCGTCTATCATTATGGGGGCAGATCAATGTCCGCTGCTCGGTTTCCGGACAGTCACGGTCGACGTTGTCACGAGCTGTGTATTCGCTTGGCAAGCAAACGGATTGCTATGCTTCAGACAATATCAATGCAATTAGGGCTTCGGCGTGGGCGGTCAGGTTTGCCAGCTTACTAATATCTCCACCCGGGAAGGCATTGGTGAGTGCGGGAAGCGCCATCGGAAATGAGCCGCCATGCGTGATCATAAAAAATATCGTACGGTCAGCAGCAATGCTCATCGCAGCCAGCAACCCAGCAACACGAACCATGAAACCCTCCTTGAATATGGAATGGCTAACATGTCTTGTTCTGCTCGTCGCCAATCCCGGCCATGGGCAATTGCTTGCGCAGCGAGGCGGGGGGGCGTTCTGATCTAAGCTGGGAGCGTCAAAGCAATTGCTTCTCCCGCTATGACGCGCTCTTCGTTTGCGGGAACAACAGCAACAGCGACGCGCGAACCGCCCGATGATATTATCTTTTTAGAACAAGCGTTCGCGGATGTATCAAGTTCGACGCCAAGCCATGAGAGGTGATCGCAGATCTCGCGACGTGCATCTGCATCATTCTGGCCGATGCCGGCTGTAAAGACGAGCGCATCGAGCCCGCGAAGGGCTGTAACCAGCGAGCCGATTTCCCGGGCAACGCGATAGGCGTAAACATCAAGTGCCTCGCGTGCATTCGGTGAGTCGCTCTGGCGCAGAACGCGCATGTCAGACGAAAGGCCTGATAGTCCCAGAAGTCCTGATTTATTATACAAAAGGTCATTTGTATCGTCTGGCGACAAACCCAGATCCTGTATGAGGTGTAAAACGACACCCGGATCAAGGTCGCCGCAGCGTGTCGCCATTGGCAGTCCGTCAAGCGCAGTCAGCCCCATCGTCGTGGCGACACACCTGCCATCGAGGAGTGCGCAGGCACTGGCGCCAGAACCGAGATGGGCAACAACCGTGCGATTATGGGTCAGCCTACCAAAGATCTCGTCTCTGATTTGCGATACATGAGCATAAGAAAGGCCATGAAAGCCGAAGCGTAAAATACCGCTGTCGCTGAGCGCGCGTGGCAAGGCGTAGAGCTGCGCCAGCCTCGGTTGCGTATGATGAAACGCCGTATCAAACGACAGCGTTTGGACGATACCCGGCATGGCGACTTCCAGCGCATGCACGGCGGCAAGGTTGTGTGGCTGGTGACTGGGCGCCAGGCAGGAAAGCCCGGACAGGGACTCAAGAACAGCATCTGTCGCGACTACGGGGCCGGTGAATGCAAGCCCACCATGCACGATCCTGTGCCCGATTGCGGCGATGTGACGGGGTTGCAGGTGATGGGTCAGAAACGTTGCCATGGCGACGATCATGCCTGGAGATGGCGAGGTCGCATGAGTGACTGCCACGGATGCCGCCTTGCTCTGATCAACCCCCTCAATGGTGCAGGCGATGTGAGGATCCTTATGGATATCAGAAATGCTAGCGCTGGCTATCTCAAGAGGCGGTGCGCCAGGCACATGCTCAAACGCTGAAAACTTCAGACTGGAGGATCCGGCGTTTACGGTCAGGACATAGCTTGAGGTCATTTTGGCGGAGCGGCATGATTTGCGACCACGCACTTGGCCAGGGCGCAGGAGGCGAGGCGTTCTCTCACACTGTCAGCCCGGCTGGTGAGGATGATCGGCACGCGCGCGCCAAGCACGATGCCTGCAGCAGCGGCGCCTGCAAGATAGTCCAGTTGTTTGGCGATCATGTTACCTGCTTCCATATCCGGTACGATCAGGATGTCCGCATTGCCACCGACTTCGGAACGGAGTCCCTTGATCTGGACAGCCTCTCGAGAAACGGCCAGGTCGAAAGCAAGCGGACCATCGATGATGCCCCCGGTAATTTGTCCACGATCAGCCATCTTGCAGAGGGCGGCCGCATCAAGCGTCGATGGAATATTCGGATCAACCTCCTCGGTTGCGGACAGGATCGCGACGCGCGGCTGGTTTATGCCGACAGCCTGGGCAAGATCAATCGCATTCTGGACAATGCTCTTCTTGCAGAGAAGGTCGGGTGCGATGTTCAGGGCACCATCAGAAATCATCAGCCATTTCGGATAGGCTGGTGTCTCCAGTACGAAAATATGGCTCATGCGGCGATCGGTGCGCAGGCCTGCAGAACGATGGATAATCGCCGCCATCAGCTCATTCGTATGCAGCGCGCCTTTCATGATCGCTCCGACGACGTCATCGCGCGCGAGTGCTGCAGCGGTTTGAGCAGCTGCGTGGCTGTGAGGGACAGGTTCAATCCGGACACCATCCAGGGACAAGCCAAGCGTATCTGCCGCCGCCTTGATTCTCTCCATTGGGCCAACAAGGACCGGATCTATCAGCCCGGCCGCCTTGGCCTCGATGGCCGCGCCCAGGGACAGGGAATCGACAGGATGTACGATGGCGGTTGGCAGGGCAGGGCCGGTCGCAGCCCTGAACAGGGCATTAAACGTGCCGGGGGCGTTGTCGGTTGGGGCGATCATCAGCATTCTCTTTTGCGTAAAGCGCTATCACGGGTTTCAACAAAGATCTGGCAAATCAGCAAGGTGCTGGTCGCATGCAGCTTGCAAGGCGACAAGCTCACACCGCGCGCCGGCGGATGCGTCCGTTCATCCGTCGGACCGGCAGGATCAGCGCCGCTGCGCAGAAACCGCCGGACGAATAAAGGCAATCGACTGCCTCAGTGGGGCAGACCAGTATGAATGTCGTTGTTCAGGGCCAATTAGTTTTGCACGCCTCGATTCTTTCAAGGAAACTTCGATAAAGCTATTTTAGTCACGCGGTCTCAATACGCATAATGTGAAATGGTCCGCCGATCAGACATGGCTTTGCTGCGCTGGCCACAGCCGTAGTTACGATTCGTCATTTGGTCAGAAAACCAACGGTATTATTCGTCCAGATAGAGCCTGTGTTTGCTTGCAACGGCCGTGGCAACAGCCGGATCTACGCCGGCTTGGCTGGCGAATGTCTGCCAGTTTCGAACAGCTTGAGAGACCTGAGAGATCAGGTCATTTGCCTTGGCAGGTTTGATGCCCGCCTTGCTGGCAAAGGCGATGAGGTCTTCTGGTTCAAATTCGTCCCGCTTTTGGTTCACGCTCATCTGGTGCTGGTTTGTCCAGGCGCCGTCCTCGGTCCAGGCATAGGACACGTCGAAGGCAGGTGAGAGGGACCAGTCGCCCCGACGGTTCATCAGGTAGGCGATGTTCTTTACGTGATCATCCTGATTGCGTGCGATGATGTTGAAGTAGGTGCGTAGGACCTGCTGCTCAAGTTCGGTACGCGGCAGGCTGAGGCGTTTCATGGCCTGAAGGGCCTGCTCGTATGAATAGCTGCCTGCCTGATTGTAATCATAGTGCGCCAGGGCACCGAGCGATTGCATGTGAATTTTGGCACCGGTGGGCGTCCGGTCAAAGCGCTTGGTCATGAAATGGCTGCGGCCACCTTCATGATGGAGCCGGCATGGCGCCATTTCAATTCCGGCAGCGCTGGCCATCAGGAAATAGGCGTATTCGATCTTGCCGAACCCTTTGGGATCGGCGAGTTCGCGATCCTTGTTGTTGGAGACGCCGTCGAACTTCATCAGCCAGTACTCGAAACCGCTTCCCGCCTCGACTTGTCCAGACCGGAATGCGCCGGTCACGGGATTCCAGGCCAAGATCGCCTTGGCGCGTGCGCCGCCAGCCGACGTTCCGACCCGCAGGATATTGTCGATAACTTTCCGGTCATTATCATTGCCACGGAAGACTCCGCCCAGGTTTTCACGTTCGGTCAGGACGCGGCTTGACAGCGCCACGAGGCGCTCAATGTCGACATCCTGCGATGCTGTCGGGTTGGATCTGTGAGAAGGCTGGAATTCCAGTGCGCCCATGCCGCGTGTGCCGATATAGCAAAGGCGCTCCACGGGATGGAAGTCGTCCCGGGACCGGCCTTCTGAAGCCAGCCATTCATCGATGATGGCATTACCGAACTTGTCAGGCAGGGCGTCGGCAAGCAGACCGGGCAGACCTTTGAACGTTGTCCAGGCAAGCCCCGGGAATTCGTAGGGGGCTTCGCGCAATGGCATCATCAGGGGCGAAACTTCAATTCCGCTTTGGAGGAAGTCCGGATTGTACTGGAAGACGCCGAGCCGGCGCTCCGGCACCCAGGTGACGGCGCCAATGGTTGTCCCCCACAATTCGATTCTGGCAGTATCAACCATTGTCTGTCTCGTCGCCCCAGGTCCAGGCACCCGCCGGAGCCGGATGGGAAGTTGCCGGGCGGGCGCGCTGGCGTTCCTGGCGGCTGGTACCCAGCCGCTCCATTGGGCGCACGGATGGATCGGGCAGGAAGGACGACAATTGATCCTGCAGTCCAAGAGCGATCATGACGCGTATCAGGGTATCAAAGCCCACACCGGCACCCTTTTCGAGCCTGCGTAAGGTCCGAACGCCGATGCCGGCTTCAGCTGCGAGATCGGCCTGCGTTCTGTTCTGGGCTAGCCGCAAGGCTTCGATGCGCTCGCAAAGGGCGCGCTCGATCTGTTCGCTGGTCGCAGTCGAGAAATCGATAGAATTGGTCATATGTGGCCGCTTTCCCAATAAATCGGAGGTTACCGGCAATATATGACCGGATAGTGAATTCGCAACATATGCCTTCAGTGAATCGGCCAGACTTTGCCACTTATCGTTAAAAAAAGCTATTAAACGGCAACATATGGCCTAAAATAAAACCGACGCAGTCAGCGGCAATTCAGGCGCAAAAAGGGAGATAGCTGCCGAACACTATGGGCTCGCCCGTACCCCGGCCCAATCTGCTACGGCGCATTTCAGAGGAGGCAAACGCGGGCGCCCATACATATACTAAGATACAACGTCTCCTGGATCTCCAATTCGAATTGGCGTCTTTGGACTCAAAGAACGTAACCAAAAAATCCCTACAATTTATCGATTGAAAATACATAACACGTTGTAATTACTAAAATAAAAAAATTGTTAGGAGCGCTTTGCCCGCTCGAGAATAATCAGAAAATATATGGCGGTGAAGATCAACGCGTTTGATTTGAAACCGCAATCACAGCCTGACATGTTGTGGACACTCCCCAAGACTATGACCGGAAATACGCGGCATGGCCGCGTATCATACTGATTCTCGGCACCTTTTCGTGCGTTTTGATTTACGACTCCGCATTCGGATGCGCCGGTGATCATTCGGGGCTTGTCGCGCTTTTGCATCCACGGCCGGAGCCGTTTCCTGGTTTCGCGTTGAGAAAACCGGGTCGAATTATGCGAGAGCGATTCCAAGCCAGTCTTGAGAAACATCAGGCTGCCGCGGCTTGTTGTGACGGGACACATCGGCTTATCTGGCGTTGGGCCAGATTGAGGGGACAATCCGATGAATAAGGTGTTTGCGACAATCTTCCTGAGTCTTTTTGCGACATTACTGCCAGCTGCATTCGCTCAGAACGACGGAAATGTCGTCCGGGTTTGCAATAAGGGCAATGTCGAAATCAAGTATACGCGCTTTTTGACAAAGAGCGGTTTCTTCAGCGGAGATGTGGCGCGTGTTTCTGGCTGGTATCCCATTAAAGCTGGCAGGTGCCATGATATCAATCCCGACGGCTATCAAACAGTCGCTGTGGGATTCTTGCAAACAAATGACAAGGGCATCACCGGAAATCCGGTTTATACAGTCTCCGGAGCATCCCGAATGGGCAGGAGCGATTGGGCACCTGACGTTATTTGCGTCCCCATTGAAAAAGCCGTTGTGTATGAGGGTGGCTTAGGGATCGTGCGAGAAAAATTCCTGCCACCATGCCGCGCAGGACAAGCGGCATTGAAAATGTCGTTTGCAGTCATGCCGAATGACGTATTCCCGGAGATAAAGTTGAAGCCGCAGCGCAATGATCACTTGATCCCGTGGACTTCGGACGCGCCCCAGACTGTGGGGGGACAATCCGGGCAGACAGGTGCCCAGGATCAATCCACGGACTTGGAAACTGCGGCAAAGATCATTCTAGGCGCAGCGCAAGGACTCGAAGATGGAAAGGTCCGGAAGGTATCTCCGGTCTGCCAGAGGGATCTGGCATTCCTGTTTGCATTTTCTTCACAGAGCCCCAAACAGGCCTGCGACTGTATTGGGCGCGAAATCGTGCGATCGGAAACGGGGGAGCGCATGTCCCGCGTTTTGTCTGCGTTGGAGGCGGGCGGCGATATGGACGACATTGCGGACATCATTTCCGAGCCCCGTCTGGAACGCCATATGGAAACGTGCATTGAACCAGCGCCGGCCGCGGAACCTTCAGCGACCATGATCAAGCAGAGTTTCCAGGAATATGTTTCCGAGATCGAGGTGTTGAAGCAGGCGGTCAAAGCGCAGGGAAATTGCGCTTTCCTGTCGCAGACCCGCAAGCGCACAGACACATTTCATCAAAAGGTTCTGACAGGGCCGCCTGCGCGTTCGACGGATCCTGACATCATCAATACCAAGGATAGCGTCCTGAATGTGATCGTCGCGTTGCGTGCGGCGTTGGACCAGCAGGCGCGCGCAAACGCCTGTCAGTAATATCGCCTTCAATACCCCTGCGACCGTCGCCACAATCCTTGCAGGCTTTCAAACGTATTTATACGGTCGCGCTGACGGTTGCAGGGTGGTGGGGTGGGACGAACGGCGACAAGTACGGCTCTGGTGTCAGCAGCCCCCCGTACGTTACAGGGGACGGCCACCCAAAATGGCTTTTCGCACCCTTGGCTTATCGTCAGTAGGGCGGGGAGACGTGGCTTGGACCTTGTAAAAGGGAGTGACTTGTCTAGTAGACATTGGCGGATCGTTGCCAGTCCCTGGTCTTTGCGCGGTAACTGCAAGAGCATCGTTCGCCAATAATCGGGTGAGTGATCCAGAAAAGACCGACTGAATTGGTTGCGTTGAACATGCCTAAATGAGACTCGGCGGATTTCACACTGGCCCACCTGCGGCCCTGGCGCGGTGGATTAACGCGCCGCGCAGCCTGACGGACGGGCCGATCGTGCCCGCGCTCCTGATGTTTTCAATGCCCTTGCTGATGACTAATTTCCTGCATTCGATTGCGGGAACCTGGGCGGCGATTTGGGTCAGTCGGGTTCTGGGGGAAGCGGCATTGGTGGCCGTGGTCAACACCAATGTTTTCTTCTTCATGATGATGGGAATGATCATCGGGGTTGGTGCTGCATCCGGCATCGCGATCGGCCAATCTGTGGGCCGGGGCAATATGCTGGATGTGAAGAAGGTTGTCGGCTCATCCGTGGCATTCGCCGCGATCTCGGCGACATTTATTGCGGTTCTGGGGATAATGTTCGCGCCCTGGCTTGTTGATGTGATCCGCCTTCCGCAGGCATCCCGAGATTTTGCCATCGTTTTTCTGCGGATGACATGCCTGGTCATGCCTTGCCTGTTCGTATTCATCTTCCTGATGATGATGCTTCGCGGATGCGGGGACTCACGAACACCGTTCAGGTATTCGGTCGTCTGGATCGGACTGGCACTTTTGTTGGGACCACTCTTCCTCACAGGGTACTCTATTTTCCCACGGCTCGGCATAGCCGGGATCGCGCTCGGCAACCTGATTGGCGTCTTTGTGGCGCTTGTTGCGATGGTTCGGCACATCTACCGCCGCAACCTGCCTATCGCCCTGCATGGCGACGAACTTCGTTTTCTGCGCCCGGATCCATCACTGCTCGCGATGCTGATCACGCGCGGCCTGCCGATGGGGGCTGAAACGATCATTGTGCAGGGCGCATATTTTGTACTCCTCGTCATGGTCAATGCCTACGGCGTTGTCACAGCGGCTGCCTATGCGGGCGCGGCACAGTTGTGGGGATACGTCCAGATGCCAGCGATGGCGCTTGCCGCCTCCCTGTCGGCAATGGCGGCGCAAAATATTGGCGCCAATCTGTGGCACAGGGTTGATCAGATCGCCTTGCGCGGCTGCCTTCTCAGCTTTGCGATCACTGCGCTGACGGCTCTTCTCGTGCTGGCATTGGGAGACCTGCCTCTTCGCTTGTTTCTTCCTCAAGGAGGCGCCTCTCTGGAAATCGCTCACGATATCAATCTGACCGTCTTGTGGAGCTGGTCGGTCCTGGCGATTACGGCTGGATTGCTTTCGATCGTGCGGGCGAACGGCGTCATGGTTCCGCCGACCATCGTTTTTGCGGTGACAATGTGGGGATTTCGCGTGCCCTTCGCCCACTATTTTGAACCCTTTCTCGGGCAGGCGTCGATTTGGTGGAGCTTTCCAGTCGGGACAATTTCGTCCGCACTGCTGGCCATTCTCTATTACCGCTTCGGAGGCTGGCGACTCAGGGGATTGCTGATGGATTCAGTTGACAGGAACAGGCCGTCATGAGGGCTTCGCCTGAAGACCACTCAAAACAATAGGTGGACGGTGAGCTCGTTCGGCAAGTCCCTGTCGCGTGAGAAGTCGCCGACAACCTGCTTCCGGCGGGCGGTCCAATGGCCTGAAACCACCGTGCGGCGTGTTTAGTCCGCGAGCGCTTCCCGCGCGATGCGGGTGGCGTTTGCCATTAGCGTGAAGGTGAGGTTCTTCGCCGGCAGGGCGGGGAAGGTTGAGCCGTCCGCGAAGATGAGGTTCTCGAATGGGCGGCAGCGCCCGGCTCGATCGGTTGTGAAATCGCCGCCATCCGCCAGCATAGGAACGGTTCCCGCATAATGGACGCTCGAACCCATCGGACGCAGGCGCGTCATGTTCGGTGGTGCGATACAATTGAGGGCCATCAGAAAATTGCGGAAGCGCGAGATCATCGGCTTGACGCGCGCAGCTTCGCCGACCTCGGGCGTGTAAGAGATCAGCAGCTTGCGCGAGCGCCCGTCCGGGCCGATCTCCAGCGCGAGGCCGTTTTCGTCACGGCGTGTATCGGCAAAATTGATATTCATGAGGCCGAGCGCGGCGTGAATGTTGCGGAACACGCCTGTTGCCGCGCGCATGCCGAGCGGCAGGTTCTCTATGATGGGATGGACCAACCCCGTCGTCAGGGTTGTGACTAGCCCGTGGACATAGTCGAACGGGCGCTCCGCCGGTGCGCCGATGGCCAATTGGTGATACTGGTAGGAGCGGTCGTCGAACGCCTTGCCGATGCGCTTCAGGTTGACGAAGGGCATCAGCACCTGACGATTATCCATCAGCCCACGTAGTTCGTGACGCACTCCGGCTCGCAGGAGCGATTCCAGAAAGATGCGTCCGGACGAGAGCGTGCCCGCTGCCAGGACCAGCTCCCCCACCTCGCGCTGGAACGCCTCACCGGTTTCTGTCCGGACACCTGCTACATGGGTAACGCGATTGGCGTCGTTGCAGATGAAATTGTCCACGCGAACACCGGGTACATATTCGAAATTCTCATGCCTGAGGCAATCGTCGAGGGTGATTGAGGGCGTGTAGAATGCCTGGCTCGGGCAGCCCCAGAGGCAGCGTCCGGACAGCGAACAGGCCTTCCTTCCGTTATGGTCGCGTGAAAGGCAGGCCGCGCGGGAACGGCCAAGAAATAGACCGTGCTTCGCAGTCAGGCGCGCGCTTTTCGAATTGTACTCGCCGAGCAATTGTTCGGAATGTGCGTCCAGCGCGACCGGCGGCATGAGGCCGCCATGTGCGGGATAAAAGGGCGCGAGACCGTCGTCGGTTACGCCGGAAACACCGATCCGGTGAGCGACCTCGCCATAGGCTGGCGCGATGTCGTCCCAGCCAAAGGGAAAAGCCTCAAGCTCGCCGTCATTGAAAGGATAGGAGCCGCCTGTCCATGCCTGCGCGAGCCCACCTCCTGCAAAGGACATGAGTGGATCGAAGCCGGTCGATTGTACATCATAGCCAGACAGCTTCCTGAACACGTAGGATTTGCTGGGCGGAAAGCCGTAATATTCAGACGCGTCGCTCGGCAGGATCAGCGATTCATAGTCCTCGCCGAGGAAATAGCGTACCGGATCGTCGAGATCGCCCTTCAGCTGATTGAGTGAGGCTTCGGGACGTACAGGCGCCGGGCGAGGGTGGCCGACGTCGAGCATCGTTACCTTTCGGCCCAGCTCCAGCGCTGTGGCGGCGAAATGCACTGCGGTCGCGCCGGCACCGACAATGGTAATTGAATCGCTCATCCGTCAGGCCGATCTGCGCGAAAGCAAGAGTTGCGCAGGCACCAGGAACACGACAGCGACGAGGAGGCTCGCTGCGCTCATCGCACCACGTAGCGCCATGCGCATGAAGACAAAGCGCCCGCCCGGCTCGGGCGCATCCACTTTGACGAATGACGGCGCAGACACCTCCAATATGGCAAGTGCCAGAACCAATTTCGATCGCAGCATGGCGCGGCGATAGAGCAGGCCGCTATGGGCGTCCGCCAGCGCAAGGCCCAAGCTGCCCATACGCGACACGCGCATCAGGAATGTGTCGAATGCATCGCGTGGCACAAGGCCTTTGCGGTGATGAAAATCGAGATATTTACCGGTCTGATAGGGCGTCGGATCAAGGCCGATAACATAACGGGCATGGCGAGAGAATTCCCGCGTTAGCTCCGCGTCGGAAAGGGTGGGGTTCTGTGCGGAGGGCGCCGCATCGGTCAGCGTCTCCGCCGCGCGCGGCGCCTTGCGTATGCGAGGCGGAAGGTGCGCGTGGGCGGCATGCGGATCGGCCAGACCGTCATTGGCGAAGGTGGCCAATTGGCCTGCGGTCAGGGGCAGTAAAGGTAAGAGCGGTTTCTCGACAAGCGCGAGGCTTGCGCGGAAGAAGCCAAGCGGCAAATGGAGCAACCGCGGCGGCGCATTGGACCCGCGCGCGGCGCGTAGCCGCGTATAGAGTTCGCGCAAATCGTAGGCATCGGGTCCACCAAGTTCGATGGTCGCGCCCACAATGTCCGTCGCGCCGGCCAGGCTGGCGAGCGTGTCGACCACGTCATCCACGTCGATGGGTTGCACGCGCACCTGGCCGTTGCCGAAAATTGGCGCGACTGGCAAACTGGCGAGCTTGGCAAGGCTGTCCTCGATCGGCGAGCCTTGGCCGAGGATGATTGTCGGCCGAACTATGACCGACGCGATCGGCGCATTTCGGACGATGTCCTCAGCGGCGATCTTCGTGTCTGCATAAGGATAGTGGCGACGGTCTGCGAATTTTGCCGCGATGGAACTGACGAAGATGAACCGAGGAACGCCTGCCGCGACGCTGGCATCGATGAGGGCGCGCGTTGCGTCAACATTGCCGCGTTGATACGCGGCGGGCGTCGCTTTTCCGGTGACGGCGGCTAAGTGGATCACGCATGCTGCGCCAGTGAGCGCCGGTGCGTAGTCTGCGGGGGTCGCGAGATCGGCGCGCACCCAGCGCGCATTTTGCGGCCAGTCGGCGGGGGGCGGGCTGCGCCCGACGCCGACCACGGAACGGCCCTGCGCCAGAAGAATGGAGACAAGGCGTCGCCCGACAAAGCCGGCCGCGCCAGTGACGATAATCGGTTCCATTGCGCTTACCAGATTGGCGTGGGCTGAAGGGTGGTGAAATCCTGCATGACACCGATGATACGCCACGCGTTGAGGAGTATAGCGAGAGCGACGACCGCGCCCACTGCCAACCTCAAGCGTTCGCCGAGCCGAACCCAAAATAGGGGAACGAGAATGACTAGCGCTGGCAGGATATGAGCGAGGTGCTTGGTCTGACGCCAATCGACCAGGCTAAAGCCGATAGCGCCTATAAGCGCCCAAATTAGAAAGAAGCCTTCCGCGTCGCGGATGCGCGGCGCAGTCCACGCCGCTGCGATGACCATCAGGAAACTGACCAGCCAGCCAGTATGATTGGCAAATTCAAGCCACAGACCCGCTATGGAAGGATACCAGTCGATCTGCGTGATTGCGGCCTGCAGAGCGTCTGTTGGATTCCTGAGCCGCGCTGCGATGTGGCCCTTGATGTGGTCGGCGATGAAATCGTCAGGCGCGATAGCTAAGCCGTAGACCACAAAAAGCAACCAACCGGCGACGAAACCGAACACGATCATGGATGCGTTGATGAAGTCGCGGGATGTCCAGACGCGCGCGACCATGGCAGCGAAGCCCTGCTTCAGCGAGAGCTTGCCATCGAGCAAGATACGGAGGCCAGCATGGACCGGGGCCGCCATCGGCAGCAGCACTGCTTTCTGATCAGCCCAACCGCCAAGGAATGCTGCCGTGAAGCCCCAAGGCCCGACAGTTTTTCGCGGCGACGCGCCTGCGCGCGTGGGGAACAGGCGCGCAGCGTCCAGATAAAAATACGCGCCCACTATGAGAAGGAAGTTGGTGATCGCCAGATAGCCGCCATAGGAACTGCGCACATATATCTCAGGCAGCGTCATATAGAGCAGCGCCGCGCCGATCGCTGCGACGCCCGATCCCGTCAGGCGCAAAACAAGAAGGCTCATGGCGATGATCGTGAAGACGCTAAGAAAAATATTGGGTGTGCGCGTGGGAAGCAGGACCGGGTCGCTCTCGAAACGTTCGAAGTTAAGCTCCCATTGCGCTAACAAGGCAGGGCCGCGCTCCAAGGTACGCGCCGCGTCATGATGATAGCGCAGCCGGTCCAGATCGTCGGAAATGAATGCGGATTCGCCGATCCAGAAGTGCAACAGTAGCGGGTGGGCGAAGAAGTAGGTCGTGTCGCGGTTGGTCACCATGGTGGGAGCGGCTTCGTGCATGAGGCCGTAAGCAGTGCCCTGAGTCTCCATGTCCTGGTCTTCGAGCGCTGGCACGAAATGCGCCGCGCCAAGATAGGTTTGCGCGAAGAATAGCGCGGCGACGAGAAGAATCCCAGCGCCTGCCCTTGAGCGGAACGGCGCAGCGATGTTTGCCAGTCGGCCAGCATGCAGCCAGAGGCCAATATTGGTGACGAGTGCGAGCAGCAGAATGAAGCCGACGCGGTTCGTCAGTCCCGGCCATGGCAAGAGAATGAGCCAAGCCGCAAGCGCCGCCGCCAACGAGATCAGCACGACGCGGAAAAGCATGACGACGCCGTCCGCTGGCGCACGCGCTGCCCAGGGCAGACCTGGAACGATAAATACGATCGCGCCGACGACTAGCGTCTGTGCGACCGGCGGCAGGTGACCGATCGCGAACAGCGCCATCAGGTAGGGCAGATTGAGAAGCAGCGCCGCGCCAAGCGTCCAAAAGAGGGCGTGGCGGTTTTTGGGCGGCGTCGGTTCCGGTGGGGTTTCGTCTTGCAATCTGGAATCAGTATCGGGCATGCCCTAAGTCGCTCCCGTCTCGGCGAGAGTCTTGGCGGGGGTCTGGGCCCGCGCGCGTTCAATCGCCGCTGGCGCCCGTCCGCCAGAGAGCTCTTCGACAATATAGACCGGACGTGGCTTAACCTCGGTAAAGATGCGCCCGAGATACTCCCCGAGGATGCCGAGGCAGATCAGCTGCACCCCGCCCAAGAACAGGACCGCCACGACGATGGTCGCCCAGCCTTCGACGGTGACGCCCATCGCCACCTGCACGAATACCGAGATGAGATAGAGGAAGGCAAACGCCGAGGCGATGTAGCCTGTCCATGTCGCCACGCGTAAGGGAGCGGTGGAAAAGGAGGTTAGCCCGTCCAGCGCGAATTTGATCATCTTGGTCAGCGGATACTTCGTTTCACCCGCATACCGCTCGTCGCGCTCGTACATGATGAAGGACTGCCGGAAGCCAACCCAAGAGACGAGGCCGCGAATGAAGCGGTCCTTCTCGCGCATGCTGCGCAATTCCTCGGCGACGCGTGCCGAGATCAGGCGGAAATCGCCGACATCAGGCGGTATGTCGATGTTCGCCAGGAGGCGCAGCAGGCGGTAGAAGGCGGCCGCCGTGACCAGCTTGAAACGGGTTTCGCCCTTGCGCGCGATGCGGCGGGCGTAGACGACGTCGAAACCTTCGCGCCATTTGGAAACAAGATCGGTAATGCGTTCGGGCGGATCCTGCAGGTCAGCATCGATGAAGACGACGGCGTCGCCCTGAGCGTAGTCGAGGCCGGCGGTAATGGCGATCTGGTGACCGAAATTGCGGGAGAACTTGACCAGCCGGACACGCGGATCGCTATCGGCGAATCCACGCATGATCTCATAGGAGCCATCGGCGCTGCCGTCATCAACATAGACGAGTTCGAAATCGCAATCTGGCAGAGCTTTGAGCGCTTCAGTGGTGCGTTCATGGAAAAGCGTGATGCCTTCGGCTTCATTATAAACCGGTACGACGACCGATATCAGTGCCTTCGAGGTCATGGGAACACTAACCCTCCGAAAATCTAAGATTAATACCCCGTGCCATCGGACGTCGAAAGCCGGGAATATGCTTTACCGAACCAGCTTATGCAAGCGTGAGGCCAGCGGGCGGATCGGACCTTTTTAAAATCCTGGCCGCCGTCCGAAAACTAAGACCCGGTTGATCGCGAAGCCAACCAAAAGCGATCCGGCGAGGGCGAACATAAGCCGCGCCAGTGACCCGAAAGGCAGGGACGAAAGGGGTGCGCTGATCCACACCAAAGTCATCCGCATCGTCAGCGTGACCGCAGAGGCGGCGCCGAATTTGCCTAGTCGCGTCGCTGAAAAGCCGCTCCCGGCGCTCCGGAATGTCCAGAACTCGTGGACGAAATAGCTGAGCACTGAAGCGATAACGAAACCAAGCGCTGCCGCAGCTATTATCTGAACACCTAAAATCTCATGCGCCGTCCAGGCGATGGACAGGTCGACGACGGAGCCGACGGCAACGACAGTCAGATACCGCAGTGCTTCCCCGCGCGCGTGGACGTTGTTCAGTAGTGCCCGCAATCCAGTCATTCCCTGTCCCTTTCGCCACGCGACGCATATTAAAATCAATCAAGCACTTAGCAGGCGAGTAGTTGCTTCTACTGCATATTTACGCTGGCGGCGGACGTACCAGGGCGCGCCAATGAAGCGCCTCTCGGAGTGCAGCGCTGACCTCAAGTGGAAATCACTCATCAGATTTGTTGTCATCTGGATTCACCATGTCGACAATGCCAGTGCCTCTAGAGAACGTAAAATGGCGGTGGCCAAAGTAATTCACGAAAGCGGCCACGGCGATCCCGATCGCGTGCGCTGTCGGCTCAACCATGACCATCCAGTCGGCTGGCCAGTGGGGCAAGTCGCGAACTGCGACCGCGACAATGACCGTGGCGGCCGCGCCCACGATATTCACGCCGATAAAGTCGCGTACCTGCAGCCAGATTGCTCTTTCTGTCCGGTCAAAGACAAAGTGCTTGTATGTGAAAAAGCCGATGACCATCCCGATCGCGGTCGCAAGCGCCACGGCCAGACCGAAAGGCATGATCAATGAGAGTGGAAACCGGACGAGCCAGTTAACGCCGGCGGCAAAGCCACCCGCGGCAATATATCGAATTCTTGGATCTCTGGGGATGAGGTGGATCAAAGCGGCATTCCGAACCAGGCGAACAGGAAGCAGATGCCAGCAAAGACGAGGACGAGTCGGCACTGTGTGTCTTTGACCGCAAAGACAACCGGATCGTCATCCAGTTCTCCGCGCTGACAGACGGACCAAATGCGGGTGACCAGAATGAAGATGAGGGGAGGGAAGCCCCAGAGCCATTCAACATCCCCGGAGAAGCTGCGTCGGAATGCATCTTCGGAAATATAAAGCACCATGATCACCACGGCTGCGATGCCTGCCGAAATGCCCGCAGACAGTACGAGCGGCAAATCTTCAGGGCGATAGCCGCGCCCGTTGATTTCCGTGTCGCCGCGTTGAATGACCCGGGCGATTTCCGTGTGACGCTTGGCAAGCGCCAGCGAGAGGAAGAAGAACATTGAGAAGACGAACAGCCATGATGAGGGCACGGCCTGGACGGCAACAGTGCCGATTGCCAGACGGATCGTGAAAAGGCTGGCCAGAACCAGAGCGTCATGGATCATGAGGCGCTTAAGACGCAGGGAATAGGCAAGGGTAAGGACCAGATAAATTCCCAACACCAGAGCGACATGCAAGTTCACGATCAGGGCAAGCGCAAAGCCTGCAACCAGTCCAACAGGAACTGCGGCGAGGCCGATCAAGATGGGAAGATTGCCGCTTGCAAGTGGTCGTTTGCGCTTCGACCAGTGACGGCGATCATCTCGAATATCCCACGCGTCATTTATGATGTATGTCGCCGAAGCAACGAGACCCAGGGCGAGGAATGTTAGCGCCAATCCCGGCCATACCGTCACATCAAAGATTTTTCCGGACAAAACGGCGGGAATGAAAATCAGTGAATTCTTCAACCATTGATGAAGGCGCATGGCCTTGACCATTGCTTTGGCAATTGATGGGCGGGGCAATACCTCGGCGACATTTCCGGCAGCAATTGCACGTTTCTTTGTGCCCGAAGATGGGCCAACCAGGATAGCTTTGCGGGCACTTTTCCAAACTGGCAGGTCAGCCCGGCTGTCGCCGGCATAATCGTATCCGTCCGGAAACTCGTTCTTCAAGGCTTCGGCCTTGGTTCGCCCCTTCAGGTTAGTGATCCCGTTCGATGCGCGTACTTCGACGGGCATGTCCATGCGGTTTGCAACCTGTCGCGCAATGGATTCATCGGCTGCCGTCGCGATGATGACGCGCCGGCCATTGGCGGCCGCTTTCTTCGCAAGGACAACCACATCTTCGTTGAAGGGCAGGTCTTCGACGGACAGATCTGAGGCCGCACCTAGCCGGTTCTTCAAGGCCGCGCGGCCCATAAGCAGCCATCGAACGACCAGGAAAATATTGAGAGGATTCTTTTTCAGGCACGCCAAGAGGGATTCGTACAAGGTATCGGTACGGAGCAATGTGTCATCAAGGTCGAGAATGAGCGGAATCATCCGGCCTGCCTGATCGACACCGGTTTCTTGTGCTTTCAGCTCGCTTTTGCGACCTTGTGTGAGCGTATCATCGTTCATTGTATTTGGTGTCCTATTCTACAGCGGACGGCAGGCGGCAGATGGTTCCGCCCTGGCGGTCCGGTCCGTAAGCCGCAATTTCTTCTATGGATTGGCAGTCTGTGCGGGTAACATTCGGCACAACGGAATAGCGCAGACCAGCATTGTCAAACACGTCGGTTCGGGCCAAAGAGTAGCCGAAGTCAATCTCGTAGGTTCCGCCGGACGCTAACAGATTTTCGACTTGCCGCATCACATCGTCATGCCGGTTCAGCGCCTGAACGCCTGAGGAGACTAGAAGAATTGTTGCGTTCAGGGCCATTACGCCGACCAGGACGCACGCACCTATGCGCTTCCACTTTCCTTGGGCCAGAAAGCAGGCGATGGCGACGGATATGGGAACAAGCCAGAATTGCGGTACGTAGCGGGCCCACCAATTTTCCGGGAACACGAGCGTTATCAGAAGCATCGCCGCGCCGACGAGCAGTGCCACGCGCACTTTGATGTTGCTTCGTGCCTGAGCAAAGCATGCAATGCCGAGCGCCAATGCCAGAAAAAGGGCACCGGAGAAAAATGGGCCGAACCCGGCAACCCGTGCGTCCGGACCGCCAGCTGCGCGAATTTCGGCAATGGAAATCATGAAGGGAAGTTTCGCGCTCGGTGGAACAGCATATCCTTGGGTCGTATGTGAAAAGAGAGAGACCCAGAATGCCGAAGACGAACCCGCCGCCTCAATCGCAGGGGGCGTGTTCGAGGACATTATATCCCAAGCCCCATCAGCGCCCATTATCGGGTAAAACGGGTGACCGAACTGGAGTATATTGTTGGTATAGGGGGCGAACCCGATTCCGAAAATTCCGACAATGCCGGTGGCGGCCAGACAGGCTGCGGCGATCGCGGCCACCCTGAGGCCTTTGGCAAAGTAAATCGCAACGCAAATGAAGCCACAGATGGCGAAGAATATCGGAATGGCGGAGAACTTGAGATTCAGCGCAAAAATAAGGAGAGGCAGGATCATCAGGAATGCGCCACGCCTGCGCAGGCACACAGCGGCAACCGCCAATGACACAATGATGAGAATGCACGATGCCAGCACACCGTCGTTCATACGGGTGAACAGTTGGACGATTGTGATGGGATTAGCCGCCGCCGTGCCTGCAATGGCGAACCCCGGAAGAAGCGCGACTCCGAGCCTGAGAAGCACACTCGCCGCAATCAGCGCCGACGCCACCATAAGGGTGAAGGAGAACCCCTTCGCTGGCGCGTATGGAATGCCAGCGGCCTTTTCGAGGCCCATGACCATCCAGGACGCGATGGGGTAGTGGTCGACCCAGATCGGAAGGCTCATCTGGTCGGCCAGTGGGAAATTCGGGGCGGCGTGGTAGAAAGGATTCCAGCCATTCGCGAGTGCCTGTATCGCGAGGAAATGATATTCTTGCCCGTCAATCGTTGTATCCAATATGGCGCCCGAGATGATCGCCGGAACGAGAAGAAGCACGAGAACACCTGAGAGGACCAGCCAAGTATTCGTTGTGAACAAACGAGCCGCGGCCCAAACTGATGTACCTATCGTCAGGGCGATCAGACAGATTGACGAAAATTGGCTGAGCGAACCGCCCAAAATCAAATAAATTGCGGGAAAGCAGTAAGCCAAGCCGACGCACAACGCCGCGCCCAGACCGATCGCGAACATCAAGTCGATCAGATTGTCCCGCATGAATTCATCCCCCGTCGAGACGCTAAAGTACCCATTACACCGTGCGCCTGAGCCCCCCAACGGCATGTCCCCAAGAGCAAGACCTATGCCATTCAGCTGCCGATTTAGAGTGAATTCATAATCGTATTCACTTTGAATGGAAGACGGCCGCGATTCATCCCCGTAATTGGACGAAATATGCATTTTGCGCGAGATTTGCCCGCGAAAGTACCCCTCGATGCGTTTATCTGGCGCCTGACGTGTGTCAGAGCGCTTTTCTGTGACGGTTCAATCTTTGCCGAACAAATCCGGTCGTCGCGGACCATGGGCGCTCAGGCAGGCCCGCCGAAGCCCAGTGCAGCAGCACGAGCAGAATCAGCGCACCAAAGAAAAGGTAGGATTGAACAATATTGGCCGGCGTATCGAACAATACATTTGTGACGAGCCAAAGGTGGCTCGACAGAACGTAGCTACCTGCCAGCCACATGAGGGCCATCGGACGATCGCGTATGGCACCAAAGGCCACGGCATAGATCGGCAAGATCAACGCGTAATGGTGTTCCCAGGCAATCGGTGAAGCCATGGTGATGCTGAGCATCATGATACTGAAGCTGAGGGGTCGGTCACGTCGACTGGCCACGAGCGCGGTCGCGACAAAGGCCAGGGTTGCCAGCATCGTGCCAGCGTAAACAACAGGATTGAAGGGTGGAAACGTGTGTGGCGTGAACAGGAGATTGGAATAGGCGTCAGGATTTGCCAGTCCATAGAGCCGGTTCAAAATGCCATTGACTGATTGATTAGCGAAGAACGTCTCGCCGTGCCTGGAAAGATAAGACAGGGCGTGCAGGTAGTCGAAATGTTGATTAAATCCATAGAGTCCGACTGAAACAAGCGATGCAATCACGCAAACCGCCAAGAGCGAGATGACGAAGCCCCACTCTTTGCGAAGCGCGCCCCAGAGTACGAACAGACCGTAGTGAGGCTTGATCAGACACATTGCGCCAACCAGCACGCCGGCTGTGCGCATCCGACCGGTCATCGCCAGATACAAAGCCGCGGTAAACGCCAATGTGATCCAAGTCTGAATCTGGCCGATCTCAACGCCCTTGGTCAGAGGGTAGAAGGTGGCCGCTGCGCACAGACCAACGAAGATCATGATGGGGGTAAGCGGGCGTTTGAGGCTGCGTGCCAGGATCATGGCTGTGAGGATACCGATGGCGACCACGCAAATGCACGCGATTGCCGCAAACCCGCGCGACGGATCGGTTGTCACTGCATTGACGCCGTAACTTACCAACTGGAAGGGGGGCAATGACATTGGCGGGTATTGGAACTTCACGCCCTCTTCGAACACAAGCGTGCTGTAGAGGGGTTTATCGGGTTCTGCCGCAAGTTGGTTGATCGCAGTTGTCATCGGCCCCCAGGAATCGTCGGCGCCGTAAACTGCGAACAAATTCCGGGTGAAATGCCAGTCGGTTGTATTCCACCCTCTCGGCGCGGACAGGAATGCGATCGCGCCAATAACGAATTGATTAAACAGCAGGAAAGCCGCCAACTGATTGAAGGGCGAGCGCCAATCGAACTGGAGAAAGGATGGGAGACGCATGTCCGACTACTCCGCTACAGTTTGAAGAGGTCGAAAAATGCAATTGATATTCGCTCGCGGACCTATCGTCGCAAGAGCAAGCGCAACATTTTTAGTCAACATTTTTGTCCCCACCGCGCTCCCGCTATCATGCGAGGAATTGAAACTCAAGACGGCTCACGCCTGCGTTGATTTTTTGCTTCTCTTGCAACTATGAGGGCTTGCGAACAATTCGCCGTAGCTGGCCGCCACTTTTCCATTTGATATGAAGTGTCCGAATTGACGCTTAAGCCGGATAATACAATTCCGCTTCATCTCGGGATACGAGGCAGGAAGCGGCGCGACAAAAGCTTTCGAACTGGCTCTTCGAAAAAAGTGGTCACCAGTTGCGCTGTAACTGCTGAAATCAAAGCAGTCAGCACCACAGTTATAAATCCGAAAACCTGAATGTTTAAACCAGCCATGACCGTGTTGAGGCCGAGATAAATCGGATAGTGGAGAATGTAGACACCATAGGATACGGCGCCGAGCCAGATGCACAGTCTGGAGAAAAAACCTGACACGCGAGCATTCGCCGAAACGAATATGAGCGCAGGCATCAAGACGATCGCAGTCAGTGCATCGTACGGCCTGCGTAGCGGTTCCGACGCTGGAAATGCCATAATCATCACGAGCAACACGAATGCGATCCAGGCCGGTACGGTGAATGCCTTGGCGTGATGCAGGACCCTTTGAAGACACACGCCCATCAGAAAGGTGAAGAGGACGCGGATCAGACCCGTTTGCAAGTGCGACCACTTCCAGCCCGGTCCCAAATCCTCTGACGACATGATAGATAAAGCGCATACGACACCGAGGATCCCGAGCATCAAGATCAGGGCATTCTGGCGCAAAAACCGGATCGTGGTGGCGTAGACAATATTGACCACCAGTTCCATGAACACGGTCCATGCGGGAGGATTCAGAGGAAAGAGTGTTTCTGCATCGGTGTGCATGGTTGCCGGGTCTGGCAGGAATAAAAGACCGAACGCTAGGCTGATTGCTATGCCCGAATAGCTGTATTCACTCCATTGCAGGTATGCCAGCAAGGTCGCCACGGACAATCCGAACAACAGTCCGACAAAGTAGAACGGGTAAAGACGAATAATTCGAGCCTTGATGAAGGCCCAGGCCATTGCCGGTTTGTCCAATTGCGCCCCATAAGCGCGCGCCAGGACAAGCCCGCTCAGGACAAGGAAGAAGTCCACGGCGAGATAGCGCCCAGGCAGCAAAGCGCGCAGAGATTCTGATGGCACATGGTCAAGTATGACCGCGAACGCGGCGACTCCCCGTAATCCGTCCAGAACGACAAGCCGATCTGTTTTACCTGCTCGGCGTGGAGGGGAAGGTGTCATTATTCATCAACAATCGGCACGTTCGTTGCAGTAACATTATGGTTGTCTGCGACGAATTCTGAAGGTTTATTTCAAATATGTTTTAGTGCTAGCGACTACACGGAGATTCGCTTTTGAGCGTTGCAAGTGGTCGTGTCCAGACTCTTTCGCAAATTCGCTAATGTTGCATTGGGATGCGTGATGTAGGCTTGCTCACCAACGGAACTTAAGTGACCTGCGTCGCCAAGGAGATTTGTAGATTTGAAACGCGTGTTGAAAAAAGCCGTCAGATTGGCAGGTGTAGAACGTCACCATGTTGCGCCCATGCGTATGTGTTGTGAGCGAAATATCATTGCTGCACTGGGCCGCGCGAGAAAGCGTTATATCGGGCGCATCCTCTGCTACCATTCCATTGGTCAGTCTGAGTGGGGCGTTAACGATGTCACGCCGCAGCAATTCCGAAAGCAACTTGAAACCGCACTGGATGCAGGATTCAATTTCGTTCCGGCAAGTGATATCGTTCGCACGGGCGGTGGACCGAAAGACCTCGCGATTACATTTGACGATGGGTTGAAGACCGTTCTGACCCAGGCGGCGCCAGTTCTGAAGGATCTCGGCTTGCCATGGACGTTTTTCCCGGTTTCGGAATGGTCAGAAGGCCGCCACGGATTCTCGGACGACGCCGTGCTGACGTGGCGGGACATTGAGACACTCCTCGCGACAGGCGCTGAAATGGGTAGTCATTCTGCGACGCACCCGCAGTTCAACGATATTGAAGTCAATCAGATGGTCGATGAACTTGCCGGTTCACGGGATCTGTTTGCCAAGCGATTGGGGTTTGCCCCCGAGACTTTTGCCATTCCGTTCGGACAGTCGGGCAATTGGTCGGAAGACGCGCGCAAGCTTGCGCGAGAAGCAGGATATTCCACAATATACGCTCAGGCCGAAGAGACGCGGCCAACCGATACCGTAGCCCGGACATTCGTGACGAAGTACGATGGAGACTTTATCTTCAAGGCGCTTCTGAAGGGCAAATTCGACACTTGGGAAGAGTGGTTCTAGCCGCTTGGCAACAACGCGCCATGGGCAATTCAGGACGGCTTGTGGCGACCGTCGACATTATCCTTGTCTCGAATTGGCGGGAGTGATTTTGTCCGTGTTGCAGTGTGAGAGGCTTGGCAATATCGCGGCCGCCTGACAGTTGCGGTATTATTGATTTTTTTTGTTGGAGCGGAGTTCTTGTGACTAGAACCACATTGTCGGCAACCGACGCTGCCTTACTCGCAACGCAGGCGAGTGAAGTTTCATCGTGTCTGGACACGTACATCGCTTCGGATCGTCCCGTCGCACTTTTGAAATTTCCACTCGATGACAATGTGGGCAACCACATGATGTGGTTGTCGATTTGCGATTACCTCAAATCGCGCGGCATACGTATCGCGTATACGGCGCATGAGTGGGATTTCAACGTCCACGACCTGGTCAAGGCCATCGGTAATGGCCCCATATTGTTCTTGGGTGGCGTGACAGTTTCGCGACTGTGGCCTGATCATGCGAAGGTCAAGCGCGCAGTCGCCGATGCCTGCCCCGGGAACCGTCTGATTTCGCTGCCTTCAACGATGCTGTTTGTCGACGATGATGACCGGCGAGAGGCTGGCACTATTTTTGGTGATCATCGCGACGTTGTCATGATGGCGCGCGATCCGGTGAGTGCGGCATCTGCGCGTGAAATTTTTCCGGATCATACCGAGGTGGTGACCGTTCACGATTCAACTTTCCTGCTATCGCCCCAGCCACGCGCGGCCGCTTCGTCCGCACATGATGTGATCTGGCTGGCACGTGCTGACAAGGAAAGTGCGGGATACACGGTGCCGGATGACGTCAAAGTATTCGACTGGACACCATGGGATCGTAATCCTGTGTATGTGAAGACCGGACGAATTGGATCGAAACTCGGTCGCTCGGCACCTATGCTGCTCCCAATGACGACGGCGGTGGTGAGCGCGTCATATCGAGCGATATCGCAACAACTTATTTCCCATGGAAATGATGTGCTTGATCAGGGGAAGGTGCTTGTCAGCGACCGGATGCACCCACACATTCTGGCAGCCTTGCGATCCCAGCACTGCGTTTTGCTTCCTGACCAGTTCGGAAAGAACCGGGCCGTTTGGGAGTATTCAACTCGGGGATACAGCACTATTCATTGGGCGGATGAACCCGCGCAGGCATTGGAGATTGCCCGAGCGCTGGCCGCGGCGCCAGAGGCGGTCTGACTGAAGAGAGCAGGGGCAGTCAACCTTGTTTCCCGAAAGGTGAAATCCAAGGAGGCACGGAAGCGGTGGGATGAATTCTGGCATCCTGATGATGGATTGGTATCATCCGACAACACGGCCGCTCTCTCTCATTTATTCAGCTGCTGATCCCACCATCAACCAGAAGCACTTGCCCGGTGACCATCGCGGACCCGTCGCCCAGGAAAAAACGTACTGCATTCAATATGTCTTCTTCGCTGGCTAGACGTCCAAGTGGTGTGCGACCCACAATTTGCTTGAGTTGCTTTGAGGTCAGTGATGAGGACATTTCAGTAGCAACGTAGCCCGGGGCAACACTGTTCACCGTGATCTGGCGCCGGCCGAGTTCGCGCGCCAGTGCTCGACTGAAGCCGTCGAGGCCTGCTTTCGAGGCGGAATAGGTCGACATGCCATTATAGCCACGCGTCCCGATGATTGAACTGATATTGATGATGCGCCCGCCCTGATGGTCACCTCTTTGCGCGATCAGCACTTTTGAGGCGGCACGCGCCATTTGAATGGCGCCGAGCAGGTTGATCTTCAGGATGCGTTCGCTTTCGACGTTCGGAAAGGAAGCAAGAATGCCGGCCTGGGCGACACCGGCATTATTGACGAGACCCCACAAGCCATCCTCGCCTGCCCATTCAATGGCGGCTGCAACGAAGGCGTCGACCTGGTCAGCTTCGCCAACTTCGCAGGCTGCCCAGAACAGGCGCTGCCCATATTCAGGGTGAGCGAGAAGACGATCAATAATGTCCGTCCTGCTGCGGCTGCACGTTGAAACGCGATAACCGTCAGCCAGCAAGCCTTCAATCATGGCGGCCCCAAGGCCGCGGCTGCCGCCCGTCACGATGACATGTTTGCGTTTCATGAAGCGCTCACCCTTTTTTGTTTGAAGCGGAGACTGCTATTTCATCAACGAAATTCAAGACGCGCGGAATCTGGTAGCTGGCGAGTCCTGCGCGGCAGGCAGTAAGTATCGCTTTCTTTGCGACCTTCTGATCGATGCCGTCTTCGAGCACGATTTCGGCCGCGACCAGTTGCCCGGTAACTGGATTGGAGACGCCATAGACGCGCGCTTCCACGACACCCGGTTGCTCAAGAATCATGGCTTCGACTGGTAGGGGATACACTTTTGATCCGCCGACATTGATTGTATTGTCGTCGCGTCCAAGAACCCGCACACGGTCGCCGTCAATAACGGCCAGGTCGGCAGTTGCGAGCCAGCCGTCATCAAGCAAGGGCTGTGCCTGATCTGAAACGTAACCCTTCATCATGTTCGGTGTCCGTATCTGCAGGAAACCGTCAGAGAGACGCAGTTGAACACCTGTAGGTGGCTCGTCGAGCCATTTTTTTGGGAAGCCTTCAAGGCCATCGTGTACGGCATATACGACACCTGCCTCTGTCGAAGCATACGTGTGGGTAATGCGCACGTCGGGGAAAGCTCTTCGAATACGGTCCAGCGTGGGCTGGTCTGCCGCTTCGCCGCCAAGGGTGATTTGTTGCAGCGAGAGTTCTGTGGGATCTGCGATCATCAGGAACGAACGCCAGAATGTGGGCGTGGCACTGATATGGCTTGCGTTCCACTGACGCGTCGCCTGGTGGAAACCACCCATGGTGCGCTCTGGAGGGGTAATCAGCAGTCCGCCCCAAAGGGCTGCAGTCAACGTCACCTGAAGGCCGGCAAAACCGGTGGGCTGGTAGGTGAGCAGCCAACGTCCGCCATCTTCAGGGCGTTTGCGCTGGCTGGTTCTTGCCTTGGCAATCAAGCTCTGCAGGCTGTGCGAGGCAACCTTGGGCATGCCGGTGGTTCCGGATGTCATCATGAAGATGCGGCCACCTGGCGGTTGGCTAATTGGCGTTGCCAGAGGAACGTCGCGCCAAACCGCAGGAGCCGTCAGCACGCGCTGGATGTGTTGTTCCTGACAGATCGCCTCAACCTGAGAATCTGACAGACTTGTATGGGCAATAAACAGGTCTGCGCCCAGTTCGTCGCTGGCCGCAATTGATTGAAGGATCAAGGCCGAGTCGTCGCTGTGAACGAGGAGGCGCGTGATGCCAGCTTCCGTCATTGACGCGCGCAGGCTGTCCGCTCCTGCCCGAATATGACCACGAGTCGACAACTGATCGCCCCGCGTTACTGCCGGCGTTTCGTCGTCGATGCTGAAGCCCAGTCCTGTCTGTGACATTACTGCACGTACAGTTTTGCCAGTTCACCGACCGTCTTGAATTCGATGAAACCTTTGGCGAACGGGTCGAAGCCGATGCGGCCCTCTAGATCGGAGACCATGGTCGCCAGGTCCAGAGAATCGATACCAAGGTCATCGTCCAAAACTGCTGTGTCGGCAGTGATCTCTGGCACGTCCAGGCCCTTGTCATCCATGATTTCGCTGATGGTTTCGACAATGATCTTGTAGATTTGTTCTTCGGTCATAAGGAGTTCCTTTAGGGGGTGTTGGTCCGGCAATCGGGTTTGCTTCCGAGTACGATGTGAATGTCATCCGCCACCATCTGGCTGCGCTCGACACGGGTGGTTGTTTTTAAATGGTAGACGGTGTCGAAGAAATACGAGCTATCAAACACGAAATCTTCCGGAGGGCGCGGGGCTTCGACGGCATCTGGACCACTGGTGAGTAGTCGGTGAGCCTCATTGATTGGCCCGCTTTGCAATTGGTAATACTGGCGCATCGTCGGCGTGTAGGACATTAATACGGTTACGTCGCGCTCCCGCATGACGCGCACAAAGTCTTTGATCAGGGAGATGATCTCCAGGTCGATGCCAGTGGTTGTCAGGTCCAAACCCTGCTCGAACTCCCAGTCCCAGACGACGCCATCATGACCGTTCAGGTCGCCTTGAAAGTCAAAGGATTTGAAGCTTTCGACGGCGTTGATGAGTGACGTTTCCTGGGGTTCTGTCGCAACCAAGATCGAACGAACTGCCTGAAGGCTCTGGCCCATAACGCGAAGTATTTTTACTTGAGCAATGTAGGGTATCTCCAAAGCGGCCGCGCCCATCTGGTGTGGCGTGAAATAGGCAAGCGCGGACGGGTTGGTTTTCGCAATAGCGAGGAGATCCTTGCCGGTTCCATCGACAGACTTACCGTAATTATCCCATTCAAATGCCAGGACCACGATGTCGCCCGATCGCAGATCTGGCTTGACTTCGTTCAGCATGTACCGGGCACCAAAATAACCATTCATGCCCATGTTAACTGTAGGGCAGGCCGTTTCGCGTTCGATAATGTCGCTTTCCATACCGAATGACAGGTTCGATCCACCAACCAATACGACTTTCCGGTCTGTTAGGGAGGCAAGGCGATCATGCTTGAGCAGTGTCGCCTTGGCGTAGTCGTTCTCGTCCGGAATTAGCACGACAATCGCGAGCACCACGCCAATCGTGACGACAGCGAGCGTAAGAAGTCGGAGGACAAGCTGAAGCGGCCCCTTCCGAGGTGCGACCAGCGGATTGTCCACTTTTGGCTCTTGTATTTGCTGCTCCATAATCAGAACCTGAAGTAGATGAATTGTTGGTCAGTGTTGTAATAAGCGCCCAAAACCACGATCGAGAGCGTCGCTGCGTAGATGAGTCCCCAACGCTGCCACGTGCGTAGTGACTGATACTTTGCGCCAATTTTTGCATGATCTTTGTGCAATTCCGGTGCCATGACGATAGCGATACCGAGCAAGGCGAGAAGCATCTCTGAAAGTTTTCCATCGACGACCGCACGAATGCCGCCGATCAGGTCTCCCCAGCCCGTGAAGCTGTGGACGATGATGAATCCTGCATCACCGATGCTGGAAGCGCGAAAGAAGATATAGGAAAAGCAGACCAGGAAGAATGTGACGGATATCTTGAGAGCGCGATAGGCCTTCTTCCTTTTGTTCAGGCCGGTATTCTTGGCAAATTTGTTCCATCGTTTCTGCGCCAGAAGGGACACCACGATGTAGAAGCCGTGCAGCGCACCCCAGACAATGAATGTCCAGTTGGCACCGTGCCAGAACCCGCTGACGACGAAGGTCAGCATCATGCCGAGCAGTATAAGGTTGTACATCTTGAGGCCGGTGAACCGGCTGCGCATGAAAGGTGTGTAGATATAGTCGTTGAGCCATGAGGTCAGTGACATGTGCCAGCGCTTCCAGAAGTCCTGGATGGAAACGGCGAAATACGGACGATTGAAGTTCGGCAGCAGCTTGATGCCGAAGATCATGGCCGCGCCAAGTGCGATATCGGTGTAGCCACTGAAGTCAAAATATAGCTGGAAGGCGTAGAGCCACGTGGAGAACACAAGCGACACGCCGCTAAATTCGTGTGGCGCATCATATACCCGGTCAACAAACGGCGCGATGCGATCAGCTACGACGATTTTCTTGAAAGCGCCCCAAAGCATCAACTGCAAGCCTGCAGTGACCATCACATAATCGAATCCGGGAAGCGAGGCTCGCAGCTGTGGCAGCAGATTTTTGCCGCGCTCGATAGGGCCAGCTATCATCTTTGGGAAAAAGAATACAAATACCCCGAATACGAGCCAATCGCGCTCGGCTTCCTCACCGCGGAAGACATCGATCAGATAACCGATCATCAAGAAGGTGTAGAATGAAATCCCGAGCGGCAGGATGATGTCGAGCACCGGGATGTCGTAGGCAGCGCCGAACCAACCAAATAGCGAGCGGAAAGTCTCGTTCAGGAACGACGTATATTTGAAAATCACCAGATTGCCGACCAGGCCGACGAGCGCTGCAGTCAGCAGCACCTTCTTTCGGGGAACAGCGTCGCTGCGCTCAATGGCGATGCCGACGAAGTAGGTGATTACAGCGACCGCGCCGAGATGCAGTAGCAGGAGCGGCGACGTATATCCGTAAAAGAACAGGCTGGCCACAAACAGCAATGGGAGGCGGGCCCGCACGGGGGCTACCATGTAGCTGCTTGCAACGACGGCAAAGAAAATCAGGAATTCGAACGAGTTAAAAAGCACGCTTTACAATACCGACTATATTGCCCCCACACGCCCTTGCCCCGGCGGGCAGACAGCGGGACAAGCTCACGAATTCACGACGCTTTGAACAGAGATTCACGTCGCGCACAATAACGCCATGCAAATCA
>JAVJOM010000052.1:0-4946 GCA_040216775.1 Hyphomonas sp.
CACCGCATCGGTTTCGGCAATGCGCTCCTCGAAGCGGCGCACCGTTTCATCCGAATGATTGGTCAGGCGAATGCGCACAAAGCCGGTTATGGGAAATCCGCAGGCCTTTTCATCGACCAGCGCCGTGTAACCCGTAATCAGTCCAGCGGCCTCAAGATTGCGCACGCGGCGCAGGCAGGGCGACGGCGACAGGCCGATCATGGTCGACAATTCCTGATTTGTCAGGCGACCGTCGCGCTGCAGTGCGCTCAATATCTTGGCATCCGTGATATCCATTTCTCACTCTATTGGCAGAATCTGCCAATTTGCAACAATTTTTGGGCAGGAATAGGCGAAACGTGCTGAGCGGCTTGTGCTATACTGCTGGAAACACAGGAGATGCGCCCATGGCCTATGATTCCTCCCGCCCGCTCGGCTTTGCCACGCGTGCCATCCATCACGGTTACAATCCGGCTGACAATGAGAACGCGCTGACCCCGCCAGTGCACCTCACCTCCACGTTCGCCTTCCAGACGGCCGAGCAGGGCGGGGCCCTGTTTGCGGGCGAGGCCGAGGGCCACATCTATTCACGCATTTCCAATCCCACAGTCGCGCTGCTGGAATCGCGCATTGCCAGCCTCGAAGGCGCAGAGGCCGGCCTCTGCACGGCCTCCGGCATGGGGGCGATTTCGGCCACGATGTGGACGCTGGTGAAACCGGGCGACGAGATCATCACCGACAAGACGCTCTATGGCTGCACGTTCGCCTTCATGCGTGATGGCCTGTCCCGTTTCGGTATCAAGATCACGCATGTCGATCTGCGCGACCCTGAAAATCTCCGCGCCACGATCAGCGATACAACCCGCATCGTCTATTTCGAAACACCGGCCAACCCGAACATGCGCCTCGTCGATATCCGTGCAGTTTCAGACATCGCCCATGCGAGCGGCGCTTTGGTGGTCGTCGACAACACCTATGCCTCGCCCATGCTGACCCGGCCGATCACCCTCGGCGCGGACTTCGTGCTCCACTCGGCGACCAAATACCTTGGCGGCCATGGCGACCTTGTCGCGGGCGCGGTTTGCGGCCCGGCCGAGGCGATCCACGAGATCCGCATGGTCGGCGTCAAGGACATGACCGGTTCGGTCATGGCGCCGTTCAATGCCATGCTGGTGATGCGCGGCCTAAAGACGCTGCAGCTGCGCATGGCCCGCCATTGCGAGAGCGGCCTCAAGGTCGCGACATGGCTCGAAGCCCAGCCGGGTGTCGCCGCCGTTTACTATCCGGGCCTGCCCAGCCACCCGCAGCACGAACTCGCCAAACGCCAGATGCCTGGTTTCGGCGGCATGATCGCGTTCGAGCTCGAAGGCGGTTACGACGCGGGCATAGCGATGATGAATCGCCTCTCCCTTATCCGCCGCGCGGTCAGCCTCGGCGACGCCGAAACCCTGGTCCAGCACCCGGCCAGCATGACCCATTCCACCTACAGCCCCGAAGAACGCCACGCTCACGGTATCAGTGACGGGTTGGTGCGCCTGTCGGTGGGATTGGAGGACGTGGGAGATCTGCTTGAAGACCTCGGCCAGGCGCTAGGCGTGAATGGGGAATAGAGGCCACGTGCCGCGTCAAAACGGACAATAGCTTTCTAGGAAGATCTTGCTGCGGCTTGAGCTAGACGATTTGCTCGATGCACGCTGCTTTCAATAGATTCGAAGATTTGTTCGATGCTGTCGTCATGGAATGTGTGAGGGCTGGCGACGACATCCCGAATGAATTGCGTTTGTTGGTCCTTGCTCATCTTCCACCAACCAATATGCTCCCCTTGGTTCGCAATTTGTTGGCCGATTTCGTACATAAAACTTTCCGCAAAACGCGCTTCTGAATGTGATTTGATTTCGCTTCCTGCATCCGATGCGGAACTCAGTTGCCACAACAAATTTGCAAGAATTTTGTTAAGCAGGAGCTTCGAGTCGAGATAGTCCCCGAACTTCCCTGCAGTCAACATTCCGCTCAACAGCGTTGCTGACGCTTTGTGCTTGAGCCGTATGACAGACTCTTCTGGGTCGTATTCGAAAAAGTCGTTGCTCATGTCTCACCATTCAGACTTGTTGCGAGAATACCTCAAATACTCGGTGCCGATGGCCAACTGACATTTCCAATGTCCGTCCATAGCCAATAGCTGACGTACTTGGGTTTGCCCGGTGGGGTTTTGCCATCAAATAATTAACCCACAACCACGTTCTCGTCGCCGAACCAGAGCGGCGAATTGGCAAGATCGATGAATGTCTTCTCGTCTTCCAGCAGTTCTGCGCCGGCCTTGGCGGCGGCTTCGCTTGTATTGGCCGCCATCGCTTCTTCGCTTTCGAACCAGAGTTCGGCCACGCCGTCATAGGCCTCCGGCCCGCCGCGCGAGCCCTGCATCGCATCATTGAGCGCATTGTGCCCGGTGTGCACCTGCACATATCGCAATATGCCCAGCGTCTTGGCGTGTTTCGCCACCAGCGGCGCATGCTGTTCACGCCAGTAAGTCTGGAAGTCCTCCCGGCTGAGATGCGGCAGGCGGCGAAGGCAGAAGCTGAGCTTGATCATGGGCGCAAGCCTATTTGCGCCGCCGCGTCCTGTCGACCGGAATCCGTCCGCCTGCCGCTACGACAGGGTTGGCAGGCAAGCCGGGCCCGCACACAACCGGTTCGGTATCGCGCGTGAACATGTTTAAAAGCGCGCAACGCAACATTTTGAGGAGGTTCACCAGTGGAATTCAAGGACGTGGTCATGGGCCGGCGCAGCATACGCGGCTACCAGAAGAAACCCGTGCCGAAGGCGCTGATCCGCGAAGTGCTGGAAATGGCCATGCGCGCGCCCACCTCGCTCAACACCCAGCCCTGGAATTTCTATGTCGTTGCCGGCGACGTGCTCGACAAGATCCGCGAAGGCAATGTCGAGCGCAACCTAGCCGGCATCCCGCACTCGCGCGAATTCCGCCTCGGCCCCGACTATGCGGGCGCCCATCGCGAACGCCAGATCGGCATTGCGATCCAGCTGTTCGAGGCCATGGGCATCGAGCGTCACGACAAGGAAGCGCGGATGGACTGGGTGATGCGCGGCTTCCGACAGTTCGACGCGCCGGTCTCCATCGTCATCACCTATGACAAGTCGATCCAGGGCAGCGACGTCGCGCCGTTCGATTGCGGTGGCGTGGTCAATTGCCTCGTCAATGCGGCCTGGTCCAAGGGCCTCGGCTGCGTGATCAACTCGCAGGGCATCATGCAGTCGCCCGTTGTGCGCGAACATGCCGGCATCGCCGACGACCAGGTCATCCAGACCTGCGTCGCCATGGGCTGGCCGGATGAAAGCTTTCCCGCCAACGCGGTTGTCTCGACGCGCAAGTCGGTTGACGAAGCCGCGACCTTTGTCGGCTTTGACGACTGATCACTCACTTTCCGGGCCGGGCCAAACGTGACCTGCTTGTCGCGTGATGCTATCCTGCCGCAAACATTGGAGCCCCACATGCCGAACACACTGGAACTCAACCGACGTCACCTGATGATGGGCGCCGGCCTCGCCGCGACAGCCTTTGCGGCTGGCGCAACGCAGGCACGGGCCGAAGCCGATGCCAGCGCGCCGGATCTCACTGGCAAATCGATCCTTATCACCGGCTGCTCGTCGGGCTTTGGCCGTCTCGGCGCAGAACATTATGCCCGCCTTGGCGCAAAAGTGTTTGCCACCATGCGCAACCTGCCCCGTCCGGAGGCGGATGAACTCACCGCCCTCGCAGCCAGCGACAATCTCGACATCACCGTGATCGAAATCGACGTCACGTCGGACGAACAGGTCGCGGCCGGTGTCGCCGAGGCGCTCAGCGCTGCGGGCGGCGCGATCGATATCCTCGTCAACAATGCAGGCATCGCCTTTGCCGGGCCGATCGAAGTCCAGGACATGGAAGCCACGCAGCTCATCTTCGATACCAATGTCTTCGGCCCGCAGCGGATGATCCGCGCCGTGCTGCCGGCCATGCGCGCCGCTGGTGGCGGACAAGTCTTCAATATCACGTCCCAGCTCGGCCGCGTCATCGTCCCGGGCTATGCGCATTATTCGCCGACCAAGTTCGCGCTTGAAGCGCTCAGCGAGCAGCTGGCCTACGAGACCGTGACGCAGGGCATCGAAGTCACCATCATCGAACCCGGCGGCTATCCGACCGAGATATGGGAAAACCAGGTCGCCCTGTCAGCGGGGCTGAAGGCCCGTCTGCCGGAAGAATTGCTCGCCGCCTATCCGCAGATGACGGCGTCCATGGGCGTCGACAATGGCGGTGGCGGCGGCAGTACCGACCCGATGGACATTCCGCGCAACATTGCCGAAATCATCGCCATGCCCGCCGGCAAGCGCCCCTTGCGCCGCGCGGTGCATCCGGTGTCGCGCCCGCAGGAACCCATCAATGACGTCTCCGCCCAGCAGCAATTGGCCATGTTCGGCAACTCGCCCTACGGCCCGCTGGTCAAGGCCGTGCTGGACTAGCAGCGCATCAGCCGACGCGCCGTCCGTCGGCGTCAATCAGGAGTGTGCCGTCTTCCTTGTGTAGTGGCCCGGGTGGCAGTGTGTCCAACAGGTCCAGCACAGCTTCGCTCGGTCGGCACAAGCGCACACCCTTGGGCGAGCAAACGATCGGCCGGTTGACCAGGACAGGCGCCTCAAGCATCGCGCTGAGGATTACCTCGTCGTCGACGTCCGGTTCCAGCAGGCCAAGCTCGGCGGCAGGCGACTTTGTCTCTCGCAAGGCCGTGCGCGGCGTCAGGCCCGCAGCAGCAAACAGGCCGAGCAATTGCGGCCGCGTCCACCCCGTAGTCAGGTAGTCGATCACGACAGGTTTTGCGCCGCTGGCTTGGATCATCGCCAGCACGTTGCGTGATGTGCCGCAGTCAGGATTGTGATGGATGACGATCATGGGTCAGGCCTCCGGGAAGGAATTT
>JAVJOM010000053.1:0-6066 GCA_040216775.1 Hyphomonas sp.
CACCGCATCGGTTTCGGCAATGCGCTCCTCGAAGCGGCGCACCGTTTCATCCGAATGATTGGTCAGGCGAATGCGCACAAAGCCGGTTATGGGAAATCCGCAGGCCTTTTCATCGACCAGCGCCGTGTAACCCGTAATCAGGCCAGCGGCCTCAAGATTGCGCACGCGGCGCAGACAGGGCGACGGCGACAGGCCGATCATGGTCGACAATTCCTGGTTTGTCAGGCGACCGTCGCGCTGCAGTGCGCTCAATATCTTGGCATCCGTGATATCCATTTCGCACTCTATTGGCAGAATCTGCCAATTTGCAATACATGAGAGGCAGAATGAGGCGAAACCTGTCTACCGCGATGTGCTATACTGCTGGAAACACAGGAGATGCGCCCATGGCCTATGATTCCTCCCGCCCGCTTGGCTTTGCCACGCGTGCCATCCATCACGGTTACAATCCGGCAGACAATGAGAACGCGCTGACCCCGCCATTGCACCTCACCTCCACCTTCGCCTTCCAGACGGCCGAGCAGGGCGGTGCCCTGTTCGCGGGCGAGGCCGAAGGCCATATCTATTCGCGTATCTCGAATCCAACCGTCGCGCTCCTCGAATCCCGCATCGCCAGCCTTGAGGGCGCCGAAGCGGGCCTGTGCACCGCGTCCGGCATGGGGGCGATTTCGGCCACGATGTGGACACTGCTCAAACCCGGGGACGAGATCATCACCGACAAGACGCTCTATGGCTGCACGTTCGCCTTCATGCGTGATGGCCTCGCCCGTTTCGGTATCAAGATCACGCATGTCGATCTGCGCGACCCTGAAAACCTCCGCGCCGCGATCAGCGACAAGGCCCGGATCGTCTATTTTGAAACGCCGGCGAACCCCAACATGCGCCTCGTCGATATCCGTGCCGTGTCAGACATCGCCCACGCATCCGGCGCGCTGGTCGTCGTCGACAATACCTATGCCTCGCCGATGCTGACCCGGCCCATCAGCCTCGGGGCGGATTTCGTGCTTCATTCGGCCACCAAATACCTTGGCGGCCACGGGGATCTCGTCGCCGGCGCCGTCTGTGGCCGGGCCGAAGCCATCAGTGAAATCCGCATGGTGGGCGTCAAGGACATGACCGGCTCCGTCATGGCGCCGTTCAACGCCATGCTGGTGATGCGCGGCCTGAAAACGCTGCAACTACGCATGGCGCGCCACTGCGACAGCGGCCTCAAGGTCGCGACATGGCTCGAAGCCCAGCCCGGTGTTTCTGCCGTCCACTATCCGGGCCTCGCCAGCCACCCGCAGCACGAGCTCGCCAAACGCCAGATGGACGGCTTCGGCGGCATGATCGCGTTCGAGCTTGAAGGCGGTTACGATGCCGGCATCGCCATGATGAATCGCCTGTCTCTCATCCGCCGCGCCGTCAGCCTCGGTGACGCCGAAACACTGATCCAGCATCCCGCCAGCATGACCCATTCCACGTACTCGCCGGAGGAGCGCCAAGCTCATGGCATCAGTGACGGCCTTGTGCGCCTGTCTGTGGGATTGGAGGATGTCGGCGACATCATTGCAGATCTGGCCGATGCGATGGGGTGAACGCCGTGTAGATGCGATCCCCGAATTGCAATCGTGCCTTTACAAAGCCAGCCATGGTTGGAAGTCTCTACCACGGCGCGAAGCACGTGCCGGAACAGCGTATGTTTTTCCAGCTGCATTTCGCGTGATTTGAACTGTCGGGGGACGCCGGCAGCTTCAGAACCGATACATGCGAATGAAGGGTGGAACCAGCATGAAAATTTCACGATTCAAGGCAGCACTTTGCGTGGCAGGCGCGCTCGGCATTCTTCACACGGTGCAAGCGGACGAGTTCGTTGGACCGAAGCAGGGCGTCGACTGGAATGATGAACTTACCAAGGACATACTTGGGGAAAGCCGGATCGCGCCACTCGGTGGATCGATAGCCGAGCTTCTGGAGCGGGAGAACATTGCCGCGTCTGAACGCCTAAGTCGCAGCGGCGTGAAAGTCTTGAAGCGAGCCAAGCGGCTGCCAAACGTTCCGGGCGTGGCTTTCGATGAAGCCACCGCTGAATACTGGCAAGTTGTAGAGGTCCAGAATCCAGATGGGTCGACGGTAGCGCTCGGAAAACTACTTTCGCCTGAGGAAGTCCAGGAACTTGGTCTTGGCGCGGCGGGAATCGCTCGCGAGGCTGTTACGCAACAAATGAGCACCATGTCTGACGGCCTGCTCCTCACGGGCGCAGCGTTTCGAGATGGAATTCGCGATTCTGGATTCGCGGAGCTGCTGGGCGATGAAAGCCGAACGCTGAACAGGCTCGCTCGCGGCCAGGGCGCGAACGAGTGCCAATGGATATTGAACAAGGACTCTAGCACCCTGGAAGACGACGGTGGCACCATGGAAATGGTTTCGATGAGTATGATCGGCCCCGACGGCAAACTTTACCCCATGCTGTACGTCATGGGCCCGGCCTGCATGCTTGCATCAGTCGCCAAGGAGATGGAGCAGATACCGAACCCCGGCTCCCCTGAAGCGTGGGCGCAGGCGCAGGCTGCGACCCGTGCCGCAACCAACAAGATCGCGAAACTTGCCGACGACGAAATGGTCGGTGGACACGAGACCAAGCACATTGTGGTCGAAGGCATCGCCATGAAGGAAACGATGGAAGATGGATCTGAGGTGACCATCAACCGGATGGATGTCTGGCTGGACCCGGTCTACTACGTGCGCCGGAAGATCCGCATGGAGGGCATCATCAAGAAGGGTCGCGCATCCAAGGATTTCTTCATGGAGCGCGAAAACCAGGATTACCGCCGTGTCGACGACACCTATCTGTATGAGCCCTACAAGGAAGTCATGAGGATCGGCGGTATCATGTCTGACAAGGACAGGCGCGAACTGGCCAAGGCCAAGAAGGAACTTGAATCCGCTAAACAGCAGCTGGCCCAGATGCCGGCCTCGCAGCGCGCCATGATGGAAGGCATGTTTGCCTCCCAGATGGCCCAGCTGGAAAGCCTGGTCGATGATGGCTCGGCGACCGTCGAGGTCATCACCACCGACATCGAGATCAATCCCGGCTTTGCAGATTCCATGATCACCACCTTCGGCGGCTCGGGACACAGTGAAACGCTAGTTCGCATGATCCAGACCGATCTGGCCAGGCTCGGCTTCGAGCCCGGCCCTGCCACAGGCAGGATCAACAAGGCCACATCGGACGCCATTTCCGCCTATCAGGCCAGCCGCAACATAGCCGTGAACGGCGCGCCTTCACCGGAACTCGCGGCCGCACTCCAGGCCGAAGTCGGCGCACTGTGAAAAAAGGTCTGCGCTGGCCAACCTTGGCCAGCGCAATCCACCCTAACTCACCACCACAAACTCGTCGCCAAACCAGAGCGGCGAGTTGGCGAGGTCGATGAACTTCTTCTCGTCCTCGAGCAGTTCGGCGCCGGCCTTGGCCGCTGCTTCGCTAGTGTTTGCGGCCATTGCCTCTTCGCTTTCGAACCACAGCTCGGCAATGCCGTCATAGGCCTGCGGGCCGCCACGTGAGCCCTGCATCGCATCGTTCAGCGCGTCGTGTCCCGCGTGCACCTGCACGTATCGCAATATGCCCAGAGTCTTGGCATGCCGCGCCACCAGCGGTGCATGCTGCTCGCGCCAATAGGTCTGGAAGTCCTCCCGGCTGAGATGGGGCAGGCGGCGAAGGCAGAAGCTGAGTTTGATCATGGTATGAGCCTATTCAGGCGGCGGCGCGATGTCGACCGGAAAGCCCCTGCCTGCCGCAACGACAGGTCTGGTCCGCTGCCACCCGCTGCCCCACAACGGGCTGGCATATGAAACACTATATTTTTGGAGGTTTACCAGTGGAATTCGAGGACGTGGTCATGGGCCGCCGCAGCATACGCGGCTATCTGAAGAAACCGGTGCCAAAGGCACTGATCCGCGAAGTGCTGGAATTGGCCATACGCGCGCCGACCTCCCTGAATACCCAGCCATGGAATTTCCACGTCGTCACGGGTGACGTGCTGGACAAAATCCGCGAAGGCAATGTCGAGCGCAACCTGGCTGGCATCCCGCACTCGCGCGAGTTCCGTCTGGGCCCCGATTATGCGGGCGTCCACCGCGAGCGCCAGATTGGTATCGCGATCCAACTGTTCGAGGCCATGGGCATCGAGCGCCATGACAAGGAAGCGCGGATGGACTGGGTGATGCGCGGCTTCCGCCAGTTCGACGCGCCTGTCTCCATCGTCATCACTTATGACAAGTCGATCCAGGGCAGCGATGTCGCGCCATTCGATTGTGGCGGCGTGGTCAACTGCCTCGTGAATGCCGCCTGGTCCAAGGGGCTTGGGTGTGTGATCAATTCGCAGGGCATCATGCAGTCGCCCGTCGTCCGCGAACATGCCAAAATCCCCGAAGATCAAGTCATACAGACCTGCGTTGCCATGGGCTGGCCAGATGACAGCTTCCCCGCCAACGCCGTCGTCTCGACCCGCAAATCGGTCGACGAAGCCGCAACATTCCTTGGGTTCGACGACTGATTTGCCCACGCCCTGAAAGTGCATTGCGTGACCCGCCGGTCGCGCAATGATAGGATGTCACAAACATTGGAGCTTCTCATGCCGAACAAACTGGAACTCAATCGACGCAACCTGATGGTGGGTGCAGGGCTGGCCGCAACGGCGTTCGCCGCCGGCGCAACGCAGGCACAGGCTGAAGCCAACACGGCGGCGCCGGACCTCACCGGCAAGTCCATATTGATCACCGGCTGCTCGTCGGGCTTTGGCCGTCTGGGCGCCGAACACTATGCCCGCCTGGGCGCGAAAGTGTTTGCGACGATGCGCAACCTTCCCCGTCCGGAGGCGGACGAATTGACCGCTCTGGCGGCCAGCGAGAATCTCGACATCACCGTCATCGAAATCGATGTTACGTCGGATGAACAGGTCGAGGCCGGTGTCGCCGAGGCGCTCGCCGCATCCGGCGGCACAATCGACGTCCTGATCAACAATGCGGGCATTGCCTTTGCCGGGCCGATCGAAGTCCAGGACATGGAAGCCACGCAACTGATCTTCAACACCAACGTGTTCGGGCCCCAGCGCATGATCCGCGCCGTACTGCCCGCGATGCGCACAGCAGGCAGCGGACAGGTCTTCAATATCACGTCCCAGCTGGGCCGGGTGATCATTCCAGGCTTCGCACATTACTCGCCGACCAAGTTCGCTCTTGAAGCGCTTAGCGAGCAGCTGGCCTATGAAACTGTCACGCAGGGTATCGAAATCACCATCATCGAGCCCGGCGGCTATCCGACCGAGATCTGGGAAAACCAGGTCGCCCTGTCAGCGGATCTGAAGGCCCGGTTGCCTGAAGGACTGCTGGCGGCCTATCCGCAAATGACGGCCTCCATGGGCGTCGATAATGGCGGCGGCGGTGGCGACACCGACCCGATGGACATTCCGCGCAACATTGCAGAGATTATCGCCATGCCAGCGGGCAAACGACCCTTGCGCCGCGCCGTGCATCCCGTTTCCCGTCCGCAGGAGCCCATCAATGACGTATCTGCCCAGCAACAACTGGCCATGCTCGGCGGCTCGCCCTACGGCCCGCTCATCAAGGCCGTGCTGGACTAGTCAGCCGACGCGGCGGCCGTCTGCATCTATCAGGAGTGTGCCGTCTTCCTTGTGTAGTGGCCCGGTTGGCAGTGTGTCCAACAGGTCCAGCACAGCTTCGCTCGGTCGGCACAAGCGCACACCCTTGGGCGAGCAAACGATCGGCCGGTTGACCAGGACAGGCGCCTCAAGCATCGCGCTGAGGATTGCCTCGTCGTCGACGTCCGGTTCCAGAAGGCCAAGCTCGACGGCAGGCGACTTTGTCTCTCGCAAGGCCGTGCGCGGCGTCAGGCCCGCAGCAGCAAACAGGGCGAGCAATTGCGGGCGCGTCCACCCCGTAGTCAGGTAGTCGATCACGACAGGTTTTGCGCCGCTGGCTTGGATCATCGCCAGCACGTTGCGTGATGTGCCGCAGTCAGGATTGTGATGGATGACGATCATGGGTCAGGCCTCCGGGAAGGAATTT
>JAVJOM010000056.1:0-140034 GCA_040216775.1 Hyphomonas sp.
ATGCCGCGTTTGAATTGGTGACCCAGTTCAAGAGCTGGACGATCAATGATGTGATCCGGCACCTCCACTACTGGAACTGGATGGCCTGGCTGCAGCTGAATGACGAGGCGCTGCTCGTCTCGCAGATGGAAGAGATCGCGAAGGCCGGGAGCATGCGGCCCGTTGAGCGCGCCCATGTCGAAGGCGTTGGCGGCCAAGCCTTGCTGGCGATTTGGAAGGCGCAAGCGGAGGCCACGGCGGATGCTTTCGACAAAGCAGAGCCGAAAGCGCGCCTTAAATGGGCTGGTCCGGACATGAGTGCCAGGTCATCGATCACGGCGCGCCTGATGGAGACATGGGCCCACGGGCAGGAGGTCTATGACCGGCTTGGAGCGAAGCGGGTCGAAGCGGACCGGATTCGCAATATTGTCGTGCTTGGGATCAACACGTTCGGCTGGACGTTCCGCAACCGCAAGCTGGACGTGCCGGACCCGATGCCATTCGTGCGCCTGACTGCGCCCTCGGGAGACGTATGGACCTATGGGGACGACTCTACGCCCGATCGTATCGAGGGCCACGCGGAAGAATTTTGCCAGGTGGTCACGCAGACACGCAACATTGGCGATACCCAGCTCAAGGTAACCGGTGACACGGCCAAAACATGGATGGCGTATGCCCAATGCTTCGCAGGCAAACCGGAAACGCCGCCAGCTGTTGGCGATCGCGCGCCGCATGTAATCTAGCGTCCGGAGTGGACAAACCGGGCTGCGCCTGACAGCAGGGTAGCCATATTCCAACATTCAGGGACAAGAAACATGTCGATCCTCCTTCTCGAAAAGCGCGGCCCCATAGCGATCATGACGCTGAACCGGCCGGACATGATGAATGCGCTGGGGCAGGCGGGTGACGGCCCGGCCGTGGCAGCAGTGTGCGCCGAAGTCGTGGCCGACAAGTCGATCCGCTGTGCGGTGCTGACCGGGGCAGGGCGTGCGTTCTCTGCAGGCGGAGACGTCAAGGCGATGAAAGAGCGTTCGGGCGCGTTCGGCGGCAAGCCGTATGACGTGCGTGGCGGATACCGGGACAATATCCATGTCATCGTGCGGTCGCTGTACAATATGGAAGTGCCGCTGATTTCGGCCATTAATGGTCCCGCGATCGGCCTTGGCTGTGACGTTGCCTGTATGGCGGATATCAGGCTGGCGGCGGACCATGCGAAACTGGGCGTGACCTTCCTGAAACTGGGCCTGATCCCCGGGGATGGCGGCGCCTGGCTGTTGCCGCGCCTGATCGGCGCCTCGCGCGCGGCGCAGCTGTTGTTCACCGGCGACGTGATCGATGCGGCGACGGCGAAGGAATGGGGCCTTGTGTCCGAGATCTATCCGGCGGACGAGCTGATGGGCGAAGCGATGAAGCTGGCCGAACGCATCGCCGGCCAGCCGCCACAGGCCCTGCGCCTCGCCAAGACGCTGATGCGTCAGGCGAATACCGCGTCCTATGACACGATCATGGAAATGTCGGCGGCCGCGCAGGCGCTGATGCACGAGACCGAGGACCATATCGAGGGCGTCAATGCGATCCTGGAAAAGCGCAAGCCCGAGTTCAAGGGCCGCTAGAGCTCGCCGCGCACGTCCTTGATGACGCCTGAGAAATCGAGACCGCCGAAACCTTTTTCATCCAGCTTGGAATAGATGGTTTCAGCCATTTCGCCGAGGCGAATGTCGGCGCCTGACGCCTTGGCCGCTTCAGCGGCGAGGTGGAGGTCCTTCAGCATCATGGCGACAGCAAAACCGGGTTTATAGTCGCGATTGGCGGGCGAAGTCGGCACCGGGCCTGGGACAGGGCAGTAGGAGGTCATGGACCAGCACTGGCCGGACGCCGTGGACGAAATGTCGAAGAATGTCTGTGCGTCGAGACCGAGCTTTTCAGCGAGATTGAACGCCTCGGCGGTGCCGATCATGGAGATGCCCAGCAGCATATTGTTGGCGATCTTGGCGGCCTGACCGTTTCCGCTGCCACCGGCATGGAAGATGTTTTTGCCCATTTTTTCGAGCAGCGGCTTGGCGCGGGCGAAGCCATCATCAGGACCACCGCACATGAAGGTGAGCGTGCCAGCCTCAGCACCCGCCGTGCCGCCGGAAACAGGGGCGTCGACCATGCTGAATCCCGCAGCTTCGGCCTGACGGGCCGCTTCGCGGGCATCCTCGACTGCGATTGTGGAGCAATCGAGGAAGAGCGTGTCTTTGGGGGCGTGCGCGGCAACGCCATCGGCGCCGAAATAGACGCTGAGGACGTGTTTGCCGGCGGGGAGCATGGAGACAACGACTTGCGCATCGCTGACGGCTTCGGCCACGCTCGCTGCGCCTTTCGCCCCTGATGACTCTGCATTGGCAACAGCGTCCTTGCTCAAGTCGAAAGCACGGACCTGATGGCCCGCCCTGGCGAGATTGGCGCACATGCCGGCACCCATATTGCCGAGGCCGATGAAAGCGATACGTGTCATGTGTAGCTCCTAGCGATCCTTGAAGTCGGGCGCGCGTTTTGCGGTGAAGGCCTCCATGCCTTCTTTCTGATCGTGCGTTCCAAACAGGCCCTGGAACAGGCGGCGTTCGAAGCGGACGCCTTCGGTTGTAGGCAGTTCGAGGGCGCGGCCGACCATTTCCTTGGCGGCCATGAGGGAGGGCAGGGAGTAGGAAGCGATTTCATTCGCGGCCTTCATCGCCTCTTCCATCAGCGTGTCATGGGGCACGACACGGGAGACGAGGCCGATGCGGTCCGCCTCAGCGCCATCGATCATGCGGCCGGTGAGGACCATGTCCATGGCTTTGGCCTTGCCGACGGCCTTGGTGAGGCGGATGGAGCCACCCATGCCGGGCGTGACGCCGAGCTTGATTTCCGGCTGGCCGAACTTCGCCTTGTCCGATGCGATGACCAGGTCGCACATCATGGCGAGTTCGCACCCACCACCAAGGGCGAAGCCGTTGACTGCCGCGATGACGGGCTTGCGGGATGCCGCGAAGCGGTCCCAGCCAGCAAAATAATCTTCGACATACATGTCGGAGAAGCCCTGCGGCTGCATCTCCTTGATGTCGGCGCCGGCGGCGAAGGCGCGGCCTTCGCCGGTAAGGACGGTGACCGCTATTTCGGGGTTGCGATCGATCTCTGCGAACAGGGCCGCGATCTCTGCCATTGTTTCGGCGTTCAGAGCATTGAGGCTATCGGGCCGGTTCAGCGTAACGAGCGCGACGCGATTTCCATGTTCGAAAGTGATCGTGTTGTAATTTGCCATGTTGCTTAACCCATAGTTGGAATGATGAAGGCCTGATCGCCAATCTCGTCGCCTTCGGGCCAGCGCTGGGTGACCGTTTTGATCTTCGTCCAGAACCGCACGCCTTCAGGGCCGTGCTGGTTGGTATCGCCAAAGGCCGAGCGCTTCCAGCCACCGAACGTGTGATAAGAGACCGGCACAGGGATGGGCACATTGACGCCGACCATGCCGACATTGACCTGCGCGGCGAACTCGCGCGCGGCGCGGCCATTGCTTGTGAAGATGGCGCAGCCATTGCCATACTGGTGATCGGAGGCGAATCCGGCAGCTTCTTCAAGCGTTTCGGCGCGCACGACCTGAAGCACGGGGCCGAAGATCTCTTCCTTGTAGGACTGCATGTGCGGTTTCACATTGTCGAACAGGGACGGGCCGACGAAGAAGCCCCTCTCGTGCCCCTGCAGTGTGTGGCCCCGGCCATCCATCAACAGGTCGGCGCCTTCGTCGACGCCCATCTGGATGTAGGATTCGATCTTGGCCTTGTGGGCGGCAGAAACGACAGGGCCGTAATGCGCCTCGGTGTCGGTCGAGATGCCAACCTTGAGACCGCGGGCGGCTTCCAGCATGCGCTCGACGAATTCATCGCCGGTTTTCTTGCCGACGGTGACCGCGACAGGCAGCGCCATGCAGCGTTCGCCAGCCGAGCCGTAAGCCGCGCCGACGATATCCTTGACAGCCTGCTCCATGTTGCAATCCGGCATGATGATGCCGTGGTTTTTCGCGCCGCCCATGGCCTGGACACGTTTGCCGTGTGCCGTGCCGGTGGCATAGACATATTGTGCGATGTCGGATGAACCGACAAAGCTGACGGCCTTGATGTCAGGATGTTTGAGAATGGCGTCGACCGACACCTTGTCGCCATGGACGCAGTTGAGAACCCCTGCAGGGGCGCCCGCTTCCATGAAGAGTTCGGCGAGGCGTAGCGGGACAGACGGATCCTTCTCGCTCGGCTTCAGGATAAAGGTGTTGCCGCAGGCGATGGCGACAGCGGACATCCAGCAGGGGATCATGGCGGGGAAGTTGAAAGGCGTGATGCCCGCGACAACACCAAGCGGCTGGCGCATGGAATAGACGTCGATACCGGGGCCGGCGCCTTCGGTGTACTCGCCCTTCTGAAGATGGGGAATGCCGCAGGCGAACTCGACCACATCGATGCCACGCTGAACGTCACCTTTTGAATCGGCGACGACCTTGCCGTGCTCGGCCGAGAGCAGTTCGGCGAGATCATTGATGTTCGCTTCAAGCAGGCGTTTGAATTCGAACATGACGCGGGCGCGTCGTTGAGGGTTCATCATCGACCAGGCCGGGAACGCGGCCTTGGCGCTATCTACGGCGGCGCCCAGTTCGGCGTCGGTCGCGAGCTGGACGCGCGCCTGAACCTCTCCCGTATTGGGGTTGTAGATGTCGCCAAACCGTCCGGACTTGCCGGTAAGCTGTTTGCCGTCGATGAAATGATGCACGTCACGCATGGGCGTTGATCCCTCTGATTGCCACTTTCCTGCAGTTTAAGACCCGTGTTTCTTCTGGTAAATGCATATAAATGCAGCTTATAACTGCATTTTTGCAGGTAATGAGCCCGATGAACTGGGATGATCTCAAACTTTTCCTGGTGGTGAGCCGGCAACAGAAACTGGATCTGGCCGGGGCCGTCCTGCATCAGGATCCGACCACGTTGAGCCGCCGTCTCAGGCGGTTGGAGACGGATGTTGGCCAGACCCTGTTCGAGCGAACCCGGCGTGGTCATGTGCTGACGCCGGAGGGTGAGGCGTTGGCGGAAAGGGCCGAGGCCATGGAAGCGATCACGCTGGGCATTGGCGATACTGGAGATGGCGAACGATCGCTGGTGGGGAAGGTGCGCCTGGGAGTGACGGAAGGGTTTGGCACGGCCTTTATTGCACCTTCGCTATCCGACTTTGTCAGCGAGTGGCCGGGAATCGAGATCGACCTCATTTCGTTGTCGGGCCTTGTCAGCGTGCCAAAGCGCGAAGCTGACATGTCGGTGCTGCTGACGCGTCCCAAGGCGGGTCGCATGAAGATTCGCAAGCTGACCGACTATTCGTTGCACCTGTATGCCAGCAGGACCTACCTTGCGGCCCGCGGGCCCATCGACACCGTGCAGGCGCTCGGCGAGCACAAGCTGATCGGTTATGTCGATGACCTGATCTATTCACCGCAATTGCGCTATTTCGACGAAGTGCTGCCGGGCCTGCATCCCGGATTGTCGAGCCCCAGCATTATCGCCCAGATGGAGATGACGCGGGCCGGTTCCGGACTCTGCATCCTGCCTCGTTTCATTGCCAACCGTCACCGAGACCTCGTGCCGATCCTGCAGGCGGAGATTGATGTGAAGCGGTCATTCTGGCTGGCAACGCACGAGGATGTAGCCGGTCTGGCGCGCATCAGGGTTCTCTCGGACTACCTGTCGAAACTGGTGAGGGCGCACCAAAAGGAATTCTGAGGTGCAGCGTTCAGGCGACGACGGACGCGACGTACATTTCCGCAATGTCTTTTTCCGACAGTCCGAGCGCAGCCAGGACCTCTTTCGTATGCTCGCCCATTTTTGGCGACGGTCCCTTGGGGCCATCATCTGCGCCCGGAAACCGGACGGGCGAGGCGGGCGCGGGATAGGTCGATCCGTCACCTTTGGCGCTAGGCGTCTGCACGATGGCACCAGAGGCAAAGGCCTGCGGGTCCTGGGCAACATCGGCCAGTGTCTGGACCGGCGCCCAGGCAATGGCGTTGTCATCAAGACGCGCCGATATTTCCTCTCGTGTGTATTTGGCAAAGCCCTCGTCGATAATGGCAACGACCTCTTCCATGTGCTTGCGACGCCCTTTTGCCGTGACGTAGCGGGGGTCCTCGGCGAGGTCCTCACGATCAATGACCTTGCACATGGGCACCCAATCGACATCGCCCTGCCGGGCCACGATGCAAATCCAGTGATCGTCGCTCGTCTTGTAGAAGTTTGAAATCGGGACGATCTGTTCGGTGCGCCCCTTGGTGGACGCGATGCGACCGAAGAAAAGCTGGATCGCGAAATCAGAGCCCATTGCATAGAGACCGGTGCGGAAGAGAGAAGCTTCTACGAGGCGGCCCTTGCCGGTGCGCTGGGCTTCGACAAGCGCGGCACAGATGCCCGCTGCGGCGGACATGGAGGTTGTGTGATCGCCAAAGGCGGTACGAAGCGCGAAAGGATCCTGACCTTTTGGAATGGTCAGTCGGGCAACGCCTGTGCGGCTCCAGAAACTGGCAATATCGAATCCCGGACGATCAGCATCCGGGCCCTCAAGGCCGTAGCCGGTGAGCGAACAATACACCAGTTTCGGGTTCAGACTGCGTAGACTCTCATGATCCATGCCGGACCGCGTCAGGCCGCCGGGACGCACATTGGTGAGAAACACATCGGCCTCGGACGCCAGTTTGCGAACAATTTCCTGACCTTCCGGCGTCGTTGTATCGACGACGATTGATTTTTTTCCACGATTGTCAAAATCAAAGACAGGGTTGTCCTGGTAGTCCGTGCCAATGGTGCGGAAAAAATTGCGGATCGGGTCACCACCGGGCGGCTCGATTTTGATCACTTCGGCGCCCCAGTCGGCAAGAATACACCCTGCGCCTGGCGCAGCCATGTAAGTGGCGTATTCAATGACTTTCAGACCTTCCAGCATGCCTCAATCCCTAAGCAAATTTCGATTTTCGTGCGCCAAGGTTGGACGCTGCGCAGGCAAAAGGGAAGGGGGCGTCCACGCCCATTTCAAACCTGACGCAGGGACAAGAGACCGAAATCCTCTTGTTTTCTCAGGTTCAGAAATTGAAATCGGGAAGTTCGTCGATAGCGGCCTTGAGCGCGTCTCCCCATGCAGACGAAGTCGCTCGGAAGTAAGCATCATCCGAAGGTATGCGACGCTGAATGCCGGTCTTGAAAGTGTTGGTTTCGTAAGCGTGCAGGTCCAGAGGCATGCCCACGGCCAGGTTGGCTTTTAGCGTTGAGTCAAAGGACACATAGAGCAGCTTGATCGCGTCTTCAAAGCTCATCGCAGGATCGAAGGCGCGTAGGATTATCGGCCGACCATATTTGGTCTCGCCAGCCTGGAAAAACGGAGTTTCATTGCTCGCCTCAATAAAATTGCCCTCCGGATAAATCAGAAAGAGGCGTGGCTCCATGCCCTTTATCTGACCGCCCACGATAATTGTGGCGCCGAAAGCGCTTTCCGCCGTCTGGCCTTCTTCTGCCTGCGTTCTGATGACTTCCTTCAATGTGTCGCCGATAAGCCGGGCAACCTGGAACAGGGTGGGCGCAGCGAGCAGAGTCTGCTTGCGTTCGGCCGGGATCACGGATCGCTCGTCCAGCAGACTGATCACGGCCTGTGTCGTGGCCAGGTTGCCAGCTGTCATGATTGTGATGACCCGGTCACCTTCAACCGACCATGTGAACATCTTGCGAAATGTCGAAATATTGTCGACGCCCGCATTGGTTCGGGTGTCCGACATGAACAGAAGGCCCTGATTCAGGCGTAGCGCGACACAGTAAGTCATGCGGTTTCGGTGGCTTTCCCAGTTGAGTCCACAAGCGTTACTGCTGGACCTGCAAGGATACAAGCATCGATTCTTCGCTGTCTCCGAAGACGATGCCGGAGATAGGCGCGGCTTCGTCATAGTCTAATCCGGTCGCGATTCGGGCGTAGCGCTCATCTGGCGAGATGACGTTTGAAACATCGAAACCGACCCAGCCGAGATCAGGCACATAGGCTTCGGCCCATGCGTGGCTCGCTTCCTGATAGACTCGGTCATCCATCATCAGGTAGCCGCTGACATAACGCGCGGGATAATCTAGCAGGCGCGCAGCGCTGACGAATGCATGTGCGTGATCCTGGCAGACGCCGTGTCCGGCGCGAAGCGCCTCTTCTGCCGTCGTACCGGAATCTGTTCGATCCGTTTCATAAACGATCGCCTGCCTGATCGAGGCCGAGAGCTCATGCAGCCTTGCGATGGGATCGACATTCTCTGCCAGGTCGTTGGCGAGCTTTCGGATCAATTTTCCAGGCTTGGTGAGCGGTGTCTGGCGCTTGAAGTACCACAGCGGTGCGAAGCCACTGTGAGGCCCCGTAATGCCTGCGGTCGCGATTGTGTCGATATCGCCTGAGCACGTGATCGCAATTTCGGTCTGGCCGGCCTCCAGGCTGATCAAGTGAACCACATTGCAATGGTGGTCCTCGAACGTGCACTCTATGCGGCCGCCCTCAATCTCGATTTTCCAATTGTCGACGGTTTGGCAATGGCCGGATTTGGGCGTCAGGCGCACCTGCTGCAGCGCATAGGGAACTGGCTGGTCGTAGGAGTAGTGCGTCTTGTGGTTGATGTGCAGTCGCATGATTAGTCGTAGAACCTGTAATCAGTTTCTATTTGCATGGCGAGCGCGGCGTTGGCCCGCAGGAATTCGCGAATGAATTCATGAAGGCCGAAATCCATGATGTTCTCGATTGACCGGCCAGTGAGGCTCGCTTCGAGACCCGCCGCAAGATCATGACATGTCCTGTGATCGCCATACGCAGCTTCAAGCGCGCCGAGGTGTACGATCAATTCGTCATAACAATAGGCCAGTGAACGGGGCATGCGCGCATCCAGGATAAGGAATTCAGCGATGGCCTTGGGATTGGCGTTTCCGGGATGAAGCCAGTGAAAGGATCGCTCTGCTGAAGCAGAACGCAGGATCATCTCCCACTGCACATTGTCGAGTGAAGAACCAACGGACGCGCCTGTAGGCAGCAGGACATAATATTTCACGTCAAGAATGCGGGCCGTATTGTCGGCCCGTTCAATGAGCGACCCAATGCGCGAAAAACTGAATATGTCGTTGCGCAGCATTGTGCCCTGAAGGGCGCCGCGGACCAAGGCACTCTGTTGACGGACGGCAGTCAGGACACCCGGAAGTTCTGCCTGCGATACTGGTTTCTTGAGCATTTCCTTTAGCAGCATCCAGCCGTCATTCACGGCTTCCCATACCTCTCGCGTGAGGGCCGTCCGCGTAGCGCGTGCATTATCACGCGCAGCGCGCATGACGGAATAGACACTCAATGGATTGGTTTTCTCCCGAAGAAGAAAGTCCACTGCAGAGTTGGGAGACATCGTCTCGTGCCGCGCGAAATAGGCGTCAAGGCAGCCCACTGTCGTCAGAACCGAAGCCCATTCATCCTCACCCGCCGCCGCGCGGGTCAACGCCATGCGAAAGCCTGCTTCAACCAGGCGCGCGGTATTTTCACTTCGCTCAAGGTATCTGGACAACCAGAATAGCCCACCTGCTGTCTTGCCTAGCATAGCGTCATTCCTCCAGCACCCAGGTGTCCTTGGTGCCTCCGCCCTGACTGGAGTTTACAACAAGTGAGCCCGCCTTCATGGCAACGCGCGTCAGACCACCGGGTGTTATGTCAATGCTGTCGGGTGAAACCAGTACGTAAGGTCTCAGATCAACGTGGCGGGGGGCCAGCCCACTATTTGTCAGGACCGGAACTGTCGAAAGCGCGAGCGTGGGTTGGGCAATATAATTCGAAGGATTGGATTCCAGTTTGGCGCGGAACGTAGCCAGTTCCCGTTTACTGGCAGCGGGGCCGACGAGCATGCCATAACCGCCGGAGCCGTGAACTTCCTTCACCACGAGTTCTTGCAGGTTCTCCAGGACGTACTTCAATGCATCCGGCTCCGAGCACCGGTGCGTTGGGACATTTTTAAGGATGGATGCCTGGCCAGTATAAAACTCAACAATGTCCGGCATGTATGAGTAGATGGCCTTGTCATCGGCAATGCCGGTGCCCGGCGCGTTGGCGAGTGTGATGCCCCCTGATCGATAGACGTCCATGATCCCCGGCACACCAAGAAGTGACTGACGATTGAAATTCAGCGGGTCAATGAATTCGTCATCTATGCGTCGGTACAGGACATCAACCGGCTGGTACCCTTGTGTCGTGCGCATGGCGACACGGCCGTCAACGACACGCAAGTCATGTCCTTCGACCAGCTCTGCACCCATTTGATCTGCCAGAAATGCGTGTTCGAAATATGCCGAATTATGCAGGCCGGGCGTGAGCACCGCGACAGTCGGGCTGCCCGTACAGCGAGCGGGCGCGCATTTTCCGAGAGAGCGCCGCAAAAGCGACGGGTAGTTGCTGACCGGCTGAACCTTTATTTGCGAGAAGAGTTCAGGGAACATCTTCAGCATCGTTTCCCGGTTCTCGAGCATGTAAGAGACGCCGGATGGCGTCCTGGCGTTGTCTTCGAGAACGAAGAATTCGTTGGCGCCTGTCCGAACCAGATCTGTCCCCACAATGTGAGTGTATACGCCACCTGGGGGCGTTACGCCGATCATCTGTGGAAGGAAGGCCGCATTTTGGGCGATGAGGTGTTCGGGAATTCGCCCGGCGCGCACGATTTCCTGACGGTGATAGATGTCGTGGAGGAAGGCGTTTATGGCGCGAACACGTTGTTCGATTCCACGCGCAAGCAAGCGCCACTCCTTGCCGTCAATGATGCGAGGCACCAGGTCGAATGGAATCAGTCGCTCGTCAGCGTCCTTCTGACCGTAGACGTTGAATGTAATCCCTGTTCGGCGAAAAAAGGTTTCAGCCTCACGAGACTTCTTTCTCAGGTCGCCAACTTTTACTGTATCCAGCCATTCGCAATAGTCGGTGTAGGGGCTCCGCGCCTTACCGTCGGCACGTTTCATTTCATCAAAGAAAACTCGCTGCTCATCCATGAGTTTGACGTCGCACTAATTTTTACAGACTTGCAAGGGGTCGCTTACTGTCGACTTTCGGCGGTACGGCGATGCTCAAGCTTTCAGCACACGAGCGCAAACCAGCTTGAAAAATCAACAAACGGGCGCTTTGCGGCCAGTGTTTCTGCTACATTTACCTTGGGGCAAGATTCCGGCTGAATGGTTTCGCGACGTTATCGGAATGCGTTGCCGTGCCTCAATCCAAGCGCCTTGAAAACCATCGCGGCTGGGCAGATGCCGGTAAAGGCAGCCTGAAACATGTTGAGACCGGCAAAGGCGGGCAACAGGAACCACAAGGGCGATACAAAATAGCCGAGTCCAAGCCCAGCGAGCACGACGAAGCCTGCGAAAGCGAATACTGCGCGATCTATGTTCATGGTGATTTTCCTCTTTTAAATAGGTGGTTGGGTTCAGGCGGTAGACATCGCGGATTCAATCCAGCGATTAAGGGCAGCGCCGGTTTGTGCGCCCGATTGGTGCGCCACTTGTCGCCCGCCATTATAGGCAATCAGCGTCGGGACGCCTCTTATCCCCAGTCCGGCGGCGGCAGGCTGATTGTCGTCGGAGTTCAGTTTGAACAGGCGCGCATTGTCGACGAAATGCGCTGCTGCGGCGTCGTAGGCGGGTGCCATCATGCGGCATGGACCACACCATGGTGCCCAGACATCGATCACGAATGCGCCCTGATCATGTGCCTGAAGGCGCGCGAGTTGAGCGCCGTTAATTTCAACCGGGCGAGTGGTGGCGAGAGATGCCGAACATTTTCCGCATTTCCCCGCTGACAGGGTCCGCCCGACAGGCGTGCGATTGAGTGCGCCACACTGGTGGCACATGATCGTTGTGGAATGGCTGACGGATGTCGACATTACTCAGGTTCTCAGTGTTTGATCTTGTGGGTTTTCAACAAGCCCAAGGCGGCATTTTCGTAGAAGGTTTCAGCATGGCCTGTTCGGACCTTGCGCAGAAAGTATTTTTCGAAGGCAACCTTGGCTGTGTGAACCCATCCGCCCGATACTGACCAGTTGACGTTACGCGGTGGAATTTGCGGCTGAGCGATGAACGCGACGCCTCCATCGCCGAAATCAGCAATACAGATCGCGTTCCAGGTCGCTTCGTGCGTGGGTTCCTGTCCCTTGCGCAGGGATGCAATATTCTCAGCAACGGCGTCGACCATGGATTCAATCATGAATCCCGTTTTGGGTACACCGACCGGGACCGGGGTCTTTCCAACCGGAGGAATGGCAATACAGACACCAATGCCGAATACTTCGGGATAGGTTGGGTTGCGTTGATGTTTGTCAGTCAGGATAAAGCCCTTGGGGTTTACGAGGCCGTCAATATCCCGAACGGCCGCGACACCGCGAAATGCCGGAAGCATCATCGAGAACTTCATAGGCAAATCATGTTCAGTCTTGATCGAACCGTCTTCATTCAGTTCTTCGACGATCATTCGGGTCGCTTCGACCTTCTTCACCCGGGCGTTCGTAATCCATTTGATGTGCCGCTCGCGCATTTCGCTTTCGAGAAGGCCTTTCGTGTCGCCTACGCCATCGAGGCCGAGATGGCCGACATAGGGTTCTGATGTAACGAAGGTCATCGGGACGCGGTCGCGAATCTTGCGTTTCCGCAGTTCGGTTTCGATGATCATCGCAGTTTCATATGCCGGGCCGAAACATGAGGCCCCCTGAACTGCGCCTACAATGACAGGACCGGGGTCCTCACATAGCGCTTCGAATGCGGCATGGCCGGCCTGAGCATGGTCAATGTGACAAACCGATTGGGTATATCCATTGGGGCCCAAGCCTTCGATGTCGTCGAAAGCGAGTTCCGGGCCCGTTGCAATGACAAGATAATCGTAGGGGACACTTGTGCCATCCCCCATCAGCACGGCCTTCGCCTTGGGGTCGACCTTCTTTGCTTCGCCGACAATGAACTCCACACGGCGTTTTTTCATAGGTTTTGCGAGGTCGACCAGAATATCCTCTCGCTCGCGCCAACCGACAAGAATCCAGGGGTTCGACGGCACAAACTGATAGAAGTCATTCTCATTGATCATGATGACTTCGTCTTGCCGGGGGATTGTCTTGCGGATGTTGTACGCCGCAATGACGCCGCCCAGACCCGCTCCAAGAATAACCACTCTTGCCATTGACCTCTCCTTTGTCTTGTACGAAATGTCCAATACTTTAGAGTATTCTAAAATACGCAATAGTACGGATAGGGGCCAACCAGGGATGACACTATCTTTTCCACTGTTGCGCAGCCTGCGCGAAATCATTACCGGAAGAGGGGCGAACATGACCGACGCACGAGATATTGCACCAGCCGCTATATTTGATGATCTCAAGGCGGGGCGGGTCCTGCTTGTTGATGTCAGGGAGCCTGCCGAGTTCGCGAACCAGCGTATCCATGGTGCAGTGTTGATGCCGCTTTCAACGTTCGAGCCGAAGGCGCTGCCGACCGATGGGTCTCGCCGGATCATTTTTCAGTGTGGATCTGGCAAACGCTCACGAAGTGCGCTCGACACCTATTGCGCCGCGACGGGAGTTGATGCGGCTCATATGGCGGGCGGCATCGCGGCTTGGAAGCAGCAGGGTTTGCCATGTGCCCAAATCGATCCAGCAACCGGTCGGGTGGTTGATAATGGGCATTACTAGTCTGGTGACCACCGTCAGGATTTCAGTAGCCAGCGTCGTTTTTGCTTTGCAGGCCTCTGCGCAGGTGATGACGGTGGAAGAGTCCGTGATCGTTGATTTTCGACCAGTGGTCGCGCGCGTAGAGGCGGGTGATACAGCCACCGCGCGATCGCGGTTGCAAGGCGTTGTGACGAGGCTGATGGTTGACGAAGGCAGCGTGGTCAAGACCGGCGATCTTGTCGCATTGGTGACAGACGCCACGCTGGACCCTCAGCTTGCGGCGCTGGATTCCCGGATTACGGGAATGAAGTCCCAGATCAAACAGAGCCAGGATGATCTCGCGCGTGCTGAGGCGCTGGAGAAGCAAGGATTCTATCCAAAAGCCCGACTGGAAGGCGAACGAACGGCGCTCGACGTGATGCAGCGCAGTGCGGTTTCGGCGGAAGCGGAACGCCGTGCGCTCGCTGCGCGAAAGGCAGAGGGGCGTATTCTGGCCCCCGCTGATGCGAAAGTGACATCGGTCAAAGTCGTTGCCGGTTCAGTTGTTTCGCCTGGCGAAGTGATCGCCCATTTTGCTACGCTCGAGGGGGTCGTACGGCTTTCGTTGCCTGAGCGCCATGCTGCCGAAATGAACGAGGGCGAGACGGTCACATTGCGTCTTCCAACACGCGATGGCGAGGTGCGCACCGCGACGATTATCAAAGTTTATCCGGAACTCAGAGATGGCGCCGTAGTGGCGGACGCAACCGTTCAAGGCGGTTTGGAAGCATTGGTTGGTGAACGCGTGGATGTGCTCGCACCCGTCGGAGAACGCCGGGCCATGCTTGTTCCGGCAGATTTCGTGTCGACCCGTTACGGCGTGGACTTCATCCGGGTGAAGGTTGGAGACCGTTTCGTTGACGCGCCTGTGGCGCTATCAGCGCCGCTTCCTAATGACGCCGGCCAATACGAGGTTCTTTCGGGACTGAAGAGCAGCGATCATATAGAAAAGCCGGAGTAGGGACATGAAACCCGATCTTTCCGGTTCGATTACCCGGGCGACGATCCGTTCGCCGCTAACACCCTTATTCCTGTTGACGGCTTTGGCGGTGGGTTTGATCGCGCTATTGACCATCCCGCGCGAAGAAGAACCACAGATATCCGTGCCCATGGTCGACATGATCATCTCTGCACCGGGATTGCGTGCCGCGGATGTTGTTGAGCAAGTAACCGAACCGCTTGAGGAAATCATCAAAGCGATACCGGACGTCGAGCATGTCTATTCGCAAAGCCGGGACGATGGGGCGTTGGTCACCGCGCGCTTCGATGTGGGCACGGATGCTGACGATGCCATTCTGCGTGTGCATGAAAAGATCCGGGCAAACCTTGATCGAATTCCGACGGGTGTTCCGATGCCTCTGGTGGTGGGACGGGGTATCAATGATGTGCCGATCGTCACTCTTACGCTTTCCCCAGAACCCTGGACCGGCGACGTCTGGAACGACACATCGTTGCGGATGTTGGCCGAGGAACTCCAGAAGGAACTGATAAAGGTCGACGATGTCGGCCTGACGAGCCTTGTTGGTGGTCGTCCGCTCGAGATGCGTGTCGAACCCGACATTCACGCCATGGCGGCGTATGGTGTGCCACTGCAGACACTGGTCGAAACGGTGAGTCAGGCTGCGAATGTCAATCCCGTTGGTATCGCGCGCCGTGACGGAGAGTCTTTGGTGGTCCAGGCTGGCGACAGGATTAACGCGCTTAGCGAACTGGAGCGGCTTGAGCTTCGCGGCGGCGATGGCCGTATCGTCTATCTGTCTGATGTGGCTACGATACGCGTGACGGGCGCTGAAACGGAATCCCGTGTGTGGACACTTGATCGTCAGGTCGATGGGTTCGTTGCGGTTCCTGCCGTAACTGTTTCTCTGGCCAAGCGCCCCGGTGCCAATGCTGTCAAGGTGGCAGAAGCCATCCTCGCACGCGCAGAGCATCTGCAAGGCGACCTGGTTCCAGAAGGCGTCAGACTAGAAGTGACACGCAATTATGGCGAAACCGCCAATCACAAGGCCAATGAACTGCTCTACCATTTGGGCTTGGCGACCGTTTCAATCGTTATCCTCATCGCCTTTGCGATTGGCTGGCGTGAGGCTTTGGTCACGCTCATCGTCATTCCTACGACGATCCTGTTGACGCTCTTTGCGTCGATGATGATGGGCTACACGATCAACCGTGTCAGCCTCTTCGCGTTGATATTCTCTATCGGCATTCTGGTCGACGATGCGATCGTCATGATTGAAAACATTGCCCGTCATTGGGCAATGAATGACGGGCGCACGCGGGTAGAAGCAGCAATCAACGCCGTCTCGGAAGTCGGGAACCCGACGGTGATCGCCACGCTGACCGTGATTGCCGCGCTATTGCCGATGATGTTCGTGTCCGGATTAATGGGGCCGTACATGGCGCCAATACCTGCCAATGCGTCGGCTGCAATGCTGTTTTCATTCTTTGTAGCGGTTGGGATTGCTCCGTGGTTGTTGACGCGCATAGCGGGTGGCGCAAAAATCAAAGAACATGCGGCGGGCAACCATGATGGCGAAACGCGGCTGAGCCGGTTCTATCGCCGGGTCGCTGCGCCAATTGTGGCGTCCCGGCGGAACGCCTGGTTATTCCTTGGCGGAGTCGGTGTTGCGACCCTGCTGTCCGTCAGCCTTTTTGCGACCAAGGCCGTGACGGTGAAACTGCTGCCATTTGATAACAAGTCCGAAATCCAGATCGTTCTGGACTTGCCTGAAGGGTCTTCGGTGGAGGATACAGAACGAACGCTTTTCGCAATCGCTGACCTGATCCGTGACGTGCCGGAAGTCGAAACGCTGCAAGCCTATGCTGGCACTTCAGCACCGTTCAACTTCAACGGCCTCGTGCGCCATTATTTTCTCAGAAGCGCGCCAGAACTTGGTGACTTGCAGGTCAACCTGTCAGAAAAATCGCATCGCAAACGCTCCAGCCATGCAATTGCGCTCGACATTCGAAACCGCTTGCAGGCTCTAGCGCTTCCTAACGGATCGAGCGCCAAAGTCGTCGAAGTCCCACCAGGGCCGCCAGTTATTGCGACGCTGATGGCCGAGATTTATGGACCCGATCCTGAGACCCGCAGGCAAACAGCGGGGATTGTGCGCCAGTTGTTTGAGGAAGCTGACTTCATCGTCGATGTTGACGATTCAATTGGCGATCCGCAGCCGAGAATGACAATTGCGATCAATGAACCACAAGCCGCCGATTATGGCGTGGCGCAGCAGGACATTCTCGACACGATCGCGCTGACGTTCGCCGGGCAAACCGTCGGCGTGAGCCCGCGGGGCGAGGGCCGCAATCCGCTGGACATTCGCATTCGTTTGCCAAAATCAGAACGAATCTGGTCGCAGGATACCGCTTCTATTCCGGTTCCGCGTCGGCTTTCCGGGACAGGTGCTTTGCCTGTCGAGCTCGGTGCACTTGTGAATGTCTCCGAAGAGCAGGGATCTCCGGTCGTGTTTCGCCGAGACGGGCATTTCACCGACATGGTGATGGGCGAATTGGCCGGCCGGTATGAAGCGCCCATCTATGGAATGTTCGATGTTCAGGATCGGGTCGAGGCCTTCGATTGGGCGGGCGCTGGGTTGATCAAGCCCGACATCCGGATGTATGGCCAGCCTGAGGACGAGACACGTCCGACACTGCTTTGGGATGGCGAATGGGAGATCACCTATGTGACCTTCCGCGATATGGGCCTCGCTTTCGGTGTGGCGCTCGTGGGCATCTATATACTTGTCGTTGCGCAGTTCAGAACATTCCGCGTTCCGTTGATAATCCTGACGCCGGTGCCGCTAACTTTGATCGGGATCATGATCGGGCACTGGATATTCGGTGCGGCATTCACCGCGACATCCATGATTGGATTCATTGCGTTGGCAGGTATTATTGTCCGCAATTCTATCCTGCTGGTCGACTTTGTGCGCCACCGGCAAGATGCTGAGACACCGCTGAAAGACGTATTGCTGGATGCCGGTGCCATCCGGTTCAAGCCAATCGTGTTGACAGCCCTTGCAGCGATGATTGGCGCCTCCGTTATTCTGACCGATCCGATTTTCCAAGGGCTGGCAATCTCTCTCCTCTTCGGATTGGCCTCATCCACGGCGCTGACTGTTCTGGTCATCCCGGCGATCTATGTGGCCTTGAGAGGACCAGACTGGATTCCCGGTGATCAGACACCACCTATGGACGACCAAGCCACGCCTATGAAGGAAGCTACAATTTGATGTCGCGTACAAAACCAACGACGCCCGAAGCGTTCAATCTGATGTCTGAAAGAGTTACGGAGGCTGCAGGCATTCTGAAGGCCATGGCTAGCGACACGCGGTTGAAAGTTCTGTGCGCACTCAATGGAACCGAAATGCCGGTGAACCAGTTGGCTGAACTTACAAATCAATCCTCATCAGCTGTATCCCAGCATCTTGCGAAGCTGCGCGCAGCCGGGTTGGTCGAGTCGCGACGCGATGCTCAGACAATTTATTATCGGTGCAGCGGCGGCATTGGCAGTGCGCTCGTAAACACGCTTTGTGATTTCTATAGGTAGTCTGCCATTCAGATCGTGAGCAATTCTGCGCTGAGGCGGTCACGAAGTTCGCGCTTGAGGAACTTGCCGCTGGCATTCCGGGGCAGGGCGTCTTCCAGAAACCACACGTAGCGAGGCGCTTTGTGTTTTGCCATGATTGCCTCGCAATGGTCACGAAGGGCTTGCTCGGAGAGGGATTCGCCGGGCTGAAGCACGATCGCGATTCCGACTTCTTCGCCGAGGCGCTGATCGGGCACGCCGAACACGCAGCATTCCGCCACGGCCTCATGTCGGTAAACGGTTGCCTCGACCTCGGCGCAATAGATGTTCTCGCCGCCGCGCAGGACCATATCCTTCTTGCGGTCGACGATGAAGATAAAGCCATCGTCATCGATGCGTGCGATGTCGCCAGTATGAAGCCAGCCGTCGGTAATCGACTCGGCAGTGGCTTCGGGACGGTTGATGTAACCTTTGATCACGGAAGAACCCTTGATCCACAATTCGCCGATCTGTCCGGGTTCTACCGAGTTGCCATCGTCATCGACACATTTGGCTTCAAAGTTTGGCATGGCGGGACCAGCGCTGTCTGGCTTGTCCACAAAGAAATCCGCAGCGATCGATGTGATGATTCCGCAGGTCTCGGTCATGCCGTAGCCTGTGCTTGGTCGCGCAGTGGCCACTTGGGACTCAATCTTTGCCACCAGGTCTGGAGGCACTTGGGCCCCGCCGCCCGACAGCGAGGTCAGGCTCGAAGTGTCGGTGGAGAGGAAGTCGGGATGGCTTATCAGCTCGCGCGCCATAACCGGCACGCCGCTCATTGATGTCACACGCTCCCTGGCGACCAACCGTAGCGCCTCTCCGGCATCCCAACGGTACATCAGAACCAAAGCTCCGCCGGCAGCCGTGGTCGCGTAGGCTCCACAATTGTTGGCGGTCACGTGGAATAGTGGCGTTGTGATTAATGTCGTGGGGATGGGAGGTGTTTCGGGTGGCTCCACGCCAGTTGCCTTTTGGGTGGCAAGCGCGGAGGAAGCAGCTGCATACATCAGGTTAAACAAGTTCGAAACGCACCCCCGGTGAGTGAGTTGAGCTCCTTTTGGGTTTCCTGTGGTGCCTGAAGTGTAGAAAATGCAAGCATCGGCTTCCGGATCAACCGATACATCGGGCAGTGTGCCGCCGTGCGCAATGACCTCAGACCAGGGTGTCACCGTGCTTGGCGCTTTCGGAATTCGGATGCCCACCAGATTCAGATTATTCATCAAATCAGGACGTTCCTGCAGCCGGGCAAGGCGTTCTTCATCCAGAAACACGACTTTTGGATCAGAGTCCGTTATCGCATAAGCCATCTCTTCCGTGGTCCACCACGCGTTCATGCCAACTACGGCGATCCCGGTAGATACACACGCCCAGTAGATCAACATCCACTCGGGGTAGTTGCGCATGGCAATCGCGACGCGATCTCCCGGTTTCACACCTTGCGCGAATAGCCACGACGCAACTGCGTTCACCTGTTCATGGGACTCGCCATAGGTCAGACGTTCTTCGCCATAGATAAGATAGGGGCGATCGGAGAATTGAATTGTAGAGAGCCAGACATCCCGCACATTGAGCGGGGCGTTCTTGTAAATGCGGACGCGATTACCGAGCACTTCAGTTTCGGTGATCTCGAATGCGCCATCGGTGCCTGTAAGCTCATCACGAGCCTTAAGGAGTTCTTTGTAATGCATGGATCTCTCGTTCTCCCTGAAGCGATATTTTTGAAACCACACATACAGACGGAAGGGGGGGCTACAAGCTTTCCGCGACGTCGCTTTGCGTCACAAAGTGGTGAATCTCGGTGTGGGATTGAGCCACTGCCCGCTTGAGAACACGACTCATTGATCGGCTGGCCAGAGGTGCCACCAGGCCAATCGCGTATCATTGAAATGCGCTGGTTTCCATTAGGGTTGAGCTGATTTGTTCTCCGGTTTTGGCATCAGCAAGATAAACGCAAGCACGATCGCAAATCCACATGAGCAAACCAGGAAGCAATCGCGAAATGCCAGCACCATGGCTTCGCGGCGCACCGCTTCAGCGATAGGGCCAAATGCGCTCATATGGGCCTGCTGGAAGGGTTCTCCATTCGCCATTGCGACCCACATATTCTGTTGATGCTGATAGAGGAGTTCAGGATTGCTTTCCGTCATTGCCGATGAAATGTGCTCGCCATGAAACACATTTCGCCTCTGCAGCAGGATGGCAAGCATGGATACGCCAAAGGCACCGCCCACCTGCATCAGGAACGATGCCGCTCCAGCAGCGCTGGCGAGCAAGTTTGCGGGCACGCCTCGGATGGCCGTGGTGTTTGCCGGAGGCATGCAAAAGCTGATGCCGACGCGACTGAGGATGATCCAGGCAATGAGTGTCCAATACGGAGTGGCAGCAGCAACACCGGCCATTAGATACATCGACAAGCCAAAACACGTGACGCCAAACGCCAGAAGCAATCGCGCGTCAAATCGGTCGCTGAGGCGACCGGCAATCGGAAAGCCGACAACCATGGCCAAGCCGGCGGGGATCATCATAACGCCTGCGGCTGTCGGTGAATAATATTGAACAATCTGAACGAATATCGGGATCAGGTATGTCGAACCGTAGATGGCGGTGCCGGTGAAAGCAATTACGACTCCAGCGGATGCGAATTGCCAGTGCTTGAAGACGTTCAGATTGAGCGCTGGGAATGGATGGCGTTTCTCCCACCAGAAGAACAACGCCACGGCCGCAATCGATACAGCCAGCCTGATAAGTGCCTTGTCGGAATACCAGCCATCACGGTCACCATTCGCGATGGTTGATAACAACCCGACAACGGCGACAGCAATCAACAGGAGTCCCAGCCAATCAAGGGGCGGCGCCTTCGTGCCTCGAATGCTGTCTCGCTCTGGCATGAGGACGGCAGCGAGTGGCAGGGCAAGCAATGCGATCGGCACGGTCGCTATGAACACCAGTCGCCAGCTTGACAGATCCACTGCAATTCCGCCCAGAGCGGGTCCAAATGCTGGCGCTAGAACGACGCCAATTGAGAAAATGCCAATCGCGCTCCCGCGCATCTTGTCCTGGAACGTCTGGAAGATGAGGAACATGGACATCGGCTGGAGTAAGCCAGCGGCCACCCCTTGCATTGCACGAGCGATGATCAAGAATTCGAACGTCGAACTAATCGCTCCGAGTGCGGAGCCGCTAATGAACAATGACAGAGCCACCAGACAGGTCGCGCGGGCACCAAATGCGCTCATTGCCCAGGCATTGGCGAGCATCGCAATCGTCGAAGCGGCGAGAAATGCCGTGGACATCCACTGGGCCTTGTCCTGCCCGAGACCGAATGCCCCTATGATGGAGGGTAAGGCGACATTGATCGTTGTGGCTGCCAGCATGGTCGATAGTGAGCCGCAGAGCAGGCTGAACAAAAGCAGCCAGCGATAGGGTCGCCCGAACTTGTGGAATCGCTCCCGTACAGCTGCGCCAGCGGTGTCGGGGATGTCGAGTGCGTGAGAGTGAGACAGTTGGCTATGCTCTTCGTCAATGAGAATATCCTTTTCTGCCGGGGTCACTTCTTCGCCCTGCGTCGCTCGATTGAGACGCGCACCATTGATCCGGGACGCAGGTGCGTATCTCTAGAATCAAGTTCGATCCGCACGGGGATGCGCTGCGTTATCTTTGTGAAAACGCCGGTCGCATTTGGATTGGGCATCAGCGCCGCTTCGGCGACTGTCAGGTCGCGAATGACCGTAACACGCCCCGTCACGCTTGCATCAGGCGCGCTGTCGACTTTTATATTTGCAAGCGCGCCGACTTCGACATGGCGCACCTGTGTTTCCTTGATGTTGGCCGCTACCCAGACCTTACTGGCATCGTGCAGAAGTGCGACGCGAAATCCGGCCAGGGTCCTCTCTCCTGCGTCAAAAAATGTCTCGTCCACAATGCCGTCAATTGGGCTGCGTATCTGGTGTTTTTGGATGATGACCTTTTGCCCTTCTGTCTGGGCTCTGGCGCGCTGGAGGGCAGCTTCCAGTATCGCCAAATCATGTTCGACAAGCGAAGTGTCGCTTTTGGAAATAACGGCTTCACGCTCTTTGGCTGAAGAAGATGATAGACGGGCTTCGGCGCCACGTAGATTCTGTTGTGCCGCTTGCAACTTGTTCAGGGCCTGATCCCAGACATTTTGTGTCACCAGGCCCGTTTCTCTGAGACGCAGTTCACGATCATAATCTCGTTGGGCGGCCGTCAGATCAGCTTTGGCTGCCTCCACAGCAGCGCGCGCTGATTGTACATCAGCCCTGCTTGCATCGATCTGAGTTCCTGAACGCGATCCAACAAGGCCAAGTCGGGTCCGCTCGCGCTGGATTTGCGCTGCAAGGCCATCTTCTTCGGCAAGATACTCAGTCAGCAGATGCCGGGCCTCCCGGTCGTCAATCTGGAAGAGAAGATCTCCGGTTCGTACCCGGTCTCCGGAGGCCACATATGCGGCCGTGATGTTTCCTGAAACGTCAGCGGACACGGACAGGATGTCCGCTGCAATGCGCGCATCAGACGTGGAGATGTAGTGAGAACGATCAATTACCCAGCCACCGGCCAGCACGACAACGAATAGCAGCGACAGAGTCGCGAAAATCGAGCGTGGGGATAGGAGACGGCTGCGCCAGTCGCGGGTCAGGGCCAGCTTGAACTTGTCCTCTTTGCCGACCGTTTTCTGGTCCATATCTCCTCCCGAGCGACGCTGAAACTTTATCTCATTCCTTTTGAAACACGCGTGGCAAAACAATTTGCCGCCCGCGTTTCACAAAAGGCAAGATTGACGTTGGGGCGGCATTGTCATTGGAGAACGTCGGAGCGGGTTGGGCAACGCTCTGAAAAAACAAGGCATTTGACTGGCGGAGGAGGAGGGATTCGAACCCCCGGAGCCCGCGAAGGCTCAACGGTTTTCAAGACCGCCGCATTCAACCACTCTGCCACTCCTCCGGCGGGCTGTGTGTATATAATGAACGCCGGTTTGCAAGTGCCGATGTGCGAACCGAACATACGGGGCAACCTGAAAAAGTGTTAACGTGTTCTTGCCGAGACTCGCCAATCCTGAACTCCCAGTTCACCGGCTGTGCATTTAGCTGTGGTAACCATACCCACTGAAGACGGCAGAACAGCCGTTGTGGAGCGACCTGAAGGTCGATTCCGAGACCACAGAATGAGGTTCACGTAACGACATGCGTTTCCCGACACAGCGCCAATCCGTCCAGTATCGCTATTTTCTTGCCGTCGGCGTCATCGCGCTCTCCGCGGGCTCTGCCCATGCCGGTAAGCAGAATCCAGCACCGATCATTTTTGCGGGGCAGAGTGCCCGTGTGTCCCAGAGCGATTCGATGGCCGTGGCGTCCAGTCAACGGATGACGGCACCGGCACCAGGCGAAGAGGGCAAACGTATTGCGTTCCGCTACCCGGGGCAGGGTGCTTTGGCAGCGCCTGCGCCAGCATCACCCCGCGACTATGCGAGCGCGAACGCGCCGGAGATGTCAGCGCCTACAAGCGCGGCAACTCAGATGATGACGCCCAACAGTTTTGACGCGCGAGCGACCGCGGCCCAGGTCGCAGAAAATCGCCAGGTGGTAACGGTAGAGTCCGAACCCTTGCCGCCGATGGCGCTTGTGGTTCAACCGGAAGAGCAGGGCGTCGCCGCGGCGGGGCAGGCAATTGCAGCACCTTCAAGCGCCTTCATTTTGGCCCCTGAGTCCGCGCCTGTGTTCGATGAGACAGGCGTGGCGGTCACATATGGTGATGAGTTTGCGGGCCTGCCGACAGCCAATGGCGAGGTTTTTGATCAGGATGGACTGACCGCGGCGCACCCGACCTTGCCGCTGCCCAGTCTGATCCAGGTCATCAATCTCGATACCCAGAAAGAGGTGGTTGTACGTGTCAATGACCGGGGACCGTTCGAGGATGGGGCGTCGCTTCAACTCTCCAAGCGCGCGGCCAGCGCATTGTCATTTGGGGCCGACGGCCGCGCCAATATCCGCGTCCGCTACCTTGGCGCCGCACCAGTGAGCGGCCAGATGGTCGCATTCCAGCCGTCTATGGAGCCTGCTCGTATCCTGCCAGCGACCTATGATGTCGGCTCTCAGGAAGTGGTGCAGCCTCCGGTTCAGTATGCTTCTGCCAGTCAGCCTGGCGTCGCAAGATACGCGCCTCCAGCCCGAACGGGGCAGGGCAGCTATTTCGTTCAGGTCGGCTCGTTTTCCGATATTGGCAACGCGCAGAACTTCCAGAAATCCCTTGGAAGCGACCTGCCTGTGCTGATCGTTCCAGCGCGCGTGAACGGCGCGGACTACTTTCGGGTGCGTGTCGGGCCATTCGACGACCGGCATTCTGCTTCGGAAATGCGCGATGAGCTGACATATCGAGGTCTCGCGAATGGCCGGGTTGTGTCAGCTGACTAAGGCCCCGCTACAGAACACCCCATTGACGACGACCACAAACCGGCCCTTTTTCCCTATTAAACGGGAAAGAGGGCCGGTCTTCGTGAGGCTCTCATCTTTTGCAATGGAGGCCCTCTGAACATGAAGCGCCGAACCCCTATTCTGGCCGCCGCGGCCCTGCTCTCGATATTGATCTCGCCCGCTGGCGCCCAGATTATCGATACGCCGGCGCAACATGCCGTCATCATGGACCATACAACGGGTGAAATCCTTTATTCGAAGGATGGAGCGCAGCCGATGATCCCCGCGTCCATGACCAAGATGATGACTGCCTACCTGGTCTTTGACATGGTAAAGCGCGGCGAACTAAAAATGACGGATCGCCTTACCGTCAGCGCTGACGCCTGGCGGCGTGGCGGTTTTCCGTCCGGGACGTCCACGATGGGCCTCGTCCCTAAGGACACTCCGACGATCGAAGAACTATTGCATGGCGTCATCATCATGTCGGGCAACGATGCCTGCATCGTGCTGGCGGAAGGTATTTCAGGTTCAGAGGAAGCCTTTGCAAAGCGCATGACCCAACTGGCGCACGAGAAAGGGCTGAGTTCGGCAAATTTTCTCAATTCGACTGGCCTTGAAGATGTTGGGCATGTGATCTCGGCCGAAGATCTCGCACGCCTTGCTAAGCTCACGATCGACGACTTTCCTGAATATTATAAGTGGTATGAACTGCCCGCCTATTCCTGGCGGGAATATACACAGCCTAATCGTAATCCGCTTCTCGGTGTTGAAGGGGCTGATGGTCTGAAGACGGGCCATCTTGAAGCCTCCGGTTATGGGCTTACCGGCTCGGCTGTCCGCGATGGTGTACGCCGCACGATCGTCATCAATGGCATGGAATCCATGGCCGCGCGTGCCTCTGAAGGTGAGCGGATGCTACGCTTGGCGTTCCAGAGCTTTGAACTTAAAACTGTTGCGCCGGAAAACGTGGTTCTGCCGGACCAAAAAGTGTGGCTGGGCCAGGAGCGTGTCGTCCCGGTTTCGCTGGCTGAGCCAATGCTGATTGCTGGCCATAAAGCTGCGTTCGACAAGGCGAAGACCGAGATCGTACTCGACCGGGCATTGCAGGCACCGATCGCCAAAGGTGACCGGGTCGGGCGACTCGTGGTGACTCTCGAGGGGCGCGATCCTGTGGACGCGCCAATCATTGCTGAAGCGACCGTCAAGAAACTTGGTTTCTTTGGTCGGGCAATCGATGGGTTGAGCGCGCTGATTTCGGGCGACGATGGCTGATACGAAGCGCGGATGCTTTATCACACTTGAGGGTGGCGAAGGTGTCGGTAAGTCGACGCTGCAGCGCGCGTTGGCCAAACGCCTCGAAGCTGTGGATGTAGAGGTTGTCACGACTCGCGAACCAGGCGGTTCGCCACTGGCGGAATTGGTGCGAGCGCTCGCGCTGCATCCGCCGGATGGTGAGCATTGGTCGCCACTGGCCGAAGCATTGTTGATGAATGCTGCGCGAAGCGACCATCTCGATAGAGTCATCCGACCAGCGCTTCAGAGCGGGAAATGGGTGATCTGTGATCGGTTCCTGGATTCCACGCGTGTGTATCAAAGCGTGAAAGGTGGAGTGTCACTTGATCTGCTGAAAACTTTCGAAACACCTGTCATTGGTGAAACTTGGCCTGACCTCACATTTGTTCTCGATGCGCCACCATCCGCGACAGAAGCGAGACGGCAAAGCCGAGGAGGCGCACTGGATTCATTTGAAGCCCGTTCAATTGCGTTCCACACGGAAGTGCGAGCTGGGTTCCTTGATCTCGCCAGATCGGAACCAGACAGATGCCGGCTGCTCGACGCTTCCAAAGATCCTGAAACAGTCGCCGATGCAGCTTGGTTGGACATGCAAGCCATCATGTCGAAGCATATGAGTGCACCATGACCGTGGCGCTACCGTTCGTCGGTCATGGTGAGGCTGAACAGGCTTTCCTTGCCGCACATGCGAGCGGCAAACTTCACCATGCCTGGCTGATCGAAGGGCCGGCAGGAATAGGAAAATCACGCTTGGCTTTTCGACTCGCAGCCTTCATCCTCGGTGCACGTGGACCGGTCGCCGCCCCGCTAGATGCCGCAAGGACCGACCCGGTAATGCAGAAATTCCTGGCGGGTGGGCACCCTGATTGTCGCGTCGTCCAGATCGAACTCAATGACAAAGGCAAACCAAGGCAAGACATTACCGTTGAACAGGTGCGCGGCCTGAATCACTTCTTCACGCTCAAGCCTGCGCTTGGCGGGTGGCGTGTCGGCATCATCGACTCGCTGGACGAATTGAACCGGAACGCTTCAAACGCCTTGCTCAAGACGCTGGAAGAACCTCCGGGTTCGAGCATCATGTTTCTAATCAATCACGGCTCAAAGCCTATTCTTCCAACCATACGGTCACGCTGCAGGACGCTACGGCTTAAAGCTTTGTCAGGTGATGAGACTGCTGAAGTCCTGAACATGGTGGGCGCGCCAAAAGAAGCCATTGGTCTTGCGCGGGGGCGTCCTGGATTGGGGCTGAAGCTGGCCACACCAAGCGGACTGCAAGCCTCGAACGCAGCACGCGCTTTGCTCAGATCCATGCCGAAGCCGAACGATGCTTTGCTCACGGCTGCTGTTCAGGCTGCGAACGTCGACGCGACTGCGCTGGAAGCCTTTAGTCAGGAAGTGCTGAATTGGCTGGCCGGGCGAGCCAGTGAAAATCCAGCTGCGGCTGATGCCTGGTTGAAGACATCGCGCCTGTTAGGCGAAGCAGGCGCCCTTAACATGGAAGCATCGCAGACCACCGCGAAGCTCATCGCCGGGCTTTATTCCTCCGTCGGACGAGGCTAAGGCGACTTCATGTTTGATACACATGTAAACCTGCATGGCGATGCATTCGCTGAAGACCTTGATGACGTTCTGAAGCGCGCACGCGCGGCAGGCGTCAGCCGGTTCCTGGCGATTTGCGACCGTTTTGACAATTTCGAAACTGTGCATGCGATCGCGTCGGCGCACGATGATATATGGTGTTCAGTTGGTGTGCATCCACATCACAGCAAGGATTTTCGTGATATCACAGTCGACGATCTCGTCACGGCCTCGGAACGTCCGGAAGTCGTTGCGATTGGTGAATCAGGACTCGATTTTCATTACGGCTACAGCGCGGAAGATGACCAACTCGACAGCTTACGCAAACATATCGCTGCGTCGCGCATCACGGGCCTGCCATTGATTCTGCACACGCGTGAGGCCGATGATCTCATGGGCGACGTCCTAGAGGACGAGTATGCCAAGGGCGCGTTCCAACCTCTTCTGCACTGCTATACGGGCGGCTCACGGTTAGCCCAGCGCGGGCTGGCGCTGGGGGCTTATGTATCGGTCTCCGGGATCTTGTCGTTCAAGAGCGCGAGCGAGGTGCGCGACGTCATCGCTGACGTTCCAATGGAGCGGATCATACTTGAAACGGATTGCCCCTTTTTGGCGCCCATGCCGATGCGGGGGCGTCGGAATGAACCGGCTTTCCTCGTCCACGTGGCTGAAGCGCTTGCCAAGCTCAAGGGGCTGGATATCGGCGAGGTGAAACGGATTACGGAAGCCAATGCCAGAAAGCTCTTCGCGAAGGTGGATAGGTGACCGAAACCAACTGTCGGCTTACCCTGCTCGGAACCGGTTCGTCCGGGGGCGTCCCGCGCGTGGGAGGAGACTGGGGGGCGTGTGATCCCGGAGAGCTGCGCAATCGTCGGACGCGCTGTTCGGCTTTGATTGATCGCATTGGCCCCGATGGCTCGATGACGCGCATCCTGGTCGATACGTCACCAGATATGCGGGAGCAATTGTTGTCAGTCGATGTCCGTCATCTGGATGCAATCGTCTATTCGCACGATCACGCGGACCAAACGCATGGCATTGACGATGTTCGGCCATTGGTGATTGCCATGCGGCGTCCCATACCGACTTTCATGGATGCGGCCACCCGCAAATCCTTACACAACAGGTTCCGGTACTGTTTCGAGGGAATGGGCGGATACCCGCCGATTCTCGACAGCATGCCCGACATCATTCCGGGCATCCCGTTTACGGTGGATGGATCGGGCGGCAATATCGAACTTATGCCGGTTGATATGGAGCATGGTAGGATACGTTGTCTGGGTTTCCGGATGGGCAGCTTGGCATATTGCAACGATGTGAATGCGCTGCCTGAAGCAACGCTCGATCGGTTGAGGGGGCTCGATACGCTTGTCGTGGACGCGCTGCGCTACACACCGCATCCGACGCACGCAAACCTGGAGCAGGCTCTAGCCTGGGTCGCTGAATTGAAACCAAGGCGAGCCATCCTGACCAATATGCATGTCGATATGGATTATCGAACATTGCAGGGCGAGCTGCCTGATGGGGTCGAGCCCGGCTATGATGGTATGGAACTGAAGTTTTCAGCATAGTGGCGCGCATCATTATTTCCCATAATGATGATTATGCGACCGAAGGGTTTAGATCATCGACCGCCACACGGACCTTATCGACCGATTGTATTTGATTGTATCCGATCCAGTGCACGCGACGTGCAAACCGCCTGAACGCATATGCGGCCGCCCACACTGCTCGCGCTAACGCCGACGATGTGTGCAATCTCTTGTTAAGGTTTCAAATCGCGGGGCAAACCGCCCCCTTCCCCCACCAAATGCGTGATATCAGTGCGCCAGGATTTGATCGAGGGCTGCCACCAACTTATCGTCTAACATCGGCTTGTAGATGAGATCTTCGAATCCTGCGCCTCGTGCGAGTTCTTCGATATCTTTCGACTCCCAGCCGGTAATCATGATCGCGGGTGTTGCCACGCCGAGCTCTCTCATTTCGCGCAGCAGTTCAAGTCCGTCATGTGGGGCCATTTTGAAGTCGATGAGCACGCAATCGAAATCTGTGTCTGTCTGTCTGTTGAGAAACGCCAGACCGCTGTCATACACAGATACGTCGTACCCTTTTGAACGCAGAAGCAATGACAATGACCGGCACACGGCCTCATTGTCATCGACGATCGCGATATGGGCATGTTTTTCCGGTTTGATGTCCTGATTCATGCTCGACCGCGCACAGTTGGGGGAGCAAACAGTCTGAAATGCCGTGCCAGCCAAGTCTGTAAGTAGAAGCCCCTATCGCGAGCTTTCCATTCCAATTCCGGCTGCAAATGCAATCCTCAGAACACTTGAGAGGCTTGGTGCATCTAGCTTTTCCATCAAGTTGGCCCGATGTATTTCCACCGTACGCGGCGATATATCAAGAGTCTCGGCAATCATCTTGTTGGTGAAACCGTCGACCAACCCGACGAGGACGTCTTTTTCACGGGGCGTCAGGCGCTCGACTCGGCCTTTTGCTTCATCTGCCAGCACATCTTTCATGTTGCGAGCGTCCATACGGTCAAACGCGCGAGAAATCGCGTCTACAAGTGTTTGTTTTTCATATGGTTTTTCGACGAAATCCACTGCGCCTGCTTTCATCGCCTTCACCGCGACTTCGACATCGCCGTGGCCGGTGAGTACGATTACTGGAAAGGCCAAACCGATGTCGTTCAGGCGTTCCTGCACCTCAAGTCCATCCATGTGAGGCATCTGAACGTCGAGAAGTATGCATCCAGGATCTGCATTTCGGGCACTCTCCAGGAAAGTGACGCCGTCGGGATAGGTTTTTACCAGAAATCCTGCATGACGCAGCATGAAGCTGGCCGAGTGTCGGACTGCTTCATCATCATCTACCAAATGTATCAGGCGCTGTTCACTCATTCCGCATTGATAGCCGGATCGGAGCGAAGAGTGAACCGGAAACACGTGCCTCCATCGGGGGCCAAATCAGCGCAGATAGAGCCGCCATGGGCCTCTACGATTGTCTGGCAGATCGAGAGGCCAAGCCCCATGCCGCCCGCTTTTGACGTGGTGAATGGTTTGAAAAGGGTCTTTTTCACGTCATCGTCCAAGCCGGCACCATTGTCGCAGATCGACACTTTGACCAAACCATTCTCTCCCCGCTCGGCTATGATGCGAATCTTGGGGTTTGGTGTATCCAGCAATGCCTCCTGGGCATTGCGCACGAGGTTGATAACGACTTGCTGAACCTGAATGGGGTCGGCGAAGACACTGCCGACATTCGACGCTACGCTCAAGGTGACTGGAATATCGTTGGACCGCGTTGATAGCCGCGCCAGCGCGGCTGCGTCATTCAGGAGAGGCGCCAGTTCGACTGAGCGCGCGTCAATTTCTCCGCGGGAGACGTAGCCCCGCAATTTCCGGACAATGTCGCCCGCTCGCACGGCCTGTCGTGCGCCTTCATCCAATGCTTCGCGCAGCAGCTCGCGTTTGTCCTCCTCTGGACTGTCCAGAATATCTCGGCCTGCTTCCAAATAATTGGCCACCGCCGTAAGAGGCTGGTTGAGTTCGTGGGCCAAGGCAGACGCCATCGTCCCAACGGCGCTCAAGCGTGAAAAGTGAACGAGTTCGGACTGCATCTCCCGCATTCTCATCTCAGCTCGCCTTTGCTCGGTCAGGTCCCGAATGAACGCTGTGAAGAGCCAGTGATCGCCGATTTTAGCCTCGCCGATCTTGAGATCAATTGTAAACAGAGTGCCGTCGGAGCGACGCGCAGTCACAACCCGGCCCACACCAATAATTTGACGATCCCCGGTGTTCAGATAATTGTTGATGTATTGATCGTGGTTCGCTTCGTCACGACCCGCCATTAGCTCGCTGACATTTCGACCAATGATATCTGATGCCGCATAGCCAAACAGGGTCTCCGCCGCTTTGCTGAAGGCGAGAATTTGCCCTGTCTCGTCGATGACGATCATGCCGTCAGGTACAGATTCCAGAATGGATTTCAGATGGGATTGAAGCGTCGCGATATCAGAAGTGGACAAAGACACTGTAGCTGATCCATCAGCTGGTTTTGTCATTCTGTGGTTCCTTCGATTTGTTCGCGCGTCACACGCGTAGCGCGTCTGGAGAACCGCGCAAGAATTCTGACTAATCGTCTTAGCGAACGCGCAAAAATTCCCGCGTAATAGGTTTGAGTTGCGCCGCTGCGGCTAGAAAGATCAAGGCGAGGCCTGCCAGAGCAACAGGACATCCCCAGCAGTGTCCGGCGAACATATTCGACCAGAATGTTGGAGTGTTGGCCGCCAATGAAAGCCCTTCCGGTCCGCATCGCACTGACAGAAAGGCCTGCAGCGACTGTGTGTGCGTCCAAACCTTCGCCGCGCCAACCAAAAGCAGCGAGACCCCGGCAAAAAAACTGACGAATTTGTGCATCCGAAACTCCTCAAGCGATGCCTGACACTATTAAAGGTGCGACAGCCCGGCCCATCCGTAAATACCCCTATACAAGCGGTTGGCGGCTCCCGGCATGTAGAACCAAATCGAAGCAGGTCGAAAAAGGGGCAGAATCGGTGAGCACTCTAACAAAGCCGCGAGCATCGGCGACTGGCAGCATCGCCAGCGTCGCGATATTCGTCGCCATCGCATGTCTGGGATCACTATTGATTGCAGCCAATGCCGTCGATCCGATGATGGAGGCCCACGCTTGGCTCTTCTTCTTCCTTTCCGGATTTGCGCTCGTATCGATCGGCATTTGGGCGGGCGGACTGAATGGCCGCAACCCTTTCGACGAGACCTATTACGAAGACACGATCGTCAAGTTTGGCGTTGCCGCAGCGATGTTCTGGGGTATCGCCGGATTTCTGGTCGGGGTTATCATCGCGCTCCAACTGACTTGGCCTGACGTATTTTATTTTACAGACCTTGGCTGGACCAATTTTGGTCGACTACGTCCATTGCACACGTCTGCGGTCATCTTTGCGTTTGGTGGCAATGTTCTTATCGCGACCAGCTTCTACGTCGTTCAGCGCACGTCGCGTACGCGCATCGCTGGTGGTCTGTGGCCCTGGTTTGTATTCTGGGGATACAACCTGTTCATCGTAATTGCCGGTACCGGCTATCTGATGGGTGTGACCCAATCGCGTGAATATGCAGAGCCTGAATGGTATGCCGACCTATGGCTCACGATTGTCTGGGTGGCTTATCTGCTCGTCTTCCTGGGTACGCTTTGGAAGCGCAAAGAGCCGCACATCTATGTGGCGAACTGGTTCTATCTGTCTTTCATCGTGACAATCGCGATGCTGCACATCGTCAACAATCTGTCACTGCCGGTGAATCTGTCCGGCTCAAAAAGCTATTCATTGTTTGCCGGGGTTCAGGACGCCCTCACGCAGTGGTGGTATGGGCACAACGCTGTCGGGTTTTTCCTGACAACGGGCTTCCTCGCGATCATGTACTATTTCATTCCGAAACGTGCCCAGCGACCCGTCTATTCCTACCGGCTGTCGATCGTGCACTTCTGGTCCTTGATCTTCATCTACATCTGGGCCGGTCCGCACCACTTGCACTACACCGCTCTGCCACAATGGGCGCAGACGCTCGGCATGACGTTCTCCATCATGCTGTGGATGCCTAGCTGGGGTGGGATGATCAATGGTGTCATGACCCTGTCGGGCGCCTGGGACAAGCTACGTACAGACCCTGTCGTGCGCATGATGGTCGTCTCTCTCGCATTCTACGGCATGTCGACATTCGAAGGTCCGTTGATGAGCGTGCGTGCCGTCAACGCCCTGTCGCACTATACTGAATGGGGCATTGCACACGTCCATTCCGGATCTTTGGGCTGGGTCGGATTCATCTCGTTCGGCGCGCTTTACTGCCTCACCCAATGGTTGTGGAAGCGTCCAGCGCTCTACTCGAAAAATCTTGTCGAGTGGCACTTCTGGCTCGCGACGATCGGTATCGTTTTCTATATCGTGGCACTGTACTTCGCAGGTATTCTGGAAGGCCTGATGTGGCGCGCCTACAACGAGTATGGGTTCCTTGAGTACAGCTTCATCGAGACAGTCGAAGCCAAGCACATTATGTACATGATCCGTGTTGCGGGGGGCTTATTGTACCTCACGGGCGCTCTGATCATGGCTTACAATCTTGTGCGCACCGCGTTGGGACATGGCGAGGCGGCAGACGTCTCCGAATCCGCACCGGCTCCGGCCGCAACTCTCCAACCTGCTGAATAGGACCGGAAAAATGGGCTTGTTCCAAAAACACCAGGCACTAGAGCGCCATTCGCTGCTTCTGACCGTCGGCATTCTGCTAGTTGTTGCCGTCGGAGGCATCGTTGAAATCGCACCTCTGTTCTATCTTGAGAATACGATCGAGAAAGTGAAGGGCATGCGTCCGTATACGCCGCTTGAGCTGACGGGTCGCAACATCTACATCCGGGAAGGCTGCTATACTTGCCACTCCCAAATGGTCAGGCCATTGCGGGATGAAGTCGAACGCTACGGTCATTACTCTCTCGCTGCTGAGAGCATGTATGACCGCCCCTTCCAGTGGGGTTCAAAGCGCACGGGGCCGGACCTTGCCCGTGTTGGAGGCAAGTATTCCGACGAATGGCATGTGGACCATCTGAAGGACCCAAGGTCGGTCGTTCCTGAGTCGATCATGCCTCCGTACGCCTTTCTGTCGGACAAGGAGCTTCGGTTCGATACGATCAGCGACCATTTGAAGGCGCTTCGGATGGAGGGCGTTCCCTACACCGACGAAATGATCGAGAATGCAAAGGCCGACCTGATCGCTCAGGTCGACCCCGACGCTGATTATGACAATCAGGATGCATTGGTAGCCCGCTACGACGCTTTGGCAGAACGTGACGGCAGCGTTCTGGTAGGAGACTATGATGGCGATCCATCCCGCATCACCGAAATGGACGCTTTGGTTGCCTATCTCCAAATGACCGGCACGCTTGTCGACTTCACGACTTACGAAGCCGACGATCTGAGCAACCGCCGCTAGGAGCTGGATATGTACGAAACACTTTCAAGATTTGCACAAACATGGGGCCTTGGACTGTTCGTCGTTATGTTCGCAGTCGCACTGGCCTATGCCCTTTGGCCATCAAACAAAACGAAATTCCGCGAAGCGGCGTATTTGCCTCTCGAAGACAAGGAGCCCGGCGATGAGTGATCAGAATATTGAGGTTGACGGACATAGCGGCGTCGAAACCACTGGGCATTCCTGGGATGGAATCAAGGAACTCAACAACCCGCTGCCGCGCTGGTGGTTGATCGTCTGGTACATTTCGATTGCCTGGGGTGTCTTGTACATGATCTTCATGCCGGCAATACCGGCCCTTCCAGGGCTTGGCGCGACGAACACGCCCGGCGTGCTAGGACAATCTGACCGCACAAATGTCGCGAATAAAATCGCAACAATGGAGACTGAGCGAGGTGTTGCCTCGCAACGCCTGCTTACGGCATCCCTGACTGAAATCCGGAACGACTTGAACCTCCAGCAATTTGCCATGGCCATGGGTGAAAGCGCCTTCGGTGACAATTGCGCTACGTGTCATGGTTCAGGCGGACGCGGTGCCAAGGGCTATCCAATGCTGGCTGATGACGTTTGGCTTTGGACCGGCACATTGGACGGTATTGAACAGACGATCCGTCACGGCATTCGCCATGAAGGCGACGATGCGACCCGCTTTTCTGCCATGCCGGCGTTCGGTCGCGACAGACTGCTCACCACGTCTCAGATAGATGAACTGGTTCAGCACGTGCTGAGCTTTTCAGGGCGGCAAACGGACATGGAATCCGCATCGCAAGGCGCGACACTCTTCGCCAGCCAGTGTGCGTCTTGTCATGGCGACAATGCGAAGGGGAGCCGCGATGTCGGCGCTCCGGACCTGACGGATGAGGAGTGGGTGTTTGGCGGGGAACCGTATGATATTGCGGCATCCATTTCGAATGCCCGCAACGCTCATATGCCCGCTTGGCAAGGACGACTGGATGATCCCACGATCAAGGCATTGGCCCTGTATGTGCACTCGCTTGGTGGCGGTGAGTAAGAGCCATCATGAACCAGGTCGCCAGCCCTCCCGGTCGTTCCATCACGCCGCCTCCGCAGCCATCCTTGTATGAAGGCCGCAAGCAGATCTATCCGAAGCTCGCCCATGGCAAGTTTCGGATGGTGAAATGGATCGTGATGGCGGTGACTCTGGGTGTATATTACATACTCCCCTGGATCCGTTGGGAGCGTGGTGAGGGCATACCGAACCAGGCTGTCTTGGCAGACTTTGATGGCGAGAAATTCTACTTTTTCTTTATCGAAATATGGCCACAGGAGGTCTATTATCTTGCAGGGCTGCTGATTGTCGCAACGCTGGGTCTTTTCCTCGTGACGTCGCTGCTCGGACGTGTGTGGTGCGGATATACTTGCCCTCAAACAGTGTGGACGGACCTCTATATTTGGGTCGAACGCGCCTTCGAGGGAGACCGCGCTGCCCGGATGCGCCTCGACAAGGCGCCATGGTCCTTGAACAAGGCTGCAAGGAAGATCGGCAAGCACTTGGTCTGGCTGATAATTGCTTTCCTTACAGGCGGCGTCTGGATTCTCTACTGGCACGATGCTCCAACCATCGCGCGTACTTTCTTCACCGGTGAAGCCCCCCTCACGTCCTATTTTTATGCGGGATTACTGACCCTCACGACGTATTTTCTGGCCGGGTGGATGCGTGAACAGGTTTGCACCTACATGTGTCCCTGGCCGCGCATCCAGGGCGCACTGACCGACGACTACGCGTTGAACGTCACCTATCGCTATGATCGTGGCGACCCACGTGGACCGCTGCGCAAGGAGCAAGGCTTTGAGGGCCGCGGTGACTGCATTGACTGCAAGCAATGCGTTCAGGTTTGTCCGATGGGGATAGATATACGTGATGGTGCGCAACTGGAATGCATCCATTGTGCTCTCTGCATTGATGCCTGCGATGACATCATGAAGCGTGTCGATCGCCCGACCGGCCTGATTGCTTATGATACGGATCTGGCGGTCGCCGCGCGCGCCGCAGGACAGACACCGAAATACAAGTTGATTCGGGCGCGGACCGTTCTTTATGCGACGCTCATGTTGGTGATCAGCGGCTTGATACTATTCGGGTTGGCCAACAAGCCGACATTTCAGATCAATGTTCTCAAGGACCGGTCGCCACCATTTGTGCAATTGGCAGGTGGTGATGTGCGAAACGGCTATACGCTCAAACTCATCAACAAGGCGACAACTGCTCGAGACACTGTCGTTTCAATTTCCGGGATCCCCGGTGCAGACTTTGAAATTATTGGCATCACAAAGCCTGAAGGAACGGGAAGCGCGATACTGCCTCTGGAGCAATATGGCGTGGACCGCTTCCGTATGCTGGTGACTGCACCAAGCGCGAATCTCTCGCACAGGTCCTCCTTGGAAATCACCATTACTGACCCGGAAACGGGTGAAGTTCACACCAGTTCAGCCGCGTTCGTTACAGCCGGAGGCAAATGATGTCAGTCACGACCCCACACCTTTCCAGCGCCTCCAAAACTCTGAAGGGACGCCATGTCCTCTTTTGGATGCTGGGGTTTTTCGGACTGATGTTTGTCGTGAATGGCATTTTCCTTTGGGCTGCAATTACGTCGTTTCCAGGAGAGGACGTCAAACACTCTTACTTGCAGGGCCTTCAATACAATAAGACCATTGAAACCCGCTCTCACCAGCAAACCATGAACTGGGCGGCAGAGGTTGGTATAATTGAATCCGACGCCGGCAAAACACTCGTCGCGCGCCTGTTTGATGGTAACGGTGCTCCCCTGCCCGCCAGTTCCGTCAATGGAGAACTCAGGCGTGCCGCAACGCAGGACAGTGACCTGGTTCTTGAGATGATACCCGTCGGGGCTGGAGAATTTCAGGCCGAGCTTCCAGCACTGGCGACTGGGGCTTGGCACGTAAAAATCAACGCGGACGTCACAGGTCGATCCGAAGGCGGTACATTTTCTGCAGCCAAGGTTATCGTTGTGCAATGACCTCCCTCAACGACAATCTTTCGACCGGTTGTCCGACGGGCCTTGCGCCGCCCGAAAATACGAACGCCCCTGATTCATCTGCCTTCGTGCGGAAAGTTGGCGGACAAAACCGCCTGAACCTGACAGTTAGGGGCGCCAAGTGCGGCGCTTGTATCAACCGGATTGAATCGGCGGTGAAGGCGTTGCCGAAAGTCGAGACGGCCCGACTCAATCTGTCCACTGGCGCGCTTGATGTAGCCTGGCGCGGTGAACTGGATGCCAATACAATCGTTCAGGCGGTCAGTGCGCTCGGCTATGGGGTCTCGCCGCAGGATCAGGGCAACAACACCTCCGACGAACAACGGGAAGAGCGGAGCCTGTTAGTTGCTTTGGGTGTTGCCGGTTTCGCCACTGCCAACATCATGCTCCTCTCCGTTTCTGTATGGGCGGGCGATGGAGAAATGGGCGAATCGACGCGCAGGATGCTGCACGGTATTTCCGGACTGATTGCATTTCCGGTCATTCTGTTTTCAGGGCGCGTGTTCTTTCAGTCTGCCTGGAATGTTCTGAAGCGTGGCCATGCCAATATGGATGTTCCCATCTCGTTGGCTGTTACGATCGCTTTCTGCGTCAGCGTATCTGAAACCCTGAGAGGCGGTGAACACGCCTATTTCGATGCATCCGTCATGTTGCTTTTTTTCCTGCTCATTGGGCGCTTCCTCGATGCCCGCGTGCGCAGGAAAGCGTACGTTTCGGCTCGTAAACTGGCCGCTATGGCCAATCGATCCGTAACTCGGTTGAATCAGAACGGCACGGCGCAGTCAGTACGGGCGAGCGAGATACAACCTGGAGATCGCATCCTGCTGGCGCCCGGCGAGCGTGCCGTCGTCGATATGCTAATCGAATCGGGAACGTCCGAAGTGGATGACAGCCTGGTCACTGGCGAAAGCATTCCGCGGACAACATATGGCGGCATGAGCTTGCTCGCCGGTGCGGTGAACCTGTCTCAACCTCTGCAAGGCCGTGCCATCGGCGCGGCGAACGACTCCCTGCTCTCTGATATCGCTCGTATGCTGGATGCAGGAGAGCAGCGTCGATCGACTTACAGAAAGATCGCAGACCGCGCAGTCTCGCTTTATGTCCCATTCGTTCATACATCCGCTGCCCTGGCATTTCTGGGTTGGCTCATGGCCGGATTGGGAGCGAACGAGGCTCTTCTCATCGGTGTTTCCACGCTTATCATCACCTGCCCTTGCGCTTTGGCTCTCGCCGCCCCCGTCACTCAAGTGGTCGCATCGGGACGGCTGTTCAGGGCTGGTACATTTCTGAAGTCAGGTGATGCCCTCGAGCGTCTTGCTCAATGCGACTATGTGATTTTCGACAAGACTGGTACGCTCACCTTGGGCACACCTCGCCTCGTGGACGAAGTGACGCCAGCTTTACTTGCTGACTCAGCTCAGTTGGCCCGGGCCAGCCGGCACCCCTTTTCGCGGGCCCTGGTCGAAGCGGCAGGGCCGGGTCCGATCGCGACTGACGTACGTGAATTTCCAGGGCTTGGCCTAGAGGGTATGATTGACGGCATCCCATGCAGGCTAGGTTCCGCAGAATGGGTCGGGGCGGATCAGGCCGCTGCCGGCAGCAGTTCTCTCTGGTTTGCCAAAGGCCATGAGCCCCCAATCCAGTTCCATTTTGCAGACCATGTTCTTGATGATGCGATCGAGACGATACGGACACTTGAACACGCCGGATATGGAATGGAAATCTTGTCAGGCGATCGCGACGAAGCAGTTCGCGAGGTCTCCCAGTCTCTCGGTATCACTAGTTGGCGCGCAAAGGCGTCCCCACGCGATAAGGTCCAGCGATTGGAGGAACTGCAGGCCAAGGGGCATCGTGTGTTGATGGTGGGGGACGGCCTGAACGATGTCGGCGCGCTGGCGCTCGCTCATGCATCCGTCACGCCGGGCGGTGCCATGGATATCAGTCGCTCAGCGAGCGATGCGGTTTATTCCGGTGGTCTGGCTGCGCTCCCCCGGCTTGTCTGTGTGGCCAAGCAGGCGCGTGTCGTAATGCTGCAAAATTTCGGCTTTGCTGCAGCTTACAATCTGGTTGCTGTCCCGGTCGCCATCAGTGGCCATGCGACACCGCTTGTTGCAGCAATTGCCATGTCAGCCTCTTCCATTCTGGTGTCGCTCAACGCATTGCGTTTGAACACGATGTCGGAGCGTCTCTAAATGTCGGGATTGTTGTTTCTGATCCCTATTGCGCTCGGCATGGGCCTGATCGGGTTGATTGCGTTTTTGTGGGCCGCTCGCTCGGGCCAGTTTGACGACCCGGACGGAGCGGCGAACCGCATTCTTGTCGATGACGACCGCCCGCTGCCACCTAGTGAAAATTGCGACTCCGAGGAATAATCCTGACGTTTCTAGGATGTCGGCGCATGTCGCCTTGCTCTCTGGCGGGGCGCCGCCCGTCCGGTATCGGACGCTTTACTTCGTCGGCATTCGCCAGGACACCCTTCAACGGATCGGACGCGTGCTCCTCTGAGAGCCATGCCAAGTCTGCGGTACGGTCTATTAGCTGCTCAGCGACGATATGGGTGACATTATCCGCCGACTGCACACGCCCGAGAACAGACAGGATCCTCGCTCCCATGACGATGGGACGGAAACGCTCCATGACCCGCTTCCAGACAACAATATTGGCGATGCCCAACTCGTCTTCGATGGTTACAAACACAACTCCGTTGGCTGAGCCTGGGCGCTGGCGTACGAGAACCAGGCCGCATGTCTGAACACGTTGCCCGTTCGGCCTGGCAACGGCTTGAGTCGTCGTAAGGATGCGTTGTGAATCATAGAATGAGCGCAGGAATCGCAAAGGGTGATCCTTCAGCGAAAGTCGCGTTGTCTGATAGTCTTGGATCACCTGCTCGGAATTTGGCATTCGGGGAAGATGCGTCACGGCATCCCGGCCTTGTTCGGCAAGATCAGTCGCTTCAAACAGGGGCAATGTGCTGCCAGAAGTATCGCCGCGCACAGCCCACAGGGCCTCGCGGCGAGACAATCCGAGCGACCCAAATGCGTCTGCAGCCGCCAACAGCTCCATCGTACGACGCGACAACCCCGTGCGCAGGCGCACCTCATCCAGCGTGTCGAACCCCTGCCCTCGCGCACACATCAACGCTTCCATCTCGTCTTCGCGCACACCGTCGACTTGCCGGAATCCCAGTCGCACAGCTGTCAGTTCGTTACCCGTGCGCAAAGGCTCAAGCGTATTGTCCCAATCGGAATAATTCACATCGACGGCGCGTACTTCGACACCATGCTCGCGCGCATCCCGCACGATCTGGGCAGGTGCGTAAAAGCCCATTGGCTGACTGTTCAGCAGCGCTGCGCAGAACACGTCGGGATGATGGCATTTCAGCCAGGACGAGACATAGACGAGCAAGGCGAAAGACGCCGCGTGGCTTTCAGGGAAACCATATTCGCCGAACCCCTTCACCTGATCGAAGCAACGTTGCGCAAATTCAGGCTCGTAACCGCGCGCTGCCATGCGCGACACCATCATGTCCTCGTAATTCTGGATTGTCCCAACCTTGCGGAAGGTCGCCATGGCACGACGCAGACCATTCGCTTCATCCGGTGTGAACTTGGCCGCATCAATGGATATCTGCATCGCCTGTTCCTGGAACAGCGGTACGCCAAGTGTGCGTTTCAGAATATTGGCAAGCTCGTCTGGGGGGCCATGTTCGGGTGCGGGGCTCGGGTAGCGCACGGTTTCCAGTTTTTTGCGCCGTCGCAGGTAAGGGTGGACCATATCGCCCTGTATGGGGCCGGGACGGACAATGGCAACTTCAATGACAAGATCATAAAATGTACGCGGCCTGAGACGTGGAAGCATGTTCATCTGCGCCCGGCTTTCCACCTGGAAGACGCCCAGACTGTCCCCCTTGCACAGCATGTCATAGGTCGCCGTATCGTCCGAGGGCGTGGTAGCAAGATTGAAGCGAAGGCCCTTATGGGTCTCCAGGAAATCGAATGCCTTGCGGATACAAGTCAGCATACCCAGAGCGAGCACGTCGACCTTCAGGATACCCAACGCATTGATGTCATCCTTGTCCCACTCGATGAAGGTGCGGTCCGGCATTGCCGCATTGCCGATGGGGACGGTTTCCACGAGCGGTCCGCGGGTCAAGACAAAACCACCAACGTGCTGGGACAAGTGGCGTGGAAACCCAATCAATTGACGCGTCAGGGATATGGCGCGGCGTATCAGGGGGCTCGAAGCGTCAAGTCCCGCCTGCGTGATCTGAGAGGCCGGAATATCATTACCCCAGCCTCCCCAGACGCAGCTGGCAAGCGCAGTCGAAACATCTTCGGTGAGTCCAAGGGCCTTGCAAACTTCGCGAACTGCTGAGCGGGGACGATATGAAATCACGGTTGCCGTCAGCGCAGCCCGGTGGCGCCCGTACCGTCGATAGACGTATTGGATCACCTCTTCCCGTCGCTCATGCTCGAAATCGACGTCGATGTCTGGCGGTTCCTTGCGTTCGCGCGAGAGGAACCGCTCGAACAAGAGACGGGTCTCCGCAGGATCCACGCTAGTAATGCCAAGACAGAAACAGACGGCCGAGTTGGCCGCCGAGCCACGCCCCTGGCACAGAATATTCTGCGCGCGCGCCCAGGCCACAATATCATGAACGGTCAGGAAATATGGCGCATAGGAAAGCTCCTCTATGAGGCTGAGCTCCTTGGTCAACTGGGCCTTTATGTGAACAGGCAGCCCGCTTGGGTAACGCCAGTTTGCCCCTTTCCATGTCAGGTGTTCCAGGTGGTGTTGCGGCGTGGATCCTGGCGGTACCGGTTCATCAGGATACTCGTATGCCAATTCGTCGAGGTTGAAATTGCAGCGCGCCACGATGTCCAACGTGCGCGTAAGGGCCGACCTGAAACCCTTGAAAAGCCGCGCCATTTCTTCTGGCGACTTCAGATGCCGCTCGGCGTGCGATTCCAGACGAAAACCGGCTGCATCAATGGTGCAATGCTCGCGGATACAGGTAATGACATCCTGCAGGGGGCGGCGTGCCGGCGTGTGATACAGGACATCATTGATGGCAATCATTGGCGCACCACAGCGCGCGCCAATATCTGCAAGCCGCGCAATCCTTTCACGGTTTTGCCCGTGAAAACTGTAGCGCGCTGCCAGGTAGAGGCATCCTGGCCAGAGATCGGTCAACCGTCGCAGTATCTGTTCAAACGCGGAGTCCATACGCTCTGGGGGAAGCACAATGAAGACCTGCCCTTCGCTTGCGGCGGCAATATCGACGAGATTGATACGGCAATCCCCCTTCTCTGCCCGCAATTTTCCCTCTGATAGCAGGCGGGAGAGGCGCCCGTAAGCCGCACGATCCGTCGGATAACAAAGAAGCTCAGGGCCATCCTCCGGCACAAGACGCGCGCCTATCAGAAGGCGCATACCAACAGCCTTGGCAGCAAGATGCGCCCGCACGACACCGGCTAGCGTATTGCGGTCCGCGACGCCGATGGCCGCGAGGCCGAGTTCATGTGCCCGCTGGACCATTTCCTCGGCGTGGGATGCGCCGTGGAGAAAGGAGAAATTCGTAGTGACGGCGAGTTCTGCATATTGGGTCATGCAAAAAGGCCCTGAACATACCATTCAGGTGCGGCGCCGCGCTCATCGTCATAGAGGCCTTCGCGGAACAGCCAGTAGCGCCCGCCCTTGCTGTCTTCAACCCTGTAATAGTCACGGGCGCGTGGCAGGTTTTTCGGTTTGGCGCCTACAGGTGGCAAGCTGCGCCACCATTCGGGATTGATCCGTTCCGGCCCGTCTGCGCGTGAAACGGTTCGCACGATACGCCGCCAGACAAAGCGTAATGGCGGGCCATCCGGCACCTCGGCAATAACCTCGACACGCTCGGGGTGGGAGAGCATGCGGACAGGGCGAGGTCCGGTGGTGGCAGATGTGGAGGCATGGGGGGGTAAAGTACCCTCATAGGGCAGCCAGCGCTCGGCCCGGTCTGGCGCGTGGCTCGCCTGCGGGGTGTTCACGAGGACACTGCCCTGGCCCAGTTTCGCAACGATCCGGTCAGCAAGCGCCGCCAGCGCCGCTTCGTCCGTATCGCTCGCCGCGAGGTCTCCCGAGAGGGCCACCGCGCTGACACTCATCTGTCCCGCACGGCGCGCTTCCAGGAGTAGAAGGTCGATCCCGAACCCCGGATCGATGCTATCCAGTGTTTCGCGGAAAAGGCGCAGGATATGCTCCGGATTGCGGACAGGACGGGCGGCCGTGACGGACAGGCTGGAGACATCTCCGTCTGACTTGAAGGCATGGAGGATAAAACTGCGCGCCCCCTGCCCCAGGCGCGCAAGATCGGCGCAAAGAATTTCCGTAATTTGTCGGAGGCCCTCTGCCACACCCTGACCATTTGCAATGGGTTCGGGGCATGGCAAGCGCGCGGCATGGGCCGGGGGCGGTAGCAGCGGCTGAAGGGGTTCGATACGCAGGCCAAGCGCCTGATCGAGCCGGAGGCAGACCGCATCAGACATGTCCCGGGACTGGAAACGCCGGGCCAGCGCCTTGCGGTCAATGTCATAGAGCTGACCGATCCGTACAAGGCCGAAACGGCGCAACAGAATCACGGCTTCCGTCGAGAGGCGCAAGGCGGCGACAGGTAAATCCGCGAGGCCATCGCGTTCGCCCCCTTCGGACAACAGGGCCGGAACTCCTTCTTTCGCTGCAGCGCGTGCGAGGGCTGACGCGGCGCCGGGGGTGCCAGCCAGGCCGATCCTGTGCGCGCAACCAGATCGGGTCAGGCGCAGTGACAGGGCTTCGACCATGGCGGTTTCACCTCCATGCAAGTGATCGCAGCCTGTTGTCTCAAGCATCAGGCCATCGACGCCATCAAGCGCCGTCAAAGGAGTCCAGCGGACCATCCAGCTTGCCAGTGCACGCAGGCCACGTGCATCGGCTTCGCGGTCTATCTCATCATAAAGGAGTTGCGGCACCCGCGCTCGTGCATCCGTGAATCGCAAACCCGGACCAATGCCGAGATTCAGGGCCGTGCGGTTGGCGGCAGCAACGATAAGGCCAGCATGCCCGCTTTCCGTCAGGACGAAAGGAGGCGTGTTAGCCTGCTCGTCGAATGCCGGACGCATCGGCCGGCCCGCGGCTTGGAGGCGTTGGCGACGCAGCCTGTCCAGCGCCCAATCCGGAAACCACAGTGAGAGATAGCGTTTCATTATTCCACTCAAGATCAAAGCTGTGCCCGGCGAGGTGCGGAGCGGTACGGGACCGCTCGAGGGTGGCATGCCAGCGGGGCGTTCCGGGCGCGCGGGGATCATAACGGTTGGGCGCGGAAGGTTTGGAAGTGATACGCCAGCGCGCCTGAGCTGCCGTGGCCCCTTCCCTGCCATAGGGCATCAGGAGGATGACGGGTACGCCGTGGCGGCCCGAGGCGAGCGCGAGGCGGCGTGTCGCCGTAAAATCCGCCCCGGACACTTCGGCGACAATCAGTGAGACGGCACTGGAAGCAATGGCTTCCTCGATTGTCCAGAGTGCATCGCTCAACTTGGCCGGCTGCACGACCAGACGGTGTGTATGATGTGCAGAGAAAGCGCGTAGGGCGCTGTCGGGGACACAGCCATGCTCAAGGCCCAGTCTGGCCTGTGTTACCCAGAGGATGGCCCCTGCCCTGTTGGCACCGCCTCCTTCGGCATACGCAGCAAGGGTGAAGCCCGTCAATGCCGGCATGTCCCCAAAGCAGGCCTCTGCCAATTCGTGCACGCCTGCCTGGGCAAGCCCGAACGGAAAGCGCGCACAAATGGGTGTGCGCGCCGAATGGGCCTGCACGATACCTTTCGCCTTGAGGGTTGCGATATCCATATGTTCTTATTTTGTTCTTTTGCTTCAGAGTCAAGCTGAAGCCCATGCCGAAAGGCAATTCAGAGGGAGAAATCCGGCAGCCAAGAGGACAGCAGCGCTTGCTTGGATCGCAAAGCATCAGCCGCCTGCTGTTGTGTCCTGTGCAGGAAACGTATCCTGTCGCCCGGGCGGACTTGTCCAAGGAGGTGCCGATCTGCTCGCGCGACTTGCAGGATGTGCGGATAGCCACCGGTTGTCTGCGCGTCAGCGAGAAGCAGGAAACCCCGCCCACCCGGCGGAAGTTGCAACGCACCGGGAAAGATCGCTGAGCTGGGACGATTGGCATTCTCAGGCAAGCGCGGGAAATCCCCTTCCAGTTCAATGCCCATGCGACTGGCCCGTTGGGTCACCGTAAAAACGCGTTCCCACAATGCCTGAGCATCAGCGGGATAGTCCGGCCCCTCGACAGCCCGTAATGTGTAACTGTTGCTGCAGACAGGCTGCAGGCTCTCTGGTGTGGTCAAGGCGGGCGCTTCGCGAGCGCCATTAAAACTGACCATATCACCGGCCTTAAGCGCCCTGCCCGCATACCCTCCGAGGGACGCTGGAATATAGGTGGATGTGGAACCAAGAAAGACGTCCGCTTCCAGTTCGGCTGCAATGGCAACGTAAATGCGGCAGCCCCGCCTGGTAGGCGCGATCTGCAGTGTCTCCCCCGCTTGAGCAAATTGGGTCTGGTGGGCTGCAACTGTGCGGTCCGCGAGCTGTCCGTCGCACGGCGCGCCGGTGATCGCGAAACTGACCGGTGTGTCAAATCTGATTGCTGCTCCGCCGAAAGTGACCTCGATGGCCGTTGCATCAGTGGTGTTCCCGACCAGACGGTTGGCCAGTGCCATGGACAAGGGATCTGCCGGACCACTGGCCGGGACGCCGAGATGGCGACTGCCGCCACGCGGGGCGCCCTGCAGGGTCATCTGCACACCTGGCTGCAGGATGGTGAGGCTCATGGGGCAGCCATATCGACGAGCTGGACCCGTGTTCCGGCCTGCAAACGGAAGGGCGTGACGGAGGCGGCATCAAACAGGGAAACTGTTGCGCGCCCAATGATCGGCCAGCCACCGGGGCCTGCGAGGGCATAGAGGCCACACTGGCCGGTAATGAGGCCAATGGAGCCGGCCGGAACCTGTTGCCGCGGCTGCGCAAGGCGTGGAATTTCAAGAGTCTCTGACAGGCCGGTCATATAGGCAAAGCCGGGTGTGAATCCCAGCATCTCAACCGTCAAAGGCGCGGCCAGAAGGCGCGCGATAATTTCCGCCTCTGGCAGTCTGATTGCGTCAGCGATGCCTGCCAGATCCGGACCGTCCGTTTTTCCAAAATGGACGGGCAGTTCGATGGTCTCACCGGTACCCGAGAGGTGGGGTGCAGGTGTGGCAAGGGTTTGGGACAGGTACGCCAGGGCGGTGGCAGGGGTGTAGGTATGCGCATCAAACTGAACGGTGATGTCCTGGCGACCGGGGACCACTTCGCACCAGTCACCCGTCGCGAGAAGCTGGCGTGCACGCGCGAGGCGCGTCTCTTGATCGGCGATGACGAAACGTAAAGCATCATCGCCGCAATTGGTAATGACCGGGTCACTCATGGTTCAACGGCAGTGATGGAAATTCCGGCTTGCAGGAGCGCATCACGTATGGCGCGCGCGCTGGCGAGGGCACCGGGCGTGTCACCGTGCACGCAGATTGTGCGGACGGGCAAAGCGATGGTCTCACCGGTGCGAGTCGTGACGTACTCTGTCGACGCGATCTGAACGGCCTGACGGACGCGGTCTTCGTCCAGGGCGATGACGGCACCTTCCATCGTGCGAGGTGTGAGATCGCCGGAGGCTTCATAGGCCCGGTCAGCAAAGCCTTCGGCCAGATAGGGCAAACCTGCCTGCCGTGCTGCTATTTCCAGACGGGAATTGGGCGGACCGATGAGCAATGGAACGCGCGACTGAATTGTGACGTCGACAATCGTGCGCGAGATGTCTTCATCGCGTGCGGCGGTATTGTAGAGCGCGCCATGCGGCTTCAGGTGCGACAAAGCCACGCCGCGCTCGCGAGCAATGGCGGCGAGCGCCCTGACTTGCTGCAACATTGTCGCACTCAGTTCGACCCGGGACATCTTCATGGCCGTGCGGCCGAAGCCTTCCTTGTCCGGATAGGACGGGTGAGCGCCGATGAGAACATTACGTGCGTCAGCCGCCTTGACCGTTGCTGCCATGCTTTCCTGATCGCCAGCGTGACCGCCAGACGCGATGCTGCAGCGGGTGACGACATCCAGTATCGCACGATCAAGTGCGCGGCCGTTATCACCGGGCAATTCTCCGATATCCGCGTTGAGACAGATTTCCCGTGTCATGGCCATACACCGAATGCGCGCAGGATGATGCGCAGTCCCAATCCGAAAGTAATAAGGATGACGAGTCCGCCCAAGGCGTTGGCAAATGGACCATTGACCCTGTCCCCCAGCAATGAACGCCGGTTCATGGCCACCAGCAGAAATACAGCCACGATCGGCAGGAGCAGGCCATTGGCAATTTGTGCTACGAAAATGATCTCGACCGGCTTGTACCCCATCAGAGCGACGGCTGTACCAATCAGCAGGATGGATAGGGCGACGCCCTTGAACAGTTTGCCTGTGCGGGGCTTGCCCGCGATCTCGCTGAGCGCGTAGGCCGTGGCGAGGGGCGCCGTGATCGATGAGGTGAGACCCGCGGCGAAAAGGCCGATACCGACGAGATACCGGGCGGCTTCTCCATAGGTTGGCGCGATAGCGGCGGCCATGTCAGCTGCGCCAGTTATCTGCTGGCCGGACCCGAACAGGCTGGACGCCGCGGTGGTGAGAATAAGGATGGATATCAGACCGCCCAGCCCCACTGACACGCGCGTATCGCGCTGGGCTTCCGAGAGGGCTTGCGGCGTCGCCTCTGGCCAGTGTTCGCGCGCGGAGGCGGCATGCAGGAACAGGTTGTAGGGCACAATCGTGGTGCCGATGAGTGCAACGGAGGTCAACAACCCGGCTTCGGGCACGCGTGGAACAAGTCCGGCAAGCATTGCGGCAAGATCCGGCCGCACAAGGACGGCGCTTCCGGCGAAGGCGAGGCTCATCACGATCACCAGCGAAACGAGGACACGTTCAATCAGCTTGTAGCGACCGAACACGAGCACAGCAGCAGCAATGCTGGCCAGGACCAGAATGATGATGCGCCGCGTCTGTATCCCCTCCCCGAGGATAGCTTCCAGGCCAAGTGCGCCGCCCGACAGGTTTCCCGCCTCATAGGCCGCATTCCCGAGCGCGAGAGCGGCGAGCACAAGCCCTGCTGCACCCCATTTGATAAACGGATTGCCCGCTCCACTGACGAGTGCTTCGCCGAGGCCGATACGGCCCATAACGCCAAGGCGCGCGGACATATCCTGCAGGATGATGGTCGCAATCGTGGCGAAGGCCAGCGCCCAGATCAGCGCGAAGCCAAAGTTTGCCCCAGCGAGCGTGCACGCGGTGACGGTGCCCGGACCAATGAAGGCCGCTGCGACGAGTGCGCCAGGACCGATGGGGAGTTTCATTGCGGGCTGATTCCGCGCCGGGTTTCCAGATAGGTTGCGAAACTCGCGAGCCAGTGGCTGCCTGAGTAGTGCGTGTCGCTGACGGCGGCGATGCCCGTTTCCTTGTGAAGCTCTGCAGCGGCCAGGAGTGACGGGATGCGCCCATCGCCTTCCGGCAAGGCGCTTGCAATGCCCTGAAGCGCCCAGGCGCGTGACAGATTCACGCCATCAAGATGCACGAGCTTTCCGTCTGTTGGGTCAAGCACGACGCCGGGCAGCAACCAGTCAGCGGCTCCGTTGGTCGGGATTTGTGGCAGGAAGGCTTTCAGCCATGTCGCATACTGGTCTGCCTGCATCACGCGGCGCATCAGGTCTGCTTCCATCAGGCAAGGCGAGAGGAAGTCTTCGCCTGATGGCTCATAGGCGAGCGGGCAATTTACGTCATTGGAATGAAATTCGAGGACCTTCCGCGTCAATTGCGCATTGAACGCGCCAGCATTGTTGGCTCTCGACCAGTCGAGCATCAAGCCAAAGGCGAAGGCTGTCTGGTTATGGGTGCCAAGCCGGATGGGATAAGCCAGCTTGGTGAGCCATGAGGATGTCTCAGCCTCAATAAGGGCCTCGAGCGGCTCTAGCGTGCTGGCCCATGTCCGGGCTTCAGGCAGATCGGATTCCCGCAATTCGGTCATCAGCTGGAGGAGCCATGCGGTGCCATAGGGACGTTCGAAACTTGTCCGGCCCTCAACCCTGAAATATGCGATCTCGCCTTCGATGTTTTCGGGGGTGAAGCTGTGGCCCAGCGCCGTGATGATGGCATCGCGATAGGGCGTGTCGGGATCGGTGTTCAGGATACGGGCGAGCAACCAGTGGCCATGCACCGAGGAATGCCAGTCAAAACAGCCATAAAAGGCCGGGTGCAGTTCGCGGGGCGTCGACGCATCCGCGGCGCTGTTCATGACATGGCTGATCTTGTTCGGGTATTCGCGGTGAACGCATTGCAGGGCCAGACGGGCAAAGCGGTCTGTCACGACGCCCTCCCGGGCATCAGGCAGGGTGATTTCAGGTGCAGGTGGGGGCGCATCCGGTTCGGGGGGCGCGGACGGCGCGCACGCCGCCAACAGGAGGGCAGTCAGGCCGATGAGCAGGTGACGGGTCACGCAGGGTCCTCCAGCGGTTTGGGCTGGTTCTTGCGTATAAGGCGCGCCGCATCCGGGCAAGGCCCTTGCCCTAGATGTGAAGCGCCCTGCCGTCGGCATCAAGCACCGCTTCGTGCATGGTTTCCGAGATTGTCGGGTGCGCGAAGATGGTGTGGGCAAGGTCGACATCCGTGAGTTCGCCCTGACGGGCGATGACATAGCCCTGGATCAGTTCGGTGACTTCCGCGCCGATCATGTGGGCGCCGAGCAATTCACCGGTCTTCTTGTCGAACACGGTTTTGACCATGCCGTTTGTTTCACCGAGTGCGATGGCCTTGCCGTTGCCAATGAAAGGAAAGCGGCCGACCTTGATATCGTAGCCCTTTTCCTTGGCCGCGTCTTCGGTGAGCCCGACACTGGCGACCTGGGGGTGGGAATAGGTGCAGCCGGGCACGTTGGACGCGTCGAAAGGTTCGACGTGATCCTTGCCCTTGCCGGCGATGGCCTCGACGCAGATGACGCCCTCATGGCTGGCCTTGTGGGCGAGCCAGGGCGGGCCGGTGAGATCACCGATGGCGTAGAGACCCGGCACGCCGGTCTTGCCGAAACCGTCGACGATGACGTGGGTTTTTTCGACCTTCACGCCGAGGGATTCGAGGCCAAGGTTTTCGACATTGCCGACAATGCCCACGGCGAGGATGGCGCGGTCGAATTCCTTCGACTCCTTCTTGCCATTCTTGTCGGTGATGTCGGCAGTGACAGTGGTCTTGCCGGCTTTCAGGTTTTCGACCTTGGCACCGGTGACGATGGTAAGGCCCTGCTTCTTGAAATCCTTCTCTGCCATCGCAGAGATCTCTGTGTCTTCCACAGGCAGGATACGCGGGAGCACTTCGGCGACGGTGACGTCCGCGCCAAGCTCGTTATAGAAGCTGGCGAATTCGATGCCGATGGCACCGGAGCCGATGACGAGGAGGCGCTTGGGCATGACATCGGGCGTCATGGCTTCGCGATAGGTCCATATCAGCTTGCCGTCGGCGACAAGCCCGGCCTGCGGGATATCACGGGCGCGGGCACCGGTGGCGAGCATGACGTGCCTGGCCTGTAGGGTGGTATCCTTGCCATCCTTGCCCTTGACGATGACCTTGGGCGCCGGTGTGCCCTTTTCGAGACGGGCGGTGCCTTCGATGACGTCGATCTTGTTCTTCTTCATCAGGAACTTCACGCCGTTCGACAGCTGGCTGGCGACGCCGCGCGAGCGTTTGACGACAGCACTGAGGTCAAAACCGACCTTGTCGATCTTAAGGCCGAAGTCTTCTGCGTGTTTCGCAAGATGCATGACCTCGGCCGAGCGCAGAAGGGCCTTGGTTGGGATGCAGCCCCAGTTGAGGCAGACACCGCCGAGCGCTTCGCGCTCGATGATCGCGGTCTTCAGGCCGAGCTGGCTGGCGCGGATGGCCGAGACATAGCCGCCGGGGCCGGAGCCGATAACGATGAGGTCGTATTGGGTGGTCATTCTGCACCTCGCATCTTATTCCATTCTTCCTGCGCGGCGGCAGAATTCGTCTCGCGACTTTCGAACATTTCCGGTGTGCAGATGTATTCTTTCTCTTCCATCCGCAATTGTTCGATTTTGGCGTCATTGGCAGCCATGAGTCGGGAAACCAATTCGGGCGGTATTGTCGACGCACCAATCTCTGCCATGAACAGGGTGAGGCGAACCGGCACTTCATCACCGCACAGGTTCATCATGCCATGTTCGGTCGCGAATACGTCTGCGATGGCTTTCAGCCTGTCTGGTTCGAATTGAACCGCAGGCACAGATGGTGTGACTTCAAGGGTTGGCACTTGCTCCGGTGCCTGCGCTGAGCAAGCCGCCAGCAAGGTCAACGCCAGGATCAGTCCGTTCCGTTTCATCATCTCTTGCCCCATTTCCGTGTTCGGAGGAACTTGCGCGTTAAAGCAACATTGCTTCCGGTGTTTCGACATAGCGTTTGAACGCCTGCAGCCATTTGGCGCCTTCGGCGCCGCCGATGACGCGGTGGTCGCAGGTGAGCGTCACGCTCATCACCGTGGCGACGGCGAGGTCGCCCTTGGCGTTGACGACCGGACGCTTCTCCCCTGCCCCGACGGACAGGATCATGCCTTCGGGCGGATTGATGATCGACGCGAAATTCTTGATGCCGAACATGCCGAGATTGGAGATGGAGAACGTGCCGCCGGAATATTCCTGTGGCTTCAGCTTGCGCTCGCGGGCGCGGGCGGCGAGGTCTTTCATCTCTTCGGAAATCTCGGCGAGGCCTTTGCCTTCAGCGTTGAAGATGACCGGCGTGATCAGGCCGCCATCAATGGCGACAGCAACCGAAACATTGGCGTGCGTGTGATAGGCGATGCCAATGTCCGTGTAGGATGCATTGCAGTCCGGTTCGTCCATCAGGGCCATGGCGCAGGCCTTGATTAGCAGGTCATTGACCGAGACCTTGATGCCGTTTGGCGCAGCGGCGTTGATGGCAGCGCGGCTGGACAGGAGATGATCGATTTCCAGATCGATGGTCAGCGGGAAGTGCGGCACTTGCATGAAGCTGGTGGTGAGGCGCTTGGCGACGATCTTGCGCATGCCGTCGAGTGGTTCCAGCGTGTAACTGTCTGGCGCATAGACGCGATCATCGAGCACCTGCGGCAGGATCAGGCCATCCGGCGCGGCCACCCCTTTGCCGACAGACGGAGCGGATGCGCCCGGCTGGGCACTTTCGACGTCACGTTTGATGATGCGCCCGCGAGGTCCGGTGCCTTTCAGGGATGCAAGGTCGACGCCTTTCAGGCCCGCTATACGCTTTGCGAGCGGGCTCGCTTTGATGCGGTCACCTGATGACGCGCTTGAAGTCGCTGGCTGCGGCTTGGGAGCAGATGCGGCTTCCACTTTGGCTGGAGCGGTTTGCGGCTTCGGCTCAGGCTTCTTGTCGACGGGCGCTTCAGTTTTCGCGGGTGCGGCGGATTCTGCCGGCGCTTTCACAGACGATGCGTCTTCACCTTCTTCTGCCAGCACGGCGATGACGGCGTTGACTTTGACGCCTTCGGTACCTTCAGCGACAAGGATTTTCGCAACAGTACCTTCATCGACGGCTTCGACTTCCATCGTGGCCTTGTCGGTTTCGATCTCAGCGATGATGTCGCCTGAGGAGACGGTGTCGCCTTCCTTGACCAGCCACTTGGCGAGCGTGCCTTCCTCCATGGTCGGAGAGAGCGCAGGCATGGTGATGTTGATGCTCATTGCGCTACTCCTGATCCACGTAGCAGACCTTGCGGGCCGCTGCGACAATGTCTGCGACACCCGGAAGACTCATCGCTTCGAGATTGGCGGCGTAAGGCAGGGGAACGTCCTTCTGGTGGACGCGCTCTGGCGGCGCATCGAGATAGTCGAACGCTTCGGCGACGACAGACGCGCAAATCTCTGCACCGACGCCCATGTAGCGCCAGCCTTCTTCGCAGGTGACGATACGGTTAGTTTTCTTGACGCTTTCAATCACGGTGGCGGTATCGAGCGGGCGGATGGATCGGAGGTCTACCACTTCGGCGCTGATCCCCTGCTCTGCCAGCTCGTCCGCTGCCTGGAGCGCAAAGCCGACCATGCGAGAATAGGCCACCAGCGTCACGTCCGTGCCGGCGCGCTTTACGGCAGCCTTGCCGATGGGCAGGACGTAATCATCCATATCCGGCACCGGAAAGCTGGTGCCGTAAACGAGTTCATGTTCGAGGAAGACTACCGGGTTCGGATCGCGGATTGCGGCCTTGAGCAGCGCTTTGGCGTCTGCTGCATCATAGGGCGCCACGACCTTGAGGCCGGGAATGGCGCCGTACCAGGCTGCATAATCCTGGCTGTGTTGGGCACCCACGCGGCTTGCCGCGCCGTTGGGCCCACGGAACACGATGGGGCAGCCCATCTGGCCGCCGGACATGTAGAGCGTCTTGGCAGCTGAGTTGATGATGTGGTCGATGGCTTGCATGGCGAAATTGAAGGTCATGAATTCAACGATGGGTTTCAGGCCGCCGAAAGCAGCGCCGACCCCGAGACCCGCAAAGCCATGCTCCGTGATCGGCGTATCAACGACACGTCGTGCGCCGAATTCCTGCAGCAGTTCACGCGTGACTTTGTAAGCGCCCTGGTATTCAGCGACTTCCTCGCCCATGACGAAGACGGTTTCGTCGCGGCGCATCTCTTCTGCCATCGCGTCGCGCAAGGCGTCGCGAACAGTTGTTTCGGTGAATGTGGTGCCTTCAGGGATGGATGGATCGGAAAGCACAGCTGAGACTGGAGCGTCTACTGCTTCCGCCTTCGGCGCGGGTTTTTCCTCTTTGGCGACCGGCGTGTCATCCTCTTTGGCACTGTCATTGCTGACAGCGACTTCAGCACCATTCGACTTTGGCTTGACGCTGCCTGCATCTTCTCCGTCTTCTGCGAGCACGGCGATGATGGCGTTGACTTTTACGCCTTCTGTGCCCTCCGCCACGAGTATCTTGGCCAGAATACCTTCATCGACGGCTTCGACTTCCATCGTCGCCTTGTCGGTTTCGATCTCGGCGATGATGTCACCAGACGAAATCGTGTCACCTTCCTTTTTGAGCCATTTGGAAAGGGTTCCCTCTTCCATTGTAGGCGACAGAGCGGGCATGAGAATATCAACGGACATCTAGACAGACTCCACTTCGCGCAGAACATCGGTCCAGAGTTCAGAGGCATCAGGCTCGGGACTTTCGAGCGAGAAGTCAGTGGCCTCCTTCACGATGGCCTTGATCTCCTTGTCCACGTTTTTCAGTTCGTCTTCCGTTGCGTGTCCCGCTTCGATCAATTGACCCTTGAGCCCGTCGATTGGGTCATGGTGTGTGCGTATGTCGTCGACCTCCTCGCGTTTGCGATACTTGGCGGGGTCGGACATGGAGTGGCCGCGATAGCGGTAGGTTTTCATTTCCAGGATGTAGGGACCTTTGCCCGAGCGGGCATATTTAACAGCTTTTTCGCCTGCTTCGCGGACCGCGAGGACGTCCATGCCATCCACGGCTTCGCCCTCGATTTCGAAACTGATTCCGCGTTTGAACAGTTCGACCTCAGCCGAGGCTCGCGCAACACTCGTGCCCATGGCGTACTGGTTGTTCTCGATCACATAGACGACGGGCAAATCCCAGAGGGAAGCCATGTTGAAGGCCTCATAGACTTGACCCTGGTTAGCCGCGCCGTCGCCGAAATAGGCAAGGCTGACATTGCCATTGTCTTTGTACTTGTTCGCAAAAGCGAGGCCCGTGCCGAGCGGCACCTGCGCACCGACAATGCCGTGACCGCCGAAGAAATTCTTCTCGCGGCTGAACATGTGCATCGAGCCGCCTTTGCCTTTGGATAGACCGCCACTGCGCCCGGTGAGCTCAGCCATGACGCCCTTGGGATCCAGTCCGCAAGCGAGCATATGACCGTGGTCGCGATAGCCGGTGATGACCTGGTCACCGTCCTTCAGGCAGGCCTGCATGCCAGTGACGACTGCTTCCTGCCCGATATAGAGGTGGCAGAAGCCGGCAATCTTGCCCATGCCGTAAAGTTGACCAGCCTTTTCTTCGAAGCGCCGAATCAGCAGCATTGCTCGATAATATTCGAGCATTTCTGTCTTGTTTGCCTTTGAAGGTGCCTTTTTGGCACTCTTGGGTTTTGTCGCCATTAGATACTCCATCCCTTACCCGTCTTATGTATGCGCGTTTCCGCTGCGACAAGTCAGAACATCTATGTCAATTTGCAACGCTATGGTCTGATGCCATCAAGACGATTTCATCCGGATAGACAAAAGCCAGTTTATCGCGCGCCAAAGCTTCGACAAAATCCGGATCGACTGAACCCGGCGTGAGCCTTCGAATGTCCGTTCGCAGGCGGGAAACATCCGCCTCTACCTGTTGAAGAACGGCCTTACGGTCCTCCAGTTCCAACTGCGCGTCAGACCAACGGCCAAGCCCCTTCTCCCCCGCAAATGCGTGGTAAGCAAAGTAGAGCACAAGCAGGCTAAGCCCAAGGGCCTCGAGGCGGGATACCATAGTGCAATTCTGTAGCGGCGATTGGTTAACCGCCGGTTTGCGCTATGCGGCGTTAATCCGCGAGCGGCCCGCGTAGATTCCGATTGGTCCGAGTTCTTCCTCGATCCGAATCAGCTGGTTGTATTTTGCGATTCGGTCTGACCGTGAAAGCGATCCGGTTTTGATCTGTCCGCAATTCGTTGCAACCGCGAGATCAGCAATCGTGTAATCCTCAGTTTCGCCTGAGCGGTGGGACATGACGGCCGTATAGGCGTGGAGGTGCGCAAGTTCGACTGCGTCCAGCGTTTCAGACAATGTGCCGATCTGGTTGACCTTGATGAGGATTGAATTTGCAGCGCCCTTCTGGAGGCCCGTAGAGAGGCGCTCGGGATTCGTAACGAACAAATCGTCGCCAACCAGCTGGATTCGGTCGCCGATCATTTCGGTCAGGGCAACCCAACCGTCCCAGTCATCCTCGGCCATGCCATCCTCAATGGACAGGATGGGGTAGCGACCACACAGGTCAGCGAGATATTTGGCGAATTCTTCCGAACCGAGAACCTTGTTCTCGCCGGCCAGATTGTATTTGCCGTCTTTGTAGAATTCGGTCGAAGCAGCATCGAGAGCCAGAGCAATGTCTTCGCCAGGCGCGTAGCCTGCTTTCTCAATGGCTTTCATGATGAAGCCGATCGCTTCGTCGGTGGAGCCGATGTTCGGCGCGAAACCACCTTCGTCGCCGACATTGGTGTTGTGGCCCGCATCGCTGAGCGTTTTCTTGAGCGCGTGGAAGACTTCGGCACCCATGCGCACCGAATCAGCGAGACTTTCCGCGCTGACCGGCATGATCATGAATTCCTGGATATCGATCGGGTTGTCAGCGTGTGCACCACCATTGATGATATTCATCATTGGCGTCGGCAGGACGCGGGCATTGGCACCACCAATGTAACGGTAGAGTGGCATGGCCACGCTTTCTGCGGCTGCTTTCGCGACAGCGAGCGATACGCCCAGGATCGCGTTGGCACCGAGGCGGGATTTGTTTTCCGTGCCGTCCAGATCGATCATCATCATGTCGATCAGACGCTGGTCCGAGGCATCCAGGCCTTCGAGTTCGTTGGCAATCTCGCCGTTCACGGCATCGACGGCTTTCAGCACACCCTTGCCGCCATAGCGTGACTTGTCGCCATCGCGTTGTTCGTGGGCTTCATAAGCGCCGGTCGATGCGCCCGAGGGTACTGCTGCGCGGCCCATGGAGCCGTCTTCGAGGGTTACGTCCACTTCAACGGTCGGGTTGCCCCGGCTGTCGAGGATTTCGCGTGCGTGAATGTCGATGATCTCGCTCATGGCCGTCTCGTGCCCCTCTTTTGTTTTCAGCGTCAGATGTGAAAAGCGCCCCCTGCCGGATGGCGGGAGGCGCTGGAACCCTTAGTCTTGTGCGCCTGAATGCGCAACCGGACTAGATATCGCCTTTTGGCTCAAGCACCTGACGACCGCGATACATGCCGGTCTTGAGGTCGATGTGATGCGGGCGACGAAGCTCGCCCGACTGGGCGTCTTCAACGTAGGTGTTCATTTCAAGCCGATCGTGCGAGCGGCGCATGCCGCGACGGGACTTGGAGATCTTACTCTTAGGAACTGCCATGACAGGTATCCGGATTGATGCGCATTTCAGCGTGTGAATTGGAACGGGCCTCTTACAGACGCCCAAGAGGCTTTGCAAGGTCTGAACATCACCAAACCCGCGATTTGTGCAATCCCCTGCCCTATTCGACTTCGGGGGGCTGTTTGGCCGCCTCGGCCTGTTCCAGCAAGCGCAACATGTTGCCGCTCCAGAACTTCTGAATATCGGCCTCTGAATACCCTTCAGCCAGCAAGCGTTCCGTCACTTTCGGCAGGAAAGACACGTCTTCCATCCCGGTTACGCCGCCGCCGCCATCCCAGTCTGCGCCCATGCCTACATGGTCAGGACCGACGACTTCCAGTGCGTGCAACAGGTGCTCAATGAATTTCTCAAAGGAGGATAGTGGTGGCGTGAAGGCCGCATCGATCTCGGCCATGCGGGCAAAATACCGCGCGCGGGTTTCATCATCAGCCGTCAGGGGCGAGACACCGTCGAATTCGGCACTGAGCGCATCCAGCGCAGCTTGCCGCTCCGGCGTTGGCTCAAGCTGTTCAAGATATCCGCCATACGCGTTGATCTGGATGACACCGCCATCATCGGCGATCTTGCGCATGAGGGCATCATCGATGTTGCGCGGATGATCATAAACCGCCTTCACACCCGTATGAGACAAGATCAGCGGGGTCGTGGATAGTGCGATCATGTCGTCGACCGTCGAATCGGCAGCATGGGAGCCGTCGAGGATCATTCCGAGCCGGTTCGCCTCCTTGACCAGTTCCTCGCCGAGGGGACTGAGGCCACCAAAATCGCCCGCCGAAAGGTCTGTTGCACTGTCGGCAAATTGATTGTCCCGGAAATGAACCGGGCCAATCATGCGCAGACCGCGGTTGTAGAATTCCTCGACCAGCGAAAGATCCGTGCCGATGGGATAGGAATTTTCCATCGACTGAAAGACGATCCGTTTGCCAGACGCCGCAATCCGTGTGGCATCCTCGCTGGTATATGCCAGTTCGAACGAATCAGGGTGCGCCGCAACCATGGCCTGGATCTCGTCGCTTCGCGTCAGCGCCGCCTGCTTTGCGGCGGCATAGGATTCCTCGTCCACCGGCCCTTGCGGGGTGAAAATGACCCAGAATCCGCCGTCGAGGCCGCCACGCTGCATTTTTGGCAGATCCACCTGCACGCTGCCGAGAACACTTGGGTTGTCGGCCATGATGTCAAAATCAGGCTTCGAGAAGTTTGCGGGCGTGTCCAGGTGGGTATCGAGCACCAGAAGACGCTCGTGCAGTTCGGCAGCCGTCTCCACAGCGGTGGCCGGGGCTTTTTCAGGCTCAACAGTTTTTGGCGAGCAGGCCGCTGCCGCCAAAACCAGTACGCTTGTCAGTGCAATTCTCAACTTGTCGCCCTCGCCATTGGATTCGTTCTGGCGACCTTATAGCGGAAAGCGGGCCGCGCAAGAAAATGGCCGCCCCAAAGGGCGGCCGAGGTAAAGCAAGAAGGACGTCGATGCATTATCCAGGCAAAAAGCCAAAAATGCTGCACCGACAGACTGGTTAATAGCGAATCCTACCTGAACGGACCCGTGACCCGTCGTTATGTTCTGTTCACCTGAGAGGCGAGTGACTGCCAGTACCTAATCGTCTGAATTCGGGCCCGTGAAAATTGCTTCCAGGCTTCTGAGATTCATTCCATTCTTCAGGTAGTTGGCCGGCGTGAGATTGACCGCCTTGATGACGCCGCGCTCAATGCGTGTGCCCGTTCCATCCTCGGTGGGCACCATATCAAAATCGATGATGTTTATGCAGCCTGTATCCTGCTCGAAACCGGCACTGGCCCCGAGCGGGGCGCCGACGACAGAGGCCAGAACCATCCGGTTCACCACCTCATGCGCAACGACGAGCGCAGTCGCCCAGCCGGGACGTAACAACAAATCGCTCAATCCGTTCTGAATGCGCACCAGGGCATCGGAGAACTTTTCACCGCCCTCCAGAAAACTGGCGCCTGGCTCTCCTGCCTGCTCGAACATGAAGGTCATGGTCGCAGCCAGATGAGCGGCTGAATGGAAGTCTATGTATTGCCCCGAACGCACTTCCTCTAGCCGACGCTCGACTTCGAGTGGGGGCGCATCCGGGTGCTCAGCCAAGACAATCTCTGCAGTCTGCCGCGTTCGCGCCAAACCTGAATATATCGCCTTGTCGAAATGGACTTCCGACAGCGCAATGCCCGCAGCGCGCGCTTCCTCTTCGCCTTGCGGCGTCAGCACGGCAATCGAAGGGTCCCTCGCCTTTCGGACGGCTTCAGACGTGTAGTCCACAAAGCCGTGGCGCATCAGGTAGATGCGCCGCCGACCTGTGGTGCCCGGAAGAGCGCTCATCCGCGGCTGACTTGCCAGTCGCGGAGGATTTCATCGGTATGCTCGCCAATTCCGGCAGGGCGGCGCTGAATCTCTGGCGGGGTTTCAGAAAAGCGCGGGGCCGGTGCCGGCTGAACGACCCCTTCCACTTCGACGAACGTTTTCCGCTCTGCATTGTGTGGGTGACTTGGTGCTTCGACCATGGACAGAACGGGCGCGAAACAAATGTCGGTCCCTTCCATGATCGCGCACCATTCATCGCGCGTTTTCGATTTGAACAGCGTGGTGAGCTTTTCTTTCAACGGGCCCCATTTAGACCGGTCCATCTGGGACTGGAATTCGGGATCCGTAATACCTGTCTTTTCGAGCAGCAGGGCGTAAAACTGCGGTTCGATGGAACCGATCGACACCCATTTGCCATCGCTGCATTCATATGTGTCGTAGAAATGTGCCCCGCCATCCAGCAGATTGGATTCGCGGTCGTCGGTCCAGATACCCATGGCTTTCATGCCGAAGAACATGGTCGACAGTGACGCTGCACCGTCGGTCATCGCAACATCGATAACCTGTCCCTTGCCGCCGTTCTTCACGTTAATGATACCGGCCAGCAGACCCATCGCCAGATAGAGCGCGCCGCCGCCATAGTCCCCGACGAGATTGAGAGGTGGGCTGGGGCGTTCGCCCTTGCGGCCCATCGCATGAAGGGCGCCTGTCAGAGCGATATAGTTGAGATCATGTCCCGCGGCCTGTGACAGGGAGCCGAACTGGCCCCAACCAGTCATGCGTCCGTAAACAAGTTTCGGGTTGCGCGCGAGAACATCATCTGGCCCGAGACCGTTTCGTTCCATGACGCCGGGCCGGAAGCCTTCAATCAGACCGTCTGCCTTCTCGATCAATTTCATCGCAATTTCAACGTCGGACGCGTCCTTGAGGTTCAGACTGATCGAACGACGCCCGCGACTCATCACGTCAGCCGCGCGACCTGGTTTGCCATTGCCGGGCCGGTCGATGCGGATGACATCAGCGCCCATGTCGGAGAGCAACATACCGCAGAACGGCCCGGGACCAATTCCCGCAAATTCAACAATCTTGACTCCGTCCAGTGGGCCGCTTGCCATAATACTCTCCGTGTTGGTGTTGGCCCTTTGGCCTGATTAGCGGAACTTTAAGAGCGAACAGGGCAAAAGAAAGGGGTGTCCCAGCGTCGACCGAAGTCGCGACGAAAGAAATTCATGTCTGATCTGTCCTATATGGACCCGCCAATCGAGATTGCTGCCACGGGTGTGCGTCTCAAGATCATTGCGGCAAGGCTGCGGACAGGCGGAATGCGCCCCTACGACGCAGCGGAAACGATAGATTTTGGTTCAACCGACCCGCTCCTCATCGACATTGCCAGCGCTCAGATTGAAACGCTTGAACGCTGCCGGGACGCTTGTGATGCAGGACTTGCACGCCCTCTGATCATACTTGATACAGCCAATACCGGATTACACCTGTCGGACGCGATCACGATTCGCAGGGACCGGGATTTATCCCTCGTCAGAGGACGATTGCATGCGATGGCGCGTCGGAGCGCACGCATGATCGAAGTCGAAATCCGCGCTGAAACGGCCCGCCAGTTCGGAGCAGCGTTCGCTGCTCAGCGCCCGCTGGAACCTGCTTTGATCTATTTAGGCCAAAGCTCACCCTTGTTCCTGTCACTGCAAAGTGCGCTCGAAGCTCAAGGCGTGTCGCTGACTTCCGCATTATCGCAAGCTTCGACCCTGGAGTATCTGGCGAGCCGCCGATTTACCTCCGTGCTTTGGGATATGACCTCAAGCGGTTTCGGCATCCAGAATGTGAATCAGTTCGCTGTGGGTGACTGGCTCAATGGCCTGCCAATCCTGGCGCTGGTCGATGGTGGTTCGCGCCTGTCGGAGGATGTTCGCTGCATGCTTTCGCAGTGCGATGACATTATTGAGTGTCAGCATGGCGAGCCGGATGTGGCTGCCCGCATTGCAGACCTGGTCGAGAAGTATCTTGCAGCGTGCCCGGTTCAGCCAACCGCTTCCATACCAGCGGGTGCGACCGACCGAGCCACCGGTTTATTCTCTCGCCGCTTTCTTGAAGCCCACCTCGAACGGCAAATGACGATCGCAGACAAACGTTCAGACGCCTTGTCGATCCTCACGCTGAAACTGATTGGCGACCGGCGCTCGGACCCGGTCGCACTAGAATCTTTGGCGCGATGCGTGCAAAAACTGATGCGGGAAACCGACTGTCCCGCAGTGGTCGAAACCGGAACCATTTCGCTATCACTTCCCCTGACGACTTATCGCGGAGGCGTTCATCTGGCCAATCGCATTGCGTTGGCTGTGACAGAACAGGATCCGGTCTCAGAGCTTGTCCTGAGCTGGCGTGTTGTCGAAAAACGCGCAAATCATACAGCGCAGTCATTTCTGGAAGCCGGACTGACCGGGCCGTTCATGCGTCTGGAAGCCGCCTAAGCCGGCACGAGCCCGGAAACTGCTTCCAGTTCCTTGAGGAATGCCTTCACGGAAACGAGACGCCGTTCGGGTTCGCCCCCAAGTCCTGAATGCACAAGCTTCGAATCCGGCCGGATCTTCAGCACATTCGGTCGCGTTCGGATGAGTTCCATAAGTCGTGCAGGATCCATCACGGTGTCAGGGCGGAACGCGAACACTGCGCCTTTAACCCCCGAGTCGAGCCTGGAAATGCCCAGCGCCTTGCATTGGACCTTGATCGCGGTGACTTCGAGGAGCTGCCGCGTCGCTTCCGGCAGGGGACCGAACCGGTCGATCAGTTCAGCGGCGAAGGACTCTCTCTCAGAGGCGGTGCCAATTTCGGCCAGGCGCCGATAGAGCGAGAGGCGGATTGTCAGGTCTTCGACATATTCCTCAGGGATCAGTACAGCGACACCGAGATTGATTTGCGGCGACCAGTCATCAACCACATCATCCTCTCCGCGCGCACCGGCCTGAAGGGCCTTGACCGCATCTTCGAGCATGGATTGATAAAGTTCGACGCCAACTTCCCTTACCTGGCCTGACTGTTGATCACCAAGGAGGTTGCCTGAGCCCCGCATATCAAGGTCATGGCTGGCGAGTTGGAATCCGGCACCGAGACTGTCGAGGGATTGGAGCACCTTGAGGCGCTTTTCGGCCATCTCTGTCACGACCCGGTCGCGCGGTGTCGTAAAGTAGGCATAGGCTCTCAGCTTCGAGCGGCCGACGCGCCCCCTAAGCTGATACAATTGCGCCAGACCGAACATGTCTGCCCGGTGGATAATGAGCGTGTTTGCGCGCGGGATATCCAGGCCACTTTCCACGATGGTGGTGGACAGGAGCACATCATACTTGCCTTCATAGAAGGCGGTCATGATGTCTTCCAGTTCGGTTGCGCCCATCTGGCCATGGGCAACGACGAAGGACACTTCCGGCACGTGAATCGACAGGAAGTTTTCGAGCTTGTCGAGGTCCTGAATTCGGGGCGCAACAAAGAAAGCCTGACCACCGCGATATTTCTCCCGCAGCAAAGCTTCCCTCAGCGTGACGGTGTCTTCCTCGGTAATGTAGGTGCGAACCGCCAAACGATCGACAGGCGGCGTTGCGATGATGGACAGGTCGCGAATGCCGGTGAGGGCCATCTGCAAGGTGCGAGGGATCGGCGTGGCCGAGAGCGTCAATACGTGAACGTCGGCCTTCAGCTCTTTCAGGCGTTCCTTGTGCTTAACCCCAAAGCGCTGTTCTTCATCGACGACCAGCAGGCCAAGGCGCTTGAAGTCTATGCCTTTGGCAAGCAAGGCATGCGTACCAACGATGACGTCAACACTGCCATCGGTCAGGCCCTCACGCGCTTCCTGCGCCTCGCGCTGTCCGACCAATCGTGACAATTGGCGGACTTTCAGAGGCCAGCCGGCGAACCGCTCAGAGAATGTCTTGTAATGTTGTCGCGCCAGAAGCGTGGTCGGGGCGATTACGGCAACCTGCTTGCCGCTCATCGCCGCCATAAAGGCAGCCCGCAAGGCAACTTCCGTTTTACCGAAACCCACATCGCCGCAGACAAGGCGGTCCATCGGCCGCCCCGACGCCAGATCCCCCAGAACGTCTTCGATCGCGTTCAACTGGTCGTCGGTTTCCTCGTAGGGGAAGCGGGCCGCAAATTCCTCGTACATCCCCTGCCCTGCGGCGAGTGCATCCGCTCGCTTGAGGGAACGTTCGGCTGCGATCGCCATCAGTTCCGCGGCCATCTCGAGGATGCGCTTCTTGGCCTTGGCCTTTCGTGTCTGCCAGCCGGCGCCACCCAAGCGATCCAACTGGCTTTCGGATTCTTCCGAGCCATAGCGACTGATCAGGTCTATGTTTTCGACCGGCAGGAAGATCATGTCGCCACCAGCATATTCAAGCTGGAGGCAGTCGTGAGGCGCGCCCGTCAAATCCAGTGTCTTCAGCCCGATATACCGGCCAACACCATGATCGACATGGACGACGAGATCGTCAGGAGACAGGGCAGACGCGTCGGTGATGAAGCTGGCTGACTTACGGCGGCGGCGGGGGGCGGCAAGCCGGTCACCCAGAATATCGGCTTCGGAAATAACTGCAAAGTCGGGTGTCACGAACCCAGACTCCAGAGGTACTTCCACGACCGTGAAGTCTGTCTTCCGAACGGCTTCGAGAGAATGCACCTGCACAAGATCCGGCAGGCCATGATCGGCCATGACATTGATCAGGCGGTCAGCTGACCCGGCTGACCAGGCCGCAAACGCAACTGGCTTGCCTGATGCATATAATGCCTGGGCGTGATCTATCGCAGCTTCAAAGATGTTTTGATCGGCACGCAGGCGCTCGGGGGCGAAGTCCCGACCCAGACGCGCACCCATATCATACGCGCTGCCAGTCGCTTCCGCTGGACTGAACCGGACGACGGCGCGATTCGACAGGTTCTGATCAAGTTCGCTGGATTCCAAATACAGAGACGACGGAGCCAGAACGCGCGCTGCGTTTGAGTCTCCGCCAGCGGCATCAAGCCGGGCATTGTAATAATCAAGAGCTTGAGCAAGGCGCTCGGCAGCCGACTCAGACGAGAGATGTCCGAAACCGATCAGCGCGTCATCGCCGATATAATCGAATATCGTTTCCAGATGGTCGTGAAACAGAGCCAGCCAAGACTCTACACCCTGCCGCCGGATCGACGCACGGGCAGACTCGTACATCTGATCACCCGATGGTGGACCGAACGTAGCGAGGTAGCGTTCTCGAAAGCCGCTGAGAATTGTATCATCGAACAATATTTCGCTGACGGGTGCAAAGGCGACCGACCGCGCATCACCTGTCGAACGCTGAGATTCGGTGTCGAAGGTTCGTAATGTCTCGAGTGTATCGCCGAAGAAATCCAGGCGGTAAGGCTCGCCGGCCGTCGGAGGGAAGATGTCGATGATACCGCCACGAATGGCGAACTCGCCCTGCTCCCGAACAGTACTCGCACGAACGTAACCATTGACCGATAAGTATGCCGTTAGATCTTTCTGACTGACGGTCTGACCTATCGAGACGGAAAAGGACGCGCGGCGAAGTGTGGATAGCGGTGGAACCCGCTGGACAAGGGATGTTGCGGTTGTGATGACCAGCAAGGCCCCCTGGGATGGTTCGTAGCGGGCGAGGCGCGCCAGACCAGCACAGCGCCGCGCCGCCACACTCGGTGTGGGACTGACGCGGTCGTAAGGCAACGTGTCCCAGCCGGGCAGATCAACACTGTCGAGGCGCGGCGAGATGAACTGAGCGAGCCGTCGTGCCGTATTCGCGGTCTTGTCGTCTCGCGCGACGTAAAGACCAATGCCTCCTCGCGATTCGAGCCCCTGGCAAAACGCCAAGAGGTCTGCACCAAATGGTGCGCCGGCAAAGCTGGCCGGGCCGCTCAAGGATTTGAGAAGGTCGACGGGGGTCATCCAGATATTTGCCAGTTTAGTTTCAGGGCGCGGCTGACTCGCTCAACCACCCTGCGCGGCGTAGCGGAAAGCGACAAGCTGGTCCAGCACGGGACCCTTGTGATCGGCAGGTACGTCTTCCTGACCGATCAGCCACGCGTATACTTCCCAGTCCGGGACTGACAAAATCCGCTCGAATTCATCAAGTTGGGACTCGTCGAAACCGGGCAGATACTTGTCTGCGAATGAGCCCATATAGAGGTCCATTTCGCGGAAACCTCGCCGCCAGGCTCGAAACGTCAATTTGCGGCGCCGCGTTTCCATCATGAACTCCGGTATTGTTGTCAGAGGAGGATATAGGCCGCACAGGCGATGCGTAAACCACGCATTGTGCGCTTCGGTGCGCATGCTTAGAGTCAGCTTATGCGGGACGAGCGTCTTTTTCCAATGTTTGCCGAGCTGGATACGCTGACGGGTGTGGGGCCCAAGATGAAGCCCCTGCTCGAACGTCTGGTCGATGGTGAAACACTTTGGGACCTGTTGCTACATCTACCCGAACGCTGGGTGGACCGCCGGGTACGGGCGAGTTTTGATCAGGTTGTTTTCGGCGAAGTCGCCACTGTGCAGGGAGAGGTCCACGCCTATCAGGCCCCTTATTCTGACAAGGCGCCCCACCGCATCCAGCTGTTCGATGGCACCGGGTTTCTCACCCTAGCATTTTTCCGGGCCGACGGTCGGTGGCTGCAAGGGCAGTTTCCGATCGGATCGACGCGGATTGTTTCGGGGCGTGTCGAGGATTTCAAGGGTGAGCGGCAAATGACCCACCCCGACTACATCGTTGATCCTGCCAAGGGCGAACCGCCGCCCGAGGTCGAACCCATTTATGGCCTCACTGCCGGCCTCACCAACAAGAGGGTACATACCCTCACAGTTCATGCGCTGGTCAGTGTGCCAGACGACCTGCCCGAATGGGGCGACGCGCATCTGGTTGCGCAAAAGGGGTGGCCGCGCTTCAAGGACGCCCTGATCGGGCTGCACAATCCGGCCGTCTATGACGAGACGGCCTTTGACGCGGCCCGCGAACGCCTAGCCTATGACGAGGCCCTTGCCCGTGAGTCCGCCTTCGCCCTTGCCCGCGCCAGTCGAAAGCGCCGCAATGCTCCGCCCATACCCAAGGCACAGGTCGCCCAATCCCGCCTGGCGCGCAGCTTGCCCTATCGACAGACCGGCGCGCAGGTTCGGGCTGTTGCAGAAATAAGCGATGACATGGCGAGCCAGTCTCCGATGCGCCGCATGCTCCAGGGTGATGTGGGGGCTGGCAAAACGCTTGTCGGGGCCATGGCGGCCGTCCAGGCGGCAGCTGGCGGATTTCAGTCAGCCTTCATGGCCCCGACCGAAGTCCTGGCGCGTCAGCAATTCGAGACTTTGGATAAATTGCTTTCGCCACTTGGCTATGTCGTGGCGTCTTTGACCGGACGAGACAAAGGCGCTGCACGCGAAGGGATACTTCTGGGGCTGGCTGATGGATCGATCCATGTTGTTGCAGGCACGCATGCCCTGTTTCAGGAATCGGTGAACTTCCGAAATCTTGGACTCATCATCGTGGATGAACAGCATCGTTTTGGTGTTCAGGATCGTATGCGCCTGGTGAGCAAGGCAACCTCTCCACACATGCTGGTGATGAGTGCCACACCCATACCCAGAACGCTGGCACAGGCAATTCATGGCGATCTGGACGTCACCATTCTCGATGAAAAGCCGGAGGGCCGCAAACCGATCGAGACACGCGCCGTGCCGGATACGCGGATTGATGAGGTTATCGACGCCGTGGGACGCGCTGTCAGGCGCGGCGAGCAGGCATTCTGGGTTTGCCCGAAGGTCGATGTCGATGATGACGATTCGACGGCTGTGGGACGTCATGCGGCGTTGTCACAGCAACTGGGTGTTCCCATTGGGTTGGTTCATGGTCGATTGAAGCCGGCGGAGAAGGACGCTGCCCTTGAGGACTTCCGGTCGGGGCGGACCAAGATTCTTGTCGCAACGACTGTTATCGAAGTCGGCGTCGATGTTCCCGAGGCAACCATCATGGTGATCGAGCGCGCTGAAGGCTTTGGGCTGGCCCAGCTGCACCAATTGCGAGGCCGGGTCGGACGGGGCGAAAAGCCATCATTTTGCTTGCTGCTTTATCGCCCTCCCCTCGGTGACATGGCGCGGGAGCGCCTCGAAACGCTGCGCCGAACGGAGGACGGTTTCGAAATTGCGGAGGCTGACTTCAAACTGCGCGGCCCCGGCGACATGCTTGGGTTACGCCAGGCGGGGGCAACCGACTATCGCGTCATCGACCTGTCCCGACACGCTGACCTGTTGGCGATTGCAAAAAAGGACGCAACGGCTGTGGTCGAGGCGGATCCTGAACTTGCTGGCAAACGAGGACAAGCGTTGCGGCTTGTCCGCGAACTCTTGACGCCACGCGTGCCGACGGGTGGCGCTGGCTGAGTTTATTTGCCGGATGGAAGCGTCTGCGGCTTGGAAGACTTGGCTGCGGATTTGGGCGCTGGGGGAAACTCGGGAACCACCAGACCAGCTGACAGGATCATCTTTGCGCCTTCTTCGACGGTCATGCTAAGGCGAATAACTTCACGTGCTTCCAGGTACATCAGAAAGCCGGATGTCGGATTGGGCGTGGTTGGAACAAAGATGCCCAGGAAATCCGGACCAAGTGCAGCGCCGATCTCTCCCTTCGCCGGGGATGAGACGAAGCCCAGGCACCATGTTCCCGGCTTCGGGTACTCAATCAGCACCACTTCGCTGAACTGATCGGTATTGTCCTTGGCAAACACTTCAACCAGTTGCTTGAAGGCGGAATAGAGGGATCGCACGATCGGAACCTGACTGAGGATACGATCGCCAATGCCGATAACGGACCTGCCGATCAGGTTCGTTGCGATGCCGCCCAGAATTGTCAGGAACACTACCAGCACGATCAATCCAAAGCCTGGCACCGCATATTTCAGGTAGGTTTCGGGGTTCAGAGCGGCCGGTATCAGAGGCACGACGCGTTTGTCGATTTCCCCGATCAGGAACTGAAGGATAAGGAACGTTACCGCGATGGGAGCCGCAATAACCATGCCCGCAAAGAACCGTCCCCTCAGCCAGGCAAACAGGCTTTGAGGATGAGGTTTTTCCGGCGACAAGGGGCCGCCTTCGTGGTCTTTCCGTCGAGCCATCAGGCCCCTCCCATATAATGGCTCAAGGTTACTCTGGGTAAGACCTTGGCGTGCCTCTTGTTCCGCGCGAATGTGTCAAAGATGGGAAGCACAGATCAGATTGAAAGAGCTTTGGAAAGCTGGGCGCGTCGCGATTTTGGCGATAGCGCACGAATTGCAGCGTTGAAACGATTATCGGGTGGCGCGAGTCAGGAAACCTGGGCCTTCGAAGTAGTTCAGGGCGCGACCAACCATCGTTTGATCCTGCGGCGCGTTCCCGGCGGCGAATCGGTTGCCCGGTCATCCGAAGCCATCACGCTGGGCATAGAATCAGCCTTGCTTGGATGTGCTGAACTGGCAGGCGTGCCCGTGCCCGGTGTGTTGGGTGTATTCGAGCCGGGTAGCGATCTGGGTGAATCGTTTGTCATGCACCGGATCGAAGGGGAAACCATCGGCCGGAAAATCCTGCGTGACGAAGCCTATAATGCGGCGCGGCCACTGCTCGCCAAACAGTGCGGTGAAGCGCTCGCTGGAATTCACGCAGTGGATCTGACCACCCTGCCCGATTTGCCGCGCAGTAATGGTGCGGACCAAATCAGGAAGTATGAAGACATCTACCGCAATTTTGACCTGCCCCGACCCGTGTTTGAATTGGCATTTTCATGGCTGAAAGCTAACGAGCCGACCGGTCAGGCGGCCGTTCTCGTGCACGGCGACTTCCGACTCGGAAACCTGATCGTCGACGAACACGGCCTTGCATCAGTGCTTGATTGGGAACTCGCCCATATTGGTGACCCACGCGAAGATATTGCCTGGATATGCGTGAACTCATGGCGGTTTGGCCAGATAGAAAATCGCGTTGGCGGGTTCGGAAACCTGGACGAATTGCTCGACGCTTACGCCGTGGCCGGAGGCACACGCTTCGAAGCGCGAGAAATCGACTGGTGGGAAACACTGGGGAGCCTTAAGTGGGGCATCATGTGCATGATCATGTATGAAGCCTTCCGTTCGGGTGGGGACCCAAGCGTCGAGCGCGCAGCAATTGGCCGTCGTGTTTCCGAAACGGAAATTGATTTGCTGAACCTCCTCGAAAAGGCGCTTTGAAATGCATGACGCCCCCTCCCCTTCGGAGTTGATAGCTGCGGTCAAATCATTCATCGACGACGCGGCAGCGCCTCAACTAACGGGACATGCCGCCTTCCATGCCCGCGTCGCTTCGAACGTGCTGGCGACTTTGCTTCGCGAACTCGAACAGCGCCCTTCTGCGGAACGAGGTGAGGTCGAACGCTTGCGCAGCATCCTGGGTGCCCCGCAAGATGCGACACTTGACGGCATGAACCGAGACCTGTGTGAGCGCATTCGCGACGGTCGTATTGACGCTGCAACGCCCGGCTTGTTCAAACACTTGAAAACGACCACTATCAATCAGTTATCTATCGACCAACCGAACTATTCCGGGCTTAAGGCCGCGCGCTCCAAGCTCGGCTGACAAGCGAGCGACGAGCGAGGATCCTTTATGAAACGCGCGTTACTGGCCTGCGGCATTCTGATTGTTCTGGCCGTAGGGCTCGGCCCGTGGGCCTATCGCACATTGTTCGTGTCAGGCGATCCAATGATGCTTCCCCCATTCGACTATCGCACCAATGACGGTTGGGCTGTCTTGCCTGCGGAAATTCCTGCGCCTGTCTGGAAAGACGGATGGGCTGTTGATGTCATATTGATTGCGCACGGTGCAAGTCTGTCCCCCCGTTCGGAATCCGAACTCGTCTCACAAACTATGCGATCACGTGAGCAGGTTGAGGGTCTCGCAGAGTCGTTTTCATCCGTCGGCCCGGTTTATGCGCCGCTATACCGGAAAACGTCAGAGCAATCGGACTTAACGGCAGCACTCCAACACTATCTCGACAAGCAGAACCGAGGACGCGCTTTTGTTATTGCTACCGATCATCCCTTGGCGACTGAGACGGTGGAGAGCCTAAAAGCTGATGAAGACATACGCGCCCGCTTTGGCGGATTTCTGAGACTCACACGTCATGATTCAGATGATCCATTCCCCGCGCTCCTGAACGGGGATGGAGTAGCAATGAACCTTCAAGCTTACTGTCCCGAGCAATACAGTGAGGCAGCAGAGTGCCAGCCCGTTGTGCGGATTGGGCGGCAGGATGGCGTGCTGATCGTTGCCCAAGACACTCCTATTGGCGGCAACAATCTGGCCGATCTGCCGACATGGCTGGAAGCCAATGTTGCCAAGACAGCAGAACCGCTTGGTGCCCTGGAAGAAATCGAGATCATCGACATACGCCGTCCCGGCGATACCGATGCCAAGCGAGCTTCCGAGGAAGACTAGCGTCAGGCTGGCTTATGAAACTCAGGTGCTGCGCGTGCGAAGGCGTCTATGCGACAGCAGGCAGCATCGACCTCGACGAGCCGGGGAAAGGCCGACAAGTCCATTTCAAAACGTCTCGCATTTGACACCTGAGGCACAAGGCAGATCTCCGCGATTGTTGGCGCGTCACCAAACAGTAACGCGTTCCGCGGGAGTTCCTGTGCCGCCACTTCCAGTGCCGTAAAGCCGCGATGTATCCAGTCATGATACCAGCGCGTCACCGCTTGGTCGTCAGCGCCAAAATCACTCCGCAGGGCTGCCAGAACTGACAGATTATTGAGGGGATGGATATCACACGCAATCGTATCCGCGAACGCCCTGGCCTGAAGCCGCGTCCATGGATCAGCGGGTAGCAGCGCAGGCCCCGGGAAACGCTCTTCGATCCACTCAATCACCGCCATGGACTGACCGGCAGTGCGTCCATCGACCTCTATTGTCGGCACGCGCATCTGTGGATTGATCTCGCGGTATTCGTCCAGCAATTGTTCATCTCGCCCCGGAGCAATGTTCACCGAAGTGGAATCGTAAACGGCGCCCTTCAAGTTCAGTGCAATGCGAACGCGGTAGGCTGCTGACGAACGCCAGTAATCATAAAGTTTCAACATTCCTGTCTCCGGATCATCAAGCAAGGGATTCAAGATCGAGAACGGCGAGGATCTGTTCTCGTGCGGTCCGACATTCATCGGCAAATTTCGGATCTGCAAGATCCGAAGGTGCCAGTCGATCGCGGTAGGTTGCCCGCACGACATCCTGGAGTTCATCTATCGCCTGTTCGTCCAGAAGCACGCCTTGGTGACAGGCGTCTAATTCGGCTTCCGTCATCACTACACGAAGACGAAGGCACGCAGGTCCGCCTCCATTGTGCATGGATTGCCGTACATCGACATATTCTACTCGTCCGATCGGAGCGTTACCCGAAACCATCTTTTCACAGAACAGTCTGGTGGAATCCATTTCCTGTGTCTCGGTAGGTGCGACGAGGACAAGACGGTCCTCTCCCGGCATCTGCAGCAATTGCGAATTGAACAGGTAAGATCTGATTGCGTCCTCAATCGGCACATCCACATTGGGAACCATCACGGACTTTAGGTCGAATAGCCCGTGGGCAGATTTTCGTATGGAGTCGAGAACGCCATCAGTGTCTTCAAACGCAAGTTCGTGAAAGAAAAGCGTATCCAGCGCGCCAACGCAGACAACGTCATTATGGAACGCCCCTGCGTTGATCGCGGCAACTGATTGTCGGGCCAAGACTGTTCGGTCGGGTTCAAGGCCATGGCTGCGCATGATGGATTCACTGGCGAGCCGGCTCTGCCGAGCAGGAAACCCGGTCGCATTTTCTCCAGCAAGTCGGCCAAAGACAAACAGTTCCACGCCTGGATCGCCGTGCTCGGCACACAGACGCACATGATTGGCAGCGCCTTCATCGGCAAACTCGGGATGCATCGGCAGCGCAGAATGTACGGCGAAACGATCTTCGTTATCGAACAGGGATATCAGTGTTGCCGTGGTATCCGGGTGCTCAATACTACGATGAAGCATGGTGGACAGGTTGGCGGTCGTGAAGTGCAGTCGGCCATCTTTTGTGTCTGCAGATGGAGAGACTGTTGCAGCATTTGCCGTCCACATATTGCTGGCCGAATAGGCAGCCTTGAGTAGGTGAGGTGCCTGCCGCGCGGCAGATTCTATGATTTGCGCATCCGTGCCGGAAAAGCCGGCCGAGACGAGAAAATCGAAATTCGGACGCGGCAAAGGCGGCAATACACCCTGAACGAGTCCCACCTCGACCATCTTGCGCATTTTCTCCAGCCCCTGAAGGGCAGCTTCGCGGGGATTGGAAACTGCGCCGGCATGGTTCGCGCTTGCAAGATTGCCATCCGACAACCCACCGTAATTATGTGATGGCCCGATCAAGCCATCAAAATTGACTTCAAAGGCTGTCATTCGGGAAATCCCTGCGCGCCCATGCGTGTGGACTTGTCTGAAACCTGGCTCGCCTGTGGCCAGGCGCAGTAATCAGCAGCGTAGTATGCACCCGGACGAAAATTACCCGACAATCCGGGACCGCCGAATGGCATTGCTCCGCTGGCTCCGGCGGTGGGCCGGTTTCGATTCAGGATGCCTGCGCGCATCTCCTGGTGCGCCTTGACCCAGAGCGCATCATCGTCGCTGATCAAACCACCCGACAGGCCATAGCGCGTTGCATTCGCTCGAATGAGGGCATCATCGAATGTTTTAACCCTGACCACTTGCATGAGTGGCCCGAACAGCTCCTCGTCCGGGATATGATGCGCTTGTGTTACGTCAATAATACCGGCTGTGACGAATCCTCCGCCCCGATCCATGCGTTTCAGACGGCGTAGGGACTTACCGCCTGCTTTGGACAGCATCATCTGGAAATCGGTTGCTGCCTGAGCGGCACCTTCGGAAACCAGTGGCCCCATGAAAACGCCGTCTTCATCCCATGCGCCAATCTTCAGGCCTTTGGCGCGTGCAACGATCGCTTCAATCACGGCATCGCCAAATTTTCCTTCGGGAAGAATGATTCTGCGGGCGCAGGAACAACGCTGTCCGGTGGTCAGGAAGCTGGACTGTGCAGCAATATCGGCCGCGGCCTCGATATCGGCGGGATCCCAGATGATCAGCGGATTATTGCCACCCATTTCGAGCGCAAGGATGACATCGGGGCGACCCGCAAAGTGTTTGTGAAAGAAGACGCCCGTATTGGCCGATCCCGTAAACAGAAGACCATTGATCTCAGCGTTGAGAAGCGCTCCGCCCGTTTCCCGGGCGCCATGAACGATATTGAGACATCCATCAGGAAGTCCAGCAGCGTCGAAAGCTTCAGCGATAAGCGCAGCCACGCCAGGTGCCAGTTCAGAGGGCTTGAAAACACATGTGTTGCCAGCAAGTAGTGCCGGGACAATGTGCCCGTTGGGCAAATGACCTGGAAAATTGAAAGGCCCAAACACTGCCATGACGCCATGTGCACGGTGAGTAAGGTGGGATGAACCGAATGCCGCTTGTTCGTACTTCGATCCTGCGCGCTCATTCTGCGCGGCAATCGACACGGCAACCTTGGCTTTCATGGTCGCAGCTTCGGCTCGCGTTTCCCAAAGCACTTTGCCCATGTCGCGACTAATCGTGGTTGCTATCTCTTCGGTTCGTTTACTGATTTCGTCGGCGTAGCGAACCATCACAGCGGTTCGGTCGCTTTGGGGCAACCGAGACCAATGCCGAAAGGCCTTGTGCGCTGAAGCCGTTGCTTTCGACACCTGGTCTGCGTCAGCTGCGTTACCCTCCCAGACGATTTCTCCTGTCGCTGGGCAGGTATTGGACAGACGCGCGCCATGGCCGTCAGTCCACTTGCCATCGATGTATACAGCAGAGGCCATTATTTGCTCCGTAGCCAGATCCGCGCTTTGGCACCTGGTTTCAATTGAAGGGCTTCGATTATCGCGGGCGACATGGTTGCGACGTCGTCTGCGTCCACCGTCAGTGTTGCGAGAGAAACGCGGAAATTGGGTAGCGAATTGCTGGATACAAGCCCCTGGATCGCGCCCGCATCGCCATCAACATCGCCAGCCGATATCGTCACAATCCGACTTTCCTGAATTGTGCGGATATGCCGACGTTGCGTCGCGACCAAAGGGCCACCATCAAATATATCGACGGTGCGATCAAACTGGAACCCTTCCCACTGGAGCAGCTTATAGGCGCCGACACCCTCCGAATGGCACCGTCCGATGACTTCGCGTGCTTCTGGCGGCAACAGGTCTACATAGATTGGATACTTCGGCATCAGATCCAGGATGAACTGGTTGTCAGTCGTTGCCGACAGGCGATCTGCCTCGGTAAAGTCCATGCGGAAGAAGTGACGCCCCAGACACTCCCAGAAAGGTGAGCGCCCTGTATCATCAACAACTCCCCGCAATTCCGCGAGAACGTTTTCGCTGAACCTTTCAGGCGCCGCAGCCATCAACAGATATCGTGACTGCGCGGCGAGACGACCGGCTCCACCACCGCGATGATCGGATTTCAGGAAAAGCGTTCCAACTTCCGTGTAACCGACATACTCGTTAGTCAGGATGAGTGCATCCATATCGAACCGCATGTTGCCGGCAGCGTGGCTGGCCTGGGCCAGCGTGATGACACGATAATTGAAAAATGGCTGGTCGATACCCGTTCCGGCTTTGACAGCTGAGCAGCCAACAACTTCGCCGGTTTCCAAGTCTTCCATCATCAGCAAGTACTTGCCGTACTCCAATCGCTTCTGAAGACCTTTGAACGCGCGCTCCGATTTCTCGAGCCGCTCATGAAGAATTATCTCATCCACCGGCAGGCTCGTGAATCCCGGACCTGATTGCTGTGCGAGTTCCATAAGAGCATCGAAATCATCGAGCCGCGACGGGCGCATGACGTAGGCGGTGGGCATGTCAGTTCTCCATCAAGGCCTTGATGCGTGCTCCGTCTATTCGACCATCGGCCAGACGATTCAGAAGAAGTACTGAAAGCGTTGCGCGTTCTGCAAAACTGTCGACGACGACGAACTCTTCGTTGGAGTGTATACGCCCTCCCCTGACGCCCAGCGTATCGACGTTTGGAACGCCTGCAGCGAATATATTGTTGCCCTCACACACGCCACCCGTGTCCACAAATTCGAGATCGAGCCCTATGGCACCTCCTGTGGCACGGACCGCATCAAAGATGGCTTGTTGGGCGGCATTGCGCGGCTTGGGTGGACGATAGAAGCCACCGTGAAGGTGACCGGAAATTCCGGCTCGGGATGTGGCGCGCTCGAATAGCCGGGTAATAGCAGTCGTCGTCCACTCGGCTGCGTCAGCATCAGGAGCGCGTGCGCCAAATCTGACGACGGCGAGGTCAGGCACGATATTGACAGCGCTACCACCCTCTATGGCGCCGACATTGAGAGTGACGCCTTCTCGCTTTCCGTTAAGACCCTCCAGCCCCACTACGAGCTCGGCTGCAGCCTCGATGGCACTGCGGCCCTCTTCCTTGGCCCGTCCAGCATGGGCCGCCTTACCGTGCAGGACGATATCGAACACCGCAGACCCTTTGCGGCCACCTGACATGGCACCCGATTCCATGGCGGGTTCATATGTCATGCCGATGTGCGCGCCCGACCGGGCTGCTTCTGTCAGCGCCGCGGCACTGGCGTGATTGCCGATTTCCTCATCAGGTGTGATGACAATCTGGTAGCCCAAACGGTCACGGGAAGGGCCCGCCTCGAACGTCTTGAGCGATTCCAGCATAATACACAGCCCGCCCTTCATGTCAGCCAGACCCGGGCCATTCAGCCTGCCATCTCCCAAGTCCGTGACGCCTTCAAACGTGCCTTTTGGAAATACGGTATCGTAATGACCGGTCAACACGATCTGAACCGGTGCAGTCGGACGCGACGATACACGCAAAATGGGCGCGGTATGAACGATCTCGACCTTGCCAGATGAGTTTACCGTTTCGAATCCCGGCGCTTCCTGGAGTCGAACATCCCCATCCAATTCCGAAAATGCGTTGGCCAAAACACCGGAAAACGTTTTCAGGCCGTCGATATTCCAGCTTCCCGTGTTGACGTCAGACCATGCACAGGTGCGCGCAACCATGCTCTCAGAAGCGGCCGTCAGGCGCTCGCGGGCAGCTTTATCTTCAATAGTCAGTTTGGATAGATCAGTCATGGATACTTGGTTTCATAGGTAACGATTTGGAGCAAGCCTGACAAAGTCAGAGACACAAACAAAAACGGCCCGACTGAAAGCCGGGCCGTCCTATTTGTTAGATCAGGTTCGACTACTGAACGTTGATCACAACTTCCGAACGACGGTTCAGAGGCTCACGAACGCCATCACGCGTTGCCTTGGCAAGATTGTTCTCACCATTGGCTGTTTCCGTGATGATTGCCGCGTCGACACCGCGAGAAACGAGGGCCGACGACACGATGTCCGCGCGACGTTGCGACAGACGCTCGTTGTATGCGCTTGCACCCGACGTGTCGGTGTGTCCGGCAATCGACACCGCGCTAGGTGCACAACCGGCACCAGCAGTGATGTTCGCGACTGCCTGATCGATCACAGCAGCAGCTTGGCTGGTCAGATCTGCTTTGTCCCACTCGAAGTAAACCACGAAGTTCTGGTTCAGACCTGAACACACGACTTCCGGCGCAACCGTTTCGGTTGTTGGCGGAGGCGGTGGTGGAGGCGGTGGTGGCGGAGGCGGTGGTGGTGGTGGCGGAGGCGGTGGTGGTGGCGGAGGCGGTGGTGGTGGTGTGGCACCAAACGCATAGCGCAGACCAACAGTTGCCGAATGGCGAGTCAGGTCGCCTTCGTATTCCGTTCCGCTATGAACGCCGCCAAGATCCATGTCTTCCGACACGAAATACTTGTAGCCAACGTCCATGGTGAGTTTTTCGCTCAGCTTGTAACCAAAGCCCAGAAGGCCCTGATAAGCTAGGCTGGTATCTGTGTCTGAGAAACCGTTAGCTGCGCTGAGATCTGTCGCCGAAGCGTAGTTCAGGTTACTCGCCTTGGCCTTGGCGCGGATAGCACCAACACCCAAACCGACGTAGGGCTGGAAGACGCCTTCACGATTAAAATCGTAGATAGCATTCAGCATCAGATCAACGGACTGGATATAGCCGTCCGGATTTGACGCAGTCAGCGGCACGGTGCCGTTGAAATTGGACGGGACAGCCAGATCGCCACTGTTGTAGCCAAGGACGCCTTCGAGACGGATGCCGTTGTCGAGGCCGTAGCCCAGACCGATATCACCGCCCCACATGTCGTCGATGTCGGACTTGCCGCCCATCGAACCGACGACGTCCTGCACAACAGGATCGTGATCCAGCAAGCCATCAAATGAATATTGTGCGTCGGCGCGGCCGTACCAGCCTTCCTCCGCCTGAGCGACCATACCAGCAGACGCAAATGCGGCCGCGGCTGTCGCGCACATAAGAGTTTTCTTCATACTCGATCCCCTTCTTGTGCCGAAGGACGGGATTGTCCTCGACCGCAGGTTCATACGCGCATCGTTGCGCATGGTTCCTGTTAAACTTTTTTCTCTGTCACCGCGAGGGGTTTCCCACACTGAAACACCAAATCGCATGGACTTTTTCAAACTTAGCGACCCAATTGCAACAGAATGCCACTACGCGTCAAAATTGTGGCAAAATGATCTTTCCCCCCAGTTATTAGGGGGATGGTACCGCCTCTCCGGTTTGAACGGAGGACCTCTGGTTCCACAAACCAGCGCTCTAACCAACTGAGCTAAGGCGGCCTATTTCTGGGAGATACAGGTCAATTCCCGACGATTCAAGCGTCAGAAAGCCTGAAACTGCCATCCTTCCGAATCAGACTTTCGCAACCTGGTCGAATTCGAGGTCGACCGGTGTTCCGCGACCAAAAATCGAAACCGTCACCTTGAGGCGGCCATTGGCTTCGTCAATTTCTTCGACGGCGCCTTCGAAACCCTGGAACGGGCCATCGTTGACCTGCACCTGTTCGCCAATTTCAAACGAAATCTTGGGCCGTGGACGCTCTTCCGGCGAATCAGTCGCTGTGCCCAGAATGCGATCGACTTCGCGCTGCCGCACAGGCAACGGCTTCTTGCCGCCATCCGACCCAAGGAATCCCGATACTTTTGGGGTGTCCTTGACCAAGTGATATACATCATCAGTCATCGCGGCCTTCAGGAGCACGTATCCCGGGAAGAATCGGCGTTCAACGGTCTTCTTCTTGCCGCGTGCGACTTCGACAACTTCCTCTGTGGGAACCTGAATGTCTTCGATGAGATCTGAAAGACCTTTACGCTCTGCCTGCTCGAGAATCGAGGCGGCGACCTTCTTTTCGAAGTTCGAATAAGCGTGGACGATATACCATTTGGCTTCAGCCATAGGGCCTACGCGCTCCTTGAATACGTGTTGTTCGACCTGCATTTACAGGCCGGTAATTGCTTTGACAGCCATGCTGATGACCGAGTCGGCGGCAAACAGGAACAAGGCGATGAGAACGGACATGATCACCACGAATATCGACGCCTGAATTGTCTCAGGGCGAGTCGTCCAGGTAACCTTGTTTCCCTCAGCGCGCACCTGGCGCACGAAGGTCACGGGTCCAACGCGTTTTTTCTTGTCCTTGTCGGCCATTTCGACACTTTCTTGAAAGGCGGGGGGTTAGCGGTTTTGATCTGCCGCGTCCACGGTTAAAGTGCATACGCTCATTTGTGAAGGCATGTGAGGCGTAAAACCATGCCTTGCAAGGCAGTATCCGCGCCATATCTCACAATTTGCGTCCTCCGGCCACCAGGGTTCAGCCGGAAATACCGAATTGCCGGGCAGGCAGGCCGGGGACATCGACCGAGATCGCGAATAAACTGCCCGAAAGTGGCCTTGAATCGAGTGCCGGGAAGCTCATTCCTGCCCGTGCGGTCGTGATGAACAGCGTTTTCAGGTCATCTCCGCCAAATGTGCATGATGTGGGGCGCGGCGCCGCGAGTGTGATGACCTGGTCGACGGCGCCATCCGGCGTAAACCGCACTACACGTGACGCATCCCACAGGCATGTCCAAAGGCAGCCCTCCGAATCAACCGTGGAGCCATCCGGGTATCCATTGAACTCATACGTCGACGCAAAGACACGTCTTCCGGTCAGTGTTCCGGCGACAGGATCGTGATCAAATGCGAGGATTTCCTGTTCGGCTGAGTCACATGTGTAGAAGGTGCGACCGTCTGGCGAAAACTGCATCGTGTTCGTTACGAGAACAGATGGCAGTCGCATTTGCTCTAACTTGCGATCAGGCGTGAGGCGAAAGTAGCCACCTACCGGGTCTTTTTCCCGATCGTCCATCGTACCGAACCAGAAGGACCCATCTGGCGCAACACCCCCATCATTGGTGCGATTCGTATCAGGCTCATCTTTGAGCTGACACCAACGCTCATAGGATTCCGTTGCAGGGTCGTACAAGCCGACCTCCCTGTCACCGGCCATAAGAATGCATCCATCATACAGTGCCAACGCGCTGGCCCGAATTGGCAAGTCGTAACGTCTGGTATTGCCGGTCTTGGGATTATAGCGATGTAGTTTTGCCCGCTTAATATCTACCCACCAGAGGAAACCCTCGGACGGGCTCCAGACAGGCCCCTCCCCCAGCACACAGCCCGTTGGCGCTACACATTCGGGTGTGATCAACATGTTGTCTCCGGTGTCGCCGTAAAGCTGGGTGTCAGGTACTTCATCGTTCAGGTAATCCTGCTGCTTCTGCGATTTAATACAGCCCGTGCTGTATCGCTTGTTCTTAAGTATACTCTTCCACGCTGGCGCCGCGCGCATCAAGATGCAATGCCGCATGCATATCCAATCCCGTCATCGGCATCTCATCCGGCTTACCGAGGCTGGCCACTGGCTTACAAACATCAGAACCGACATCGCGCTATTGGCAGTTTTCAGCCCATACTGATCGGCGCTACGGGCGACGTTCGTTCAACACCTGACTTGCAGAGACCACCAAGTCGCTCCCGATGCAGGACGATACGTCTTCCAGGACACGGGCTGGTGGGCTAGGAGGAGCCTATGTCAAATGTAGCCCGATTGAACACGCCCGCACACGCCTACATGAGGCTAATTGAAGTTATGGCCCGCTTGCGAAATCCCGGGTCAGGCTGCGCATGGGACCTCGAGCAGGATTTCTCGACAATCGCACCCTATACGATTGAGGAGGCCTACGAGGTCGCTGATGCGATTGAGCGTGGCGACATGACGGACCTCAAGGAGGAATTGGGCGACCTGCTTTTCCAGGTCGTGTTCCACAGCCAGATGGCATCTGAACAGGATGCGTTTGATATTGGTGATGTCACTGACGCCATTGCCGAGAAAATGATCCGGCGGCATCCGCATGTATTCGAGACTCCCGACGGTCGTTCGGCAGATGAGCAAACACATGCGTGGGAACGCATAAAGGCGGAAGAGCGTGCCCAGAAGACACTCAGCGTCAAACCAAGTGCGCTGGATGGTGTCGCCTTGTCTCTGCCGGCCCTGCTGCGGGCCGAAAAACTCCAAAAGCGCGCTGCGCGGGTCGGCTTCGATTGGTCAGAAGCTGAACCCATATTCGATAAGCTTGACGAAGAAACACAGGAAGTGCGCGATGCCATCACTTCAGGCATACAAAACGATATAGAAGAGGAACTCGGTGACCTTCTATTCGTGGCAGCCAACCTGAGCCGCAGACTCGGAGTCGATCCAGAGGCGGCCCTGCGCCGTGCCAATGCGAAGTTCGAGCGTCGCTTCCGGGCGATGGAAGCGGCTGCGCTGCTGGATGGAGTAGAGTTTTCGGATTTGTCCCTGCAAGAGCAGGAAGCCTATTGGCAACAGGTGAAGCGCACTGAAAAAGCCACCACCTAATCGTCAATCTCGATGTCTGGAAATTCCGATCGGAATTGCCCTACCCGTTCGACCGGCAGACGCACGCTTAGAGCGACACGCCCATCCTTCAGGTTGGCTTCACTGTTTACGTCGCCGTGGCTGTGCAGCCAGGAGCGAGCCCGACCGTCTTTCGGCTCCAAAGTAACCGCCACGTCACGCGCACCGCGTAGGAGAGCATGCTCAATTACCTCTAGCAGAGAGTCCATTCCATCTCCGGTAAGCGCAGAAACCAGGACGGCGGGAACATCAACGTTGCCTCGCGCTGCAAGTTCGAGGGCTTCGGCTCGTTCCGGCTCAAGCGCGTCCGACTTGTTCCAGGCCTCGATGATCGGCGGTAACGTCAGGCCGGTTTCCTTCTCAAGTCGTTCCAGAACAAGTTCGACGTCACGCGCCTGATCGGCATCGGCTGCGCTGGACCGGTCCCTTACGTGCACCAACAGGTCGGCCTGCAGTGCCTCCTCAAGCGTCGCCTTGAAGCTATCGATCAAGTGCGTTGGCAGGTCGGTAATGAATCCGACCGTATCAATAAGCGCCGCTTCGCCAACCGTCGGCAGGTCAACCCGCCGAATGGTGGGATCGAGCGTCGCGAACGGCATATCCTTGGCAAAGACGCTCGCGCCGGACAGCCTGTTGAACAGGGTCGACTTGCCGGAATTCGTATAGCCGACGAGGGCGACAATTGGCTTGCCACTTCGCCGCCTGCCAGCCCGCTGCACGGCGCGCGTACGACGAACGTCTTCAAGATCGCGCCTTAGTCGAACGATCTTGTCGTCCAGCATCCTGCGGTCAGCTTCCAACTGGCTTTCACCCGGGCCGGACAAGAAGCCGCCACCACCGCGCTGGCGCTCCAGGTGGGTCCATGTCCGGACAAGCCGTGAGCGTTCGTACAAGAGGCGCGCAAGCTCAACCTGCAAGCGCCCTTCCTTGGTGCGCGCACGCAGACCAAAGATTTCCAGAATCAGGCCTGTTCGGTCAATCACCTTGAGCCCGAGCCGCGTTTCGAGATTGCGCTGCTGCACCGGCGTCAGGGCGCCGTCGACAACAGCGACCGTACAATGATGCTCTTCGAGGTCGGCCGCAAAGCGATCCAGAAGCCCCCCTGAAAACAGAACGGACGAATTAACAGACCGGACATGATCAGCGCGCAGAAAAGCCAGTTCGCACCCGAGCGCTTCTACCAGACCCGCGGTCTCTTGAAGCCGTTCCTCTGTGGGGCGGTTTACCGGGGAGAACCAAGGTATGACCGCGCCGGCAACTTCCGGCTGGGGCAAACGATCAATCAGCTTGTCGCTCAAGGGGACCTATTGTCCCTCCAACTCTTCATCGAACAACTGAACAGGCGCACTCGGCGCGATAGTCGAGATCGCATGCTTGTAGACCAGTTGGGGTGGGCGGCCGTCTCCGCGCAGCAGAACGCAGAAATTGTCGAACCAGGTCACCACGCCCTGCAATTTGACCCCGTTCACCAGAAATACTGTCAATGGCGTCCGTGATTTTCTGACGGCGTTCAGGAACGTGTCCTGCAAGTTTTGCTTTTTATCCGAAGACATGGGAGCGACCAGTCCTTCTATTGTTCTTGTTATGTGTCGCGAGCTAAATGGATTGGAGCCATTGTGCAAGTGCGAACACTGCTCAACCCCGCCAAAAACTGGGAGAAAGCGCAGGAATGATCGCCAAAATCTCCAGTCGCCCCAAAATCATCGAGACAATGAGCAATGTTGTGGCACCCCCACCAAGATCGTTTGTGTGGCCCAATAACAGACTCCCAGAATTGGTGAGACCGCCGATTGAAAGCCGTATTGTTTCTTCAAACGGCAAATTCAAGAAACTAAATCCAATCATCACGATGAATACGGCGACGATATAGGCGATCAGGTACACCCACACGCCGATGACACTGCGTTCATCAAGTTCCCTATCCCGAAAGCGGAATCCAAGAACCGAACGCCGATAACCCAATTGCCGAAACTCCTGGCCCGCACGGCGGGCGAGCACAATCAAACGCGCAACCTTCACGCCACCTGCAGCAGATAGAGCAGAACCACCTATGAGAGCAGGCAATACAAGGATCGGCAGTGGAATGGCGTCACGCGCAAGGCCATTGGAAAAAATCAATCCGGAGGTCGACATCGCTGAAACTGACCACGCAATCGCGTCCGTCAAACCAATTCCCAAAGGCAGAACGACAATTGCAAACATCGCGACGAGAAAGAGGAATGTCATCGTTTCCGGGTCGAAAAGTGCTTTACGCGGCTTTCGATCCTTGAGCGGCAGCCACACGGCCAGACCAAGCGCTCCTGTTATCAGGCCAAGCCCTAGAATGATTGACGGGAATGGCGCCAGAGCACGCCGGTTGACGACATTCGGGTCAACTGCACCTGTCGTGACCGCGCTGACAGCATCGCTCAGCGCGCGAGGAAATGACACCCCGGACATGATAAGCAGGCCGAGAAGTACGATCAGGAAGACCAGCATCATCATTGAAACAGAACGTGCGACGCGGGGCACAGCATCGAAAAAGCTCGACTCAGGCACTGTAAAGAGAACCGTTCGATGAATGCCCGGGCCGCCCAGATTGATTGCAGCCAGAACGCTGGCAGCAGTAATGATCGTCGCTAGTCCTCCAAGAACGTGCAAAACACCCCGCCACACGATGAGGCTGGCTGGCCAGGCGTTGCCCTCCGTCCGTATCACCGATTGCCCAGATGTTGTGAGGCAGGCTGCCGCCTCGTGAATCGCATGCAATAAAGATCCGTCAGCCACGCCAACCACAAACGGCAAGGCGCTGGCCAGGGGGGCCAGAAACCACCAAATAATCACGACCCCCAATGCATCCGATGGTCGCGCCTTTCGACTTGGTTTGGGCGTCAGTAACAATACACTGCTCGCGAGCACCGATATGCCGATTGCCATGACCAGCAGCGCAATGGTCTGATCCGTCTCTTGCGCGACAATCGCCACCGCGATCGGCAATAGGGCGCTCCCTGCTATGATGAGCATGAGCAGAGCGAGGACACGAACGATGGAAGCGTAGTTCATGGCGTTAGAAGAAGTCCGGGCTGACCCGGAAATATTTCTCGACCTTCCGAACCATGCTCTCCTCGTAGAAAATAATCAGATGGTCCTCTGCCTTAACGATGACATCTGGTCCGGCGATGATGACCTCTCCATCGCGAACGACGGCTGCGGCTGTCACGCCGTCAGGCAGGTCGTCATATCCAAGGGGCTTTCCGATCAGCGAAGACGATTCAAGTGTGATGCCCTCGGCGACTTCGGCCAGGCCATCTTCGATGGATTGGAGGCCAAGAATGCGGCCTCGACGCATCCGAAGCAGGATTTGCGACACCGTAAGTGCGCGCGGATCAAGCACCGCATCGACACGCATGTCCCGTGCAAGCCCAGCCAGTTCCGATGCGTTTACGAGTGCCAAAGCGCGCTTAGCCCCTGCCCGCTTTGCCAGATTACAAATCAGCAGATTGGTCTTGTCATCATTGGTGATGGCGATCACAAAATCGGCTTTTGGTGCGCCAGCTTCCGCCAAAATATCAGGGCTTAATCCATCGCCTTGGATCACTATGGTGCGCTTGAGTTCCGCGACGGCGGCATCTGCGCGCTTAACGCTGGATTCCACCAGACGGATGCGCATGTTGCTCTCACGTTCAAGCGCTTTGGCTACGTACAACCCAACATTGCCACCTCCAACGATGACGATGTGGTCCATGCGTTCATTGTCACGATTGAAAATGGACGTCAGCCGGTCTGCGTGGCTATCAAGGACCGCGATATAGGCTCGATCCTCCGGCTTCAGGACATCCGTTGATCTTGGCGCGCGGACTGCGTCGCCTCGCCCAATGCCAACAATGCGTGCAGACAGATCCGGAAACAGCCCCCTGATCTGGTCGACCGGCGTATCCAACAACGGGCTTTGCCCGTCAATCTCCAAGCCGAGAAGCTTGACACTGCCCTTGCCAAACGTCGCACTCATGACGGCACCTGGCGTTCTGAAGCGTTGCAGTATCGCCTCGCCCACTTCGACTTCAGGTGAAATCACCATGTCGATCGGCAGACCCTCTCGCGAAAAGATATTCTTCCAGGCGGGGTCAATATAGGACTGATCTCTGACGCGAGCGATTTTGTAAGAAACAGAAAAGAGCGTGTGGGCGATCTGGCAGATCACCATATTAATTTCGTCGAAGTGAGTGACGGCGATGATCATCTCGCAATCATCTGCGCCAGCACGTTTCAGCACGTCCGGATGGGCGGCATGGCCTGTCACGCCTCGAACATCCAGGTCGGTGGAAACCTGATCAACAAGTGCGGGATTCTCGTCAATAATGGTAATATCATGCTTTTCCCGCGCCAGACGCCGGGCAATGCCATGACCGACGCGGCCCGCGCCGCAAATTAGAACGCGCATCGCTTACTGCCTTTCGACGATCATTTAACCGTCCTGACGAGAAAGTCCGGATACTACGCCCAAAGCCTTTAATTTTCTGTGCAGTGCGGAGCGTTCCATTCCAATGAATTCAGCGGTTCGGGAGATGTTTCCGTTAAACCGCGTGATTTGCAAAGCGAGGTATTCACGTTCGAATTGCTCTCGGGCATCTCGCAGCGATAATCCAACGAGTTCAGCCGAACCTCCTTTGGCACTCTGCATGGCGCCAGTGGCGGTGTCCCGCGGCAGCTCATCAACACTTACCGGCCGACTGGCGTCCGACGGAGACAGGATAAGAATGCGCTCAACGACATTGCGGAGTTGCCGGATATTGCCGGGCCAATCCATGGATTGAAGGACTGCCATCGCCTCTTCTGAAAATGCCCTGGGAGTCAGACCGGAGGAATCCGAAATACGCTCTGTAAAGTACGTCACCAAGTCAGCGATGTCGTCGCGGCGTTCGGCCAATGATGGCACCCTGAGCGGCACCACGCTTAATCGGTAGAACAGGTCCTCGCGGAAGTTCCCTTCCTCGATCTCTACGCGAAGGTCTTTGGTGGTGGCAGACATGACCCGGACGTCGACGCTGACATCCGAGCGCCCCCCGACGCGTTGGAAGCGCTGTTCAGTCAACACACGCAGAATCTTATTTTGTGTTCCAAGCGGCATGTCAGCCACTTCATCAAGCAACAGCGTTCCGTTATGTGCTTTCTCAAATAAGCCCACACGCACTGTTCGTCCCTGCTGGTCCTCCTCACCGAAGAGGGCGCTTTCCATCTGATCTGGCGCGATGCTGGCAGCATTGACCACCACAAAGGGGCCAGTATCACGGATCGAATTGCGATGAATGAGCCTGGCCGCTAGCTCTTTGCCCACGCCGGCAGGACCATTGATCATGACGCGCGAATTTGTCGGCGCCACCTTATCGATCGACGCTCTCAAGTTGGCAGCGGCCTGGCTATTGCCAATCCAGTGCTCGTCTTCACCCGCCCGGTTTTTCAATGCGGCATTCTCATACTTCAACGCTGCGGACTCTATCGCTCGTTCGATAAGATGAAGCAGGCGGTCTGTCTTGAACGGCTTCTCGATAAAGTCGTAGGCGCCTCGCCGGATCGCCGCGACAGCGGTTTCAATATTACCATGTCCGCTGATCACAATAACCGGCAAGAACGGATCGATTGATTTCAAGTACTTGAGCAGTGAAAGACCATCCATCTGACTGCCCTGAAGCCAAACGTCGAGCACCACCAGTCTCGGGGTCCTTGTACGGACTTCTTCCAAAGCACGTTCAGCTGTCTGGGCCGTGCGTACAGAATAGCCTTCGTCACCGAGGACGCCCGCGACGAGTTCGCAAATATCGGGCTCGTCATCAACAACCAGAATGTCTAACGCCATGGTGCCGACTCCTCTGCACGTTCCAACACTGGGGAACTTGGTGAATTTTTCGATTCTTCTGAATTTTCGTCGTCATTTCCAACCGGACCGGCCGCCGGCAACCAAACACGCACGCGGGCGCCGCGAAGGCCATCCAGACGATTTTGAAGCGAAATGGACCCACCATGATCGGCGATGATACGGTTGACGATAGCCAAGCCCAAACCCGTGCCCTTTTCGCGAGTGGTAACATAAGGTTCGAGTAGGCGGTCACGAACATCTTCCGGAAAACCAGGGCCGTTGTCTTCAATCGTGACCTCGACACCTTTTTCGTCCTCCAGCAGGACGACACGGATGCTGCCGTTTACGTCAGCCTCTTCCGGAAGTCCTTCGATTGCTTCCGCAGCATTCTTCAGCAGGTTTCCAAAGGCTTGCCCGAGAAGTCGTTCATCCCCACGATAAACGACATTTTCGGAGTTTGTCTCGAAATCGATCTCGACATCGGGCGACACCATGCTTTGTGAAAATCCGGCACCCTGCAATAAGGACCTCATGTCGAACGGTGAGACATTCGGTTTCGGCATACGCGCGAAAGAAGAGAATTCCTCGACCATGCGACCAATGTCGCCCACCTGGCGCAGGATTGTTTCGATGCAGCGATCGAATACGCCATCGGAATCATCAATGGAACTCGCATACCGACGCCGGATTCGTTCAGTAGACAACATAATTGGTGTTAGTGGATTACGGATTTCATGGGCGATGCGGCGTGCGACGTCTCTCCATGCGAGTTGCCTCTGCGCGTTCACCAAGCGGGTTGTGTCATCAAAGGTCAGGACGCAGCCGCCAGCAGGATCCGGCGCAGTCTTCAATCGAATATGGCGCACCTCACCATGGATGTTCAAGTCAAGTGACGCATCGACCGGCGCGACACGCTCCAGCGTATCGCGGGCATAACGCTCGAATAAGGGCGCAACGTCCGCCAGGGTTTGGCCTGGTTCGATCTCGGAAACGCCCAGAACATCGCCTGCTGAACGGTTTGCCAGGGTAATCGTCATTTCGCCATCCATACGGATGACCCCCGCACTGACCTCGGCAAGCAGTGTTTCCACAAACTTACGCCGATCTTCTTCGTCTTCCCGCGCCTGGATCAAAGCATTGCGTTGCTGGGCAAGCTGCTCGGTCATCGCATTAAACGAACTGGTTAGCGCATACACTTCGTCCTGGGGCCCCGAAACCGGCACGCGAACCGTCAGGTCACCGTCCCGAACCGTGTGCGCGGCCACAGCCAACCGTCCAATCGGACCCGTTATCCGGCCTGCAGCCTCAAGCCCCAAGCGCGCTGCGAGAAGGAGAATTAGCGCAGCGATCTGTGTGTACCCGATCGCAAAAATGTACTGCAGGCGCCCACTGCGTTTCTTGGCATTGTTGTATTGCGCCAGTGCGGCTTCCGCCTCACGCAACTGAATCGCGGCGTTCTTATCGAAGTTCTTTACCGCGTAGATATAGCCGTCCAGCGGCTCCTCAATACGGATCAAAGCGGTAGCAATGCCCCGGTTTTCGTAAAGCGTCGTGGCGATATTCCCGGTATTAGCCTCGTCGAATGCAGATTGTGGGGGCGGAACCAGAATAGGCTGCTGGAGACTTTGCTCTGCGATGAGTTCGACACCATCCGGTCCGAGAACTGCAATCGTCAAAAACTCTCGAAAACCCAACTCGGACCGCAATCCGTCCATGAATGCATTGGAAGCGTCTGCTGCCAGGCTTTCGGCATTGATTTCTTCATTCGATCCGCTGGCCGCGAGTGAGGCCTTCACATCGCGTGCGAAATTTTCGATATCCAGCGCGGCAAGTCGCAGATCGACGTCAAAGGTGCTTTCGAAATTGTCGACATAATCCTGAAATATCTGGGCGTTCTTTTCCATGATCGTGTCGACACGTTCGCCAAGCCAGTTATCTAGTCCGCGCGAAATAAACGCACCGATAAACAGCGCGACAATCATCGCAGGAATAAGCGCGGAAAAGCCGAATAGCAGCACGAATCGCTTCGCTAGACGCCCTTTACCCTCTCCTCGTCCACTGACTTGGATCGCGAGATATTCCCGCACCACAATCATCGCCAGAACGATGATCACGACAAAATTCAAGCCAAGCAGCCACGGTGTTGCGCCGGCCGTCGGATTATCTGGATCCACGCCCGAAATCGCTATAAATGTTGCAAATACAGCGACGAGCGCAGCAATGATAAAGAGCCCCTCAAAGAGTGCCCAACTCGCCTTCGTTGCCTGTTGGCTCAATGTGTTTGACACTCGACGTTGCTCTACAGTGGCCACCCCGGCCCCGTTGCTTTCTCGCCACACATGCCGTGTCGGTTCAGCAACAGTGGTGCAGTAGAGACACAGTTTGGCGCTTCGTCAATCAGTCGTCTGCGATTCCGAGCGCGTTGATTTTGGCCCGAAGCGTATTCCGGTTCATACCGAGCAGAGCTGCAGCCTTCACCTTGTTACCGGCCGTCACTGAAAGTGCCAGCTTGATGAGCGGCCTTTCGACCTGGTCAATGACGCGTGCGTAGACATTCGAGTCGTCGGATTCACTGCCGGCGATCAGGTCGCCCATCACATAGCGATGCAACAGGGTCTCAACGTCTTTCTCAAGCCCCGCACTGACTCCTTTTTGCTCGCTGGCACCCGCGCGAAGCTCTCGCTCTACATCCCTGAGGGTGATCGTCTCATCCGGGCTCAGCACGGCAAGGCGAAGGATCAGGTTTTCCAGTTCCCGTACGTTTCCAGGCCAATCGTAGGCCATCAGGAGATCAAGTGCGGACTTGTCGAGCGTCTTTGTGGAAAGTCCCTGTCGTTGAGCGCGAATGAGAAATGCCCTTGCCAGTTCAGGAATGTCTTCTTTCCGTAATCTGAGTGGAGGCATGGTCAATCGCACGACATTTAGCCGGTAGTAGAGGTCCTCGCGAAATTTGCCCTCTTCCACCAGACGCCCAAGGTTTCGCCGCGTCGATGCGATAAGTCGCGCGCCTGTCGAATCCCTCAGTAGTTTAACTAGCTGAGTCTGCGCTTCGGCTGGCAGGTCACCGATTTCATCGAGATAAAGTGTGCCGCCCTTCAGCTGCACGGCTCCGCCTTCCCCGTTCGTCCCAAACAATTCCTTGTTGATTTCGCTGGCGGGCAATGCGGCCAGGTCAAGTGCAACAAACTTTCCGGCTTTGGCAGCACCCAGCTGGTGGATTGCCCGCGCCGCGAGTTCCTTGCCCGTGCCGCTTTCGCCTTCGACAAGTACAGTCAGTTCGGTATTCATGACCTTTGCGATGATCCGATAAACTTCCTGCATCGAGTCAGATCGGCCAATGAGTGGCAGCCCTGCATCGCTGATCGCCTTCTGCGCTTCAGGGTTGATCGACCGGCTCGATGTTTTCGGAGCCGTCTTCAACGCACGCTGAACAAGGCTGGACAAGACGTCGATGTCGAATGGTTTCGGAATATAATCGAACGCACCATGCTCCGCAGCGGATGCCGCGGTCAGGATGGTGTTCTGTCCGCTCATGACGATGAAAGGCAACTCTGGCCGCGCAAGTTTTAAAGAGGGCAACAGGTCGAAAATGGATGTTTCTCCAAGGTACACGTCCGTGACGACGACATCGCCTTCGCCGTTTCGCACCCAGCGTTCCAAAGCATCGGTCGAGCTGGTCGCGCGAACATCATAGCCAGCGGCCACAAGCGTCTGGTTGACGACCAGACGAATGCTCGCGTCGTCTTCTGCAAGAAGTACCGTTTTCTCAGCCAAGGTCTGCTCCGTCTCCAAGGGGCAACAGAACTGTGAACCGGGTGAATCCCGGTTCGCTGTCTACCCTGATATGCCCGCCATGTGCCATGATAACCTCGCTGACAATTGACAGGCCTAATCCGCGCGCGCCCGACTTAGAGCTCTGAAAAACATCGAAAATTGTTGCCTGCCGTTCGCGTGGGATGCCGACACCGTCGTCTTCGATCGATACGAGCATCGCGCGGCGCAGCCCCGCGCCCAGGCGCGCCTGCTTCATCGACAGGCCTGCGGCGTAAGCGGTGCGAATGGTGACTTTCCCTTGTCCACCGCCATCCAAAGCGGCCTCTGCAGCATTCCTGATTATATTATGAAACGCCTGCTGGAGGTGATCTGCGTCCCCCATGATATCCGGAAGCGAGGGATCGAACTCTCGTTGAAATGTCACGGACGGCCCGATTGCCGCGCGCTCAGCCGCAAAAATCTTGTCGAGCAGCGCGTGTATGTTGAGGCGCTGCATACGCGGAGCGGAGAATAGCTCAAATGCCGACAGGCGGTTGACCAGCCTTTCAATTCGACGCGCTTCATCCTTGATAATATCGAGCAATTCACTCTGGTCCGGTTTGCCCTGACGATCCAGCAATTGCGCGGCTCCGATGATGCCTGCAAGCGGGTTCTTGACCTCATGCCCGAGTATTCGACCAAACCCCGCCGCACCGGCAACAGATTCGTTGCTTTCGCGAGCAGGCGTCTCGGACATCGCTATTATGAACTCGCCCCGATCGGCGCTGCGAACCCGAATGTCACAGATTATTCGCGAGGGCATTCCAGGCCCGGCAATGGGCGTCCCCGGGGCGGTGATCTCACCGGCCTGTCGCTGCGCGCGGTCGACCAGCTCAAACAGCGGCGAGTCGTGATAGATGACTTCGCTCAAGGGCCGACCCGTCAACGCGCGGCGCGACATTTTCAATAGTGACTCGGCTGCGGGATTCGCCTCGAGAACACGCCGGCGGGAATCGATCAGTACCAGCGCTACAGGGGAGATTTCACCAAGCATGGTTGGCTGCAGGGTCGCGACGGAAGCCATCTTTATGCTGCCTCAAGCAGTTGGGGTTTCAGATAGAGGGTCGTCAAGGACGCGATCAGCTGCTCCGGATCGGCGAACTGGCACATTTCGGCCCGCAGCGATCTGCGGCGCAGCGCGGGAAGCGTCACATCGAGAGCATCGATAGCCGCTGATACATGCTTGCGCACCATTCGTGTGCCGAGTGACGCCCCATACAGGGCGACTGAATCGCGGATCTGCTCACATAAACTATCAAGTTGGATTGCCATGTTGGGAGCGACATATGCGTCATCGCAAAGGCCTGCTGCGATCTGACCGATCAGCCATGGCTTTCCCAGGGCAGCCCGGCCGATCATCACCCCGTGCGCGCCGGATTCAGTAAGCGCATCCTGGGCGGACTCGCGGGTTGCGATGTCTCCATTCACGATCACGGGCAATGATACAGCGTCGACCGTCGGTCGGACAGCCGCCCAGTTTGCAGAGCCCTTGTAAAACTGGCAGCGGGTACGGCCATGAACGGTAATCATTCGAACGCCGAGGTCTTCTGCGATACGGGCGAGTTCCGGCGCATTGAGATTGGCGTCATCCCAGCCAAGGCGCATTTTGAGCGTGACGGGCGTCCCGTTTGCCCCCTCAAGCGCCGCCTCGATGATGCGGGTAGCCAGTGGGATATCCTGCATAAGCGCAGACCCTGACTGCCCGCCAGTGACCTGCTTGGAGGGGCATCCCATGTTGATATCAATGACGTCGACTCCAGCGTCACTCATCAGCACCGCACCTGCATACATATCTGCAGGACGCCTCGCCGCGAGCTGGACGATCCAGTACCCTGCCCCCTCGTGTCGACAGGTCCGGCGAACCATATCGGCGCGTTCGGATGCCAGCGTTTCACTTGCGACCATTTCAGACACAACAGCCGGCGCACCGAACCGCACGGCCTGACGCCGCATTGGCGCATCCGTTGCTCCGGACATCGGGGCGAGCCAGACCTTGGGTGCCTGAAAATCAGTCATTTTGCTATTGTTCCGGTTTTTTGCTTCTTCGCAAGTGCACAAAAGACGCGCACCTATGCAAAAAGGCACACATTCAAAGCTCTATGGTCAGAATTGCCCGTCTCGCCTAGAAAGCCGGACATGACATTGGCAGCTGCAATAATCGTTGCGGGGGGCAAAGGATCGCGTTCCGGACGCGCCGCACCCAAGCAATACGAGCGTCTTTTGGGGCGTCAGGTCCTCGATTGGTCGATTGAGGCGTTCAGGGCGCATCCAGGCGTGGGGCCTATCGTGGTGGTAACGCCTGCCGATAGTGCGCCTGACGAGTGGGGTAAGGGTGTGGTAAGTGTGCCTGGAGGGGCGACACGGACCCAGTCGGTGCGCAACGGACTGGCCGCGCTCGACCTGCCGAGCGACACACCTGTCCTGATCCACGATGCTGCGCGCCCCGGCCTCAGTCAGGACATGATAACCTCCTTGCTCGCCGCGCTGGACAGGACGGACGCTGTCGCGCCCGCGCTGCCGGTTTCAGATGCGCTGAAAGCTCTGAAAGACGGTCAAATGGTGACGGTGCCGCGTGACGGCCTTTCGCGGGTGCAAACACCTCAAGCCTTTCGCCTGGGTGCCATCCGCAAGGCCCTGGATGCGGCTGCGGCTGACCTGGTTGACGATCTCGCCGCGATGGAAGCAACGGGCGCGCGGGTTGAGCTGATCTCCGGCGATGAGCGCCTTCACAAGATTACCTTTCCGGAGGATTTCGACATGGTTGCAAGACTTCTTAGCCCCTGCGTTTCTGTACCGCGCGTTGGTAAGGGCTTCGACGTTCATGCTTTCGAGCCGGGTGACCACGTTACCTTGTGCGGGGTCGCGATTCCGCATGACCGCAAACTCAAAGGCCACTCTGATGCCGACGCCGCGTGGCATGCGCTGACCGATGCCATTCTCGGCGCAGTTGCCCTTGGCGACATTGGGGACCATTTCCCCCCGTCTGATGACAGATGGAAGAATGCCGACAGCGCTATTTTCCTGAAGGAATCCGTGCGTCTGGCAGAGGCAGAAGGCTACGCCTTGGCCAGTTGCGACATCACTGTCATCTGCGAAGCGCCCAAGGTGAAGCCCCACCGTGAGGCCATGCGCCAGCGTACCGCCGAGCTGCTATGCTTGCCCTTGCAAGCCGTCAGCGTAAAAGCCACTACGACCGAAGGCCTGGGCTTTACGGGGCGACGCGAGGGAATTGCGGCGGAAGCGATTGCGGTGCTGGTGCCTTCGATAACAGCGCGCTAGTCTTTGCCCATGTTTCCAGATCGCCTCAAAAATCTCGCCATGCTGATTCTCGACGATGCCGAACAGGCGCGTCTAAAGATTTGCACGGCCGAAAGCTGCACGGGCGGGCTACTCGCCGCCCTGCTCACCGACATACCCGGTTCATCCGCTGTCTTCGAACGCGGCTTCGTGACTTATACGAACCGCGCAAAGGAAGAGATGCTTGGCATCGCCGGGGACGTCATCGCTGACTACGGTGCCGTGTCAGAGCCCGTTGCACGGATGATGGCCGAAGGCGCCCTTGAAGCCAGCCGGGCCAACATAGCCGTCGCCATCACCGGGGTCGCCGGTCCGGGCGGCGGCACACGCATGAAACCTGTCGGCACCGTGCACATTGCCTGCGCGCGCGAAAACAGGGCCGTTGTGCACGAAATGCTTCAACTGGGCGAAATTGGCCGGAGTGAAGTTCGCATGGCCTCGGTTGAAACGGCCCTGAACCTTATTCAGATGCAGATACGCTAGGCGCCGATCCGAAACGCTTTTGAGCCTCGATCAGAAAGGCACTCATGATGCGATCGACAGCGATGTCGTGGTTGGCAGCAGCCAGTACGGCAATCAGCATATTCCGGAACTCGTAATCGATCTCCAGCGCAATGTCGGTTCCTCCACGCTCCAACGGAATGATTGTCCATTGCGCGTGGAGCCTGCGAAACGGTCCCTTTATGAGTTTGGCAACCACCGTTCCTTTGGCAGGATCCGCAACCACGCCCGTCGAGAACCGCTCAACAAACCCCTTGAAGCCGACGATGGCATCACCCCGGGAATGGTGGACACCCGCTTCGTCCATTCGCGCATCAGACACGCGCATGGCCGTGATCCATTTGATGAAATCCGGATAGCTCGCGATATCCGACACAAGGTCGAATGCCTGAAGCTTTGAATACGGCACGCGAACCGATTTGGCGAAACGAGGCATGCTAGGCCGGCAAACCTGCGAGCTTGGCTTCGCGAGCGTCGCGCATCCGGGCAAAGTCCTCGCCGGCATGGTAGCTGGAGCGGGTCAGCGGTGTCGCCGAGACCATAAGGAAGCCTTTGGCCCGCGCGATTTCCTCAAGCGCCTTGAATTCCTCCGGCGTAACGAAACGATCAATCGCGGCATGCTTGCGGGTGGGCTGGAGATACTGGCCGATCGTGAGGAAGTCGACACCTGCCGAGCGCATGTCATCCATGACCTGCATAACCTCTTCCTTGGTCTCGCCCAATCCAACCATCAGACCGGATTTGGTGAATTGTGAAGGATCGCGATCCTTCACCTTCTGAAGGAGTCGGAGCGAATGGAAATAGCGCGCACCGGGACGGATGGTCAGGTAGAGACGCGGCACAGTCTCAAGATTGTGATTGAAGACATCCGGTCGCGCGTCGATGACCCGGTTTTCCCAGCCATCCTTGCGCAGGAAGTCTGGCGTCAAAATTTCGATTGTCGTGCGGGGCGATGCGGAACGGATCGCGTCGATGACATGAACGAAGTGCATCGCACCGCCGTCTTCCAGGTCGTCGCGGTCAACCGAGGTGATGACAACGTGTTCCAGACCCATTTCCGCGACGGCTTCAGCCACGCGGCGAGGTTCATCGGCATCCACGCCCGCAAGCGGCTTGCCTGTGGACACGTTGCAGAAGGAACAGGCGCGCGTGCAAACGTCGCCCAGAATCATCATCGTTGCGTGTTTCTTGTCCCAGCATTCACCGATATTCGGGCAGCTTGCCTCCTCGCAAACGGTGATCAGGCCCTTGGATTTCACGATTTCACGCGTTTCCGCATAGCCGGCCGACGTCGGCGCCTTGACGCGAATCCAGTCCGGCTTGCGCAAAATCGGCGTGTCGGGGCGCGCCTGCTTTTCCGGGTGTCGGTGTTTCCGGCCGGATGGGGTGAGGTCGATGAGTGTAGCCATGCCGCCAAGATGGACGCGAGAGGGCGATTCATCAAGGCAATTGCAGCGCAGTGTGCATATGCAAACTTGCATTGCCTATTGCGCGCGTGTGCTTACGTGACAAAATGTTACAAAAGTGAGTTATACCTCACAAAGTCAAAGGGCCCCTGATGACCAGCGTGACCATTCCATCGCCGATTACGTATCGGCCTGCGCGCACGCATATCGACCTGTTTTCAGCACTCCTGCGCGCCAAAAGCGAATTTGGCGGCGACAAGGTGATCGTTGTCGACGGGGACGAGCGCGAACTGACCTACAAGGAAATCATCCGGGCCGCCTTCGGCCTGGGCGCGGCCCTGAAGAAGGGTACGAAACGCGGCGAAGCCGTCGGCGTGATGCTGCCCACGGGCGCTGGCGCCGTGATCGCGTTCTATGCGCTGGGCGCCTATGACCGCACACCGGCCATGCTGAATTTTACTGCGGGGTCAGCCAACCTGAAAGGGGCGATGAAGGCGGCAGGCGTCAAGCGCATCGTAACGGCTCACAAGTTCATTGAACTGGGTGGATTGGAGGCTTTGATCGCCGAACTCGGCACTGTCGCAGAAATCGTCTATCTGGAGGACGTGCGCGAAGCACTTTCATTACCGAACAAGCTGGCCGCGATTCTCGGCCCGATCATACCGGGGCTGGTTCGGCCCAAACCGCGTTACAAGTCTCCGGGAGTCATTCTGTTCACGTCAGGCACGGAGGGCGAACCGAAGGGTGTTGTTCTCAGCCACGAAAACGTTATGGCCAATGTCGAGCAGGTGCGGGCCCATATCGGCCTGAGCGCTGAGACAGACAAGGTGTTCAATCCCCTGCCCACGTTTCACTGTTTTGGGCTGACTGTCGGGGCCATATTGCCCATCGTGGCGGGTATCCAGGTGATGTTCCACCCGACGCCCCTGCAGCCGCGTGAAATCGTGAAGCGGATACGGAGCAATGGTTCGACGATCCTGCTGGCGACAGACACGTTCATTTCCCAGTATGCCCGTACAGGTGCAGATGGCGACATGAGTTCCGTTCGACTGGCCGTGTGCGGAGCAGAGCGCGTGAAGGATGAGACCCGCGCACTGGTGCGCCGCAAGTTCGAGATCGAGATTCTGGAAGGCTATGGCGCCACTGAAGCCTCGCCTGTCGTGGCGGCCAATCAATGGGAAAACAACAAGCCGGGAACTGTGGGCCAGCTGATGGCCGACATGGAATCACGACTGGTACCTGTCGACGGGATATTTGATGGCGGCCGCTTACACATCAAGGGCCCGAACATCATGCTTGGCTATTTGCGTCCATCCCGTCCGGGTGTTCTGGAGCGGCCGGATGGCGGCTGGCACGATACAGGCGACATCGTTGCGATTGACGAGGACGGCTTCATCCGGATCCAGGGACGCGTGAAGCGCTTTGCCAAGATTGGCGGTGAAATGGTGTCCTTGGCCGTGGTGGAGAATTGCGCCAGCGCCGTGTGGCCGGATAATCTGCATGCGGCCGTAACAATGCCCGACCCCCGAAAGGGCGAGCAAGTGATCTTGCTGAGCGATTCAGAAGACTGTAACCGTGAAGACATTCTCGCCTGGGCCAAGAACCACGGTGTGCCAGAACTATCGGTGCCGCGCCGCGTGTTCCACGTGCCGGAAATTGCCGTGCTGGGCACAGGCAAGATCGACTATGCCGCGGTCAAGGCGCAGGCAGAGGACCTGATGGAGCGCTAGGCAGCAACCAGAGTTTCCGGCACATCTTCCTCTGCGAGAAAGCCCTTGATCACGTCAGCGGTTTCGGCCGCGCGCGTGACGAGGAAAAGGTGTCCCCCGCCCTCAACGACATGCAGGCGTGAATTCGGCAGGGCCACTTTCAGGATGTGACCGTTCGCGAGCGGCACGATCGAATCATTGTCGCCCATCATTATCAGTGCCGGCATGCGCAGGAACCGGATGAATGGCAGGCTGGACCAGCCGATGAAAGCGAGAAGCTGGAAGACGTATCCCTTGGGGTCCGGGGGCATCAGACGGGTGATGTGTTCGCCAGCCTGAGCGTCGGCTTCGTCGCCATAGAGGGTAGCGAAATTGTCGCGCATATAGTTCGCATCGGTGTAGCGGCGCGCATCGACCATTTTGGACAGAGACTTGGGCTTGCCCGGCACCATTGTCATGCCGGCAGTGGTGGCACAGAGAATGAGCTTTCCAACGCGGTTGCGATATTGGAAGGCGAACTGCTGAGCAAGCGCGCCGCCCCATGACACGCCCATCACGTCGACTTCATCGATACCGAACTGATCGAGCAGCCTGCGGGCCCAGCGGGCCAGCATCCATGGTCGGTAGGGCCATTGCGTGACAGGGCTCTTGCCGACGCCGGGCACGTCAAAGGTGATGATGTCGCGATCCGGGAACATGTCGCCAAGCGCATGGGTCAGTTCCAGATTGGCCCCGATCCCGTTGAAAAAAAGCAGTGGACGCTTGCCTTCATCAACCTTGGCCGCCCAGAAGGCGGTGCGCAGCAGGACGCCATCGACATCCTGCATGGTAATCCGGGGGCGCGATTCTGATGCGGCCATGATCTGGTTCCTTTGTCGTTTCGACAGGGCCGGCGTCTTATTCGTCGAAGACGTACTTACCCGGTGCCGCATAAAGTGGTGGGAAAGCTTCACTGCCGCAAGCCTTCGGTGCCAGCTTGAGCGCACCTGAGCGCTCCTTGAGCCACTCACCCCAGAGCGGCCACCAGGAGCCGGCATGCTCGTCAGCCGTTGCGGCCCATTCTTCAGCCGTCGGCTTGATCTCCGTGTTGCGGAAATACTTGGCCTTGGGGTTTCCCGGTGGGTTGATGAGCGATTGCAGGTGCCCGCTGGATGACAGCACAAACTCGATATTTTCTGATCCGAGCAGGGCCGGTGTCCTGTAACAGGCCTTCCAGGGGGTAATATGGTCTGTGAGGCCGGCAACGACGAACGAGTCGCACTTCACCTTGGTGAGGTCGGCTTTGTGCCCGGCAATCTCGACCTCGCCCGGGTTGTCGAATGGCTGCTCCATGCCGAAATCGAGGAAGTCAGAATGGAGTTGAGCCGGCAGGTTCGTGGTGTCGTTATTCCAGAACAGAACGTCGTACGGAGGCGGGTCTTCCCCCATTAGATAATTGTTGACGACATAGTTCCAAATGAGGTCGTTCGGGCGCATCCAGGCAAACATGCGAGCGAGATCATCGCCCTTGAGGATGCCTTTACGCTGAGAATACTTTCGCGCGATTTCGAGGCTGCCGTCAGAAACGATTTGCCCGAGGTCGCTGTCATCTTTCTGCGGATTGAGCACGCAAACCATGAAGGTGAGTGCATTGATCCGCTTGTCGTCAGCAGCGGCCAGCAGGCTGGCAAATGTTGCCGTCGTGATGCCGCCTGAACAGGCCCCACCGACATTGATCTTGGACGATTTCGTAATCTTCCGGATCACTTCGCTGGCCTGAACGAGGCTATCGACATAATCGGAAAGCCCCCAACCAGCGTGTTTCTTGGTCGGATTGCGCCAGGATACGATGAATGGCTGCAGATCCTGCGATAGCAGGAACTGGACGATCGACGTATGTGGCGTGAGATCATTGGCATAGAACTTGTTGATCTGTGGCGGGATGATCAGAATGGGTGTCTTGTGTACCTTTTCGCTGGTCGGAGCGTACTGGATGAGCTCCAGCATGTCGTTCTTCCAGACGACCGAGCCTTTGGAGGTCGCAAGGTTCTCGCCAACCTTGAAGGGGCGCTTGTCGACTTGCGACGGCATGCCACCATTCTTGGTCAGGTCAGTGTAGAGGTTCTGGAGCCCCTTGAGCAGTGACATGCCACCGGAATCCACGACACGTTTTGTGGCGGCCGGATTGCCGATGAGCGTATTCGTTGGCGCCATCGCGTCAGTGATCATTCCCATCACGAACTTGGCGCGAGCGTGCTCCAGTTCGTTCATCTTAAGTTCGCCGACCCATTCATTGAGGTGAGCCTGCGTCGCCAGGTAAGCCTGCATGCCACGCTTGTAGAACGGGTTATGTTCCCATGCCGGATCCTGAAAGCGACGGTCCTTGCGATCGGACTTGCGATCGGACTTGCCCAGTAGGATTTTGGCATTTTCTGCCGAGATCTTGCCAGCAGTCTTTGCGGTCGTCACCGGGTTCGTCATGGTCGACCGCAACATCATCGCAACTGCGCCCAGCAGTTCTTGCCGGTTTATCCCGCCCATAAGCGGATTGAGCGCCGTTGTGCTCTCTGCCGCGTTCCTGGCGATTTCTTCCTGTGGTGTTGGCATTGTTATCCTCCCGGTGCGCCGATCTTCCGCGGACTCAAGGACCACGCCGTCGACTTAATTATTTTCTCTTTCAATTTCGGAAAGAGAGACTGGTAAAATCCAGAACAAAATTCGTTCCATAGTGATAATTGCATGTCAAACTACAAGTTAAACCATGAAAACACGCGATCGTATCCTTCAAGTCAGCTTGCTTCTCTTCAACGACGAAGGAGAAGCGCCGCAGACGGCTGTGGATATTTCGAACGCGCTCGAAATCAGTCCTGGTAACTTATACTATCACTTCAAGGGCAAAGACGCGATCATCCGGGCGCTATACAGCGCCTTTGAAGATGAAATGCGCATCATCCTGCGCGGGTCGAAGGGCGGTGTAACGTCAATCGAGGACAACTGGGTCTATCTCTACATTATCCTCGAGGAAATTTACGACTTCCGCTTCTTCTACAGAGACCTCGGTGTCCTGCTTGATCGGTATCCTGATCTGGGGATCAAGTTCAGGGCCCTCGTGGCCGAGAAACGCCGCACCATAACGCGCGTGCTTCATGATTTGGCCAAAAGCGAAGTTCTCCAGCTGGATCCCCGTCTTGAAGAGGCGCTCACGGACCAGATCATGATGTCCATCACATTCTGGTTGGCGAATGACGCGATTAGCAGCGAAATCCATGATGGCCCGGCGTTGATCCACAAAACCGTGTTCCAGGTGATGTGCCTCATGGTGCCCTATATGGGCGAACCGGGTTTCGATACCCTCACCCGAATGATCAAGCATTATGAGTCAGTGACCGGTTGAAGAAACGGGCCGCCTCCTTCTGAGACGGCCCGTCTGTACCGGCAGCCCTATTTCTTCAGAGCTTTTGCCTGCTTCACCCAGTTGTTCCGGGTGATGCGGCCGCGAGCAGCGATCTTTTCATCGAGCGCGACGACTTCGGCTTTGGTCAATGCAGCGATCTGGGCATAGGTCGTGATGCCTTCGGCTGCGAGCTTCTTGACCATGGCTGGGCCAACGCCGGTGATCTTGGAAAGATCGTCAGCAACAACTGGCTTGGCTTTGGTCTTGGTTTTCGCAGAAACAGCTTGTTTGACAGCAGCGGACGTTTTCCTGGCAGCCTTTTTGGCCGTCTTGGCAACGTCCGAACCGGCTTCACCGGCGACTGCTTCGATTTCAGCCGTAAGACGAGCAAGGCGCGCCTTGAGGTTCACATCACCGGCTGCCGCTTTGGCCTTGGACGCCATTTCGGAAACTTCGTCTTCGAGCTTATCCAGTTTCTTATGGATTTTCTCGCCTTTGGTGCCGAGACCTTTGACGCCGAGCAGATCACGCATGCGGTCCATACGGGCTTCGAACTGATCGCGGGCCTGAACCTGAAATCCACGAGCGGTGGCAGCGGCTTTAGCCATTTGCTGGCCAGCCTTCAGAACGCGTTCGTCACCTGTCAGGCGCGAACGAACGTCACCCTCGATGGCTTCACCGCGCTTGACGAGGTCTTCAAACATCTCGGCAGATTGCGTGTTGAGGACGTTCGCACCAGCAAGCGCGCCATCATAGGCTTTGCCATAGGCACCAACGCCTGCAAGCCAGATCTTGTGTGCCATGTCAGCAGAATTGGCCTCAATGGCCTTGCCGATTTTCTGGGCTTTCGCCTGGCTCTTGGTTTTTGCTTTCGCTTTCGACTTTGCCATTTCATGGCTCCTTCCTGGTTGTTCGATGAGGCCAGAAATATGCCAGAAGTCTAGAAAGCGCATACTAATCGCTGTCGGGGTTGAAACAGCGCCGCGTATGTCGTGTATCTGGCAGCAGAAACCAAGAGAGGAAGATCGCAATGAGTGCAGTTGATTATGAAGTGGACGGCAAGACGTATGAGGGTTTTTTCGTACGGCCGGCCAGCCAGTCCAAGGTTCCTCTGGTCGTTATCGCCCATGCCTGGGGCGGGCTTGGAGACAATGAGCGGCAGAAGGCAAAGCTGATTGCCGACAAGCTGGGCTATGCGGCTTTTGCCATGGATGTTTACGGCAAGGGAAAGCGTGGCGAGGGCGTGGAGCAATGCCAGGCCCTGATGAATCCACTGGTTGGAGATCGGACTGAACTACAAAAGCGACTGGCCGGTGGACTGGCCGAGGCAAAGACGCAAGACGGTGTGGATTCCAGCAAGGCTGCCGCCATTGGTTACTGTTTCGGTGGCTTGAGCGTTCTGGATATGGCGCGCGCCGGTCATGACGTATTGGGCGTGTGCTCATTTCACGGTCTTTTCCGCCCGGCGGAAAATTACCCCTCCCCCAAGATAAAAGCCAAGGTGCTGATCGAGCATGGCTGGCAGGACCCAATGGCAACGCCGCAGGATGTTCTGTCGATTGCAAAGGAAATGGATGCAGCCGGAGCGGACTGGCAACTGCACGCACACGGACAGGCAACACACGCATTCACGACGCATGGGGCCAATGATGCGGCCATGGGTACGGTTTACGATGCCAACGCCGACCGCCGCAGCTTCGCGTCACTGACCGATTTTCTGGCTGAACTGTTCTAATTGCCGCGCAAGGCGTAGCCGGCAGAGCGGACGGTTCGGATCGGATCCTCGCCGCCGTCCTGACGGAGCGCCTTGCGCAACCTCCCAACGTGCACGTCAACCGTGCGCGCCTCGACATAGACGTCAGAGCCCCAGACGGTATCCAGCAATTGTTCGCGCGAGAAAACCCGCCCGGGATGCTGCATGAAATAGTCGAGCAGACGAAACTCCGTCGGTCCGAGATGGATTTCACCTTCATTTCGCATCACGCGGTGGGCAACGCGATCAATGACGATATCGCCGACCGAGATCTTGTCTTCTTTCAAGCCAGGGCGAATGCGTCGCAGGACAGCGCGAACACGGGCCATGAGCTCAGTTGTCGAGAACGGTTTCGTGACATAATCGTCCGCACCCGTATCGAGGCCCCTTATGCGATCACTTTCCTCTCCGCGCGCGGTGAGCATGATGATTGGCATATTCGGGTTTGCACCCCCACTTCGAATGCGGCGGCAGACCTCGATACCGCTGACCTTGGGAAGCATCCAGTCGAGCAGAAGAAGGTCGGGCGCGCGTTCGTCGATCATCATCAACGCTTCTTCGCCATCTGCCGCGATTGCGACTTCGTAGTCTTCCTTTTGAAGATTGTAGAGCAACAGTTCGGAGACGGCACTCTCGTCTTCTGCGATAAGCACGAAAGGCTTCATACTGTATTCCTTGTATACGACCGCTAGCCGTCCAGTTGAGATGTCTTGGGCCTGTCTGTGGACAGGAGATATTCACCGGTCGCCTGAAAGTATACGAATTCGGCAATATTGGTGCAGTGATCCCCGATGCGTTCGAGATTCTTGGCCATGAAAAGCATGTGCGCGCCTGCCCCGATCGTGCGCGGATCCTCAATCATGTAAGTCAGCATTTCGCGGAACAGTGAATTGTAGTGCTGGTCGATATCGTCATCGCCCTCCCACACGGCTTTCGCGGCGACGGCATTTCCTGTCGCATATGCGTCCAGCACCATATTGAGCTGACGTGATACGGGGCCCGCCATGCGGAAGATGCCCTTGCGCATAGCCACGCCTACGTTCTCATCGAGGCGCTGTGTACGCTTGGCGATGTTTTTCGAAAGATCACCGATGCGCTCAAGTTCTCCGACGACCTTCAGCGCTGAAAATACAGCGCGCAGATCATGTGCCATTGGCTGGCGTCTGGCGATCAGGCTGACAATCTGTCGTTCTACTTCTGCTTCTATCTTGTCGACTTGCGTGTCCCGCGCAACAACGTCGCGCGCAAGGTCCACATCATTCTTGTTCAAGGCCGAACAAGCGTCCAGAATCATGGTTTCCACGATGCCGCCCATGCGCAGGATATCGGCCGCTAGCCGGTCGAGTTCTTCAGTGAATGCAGAGACAATATGATCAGACATGTTTCAGACCCTAGCCAAATCTACCGGTGATGTAATCCTCGGTGCGACGCTCCTGCGGATTCGTGAAAATCTGGTCGGTGTCACCCATCTCGACAAGTTCTCCCAAATGGAAGAAGGCCGTGCGCTGCGAGACGCGCGCTGCCTGTTGCATCGAATGGGTCACGATGACGATGCAGTAGCGCTTTCTCAAGTCATCGATGAGCTCTTCGATACGGGCCGTCGCAACCGGGTCGAGGGCGGAACAAGGCTCGTCCATCAGGATGACTTCCGGCCTGACGGCTATGGCACGCGCGATACACAAGCGTTGCTGTTGTCCGCCAGAGAGGCTGTTGCCGGGAGACGATAAGCGATCTTTCACTTCATTCCATAGCCCCGCACGCCGCAGGCTCTTCTCCACCATTGCATCCAGGTCTTCGCGGGACTCCGCCATACCATGAATACGAGGCCCATAGGCGATATTGTCATAGATCGACTTTGGAAACGGGTTCGGCTTCTGGAAAACCATGCCGACCCGCGACCGCAACAATACCGGATCGATGTCCGGGTTATTGATGTTCTCGCCGTCCATAATGATTTCGCCCGTCACCTTGCAGGTTTCGATCGTGTCATTCATGCGGTTGAGGCACCGCAGGAAGGTCGACTTCCCGCAACCGGATGGTCCGATCAGTGCCGTCACAGACCGGTCCGGAATTGGCAGTGAAATATCAAAGATCGCTTGTTTTTCGCCATAGAACACATTGATGTTCCGGCACTCGATCCGTGGGTATGTCAGCCCCTCGGTCTGATCCACGCTCAACGCCGTCGACGTATTTTCGCGGCTTTCGGTGATTGTTGTTTCCATTACCATCTCCGTTCAAACCGGCGTCGCAGAAGGACGACAATTCCATTCATAATAACAAGGAACATCAGGAGAATCACAATGACAGCAGCTGTCATTGGCTCCCACGCCCGCTCAGCATTGTTCGACCAACTGAATATCAGTACTGGAAGTGCGGTTGCCTCGTCAGTCGGGCTGCCGGGAACATCGGCCACAAACGCAACCATCCCGATCAACAACAATGGCGCGGTCTCCCCCAGCGCGCGGGCCATGCCAAGGATGGCTCCGGTGAAGATACCCGGGCCTGCGAGTGGCAGGACATGATGAAATACCGATTGCATTTTGGAGGCGCCCACTGCCAAAGCGGCTGCACGAATTGACGGCGGCACAGACTTCAGGGCGGCGCGCGACGCAATGATGATTGTGGGCAACGTCATCAGTGCGAGCACAAGCCCCCCGACCAATGGTGCAGAACGTGGCAGGCCGAAGAAACCAAGGAAAACGGCCGCGCCAAGAAGACCAAACACAATCGATGGCACGGCCGCCAAGTTGTTGATGTTGACCTCAATGATGGATGTCAGCCGATTCCGGGGCGCAAATTCTTCAAGATAGATCGACGCAAATATACCTATTGGTATGGCAATGAACGCTGTCACAAGCATCGTCAGCAAAGAGCCGACGATTCCAGCCAGCGCGCCGGCGAGTTCAGGATAGGTGCTGTCAGTATTCGTCAAAAGACTGAAATGAGGCACCCGCGAAATCCGGCCCATTTCCTTCAACGCCAGGGTCCACGCTATCTGTTGGTCTGAGACATTCCGCTCGGCTTCGGGCAGCGCGATCAGTCGGGCTGTCGGACGCGCGCCCCGAAAGTCGTTTGCCGATCCTGTAAGCATCGCGACGGTGGCCGTATCCGTCTGAATCTGAGTCAGCCGACCGGTCGTCGACCCTGACGTCACAAGGATAGATCGCGCCTCCAGGTTGTTCACACCTTCAGCCCGCAGGGAGGCAATCAGCGCTTCCAGACCCTTGAATGCCGCCGGGCCGGACAGCCGGACTTCGCTCGGCCCGACCTCCGACACTGTATCGATTTCTCCGACACGCATGCGTCCATCCCTCGAAATCGCCCCTTTGAGGTAGAGGTCAAGATCATCATTCAACGGAACGGTGATCGTCGTGGCTTGCCCTATCCGTGTCGGATTTTCGGACACTGAGCGTGCCGTCGGCAAAACAGCCAGACGCGTAACCAGATCACCAAGCTTTTGCCGGGCAAGACGATCATCGGCCACTTCGGGAAAGGTATCGACAAGGTCGGAACGCAGCAGCGTATAAAATCCATCAACATTTCGAGATATATCGTCCGGCGTGTTCTCGCCTGAAGGGGCAATGACATCTGGGTCCAGGACGACGTCAAAACGGACGACATGATACGTCGCCGCTGAAATGGCCTGTGATCCGATGGACACGATCAGGAGGGACAGGGCCAGCAAAGCAAACGCGATTGCGGATAGACCGTAAGTCCTGAACCGCGCATCCGCCGCTCGACGCTTCTTCAAGCGTCGCAAGGCTTTTTCGTTTCTGAATGGGCCGGGCACGACGTCAGTCATATTTTTCCCGATACTTCTGGACCACCCGGAGAGCGATCAGATTGAAAACGAGTGTGACGGCGAAAAGGACCAGACCGAGTGCGAAAGCCGACAGGGTTTTGGGGCTGTCGAACTCCGTCTCTCCAGTCAGAAGCGCGACGATCTGGACTGTTATTGTGGTCAAGTCTGCCGTGGGATCGGCTGAAATTCGAGCACGTTGACCTGCTGCCATGACCACAATCATGGTCTCGCCGATGGCCCGCGATACTGCCAGCAAGAGTGATGCAATGATGCCGGGCAAAGCTGCGGGCAAAACGACATGCTTGACCGTCTCCGACTTGGTGGCGCCCATCGCGTAGGCAGCGTCACGCAAAGTCTGCGGCACGGCATTGATCACATCGTCAGAAAGCGACGATACGAAGGGTATTACCATTATGCCCATCACAAGTCCTGCTGCCAGGGCGCTAGTCGGCTGGGCCGCCAGAAGGGGCTCTGCTGTCAAACCCGCCGACATGAGCGTGGTGTTGACCCAAATCGCCAACGACCGGATTGCGGGCGCGACAACAAGCAATGCAAAGAATCCGTACACAACCGTCGGTATGCCTGCCAGGATTTCGAGGATTGGTTTGACCCAGGCACGTACTTTTGGGCCGGCATACTCAGACAGGTAGATTGCGGCAAACAAGCCGACCGGCGCAGCAATAAGCATAGCGATCAAGGCAATCATGAATGTGCCAAAGAACAGCGGCAGCGCGCCAAACTCAGCACTTGTCTGCGCGTTCCAGCGCGTTCCAAACAGAAAATCCCAGAACGGGATTTCTGCGAAGAACCTCAGGCTCTCATAAAGCAACGAAGCGATGATTCCGACAGTCGTCGCGATTGCAATGGCCGCGCAGAGAAAGAGGAGTATTTCCAACCCTTTCTCTACACTGTTGCGGGCGCGAAAGCTCGGCACGATCCGCCGTCTGGCGAGCAGGAATCCTACGGCCGCACCGAGCAATGCCAGCCCGATCGTGCAGAGTTTGACCAGACCTTCAATTTCGAGGAACCGGCTGGTGATGGCAGAGAAAACGCGATCCCCACCGCTATAGCCACCCTGGATCGCCGCGCGCGTTACGGCGTCCAGATAAACGCCAAGTTCGACATCTGGCATCTTTTGGAAATTGGCGGGCAGTTCGCTGACAAGAATCGACCTGACAATTGGTTCACCCAACAGCCCATACCCAAGCGCAACGGCCAAAGCGGGACCCAAAGTCCACATCGCAACAAAATAGCCGTGGTAATTTGGGCGCGAATGCAGCCGCGACGCAGTGGCATCAGAAAACCGTTCGGCCTGAACCCGCCCCACAAAAAAGGCGCCTGATGCGAGCATTGCAAGCAATGCGAACATCAACCAGCCCATGGGTAAATGACCGAGTTGTTGAAACATCCAGTCCGCAATCCCTGTCTATTGAGCCCCCCTTACTGCAGCTGCGCGACAGTTCTGTGACACTGCGGACAGGAAGGACAGATGATCGCACATGTCTTGCGCCGCTGTACCTTATCGGCCACATCTTTGGGTATGAAACAGCACGCAAGTTCTGACGCCATCTGGCACGGCACGACCATCCTGGCCGTTCGAAAGTCCGGAAAATTGGCTATGTTGAGCGATGGTCAGGTCTCGATGGGCCAGACGATCATGAAAGGGAACGCACGCAAGGTGCGCCGAATAGCTGGTGGAGAGATTCTGGCTGGCTTTGCTGGTGCCACCGCTGATGCCTTCACACTATTCGAACGGCTGGAAGCGAAACTGGAGCGCCATCCCGGCCAGTTGCAGCGCGCAGCCGTGGAACTGGCCAAGGACTGGCGCACGGAAAAATACCTGCAAAAACTGGAGGCTCTCCTCATCGTGGCTGACAAGGATGCCACGCTGGTCATCACGGGTGCAGGCGACGTCCTAGAGCCGGAACATCATGTGGTCGCGGTCGGATCGGGCGGAAATTATGCGCTCGCTGCGGCTCGTGGGCTCTATGAATATGAAACTGATGCCGAAGTCATCGGGCGCAAGGCCATGCAGATCGCGGCAGACATCTGCGTCTATACGAACGCCAACTTTACGCTCGAGACGCTCGAAATCTGATTCGCGCTTCCCTTCGATCCTGGCCTACCTGAGAGACCCGAATGCAAAATCTGACTCCGCGAGAAATCGTTGCCGAACTCGATCGCCACATTGTCGGCCAGAACGGTGCCAAGCGGGCCGTAGCCATTGCCCTGAGGAATCGGTGGCGACGCAAACAGGCGCCGGAAGCCTTGCGCAATGAAATCACGCCAAAGAACATCCTGATGATCGGCCCGACCGGGGTTGGTAAAACAGAAGTCTCGCGTCGTCTCGCCAAATTGGCCAATGCCCCGTTTCTCAAAGTCGAAGCCACGAAGTTTACGGAAGTCGGCTATGTAGGACGCGACGTGGAGCAGATCATCCGCGACCTGGTGGAAGCAGCCATCGGCATGATTCGCGAACAGAAACGGGCGGGTGTTGCCCAACAGGCCAAGGATGCGGCCGAAGAACGCTTGCTCGACGCCCTGGTGGGCGAAGATGCGCAGGCCTCAACCCGCGAAGCGTTCCGACGTAAACTCAGATCTGGCGAACTGGACGACAAGCCGGTCGATATCGATTTTTCCGAAACCGGCAATCCAATGCAGATGATGGATATTCCTGGCCAGGGCGGGTCCATGGGCATGATCAATCTGTCCGACATGCTCGGCAAGGCGATGGGGGGTCGCACCAAACGTGTTCGCACGACGGTGCAGGAAGCGCATCGTCCCCTTCTGGAAGAAGAAGCCGACCGCCTGCTGGATGAAGATGCCATCGTGCGCGAAGCCGTCGACTCCGTCGAGCAAGACGGCATTGTGTTCCTTGACGAGATCGACAAGGTCGCGGCCCGCAAAGATCGTGGCGGCGCGGATGTCAGCCGAGAAGGTGTGCAGCGGGACCTTCTGCCATTGATCGAAGGCACAACCGTGTCCACGAAACGCGGTGCCGTGAAAACGGACCATATCCTGTTCATCGCATCGGGCGCATTCCACGTGTCAAAACCGTCCGACCTCCTGCCTGAACTTCAGGGACGGTTGCCAATCCGGGTTGAGCTGGAAGCACTGTCGCGTGACGATCTGCGCCGGATTCTCGTTGAGCCGCAGGCCAGTCTGGTGAAGCAGTACCAAGCCTTGATGGACGCGGAAAACGTCACACTCATATTCGAGGACGCTGCGATTGATCGCCTTGCCGATCTGGCGGAAGCCGTGAACAATTCCGTTGAGAATATTGGGGCACGACGGCTGCAAACCGTGCTGGAGCGGCTACTCGATGAGATCAGTTTCGATGCGCCAGACAAGTCGGGTGAAACGATTACGATCACCGCAGACTATGTGAATGAACGCGTTGCTGGTCTCGCCGGCGACGCTGACCTGTCAAAGTTCATTCTATAGGTTTGATCGTTCAGGGTGTTGTGGCGCGGCGAACCGGCAGGTGTTTCTTCCCCCAGTCACGAAGAGTCATCAGCGCAGGCTCCAGTTCCTGGCCCTTTGCCGAGAGATTGTAATCGTATCGCTTCGGCGCTTCTGAGTAGGCCTGCCGGACAAGAATATCCGCTTCGACCAGACGCTTCAGCCTGTCGGCCAAAATGTGCCGCGTCATACCGCTGGATTCTGCAAACTGTTCGAAACGGGATAGTCCGAGAAAGCAGTCGCGAAGGATCAAAAGGGTCCATCGGTCACCCAAGACCGATAGCGTTCTCGCCACAGGGCACCAATTGTCCGAAAGTTCCGACCATTTCATCGGCTCACGACCTCGCAAACTCACTTAAGTTCCAAAACGGTACTTAAGCACGATTCGCGCACGACGTATGTCTGGCCAGATCGCCCGGCATGACGTTTCGCGATCAGACTTTGATGCCGGCCGCCAATGCGAGACCGGCAAGCGGAACCTCAGGCCTGGGTCCGAAATGGCTGATCACCTCTGCTGCCGCGATGTGTCCTAGTCGTGCGCAGGTCGCGAGCGGAAGGCCCCTGGCATATCCGAACAGGAAACCAGCAGCGTACTGATCGCCAGCGCCTGTCGTGTCGACCACTTTTGCAACAGGCTCTGCAGCGACTGCAATCGGGTCGCCATCACCGATCACGACGGACCCTTTCTCGCTGCGCGTTACGGCAGCAATGGCGGTATCCGCTTGCAGGCGCGAGATAGCTTCGTCGAAGTCACGCGTCTGGTACAATGAGAGAAGCTCCTCTTCATTCGCAAAGAGAATATCGACATGGTTCTGAACCAGGTGCAGGAAGCTGTCGCGGTGACGATCGACGCAGAAACTGTCTGACAGAGTCAGGGAGACCAGGCGCCCGGCCGCTTTCGCCGTCTCGGAGGCGTGAATGAACGCGGCCTTGGCGTCGTCCTTGTCGAACAGATAACCCTCGAGATAGAGGATCTTCCCCGACCGGACCACATCCTCATCAACATCGTCTTTTGAAAACAGGACAGATGCCCCTAGAAATGTGTTCATGCTGCGCGCACCCTCTTCATTGACGAAAATGATGCAGCGAGCCGTGGCTGGACCCCCGTCCAGTGGGTGCGTGGCAAAAGGCACACCTGTGCTCGTCATTTCCTCACGAAACTGACGTCCAAGATCATCATTGGCTGTTTTGCCGATATAGGCTGCGCTGCCGCCAAAGCTGGCAATTCCGGCTATTGTATTAGCGCCACTGCCGCCTGACGTAACGACGGGGTTCTTCGCTTCGGCCGTCAGCGTGTGGGCGCGCGGCTCCTCAATGAGGTTCATCGCATCTTTCTGGATGCCCCACTTTTCGAGAAATGCGTCATCTGCACTCGACAGAATGTCGACAATCGCATTGCCCAAGCCGACAACGTCAAAACGGGTAGTGGTCATGATTTCTCTGCCTTGAATTTCAAGACCGCCGATTGCCAGACAAGGCGGCTGGACGCAACCACAACGCATGTTAAACGAACCGCATGAAAATCGCCTACCTCGCCTCCCGCGTTACCCTGCCCGGCTCATCCATCCGTCGAAGCGATGCTTTTGAGCATGACTACATGATGACCGCGCTCGGTCCCGCCTTTGCCAAGCAAGGCATGACGCTCGTCGACATTTCCTGGGATGATACAGAGGTAGACTGGGCATCGTTCGATGCTGCAATCATTGGGACGACATGGGACTACTGGGATCGACTTGAAGAATTCCTGACGACGCTGGAGCGTATCGGCAGCCAGACCAAACTATTCAATCCGCCAGAACTCGTGCGCTGGAACATCCGGAAAACCTATCTCAAGCACCTGGAAGCAAACGGCGCGAAGCTCATACCGACCTTGTGGCTGGAGACTGTCACGCAAGAAAGTGCCGAATCTGCATTCGACACGCTCGGCAGCGATGATCTGGTATTCAAACGCCAGGTTGGCGCAGGGGCGAAAGATCAGCACAGGTTAAAGCGTGGTGATCCAATCCCGCACATGCCGCACGCGATGATGGTCCAGCCATTTCTGAAAATGATCCTTGCTGAGGGCGAGATCAGTTTCATCTTCATTGATGGTGAGTTTAGCCACGCCCTGGTCAAGCGCGCCGCGTCTGGCGACTATAGGATACAGTCTACCTATGGCGGGACGGAGCAAATGATCGCGCCATCGCTGGCTGATCTGGCATCGGCTCGGGCCGTTCTCACTTCTCTGGACTCTGTTCCGCTATACGGACGGGTGGATATGCTGAGAGGACGGGACGGAGACCTGCTCCTGATGGAACTGGAGCTGATTGAGCCATATCTCTATCCGCTCGAGGGGCCAAGCCTGGGTGACAAGATGGCATCAGCGGTTGTGCGTCGCCTCAAATCGAGGGCATAGATAGGCCCGCCGATTTCGACACCCGTCGCAATGAAGTCCAGTCCGCCACCCGCGCCCGAGGACAGACAGATTGATGATCAGGACAGCCGCACTTTCCGCTATCGTTGCGATTGCCTTTTCTGGGTCAGCTCACGCCGAGGCGCTCGAAGAAAACGGGTTCTATTTTGCCTTCCGAGGCTACGGCGCGATCAATGATCAGAACAATCTCCATTTCGCTGCAAGTCGCGAATTTGGCACCGCAGTGGGTTACCGCTTTTCTGATGTCTGGAGGGTGGAATCCGAATATTCTCGCCGCTGGGCAAAAATCACGGGTTTGAACGGGGCATTGACGACGCGCGGAGATTTCGACGCGCACTCCCTCGGCGTACACGTGTTCCGGGACTTCCGCCCGGAAAAGCGACTTCGTCCCTTCATTGGTTTTGGTCTGGGCGGCGGAATCCTTGACTTTGACTTCAAAGGTCCGGCCGACATCAATCCCGACTTCATCGTCATCGGAAACGATACAAATATCAGTACATATGGAAATGTCTTCGCCGGTTCGACCTACCACATCAACTCGCAATTGCGGGTTGGTGCGGGCCTGGAGTATTTTACCTTCTCAGATCAGGCCGTCGAGTCGAATATTGGCGACATCGACGGCATCAACCGCAGCTACAATTTCTTTCTCTCTTTGCGCTGGCGGCCTGACTTTTCTGACTGAGCTGAATTACTGACCAAAGCCGTACACGAGCGCGATCTTCAGCGCCGTGTCGGTATCCTCGAAGCCATCTGCTGGATTGGTATCGTAACGCACGTTGAATGACATGCGGGCAGAAATGGACTTGGAGATTGCAGCGGTGAGCGCTGCGCTGTTTTCAACCTGCGTTGATGTCTCGCCGTACAGAACATCCGTGTCGTTCGAGAAGCTGACATTGTCGTTGAATTTATAAGCGTAAGCCGATCGCGCAACGGCACCCAGTGACGTTTCAGTCTCTGCCGGGATGATCAGCGCTGCGCCGAGGGCATCTGTGGTGATTTCCCGTTTGACTTCGTCGATCTTTACACCCGGGCCACCACGCACGGTCCACTTTGTCTTGGCCCCGTCATAAACATGGTAACCGAGACCACCCCCCAAGAAGGTGCGGCTGTCGAAACCGGTGAACTGGTCGACTTCATAAGAGGTCCGGGCGAACGCAAACAGCTTCTCATTGAGCAAGCGGTCAACATCGCCCGACAGGAAATAGCGGTTGCGGCTTTCGATGCTGTCCTGCTCGCCATATTCTCCCTCGGCGACCAGCTCAATGCTCCACAGACCTTCAGTCCGCGTTACGTCCACGCCCAGACCGATGTCGGTCGTTTCCGTGTTGCCCGTTGTGTACCCGGCACTGAATGCTGCTTCTCCGGCCCAGCCATCCTGCTCCTCTGAAAAGGCGGGCTGGCAGGCGAGAATACCGGCACCCGCAATGGTGACGACTAATGAGAGGGAATTGAACTTGGACATAACGTGGCTCCTGAAAAACTGGCGGCACGTTTCGGAGAATTTCGTGACCAAGGCGTTATGGAAATGTGGCCAACTGGTGGCGGTCTCAACGGCTGGCAGAAATGTCACAGTCCTATCTGCGCGGCTTGGCTTTTGCCTTCGGGCCCAAACTGGAAACCGTCGCCGGATCAGGCGTCTTGGGCTTGTATTTGCACAAGTGTGCAATGGCGCAGTGCCAGCACTCAGGGGTCTGGGCCTTGCAGACATATCGCCCATGCAGGATCAGCCAGTGATGGGCGCCGTGTTTGAACTGGGGCGGCGTTGTGCGCTCCAATCCCATCTCCACCTGATCAGGGTTCTTGCCCGGCGCCAGACCTGTCCGATTGGACACGCGAAATACATGGGTGTCGACCGCAATGGTTGGCACACCAAAAGCTTCATTGAGCACAACGTTCGCCGTCTTCCGGCCCACGCCCGGCAGTTCCTGCAATTCGTCCAGCGTGCGGGGGACAATGCCATTGTACTTTTCAATCAACATCTGGCTGAGGGCGACGACGTTCTTGGCTTTGTTCCGCCACAGACCGATGGTCCGAATGTATTCGGCAACGCCCGCTTCTCCGAGCGCCAGCATTTTCTCGGGCGTGTCTGCCACGGCGAACAGTTTCGCTGTCGCCTTGTTTACCCCGACATCCGTTGCCTGTGCAGACAAAGCGACTGCGACGACAAGCGTATACGGGCTGGAAAAATTGAGTTCTGTGCGCGGATCCGGCCGGTCCCTGGCCAGTGCCTCATAGAGTTCAGTCGCGCGCGCGATACCGAACGTTCGCGGCGTGCGCTTCTTTGTGATTTTTGCAGGTGCAGTTTTTTTGTCGGCCATGCCTGAGGTGTTTAAGACGCACTTTCCGCGGCGCAAGCGCGTGCTAAATATACTTGCATGACCGAAGTGCAGGAAATCATCTATTTCGACGCGATGTTGACGCCAAACCGCTCTCTCAGTCCGCGCGGGTTTGCAATCGTCATGGCGGTTGTCGGCGGACTCAGCTTCCTTTACGGCGCAGCTTTTGTGTCGATGGGCGCGTTTCCGATCCTCGGATTCTTTGGGCTGGATGCGTTGGCCATCTACCTGGCCTTTCGGTGGTCCTTCCGGCAGCAACGAGAGGAGACGCGGGTGACGGTTACAGCCAAGTCGCTTGTTCTGCATCACCGCAAGCCGGACGGCTCCGAACGCACCGTGGAAGTGCCATCCGCTTTTGCGCGGGTGGAGATAGAGGAGCCTTTGACCCTGACCAGCTGGCTGCGAATCGAGCATGGCCGCACGGCGTATGTCATTGGACGGTTTCTGACACCCCCGGAGCGAAAATCCCTGGCCAAGGCCATTCGACGCGCCCTTCTCGACGCCCGTGCAGAAAGGTATCTCGCCTGAATCAAGGTTAACAAAAATAAATGACGCATGCGTCATGGTTTTTTCATTTTGGCTGTGATACCTTCAAATCCGAACAGAACTGGCGTCCCGTTCAGGGACCCTTCGGAGGAATAAAGATGGCTGCCGATACCGCACAAACCTTTGATCATCCCGCGCTCGAGCGCCCGAAAGTTTCGGATCGCGAGCCACTCTTTCCCGGATATCTCCGGGTTGGTGAGGATGTTCCACCCGCGTCGGAACTCGACATCACCAATTTCGACCTGATCGACCCCGAAGTCTGGCGTCAGGGCAAATACTGGGATCGTCTTGAGCGCCTGCGCAACGAAGACCCCGTGCACTTCACGCCTGACAGCTTTGCTGGTCCCTATTGGTCCATCACGCGCTATGAAGACATCATGGCTGTGGACATTGACCACGAGCGTTTTTCCTCCAGCTGGGAATATGGTGGCATCACGCTTGGGCAGCCGCTTGAAGACTTCGAAATGCCGATGTTCATTGCGATGGACGAGCCGCGCCACGCTGAACAGCGCCGTACGGTGCAGCCGGCTGTCGCGCCAAACATGCTCAAGGTGTTCGAACCCCTGATCCGCAAGCGGACCCAGGACTTGCTGGACACGCTTCCGGTCGGAGAGCCATTCGACTGGGTCGATACGGTTTCGGTCGAGCTGACGACAATGATGCTCGCCACGCTGTTCGATTATCCGTTCGAGCGTCGCCGAGATCTGACACGTTGGTCGGACGTGGCCACAAACATGAACAATCCGGACATCTGCCCCGGTGGGGAAGAACAGTGGAAGCAGGAGATGATGACCTGTCTGACAACGTTCATGGGCATCTTCCAGGAACGTGGCGCGATGGATGAGAAAAATGACCTCATCAGCCTCCTCGCTCACGGCGAAAAGACACGCAACATGACGCCCATGGAATTGCTGGGCAACGTCATACTGCTCATCGTTGGTGGCAATGACACGACCCGCAACTCGATGACCGGTTCGGTCTATGCGCTGAACAAGTTCCCGGCGGAATACGAAAAACTGAAAGCGGATCACTCGCTGATCCCGAACATGGTTTCGGAAACAATCCGGTGGCAGACGCCGCTCGCTTTTATGCGCCGCACGGCACTGGAAGACGTGGAAATGCACGGCAAGACGATCAAGAAAGGCGACCAGGTCGCCATGTGGTACGTCTCCGGCAACCGCGATGAGCGCTTCTGGGACCAGCCGAACGATTTCATCATCGACCGGGCAAATGCCCGCCGTCATATCTCCTTCGGTTTCGGTATCCACCGTTGCGTCGGCAACCGCCTTGCGGAACTGCAACTGCAGATCCTGTGGCAGGAAATCATGGCGCGCTTCAGCCATATCGAAGTGCTGGACGAGCCATCGCTGACGTCTGGCGCCTTCGTCAAAGGCTACACCTGGATGCCGGTTATCTGCCATCCGAAATAAGGTTGTTGGCTGACGCCACGCAAAGACTGATAGACCTCCCGTCATATCCTGACGGGAGGTTTTTTCATGGATGTTTCCACTGCAGTGGCGCAGCGCATTTCAACGCGCGCGTTCAAACCCGACGCCCTTTCCGAGGCGGAAATACGCGACTGGCTGACGGCAGCACAGCGCGCGCCTTCGGGTGGCAATACGCAGCCTTGGCGGGTGATTGTGGTGACGGGCGACGCCAAGGATGAGATTATTTCCAAGGCAGCCGGGATACTGAAGGACAGTCCGGCAGGCCAGCCGACAGACCGGCCCATTTATCCCAAAGACCTGTGGGAGCCGCATGAGGCACGCCGCCGCCGTGTTGGAGAAATGATGTATGAGGCGCTGGAAATCCCGCGGTCCGACCGGGCCGCAAAACTTGCCTGGTTTGCCAACAATTTCCGCTTCTTCGGTGCGCCCGTGGCCGTATTCATTGTGATCGACGAGCGGATGGGTCACGGCCAATGGGGCCATACCGGCATGTACCTGCAGACGCTCGCCCTGCTCGCGGAGGAACGCGGATGGGGGTCATGCATGCAGGAATGCTGGGGAATATTACGGCCGATGTTCAAGGAGCATTTCGGCCTTGGCGAGACGGAAATGGTATGGTGCGGCATGGCGGTTGGCGTTCCCGACCCTGATCACAAGGTCAATTCATTGCGCGCGGAACGCGCCGGATTGGACGAAATTGCCGTGCTGAAGGGGTTCTGAACAGGTGCCTTGAGGGGGGGGTGGAAAGTGTGCCCCCGTGTCCAGAATGGGGCGCCGAAGAGGTGGGGCCAATGTGGGGTTGGGCGCATTGCGCACCATTTCGACCTATTGCAGCCGCATCGCGATGATCATCTGTAAGCATGATCACACGACGCGCCGCACTCTCCGGCCTGGTGGCCCTCCCCCTCGTACCAAGCGTGCTTGGCGAGCGACTGATCCCCTGGGAAACGCGCCTGATCCTGGCCGCGCGTCAGCAGATTGGCGTTACGCTGTCTTACGATCCCGCTTATGTCAGCCTGGACTATCCCAATGGAGACGTTCCGCGGGCGCGCGGTGTATGCACGGATGTGGTTGTTCGTGCCTACCGAGACGCGTTCGACTTCGATCTCCAAACTGCCGTGCATGAGGATATGGCAGCGGCATTCAGCGCCTATCCAAAGATCTGGGGGCTGACGCGACCCGACCGAAATATCGACCACCGGCGCGTTCCAAACCTGGAGACCTATTTCGGGCGTCACGGCACCCGGCATCCGGTGCCGAGCGCCCTCACGGACTGGCAGGCGGGTGACATCTATACGATGCGCCTGAATGGCAGCCTGCCTCATGTCGGTATCGTGTCAGACAAGGTGACGCCTATGGGACACCGATACGTCCTTCACAATATTGGCGCAGGCACGGCCGAGGACGATATCCTTGGCATGTTTGACGATGAGCAGCGCTTCAGGTTTGAACCGCCAGCCGCGTAAGCCTTATTCTTCGTCATCCCAATCCGTCATCGGGCGTTCCGGCTCACGCGGATTGCCAGCGAGCTGGATGACGGCGGCCTTGACGCTTGCGCGATCAAATTCGTCTTCATCTTCTGTCGGGCGTGGACGCGGCTTCAGGTAGGCGAAAACGCTGACGCCTTCGTCCTCATCTTCTTCGACAGATACAGTTTCAACGGTTCCGTCGTCCGCCTTCACGACGTCTTCGACGACGACATCCGGGGCGACGTCGTCTGCATCTTGTGGGACCACATCTCCAGTGGCCTCAGAAGCGGTTTCCGGCTGGTCTTCCTCATCCATGTAATCTGTGACGAACGCGTCGACAGATTCCGCATCCGCAGCATCGTGGATGAGAATATCTTCTTCGTTGAGGGCTTCCTCGTCCGGCATCTGGAAGCCGGTCGGAATGACATCGGACAACAGGCCTTCCGCTTCGAGGTCCGCCTTGCCCGGCAGGGTGTCGAGGCTTTCGAGGCCGAAATGCTCAAGGAAGGCATCGGTCGTACCATAGGTCATGGGCTGGCCTGGCGTCTTGCGGCGACCCTTGATCTTGACCCAGCCTGCTTCCATCAGCGAGTCGATCGTGGTCTTGGCGACCGCAACGCCGCGAACAGCCTCAATCTCGGCCCGGGTCACCGGCTGGCCGTAGGCGATGATCGCGAGCGTTTCGAGTGCGGCCTGACCAAGCTTTTTCTGAACCTGACGTTCTTCGACAAACAGAAAGGAAAGATCCTGTGCGGTCTGGAACCGCCACTTGCCGGCAACTTCAACAAGGTTCACGCCACGGTTCGTATACATTGCGCGAAGGGCCATCAGGACTTCAGCGGACTCAACGCCGTGCGGCAGAATTTCTGCGATCTGGTCGGCTGACAGCGGCTCTCCGGCTGCGAACAAGATGGCCTCGGCGCGCCGGATACCCTCAGACAAGGCTTCCTCGACACCGCCAGCCAGTTCCGCTTCGGATCGCTTGTAGGCGAAGGACAACTGGGCCAAGGGATCCCGCGTCTCTTCTGGTGAATCTTCCATCATTTCAAACTTCTCAAGCGGTTGCATCCCTGCCCTCCCCGGGGTTGGTTTCTGCATTACGTAGGTAAAGTGGCGCAAAGTGGGCGTCCTGGCGCACGTCGACTTCGCCGTCCCGGGCCAGTTCGAGGGCCGCTGCAAACACGCTGGCCGTAACGGAGCGTGGTGGCAACAGGGGGTCGACATCTGTCATGGTGATGCGGATGTCTTCCAGGCTGGACCACTGGCTCAATTGCTCTCGCAAGGCACGAAGAGTCGTACGGGCGAGTTCAAGCGGCAGAACGAATTGCTGCTCGATTCTATGCGGGGCAGCCTTTTCCTTGCGCTCGCGTATGGCGCCAAAGGCCTGCGTCAGTTCGTAGAGCGACGCCTTGAATTCGGTGTGCTTGATGACGCGCGGCTGTTCCGGACGGCCACGAAGGAAAATGACATTGTTCAGGATCGGGCCTGATTCCAGCTCCTGCACCGCTGTGCGCATCGCATCGAGGCGTTTGAGGCGGAACGCAAGCCGCTCGGCCATCTCTTCGCCGGATGGCTCGTCGTCGCCCAGCTTTTCCGGCTTGGGCAGCAGGAGGCGGGACTTCATGAAGGCGAGCCATGACGCCATCAGGAGATAGTCAGCCGCCAGATCCATACGCTTGGTTTTGGCATCTTCGATGAAGACCAGGTACTGGACCGCCAGGTCGAGAATGGAGAGGTGAAGCAGGTCAACTTTCTGTCGCCGGGCCAATTCCAGCAACAGGTGAAGCGGGCCTTCATAGCCATCGACATCGACGCGGAAGATATCACCCGCTTCGGCGTCCTGCGCGTCGGCCGACAGCGCATCGATGGAAATGGCGTCTACACTCATGCCATCGCCCTGAATTCGGGGAAGAGTTCGTGGAAACGTGCCCAGCCTGCCTGCCTGTCGAATGGCAGTTCTGCCGTCGACATGGATTCGGCCCGTTCTGCACGCTGAAGCGCCTTGCCCGACAATACCGGCGAGGCTTCAGCGACTTCCGACATTTCAGCAAGAATGGCGTCTGGATCCTTGAGGAATCCCGAACAATGCAGCAGCACGTCACATCCGGCTGCAATTGCACCGTCTGCACGCGTCGTCAGGCTACCGCCCAGCGCCCTCATCCCCAGGTCATCCGTCATCAGCAGGCCATCAAACCCGATTCGCTCGCGAATGATGCCTTGAATCAGCCTAGGTGACAGGGTGGCAGCCACGCCGGGGTCGATGGAATCGTAGGCAATATGAGCGGTCATCGCCATGGGCGCATCCGCGAGACGTGCAAAAGCGTCAAAATCCTTGGCCAACTCGTTGGCGCCGGCGGTGACGCGCGGCAATTCCAGATGGCTGTCGGACATGGACCGGCCATGCCCGGGAATATGCTTGACCACGCCTGCCACGCCGCCATCAGCGAGCCCTTTCAGGGCCGCACGGGCAATGTCTGCGACCTGTTCCGGCTCGGTGCCAAAGGCCCGGTCACCAATCACGTCATGGGCGCCCGGCACCGGCAGGTCGACCACTGGCGCACAATCGGCATGGATCGACATGGCGGCCAGTTCGGCCGCGATCAGGCGGTGACCCAGCCATGCCGCTTCGAGACCACGTTCGCGATCAGACTGGTAAACAAGCGCATAATCCTCGCCACGCGGGAAAAGCGGCCATTCCGGCGCTTTGAGGCGGGCCACACGGCCACCTTCCTGATCGATGAAGATGAGGGTTGAGCGACCTGTTGCATCCCAGATGTCGGCAACGAGTTGGCGGATCTGGCTTCTGGAAATGCAGGAGCGTCCCATCAGGATCACGCCCCACGGGTCATGCGCCGAAAAAAGTGTTCGCTCTCCAGGAGTCAGTCTCGGACCCGAGACACTGAGGATGCACGCTTTTGTCACTATCCAGTCACCACTATGCAGTTTTCGCCAGCGGCCTTCAGCGCGGTGCAGAAGTCCGTTGCCTCCGATCTCTCGGCAAAGGCCCCGACGCGCAAGCGGTAAAACACACCTTTGGCGCCCAGATCGGCCCGCTGGATGTGTTTCTCGGCACCGCGGTAGATATCAGGCCGCGCTCCGGAGGCCTTGCGCCAGGCCGCTTCGGCGGCTTCCTCGGACCGGAAGGCCGCAATCTGGACGAGAAAAGCCCCACCCGTGCTGAAATCGAACTCGGAGACGCTCTGGCCCGGGACCATGGTTTTGGGCGCCATAGGCATCGGAACCGGGTTCACCGACACGACATCAACCGCATCTTCCGGATCATTCTCGGGGCGTTCGTCGAGATTCGCCAAGGCGCGAACCTGATCAGCGACGACATTGGGCATACCATTTTCGGGGTCGATGTCATCTGCGGCGCCTGATTCGACGCCCGGACGCAGTTCGATCGGCGGTCCGCCCTGCAGGAACTCTTCGCTTCGCGCATCATCCAGCGCCGCAACCTCGGAATCGGGCCGGTCTGACGCGTCCATCTGGTCATAGAATCGCTTGTCTGTATCCGGCACGGCAACGCCGCCCCGGTCTTCCGGCGTGCGTTTGTAAGGCTGTGTATCTGCAATAACGCTTGGGATTCCGGCACCATTCGAGCGAACACCCTGCCGGTAGGTATTCCAGACGACGGCACCGAAAACCAGCAGCACGCCAATGGCGAGCGCCAGAATCAGTGGCCCGCGGGCCGTTTCATCGTCGCGGATCTCGAATCCCCGGTAATCATCGTCAAAAGGGGCGTAATTTCCCCTCTCGCTGCGCGATCTGCCCATGGAACGTTCCTTCAGATTGATTTTCTGAGGTTAATATTAGGGGCGGTTTCGTTAATGACGCTTGAACATCAAGGCTTTTTCCCTGTGCCGGGTGCGTTCAGCCACCCCCTGACGCTGACGCCTGCAGGGGTCAGCGCATGCCGCTGACGTCGAACAGGCGACGGTGTTCTTCCATCGCGAACGTGTCCGTCATGCCCGCAATATAGTCACACACAATACGGGCACGGCGCGCGTCGGTGACCTGGGCGGCATCCTGACGCCATGGCGGCGGCAGCGTTTCGGGCTCGGCAAGGAAGATGTTGAACAGGTCATCCAGCAGGCGCTTGGCCTGGCTGCGCATGCGGTTGACCTTGTAGTGCTTGTACATGCGTTCGTAGAGAAAGGCCCTGAGGGCGCGCTGGCGGGCTTCAAGCTCTGCCGAGAATGCGACCAGCGGTACGTCCATGGCGCGGACCTCAGCGGCGCTGGCGGGCTTGTGCAGCTTGATACGGCGGTGCGTCTCACCCGTCAGGTCATTGATCCAGACACCGATCAGGCGCCGAACGGCTTCGTAAGTGACCATACGGTCGCTGAGATGCGGATATTCGATGCGGACACCGCGAAATTGCTCACCAACGACCGGGATGTCCATCAGGTCGTCAATGGTGAAGAGACCGGACGCGATGCCATCATCAATGTCATGGTTGTTATAGGCGATATCGTCGGACAGGGCGGCGACCTGTGCCTCCGGTCCGGCAAACTGGTCCGGCTCCAGATCGGCCAGATGCGGGAAGTCGCGGAACGCTGCCGGCAGGCTGGTGATCGGCGTGTCCGGACCGGTCACAGGGCCATTGTGCTTGACCAGCCCTTCGAGCATTTCCCAGGTCAGGTTCAGGCCGTCGAAATTGGGGTAGCGTACTTCCAGCTTTGTCACCAGACGCAGCGTCTGGGCGTTGTGATCAAAGCCCTCGAAGGACTTCATGCATGCGTCGAGCTGATCTTCACCCGCATGACCAAATGGCGGATGACCAAGATCATGGGCCAGCGCCAGCGCTTCGGCGAGGTCTTCATCAAGACCGAGCGTTCGCGACACACTGCGGGCGATCTGGGCGACTTCCAGCGAATGTGTGAGTCGGGTGCGGTAATGATCGCCCTCGTGGGCCACGAAAACCTGTGTTTTCTGCTTCAGGCGGCGAAAGGCGGTCGAGTGAACGATGCGGTCGCGATCCCGCTGAAACGGCGTACGGGTGGCGGATGGCGCCTCTTCAAAATAGCGACCACGGCTGTCTTCGAAGCGCGTCGCAAACACGGCTCTCTTTTCCATCGACCAATTAGTCCCTATCTTGTGTGCATGAGCACCGTAACTGCCCCTGATGTGACCCTGTCCGCCTCCGCTGCCAAGCGGATTAATGCGATTCTGGCAAAACAGGACGGCGCAGAATACCTGCGCGTTTCTGTTGAGGGAGGCGGCTGCTCCGGCTTTTCGTACAAGTTCGACTTTGCCGACGCGGCCAATCCTGACGATCTGGTGGTTGAGCGGGACGGCGCGCGCGTGCTGATTGACGAGATGAGCCTGGAATTCCTTGGCGGCTCTGAAATCGATTTCTCGACCGAATTGATCGGGGCCGCTTTCAAGATCAACAACCCGAATGCCACGGCCGCCTGCGGTTGCGGGACAAGCTTTTCGGTCTGACCTGACCTTGCGTCCGGCTCGCCTGATGCCCGCGTTGCCCTTATGGTTCCCGGCAGGAGGACACGCGCATGCCTAAAGCCAGACCATTCAGAATTGATGTTCCCGACGCGAAGATCGCGGCCATCAGGGACCGCGTGAAGAATTACATATGGTTTCCGGCCCCCGACAATGAGCAGGGCTTTTCCTATGGCATGTCAACGCCGGTGATGAAGGAAATCCAGCGCTACTGGCTGGCGGGCTATGACTGGCGCGAAGCCGAGACTGACCTCAACCGCTATCCAAGCTACAAGGCTGATGTCGACGGGATGGACATACATTTCGTGCATGTCGTGGGCGAGGCTGGCGGTCGCCGCCCCCTGTTGCTGACCCATGGCTGGCCCGGATCGTTCTTTGAATTTTGGGAGGCCATTGGCCCACTAGCCTTCCCGTCCAAGCATGGCGGCAAAGCCGAGGACGCCTTTGATCTCGTGATCCCGTCCCTGCCCGGCTACGGCTTTTCGGAAAAGCCCAAGGCACCGATGGGCCAGCGCGCGACGGCCAAGCTGTGGAACACGCTGATGCAGGACGTGCTTGGCTATGAGACCTATCTTGCGCAAGGCGGTGACTGGGGCGCGCTGGTGACATCCTGGATTGGATACGATCATGGCACCCATGACGCTAAAGGCGGGTGCAAGGCGATCCATCTGAACATGATGGGATTGCGCCCGACGCCCGCGACGCCGCAGACGCAGGAAGAAATCGACTGGATCGGAACATCGCAGGCCGCACTCCAGGCCGAGGGCGCCTATTTCATGGAGCAGGCCACAAAACCGCAGACACTGGCGATGGCCCTGATGGACTCACCCATGGGCACGGCGGCCTGGATATTGGAGAAGTTTCACGGATGGTCTGACCTGAAGGATGGCGACCTGTTCAGCGTCTATTCCAAAGACCAGTTGATGACCAACATCATGATCTACCTGGTCAATGACGCCATCGCGACCAGCGTCTGGTATTACAACGCCCTGTTCCAGGAGGGTGGCGCGACGCTGCCTGAAGGCAAACGCTGCGAAACGCCGACAGGGTTTGCGAACTTTCCCGGAGAGGCCGTTTACCCCGCACCGCCCCGCAGCTGGTGCGAGCGCGCGTACAACATCACCCACTGGACAGAGATGGAGAGCGGCGGGCATTTCGCCGCGATGGAAAAGCCCGACATGTTTGTTGAAGACGTTCGCGCCTGGGGCCGCAAGTCAGACTAGGCGGCGTTTCCCGTTCGCAGATCGCGGCCCACATTCTGGAGCACAGCGTTGACGAATTTTGCTTCTGTTTCGTCGAAGAAGTCATAGGCCAGCGAAACATATTCATCGAGGATAACCGCTTCGGACAGTTCCTGATGCGCGATAAATTCAGCGGCACCCGCGCGCAGGATGGCGCGCGTCGTGGCATCAAGGCGTGTCAGCTTCCAGCCATCCGACAGACGTGACAGGATCGCGGTGTCGATCGCTGCCTGATGCTCGACAACGGCATTGAGAATGGACTTGAACAGGTCGGGGTCGGCTTCTTCGACAGGATGCTCATCAGGACCGATGCCCAGACGATCTTCCATGAAAGCACGAATGGTCGCCTTGGCTGATTTCTCAGTCTGCTCCATTTCGTACAATGCCTGAACCGCAGCCAGCCGGGCGCCTGCTCGGCGCGCACGGATGACTTCGAAAGGGACTTTCTGCTCGCTCAACGAATGAGTTCCTTGCGAAACTTGATCATCGACAGGCAGGCTTCGGCGGCGTCCTTGCCTTTGTTCTTCTGCTTGCGGTCAGCGCGGGCCCAGGCCTGAGCTTCGTTCTCGACGGTCAGGATGCCGTAACCAATGGCCTGGCGACGCTGGACAATAAGGTCCATCAGGCCACGGGCGCTTTCACCACAGACATAATCATAGTGAGATGTCTCACCGCGAATGACGCAGCCCAGCGCCACGGCGCCGTCAAACCGGCCACTGTCAGCTGCCATGGCGATGAGGCCCGGAATCTCAAACGCACCCGGCACTTCCATGACAGTCACTTTCGCGCCTGCGGCTTCCAGTTCTTCCATCGCGCCAAGCTCCAGCTCGTCGCTGATGTTCTTGTAGTAGCGCGATATCGCAATAAGGACGCGATCCGACATCAGGTGTTCTCCTCATTCAAGCGGCGCCAGCCCTCTATGGTCAGGCCGTATCCGTCAAGCCCTGCAACGCGGGTGGGCTGTGTATTGGAAAGGAAGGTCATCTTGCGAACGCCGAGTTCGCGCAGGATCTGGGCGCCAACGCCATACTCACGCAGCGGTGCAGACGGGTCGACCGGCGTTGACGATTTCAGGCCGAGGCGTTCAGACAGCGCGTTCGCACGCATCGTGTTGACGAAGACGACCACGCCCGGCTCTTCCGCCTCGGCGATGATCCGCATCGCCCGTTCGACCAGGCCCTGACGGGGGCCAGATTCGCCGAGAATATCCGCCAGAACGTCCGTGCGGTGAACCCGGACGATGGTTGTTGAATCCGGGGTGATGTTGCCGTGAACGATGGCGATATGCTCCGAGCCATCAAGGGTGTTGCGAAAACAGACCGTGTTGAAGCCTTCGCCATAGGCAGAGTCCAAAGGTGCTTCGACACGTCGCTCAAGGAAGCGGTCATTTTTCCGGCGCCATGCGATCAGGTCGGCAATGGTGCCGATCTTGAGGTTATGAAGCTGTGCGAACGCGACGAGGTCAGGCAAACGGGCCATCGAGCCGTCTTCGTTCATGATTTCGCAGATGACGCCCGCCGGATAGAGGCCCGCCATGCGGGAAATGTCGACGGCAGCTTCGGTGTGACCGGCCCGCACCATAGTGCCACCATCCTTGGCAACCAGCGGGAAGACATGGCCCGGCGAAACGATATCGTCATAGTCTGCGGTCGGGTCGATCGCCACGGCAATGGTGCGCGCGCGGTCATGTGCGGAAATGCCGGTCGTCACGCCTTCTTTCGCTTCAATCGAAACGGTGAAGGCCGTCTGCATGCTTTCACGATTGTTGCGCGTCATCATGTCGAGGTGAAGCGTGTGGGCACGCTCCTGCGTCATGGCGAGGCAAATCAGGCCGCGACCATACCGGGCCATGAAGTTGACCTGTTCCGGGGTCGCAAAAGTCGCCGGAACAATCAGGTCACCCTCGTTTTCGCGGTCCTCAGCGTCGACGAGAATGTACATCTTGCCGTTGCGGGCATCCTCAATGATCTCGTCGATCGAGGAAATCGCGTGATGGAAGTCATCAGACATTATGGGGGGGTCCTTCTGGCGCGTCGGCGCCTATCATGCGCGCCACATAGCGTGCCAACATATCGATCTCAAGGTTTACATGGGCGCCAGGTGTCAGCTCAGACAGCGTGGTCACGTCCCACGTGTGGGGGATGATCGCCAGTTGGAAATCACCGTTTGGCAGGGCCTCTGCCACGGTCAGCGACACACCATTGATGGCGGCCGATCCTTTGGTGGCGAAAAAGCGCGCTATGGCTGCCGGCGGACGAATGGTCAGCCGCCAGCTCTGGCCCTCGGCTTCAATGGAGACGACTTCACCTACGCCATCGACATGACCGAACACGAAGTGCCCGCCCAATTCATCGCCGAGCTTCAGGCTTTGTTCGAGATTGACGCGCGAACCGACGGTCCATTCGCCTAGCACAGTTTTGGAAAGCGTTTCCGGAACGGCCTCGACGGCGAACCATGCGCCGCGCGGCCCCTCGCCCAGATCGACAACCGTGAGGCAGACGCCCGAATGCATCACGGACGCGCCCATGGCGATGCCGTCGAGCGGGTAACCACTCTCGACTTCAAACCGCGTTAGTCCGTTGCGCGTTTCGGCCTTGCGGACCGTTCCGACGTCAGTGACGAGACCTGTAAACATTGAGGGGCGTATCCTTTGCCGGACTTATGCTAAATTCGAACATAAGTATCGAGAACGTCATCTCCAATCCGTTCCGTTGCGACAGGGCGCCAGCGTGACGCAGAGGCCAGGTCGCTAAGGCCCAGTCCGCCGAGCGCCGGAAGGCCATCCCCGCCAATCAGGATGGGTGCGCGGAACCAGGCGATTTCGTCGACCAGCCCGGCGCGGATGAAGGATGCGGCCAGTGTGCCACCTCCCTCCAGCAGGATGGACGTGATTCCCTCGCCTTCGGCGCGGCGCACCAACGCCTGCACATCCACGCGCAGGCCGTTTCCGCATCGCCAGATATCAACGCCGCTGGCCGCCAGGATGTCCTGCGGCTGTCCTCCGGTCGCAACGACGACCCGGCCACTGGAGATGGATTGGACGAGGCGTGACTGTTTGGGAGTCCGCCCGCTGGAATCGGCGACGATACGAATGGGCTGTTTGGCGGGCATCGGCACAGTGCGGGCCGTGAGAAGTGGATCGTCAGCCAGGACGGTGCCGATACCGACGAGCACGGCATCGTGCTCTGCGCGCATCTGGTGGGCCCGCGCGCGCGAACCGCTGGTTGTAATCCACTGGCTGGTGCCGTCAGCGAGCGCGATACGCGCGTCCAGCGACGTTGCGATCTTGAGGGTGACCCTCAAGCCGCTCATGACTCGTCGATGTCTTCTTCGAGTGCCGTTTTTTCGATGAATTGGGCGAAGTCGCTCGGATCCTTGAAGTCGCGGTACACGCTGGCGTAACGGACATAACCAACCGGATCGACACGCTTGAGGGATTCCATGACCAGTTCGCCCAGTTCGGACGATGGCACTTCGGACTCGCCGCCGCTTTCAAGTTTACGGACGATCCCCGACACCATCTGGTCGATGCGTTCCCGATCCACCGGTCGTTTGCGGACGGCGACCGATATCGACCGAAACAACTTGTCGCGCTCGAACAGGGACCGTTTTCCGTCACGCTTGACGACAACGATCTCGCGCAGCTGGACGCGTTCGAATGTGGTGAAGCGCGCACCGCAACTGTCGCAAACGCGGCGACGGCGGACCGCGGTGTCGTCTTCAGCCGAGCGGCTGTCTTTTACGGCTGTATTCTCAGAACCACAAAACGGACACCGCAAAACGCATCAAGCTCCCAAGCCGTCATAAATGGGGAATTGGGCGGTCAGCGCCTGCACTTCAGCACGTACCTTGTCTTCTGCGGACGCACTTTCGCCTGCGGCAACAGCGTCCACGACTTCCGAAATCCAATTGCCAATCTGGGTGAATTCCGCCTCGCGGAAACCGCGCGTCGTTCCAGCGGGAGACCCGACACGAATACCGCTGGTAATGGTCGGTTTGGCCGGATCGAAAGGCACGCCATTCTTGTTGCAGGTGATGTAGGCGCGCTCCAGTGCCTGTTCCGCGTCACGGCCGGTGACCTGTTTCGGGCGCAAGTCGATCAGCGCCAGGTGCGTGTCGGTGCCGCCGGAAACGACATCGAGCCCACCCGCCTTGCAAGCCGCAGCCATGGCTTGCGCATTGGCAACCACCTGAGCGGCGTAAGCCTTGAATTCAGGCGTCAGCGCTTCGCCGAATGCTACAGCCTTGGCGGCGATCACGTGCATCAGGGGGCCGCCCTGAATACCCGGGAAGATGGCTGAGTTGATCTTCTTGGCGAGCGCCTCGTCATTCGTGAGGATCATGCCGCCACGCGGGCCGCGCAACGTCTTGTGCGTCGTGGTTGTGGCGATGTGGCAATGCTCAAGCGGGTTGGGGTGAACACCGCCCGCAACCAGACCCGCGAAGTGAGCCATATCAACGAGAAAGATCGCGCCGACCTCATCTGCGATGTCACGGAATTTCTTGAAATCAATTTCACGCGGATAGGCCGAACCACCCGCAATGATCATCTGCGGACGATGCGCCTTGGCCAGGCGCTCTACTTCCACGAAGTCGATCCGGTCGTCTTCCCGGCGTACGCCATACTGAACAGCGTTGAACCACTTTCCCGACTGGTTCGGCTTCGCACCGTGCGTGAGGTGGCCGCCGGCATCCAGGCTCATGCCCATAATGGTATCACCCGGCTTCAGCACAGCCTGGAACACGCCCTGATTGGCCTGGCTGCCGGAGTTTGGCTGCACGTTGGCAAACTCGCAGTTGAACAGGGCCTTGGCGCGTTCGATTGCCAGATTCTCCGCGATATCGACGAATTCGCAGCCACCATAGTAGCGCTTGCCCGGATAGCCTTCGGCATATTTGTTCGTGAGGATGGAGCCCTGCGCATCCAGCACGGCCCGGGAGACGATGTTCTCGGACGCGATCAGTTCGATCTGGTGTTGCTGGCGTGTCCGCTCCTGCGCAATCGCTGCGAACAGTTCGGGATCAGCTTCCGACACTGACATTGTAAAGAAACCGCGCTGCTTGATCTGCGCGGGGGCCGCCGTGTCAGCCATGAGAATCTCCTGTGGCAAGGGTCAGCACGTCTTTACGCCGCCTGCACTCCTGCTGCAACCGCGACGATTTACCAAGAACTGCATGCACATCGCAGTATACTTTGCCTATCATTTCCGTGAATATTGAGTGCCATTACTTGGATATATATGGTATTAAAGGCTGACGGGGTAAATTGTCATATCTAACTGCGCACTTTTATCGCAACGGGGCACCACAAATCATGGGTGAAATCGACCACACGGATGTGCTGGAGATGACAGCGAGTATCGTGTCGTCATTCGTCGCAAACAATACAGTTCCAGCAGCTGAACTGCCGGATCTCATCAAAGCGATCCATGGCACGATCATCGATCTTTCCAAGGGGGAGCCACCCAAGGGCGAAGAACCTGAACCTGCAGTTCCCGTTGCGAAATCCATCACGCCAGATTACTTGATTTGCCTGGAAGACGGGCGAAAACTCAAGATGCTGAAGCGCTATCTTCGTTCCCGGTATGACATGACGCCGGAACAGTATCGCGCACGCTGGAATCTGCCTGCCGAATATCCGATGGTCGCGCCGAACTATGCGAAAATCAGGTCGCAGCACGCCAAGGACATAGGTCTCGGCAAGAAGAAATCCCGCTAATCTATAAAGTATACAGTGAAGACGATAGAAGCGACATCGCCCTCAGGCGGCCTTGTCCAGACCCAATTGCTTCCAGACCGCAAGAATAGCCGCAACCAGTTCATCCATCATGGCTTCGCCGTGAACCGGGCTTGGCGTGAAGCGCAAGCGCTCAGTTCCGCGCGGAACGGTCGGATAGTTGATGGGCTGAACATAGATGTTGAAATCAAACAACAGCGTGTCGGACAGGGCCTTGCAGCGCTCAGGGTCACCGACCAGCAAAGGCACGATATGCGATGGGGAATCCATGACCGGGAGGCCCGCATCGGCGAACTTTTTCTTGAGCAAAGCCGCATTGGCCTGATGCACAGACCGCAAACGTCGCCCCTCGTCTGTCCGCAGCTTGGATACGCTTTCGAGTGCACCTGCCGCCATCACAGGACACGTGGATGTCGTGAAGATGAACCCAGAGGCCATCGACCGGATCGAGTCAATTACGGTCGTATGCCCGGCGATGTATCCGCCCATGACGCCATAGGCCTTGCCCAGGGTGCCTTCGATAATATCAATCCGGTCGGCAAGGCCCTGCATCTCAGCCACCCCTGCCCCGTTATGGCCGTACAGTCCGACAGCGTGGACTTCGTCCAGGTAGGTCAGGGCATTGAATTCATCAGCGAGGTCGCAAAGTTCTTCCATACGACCGAAATCGCCATCCATTGAATAGACGCTCTCGAATGCGATCAGTTTGGGACGCGCCGGATCGTCGAGTTCCAGCAGAGCGCGGAGATGTTCGACATCATTATGGCGGAATATCCGGCGGTCGAGGCCCGACCGACGAATGCCTTCAATCATGGATGCGTGGTTCAGGGCATCCGAATAGATGATCATGTCAGGCAGAATCTTGCCCAGAGTCGACAGCGTCGCCTCGTTGGACACGTAGCCTGACGTGAACAGAAGCGCGGCTTCCTTGCCATGAAGGTCGGCGAGTTCCCGCTCCAGATCAACATGGTAGCGGGTCGTGCCCGAGATATTCCGCGTACCGCCCGAGCCCGCGCCGAAGCTGTCGATCGCTTCATGCATGGCATTGATCACATCATCATCCTGGCCCATGCCGAGATAGTCGTTCGAGCACCAGATCGTGACTTCGCGTTCGCCCTCTTCAAACCGTGCCGTCGCCTTCGGGAACCGTCCGCGGTGGCGGTGAAGGTCGATAAAAACCCGGTAGCGACCTTCGCCATGGATTTCGCCAAGGGCGTCTTCGAATGCTTTGAGGTGCTTCATGGCTCGTGATCGCCCTTGTGAATATGTGGCGTTTAAATAGACGGGACGGGCCCGATTGATAATGCTCAACTACGACAAAGGCTGAATTTGTCGCATACGTGGATATCCTTAGGAATCATATCCGGGCGACTGACGGTCCAGCTTGCGCAGCAATGCAGGCCACGCGAGACGGTTGGCCAGAACCTTCGTGCCGTCCGGATTGCTTTGCCCCTTCACGACATTCTGAACGTCTTCCGGCGCGAGGATCACACCATCCCGACCGGCTGACAGCGCACGAACCTGCATGGTGCACGCACGCTCGAGGAAGAACATGCGCAGGAAAGTCTCTGCTGCGGTGGCGCCAACGGTCATGGTGCCGTGATTGTAGAGCATCATGTTGTTCTTGGTGCCGAGGTCGGCAACGAGCCGCTCACGCTCGCCCAGGTCCAGGGCAACGCCCTCATAATCGTGGTAGGCCAAATCGTGGCGAACCAGCATCGACGTCTGGCTCAGCGGCATCAGGCCGTCTTTCTGGCAGGACACTGCGACGCCATCATCGGTGTGCAGGTGCATGACGACATGCGCATCGTCGCGGGCGGCATGGACGGCGGAGTGGATGGTAAAGCCTGCGGGATTGATGAAGTACTCGGTCTCCTGGATGACGTTGCCATCCAGATCGACCTTCACAAGCGAAGACGCCGTGATCTCCTCAAACAACATGCCATAGGGGTTGATCAGGAAGTGATGATCGGGGCCCGGCACGCGGTGCGAAATGTGGGTGAAGATCATGTCGTCCCAGCCGTGCAGGGCGACAAGTCGGTACATGGCAGCCAAATCGACGCGCGCTTTCCATTCGTCTGCGCTTACTGATCCACGAACATCAATCTTCTGGGCACCGTCGGCCATGCTGTATTCCTCCATCTTTTAACGTGAAAGTACCGGAAATCGTATGCACACGCCAGTCAAACCTGACACAGGCGTCAGGATAACGCAGGAGTCGAAATCCTTGACGACGGTCTCAACGCCGCCGACATGTGGGCGCCATGACCCAGTTACGAATATCCTTTTTCGCCTCCAAGCGTCCTGAAGCGCAGGAAGCCCTGCCCGAACTCAAGCGCCGTTATGGCCAGGCCAGTGAGTCAGAAGCCGATGTAATCGTTGCCGTGGGTGGCGACGGTGCCATGCTGGATACGCTTCGCCGCCGCTTCGATGACAATAAGCCGGTTTACGGGATGCACCGCGGTACGGTTGGATTCCTGATGAACGATTACTGCCTCGACGGCCTCGTCGAGCGTATCAACGATGCCGAGCGGGCAAGTCTCGTTCCCCTCCGCATGATCGCGACAGACATCAATGGCAAGCAACACCGGGCTTTGGCCATCAATGAAGTCTCACTGTTGCGCCAAACTGCCCAATCCGCCCGGCTGAAGATCACAGTCGACGATCGCACCCGGATGGAAGAGTTGACCTGTGACGGCGTGATGGTGGCCACCCCTGCCGGTTCAACGGCCTACAACCTGTCTGCGCATGGTCCGATCCTGCCGATTGGCGCAAACCTGCTGGCGCTGACCCCGGTTAGCGCCTTCCGGCCACGTCGGTGGAAAGGCGCGCTGCTGCGCCACGATGCGACCGTCAATATTGATGTCATTGCCCCTGACAGGCGGCCCGTTGCAGCGGCTGCAGACAATCAGGAAGTCAGGGACATCGTGCACGTGCAGGTTCGCGAGAGCCGTGACCGGCGACTGACCATGCTGTTCGATCCAGGTCATGCGCTTGATGAGCGCATCCTGCGCGAGCAATTCGCCTTTTGATGTAACATCTGATTTGTCAGCGTTTTTTTAAGGCTTGGCTCATACTGTCTCCCTGTAGATTTGGGGCGAGATGATGATCGACAAGTTACTGGGGAAATGGCTTCCTTCGAAGAACCGCACGACGGCTGATACAAAGCAGATTACGACACCAGACATATCCCGCGTCATCAAGATCCGCCCGCCCGAACTCACACCAGAAGAGCCCGTCGTCGCGGCCTCCGTCGATCCGGAAGACCTTGCAGACAAGGCAGAAGCGGCCGTGGATTCCCTGTCGGAACAGTTTGATGCCTGGATGTCAGCAGATCTGGACAAACTGATCGCCGCCTGGGCGGCAGCCAATTCTCCTGAAGCCACACCAGAAGAATACCGCGCCGTATTTATGGCCGCGCATAATATTCGCGGCGTCGCAGGTTCTTACGGTTACCCGGCGATTTCACGCCTCTGCGGATCGCTTTCCACCCTGCTGAGCGATACGCATCCCGGCGAGAATTCGGCGCTCATTAATTTGCACGTTGAAGCCTGCCGTGCCGCGTTCGTCGGCGTCGGCAAGGGCGACAGTTCGGAATTGGTCGCTGACGCCGTGTGCGATGCACTCGAGCAGACAGTCGCAGCCAAGGCTGGCGCCTCCTAGTCAGACATTTACGCGCGACAGCAGTTCGACCGTCTGGCCGTATCCGGCTTCTTCCGGAATGAACAGGCAAGGCTCACCCGCCGCTGTTTTGCCAGCGTAGGGTAGAACCATCACCACCTCTTCCGCACCGAACCGTTCAGCCGCCTCGGCAACTGATGTGCTGCGCGCGAGTTTCACAAGATTCATGCGCGTCGGAAATATGATCGTCGCCTTGCCAGCAACCTCCATATCCAGCGCTTCCTGCGCACCGAGCCAGACGGCATCCGTGGTCTCGCGACCGTCATGTGCTGCAATCTGATCTCTGGGTGCCGGGGCAAGATAGAAGTGAGTGTCGAAACGCTTCGGCATCATTTCCGGTGTGATCCAGTGACCGAAGTGGACAAGACTGTCGAGCGCGAGCACGAGGCCATTATCGCGAATCAGCTCCAGAAAACTTTCTTCCTGCCGGTCAACAGCGCCGCGATGAGGCGCCAGCTTTTCGGAAATCTCAGGGCCCACCAAGGTCGCGCCAGGGCCGCGCTTGTCTGCATGGCGCGCCAGCAACAGGCCGGATTCCTCAAAAGCCTCTCGAACAGCCGCGATTCGCGCATCCTGCTGGACCGGTCCGAAATCGCCATCGGTATAGGGGTCCCAATCGGAACTAGCGTCTTCGTCATTCGCCTTACCGCCCGGAAACACGAGGGCGCCGGCCGCAAAATCGATCTCGTAATGGCGCTTCACCATGAGGACTTCAGGCACGGTTTCTCCATCGCGAATGATGAGGACAGTGGCTGAAAGGCGTGGTGTCGAAGGGGTCTTCGTCATGCTGGTAACCTCGATTGGTCAAATTTCGCAAAAATGCATCCGAATATCTGCGCGTGATGTTCAACTCTCGCCCTTAGGGAAGGCAATAGACAACACACAGGAAAGGAGACCGGCCATGCGAGCCATTCAATCCCCGCTTGATCGTCAGGCCCGCCTTTCCCCTGCTCCGGCATTCCGCTTTCACACTGTAGTTCACCTGCTCAGCGGCGATTCACTGGGACAGGTTTGCGAGATGCCGATCGCTTTTGAAGAACGCGTTGCGTTCGGTCCGCGCACCATGCCCAACGAAGTTGCCAACCCCGCCAAGTGGCTCTCAGACCAGTTGGGTCGAATCGCGAGCGCCACACATGGCCAGCCCGCCAGCCAGCGCCCCATACTCGTCCCTGCCCCCATCGCTTCGCTGGCCCACTCTAACACGGCCCTTGCCTGCGATGCCGCCATTCGCCGGACGTCACTCTGCCAACAGGAAGTGTGCCTGGAATTTGCGGACGCGGCTTTTGCGGGCGGTTCGGCTGACTATGTCAATCGACTTGGCCTGTTGCGTCGCCACGGTTTCCGCGTGGCCATCGACATGCGCCGCTCTTGGCAGACTGCGCTGAGCGATTCGCTTCGTCTGCTGATCGATACGATCCGCGTCGATGCAAAGGCACTGGAAACCAACCCTGACCTGCTGGACCTGGTAGAAGCAGCAGATGCATCAGGCATTCTGATCGTTGCTGAGAACGCCCATTGGCGTGATGGAGACTATCTGGCGCGCATCGGCGTTCATGCCGCAACGCACCCGAGAACGGACGCCTAGGCGACGTCGAACTCTTTCTCGCTTTCTTCTTCGGCGGCCATTTCCGAATAATAGTCGAGCTTATCTAGCAGATATTCGAGGTCTTCCTTCGGGATGGCCTGGAACTGTGTCAGCACCCGTTCGATCATGCGCGCACGGAACCGCGCGCGATCATTGGCCCCGCCATCATGCGTTGTCTCATGGAAGACGTTTACGGCAGCGCGAAACGCGGGAAGCATCTTGCGTGGCAGTCCAGCGCGATCGAACACCGCCTGAAGGCCCAGTGGGCCAGCATCATGGATCATCAGCCAGACGCGCTGGTGACCCACACCTGACAGCTCGGCAAGCGCATGCTCGACGAACGGCATCTGGCCACAGCAGAGTGCTCGCATGATCAGCGAATGACCGAGACGGCCATTCAGGTTCAGCTGGGAAACGAAGCGCGGCAGGTCATGTGTGCGCCCCGCCTGCTCGACCAGATCGATGGTTGCCCGCTCTCGCGCACTGCCGGCAAGGTCGATCGCCATCTGGGCTGGCAACTCGTGCCGGTTGACGAGGAGATCAAACAGCTGGCCAGACACCAATGACACCATCTTCTCGGCGATGTGGGTCGGAATGAATTCCCGTTTGATCAGGCCGGTCTGAACGATTTCATCCTGGCCGAAGCGCCGCAGCGTGTCGTCATACGCCTTGTCGCTGAATTCAGCGCCATTGTTCTTCGATGCAGCCCGAACGGCCTCGACCGCACCATGCTCCGAAATCACCTCGGTCAGCGTGATCGACAGCGAATCCCGGTTGGCGATTGCGGCCTGCTTGGCGGCCGTAACTGCCAGCACCAGCTCAATCAGGTCTTCATCCGTGAAAACGGGCGAATCCTGAAGCACGGGAATCGCGACGGCTTCGATATCCTGGGCCAGCTTCAGGGCAATTTCACGTGGCAGGATTGGCGAATTCCGCAAGGTGACGGCCAGTGTCCGGCGCACAAGATCGGCCGCGTCATCTGCCAGGATCGCCATGATCTCGTTGGCGAACGATTTTTCACGGTCACTCAGCACATCGAGCGCAATGCGTCTGCAAACCCGGTGCGCCACTGACGCGCGCTGCTCGGGGGTCTCACCCCGCATCAGCCGTTCAATGTCCTGCTCGGTCAGCTGCGGTCGTATACTTTGAACGCTCATTGGCCCGTAATCCCTCAGAATCGATATGTGTCAATTTCGCCTAGCGCGGTTAACACAGCGTTTACCAGAGTCGCGCGGCGACAGCACGAACGAAAAGCGCCGGACTTCATCTCTGAAGCCCGGCGCCCTTGATTCTGATGAGGTTTGTCCGAAGTTTACTCGTCTTCTTCCTTGAAGAGTTCTTCGCGAGAGACCGTGTTGTCCGTTACCTTGGCGGTGGCCAGGATGTGGTCGACAACCTTGTCCTCATAGATTGGCGCGCGAAGCTGGGCCATGGCATTCGGGTTCTTCTGGAAGAACTCGACGACCTGCTTCTCCTGACCGGGATATTGGCGAGCCTCGGCGATCAGCGCCTGGTTCACTTCCTGCTCAGTGATGCGGACATCAGCGATACGGCCAATTTCTGCGAGAACGAGGCCGAGGCGCACGCGGCGCTCGGAGATCTTGCGATACTCGTCCTTCAGTTCGTCTTCCGATTTCGCCTTGTCTTCGTCAGACACGCGGCCGGCATCCATTTCGGTCTGCAGCTGCTGCCAGATTTGCGCGAATTCCTGCTCAACCATGTTTGGCGGCAGGTCAAAGCTGTGTGCATCATCAAGCTTGTCGAGCAGGTCTCGCTTCGCTTTGGAACGGGAAGCGTTGTCATGCTCAGCCTTGAGCTGATCCTTGACGAGGCCCTTGAGCTGCTCGAGGTCTTCCAGACCCAGGCCCTTGGCGAAGTCATCATCAAGTTCTGGCGTCTTGGGCGCGCGAACTTCCTGCACCTTCACTTCAAAGACGGCCGCTTTGCCGGCCAGGTCGGCCGATGGATAGTCTTCAGGGAATGTGACGTTCAGTTCTTTTTCTTCACCGGTCTTCACGCCGACGAGCTGTTCTTCAAAGCCCGGGATGAATCGATTGGCGCCCAGTACAACGGATTGCTGCTCTGCCGTGCCGCCTTCGAAGGCAACGCCATCAACCTTGCCAACGAAATCGATGACAACGGCGTCGCCGTCCTTTGCTTTCGCTGTCTTGGCGCGCGGCTCGAACTGCGTGTTCTGTTCAGCGATCCGGCCGAGCGCTTCTTCGATCTGCGCGTCGGCAACGTCAGCAACCGGGCGCGTAATCGCGAGGTCTGCGATATCGGCCGGCGTAAACTCTGGCATCACATCGATGTCCATGTGATAGGCCAGATCCGCGTCGCCCTTGATGACCGCTTCCATGTCGGCGTCCAGGCGCACATTCGGCTGGCCCGCCGGGCGCAGTTCGTTTTCTTCGAGTGCTTTCTGGTTGGTTTCGTCGACAAGCTTGTTGACGAGCTCACCCATCAGGTCGCGACCGAACATTTTGCGGACGTGGGCGGCCGGAACCTTGCCCGGACGGAAGCCTTTCAGCCTCATGCTCGGGCGAATTTCTTCAATCCGCTCGTCGAGTTTGGTTTTGAGTTCGCTCGCCGGAACCTTCACTTCGAATGTGCGGCTAAGACCTTCTGCCTTGGTCTGGGTAACTTCCATTGGTTTATTCATCCGTTTTTGGGGTCGCGAGGCAAAAAAGCACGCTGGAGGCTATGTGAAACCTGTCTGAAGGCGCGGCTTATGTCATAGGCGAAAGCCCCTGTCCACGCAGACTATCGGGATATGCTGCATGTTCAGGAGCCTGGTGCGGATGAGAGGACTCGAACCTCCACGCCTTGCGGCGCTGGAACCTAAATCCAGTGCGTCTACCAATTCCGCCACATCCGCGATGGCCGGTTCCTAACCGAGCCTGCGGGGCGTATCAACAGGAAACACCACGCGCACGGGATTTCAGGCTATTTCGCCGTGCAGGGCGCTCAAAATGTCCG
>JAVJOM010000020.1:0-124563 GCA_040216775.1 Hyphomonas sp.
GCGGCGGATCTCGTAATGGAGGTGCGCCCCGGTCGCCGACCCGGTGTCACCAACATAGCCGATAATGTCGCCAGCGTGCACAGTGTCGCCTTTGGCCAGTCCGGCGAATTTCGACATGTGCGCGTAGAGGGTCTGATAGCCACGCTTGTGACGGATGCGTACGTGCCGTCCGTAGCCATCGCTGAAACCAGCGGATTCGACGATGCCGTTACCAGCGGCCTGGATGGGTGTGCCGGCAGGCGCGCGATAATCGATACCGGTGTGCAGGTGCAATTGCCCGGTAAGTGGATGATAGCGCTGACCAAAGCCTGAATTGATCGGCACGCGGCCAATCGGGAAGCGCGTCAGGAATGGCTGGGCGGCGACGCCATCTGCGTCGAAGAACTCGGTGCGGCCGGAATCGCCAGGCGTGTAGCGATACCAGCTGCCATGACTGGTCGTGCCATTGAATGCGGCAAAGACCAGTTCGCCATTCTCGATGAAATTGCCGCGCTCGTCTTCGGCGATCTCGAATACAGCGTCGAAGCGCTCGCCCCTTACGCCGCCAGTGGCGAGCGTTGGGTCATCGGGGAACAGAGCCGCCAGGGCTGTGGCGTGTCCTGAATTGCCACCGCCTTCCTTGAGTGCGGCGACAAGCGTCGTTTCGATCTCGGCTGCGACCCGTTTGTGCGAGGTCATCAGGCGCGCCGTGAGCACGCTGACGAAGAAGTGGTCGTCGGCCTGCCGCGTCGCGAGCAGAGTGTTCTTGGCGTCCGGTTTGATGGATACGGCGATCAGGCGACTGGTATCGTTCTGCACTGTGCTCTCGTCGAAATAGGCCGTTAGAGCCGTGCCGGGGCGCATGCGCTTGCGGTCGACGAGGCCTGTCTGACGAAGGGCATTTACGGCGGCCTCTGCGTCTTCTGCGCTTGCCCCCAGCACTTCCAGCACATCGGCAGCAGCTGCACCAGCAGTCACCTGGCCTATGCGGTGGGCGGTTGAAGCCGTCGGCAGGTTCTCGCGGAAGTCCAGCATTGCCTGCGCAGCGTTGGCGCTTGTGAGCGCGGCGGGTGATTGTGGCCGCACGAATAAGAAGAGCCCCACCATGCCCAACAGCACGAAGGCCCCCATGGCCCATTCCAGCGCACTATGCGCGCGGAAGGTGCGGTCGACCTTGGCCGGTCCTGAACGTTGCTTTGTCATACCTGATTTCCCTGGCAGGACCCAAAGGGCCGCGCTGAGTGATTCAGGACATCACAAGCAAGAAATACGCCAGCAACGCGAATTTCAGGTCAAATCGAGGATTTCAGGTTAGCCTAGGGCTGGTCAGTCGATGCCGATACCAGAAGAGCCTGTCCAATATCGGCGCCCTGCTCAGCGCGAATCTGGTCGATTTCGGCCTTGCGAACGGCAAATTCGGCGAGGATTTCAGGCGTTTCAGCCAGCTTGCGCCCGGTGGGCAGTTTCAGACCCATGGCATTCACAGCGGTGCCCTTGATGTAGACCTCATAATGGAGGTGTGGCCCGGTCGACGCACCGGTCGAGCCGACATACCCGATCGTGTCGCCCTGACGGACGCGCTTGCCCGATTTCATGCCCCGGCCATAGCGCGACAGGTGCGCGTAGGCCGTCTGATAGCCGTTGGCGTGCTTGATCTTCACATAGTTGCCATAGCCGCCATAGCGACTCGCGCGGAGCACAGTGCCGTGGCCGGCAGCAAAGACGGGCGTGCCGGAAGGCGCCGCGAAATCGGTGCCCTTGTGCAGGCGTGTATAGCCGGAAATCGGATGGCGCCGCTTGCCGAAAGACGACGACAGACGAGCACCGTTGATCGGTGTCTTCATCAGGAACTTGGTGGCGCTTTCGCCCTTGCTGTCGAAATAGTCAGGGACCTGGTCGTCGCTGGGCGCAAAGCGATAGAAATCACGGCTGAGGGCGCGGCCATTGAGGGATGCGAATACCACATCGCCGGATTTCACCGGCTTTCGGCGTTCGTCGACAAAAGTTTCATAGACGATTTCGAAGGAGTCTCCCGGGTGAATTTCTCTCTGAAAATCAACGTCATAAGCAAAGGCGTTAGCGAAATCGACAACCTGCTGGTCACCTGCGCCGAGGCTGCGCGCGGTATCATAGATGGATGTGTCGATGGATGCGGCGATGCGGTGGTAGGACGGCGTGAGGCGTGCGTTGAGGGCGGTGGCTTCCCATGCGCCGTCCTGCGTGCGCGTGATCAGCAGGCTGCGATCAGCTTCGGCACGGATCGACAGTGCCTTGAGCTGGTCGCCCTCCATATAGGTCTCGGCCTTGAGGCCCGGACGCAGGCGGCGCGCGTCCAGCAGGTCGCCCGAATAAAGCGTATGCAGGGCACCATTGGCGTCCTGATGGTTGGCACCCAGGCTGACGACGAGGTCGGTCAGCGTTTCGCGTGATTTCAGGGTGCCGGAATTATGGGCCAGCAAAGGCGTATCATTGAGATCGGTGGCGGAGAGAAGGGTGACCGCGAGGGGCAGCGGGATCGCTGCTGCGGCGGTTCCGTGGGTGGGTTGGCCGGAGGGGTCGACCATGAACAGGCCGGCCACAGCGGAAGCCGATCCAAGAACGAAAAGGACCGCCAGGCTCTTGAAGCCTTGGGACACGTTACGCTTGGGCGCTGGTGTCTCTCTGGGCTCGGTTTCGGTGATTTCTTCCACGCGTAACTTCCCGTACTAATTAAGCACTTCTGCACCCAAGGAACAGGTGCGGATGAACAAGCGTTCATGCTGACATAAGCACGTTACGTTAAAGAATACAGAACGCGCTAAATTTGGCCTTCTTGCCTTTTTAGGACTCTAGGTTTCAAGACTAGCAAGATGCAAGCCGGATGGCACAGTGAATACGACAGATGACAAAAATTTAGGGTTTTCCGACGCTGACGAGATCGAACGACCGATCCGCTGGGTGCGATGGACGGTGCTTGCGCTGGTTGTCATTGCAGTCGGTATCCTGGCGACGGTCTGGTTTCTGCGCAAGACAGTGGCCGAACGCGCGCTTGCGGGCTGGTGTGCGGAGCGGGCGCTCACCTGTGAGGGGAAATTCACCAGTATCAGTTCTGATGGCGCCACCATTCGCGGGCTCAAGGTCAGCTCTGGCGTGGACGTTCCATTCGAGGCAACCGAAGCCAGCGTCCGGTTAAGCTGGCCACGCCTGCTGACCCCTAAATTGACAGGTGTATCCGTCGATAGGCCGGTGGTGCGTGGCACGCTCGACGAGGACGGTATCCTTTTTTACGGGCTTGAAAAGCTCGCCACTCCCTCGGGCTCTTCCGGACCGCTGCAATTGCCAGCGATAGAGATAACCGATGGTCGCATCTACTTCGCGACGGACGCCGGTGAGCTTTCAGCGACCGTCTCGATGCAAGGCACGTTTCCTGCCAGGGGGGACCTGAATCTCGTACTCGACCCTGCAGATCTCAAAGGGCCTGACAGTCAGTTCAAATGGTCGGAGGGAGTTATTTCCCTTCAGTCAGACAAGGGCCGCATCTCCGGTGAAGCCAGCTTCGTGTTGGAGCGTGCCGAGGTGAAATCGGTGTCCGTCTCCAACGCTGCATTCGATGCGCAGGTCGATGCCGCCGATGTGGGTGACGGCCCGATGACGCTGAGCTGGAAGGGCGAGATTGCAGACAGTGCCTTTCCAGGAGGCAAGCTGAGCGCTGCGCGCACCGAGGGCGAAGCCAGTTTTACAGAACTGCCAAGCCTGTCGGCAGCCGATATAATGGCCGTGCTGACGAAAGCGGCCTTCACGCTGGAGACATCGACGATTTCCCGCGGCGGATACGGCGCTGACGCGATGACACTCACCGCGCAACTGACAGGCGACACAGGCAATATTGGTGGCCCGGTCAGCGTGAACGCCGTCAGGGCCGTGGCGCCGCAGGGCGGTGCCGATCGACTGGCGTCACAAGGCATGTTCAGCCGATCTGCCGAAGGCACGCTTCTCTATGCAGGCGATGCGTCAGCATCCGGTGCGCATGTCACGCCCAGCCTCAGCAAAGACTTGACGTCGCCTCTCGTCTTTCCGGGTGCACTTGCCGATCACGGCACCAGCCTGCGGGCGGCCATTACGCGCGCGCTCGTCGATTTCGATCTGGACATGGAGCTGAGTGCCGGTTCGCGGGACGGTATCTTCTCGTTCTCCAGCCGTGAGCAGACTGTTCTGGAAGCCAAATCCGGACTGCGCCTGCGCGTCACTCCACCCGACGTCGGGCCGTGGTTGGCCATTCGCGGCACCGAGCGGAAAGTCAGTGGCGACATCGCCCTCTCGGGTGGCGGCGCACCGACGCTGAACCTGTCGCTCGATCAGTTCCGACAAGATGCTTCGGGATTGTCGCTCAAGTCACACGCCCTCAAGCTTAACCCATGGCCGGCGGGTGGGAAGGTCGTATCTGCAGACCTCAAGGCGTTTGACCTGACGAACGGGCCAGCATCATTTGACCTGCTGAGCCGTGGCCGGTTGTCCCTGTCAGGTTCGATTTCGGGGATCGACTTGAAAGACACGAACATTGTCGGGGGGCTGCATGTCACACGGGATGATGCTGGCTGGCAGGTGACGCCGGACGGTGCAAAATGTGTCAGCGTCAACAGTCAGGGTTTTGTCTTTGGCAGCATTCAGGGCAAGCCGGTCAATCTGAATGTTTGCCCATCGGGTGGGGAATTCATTCGCAGGGGAGACAAATCCCCGAGCGGCGCCTTCACGCTGGGGGGCGTCGAGCTGCCATTCTCAACTGGTTCCACGTCCGGCACGATGAAGCTGAAAAAGACGTCCGTCGACTGGTCATCGAATGGCGGCCTGGCGATGACCGTTCTGGCAAGCCATGTCGACCTGCCTTTGACGATCGGATCACGTACGTTGACCCTTTCGGGGGAAGCGCCCCGTATGGGTATCGCAACCGGACGCGGCACGCCGAAACTGTCGGCCCGCCTGGGCGCAACGGTATTTGACGGCACGCTGGTGCCCGCCAAAGTCTCGGCTGACAGTTTCAAGTTCGACGGCGCCAGTGGACAAGGCGGCCTGTCCGGCAATCTCAGCGCCAATGCGGTGTTGATCCGCGACTACAGGGACGATCCGCTTTACCAGCCCCTGATCTCTGACATGACAGCCACGTTGGCGAACGGGCAACTGGCAATGACCGGTCCGCTTCGCCTGAAGGCGAGCGGCACGACCGTGGCGGACACGACGCTTGATTTCGATGTCGCGAAGCTGACCGGGAAGGCGGCGATCCGGTCCCGGCCACTCGCCTTTCGTACGGGCGGGCTCCAGCCTGTCATGCTGTCCGAGAAACTGCGCGGTGTATTTACCTTTGCGGCTGGTGACGCGTCTGCGAAAGCGGATGTCGATATTATTTCAGGCAATCTTTCCGCAACTGGCGAAGTCACGATTGAACAGTTTGGTTTCCAGACGACCCGCCTTGGCCGGGTGGAAGGTGTCAAAGGCAAAGTCCGTTTCCGCGACCTGCTGGAACTGACCACTGATCGCGGGCAGGTCGTCACGATTGGATCGTTGAACATTGGTGTTCCGCTGACGGACGGCCGTATCGAGTTTCATCTCGACAAGGGCAAGGTGATCGGCGTCGAGAAGGCCGGGTTCCCTTTTGCGGGAGGGCGGATTGCGCTGGCGCCGCTTGAGTGGACGCTGGGCGGCAAGGACCAGCGAGTCGAAGTGACGGCCGACGCGATCGAGCTTGGCCAGTTGGTGGCAGTTCTGAAGCTGCCGGATGTTCAGGCAACCGGCACAGTCAGCGGTTCGTTCCCGGTCGATTTCGTCGGCAGCGAAGTTCAGGTGCGCGACGCGCTTCTGGCGGCAGACGCGAAAGGCGGACGGATTGCCTATACCGGGGATGCGGTCGACTCGGCGGCCAACAGCGACCCGAATGCGAAACTGGCCTTCGACGCGCTCAAGGACCTGCAATTCTCGGTTCTTGAAATCGGCCTGTCGGGCGACCTGATGAACCGGACCGTCGCCAGCGTGCACTTGCTGGGCCGCAATTCGCAGCCGCTGGCTTTTGGAAAGAAGCTGACTATGCCGAAGGGCCAGGCTTTCGAGTTCAACCTGACGCTCGATTCCCAGTTGGGGGAATTGGTCAAGAGCGGCTCTTACGCGACCCAGCAGGACAAATTCGTCAAAATCATCGTCGATATGGCCAATGATGAGAACAATCGGACAGATGAATGAGAGACAACCACGCAGTCGATTGACGTTAAGCCGAACCGTGTCATGTTCCAGACTAACTAAAAGGAGTCACACATTGACGACCGCGCAAAAAACCATGTTGCTCGCCGGTTGCGTCGCTCTCACAGCGGCGTGCACGCCGACGATTCGTATCGAGCCATCCGACAAGCCCATCACGATCAATCTGAACGTCAAGATCGATCAGGAAGTGCGCATCAAGCTCGACAAGGAAGTCGAAGACCTGATTTCCAGCAACCCCGATCTGTTTCCTCAATAGCGAAGACAGGATATAAATCATGACCATGTTCAGGAATATCTTTCTCGCTCTCGCCCTTGCGTCGCTCGCCATCGTGAGCGCACCCGCCGCACATGCCGGCGACCCGCAGCTTGAAGCCGCGATCTCGGCCGGCGAAGTCGGCGAACGTATCGACGGCTATCTCGGCGTTGTCGGCTCAGCTGACCCTGCGATTGTTCGCAAGGTGCAGGAGATCAACAACAAGCGCCGGGCGCTTTATGAGCAGTTGTCGCAGCAAACCGGCACAACAGTAGCCCAGGTTGCCCGCGTGACGGGTGAGAAGCAGATCGCCCGGACCGGCTCTGGCCAGTATTACATGGACGAAACCGGCGCTTGGAAGAAGAAATAGCGTTAGGCGTCTTACCGAACCCCTCATTTGACAGCCCTCGCAGCCCCGCTGCGGGGGCTGTTTCGTTTCGGGCCTTCTGACAATGCAACGCAGTCTGTTGCAAGACTTTCATGCCCGATTGATTGACACGAAGCGCGGCTCACTCGATTCTGTGCATAATCGGAATTAAACAACGGGCTGGACCTCCATGATCGATCCTGCACGGCTTTCAGCCTTTATCTCTTCGCGTATCTGCCATGATCTGGTTTCACCCGTGTCGGGCGTCACCAGCGCACTCGAAATGCTCGATGAACCGGGCGATTCCGAAATGGATGTGCAGTTCGAGGAGCTGCTCCGGTCGAGTGCCCGCAAGGCGGCGGCAACAATCCAGTTTCTGCGCTATGCTTACGGCTCGCTCGGCCTGCAGGCTGGCACGGCTGACATGCACGAGTTCAAGAAGATCACGGAAAACTACCTGCACGGTCTCAAGCCCAGCATCGAATGGGACATCACGACCGACCATCTGAGCTATTCGCATGCGCGCCTGTTGATGAACCTGGTCATGATGGCGGTTGATACGCTGCCGCGCGGCGGTGTGATCAATGCGAAGGTTCGCAATGAAGCGGCCGGCATGACGATGACAGTGTCTTCACGCGGAGACCGGGTGAAGATGAAGGATGAGGCAGCCAAGTCTGTTCAGGGGATCGAGCCGGAGGGCGGCTGGAAGCCTGAGAACATCCAGCCTTTGTTCGCAAAGATGATTTGCGACAGCCTGGAGGGTGAAATCACTGCCAAGCAGGGTGAAGATGTGGCCATCATCATGGCCACACACATTCGCGCGGAAGGCTGACGCAGGCACGGCTGGTTTCTTTGAGGCTGGCAGCGAATTCTTAACGCTCGTCGGGCACCAGTTAACCCGTCTGAGAAGTCTGCTCTGGGAGACGGAAATGAAAACCTGCCTGATCGTCGACGATTCCCGCGTCGTCCGCAAAGTTGCGGCGCGTATCATCCAGGACCTCAAATTCAATGTCACCGAAGCGGGTGATGGTGCTGAAGCACTGAAGGCTTGCCGTGAAAACATGCCGGATGCTGTGCTGCTGGACTGGAACATGCCGGTTATGAACGGCCTCGATTTCCTGCGGGCCCTTCGCCGCGAAGATGGCGGGAAAAAGCCGCTTGTGGTATTCTGTTCCATCGAAAACGACGCAGAACATATCAACGAGGCCATCCGCTCGGGTGCCGACGAATTCATCATGAAGCCGTTCGATGCCGATATTCTTGAGAGCAAATTCGCAGAAGTCGGCCTCGTTTGAAGCATTTCTTAATAAAAGCCCCGATATTGGTAACGATTAGGGTTTAAACTACCCGGGTTCGGAGCGGGATATGCAGGATGACGTGTTCAGCGAATTGGCGGATCTGGCCCTGAAGGGGTCAGGACAGTCGATTCCGAAATCCAAAGCCTATCTGATAGAAGCACGTCTGGCCCCCATTGCGCGGCGCGAAGGCTTTGGCTCGATGGAAGATCTCGTCCATTGCCTGAAATCGCGCGCCAATCCGGCTTTCATTGCAGAAGTCGCCTCGGCGCTCGTGTCCAGGGACACCAGTTTTTTCCGCGACCGCGAGGCGCTGAAGCGGGTGCTGGAAGAGGTCCTGCCGGCGCGGTTGAAAGCGGGTAATACCGGGCGCCTGAAAGTGTGGTTCGCTGGTGGCTCAACGGGCCAGGAAGCCTATTCGCTCGCAATCCAGCTTGAAGATGAATTGCCGCCAGCCTTGCGCGGCGCAAAAATCGAAATCCTGTCGACCGATATCTGCAAGGTGACAACCGAGCAGGCGCGTCTTGGCCGCTATGGTCACTATGATGTGCAGAAGGGCCTTTCGATCCATCGGCTGACCAAGCATTTCAACCGGCTCGAAACCGGCCAGTGGGAAGCCAGCGAGACGCTGCGCGGCCGTGTCAGCTTTCGCCAGCACAACCTGCTCGAAAGTGCAGCAGGTCTCGGCAAGTTTGACGTCATCTTCTGCCGTAATGTCCTGTCGGGCATGGCACGCTCGGCGCGGATCCGCGTCGTCGAAAGCCTATCGAACCAATTGGTTCCCGGCGGCTTGATACTGCTGGGACAGGGCGAAGGCCTGATTGGCCTGACTGACAAGCTGGAGCCGGCACGCGATTTCCGCGGTGCTTGGGTCGCTGCGGGAACCGCGAATGCTGAGGCGAGCGCAGCCTGAGCACCAGTGGCAATGTTGCAATGCAAAACGATGCCTGTATGAGGTGCATTCCTCCCCGCTGAACCAGACAGGCAGGCTTCAAACATGGTAAAATCGACCCTCGCGGCCTTTGCCGACCGTATTGCTGTTGCCGACTGGGCGGGCAATGGCTTCTCGGCAATGACGCCGATGCGCGTGAAGACTGAACTGCTGGCCGGCTTTACCGTCGCGCTTGCGCTTGTTCCTGAAGCCGTGGCCTTTGCCTTCGTGGCTGGTGTGACGCCGCTGGCGGGCCTCTATGCGGCTTTCATTGTCGGCCTGATTACGGCGCTGTTCGGTGGCCGGCCGGGCATGATCTCCGGCGCGACCGGGGCCCTTGCCGTGGTGATGGTTGGCCTGGTCCATGATCCCCGCATTGCTGAGGGCATGGGACCGCAATACCTGTTTGCAACCGTCGTCCTGATGGGCCTGCTGCAATTGATCGCGGGCGTCTTCAAGCTCGGCAAGTTCATGCGACTGGTGCCGCATCCTGTGATGCTTGGCTTCGTGAATGGCCTGGCGATCGTGATTTTCCTCGCGCAGCTCGGCCAGTTCAAGGTGCCCGGCTCGGCAGAAGCCAGTGGTCACGGTTTCGCAGGCGGCGAATGGATGAGTGGTGCGCCATTGTTCCTGATGCTGGGCCTTACGGCGCTGACCATGGCGATCATCTGGGGCATGCCCAAGGTCACCAAGATCATTCCAGCGCCGCTCGCGGGCATCGGGATTGTCGCCGCCATCGTTATTGGCTTTGGACTGAACGTGCCCTCGGTTGGCGATCTGGCTTCGGTGAAGGGCGGCCTGCCACCGTTTGCTGTTCCTACGGTTCCTTTCACCTTCGAGACGCTGGAAATCATCTTTCCGTACGCGCTGATCCTGGCCGCCATCGGCCTGATCGAGAGCCTTCTGACGCTGAACCTGGTGGGTGAAATCACCGGCAAGCGGGGCGGCGCATCGCAGGAATGTCTCGCGCAGGGCACGGCGAACGTGGTGACCGGCTTCTTTGGCGGCATGGGTGGCTGCGCCATGATCGGCCAGTCGATGATCAACGTGAAATCCGGCGGACGCACGCGCCTTTCGGGCATCTCGGCGGCTTTGTTCCTGCTCGCCTTTATTCTGGTTGGATCCAGCCTGATCGAGCGCATTCCGCTGGCGGCGCTGGTTGGCGTCATGTTCATGGTCGTGATCGGCACGTTTGCCTGGCAGAGCCTTCGGATCATGACGCGCATCCCGCTGATGGATGCATTTGTTATCGTCCTGGTGACAGGGGTGACGGTCGCTTATGATCTGGCGACAGCCGTGGTGGTCGGCGTGATCGTTTCGGCACTGGCCTATGCCTGGAACAATGCAAGGCGTATCCATGTCATCGAGCGTGACAGTGTGCGTGAACCCGGCGCGCATGTTTACGAAATTGAGGGCCCGCTCTTCTTCGGCTCGACCGATGGCTTTGCCGAACTCTTCCACCCGGAAACCGATCCGGACGTGGTGATTGTGGACTTCAAGCGCAGCCGCGTGGTCGACCAGTCGGCCCTGCAGGCGCTGGAAGACCTTGCCGCGCGCTACGAGGCTCACGGCAAGACACTGCGCCTGCGCCACCTCTCCCATGACTGCCACAAGCTGCTGAAACGCGCAGGGCAGCTGATGGTGGATACGGATGATGATCCCGATTATGCGCTGGCCGTGGATTATAATGTCCGTACCGGCGTTTTTGGCGGCGGGCACTGACCCCTCGCAATTCCTGCCATCCCGCGCTATATGCGCCGTTCCTGAAGCTGCTCCGGGCCTTGAACCCGGTTGGAGTATGAAATGACAGATACAAAAACCGTTGCCTGGACAGGCGGCGTGAACTCACTCGGATTTGCCAAAAGCCCTGCGGATACGCGGGTTGTCGCGGCCATGTCGGGCGGGGTCGACAGCTCGGTTGTGGCCGCGATGCTGAAGGCTGAAGGCTATGACGTGATCGGCATCACGTTGCAGCTTTACGATCATGGCGCTGCCATCGAGAAGAAGGGCGCCTGCTGCGCGGGGCAAGACATTCACGATGCCCGCAATGTGGCCGACCAGATCGGCATTCCGCATTATGTGCTGGATTATGAAAGCCGCTTTCGTAGCCTAGTGATGGAAGATTTCGCCGACACCTATCTGGCCGGTTCGACGCCGATCCCGTGCATTCGCTGCAACCAAACGGTCAAGTTCTCTGACCTGCTTCGCACCGCGAAGGAGCTGGGCGCTGATTGCCTTGCGACCGGCCACTATATTCGGCGTACGGATGGCGAAGACGGGCCGGAGCTTCACCGCGCCGCCGATGCCAGCCGCGACCAGTCCTACTTCCTGTTCGCCACGACGCGGGAGCAGTTGGATTATATCCGCTTCCCGCTTGGCAGCTTGCCGAAGACAGAAGTGCGGGAGCTGGCGGACCAGTTCAACCTGCCGGTCGCGGCGAAGCCCGATAGCCAGGATATCTGTTTCGTGCCGGAAGGTTCCTACGCGAAAGTCGTTGAAAGACTGCGCCCCGGATCCGGGCGCGGGGGCGATATCGTACACCTAGATGGGCGCGTTCTTGGGAGCCACGAGGGCGTAATCCATTACACGATTGGCCAGCGGCGCGGGCTGAATGTGGCCGTGGGCGAGCCCTTGTTCGTGGTCAAGATCGACGCGCCGAACCGGCGGGTGGTTGTCGGCCCGCGCGAGGCGCTGATGACGAGCGGCCTGTTGCTGGAAGAGCTGAACTGGCTGGGTGCAGGCAGCCTTGAATCTGCAGCGGATGCCGGTGCGCCGGTGCTGGTGCGGGTGCGCTCGACCCGCCCGCCCGTATTGGGGCGGCTGGGCTGGCAAGGCGACATTCCGGTGATCTGGTTCGATGAACCAGAAGAAGGCGTGGCGCGCGGTCAGGCGGCGGTTCTGTATGACCCGGACGGCACGACGCGCATCCTGGGCGGCGGGTTTATCCTGAAGCCGCTTCCGGCAGACGAACGGGTGGTGGCTGCCTAGACGCCAGCGCCTGCGGCGCCTGTGAGGGCGCTTGGCGGGTGAGGCTGGGTTTTCGGAAGTCGGATTTCAGGTCACGTGTCCGGAATAACGGCGCACAATCCGTATTTCTGGCAAACGTCGGGGTCTCGTGCCGCGAGTCCACACAGGACGGTCTGAGGCCCCGGTATTCGCCGGGAACACGGGAGCGGCCCGTCTTCGCATGCAAGGCGCAACCGATCCGACACCGGAGAACGGAAAGTGTACGAAGGAAGCCCGGTCAGGGAGTCCGATGCACGAATGAGAATGACGCGGCCACTCTTCATCACGCCCCAGAGCATTTGTGCTCCGGGATGACCATTCTCACGAAACCATGTCCGCAGGCGCTGGATGCGCCAGAAGATCAGCGGCCAGATGGGCAGCAGATACCAGGGCAGGCCCGGTAGGGGCGAGAGGAGAGAGACGTGTGGCATCGCGGGGCAGTATAGACCGGGTGCGATAGGGGGCGGATAATAGACGATCTATTCCCATTCTATGTCTTCTATTGGTCAGAAGAAGCAGGCGGCATGAAACGTGCGATTCGCCCGTTTCATGCCGCGAGCCGACGAACGGCGTGCTTGGCCAGTCGGTGGTCTCCGTATCTGGCATTGAACCGCTTTCAAGACGATCTGAGGCACCAGGGCCGGACTGACTACAGCTCTTGCGGCAGCTGGTGGAAGTTGGCCGCTTTCTTCCCGGTCTGTAGCTAAGCAAGAGAATCGTTTCTGAATGCACCTGGCGTCTTTCCGACCCAGCGTTTGAAAGCGCGACTGAAGGCACTCTGCTCAGAAAAGCCAGTCAGGAAGGCGATCTCTGCCAGAGAATAGCGGGTCCCGCTCATGAGCGACTGCGCGAGTTCCAGTCGGGCTTGTGTGACGACCGTTTGGAAAGTCACACCGTGATCAGAAAGTCGCCTCTGCAGGGTTCGGGCGCTCATCCCAAGACGGCCTGCGACTTCATCAAGCTGTGGTACGCCCTCGCTAAGCATATCCGCGACCTGCAGCCCGAGCTGGCGTTCGAAGGGCAGATCCTCGTCAGGCAGGCTCGCTTCGATATGCGAAGACAGGAATTTCCAGATACTTTCATCGCCAACCAGGTTCGGCTGATCCAGTTGCTCCTTCGGTAGAATGATCGCGTCTATATCTGCCCCGAACGTCACCGGGCAGCGAAAGAAGGCCTCAAGCGCGCGCTGGCTGCCGCAGGGCTGGTGCCGGAACTGCAACGCCTGTGGCCGATTTTGCGGGCCGGTCGCTTCCCGGCAAAAGCTGACATAGGTCGCCAGCGCGCCCTCATTTGAGAGGTACATTCCCAAACGGTCGGGCTCAGTCCGCGTGTGCGTCCACAGGTACCTGCCGCCATCGATCACGAGCTTGAAGGTCGATGCGGTGTTGAACAGACGTGAGTACCGGTCCATGCGCTGAAACGAGCGACGTAGGTCAGGCGCCGATTTCCAAGCGAGCCCAACGGCACCAAGGTCGGCGCATCTAATCGATTGCGAGACGCGGAGGTGAAATCCGATGTCAGGCTTTTCGTGTTCGGCGATTGTCTCAAGCAGGCTATAGTAGTCTGTATCCATCACCATGACCGAGGAATCGGGCGGCGATGCAATATTGAGCCCGCATGAGCGGAAAAGCGCGGCGCGGTCCAGGCCTGGACCTGCCTCATGGATCATCCTGACGGCAAACAGTGCCGAGATCTGCGCCATAGCGGTTCGCGGTCGTCTTGCCCGCGCCCTTCGTGCCCCAAACTATAGAGCATCTACCTTACGAACCTTTTGTCGATATTCAAATGACACGCTTGGGCGAAGTTGACGCGAGCGGTCAAAAACCTGTCGCCTGGCGTCAATACCCACGGGCCAGCCGCCGGTAGCTTTGCCTCACCTTGAACCGGGAAACGATCAGGCGGGTTACCTCGCCGCAAGCTGGATCGGTTCGAGTGTGTACAAACTCGAACTGGAGGCGAAAGCCATGCTGAACTCGAAAATCAAATCTGACCCGATCCTGACGATCGTTATCTCCGCGACAATCGCCGTATCGGTATATGCTGGCGCTGCTGCTACGGCGCAGGGCGAGCCATCCCGCGCGGCAACGGCTTCATTGCCACCGATCGATGACGGTCTCCCGATGCCGGGCTTCGATATCGTCCCTGGTGAGACCGCTATCGTCGTAACCGACCCACAGAACGACTTCCTGTCACCGAAGGGGGTGACCTGGGGTGTCGTCGGCCAGAGCATCACAGAGAACGGGACGGTGGAAAATATCGAACAGCTTTTCCGTGCCGCAGGCGATACCGGCATGCCCCTCTTCATCTCGCCGCACTACTATTACGAGCATGACCATCGTTGGAAATTTGAAGGGACACTCGAAACCCTGATGCATTCCATCGGCATGTTCGACCGCCCAACAGCGCTCAATCTGGAGGGTTTCGAAGGCTCCGGCGCCGACTGGCTGGAGCAGTACAAGCCTTACATCGAGAATAGCGAGACTGTGGTGACGAGCCCGCACAAGGTTTATGGCCCCGATAGCAATGACCTTGCTTTGCAATTGCGCAAGGCCGGCATTTCAAAAGTGATCCTGGCAGGCATGTCGTCGAACCTCTGCACGGAATCCCACATGCGAAGCCTGATCGAACAGGGCTTTGAGGTGATGGTCGTCACCGATGCGACGGCCGGCGCGATTACCGAACACTATAACGGCTATGACGCTTCGCTCACCAACTTCCGGATGATCGCCAGCAAGGTCGACAACACCGAGAACACGGTGAAGGCGATCAAGGCAGCTTATAGCAGATAAACCCTCCCCGCGGGTCATCCGGCGACGCCCCTCAGCCTTGAGGATGACCCATCTGCGCCCGGCTGATCTCCTTCTGCCTCTCCCATCGGCCGGGCGCGCCCTTTCCTAATATTCGCCATCGGAGCGCCAGCGCGCACCGCTGACCGAAGCCAGCGTCTTCGCCCAACGCTTCAACCTCGTGAGGACGTTCAATCCCTGGCTGTTTTGCAGCCTTCATCTCAAAAGGACCAAACCCATGACTTCCAGACTTCTCATTGCAGGCACTGCTCTCGCGTTCGCTTTCATTCCGGCTCTACCGAGCTTTGCCGAAGACGAGCACAATGTCTCGACTGGCATCACCGCTGCCGGCGTTCCGCTCGGCGTGCATGGTGTAGATCCTGTCGCTCTTTCGACGCTGAACGCGGTTGCCGAAGGCGATGCCGCTTACACTGTGGTCAACGATGGTGTCGCGTATTATTTCACTTCAGAAGACTCAGCCCGCCGCTTCAAGGCTGACCCAGCCAAATACAAGCCGCAATTTGGTGGATTTTGCGCCTATGCCATCGCGGTCGGCAAAAAGTTCGATGGCGATCCTCAATATGCCGATATCGTTGATGGCAAGCTTTACGTCTTCGTCAATGCGGCGGTTTTCGAGAAGTACAAGAAGAACCGCAAAAGCACGATTGAGAAGGCCCACAAAACCTGGCCGAGTATCCAGCACACGGCGGTCGGCGATCTCTGACATGTGACTGCTTCTTCGGCGGCCTGGGAGAGCCAGGTCGCCGTCCACACTCACCCCATGCTAAAGGAGGAGTCTGATGCGACTTCCACTCCCGCCATTCACCGAACAGTCGGCGATCGAAAAAGTTCGTCTCGCAGAAGATGGCTGGAACAGCCGGGATCCCCAAAAGGTTTCCATGGCCTATTCCCATGACAGCCTCTGGCGCAACCGGAACATGTTCGTGTCGGGTCGGTCCGAGATCGTGACCTTCCTGACCGGGAAATGGCGCAAGGAACACGAGTACCGGCTAGTGAAGGAGCTCTTCGCCCACCACGAAAACCGGATTGCTGTGCGCTACGCCTACGAGTTTCACGACGATGACGGCCGCTGGTTCCGCGCTTATGGAAATGAGAACTGGGTCTTCGATCAGCAAGGCCTGATGTCGCAACGCCATGCCAGCATCAACGACCTGCCCATCCAGGATAAAGAGCGTCTGCTCTACTGGCCGATTGGCCGCCGCCCCGATTCATATCCGGGCTTGAGCGAGTTGGGGTTGTAGAACCCGGCGCTGCACATGGCCAATGAGCCAAAATATTGTCTCTTAATTTCAGCTGGCACCTGAGAGTCAGTAGCTGCTTTGCGCCCTACGCGGTCGCTAAATGAGAAACGTCTTACTTCTCACTTCGTACTTCTCACTTCTTACTTCTCCTTCGGCGCGATAGTCGACGTCAAATTTCGCGTCTATTTAGCAGAACCTAAACCAAATCATGCTTGTATGATCGCTGTACACAGAGGGTTTCGGCCCCGTAGCGAAGCGAGACCCATGTTTCATTTCCTGACGAAGATGCTGGATCATATATCCGACGCCATACGGGTTTTCGCGCTGTCGATTGTTTCGGTGGTGATGCTGTTTGTCGGCCTCACGCTTGCACTTGGGGGACGACCGGAGGGGCTGATTCCGTTGGTGCTCGGAAGTCTGGCGGCCTTCAATTTGTGGAAGCTTCTGCGGCAGCTCTATCGGGACGTGACCGGAAGCTTCTGAGGCAAGCCTCAGCGGGTCTTGCGGCGCGGCACCAGCGATAGGATTATGCCGCCGAGGACGAGGGCAGAGGCAATCAGGAAGCGCAGCGAGGCGGCTTCGCCGAGCAGGACGATGCCGCCAAGGGCGGCAATGACTGGCACGCTGAGTTGAGCGATGGCTGCCGTGGCAGACGGCAGGCGGGGTAATACGCTGTACCAGAGCGCATAGCCAAGACCTGACATGACGACGCCCGACATGATGGCCAGCGCGACGCCGGTGGGCGTGATCACTGGCGGTATGACGGCAAACAGGGCGAGCAGGGCCAATGGCGTGGCAAAGATGAAATTCGCGGCCGTATCGCCTGTCGGGTCTGCGCTGCCGCGCCCGATCAGTGAATAAATGCCCCAGCCAATCGCGGCGGCGATCATCAGCGTGGCACCGAGCAGATCGGGCGCCGCGCCGCCGGAGGGCCAGAGCAGCCAGACCAGCCCGGAAAACGCGATAGCCGCGCCGAGCGCCTTGCCTGCGCCGATGCGCTCGCGGGCCAGTACGGCACCTGCGAACATCACGACCTGCACGCCGCCGAACAGGATCAGCGCGCCCACCGCCGCGCCGAGCGAGATGTAGGCGAAGGAGAAACCGACCATGTAGGTGGCGAGGGAAAAGGCGCCGGCGGGGCGGCGGGGGGACCATAGGGCCCATTTGCGCTGACGCAAGGCGACGAGCCCCCACAAGATTACCGCGCCACTGGCCACCCGCAGCACGGCGAAGCTGACCGGGTCTATGGCGGCGTCTGCCAGTGCGAACCGGTTCAGGATCGAATTGGCGGCGAACGCCACCATTGTCAGGCTGGTCAGCAGGAAGAGTTTCATCGCCCGTGGGCCAAGGGTCAGCTCATCCAGTCGGGCGGGGCGACGGTATTGGCGCTGGCGGGCATGGCGGGCTGGGGGTGGCGTTGCAGCAGTTTCGCGACGATGGCATCTGCTACGCGGTCAGCTTCGCGCAGGGGCGGGTAGGTCCAGGTTTCCAGTGTGCCGCCAAACCAGCGGGCCGCGCCATGGTCGATCAGGCTGTCATGCAGGCGGTCAAACTTGTCATGACGCCCTTCGAGGCGGGCAATATGCACCGGCAGGCCATGCCAGGCCGCGTCTGACAGCATGTTGGAACTATCTTCAGTGACGATGGCGACATCGGAAAAGGCGAGCCAGGCGAGATAGGGGTTCTGGCCGTCTTCCGGGCCGGACCAGAAACGGGCGCCGACCTGATCGGCAAAATTGCGGAAGCGCGACACGACGGGCAACGGCGTGCGGCGCGACGTGGTGATACGCAGACGCCAGCCAAGACCGGCAAGCGCGCGCAATTGGCCCTCAAGGCGTTCGGCGGCGGATTCCGAGAAGGTGTGCGTTTTGGAATCGCCGCCAATGATGACGATGGCGCTCTTGGCGCGCTCGTCGGCCAGGTCGGCAAATGACTGACCCGCATCCTCGATCTGGTCCGGTGCAAAATAGGAGGGCGACCCGATGGTATCGATCACGTTGGGGCCGGACACGCCGTCATGCGTTGGCGCGACCAGCATGTCGAAATTGTCTGTCGGGATGTTGGGGTCCAGAATCTGGATAGTCATGGTCTTGCCGCCGGACAGGTCACGCACGGCGCGGGTGAAGGGGGCCGAGCGGCGACCGGCTGCGATCCAGACGGTCGGCCAGGGCCCTTCGAGCACGCTGCGCTGGCCAGCGGGAATGGAATATTTCAGCAGCGGCCACTTGTCGGCCGGCAGCCATGTCCACGGCGTGCGGGGGCTGAGCGTGACCGGATCATTGCGATGGGCTGCGCCGTCAATGTGCGCGATCTTCATCCAGCGACGGGTTTCGCCCAGCGCCTGAAGGATCGCACGCACCTGAGAGGCGTTGCCTGCGCGGCCATCAGACACCGCCCAGACGGAAGGTCCGAGCGGGCCGCCCCCGCTCATTTATTTGTACTCGACCTTGGATATTTCATAGGCGCGTGCGCCGGAGGGTGCCGCCACTTCCGCCTCGTCACCTTCTTCCTTGCCAATCAGGGCACGGGCGATGGGTGACGTGATTGAAATCTTGCCGAGTTTCACCGAGGCTTCATCCTCGCCAACGATCTTGTAGGTTTGCGATTCCTCGGTATCGACGTCGACAATCGTGACGGTCGCGCCGAAACGGATCTTTGTGCCGGAGAATTTGGACACATCGATGACGTCGGCGCGGGCGAGTTTGTCATCAATCTCGCTGATGCGGCCTTCGATGAAGCTCTGCTTCTCCTTGGCGGCGTGATATTCTGCGTTTTCGGACAGGTCGCCATGCTGGCGCGCCTCCGCGATTGCCGCGATGATGCTCGGGCGCTCGACGGATTTCAGTGCCTTCAGCTCTGTCTGAAGCGCAACATGGCCTTCAGCAGTCATGGGAATGCGTTCCATGTCAGGTCCCTTGTTCTTTTGTATTGGCGCGAAATGCTTGTCGCAAAATTGGAGGCCGTCAAGTGGGCCTCGGTCAGGCCGATTGCAAGGCGCGAACCGAGATTTCCCGTGATTTCAGGCTCGCAATGGCCTGAACAGAGGCAATCGAGGCTGAAAGTGTTGTGAAATATGGGATCTTGCGGTTAACGGCCGTGCGCCGGATGGAGGCGCTGTCTGACAGCGAGGCCGCACCTTCGGTTGTATTAAAAACCAGTTGCACGTCGCCGTTGATCATCGAATCGACGATGTGCGGCTGGCCTTCGAGCACCTTGTTGATACGCGACACAGGCAGGCCTTCGCTTTCGAGGAAGGTGGCTGTGCCGCTGGTGGCAACAAGCGTGAAACCCATGTTCACAAGGTTGCGGGCGGCTTCTGCGACGCCTTTTTTGTCGGAATCGCGCACCGAGATGAACACTTTACCGCTTTCGGGCAGGCGGACGCCGACGCCAAGCTGGGATTTGAGGAAGGCCATGCCGAAATCATCGTCCCAGCCCATGACTTCACCGGTCGAGCGCATTTCCGGGCCGAGTTGCGGATCAACACCGGGGAAGCGGGCAAATGGGAAGACGGCTTCCTTGATGGCGATGCGGCGCGGATTGGCATTGGTCAGGTCGAAGCTGGTGAGTGCCTCGCCCGCCATGACCTTGGCGGCAATGGCGGCAATCGGCGCGCCGACGGCCTTGGCGACGAAGGGCACTGTGCGACTGGCGCGCGGGTTGGCTTCAAGGACGTAGATTTCATCGCCCTTGACCGCAAACTGGATATTGATGAGGCCGCGCACCTTGAGCGCCAGGGCGAGGGCCTTGGTCTGTTCGGCGAGGCGGGCCTGCAGGCTGGCCGACAGCGTGTAGGGCGGCAGGGCGCAGGCACTGTCGCCGGAATGGACGCCGGCTTCCTCGATATGTTCCATAATGCCAGCGACGTGCACGTTCACACCGTCGCAAATGGCGTCGACATCGACTTCGATGGCATCCGACAGGTAGCGGTCGATGAAGAGGGATGCATCCCCGGAGACCCGCAGCGCTTCAGCGGCGAACTTGCGCAGGTCTTCATCATCGCGGGCGATTTCCATTGCGCGGCCACCGAGCACGAAGGACGGGCGTAGCATGACCGGGTAACCGATCTCGTTCGCCTTGATTTCGGCCTCTTCAACGCTGCGCGCGACGCGGGAGGGCGCCTGCTGGATGCCGAGTTTGTCAAGCAGGGCGGCGAACTGTTCGCGGTCTTCTGCCAGGTCGATCATTTCCGGGCTGGTGCCAAGGATCGGGATATTCTCGGCATGCAGCGTGGCGGCGAGCTTGAGTGGCGTCTGGCCGCCGAACTGCACGATCATGCCCTTCAGCGTGCCGGCCAACTGTTCCTTGTGGATGATTTCCAGCACGTGCTCGTCGGTCAGCGGCTCGAAATAGAGCCGGTCTGATGTGTCATAGTCGGTCGAGACGGTTTCCGGGTTGCAATTGACCATGATGGACTCGATGCCGAGGTCTTCCATCGCGTAGGCGGCGTGGCAGCAGCAATAGTCGAACTCGATGCCCTGGCCGATCCGGTTGGGACCACCGCCAAGGATGATGGCCTTGTCGCGGGTCGAGGGCAGGGCCTCGCAGTCCGGCGCTTCGGTGCCAAACGAGGCGTGCTCGTAGGTCGAGTAAAGATAGGGCGTCTTGGCCGCGAACTCGGCAGCGCAGGTATCAATGCGCTTGTAGACGGGGCGCACGTTGAGAGCGTGGCGATAGCCGCGCACCCAGGATTCCGACTGACCGACGAGTTGGCCAAGGCGCTTGTCGGAAAAGCCCATGGATTTCAGTTCGGTCAGCGCGTGGGCATCATCCGGCAGGCCCTGGGCGCGCACGTCGGCTTCGACCGCGACAATGCCCTGGATCTGGTCGAGGAACCACGGGTCGATCGACGTGACGGCATGCACATCGGCCACACTCATGCCATCGCGCAGGGCCTGTGCGACGACCTGAAGACGGTCCGGTGTCGGCAGGGCGAGCGCCTGACGCAGGGCGGCTTCGGATTCGAACTGGATGTCGTCGAGGCCGGACAGGCCCGTCTCGAGCGAACAGAGCGCCTTCTGGAGGCTTTCCTGGAAGTTCCGGCCGATGGCCATCGCTTCGCCGACGGATTTCATGGCCGTGGTGAGGACCGGATCGGCGCCCTTGTACTTCTCGAAGGCGAAGCGCGGGATCTTGGTGACCACATAGTCGATGGTTGGCTCGAAGGAGGCGGGCGTGACGCCGGTGATGTCATTGTCGAGTTCGTCGAGCGTGTAGCCGACGGCGAGCTTGGCGGCGATCTTGGCAATCGGGAAGCCGGTGGCCTTGGAGGCCAGCGCCGAGGAGCGTGATACGCGCGGGTTCATCTCGATGACGATCAGGCGGCCGTCTTTCGGGTTCACCGCGAACTGCACGTTCGAGCCGCCCGTTTCGACGCCGATCTCGCACAGGACGGCGATCGAGGCATTGCGCATGATCTGGTATTCTTTGTCGGTCAGCGTCAGGGCCGGGGCGACAGTGATGGAGTCGCCTGTGTGCACGCCCATCGGGTCGATGTTCTCGATGGAGCAGATGATGATGCAATTGTCCGCCGTGTCGCGGACGACTTCCATCTCGTATTCTTTCCAGCCGAGCAGGCTTTCATCGATCAGGATTTGTGCGTTCGGTGAGGCGGCAAGGCCCGACCGGCAGATTTCCTCGTACTCCTCGACATTGTAGGCAATGCCGCCGCCGGTGCCGCCAAGGGTGTAGGCGGGGCGGATAATGGCGGGCAAGCCGACCGTCTCCAGCGCATCCATCGCGGCCTTGAGACCCGAGATGCGGTCATAGCCCTTGATCTTGCCATTCTCGCCGCGGATTTCCGGCGAGGCGATGATGTCAGCGCGCGGGTTTTCCAGGCCGATGCGGTCCATGGCTTCGCGGAACAGCTTGCGGTCTTCGGCCATCTCGATGGCTTCAGCCTTGGCGCCAATCAGCTCAACGCTATGCTTTTCAAGAATGCCAGCATAATGCAGGTCCAGCGCGCAGTTCAGCGCTGTCTGGCCGCCCATGGTCGGGAGCAGGGCATCCGGCTTCTCGACTTCGATGATTTTTTCGACGATCTCCGGGGTGATCGGCTCGATATAGGTGGCATCGGCCAGATCCGGGTCGGTCATGATCGTGGCAGGGTTCGAATTGACCAAGATGACCCGGTAACCTTCGGCCTTCAGGGCCTTGACGGCCTGGACGCCGGAATAGTCGAATTCGCAGGCCTGACCGATAATGATCGGACCGGCACCAATAACCAGGATCGAGGATATGTCGGTGCGCTTTGGCATGGTCGTTTCTCTCTCCCGGCAAACGGGTGCCTGATAGCTGGGAGTCGCGGTCATAAGCAAGGACAATCAGGCCTTCCATATGAGAAAAGCCCCGCATCCGGTGAAGGATACGGGGCTTTGTTCCGGCGATGTTCGGTCGCCTGTGTGTTTGAACCTACCAGCGGCGCGAATCGTAGGGGTAACGATCATAGGCGTTGGCATAGCCGTCGCCGTCAGCGTCGCGCTCGTCTTCCTGGTCTTTCACACCGGGAAGATCGCAGTCTTCAGCTTCTGCGCAGCCCTTGGCTGCACCAGCCGTACCACCCAACACAGCGCCGATGGCTGCACCGCGACCAGCGTCGCCGCTGCCGGTGTTGTTGCCGATGATGGCACCTGCAGCTGCACCCGCAGCCGCGCCATAGGCGGCATTGCGTTCAGTGGTGCCGCTGGACGTGCAGGCGGCCAGGACGAGTGCGCTGGCGCCGGCGGCGAAGAGCGTCATTGTTGTTTTCATGGTGTGCTCCTTGTCTTGATCACGATGGGCCAACGCCCCGTTGAGGGGGCAGTTCCATTGAACCATGTTACAAGGGCGTCATGCAGGCAGGGTGGGGGACTGTATCAGGTCCAGCGTTTGGCCAGTTTCTGGCTGATCTCGTCAGACGTTTCACGGGCGGCGCCCTGATAGCCGGTATTGGCGTCTGACACGAACGGGTTCGACTGGCGCTCATGGCCGAACGTGGAGATCGCCCCGTGGCCCGGCACGAACCGCATCTCATTGCCGAGCGGCCAGAGCTTGCCGGTGATGGAATCGATCAGCTGCTGGTGATTGCCGCACGGAAAGTCTGTCCGGCCGATTGACCCTTGGAACAGGACATCGCCGACAAAGGCGAGCGCGCCTTCCTGATTGTAGATCACCACATGGCCCGGTGTGTGGCCCGGACAGTGCGCCACGCCAAACTTGATGCCGCCGAGTTCCAACTCGTCACCATCATGCAGGTAACGGTCGGGTTTGACGTTCCGGCCATCCGTGATGCCGTATTTGGCGCCCTGTGCCTCAAGCTCGTCGAGCAGCCACTGGTCGTCTTCGTGGGGGCCAATGATGGGGCAGCCGGTACGTTCGGACACATCGGTGGCGGCGCCGGCATGGTCGAGGTGGCCGTGGGTCAGCCAGACAGCAACGATCTTGACGCCGAACTGATCAGCCGCAGCCAACAGCCGGTCGACCTCGCCGCCCGGATCAATGAACACGCCTTCCATGGTCTCGGTTGACCAGATCATGGACGTATTCTGTTGCAGGGGGGTCACCGGAATGATCCGGATTTCCAGCTTCGGCTTGCTTGTTTGTTCGGTCATGTCCCTAGAGATAGCGTCGCGGGAACTGTTCGTGAAGCACCTCTGCCGCTTTCGCGTCGGGGAAGGCTCGGTTAATACTCGGCGCAACACGATTTTCCGGAAGGGCCGACTCAATGCGAATGCCACAAAAACGGGGCGGCGGCGGACTGCTGGGCGGTCGCTTCATGATCATCATCATCGGCCTGGTCGGCCTGTTCATCTATTGGCAGATGAACCAGACCGAAGTGCCGTTCTCAGGCCGCAAGCAGCTGAACACGATGTCGCTGCAGGACGAAGTGAAGCTCGGCCAGCAATCCTATGTGCAGATCCTGCAGCAGGAACAGCAGCAGGGTAATCAGGTGCTGTGCGCCTCCGAAGCCGCTTGCGTCGGCCCGGAGCAGACCCTGACTGAAGAGGTCCGCGCAATCGGGGAGCGGTTGCAGGCAGCCGCAATCGAGCTGGAAGCGGACCTGCAGACGCAGGGCTATACGTTCACACCGGTCGCCGACCGGTTCGACTGGACCTATTATGTCGTCGATTCCGAAACGCCGAACGCCTTCTGCCTGCCGGGCGGATATGTGGCGGTGTATACGGGCATTCTCGATATCACCGGCAATGGCGACGGACAGGTGACGCTGGATGATCTCAGCGACCCCGACAAGCTGGCCGTGGTGATGGGGCACGAGATCGGCCACGCGCTGGCCCATCACGGCGCCGAGCGGATGAGCCAGCAGCAAGTGATGCAGATGGGCCAGATGGCCGTCGGTGTGGGGCTTGGCGATATGGATGTCGGCCAGCAGCGGGCGATCATGCAGGCGTTTGGAGTCGCGGCTCAGGGCACGGTGCTGAGCTTCTCACGGGCGCATGAGACCGAAGCCGACAAGATCGGTCTCGATCTGCTGGTGCGCGCCTGTTACGACCCGCGCGAGGCGCCTGAGCTGTGGGAGCGGATGGGCAAGCTGAACGAGGGCCAGCGCCCGCCGGAATGGATGTCGACGCACCCGGCGTCTGAAACGCGCGTGGCAAACTTCCGCGAATGGATGCCGGACGCGATTGCCGAATATGAGCGCCGCTGCGGGCCTTTGAGATAACGCGCTCTCAACTCCGCGTGAGGCACCTCGACCCGTCGCCAGCTGACGCCTAGTCTGGTGGTCAATCCGCTGATGGAGATTTCCCCTCATGCAAGCCATCTACTGGGTCCTGACCTGGGCCTGCCATCGCAAGTGCGCGCACTGCTATGATGACCGGTTCCGGCCCTATGTGCGCGATGCGCTCACCCGGGTCGTAGCCGAGGGCCAGCATGCCTATGAGAAGGTGATCGCCAACCTGCCCGATGACATGACGTGGGCCAATCCGCAGACCGGCCAGCGCGAGCGGACGCTGATGGTGATGGCAGGCGGGGAACTGCTGATCGACGGCGTGCGAGAGGAATTGTTCTATCCGGCGCTGGAGGCCATCAAGGCGCGTTGGGGCGAGGAGGGTCCGCGCATCTCGATTCAGACGACCGGCGATATCCTGACGCCGGAAATCCTCGACGAGGTGCTGGCGCGCGGCGTGACCACGATCGCGATTGCCTCGATCGACGACTACCATGTCGGCATGCAGGGCGAGAAAAAGTTCAAATTCATGGAAAAGGTTCGCCAGCTGATGGACAGCCGCGGCGTTCGCGAAGTGTCATTGGGCGGGGCCAAAAGCGAAAGGCTGAAATCGCCAGACCCGGCCGCCCGGGTGCAGGGCGACGGGCCAAGCTTCCTGTTCTTTGGCGCGCAGGAAGACCTGTGGATCGGCGAATTGTGGCCGCGCGGGCGAGCGTGGACCAACGGCCTGTCGAATGCCGGATATGAGACCAATTTCTGCGCCCGTTGGTCTGGCGGCAAGAACTTCCTGAAAATGCACGTGGCCGGCAGCGAGATTGCGATTGAGCCGGACGGGTCGATCTATCCCTGCTGCCTGAAGACCAAGGCGCCGCTGGGATCCCTGTCTGAAGAGCGGCTGGAAGACATTCTGACAAGTGTGGCCGCCTTGCCGGCGATACAGGCGCTGAACGATGGCGACCCGGAACGTATGGGCGAATCCTCTGGCTGGAGCCGGGACGACTTCAAGGCCAGGTCGGTCGCCGAGGATGGCAAGGGCCGTGAAGTGGCGAATATGTGCCTGGGGTGTGACCGATATTTCGAAGAACACCTTGGCGCCGAACTGCGAGATTTGCGGGAACGGCGGTTGGCTGAAACCAGAATGAAAATAGCCGCCCCAACCCTTTAGCAGGGCAATGGAGCGGCCATCTCGTCCACCGGGCATGCTGCTGTGTCCCCACCCAGCCTGCAATGCTTTCAGCGATCTGATCAAATTCGACGGAACCAATCCATCGATTTGTAAGTTTTACATACCACTGGTATGATAAGCTATCAAGACAAGAAATTACCATGGTCAAAAGGACATCAGAGCAAGCTGAAGAGACGCGCCGCGCCATTCTTGACGCGGCCCGCCAGCGGTTTGAGGTTCAAGGCTACAGCGCAACATCCATTGCGAACATTGTCGAAGCCGCAGGCACGACCAAGGGCGCGCTATTCCACCACTTCCCCAGCAAGGAAGAATTGTTCTTCGAAATCTGGAGCGACATACAGCGGGAAATGGATGCGGAAGCCAAGGCGGCGGCCAATGCCGGACGATCCACCGAAGATCCCTATGCCGCCTTCCTTGCAGGTACGCGGACTTATTTCAGATGGACCACAACCCCCGCCTATCAGCGGATCGTCCTCGTCGATGGCCGTTCTGTTCTTGGCCTGGAGCGGTGGCAGGAAGGGGATAACCGCCTGGGGCGCGGCACGGTGGAGCAGGGGCTGCGTTACCTCGTCAAAAAAGGCCTGATTGAAGACAAAGGCATCGTGCCCTTGTCCATTATGTTGCTGAACGCGCTGAATGGCGCCGGATTTGCCCTGGCGCGTGGAGATCACGGCGTAACTGAAGAAAGCCTGTTCGATGCTTTTGAGGCGCTGCTGAGAGGGCTGCGCTAACTGATCGGATCGATCCGGCTGTCGCCGGACTGGTTCACGCGCCACCAGCCAGCAATCGCATAGCGGCGCGCATGGGTGACTTCGACCGCATGCGGCACGGTTTCTGACAGCATGAACGCGACGCCGCCGCCCAGAGGCAACAGGCGCGCGACGGGGGCACAGGCTTCGCCCGCGCGTTCCGGCCAGACGACTAGCGCGCCGCCCATATCGTCTTGCCAGTCTTCATTGAGATAGACGACGAGAGACATGACCCGGTTTCGCGCACCTTCAAAACTGTCGAGGTGGCGATCATAGAACCCGCCCTCCGGATAGACCGCGAAGCAGGCCTCGAAGTCGAACAGGCCGATCAGCAATTCGCGGTTGAGGCTTTGACGCATCGGCTCGGCCCAGGCCATGAAAGCCTTTTGCGCCGGGCTCGATCCATCCATCCATGAGATGCGTGTTCGCCGCACAGAACGGTCAAGCTGGAAGGCATCTTCTCGCCCGATCCCGGCGGCTTCAAGATCCTGCTGGGCATCGAGCGCCAGCAGTTCAGCGTGCAGTGCAGCGGTCAGGTCGTCTGGCAGGAGGTTCGGTTGCCAGCTCCAGCCATGCGCCGCGATGTCAGCGGCGATGGCGCTGAGGCGGTTGTTACCGGGAAGCGTGACCGCGACTGTCATCGGGTCATGCCGACAGGTCAGCCACGATGGGCGTCCATCAGGCCAGCGAAACGATCAAACAAGTAGAAGCTGTCCTGCGGGCCGGGAGAGGCTTCGGGATGGTGCTGCACAGAGATGATCGGCTTGCCAGCGACCTTGAGGCCGGAATTCGTACCGTCGAACAGCGACCGGTGGCTTTCCTCGACGCCGGTGGGCAGCGTGGCGGGATCGACCGTGAAGCCGTGGTTCATCGACACGATCTCGACCTTGCCAGTGGCGATGTCCTTCACCGGGTGGTTCGCGCCATGATGGCCCTGAGCCATTTTCATGGTCCTGGCGCCAAGTGCGAGGGCGAGAAGCTGGTGACCGAGGCAGATGCCGAGGATGGGCGTGTCGCTGGCGATCACGTCACGGATCATGTCACCCGACCGCAGGATCGTTGCAGCGGGGTCACCGGGGCCGTTCGAAAATACCACCCCATCGGGTTTCAGGGCTGCAATCTGGGCGGCTGTCGCGTCGCCGTTCACAATGGTTGTGCGGGCGCCAACGCTGGCCAGGTTGCGCAATATGTTTTTCTTCACACCGAAATCGACGACGACGACGTGATATTTGGCATCTTTCAGTGCGCCATAGCCGCTGCCGGCCGTCCACAGCTGCTGGCCGTTTTCGTAATTGGCTTCGCCGTCGACCTCGGCGGCGAGGTCGGCATCGTCGAGGCCTTTCCAGTCGCGGGCCTGCGCGATCAGCGCATCGGTATCGATGTTACCTCCCGGCTGGTGACAAATCGCGGCTTTCTGCATGCCGCGCTCGCGGATCAGCCGCGTCATCGCGCGCGTGTCGACGCCGGACAGGCCGATAATGTCGCGCGCCTTGAGCCAGCCGTCAAAATGGCCGGTCGAGCGCCAGTTCGATGGTGCCGTGATCGGTTCGCGGAAAATCGCGCCGCGTGCAGCTTTGGCACCGGGGGGCGATGATTCTTCCTGATCGTCGGCGTTTGTCCCGACATTTCCGATATGTGGAAAGGTGAAAAGCACCACTTGTGAGGCGTAGGAAGGGTCCGTCAGGATCTCTTCATAGCCCGTAATGCTGGTATTGAAGCAGAGCTCGCCGACACTCGTTCCTGCTGCGCCTGCACCAATTCCAAGGAAAATGGTGCCGTCAGCAAGGGCAATAGCTCCCGTGGCGAGCGAGCTGGCTTGAACTTTGGTGTCTTTAGTCATATCTCATTTCGCCTCCGGACCGTTTTCCGGTCGTTAACCCAACCGACCGAGATTTCGACCGGTTAATGGGGCTGAGTCTCCGCATCGTCAAGCAAACTGGCGCCAGCGGTATGTGAAAGGCAATAACGGCATGGGCCGAGAGGATACAAGTGAGACAATGTCGCTGAAGGCGAGGATTGTTCAGGCACTCAAATCCGAGACCGAAAAAGGCGCCAGCGACGTGGAGCTTGCCACGCTGCGCCTGATCGAGTGTGCCGTGCGCGACCGTGATGTCTGCGCGCGTGGACGCGGCGTGGGCGAAGGGTGCCCGGACGCCGACGTACGCACCGTGCTCGAAACCATGGTGGCCCAGCGCGAAGTCTCCGCGCGTGAGCATGACGCGGCCGGACGCATCGAGGATGCAATCCGCGAACGCGAGGAAATCGAAGTCATCCAGAAATTCCTGCCAGTCCCGCTGAATGGCAAGAAGCTTGAGGCGGCTGTCAGTGAAATTGTCGAGGACCTCGGTGCTTCGAAATTGAAAGATGTCGGTCGCTGCATGTCGGCGCTGAAGAAAAAGTTTCCCGGCATGATCGACACTGGCAGCGCTGGCAAAGCCGTTCGCGAGGCCCTGTCGCGGTCCTGATGCGGCAACATCCTGTAATCTGTTGAAAAGACTGCGCGGCGTCGTCGCCAGCCTTCGCGCATCCTGAAATTTGAGTCAGTCCCTCGGAACCTTGCGCCGTCGCCTCGCGTTTAGCGGGTGTTATTGCAAGGAAAGGAACTCAACATGAAACATCTCATTGCTCCCATTAGCGCCGTCGCCCTGATGGCTGGCCTGGCCGCATGCTCCGGTGCAGACACGAAAGTCAAAACCGCAGAGACTGATGCCACGCCGTATTCGGAAAACACAGCTTCCGACATGACTAACGCATCGGTCGACAAGGCCGTAACGACGGAAACCGAAATGGCCCGTCCGGCTTACGTGATGGCCGCTGGTGAAATGAAAGCGTCCACCTTGATTGGTGACGAGATCATCGGCGCCGAAGGCGAAACAATTGCAACGGTGGCTGATGTGCTGATCGGCCAGAACATGAGCCCGAGCCAGATCGTATTCCGCGATGGTGGCATTCTGGGAATCGCCGGTGAACTTGGTGTCCTGCCATTCTCGTCCGTGTCCGTGAAAATGGATGCTGATGGCGAACCGATGGTGACGGCGGCCCTCGTCGATGAATCGCTCGAAGGCGTCGCCGAGTTCGAACAGGACGGCATGGACGATTACCGTCTCGCCTCTGAACTGATCGGTACGAATGCCGAACTGGCCGTCGCTGACAGCTATTCACGCATCACCGACCTGATCATCAGCTCCGATGGCTCCGTGAAGCACGCAGTCGTGACTGATGGCATGTCTGGAGTCACGTCGGCAGACCGCCTGGTAATTGGCTTTGATGCCATCAAGGTCGTGCAGGGCGACGGCGAGGGCGAAGTCATGATCAACAAGACCCCCGGACAATTGAAGACGGCCCCTGTCTTCAACGACTAACTCACCCTGTGAGCCAAGTTGGTTCTGAACTCTGGCCCTGCCGTAAGGCGGGGCCATTTTTTTGCGTGGCGGTTCGGTAATCTGTGCGTTCCCGAAAGGGGCATGACAGGCTACACTTGCCCGCATGTCTCAACCCATCCGCATCCCTGACGGCTTCGTCGATGAACTGAAGGCCCGTATCCGGCCTTCGGACGTGATCGGCCGCAAGGTGAAACTGGTCAAGAAGGGCAAGGAATGGGTCGGCCTGTCGCCATTCACCAATGAGAAAAGCCCCAGCTTCTACGTCAACGACCAGAAGCGCATCTTCAAATGCTTTTCCTCCGGCATGGGGGGCGATGTCATCAGCTTCGTGATGGAGACCGAGCGCCTGTCCTTCATGGAGGCGGTCGAGAAACTCGCAGAAGAGGCTGGCATGAGCCTGCCGACGGCCAGCCCCGAAGCAGCCGAAGAATATGATCACCGCAAGCGCCTGCAGTCCGCCTGCGAAGCAGCGGCGACCTATTTTGAGGATTGCCTGCAATCTGCCGAGGGTGCCGCGGCACGCGTTTATCTTGAAGGCCGCGGCCTGTTGCCAGGGGCCTGGCGGCGCCATCGCCTCGGCTTTGCGCCGGATGACTGGCGCAAGACATCCGAACACCTGAAGACGCAGGGCTTCACGATGGCGGAGATCCTCGAAGCCGGCCTCGCCAAGGAAAGCGACAAGGGCGGTGAGCCATATGATGCCTTTCGCGGGCGGCTGATGTTCCCGATCCCGGATTCGCGGGGCGGGATCATCGCGTTTGGCGGCCGGGGCCTGACGCCCGATGCGAAACCGAAATACCTGAACTCCGGCGATACGCCACTCTTCCACAAGTCGCGCGTGCTGTATCGCTACAAGGCGGCGCGCGAGGCGCTGGGCCACGGTGAAGGCGGCGGGTTGATCGTATGCGAAGGCTATATGGACGCCATCGCGCTGACCGAAGCCGGATTTGGTCAGGCCGTCGCCCCCTTGGGCACGGCGCTGACCGAAGACCAGATTTCGTTGCTCTGGCGGGCGGGACCAGAGCCTGTGCTTTGCTTTGATGGAGACCGCGCCGGCCTTGGCGCTGCCTTTCGAGCGATTGACCGGGCGCTGCCGCATGTCGAGCCGGGCCGGTCGCTGTATTTCGTGCTGCTGCCCGACGGCATGGACCCGGACGACCTGATTCGCGAACGCGGCCCGGGGGCCATGGCAGAAGCGCTGGATAACCGGTTGGCCCTGTCGGAATTGCTCTGGCGCCGGGAACGGGATGCCGAGGCGCTCGATACGCCCGAAAGGCAGGCAGGTCTTGAGGCTCGTCTCGCCACAGCGGCTGCCCAGATCAAGCACCCTGGTGTGCGGGCCGCCTATGAGCGGGACCTGCAGGCCCGCATGCGCGATCACTTTTGGCAGGTGCGTCAGGCAAACCGTAGCAACAACAACAGAAAACGGCCCGGAACGGGACAGAATCCCGCGTCAGGAGAGTCCGGCCAGTCAGCTCTCAAAGGTGGCGCGCCAGCCAAGCTGCGGGGCCTTGGCGCGATCGTTAGGGCCGTCGATAGCCCCTTCCTGCTGGACTTTGGCGCCGAAACGCTGGCGGCGTCCGCCTTTCCTGATCCGGATGTCAGTCAGATACGCGATTGTATCCTCGACTTTGTGAACGCAGGGAAACCTATTGACCGCAAGGCCTTGAGCGCCCATTTACTCGAAGCAGGGAACATGCGCGCTTCCAGATTGCTCAAAGATTATCCCGATACGCCTCAGATAGCGGCCGATGGGCCCGAGGCACGGGAATGGCTAATAGCCCTCGAGCAATACATGGCGGTAAGAAGTTCCGATGGGCAGGAACCCGGCTCTGGCATGGATGCTGCGAGTGGGGAGTCGACGGCGTCACCTTCAGCGTGGCGGCGACGTCATCAGCTTGTCGCAGAACGCAGGGCCCTAAAGGCTCGCATGAACGAGGCAGCAGGAAAAGTCGGCGAAAGCTAAGGCGCAGGTCAGTTTTTGGGCAATCCACCAGGGCAGCGGCGGATTTTCCCATGGGAGATATTTGAATGGCAACAGCCACCAAGAAGAAAAAGAACACCGCAGGCGATGGCGAAGGTGAAGACGAAAAGGACGGCGAAGCAGTCGTTGTCGATTTCAACGCGACCGACGTCAAAAAGGTTCTGAAGCGGGCGCAGAAGCGCGGCTTCATCACGCATGACGAAATCAACGCCCTGCTTCCGAATGATGAGATGACCTCCGATCAGATCGAGGACGTGATGTCCCAGATCTCGGAAATGGGCATCGCCGTCGTCGAAAGCGAGGAAGAGGCCGAAGCCGAAGGCAAGGCCCTCACCAAGATCGAAGACAAGAAAGTTGTCACCAAGAAGGGCAACGCGCGTGGATCTGACCGCACCGACGACCCTGTGCGCATGTATCTGCGTGAAATGGGCGCCGTGGAGCTGCTCTCGCGTGAAGGCGAGATTGCGATTGCCAAGCGTATTGAAGCGGGTCGCGATGCGATGATCCGCGGCCTTTGCGAAAGCCCGCTGACCTTCGAAGCCATGATGGTGTGGCGCGACGAGCTGATGAACGAGCGCATCCTGTTGCGCGACCTGATCGACCTTGAGGCCACTTACGGCGCGGAAAACCCGCCGCCGGAACCAAAGCCCAAGGAAGAAGAAGACGAAGCCGACGAAGCCAAGTCCGAAGACGGCGAAACATCCGACGATGACGACGAAGACGACGAGGATGATGCTGCGGCAATGTCCATGTCGGCAATGGAAGCCGAACTTCGCGACGGCGTTCTGGCCAAGCTCGACGAGATCGCCGACGGGTTCGGACGCTATCGCAAGCTTCAGGACAAGCTTGTCGGGCGCCGCCTTGAAGGCAAGGACCTGACGCCAAAGGCCCAGGCCGAATATGACGAGCTGTCGAACAATATCGTCGAGAGCCTGAAAACGATCCACATCAACAATGCCCGTATCGAGGCGCTGGTTGAGCAGCTTTACGCGATTAACAAGAAGCTGATGGGCCTTGAAGGCAAGCTGATGCGCATGGCCGATGCCCATGGCGTGCCACGCAAGGAATTCCTCGAGAACTATTTCGGTAACGAGCTTGAGCCTGAATGGGGCGAGCGCGTCCGGGCCCTGTCGGCGAAGTGGAAACGCTTCATCGACGGCAAGACCGAAGAAATCGAAGACGTGCGCAACGAGATTTCGGAAATCGCGCAGGAAATCGGTATCCCGATCGATGATTACCGCGTGCTGGTCCAGACCGTCCAGAAAGGTGAGCGCGAAGCGCGTATTGCCAAGAAGGAAATGGTTGAGGCCAACCTCCGCCTCGTGATCTCGATTGCCAAGAAATACACCAATCGCGGCCTGCAATTCCTGGATCTCATCCAGGAAGGCAATATCGGCTTGATGAAAGCCGTCGACAAATTCGAATACCGTCGTGGCTACAAATTCTCGACTTATGCCACATGGTGGATCCGCCAGGCGATCACCCGGTCGATTGCAGACCAGGCCCGCACGATCCGTATCCCGGTGCACATGATCGAGACGATCAACAAGATCATCCGCACCCAGCGCCAGATGCTGCACGAGATTGGCCGCGAGCCGACCCCGGAAGAACTGGCTGAAAAGCTGGGCCTGCCACTGGAGAAGATCCGCAAGGTCCTGAAAATCGCGAAAGAGCCGATCTCGCTGGAAACACCGATTGGGGACGACGAGGATTCAAACCTCGGCGACTTCATCGAGGACAAGATGGCGCTTCTGCCCGTCGACGCCGCGATCCAGTCGAACCTGCGCGAAACCACGACCCGCGTGCTCGCCTCGCTCACGCCGCGTGAAGAACGTGTGCTGCGCATGCGCTTCGGCATCGGCATGAATACTGATCACACGCTGGAAGAAGTTGGCCAGCAGTTCAGTGTGACGCGTGAACGTATCCGCCAGATCGAAGCGAAGGCGCTGCGCAAGCTCAAGCACCCAAGTCGCAGCCGCAAACTGCGCAGCTTCCTGGATACGTAGCGCAAATGCGTGTGGAGCAGCCACGCGGTACGCGCGGCAGCCTGAAGTGGATACAAATGGCAGTAGGGTAGGGCGGTCAAACGCTCTGCCCTTCTTCTTTTCCGCCTGTGCGTTGGGTCTCTCCACTTGCGGAAGATAACTATGCTGAATACCGCGACGCAGCCTTCCTTGATCGCCTGGGATTGCAGACGCTCGCGCCCGACTTGCAAGTCTTCTGGCCCGCGCGCGGCCCACAATGGGATGCGCTAGGCGTGTTCGACGATGGCGTCGTACTGGTGGAAGCGAAGGCCCATATCCGGGAATTCTTCTCTCCGGCCACAACTGCCGACGGGCGACCCCTTGAACAAATCAGGGCGGCGTTTGCACTGACGCAGGCGTCACTGGATGTTTCAGAGAAGGTCGCTTGGGAGACAATCTTCTACCAATATGCCAACCGGATAGCCCATCTGGATTTTCTGCGCCGGAACAAAGTCAACGCCCATCTCATCTTCGTGGACTTCCTCGGAGACCGGGACATGAAGCGTCCTGCTTCGTCCGAAATATGGGAGGCAGCGTTCCAGACAGGCGGATTTTGCGATGTGCCTGCCGAAGCGCCACAAGTTGAGCCCCTACATCCATCATGTTTATCCGGATATCTCGGAAATCGACGCTAACTAGGCTTCCCTTATGTCCCGTTCAGCGGAGGCGCGTTTGGCCCTTTCGCCTGCGCGATGGCGGTTCGCGGCGCAGGTGCCCTGGTGCTTGTGCGGTTTGCACAGCAGGCAGCCTGACCGGGTTGATTTCGGTCCCTTGCGTTTGTGGTGGGCCATGGCCGTCATCCTTTGAAGGACAGGCTCATATCTCGAAATGTTGCCGAAACAATGGCAAGCGTCAGTGAGCCATGTCGTTCCAGCGATCCATGCCTTCGCAGATGCCGTCCTGTTGCAGGGCGGCCTGTGCGGCGGAATTGAACTGGTCGCTGGCAGAAGCGGCCCATACAGCGGCGGCCGCATCGAAGCTGGTGAAGCCGATCTCTGACATGCCGCGTTCAATGCGGCTGCAGATGAGGCGAGCCGTGTCGGCATCGCCGGAATCATTCAGGCTGGCGATCCGGTCGGCCAGGTCAAGGCGCGAGAAGATATAGTCATAGACTGTCAGGTCCTCGCCCACTTCAAAGGCGAGGATGTCGCCCGATGGCACGCCGGTATAGTCCGGCTCCTGTCCGTCAAAGTCCGACGTTTGTGCCGTGAAGATGGACGGGATGGGCTGGTCCAGATACACCGCCCACTGACCGATTGCGCCCTTGTTCTTGGTTTGCTTGATATTGCCGGCTTCCGGCAGTTCGGCAGAGACGACGAGGATCGGTGTGTCGCTCCACGACTTGACCGAAAACGCACTGGTCGACTGTTCCGTAATCGACTGCCCGAACAGCGTAGTCGATGACGTGTTGAGGAAGTTTGATGCCTCGAGCATGAGCGGCTGGTTGAAATAGGTCACCAGCGTTGATGTCGGTGCAATCAGGTTGGCGGCTGTGGTCAGCGCGCCCATGACATTGGCCCCGGCCGATCCCTGGCGTTCGTCAGACAGCTGCATCCGGAAGCGCCCTTCAATCGTCGTGTTCGGTCCGACCTTGAAATAGGGCGTTGCATAAAGGGCAATGCTCTCATTCGTGGTCCAGGCTTCCCCTTCGCGGCTGTCAGACGAGAACGTGGCCGAGAACAGCGCCTTGGTGGCCTTGATGTCCGGCTTGGTGACATCGAATTCCGCAATGAGTGTGCGCGTAACATTGCGCGATCCCATCATGCGCGACAGCCAGTTGCGGCTTTCCTTGTTATAATTGCGCGTGTCGACGGGCTCCTTGCGTGTGCCGGACGATACACCTTCGATGTCATAGGCGTCGGGCTTCAGCGTCACGATCTGGATGCGTGTATAGCGGTCCTGCAACATCAGTCCGTATTCGGAATAGAGAGCGTTTTCGTCAATCGCCACATCAATGAACGGCAGGTAGTCCTTGGCTGGCTTGGCATGGCTTACGGCCCGTCCGGTGGAACGGCGCGGTGTGGGCGCAGGTGCGCCAGCCTCGGTTGGCGGCAGGTTTTCAAAGTCGAAATCACCATCGCCAGGAAGGCCGCGCACCGGCCCGTTGCTGCCCACCAACGGCGGTGGTGGAGGAGGTGGAGGAGGGGGCGGCGGCGCGGGAGCTGGCGGCGGCGGAACTTCGGTCTGCGAGGCTGATCCACCCGGCTCAATCTGTTTCGACGCGCATCCCACAAGAGCGAGTGAAAGTGCCAGCAGGCTGATCTGTCCATACTTCATGACCGTATCCCCTCGGTGTTCGTTTCTTGGTTAACAAAATGTAACAGGGCGCGCAGGACAAGGCGAGTGTTTTGACGAGTATTCACGCTGGAAGTGTATTCCGATCGAATACTCAATTGAATATTTCGAGATCGGACAAAGACAACCTTTACCGCGCTTATGCTGCAATGCAATAAGACCTTGCCGAAGGGGCGGCATATCCCCATATACTCATTGTGAGCATAATTGCCACGCTTTCTAATCGCCGGGAGGGCACTTACTTGCTGCTCAATATGCTGAAAGCCAAGCTTCACTCTGCAACCGTCACCCAGTGTGACCTGCACTATGAAGGCTCTGTCTCGATTGACCAGAACCTGCTCGATGCGTCCGGTATCCTGCCGCATGAGCGCGTCGATATCTGGAATGTCACCAATGGTGCCCGCATCCAGACCTATGCGCTGGAAGCGCCCCGCGGCTCGCGCACAATTGGTGTCAACGGCGCTGCGGCGCGTCACTTCGCCGTCGGCGACAAAGTCATCATTGCCGCCTTTGCGAGCGTCGAGGCCGAAAAGGCCCGCCAGCACGCCCCGACTGTCGTCCTGATGGACGATGCCAACGCGATCAAACTGCCCGCCTAGAACCCTGCCGGTGTCGGAAGGCTCTGGCTCGACAGGCAGATCACCTTGAAGCGTTCGCCCATGTCCTTGGGGTCGATCAGGCGCTGGGCGGCGTTGAAGATGGCGTCGGCATCCTCCTCATTCGCCTTGACCAACTGGTTCAGCCGCGCCTGTGCGCCAAGACCCAGCAGGAACATGCCCTGAGGTGTCGGTCCGTGAACGGCAAGTCCCAGGCCGGTCGCCAGCCGCTTCAGCCGTCCGAAATCCACATCGACTGTCAGGTCCGTTTCGCCCGGCGCATGCAGCGGTGAAACCTGCTCGCCCGTCCTGAATGCGCGCAGGGAGTCGCCCGGCGCGGCATCAGACGGGCCATAGTCAATGAACAGCGCATGGAAAGGTGTGCCCTTGCCGGCGCGCGTTGCCAGTTCCGCGATCAGGATATCAAGGCCGGTCTGAACCTCGACACAGGCCGCCATGGTGGCTGTGCCCTCGGGCGCCGTGCGTCCGTCAGCGGCGAGGCCGAAGGCCAGCGCGCCATCGGCATCAAGGCCCACGACGCATTCGCGCCATTCCTCGCCATCGCGGCGGAACTGGCGCGCGGGCAGGCAGTCGAGATACTCGTTCGCCAGAATGATTGTCGGCAGGTCCGGCAATTCGGACAATTGCTCGGCAAATTGTGGTTCGTAGATCGCAAGGCGCTCAAGCTGGACATCGCGCAAGGCGGGGCTCGTCTCGATCAGCACCAGTTGCATGGCGTCGGCGAATGGCTTGCCGCCCGCCACAAAGGCCATGCGCAGCGCGTCCTGCATCAGCACGCCGCGGCCCGGTCCGATCTCGACGAGGCAGAACGTGTCCGGCTCGCCCATGGCGCGCCATTCGTGCACCGCCCACAGGCCCAGCAATTCGCCGAACACCTGGCTGGTTTCCGGTGCCGTGATGAAGTCTGTGCCAAGGCCGGGACGCGTGGCGTAATAACCATCCTGCCGGTCGTGCAGGGCCAGCTGCATATAGGTGGAAACCGGGATCGGGCCGCCGGTTTCGATCAGGCGGATGAGGCGTTCTTTCAGGGTCATGTCAGTCTAGTCAGGTTTGTGAAGCGGCTTCGGCTTGAGGGCATTCCACACCAGGCACGCGCCGCCGAGCCACATCGGTGCCGACAGGATCATGCCCATGGTCAGTCCGAAGGGCAGGTTGCTGGCAAATGAGTCCGGTAGGCGGAAATTCTCGACGATCGAACGGCCTGCGCCATACATCAGCAGGAACAGGCCCGCGATCAGGCCATGCTTCTTCAGCGCGTCGAACTTCCAGATCAGGATCGACAGCACGACCAGCGGCAACAGGCCCTCCAGCACGGCTTCATACAATTGGCTCGGATGGCGTGCGAACTCCTGATTCGTATAGACCCACTGCTTCTCGACCCAATTATAGGCCGGCGGGGTGGACCCCGGTACGTACCCTTCCGGGAAAACCATGCCCAGCGCGCTGTCCGTCTTGCGGCCATAGAGCTCTGCATTGATGAAATTGGCGAGGCGTCCGAACATGATGCCAATCGGCGCCACGACGCCTGCAATATCGCCCAGCGGCAGCAGGTCCAGCTTGCGCCGCCGCGCGATCATCAGGATGGCCAGCGTCACGCCGATCAGGCCGCCATGGAATGACATGCCACCATCCCATATTTTCAGTATGCTCAGCGGGTTCGCCGCGATCACGTCCTGCTGGTAAGGCACCATGTAGAACAGGACATAGCCGAACCGCCCGCCAAGGATGATGCCCAGGATGATCCAGAACATGATGTCGTCCAGGTCGTCCCTGGTCGCCGGGGCCTTGCCGCCAAACTTGTCCGGCCGCTTGATCAGCGCATTCGCGTACTGCCACGCCAGCATGATGCCCGCGATATAGGCCAGCGCATACCAGCGCAGGTGGAAGGTTCCGAGCCCGATAAAGCCGAAATCGATCGAGACGAGCGCCGGGCTCATTTCAGGAAATTGCAGGCCGCCCGCCGCCATGGGCAGGGCGATCAGGCTGAGGAGGTCTGTCATGCGGCGTCTTTTCCCTGTCTGGAAGGCGTCCTATCTGTTAGGCAGCGGCCAATTCTGGTCCAGCCGCCCCCGCGCGAAGGAGTAGCCTCATGGCGAACACAAATCCACTGCTCGATGACATTGCCGGTTTGATGACTGGCGCAATGGGCGCAGCACGCGCCGCTGGCGAAGAGGCGAAAACCGCCGCCCAGTCGCGCGTACGCGCCCTGATTGCCGATATGGACCTTGCCGGCCGTGATGAAGTCGAGGCGCTCAAGGCCCTCGCTACAGCCGCACTGGAGCGCGTCGAGGCTCTCGAAGCGCGCATCGAAAAACTGGAAGCCGCAGCCAGGCCAAAAAAGTCAAAAACTGAGGAATAAGCAATAAAGTCTGCAGAACCGGGTGGACGCGCGTCCGCTCGCTTGCTTAGTGGCCCTTGGCCTCATCGTGCGAATCCTGCACCGTGCACGAGCGACCGAAAGGGGAACCGTATGAGCCTTGATCTCTCCCGCGCTGAGATCGATCTGCCTGATCCGCTTGAGCGGGTCGAAGAAGCCCTTGAAACGGCTGGATGGCAGTACGACCGCGATGAGGACGGCACGATCCAGGCCGTTGCGGAAACCAAGTGGGGCGACATGGGCGCCCTGTTTGCTTACCGTCCCGATCCGTCCGCCATCCATTATTCCATGACGCTCGATGTGAAGCCGGTGCCGGCGCGCCGCGCGGCGATTGCTGAACTCATCATGATGGCGAACGAGCGTCTCTGGCTTGGCCACTTCGACTATTGGGCCGATGAAGGCGTCATCATCTTCCGCTACACTTTCTCGATGCTCGACCGTGATGAAGTCTCGCCCGGTGAAGCGCGCGCTGCGATTGCGGCCTCGATCAGCGCGGCAGACCGGTTCGTGCCGGCCTTCAATTTCCTTATCTGGGCTGGCAAATCACCGCGCGAATCCATTGAAGCGGTGATGTTTGAAACACACGGCGAAGCCTGATACCCCCTCTACGGAGAATATGGAATGCCTGCACCGACCATTGCCCTGATCGGCGCCGGACGCATGGGCGCTGCCCTCGTGCGCGGATGGCTCGCCGCCCAAACCAGGTCACCCATCATCATCGTCACGCCGCGGCCTTCCGATGAAGTGTCCGGCTGGGCCGCAGACGGCAAGGTTACGCTAAACCCGCCGCCTGCGCCGGCGGACATCGTCGTCCTGTCCGTGAAGCCGCAGGTGTTTTCGGCTACCATAGAGGATACATCCCCCTTTATCGGACCAGACACGCTCGTCGTCTCCGTCATGGCCGGGGTCCTGCTCAAGCAACTGGCAGCGACATTCGAGTCAAAACGTGTGGTGCGGGCCATGCCAAACACGCCGGGTGCCATCGGGCAGGGCGTGACAGTCATCACCACGCCGCCGGGCGCCGATCCTGCTGATATTGATCTGGCGACCGAGCTGCTTCTGCCATTGGGTGTCGTGGAAGGCCCGATCGACGAGAAACTCATCTCGGCGGCTGCGGGCGTCTCAGGTTGCGGCCCGGCCTATGTTTTCCTGCTGGCCGAAGTCATGGCGATGGCGGGCGAGGCCGAAGGCCTGCCAGCAGACCTGTCCGCCCGGCTGGCCCGGCGCACGGTCGAAGGCGCAGCTGCCCTTATGGCATCCTCCGACGAAGCCCCGGACGCCCTGCGTAAAGCGGTCACTTCACCCAACGGAGTCACCCAGGCAGCCCTTGACATCCTCATGGATGAAGGTGGGATGCCGGTCCTGATGAGAAAGGCCCTGCGCGCCGCTGCCAACCGCGAACGGGACCTCTCTCGGCAAAAGGACTGACACAGGAGAGGTCATGGCGCGTACGACCAGTATCATCGAGCAAGGACTGCTCGCCGCGCTCGAACTCGCAGCAACCCGACCCTGGTCCGAACTCACCCTTGGAGAGATCGCCGCGAAGGCCGGGCTCACCCTGAATGATTTCCACGGCGTCGCAACGCGCGAGTCGTTGGCCGATGCGGTCGATGCGCACTTTGACCGGGCGATGTCAGCTGAAGCCGTCTCTACTGACGACCTGCCACGCGAGCGCCTGTTCGAAGTCATAATGCTTCGCTTCGAAGCGATGGAAGACTATCGCGACGGCCTGAAGTCTCTGCTGCGCTATCGTGAAACCCAGCCATCAATCCTGTTGCGCCTGCCTGCGGCCCGCGCCGCGTCGGCTCGCTGGGCGCTCGCCTCTGCGGGTCTGGACGATGACAGCGGTGCGCCGCTCAGCCTGAAAGTGCTGGCCATCGCCTTTGTAATCGCCCGCACCGAACGCGCCTGGCGCAAGGAAACCAGCGGTGACTTCGCACTGACCATGGCCGCGCTCGACAAGGCGCTGCGTGCGGCAGAGGAGCGCCGGAGCTGGATCTCTCGCTTCACGGGCAAGTCCGCCGCAAAGGAACAAGAACCAGAACAAGAAAATGGTGCACCGGAAAACGGTGCCGCAAGGGAGTAGTCTACATGACCCGTCCGGGACTCGACGGTAACCCGCTGGAACTCACACCAGCGTGGTTCAATGACCTGTTCGAAACCATCGGCATTGATGCCGAGGTGCGTGGCCTGACGGCCAAGGCGATTGGCACAGGCCAGATTGGTGAGAATGTCCGCTTCGTGTTCGACTATGCCCGTCAGGTTGACAATGCGCCGAACACGCTTGTCGGCAAGTTTCCGTCAGCCAGCGAGGCCAGTCTCGCGACCGCTGCGATGCTCGGCCACTACAAGCGTGAAGTCATGTTCTACCGCACCTTCCCGAAAGTGGCGGGCAAGATTACGCCGGGCGCTTATTATACGGACTATGACGAGGCGACAAACCGGTTCGCGCTGATCATGGAAGACATGGCGCCGTCAGAACAGGGCGACCAGCTCAAGGGCTGCTCGGTTGCCGAGGCTGAACTCGCGCTTGCGTCAGCTGCCCAGCTTCACGCCGCCTATTGGGAAGACGCGAGCCTTGACCAGTATGACTGGCTTCAAGGTTCTGAAACATCGCCGCCGCCGATTTTGACTCCCGAGCAGGTGTCCGGGCTGTGGGCCGGATTCAAGGAGCGCTATGCGGCGCAGCTGACCGCAGACGTGATCGAAGTGGGTGATGCCTATGCCGAGGCGCTGCCGCGTTGGGGCGAGACGAGCCCCGGCCCGTTCGCGTTGACGCACAATGATTTCCGTCTCGACAACATGCTGTTCGGCAAACCCGGTGCGCCAAAGCCGATCGCGCTGGTTGACTGGCAGACTGCCGCCAAGGGGGCTCCTGCCAACGATGTGGCCTATTTCATCGGTGCGGGCCTGACGCGTGAAGATCGCCCCAAACATGAACAGGCATTGCTGCGCTACTATCATGCCCGCCTCACCGAGGCCGGCATCTCAAGCTACAGCTTTGAAGACCTGTACGCGCATTACCGCTGGTTTTCCTTCTACGGCATGTCTGTCGCCTTCGGCGCAGCCATGTTGGTCAAGCAGACGGAGCGCGGTGACGAGATGTTCCTCACCATGCTTCGCAGGCATGCCGCACAGGCGCGCGACAATGATGCGCTGGTCCTTCTCCCCTGAACTTTTTTTAATGTAATCTGCAGCAAATCCAGTGGAATTGGCGATCTGTCCCGGTGCGGGACAGGTTTCCAAAGATCGTCCTAACGCGTGGGGCGAAACTCACACGTCCGCTTACGCCTGAGCTTAAAACCACTCGTGTACACCTGTTTCCTGAGGGCTCGAAGAAGTTGGGTCATGACATTACCGAAACGAATGGTGTGTGAATATGGATACGCAGAACGCAAATCTGACGAGCGTTAAAGGCCCTGACGGGCAGACGCTCACCCTGGCAGACCTGCCATCGCCCGGCATTTCGCGCTGGGTGACCCGTCGCAAGGCGGAAGTCGTGGCAGCCGTTTCCGGTGGCCTGCTGTCTCGCAAGGCAGCATGTGACCGCTACAATCTGACAGACGAAGAATATGAAGGGTGGGAAAAGCTCTATTCCCGCCACGGTGTGAAGGGCTTGCGCACAACGCGGCTCCAGAAATACCGTCGCTAGACACGCGACACCCTGATTACCGAAAGCCTTCCCGTTAAACACAAATTTACGGGCGGGCGGCTATCACCAAGACTGGACTCCGGTTAGCCGGAGAAATCAGGAGTGGTTGATGCTAGGCAAATCCGGCAATCTCAATCCCGGCGCGGGGCCCTCACCAAGGGTGCTCGCGCTGGCGGCGTTTGTGATCGCCCTCGGCCTGCTGGCATGGCGCGGCAGCGCGTTGCTCACCACCGATAATCCACTTTCCGCGACTGCGACCCCGCTTGAGGCGTCGCTAATGAACATCATCGAACCCGTCGCCGGGTCCGGCAATGCCCGCATCAGCGTCAATACATCGTCGGATGGTGCACGCACCGTCCTCGTTCTGCTCGACGCCGCCGCCAGCGCCCAGGCGTCGACCGTCGAAAGTCTCGTCACCGCCGCGGCCCGCCTCGATGTGCTGAACGGTGATCTCCTCGTGATGCAACAGGCCACGTTCGCCAAAGGGGCACCCGGGCGTCCCGATACGGCAGCCTATGGCGAACTTGCTTTCCTTGCGCTGCTGGCCGGTCTGGTCGGCTGGTTCGCTTTTGTGCCCCGCGACGACATGGTGTTCGAAACCGTAGCAGAGGCACCATTACGCCCCCTCGCACCCACCCCTGAGCGCATTCTTGCCCCCACGCCTGTCCGCACCGTCCGCGCATCGCCCGCCACCGGTGACGCCGCCGAACTGGCCCGCAAGGATCCCGCCCGCGCGGCCGAAATCCTGCGCGGCTGGATGAACAACCGGACGGATGCCGCATGAGCGCGCTGGCCCTTCTTCCCGCAGGATCTGCCGCCGTTTCGGACGGTCTCGCCCGCTCGGCCCGCCTCATGCGCTCCCTCGGCCCTGAAGCGGCCGGCATCTGGGCTGAACTCGACCCGCAGGAAGCCCGCGCCCTGACCCAGGCCATGGACGCCCTCGACGACAATATGGACGGTGAATCCGAAGCCACCCGCAGCTTCGTTGATGCACATCGCCGCCTGAAACCTGCAGCCGCCACAACAGGGTCTGTCTGGTCGCGCTTGTCGGCTATCGACACTGGAACGCTTGCGACCCTCGTTGCCGGCGAGCACGCCCAGACCATGGCCTTCATCCTGTCGCAGCTCAGCGGGGAAGCCTCTGCGCGTCTCCTGCGCACCCTCAAGCCCCGAACCGCAATCGACGCGATGCACCGCCTCCTGCACATCGAACAGGTCCATCCCGCAGCCTGCGCCAGCCTCGAAGCCGAGATTGCTTCGCGTCTCGACGGTCTCCTCGGCAGCGGCAGCAAGGGTGGCCACGAGCGCGTGGCCCGAATCTTCGACAGTCTCGACAGCGATTCGGAGAAGACATTTCTGGCGGCTCTCGAAAATGCTGAACCGGGCGCGGGCGAAAAGGTCCGCTCACTGATGTTCACATTCGACGATCTTGCCCGCCTTGATGCGGCTGGCCTGCAGACATTGCTGTCAGCGGGTGCACGCGCCACGCTGGTTACCGCCCTCAAAGGCGCGCGCGAGCAAACCGCGTCCGCCTTCTATGGCAACATGACCCGCCGTGCGGGCGAGCTGTTGCGCGAAGAGATTGCCGCTACGGGTGCGGTGCGCCGCAGCGATGTCGAGGCCGCCCGTCACGAACTGGTCGCGCTGGCCCGCAAGTTGATCGAAAAGGGCGATATTCGGCCCGGCGGCACGGTTGTGGACGAGGATCTGGTCGAATGAGCCAGCGGGCCGTCAAATCCGTACAGCCTTTCGAATTCCGCAGCGATTTCACGCTCGCCCCCGCGCCTGAACAGCCTGCGGCCCCCACCGAAGGGCAGTTGACGCTGACCGGCCCCGAACTCGCACGGCTCCTGTCTGACGCACGTTCCGAAGGTCTCGCTGAAGCGGCACGGCTCGAATCAATCCAGAGTGATGAGCGCCTGCAGGCCGTTACACTCAAGCTGAATGATGCCCTGGCAGACCTTGTCGCCCTAGCGAAACATCTGGAAGCCGGCGCCTATGAAGGCCTCGATATCGCTGCGTCGCTCGACCTCATAAACGCGACCGCCCAGCGCATCATCGACGGGCAGGGTGACCTGTTTGCCACGTGTTAAGGATTTGACACGCACACTTGCAACACTCTACGCCTGCGCCAGAACACAGGATTGATCGCCCATGCAACCCGCCAACCCCGCCCTGCAGAAATCACTGATGGATGTGCCCGTGCGCGTCGACATTGTGCTGGGCGAAGTACGCATGCCGATCGAAGACCTGATGGCCCTGTCGCCGGGCGAGGTCGTTGCGCTCGAGCGGCGCACCAATGAAACAATCGATATTTACGTTTCGGATCGGCTGATGGCGCGCGGACGCCTTGTCATCGCCGATGGCCAGCTGGGCGTGACACTGTCCGAAATCGTTGATGAACGGGCTGCTGCCTAGGCTTTTCAAGCAAATTCAAGGCCTTTGAATGCGCCTGTCCGGCGTGTGCAGCGCGTTCATGAAATGGCGGTCACATTAGGCAAATACTAACGCAAAAAAGGAAGTTGTTAACCTTTTCGAGTGTTAACTGAACGTCGAAATGAACCGACTTGTCACGTGGTGAGGGCTGCGCGGGAAGGTCCATCAGTTACGAGGATGCCGCCCACATGCGCATGAAGATGTTCGCAGCCGAGTCCTTCGAGGCCGCCAAGGCGATGATATTCGCCGAAATGGGCTCAGACGCTGTAATCCTTTCAGAACGCGAGATTGACGGTGGTGTCGAAGTGCGCGCCGCGACCGACAAGATGGGCGGCGGCATGGTGCCGAACGAGCCCCTGTTCCTGCGCGAAGCGCGCGGCAACAATCATGGCCGAGGCGGCGAGAACCCTCTTTTCAGCCGCGTGCGTGATGCGCTGCTCTGGCATGGCGCCCCCCAGCGATTCGCTGATCGCGTGGCCGCCGAGAGTGCCGGGCGTTCCGGCGTCCAGTTCACCGACCCTGAAGACGCGATTGCCGAGGGCATTTCGCGCCTTGTGGCATGCGACCCGATCCTGCCGCGTCTTGATCGCGATATCATTCTGGTCGGCCCACCCGGACATGGCCGCACGGCCACGACGGCAAAGCTGACCCGCCGCGCCGCAGTCGCCCGCGCCGAAATCATGCCGATCGCTGCGGATCTCGACGGAACGGCTGGCGGAGCACAGCTCGCGGCCTATCTCGAACTCGAGCAGGACCAGATCCGTATTGCCGACACACCTGACAGCCTGTTCGACACCTTACGCACGATGCGCGACGCCAACCGTCGCTGCGTCATAGACCTGCCAGCGATCAATCCGTTTGACGACGATGACATGGCCAGCCTTCAGGACCTTATCGCCGCCATTCGTGCGGAGCCTGTGCTCGTCATGTCTGCCGAGGGTCATCCCGAGGACCAGGCCGAAGCCGCGAAATCCTTCGCGCGGGCCGGCGTCAAGCGCGCTGTCCTGACCAAGCTTGATGTTGTTCGGCGCCGCGGCGGGGCAATCGCTGCGCTCTCGTCTGCTGGTATCGCTTTTTCGCATCTAGCCGTAACGCCCTTCATCGGCGGCGGTCTGGTTCCGGCGGCGCCATCGCGCCTGGCCGCATTGTTAATGGAAGACGCCCCCGGCGATGTCATCGCCATGAAAGGAGCTGCGTAGCCCTATGAGTTTCATGCTTCGAAAATCCCAGGACCGACCGCAGGCGCGCCCAACGCCGCGTGTGGCCCCCGCTTCGATCATCGCTGTTGCCAGCGGCAAGGGCGGTGTCGGTAAGACATTCATGGCGATCACTCTCGCTAGCGCCTTTGCGCAGGCTGGTAAGCGCACATTGCTGGTTGATGGCGACCTTGGCCTCGCCAACGTTGATGTCCAGCTCGGCATTGCCCCGGAAACTGATCTCGCGGCGGTTATCGCTGGCTGGGTCGAGCTCGATGATGCTGTAACGCCCGTTGACGGCGGCGCAGCAGGCGGCGGCTTTGACGTGCTGCCGGGCCGATCCGGTTCTGGCGCGCTTGCGGAACTGCCACCGGAAGAAGTCGCGCGCCTTGCCGCCGGCCTGTCCGCGCTGGCCCTGCAATACGATCAGGTCGTGCTCGACCTTGGCGCCGGTATCGAGGCCAACTGCATGCGTCTGGCGCGTGCGGCCGACAAGGCGCTGATGGTCATCACTGACGAACCCACCTCGATGACCGACGCCTATGCGTTCATCAAGGTGTTGCGCGGTTACGCACCTAACGTTGAACCCGTGATTTGTATCAACCAGGCGGATACGCGCGCTGCAGGCCAGCGCACGTATGAGGCTATTGCCCGCGCCTGCCAGACCTTCCTCGGATTCCGTCCACAACTTGCAGGCATCGTGATGCGCGATCCGAAGGTTAGGGATGCTATTCGTTGCCAGAAGACGCTGATCTCTACTGACCAGCAAGCACAGCCGATCCAGGATGCGATCGCCATCTCCCAGATGCTGATTGGTTCTGCCTCCGGGGCAGAACTTGACTATTAATCAGTGTGAAGAAAGTGGAATTATTTGAGCTCGAACCTACCGGCTGTTAACCTTCGTTAAAGAAACGGCCTGTAGGATTCACAAGGTTACATAAAGCGACTAGGTTGGTCGTAAGAATGATTCGGGAGACGAGCTATGCGCGTCCTATTAATTGAAGACGATAGCGCAGTAGCGCGGTCCATCGAACTGATGCTGAAAGCTGCTGGCTTCAACATCTATACAACCGATCTCGGAGAAGAAGGTGTCGATCTCGGCAAGGTCTACGAATACGACATGATCGTGCTCGACCTGTCGCTGCCTGACATCTCCGGTTATGAAGTTCTCAAGCAGCTGCGCATGGGCCGTGTGAACACGCCTGTGATGATCCTGTCGGGTAACCCTGACATCGAAGCCAAGGTCAAAACACTGGGCTACGGCGCTGATGACTATCTCACCAAGCCATTCAACAAGGACGAACTGATTGCCCGCATCACGGCCATCGTTCGTCGTTCCAAGGGTCACGCTGAAAGCGTTATCCGCACCGGCGAAATCCTGGTCAACCTGGATGCCAAGACGGTCGAAGTGGACGAAGAGCGCGTTCATCTGACCGGCAAGGAATACCAGATGTTCGAGTTGCTCTCCCTGCGCAAGGGTACGACGCTCACCAAGGAAATGTTCCTCAACCACCTCTATGGCGGCATGGACGAGCCTGAACTGAAAATCATCGACGTGTTCATCTGCAAACTTCGCAAGAAGCTGCTGCAGGCGACCGGCGGCCAGCACTATATCGAAACCGTTTGGGGCCGTGGCTATGTGCTGCGCGATCCGCGCCCGAGTTCGAAAACCAATGAGATCGAAGAAGCCGCCTAATGCTCTTCGATTGACTGAATTCTTGAAAACCCGGCCTCAAGGCCGGGTTTTTTTCTGCCCATTGCCGGGGAATGCTACCCAAGGCATGAAAAGACTGCAAAACGCAGGTGCAGGCGTCATATGTGTCCCCATATGCTTCTGTCGCCATTGCCTGAACCTGGCATTGGTAATGCGTGAGCATTTGACGGACCCGGTAGCGATATGACGATCATCAAGCCTGCAATTCTCTTCCTTGCCGCGCTCGCGCTCAGCGGCTGCGTTACGCTGGTTCGCGGGGAAGCGCCCGTCCTGGACCTTTCCCAACGCGCCTATATTGCCGGGTTTGCGCCTGACGTACGCATGTCCGGCTCTGACAATGTGGAATTCCTCTCGCGTACGGCGCGCACGCTTGAGCGCCTCGAGGCCCGCTCCGGAGATGACGCTATCGACATTCTCGCACTGTCTGGCGGCGGCGCTGGTGGCGCATTCGGGGCCGGGGCAATTGTCGGCCTGACCTATTCGGGAAAGCGGCCCAAATTTGAAATCGTGACGGGTGTGAGCACAGGCGCCCTGATCGCGCCTTTCGCCTTTCTCGGGCCGGAATGGGATGACGAGTTGACAGACGCCTATACGAGCGGAATGAGCGCCGGCATCATCGGCCGGCCGGGTATCGGCACCATGTTCCGCGCCGGTGTATTTGACGATACGTCGCTGCGCCAGCTGATTGATCATTTCGTCACCCGCGAACTTGTCGATGCTGTCGCCAGGGAGGCGACCGAGGGGCGCATGCTGCTTGTCGCAACAACCAATCTGGACAGTGAAGAGACGGTGATCTGGGACCTCGGCGCCATCGCCCGTCGCGGCGGCGAACCTGCGCGGAAACTGTTTGTGAATGTGCTCGTCGCATCGTCCAGCGTGCCGGGCGTTTTCCCGCCGGTCATGTTCGATGTCGATGCGGCCAGCGGAAGCTATCAGGAAATGCACGTCGACGGCGGCACGACAGTTCCTTTCTTCATTGCGCCCCATGCGGCTTTCGTGACCGATGAGAAACTGGATGCCCTCAAGGATGTGAACATCTATGTCATCATCAACGGCCAGCTCGGAACCCTGCCGCGGGCAACACCTGTCAGCACGGTGCCGATCACGATGCGGGGCTTTTCTGTCGTGCTGATGCACATGGCCCGTACAGAGCTGGCCCTGACCGCCTCCTTCGCGTCGCAGCACGGCATGAAACTCAAATTCGCGAGTATCCCTGTGGCGATGAGTTTTGCCGGTTCGCTCGATTTCGAAACGGCAAACATGCGCAACCTGTTCAATTTTGCCCGCACCTGCGCCGCGAACGATTTCCTGTGGCTCGACATCAAGGACGCGCTGACACAGGTTCAGCTCACCGGAACGGATAGTCCCGAAATAGAGTGCAGCCAAAGCGGCTCACTGCCAGACCCGGAATCGCAGATCACGCCGGAATAGGTATCAGACGACGCGCACGCCAGCCGCGCCAGCCTCCATGCGTCCGACAATCGTTGCACCGGCATGACCATGCTTCGCGAACACGGCCAGCACCCGGTCAGCCGCCTCCTGGGCGCACGATACGAGCAGGCCACCGCTGGTCTGTGGATCGCACAGGATGTCGAGATCGGCATCGGATAGCTCGCGGTCCAGTGTGACGGCCGCGTTCACCGAATCCCAGTTCCGGCCCGACGCGCCGGTTTTCACCCCCGCATCAGCCAGGCGCCTTGCCCCCGCGAAGACCGGTACCGACCCCGCATCAACCACACCCGTTACCCCTGCGCCCCGGCACATTTCCGACAAGTGTCCCAACAGCCCGAACCCCGTCACATCTGTCGCTGCATGCACGCCGTCCATGCCCGCCAGATCGGTGCCCGGCGTATTGAGGCGCGTCGTTGAGGCGATCATCTCGGCATAGTCGGAATCCTCAATAATTCCGCGCTTCAGGGCGGCGCTATAGATGCCGACACCCAGCGGTTTGCCAAGGATCAGCACGTCTCCAGCCTTGGCGCCTGAGTTCAGCAGCATCTTTTCGGGGTGAACCAGTCCCAGCGCGACAAGGCCATAAATCGGTTCGGCTGCGTCAATCGAATGCCCGCCGGCAATCGGCGCACCTGCAGTATCCGCTACAGATTGCCCACCTGCGAGAATGGCCCGGATGGTCGTATTGGAAATCTTGCCAATCGGCATGCCCACAATTGCCAGGCAGAAAATCGGCTTCGCGCCCATCGCGAAAACGTCCGACAGGGCATTGGTCGCCGCGATCCGGCCAAACGTGTGCGGGTCATCAACGATCGGCGTGAAAAAGTCTGTCGTGGCGACCAGCGCCGTTGTCTCGTTCACCCGGTAGACCGCCGCGTCATCGCTCGTCGCCGCATCAACGATCAGGTCCGAATTCCCAATCGCTAGTGGCATTTCGCTCAGAATATCCGCCAGTACGTTTGGTGCGAGCTTGCAGCCACACCCGCCACCATGTGCGAGGGAAGTGAGGAGTGGCTCTGTCACGGTGTCGGGCATCGGCATGGTCCTTGTTTGCCACATGGGCTTACCGCGTGGGCCTCTGGCGAGGCAATGAAAACCTGCTAAGCGTTGACGCAATGCCTTACCTTGAAACCGTCACAGACCTCGGCCCTGAAAGCCTGTCGCGCTTCGATGCCATTATCGACGTGCGCTCGCCCGCCGAGTTCGCTGACGATCATATGCCCGGGGCAATCAACCTGCCTGTCCTGAGCAATGCCGAGCGCGCCGAGGTCGGCACGATCTACAAACAGGAAAGCCCGTTTCGTGCCAGCCGTATCGGCGGGGCCATTGTGGCACGCAACATCGCCAGCCATCTGGAAACGGCGTTTGCCGACATGCCGCGTGGCTGGCGGCCGCTTGTCTATTGCTGGCGCGGGGGCATGCGGTCCAACGCGATGGCGACGATCCTGTCATCCGTCGGCTGGCCGGTTGGCCTCGTCAAAGGCGGGTACAAGACATGGCGCCGTGAGGTGGTTGAGGGGCTGGACCGCAACACGTCATCCTTGCCTGTCGTCCTAATCGACGGCCCGACGGGAAGTGGCAAAACAGCCATTCTTCTGGCCTTGAAAGAGCAAGGCGGACAGGTGATTGATCTTGAAGGGCTGGCCAATCACCGGGGGTCAGCCTTCGGTGGCTTCGACGAACTGCCACAACCCCCCCAACGCCTGTTTGAAACCCATATATGGGATCAGCTCAGGCAGTTTGATCTGTCACGTCCGATCTTTGTTGAGGCCGAGTCTGCGCGGGTTGGTGTCCGGCGTGTTCCCCGGCGCCTGTGGCACGAGATGCTGACTGCAAGGCGTATCGAAATTCAGGCCCCGGCAGCGGTGCGCAGTGCATTCCTCGTGGCGGCCTATGGCGATGCTGTGAGCGACAGGGACAGCGTGGCCCGTGCGCTCGCCTTGCTGAAGCCCTTTCACGCCAAGGAGACCCTCGCTGAGTGGCAGGGGCTGGCCGATGCCGGTGAACACCGCAAATTGGCGGAAGCCTTGATGCTGGAACACTATGACCCGCTCTACGCACGTAGCCGGAAGCGTCGCGACGATAAGCCGGTTCAGAACATCGAGTTGTCAGACTTGTCAGCAGACGACATCGCGGCAGCGGCGAAGGCCATACTCGCGCGAAGCTAGCCGCGTGCCGCTTCGGTGCCCATCCGGGCAAGTTCGTCGGCCCGTTCATTGCCGGGGTCGCCAGCATGACCCTTGACCCATTTCCACGTGATGTCGTGACGTTGGCACGCCTCATCCAGGGCTTGCCAGAGATCCTGGTTCTTCACGGGTTTCTTTGCAGCCGTTTTCCAGCCATTGCGCTTCCAGCCCGTGATCCACTTGGTCAGGCCATCCTTCACATAGGTGGAGTCGACATGCAGCGTGATTTTTGACGGTTGCTTTATGGCGTTGAGTGCTTCGATCGCGGCCATCATTTCCATGCGGTTATTGGTTGTCTGCTTGTCGCCGCCGAACAATTCCTTGCGTTTGTCACCCGCGATGAGCAACGCGCCCCATCCGCCGGGACCGGGATTGCCGCTGCAGGCACCATCCGTCCAGATTTCAATCAATTCAGCCATGTCATTCAGGTGATGGGCTTTGCCGACTCCGTCAAGGCAGTTCAGAATACGCTGACATCGACATCGCGCAGCTGTTCTGCAGGCCGGACAATCGCATAGAACAGCAACCCGCATCCGACACCCGCGATTGCGCCGACGCTGCTGCCTGATACCAGCGCGCCCAGGCCCGTCGGCAGGCTCTCAAACAGGCCAAAAGTCATCGTCGTGCCGCCCACCAGAATAGCGCCCCAGATCGCAGCCCAGCGAATATAGGGCGTGCGTGCCGCGATGCCGCGGTGAGGCATACGTCCAATCGACAGGCCGAGCGCAATCCATGCTGCCGGCACGGTGATCAGGAAAAGAATGAAATTCATGGCAGCCAGCTGGAGGCCCGTCATGAAGCCGCTTTGAAGACTGGAATCAAATGGCTGCACGCGGCCCAATCCCAGCCCGCTGAAAAGGCCATGGGCCAGACCGAGCGAGATTCCGCCGATGAGCGATACGCCGAGACAAGCCGTCATAGAGCTAAGGAACAGGGCCAGTTTAACGCGCCTGATGTGGCGTCGACGTACCGGATCTGCGTAGGCGGGAGCAGTTGTGCTGCCGGTCGGGTCTGGCTCAACGGTCATATCGGCCTCGTTGCTTTACTCAGCCGCCATATCCGGCAGCGCTCGTTACCTTGCGATGAAACGCCAGCCGTCCGGCATATTCGAGGGGATTCTTAGGTCTTACGAGGGCGCCAGCGGGCGTATCCGACCAGTCGACCAGACGTGTCAGGAAAAAACGGAGTGCTGCGCCGCGCGCCAGAATTGGCAAGGCATCGCGTTCGGCATCTTCCAGCGGGCGGACGCTTTCATAGCCGGCAATGAGAGCTGCGCCCTTGGAGAAATTGAACTGGATCCCTGAGGCTTGCCCAGCTGCGCCGTCTTCGAAAGCCCAGGCGTTCAGGCAAACTGCGAGGTCATATGCGAGCGCATCGGTGCACGCGAAATAGAAATCGATCGCGCCCGAAAATGTGTCGCCAAGGAAGAATGCGTTGTCCGGAAACAGGTCAGCATGGATGTTGCCGCGTGGAAGCGGCAACGCGTCGGGGTTCGCCGATGCGACGGCGGCTAAATCCTCCTCGACCAGCTGGCCGAGGCCTTCCAGAAGTGCCTCAGCGCTGGCTTCGCGTCCTGCCCAGAGACGGGGCCAGGATGATGGCCCAAGCGCATTTTCGCGTATCATGTCGAAATCAGCGAGGGCGACATGCATGCGCGCGAGGCCTTCACCCAAGGCACGGCACTGCGAAACATTCGGGCGTCGGGGTGAGAGGCCTTCCAGGAATGACACGATGACTGCATGGCGCCCTTCAAGCATGCGCAGCGCCTTGCCATCTCTGCCCATGATCGGTTCGGGACAGGGATAGTCTTTGGCCGACAGATGCTGTTTCAGCGCGATGAAATAGGGAAGATCATCGGCGTTAACGCGTTTCTCGAACAGGGTGAGAATGTAGCGCCCGGTCGTCGTCTCAAGATAATAGTTCGAGTTCTCAACGCCCTCGGCAATGCCCTTGAAGGACAAGGGATTGCCGAGGTCATATTCCGCGAGAAAGGCAGCAAGTGCCTCGTCAGAAACCTGAGTATAAACAGCCATTCGGCCGGATTAGCTGGGCTTTGCGAGCATGTCACGCAACAACGTCTTGCCCGCCAGCAGGTAGTGAAGCGCTGCCCATGCGTATCCACAGCTGAAGATCAGGATGGACCATTGCAGGCCCTTGGCATTTGCGTTGGTGCAAGCCGCCAGTTCTTCAGCATTCAGTTCCGCAACAGCCTTGCACGCGTCCAGCGTCAAACCGAGATCTGCACCTGACAGTACAATGGTCTTCAGGAATGAGGACAGTATGCCAATGACGGGTGGCCCGAGGCCATAGCCGAGCAGGTTCACGACAAACAGTGTAATTGCTACCGCTGTCGCACGCATGCGGCTGTCGACGACACCTCCCGCAACAGCATACATCGGGCCGAGGTAGAAGTAGTGGATCATCGCGGCAACCATCAGCGGTGGCATGGCGATCCATAGATTATCAACCGAATAGCCGATCAGATAGAACGGCACCGAAAGCAGCATTCCCAGCGCCGGAATCCACGACAGGGCTGTCGGGTGTCGCTTGGCGACCTTGTCCGCCAGGAAGCCGGACGTGAACACGCCGATCGCGGCCATCAGCCCGAGGATGATGCCGAACAGCAGGGCGGCCTGTTGAATGGTCAGCCCATGCGTGCGGATCAGGAAGGATGTGGTGAACTGACCAACACCATACCCGACGAATGAGGCGATCGTCGCGCCAACAGTGATGTGCCAGTAAGTCGGCTTGCTCAGCAGAACCTTGAAAGCCTCACCGAAGCCGGCCTTTGCCATGCCTTGAAGGGCAATTGGATCAGAATGCCCGCGCGCGGGTTCCTTGACGGTCATCTTGACAATGAGTGAGACCAGAAGGCCCGGCAGTCCGACCATGACAAAGGCGATGCGCCAGCCTTCGATCTGGCTCCAGTCCACGGCGTTGACGGCAAAGGTCCATCCCCATGAGCGGAACAGCGCCTCGGCATTGTCGCCGGTAATGTTGCCCGCGATGAAGCCGCCGAAAATGGCAGCGAACATGCCGCCGAGTGGTACGCCGAGGGCGTAGATCGAGACAGCCGTCGAGCGATTGCGGGGATCATAATAATCGGCGATCAGCGAGTTGGCTGGAGGTGTACAACCAGCCTCGCCGATGCTGACACCGACACGGAACAGGAACAACATCAGGAATGATGTGGCAAAGCCACAAAGCGCCGTCATCAGGCTCCACAGGAACACGGCGCCAGCAATAATCCAGACGCGATTGTGCCGCTCTGAGAAGCGCGCAATCGGGATGCCGAGAAACGTGTAGAGAACTGCGAAGGCCGGGCCGCCCAAGAGGCCCATCTGCCAGTCTTCAAGACCAAACGAGGCCTTGATCGGCTCTGTCAGGATATTGATGATCGTGCGGTCGATGAAGTTGAAAATATAAACGACCAGCAGGGCGCCAAGAACAAAAGAGCGATAGCCCTTCGTACCGTAGCCCGAGTTAGGCGCTGCGAGGGTTGATGCGGGAGGCGAATGGCTCATTCAGGGTCACTCTCTATACGATTTGGTGCGATAGCCGGAGGCCGTCAGGTGGGGAATTAATCGGGGTTGTAACGGTCGCGGAGGTAGGTCCGGCTCGCCATGTAATAGCAGGCCGCCGCAGCGACGAACACGAGGACAGTCGCCGCCATGGACTGACGCAGGCCGTCACCATAGGCCTTGCACAGCGCAGGGCCGGCCTCGCCAAGTTCGAGCAATTGCGCGCCACACAGCTTCGGATCGAAGGATGCGGCAAGATCGGCATAATCTGACAGGCCGATTTCGCGGGCCATGAAGAAGTCGCTCATGGCGCCGACAAAAAGAGGGCCTATGCCGTTGCCGATCAAGCTGATGATCAGCAGCAGGACCGCGATGGTCGTTGCGCGCGAACGCGGGCTGACGATGCCCGTGCCGACGGAGTATTGCGCGCCGAGATACGCATAATGGCCCACAGCGGCGATCGCCCAAAGCACAAAGACCGTTGTCAGTGACGAGCTGAAGAAGGCCAGAATGTAGGCAGGCACTGCCAATAGCAGTCCTACCGCCGGAAGCCAGGCCACAACAGCCGGAAACCGGCCAGACAGTTTCTCTGACATGAATCCGCCGATGAATGTGCCAAACGCTGCGAAAGCAGCGAGTGGCGCGCCGTACATGATGGCAGCTTCGCGCACGTCAATTCCATGCACTCGCTGGAGGAAGGGTGCCTGAAAGCTTATCAGGCCGTACCCGACGAATGCGACCAGTGCGGCACCCATTGCGAGCCACCAGAAAGTTGGCTTGACCCCGAATTCCCTGAAGGCCTCGGAGAAGGGGGATTTGCGTGTCGGATCGGCGTCTGGCGGATCAGAATACCCGCGCGGGGGCTCCTTGATCGTGAGCCAAAGGATTGCCGCGATCAGGACTCCGGGCGCACCTATAACCACGAAGGCTATCCGCCAGCCTTCGACTGTGGACCAGTCCATTCCCGAGAACATGAAGCCGAGACCAATCGAATTGATCCATGCGCCGAAATCGGCACCCTGGATCGACGCGATCGTGCCGCCGAACAGCTGGGCCAGGACACCGCCAATCGTGACGCCCATAGAATAGATTCCAATGGCATTCGCACGGCTTTTTTGCGGGTAATAGTCGGTAATGATCGAATTGGCCGGGGGGGTACAGCCCGCTTCGCCAATCGCGACGCCCACGCGGAAAATCAGGAGCCAGATAAAGGCGGTCGCCATGCCGCACAGCGCCGTCATGATCGACCAGAGAATCACGCAGACCGCGATCACCATGACCCGGTTGCTGCGGTCAGCCCACATGGCAATGGGAATGCCCATCAGGGCATAGAACAGGGCGAAAGGCGGCCCGGAGAGCAGGCCCCATTGGGTATCGGTCAAGCTGAAAGAGTTGATGATAGGTTGGGCAACAACGGAGATCAGCGTTCTGTCGATGAAGTTCAGCGTGTAGATCAGCATCAATGCGATCAGCACGTAAGAACGGTAGCCTTTGGTGCCAAAGCCCGTGATCTGTCCGTTCGGAACGGTAGTACCCGCACTTGTGTCCGTCATGCGCTGTCAGCCTCCCTGAAATCCTCGCACTCTGACGGCGCGTTTTGATTTCAGCACGGTAGCGGCCCGTCGGTCATCCGCAAGTCTTATCGCAACGTAACCATCAGATCAGGCCCGATGTCCGGAAGCTCGTGACCCCGCCCGTTCCCGCGATCAGGTGATCGTGAACCGTGATGTCAAAGGGGTCGAGCACATTGATTATTTCGCGAGTCATATCGATATCTGCCCGCGACGGCGTCGTGCCACCCGAAGGATGGTTGTGAACCAAAATCAGGCTAGAGGCCTGCAACTCAAGCGCCCGCCTCGCGATTTCTCTCGGATAGACTGGGGCATGGTCGACCGTTCCATGACCCATCACCTCATCAGCGATGAGCTGGTTCTTGCGATCAAGGAACAAGACACGAAATTGCTCGCGTTTCTCGTGCTGCAACTCGATGCGGACATAGTCGATCAGCGCAGACCAGGACGAAATGGCGGGCCGTTGGCGAATTTCCTCCCGCGTGACACGAGACTGAAGTTCGGCAATCGCCTTCAAATAGGCCGCGACCGTTTCGCCGATACCTTCGATTTTGACTAGTTCAGCTCCGGGCGCAGCGAGAATTCCGGAAAGGCTGCCGAATCGAGCCATCAATGCCTTGGCGATCGGCTTCACATCACGGCGGGGAATGAAGGCCATCAGCATGACCTCCAGAACCTCGTAATCTTCGAGTGCGTTCGCCGCGCGTGTCAGCAACTTGCCGCTCAGCCGATTGCGATGGAGAAGATGCCTTCAGAAGCCGCGCCGTTTTATGCGCCGCCTCCTGCCCCGCTCACGCCGGAACAGGAATAGGGATCAGACGTCCACATTGTAGGGCTGGTGCCAGCCTTTCGGGGAGGAGGTAAATACCTCAAACCCGGTTTCAGTCACGCCGATGGAATGCTCGAACTGGGCTGACAGCTGGCGGTCGCGCGTCACAGCTGTCCATCCATCCGGCAGGATCGCGGCGTCCTTGCGGCCAAGGTTCAACATCGGCTCGATGGTGAAAAACATGCCAGGCTTCAGTTCGGGGCCGGTGCCATAGTCGGACGAATGCACGACATTGGGTTCGTCATGAAACAGGCGACCCAGGCCATGCCCGCAGAAGTCCTCAACCACAGACATGCGATTGAGGCGGGCAATCTCGGAAATAGCGCCGCCGATGTCGCCGAAACGGGCGCCGGGCTTGACGGCATTGATGCCGGCCATCATCGCTTCATAGGTCACATCCATGAGGCGCTCGGCTTTGCGCTTTACTTCGCCGACGCCGTACATGCGAGAATGGTCACCGTGCCAGCCATCAAGGATGCAGGTCACATCGATATTGGCAATGTCGCCTTCCTTCAGCGGCTTCGCTCCGGGGATGCCATGGCAGATCACATGGTTCACCGAAATGCACGAAGCGTGGCGATATCCGCGGTAACCAATGGTCGCTGATTGCGCACCATGATCCAGCACGAACTCGCGCACCAGGTCATCAAGATGTTTCGTGGTGACGCCCGGCTTCACTTCGCCGACCAGCATGTCGAGGCATTCCGCAACGATACGTCCCGCCTTGCGCATGCCTTCAAACCCTTCAGCATCGTGGATGCGGATTTCGCCGGTACGCATAGGGAGGAGGGCTGTCGTGTCGTTCATGGATCGTGCTTTCAGATATCTGATCCCTTATGTGGCAGATCGCGACCGAAATTTCCACCTTTCATGGCGGTTTCACGCTTATCTGCAACACATCGCCCGTGCTCTTCCCCGACGTTCAGCTTGCAGGCGGGCCTGATCTCACTAACCATGCGCGCAAAACCTGCTTGGGAGGAAATTGCATGTCATTCGGAAAACGGATTGTATCGGCGACGGTCAGCTTAAGCTTTGCGGGCATCCTCGGGCTTGCCGCCTGTGCCACGGCGCCAGTGTCCGAACCGGTCAGCGACCTATCCGCAACGGAGCCAGGTGGTTTCACGACCGACGGAATTGCGGCGCTGGAAGCGGCCATGGCGAATGAAGTTGCGCTTGGGCATGTCAAAGGCATTGCCACTCGACTCGTGCAGCATGGCGAAGTGATCAGCGACATGCAGGCCGGAGTGCGCCGCGACGCAGACAGCGCCCCCATCACCGAAGACACGATTTATCGAATCTACTCCATGTCCAAGCCGATTACCGGCGTGGCAATGATGATGCTCTACGAAGAAGGTGCCTTCACGCTGGACGACCCGGTGACGAAGTTCGTGCCTGAATTCGCAAACCTGAAGGTCATGACCGGTGTCGATGACGCGGGTGCACCTATCCTGACCGACCCGGACCATATTCCAACCATGCGGGAAGTGATGAGCCACACGGCCGGATTTGCCTATGGCCTGTTTGGAGACGATCCGGCGAACGGCATGTTCCGCGATCAGCAGATCATGCAGTCACCCGATCTCGACTCGTTCATCGACAAGGTGGCGGATGTGCCGCTGCTGTTCCAGCCGGGTACGAAATGGTCCTACAGCGCATCGGTCGATGTGCAGGGTTATGTCATCCAGAAAATCTCGGGAGTGACTCTCGGCGAATTCCTGGACACCCGCCTGTTTGTGCCGCTCGGCATGACGGATACGGGCTTCTACGTTCCGGCTGAAGATCTTGACCGATTCAGCGATGCCTTCGGCTATGCCCCCGACAAACCGGAACTTGGTCTGGTGAAATATGACACGCCAACGGTCCAGTTCCGCAAGGAAACAATTGCAATGGAATCCGGTGGTGGTGGTCTCGTTGGCACAATGGATGACTACACCCGGTTCTGCCAAATGCTGCTGAACGGTGGAGAGCTGGACGGCGTGCGCATTCTCAAGCCAGAGACAGTGGAACTGATGCGCACCAATATGTTGCCAGACGGCGCCAAGCTGTTTTCCGACGGTGCCCAGCAAAACCTCAAGACCGATGGCCTCGGGTTCGGGCTGAATGTGGGCCTGGTCCTGGACCCTGAATCGTCTGAAATGGCGCAAGCGGCAGGTTCCTATTTCTGGGGCGGGGCAGCAGGCACGTGGTTCTGGATTGATCCTGCAAACGACCTCTTCTTCATCGGCATGATCCAGCGTTTTTCCTGGAACGGGCCGGAGGTGGATTTCCGCCGGCATTCAGCGAGTCTCGTTTATGACGCGCTTGCGGAATAGGCGGCTCTGCGCGATTGAAGTGAGATGACCCAGCCTTCGCCTACTGCTGCCGTGCTGCTTATCGGCGATGAACTCCTGTCGGGTCGTACCCGGGATATCAATCTGCAACAGATTGCGGGGTATCTCGCGCCGCTCGGGATTCAGGTGCATGAGTCCCGTACGGTTTCCGACGTGCAGGCGAGCATCGTGAAAGCGGTCAATGATCTGCGCGCCGAATATACGTATGTCTTCACGACCGGCGGCATTGGCCCAACGCACGATGACATCACGGCCGACGCGATTGCAGCGGCTTTCGGCGTTGGCATCGGCGAGCACCCGGACGTCATCGCCATGCTGTCTGAGCGGTACGCCGAGATGAAAACCGAGTTCACGCCCGCACGTCGTCGCATGGCGCGCGTCCCCCATGGTGCGAGCCTTATCGCCAACCCTGTTTCGGGTGCACCGGGCTTCCAGATGGAGAATGTATTCACCTTGGCCGGCGTGCCGCAGGTGGCGCGCGCCATGCTGGAAGATATCGGGCCGCGCCTTCGCACAGGCGCGGTGGTTCACAAGGTCACCATTCGCGGACTCGGCTTGCGTGAAGGTGATATCGCAGAACCTCTGGGCGCGCTCGCCGTGGAAATGCCTGACGTGGCGTTTGGCTCCTATCCCTGGTTTCGTTCAGTTGGCGACAATGGCGTCCACCTCGTCGCCAGTACGATCCATGAAAATCTGATAGAACCGGTCACAACGCGGCTCGAGGGCATCATCGCGGCCACGGGGGTGACACCAGAAAGAATCGTGGAGGGTGGGACGTGATCGCGTTTCTCAAAAGAACACCTGTGATTTGGGCACTGTTTGTTGCCCAGTTGCTGATCGGCTTGGGCTTTGGCCTTTTCAGCGGCGCGGTGGGCGGCACGCTTCTCGACACAATCACGCAGGGCGACCAGGCCAGATCGCTGGTCGCAAGCCTGACAGAGGCGCAACGGTCTGCCCATTTCTGGGTAACGGTGTTGCTCGATACGGCCTACCCGCTTGCATATGGTGGCTTCTTCGCCGCGATGGCGTTGCGATTTTTCGGCAAGTTTGGAAGATTGGCGGCCCTTCCTGCGCTTGCCACGATCATTGTCGATTTGACTGAGAACACGGTGCAGGCGCTCGCCCTGTCGGGCGCAGCCGATGTGCTCGACGCGAAAGACTGGCTGACGCCGCTGAAGTTCGGTCTGTTTTTCTTCGCTGCTGCCATCGCCCTCGTGGCGCTGATTATTGCGGTGGTGAACCTATTCCGAAAGCGACAAGCCTGACGGGCTGTCGCAACACATAATTTCGATCATTGGAAGGAACCCGGCATGGCCGAGAACATCATCACAGTTGAGCGCGACGAGGCGGTCGCCATTGTCACTCTCAATCGTCCAGACGCACTCAATGCCCTGAGCCGGGCTCTGCGCGCAGAGATTTCACGCGTATTCACTGAACTGGCAGGCGACAAGGATATCCGGGCCGTAGTGCTGACCGGCGCAGGCCGGGCATTTACGGCCGGGGTCGATCTCAAGGAGGCCGGCGAAACGGGTTTTGCGCTGGGTGCCGATGGCGGCGACATCGACATCGCGAAAGCAATTGGTGCCTACCCGTGGCCGGTGATCGGCGCGATCAATGGCTTTGCCATTACGGGTGGTTTCGAACTTGCACTGATGTGTGATGTCCTGCTGGCTTCAGAAAATGCAAAGTTCGCTGACACGCATGCCCGCGTCGGCATCATGCCAGGCTGGGGACTGTCGCAGAAATTGTCTCGCCTCATCGGTATCAGCCGCGCCAAGGAACTCTCGTTCAGCGGCAATTTCCTCGACGCAGAAACAGCCGAGCGCTGGGGTCTAGTGAACCGCGTCTACAAGGCTGAGGAGTTGGTCCCGGCGGCGCGCAAGCTGGCACACGAGATAACGAGCTGCGATCCGGTCCTGCTGCGGGGTTACAAGAAGATGATCGATGATGGCTTTGCCATGCCCTTCGGCGAAGCGCTGAAGGAAGAGATTCGCCGGTCCGCTGCGCATGCGGCCAGCGTGACCGCTGAAAGCGTGGAAGCAGCCCGCAAGAAAGTGACCGAGCGCGGTCGCGGCCTCAACTAAATCAAAAGGACGGTCCCATGAGAGATGTTGTAATCTGCGAACCCATACGCACGGCTGTCGGTGGCTTTGGCGGTGGTTTCAAGACCGTGCACGCCCACGAGATGGCCAGCCATGTCATCCGTGAGCTGATGGCGCGAACAAAGCTGGCGCCAGCAGCGGTTGAGGATTGTGTCTTCGCGCAGTGCTATCCAACCATGGAAGCCCCCGCCTTCGGGCGCATGGTGGCCCTGGATGCTGGCTTGACGACGTCCACTGGCGGTTACCAGATCGACCGGCGTTGTGGGTCGGGTCTGCAGGCCGTGATCAACGGGATCATGCAGGTCGCCACGGGCGCCAATGACCTCGTCATCGCGGGCGGCGCCGAAAGCATGTCCAACGCACCCTTCTTCTCCATCGATATGCGCTGGAATATCAAGGGCGAAGGCTTGATGCTGCATGACGGTCTGTCGCGTGGGCGCTACACAGCCGGCGGTAAGTTCCATCCGGTGCCGGGCGGCATGATCGAGACGGCTGAAAACCTGCGCCGTGATTACGAGATCAGCCGCGAGTCTCAGGACGAATTTGCATGGAATTCCCATCAGAAGGCAGCGGCGGCGCAAAAGGCCGGAAAATTTGCGGCCGAGATCACACCGTATACCATCAAGGGCCGGAAGGGCGACACGGTCATCTCTGAAGACGAACACATTCGTGCCGACTCGACGCTTGAGAAACTCTCCTCATTGCGGGCGATCCGCGGCAAGGCCGATCCGGACGCGACGGTGACGGCGGGCAATGCGTCGGGCCAGAATGATGGTGCCGCAGCCTGCATTATCTGTACGCGTGAAGCGGCCGACAAGTATGGCCTGAAGCCGTTGGGACGGTTGGTGTCATGGTCGGTCGCGGGGGTCGGGCCTGAGGTGATGGGCATTGGGCCAGTCGCATCGAGCCAGAAGGCGATGAAGCGGGCCGGACTTGAGATCAAGGACCTGGACCTGATCGAACTGAACGAAGCGTTTGCCTCACAGGTTCTCGCCTGCACCAAGGCGCTCGGTATGAATGACGACGACATGGACCGGCTCAACGTCAACGGCTCCGGTATTTCACTCGGTCACCCTGTGGGTGCGACCGGCGTGCGGATCCTGACTACGATGCTGCGCGAGATGGAGCGCCGCGAAGCGCGCTATGGTCTGGAGACCATGTGTATCGGTGGTGGCCAAGGGCTTGCTGCGGTGTTCGAGCGGGTCAGCTAATCAGCGCCGGCCGCAGAAAAAGGAAACCCGGGGCTGTTGCCCCGGGCCTTCCCGATTGGGTTTCGAAAATCAGAGGGACCTCTTGGAGAAGTACCAGTCCGTGTACTCGAAGCCTTCGCCTTTGCGTGCGTTGGCCGCATCAGTGGTTTGCGGCGGCGGGACAATCACCGCTTCGCCGGGCTGCCAGTTTTCCGGGGTGGCAACCTTGTTCGCGTCTGATGTCTGCAGCGCCTGGATCAGGCGGAGGAACTCGCCAATGGAGCGCCCGTTCGACATCGGATAATAGACCATGGCACGCAGGATGCCTTCAGGATCGATGATGAACGTGGCCCGCACAGCGGATGTATCGTCGGCACCGGGCATGATCATGCCATAGGCATTGGCGACTTTCATCGAGAGATCCTCAATGATGGGGAATTTCACGTCGACACCGAAATTCTCCTTGATCGAACGCACCCAGGCGATGTGCGCGTATTTGCTGTCGATGGAGAGGCCCAGCAGGTCTGTATTGAGTGCAGCAAACTTGTCGTGTGCCTTTGCGAACGCCATGAATTCGGTGGTGCAGACCGGGGTAAAGTCAGCCGGGTGCGAGAAAAGGACCAGCCACTTGCCTTTGTAGTCTGACAGCTTGCGCTGTCCGTGCGTCGTCACCGCGTCAAAGGCGGGGGCCGGTTCATTGAGGCGCGGCATGGAATGTTGCGTGTAAGTGATTTGGGATTCTTCGGTCATCATGTTCTCCTGTTGGTGGGACCGAACGGAAGTGTTGCGGCTATATTTTAGATATTGCGCATATATTGAAATAAGAAGCGCGCAAATTGCCTCACGAGCCGCTTGATACGACCTATAGAGTGTCTCTATAGAGTGTCTCTATGGAGGGTTTGTCGCCTGTCGGCTTGCAAAGTCTGGCGGTCGCGAATAGTCACGAATGCCAGTGCGGGCGTGGCGAAATTGGTAAACGCAGCAGACTTAAAATCTGTCGGCCGCAAGGCCTTGCCGGTTCAAGCCCGGCCGTCCGCACCACGCTCCACCAGACCGCGAAAAATGTAGCGCAAAAGCCACACTTTCTGAGAAGTCCGTCGGTCTTGGTCTGATACTTGCTGATATCCGGAAGCCGGCCTCATGCAGCTTCCGAATGGCACCTATATAATTCCGGAGGGAACAAAACGGGGCGGTCAAACATATCTACAGGGCAGATCAGAAAAGTCTGACTTGAAGGACAGAGCATAATGTTACGCACGCTAATCGTTTCCACCAGTTTAGCCGTCATGGCACTTTCGGCACAGGCCAGCCCCGAGGCTGAAGCGCTGATCGCTGGAACCGCCAATCAGATTTCCGTGTCCCAGACAGGCGTAACGCCGCTGACTGAGGCCATTGATGTTCAGGCCATTGCCCGCTTCACGCTGGGCAAGCACTCCCGGCGTCTGAGTGAGGATGAACAGACCCGCTTCACGGCAGCTTTTGAGAAATTTCTGGTCGGTACGTTCGAAGATCAGAAAAACAAGATGAAGAACGCCAAAGTCGAAGTGATCGGCTCTGTTGACCGGACCGAGACAGATTCGGTCGTTGAAACGCGCGTTACCCAGAAGGGCGAAGACCCGATGACGGTGCGCTGGCGTGTGATGGAACGCGGTGGCGCCTGGCGTGTCGTGGATGTCGAGGTTCTTGGCCTATGGCTCGCAATTGAGCAACGCGCACAAATTGCGGCCATTCTCGACAAGCCCCGCGCAACGATTGATGACGCGATTGCAGCGCTGGCCTCCTGATTTCGGCCCAAGGTCTTCAAGTAAGGGATATTGAAAGGGCGTCAGACGAGCTGGCGCCCTCTAGCAGGTTGTGATGGTGCTTTGATTAGGGCAGTTTCCCGCTTCAACAGTATCACAGGACCCATTCGACAATGCCATTGCACTTCAAGAGCCAGCTCCAGGATCTGGATGGAATATACGCCGCGTTGTTTTCAGCTGCTGAAGTCATCTACGCCGAACTCAAAAAAGGCGCCGGATTGAAGTTTGCGACGTCCAGCAATGAGTCCGGCGACGACCAGATCGAGCTGGATGTCATTGCTGACGAGGCCTTTTTCGACGCGTTGAAAAGCGATGGCAATGTGCGGTATGTGGTGTCGGAAGAGCGCCCCGGCCTGAACAAGATTTCCGATGGACGCTACAGCGTTGCGCTTGATCCCCTGGACGGTTCCAAGTCTGCCCTCGTGGGCATTCCCTCCGGCGCAATTTTCGGTGTTTTCCAGAATGCGGAAGTCGCAAAGGATTTCCACGGAAAGAACATTGTCAGCGGCGGCTTCTTTGTCTTCGGCATGAACCTCGAAGCCTATTTCGCAGACGGCGACAAGGTCTATAAAGGCATCTTCAAGCAGGAGACGTCCCAATGGGAAGTGTTGCCGATTACCGGCGGCCTGCCGTCCGCCGACGTCCTGGCTATCAATGGCCAGAACCAGATGGTGTGGGATAAGTGGCTTCAGGCGCACTATGCCGACCTGCTCGATACCCATAACGGCACCGTTACCCCACACAACATGCGCTGGTATGCCTCCATGGTCTCCGACATGAAGCGCATGGTGCTGCAGGGCGGACTGTTTGTGTATCCGCGCGCCAACACCAAGGGCTATGAAGACGGCAAGCTTCGCCTTGTCTACGAAGCCATCCCGATGTCATTCCTGATCGCCACCATGGGCGGCGCATCGACCGATGGCGACCGGTCACTGCTAGACGTGCCGGTGGAGACCTTGCACCAGAAAACGCCCGTTTTCATTGGTGAGAAAAGCAAGATTGAGCGGGTCGAAGCCGCGAAAAGAACGCACAGCTAAAGCGTTAGTCCGACGGGCGCTGTTAAACGGTCAGCCAGGCGGGTCGCACATAGGCTTCACCCAAGTCATGGGCGACCGCTTCGTGCGCGATCTTTCCGCCGTCAACAGTCAGTCCGTTGGCAAGGTGCGGATTCGTATTGATCGCTTCACGCGCGCCCTTGTTCGCAATCTGCATCACAAAGGGCAGGGTGGCGTTATTCAGTGCGTAGGTGGACGTGCGCGGTACGGCGCCCGGCATGTTGGCGACGCAGTAATGCAGGATGCCATCAACGTCATAGATCGGGTCTTCGTGAGTCGTTGCGTGGCTGGTTTCGAAACAGCCGCCTTGATCAATGGCGATATCGACGAGCACAGCGCCGGGCTTCATCGTTGAAAGTTGCGCGCGCGAAACAAGTTTGGGTGCCGACGCACCGGGTATCAGCACAGCGCCGATCACGAGGTCTGCGTCCTTGACCGCCTCAGCGAGGCTGTGCGCGGTGGAATACATGGTCTTCACAGAGCCGCGGAACTGTTCGTCCAGTTCAGCGAGGCGATTGTTATCGCGATCGAAAATGGTGACATCGGCGCGCATGCCAACCGCGATTTCGGCTGCATGGGTGCCGGAGACACCGCCGCCGATGATGACGACTTTCGAGGGCATGACGCCCGGCACTCCGCCGAGCAGGATGCCGCGCCCACGTGTGGTGCGCATCAGGGCCCAGGCGGCGACTTGCATCGACATGCGACCGGCAACCTGGCTCATGGGCCGCAACAGCGGCAGGCCGCCCTCATCGTCCGTGACGGTTTCATAAGCGATGGCAAGGCAGCCAGACTTCATCAGGCCGCCAGCCTGTACCGGGTCCGGGGCCAAGTGGAGGTAGGTGAAGAGGGTATGATCGGATGTGAGGCGCGCAGTTTCTTCCGGCTGCGGCTCTTTCACTTTCACGATCAGCTCGCTGGCAGCAAAGACCGCATCGGCATCCGGCAGGATTTTTGCGCCGACCAGGGTGTACGCATCGTTCGCGAAGCCCGAACCCAGCCCGGCGCCCGACTGAATGTTGACCTCATGGCCCGCGCGCGTGAGTTCGCCGACACTTTCCGGTGTCAGCCCGACACGCGATTCCTGCTTTTTGATTTCTGTTGGAACACCAATGCGCATCTTCGATCTCCTAGGGCAAGGTCATGCCTATAAACCTGCAATCGAAGAAATTCCAGCCCTTGCCTAAGCGGCCTCTTCGATGATTTCGGGATCGTCATCGTCGTCGTCATGGTCGCTGGCATCACCGATGCTGAACCGTTCGGCTTCCTCTTCCATCCATTCGCGGACATCTTCTTCGGGGACATCAAGGGTCAGCAGGATGTCGGCCACCATTTCGATGCCCTTCGGCTGGCCTGCCGCGAAGTGGGCGCGCACACCCAGATCGAGATAACGTTCCAGGTCGAGACGGCTCTCAACAGCGACGAAGCGAACGAGATCGGGGAACCGGCGCGTGATGGTTGGCGTAACTTCGCGTGAGATTTCGTACCGTGCATAACCGAGCACAACCGCTCGCGCGTTGCTGCCGCCAACGGCTTCAACCAGTTTCATGTTCGAGGCATCGCCGAACGACACGCGATACCCGTCGGCCACGGCCGCAAGGAACCGGTCCGGATCGGCCTCCGTCGCGATGTAGGGTATGTCGTGATCGACAAGCGCATCAATGGCGAGCCGGCCAGCAGCCGACATGCCGATGACGATGACCGGTCGGTCATTGAGATTGGTCGTCATGCCTGAGAATTCGGATTCGGTCTTGCTGCGTTCAGCCAGGCGCCGGGACAGGCGCACGCCGATGGCGGCCCAGCTCGGCGCTAGCGCCAGCGATAAGGCCACCGCAGCGACGATGCTGCTCATCAGGCCGGACGATATGCCAGCCGTGATGGCGCCCAACGACAGGATGACGAGTGTGAATTCCGAGCCCTGCGCCAACAGGAACGACATCTGGGTGGCGCCCGGTTTGCTCCAGTGATTGAGACGGGCTGCGGCATAGCCAAGACCTGTCTTCACAACCAGAATGCCGAGCGCGCCCATCAGCACCAGAGGCAGGTGCGACAACAGCGCCGGCACGTCGATGCTGAGGCCGACGCTGATGAAGAAGAAAGACAGGAGCAGGCCGCGGAACGGGCCCATTTCGGTCTGCACCTGATGGCGGAAAGGCGTACCGGAAACAGCGAGGCCGGCCAGGAAGGCACCCAGCGTCAGCGACAGGCCGATCACGGCGGTGGCGCAAGCCGCCGCCAGAACAAGAAGCAGCGTGAATGCGGTGAAGGCTTCGGCATTGCGCGTGGCGGCCAGGGTGCGGAACACGGGGTTGATCAGGTACTTGCCTGCAAGCAGCGCGGCCCCGAATGCGATCACTGTCTGAACTAGCGACAGGCCGAGGGCGGCATAGAGCGGCACGCTGGCACCCTCGAGAAGGTAGTCCGAGACGAGGCCCGCCAGGCCTTGTGCGCCAACTTCTGAATCTCCGAGCGAGCTGGCAAAAATCATCAGGAAGATCGCCACGATGTCCTGGAAAATCAGCACATGCGTCGCTGAACGGCCGATCGGGCAGGAATTCTGCTCACGCTCGGTCAGGATACGGGCAACCACCGCCGTGGACGACAGGCCGAGGCTAAGGCCGATCGCAATCGCGATGGGCCAGTCGACACCGATCATGGCAAGCGCGACGGCACTGACCAGTCCGGTGAAGAAGAGGTGCATCGGCGCCAGTCGCAACAGGTCTTTGCGGCTCTCGTTCAATTCGCGCAGGGACACGTGCATGCCGATATCGAACAAAAGGAACACCACGCCCAGCTCTGCCAACAGGTGCGTGGCGCTGCTTTCCTCAATGAGGCCAAGCAGGCTGGGTCCGATCAGAATGCCGGCAATCAAGTACCCGACGATTGGGCTGAGTCGCATGGCCTTCGACGCCAGGGCTGCAGCAGCGCCGAAGCCAAGAAGTGTGATTGCGGGAACCAGGGCTTCAACGGGAGTCAATTCTGCGGCCATGCGTGGGTGAAAACTCCTGAAGTTACTTTGATGCGCTTAGCCTAAATCTAGGGTGATTGCGGCGAAATTACAAAGGCCGCCAAGTCCATATCGGACTGGCGGCCTTCACCGTGCTGCGCGTGGGGGAGGGCAATCAAGTCCACACGCAGTTTTGGATGATTGATTTGCGGCCTAGAGGCTTTTCGCAAATGTCAGCACGACCCGCTCGTCGGCAATGTCGACATCATCAACATCGGTGCCCCAGTATCGCAGGTCCACGTCGATGCCGATTGGCAGGCTATAGGTGCCGCCAAGTGACCAGTTCGTATAGTCGCCGCCGCCATCGAAGCTGTAATTGCCGACGCTTACGTCTGCCGAGAAGGCGTCGGTGAAGCTGTAGCCAGCCGAACCCGAGACATAGACGCTCTCATTGTCCGGATCCCAGTAGACTTCGCCGCCGACACCAATGCCACCTTCGAACTCATAGCCAAGCGCGGCCTTAAGCTCGACAAAGTCGAGATCTTCGTCATCTGCGTCAGGATAGGCATAATAGATGACGCCGATATCCCAGGTGACGCCATTGGCGAATTCGCTGGCGAAGCCGCCGTAGAAGTCGGCTTCGAGATTGGTGTCGGACGCGTCACCGAAATCGACATTGGATGCCCATGCGCCGGCATAGAAGCTGCCATTGGCATAGTCGAAGCCGCCGGAGATGGCCGGGTCTTCGTTGGACTGCGAAATGCCGCGCCAGACATAATCTGACGTAACGGCGACGTTGCCGGACCATTCACCTTCAGCGACAGCCGTACCAGCCGTAGCCAGTAGAGCAACAAGGGCGACCCCCGCCCGTGATACCTTGGTTTTCATCGTGTAGTACCCCGTTTTCAAACCACTCCTTGCTTGGAGCGCAAAACCGAGGATTGCCCGTGTGGCCGGGGCATTCGAAACAAAATGTCTGTAGGCGTTGGCCCGTCAGCGGATCGCCGCTCTTTTAGGCACTTCAGTATTGGAAATGCCTGCAGATTGTGCGCCGACGATTAACTACCGCGCCTTCAGTGGAGCATACCCAAGGTGCATCCCGGCATCGACGAGCAGCGTTTCGCCGGTCACGTGGCGCGAAGCATCCGACAGGAAGAACAGAGCAGTGTCTGCAATGTCATCGGGGCCACTGGCGACGTTCAGCGGCACGGATGCTGCCACGCCAGCCTCCATCCGCATGTACTGTTCCTCGTCCATAGTGTCCTTGAACCACCGTGTGCCGATGAAGCCAGGGCAAACCGCATTGACGCGAATCGCAGGTGCCAGCGCACGGGCCAGTGACAGGGTCATTGTATTGAGGGCCCCCTTGGTGGCGGCATAGGCGACGGACGAACCAATGCCCGTCACGCCGGCAATTGAAGAGATATTGAGAACGCTCGCCGCGCGACCCGTCTGGGCGTGGCTGGCAACCAGCAGGTCGCGGCAAGCCTGCATCATCATGAACGGCCCGACGACATTGACGGCATAGGTATCAAGGAAATCGTCCTTGCTGAGCGCGTCGAGATCTGAATGGTCTCGCGCGTGGCGTGTGATCCCGGCATTGTTCACGAGAATGTCGAGGCGACCGCTGGTCCCAGCGGCCTCGGCCAGCACGCGGCAGCCTGCTTCGGTGCCGACATCGGCCTGAACAAGCCGGGCCTGGCTGCCATAGGACTGGCAATCGGCAACCGTGGCCTCTCCGTCGGCGACCGAACGACTGCAGTTGATGATGACTTCCGCGCCGCGCTCGGCCAGCTTCAACGCAATTGATCGCCCGAGTCCGGTGGCAGAGCCGGTAACCAATGCCGTGCGCCCTGAAAGATCGCGAAGTTCCGCCATGTCCGTTCAACCCTTGTCGTTTTTGATGTGACGGCACCTGAAGAGGGCTGACGCAACGTAAAGTCAATATTTCCCTCGAATTGATTTCCGAACGAAAAAATCAACTAAGCGGAAACTGTTGTGTTTTATGCAGGTTCAGCTGATTGGAGGCGTCAGGGATGGATCAGGGGTTCGAGGGACTCCTCGCGCAAATCTCGAATGTGGTGAAGCTGTCGGAGAGCGACGCTCACCGCTTTGCAACAGAAATGTATGGTGACGGCATAGAATCGCTCGCCGACGCGGATGGCTTGTTCACGATTAACTTTCAACTCGCCGGATCCAGCCCCGCCTGGGATCGCTTGTTCATTGCTGCGATCAAGGACTTCCTGCTGGTCCAGAGCGACCCACGCAACTGGGTGACCGAAGATGAAACCGACTGGCTGATCGACAAGATTAGCCGCGGGCCGACCGGTCCTGTCGCCTCGGAAGTGGATCTGCTGCTTCAGGTGATCCGTTATGCGGAAGGCGTGCCTGAGCGGCTGGGCTATTTCACCCTTCAGATGGCCTGCGAACGCATCACCTTTCTGGGCAAGGCAGTGGCCGAAGATGTTGAGCGCGTCCGGCGTGCCCTGATTGTGCCGGCCGGGGAGAGCTCGAGTTGGATTACTGCCTCCGAAGCCGACCTGCTCCTGCAGACAAATGATCTCGTTGCGCATTCACTGAACGATCCGTCGTGGAACGATCTGTTTGCCCGTGCGATTGCCAATCGCCTGATGGCGCGCGCGCATCCAGATCCGGCGAGCGAGCCGGAATTGCTGTCCCGCGAGCACTGGATCGGAGACATGCGTCCAGAGCCGGGCACATTTCTGGAAGATGTCAGATCGGCATTCACTGAAGACGGCTGGTTCCATCAGATCAGCAATGATGAAGCCAAGGCTCAAGCGGCCCGACAAATCGCGCGTGACTCGGCGTTGCGCGAATCCGATATCAGTATTGAGGATGAAGCCACCTGGTTTCTGACGCGACTGGGTGCGGACAAATCCGTCAGCTTGGCCGAGCGTGCCCTGATCGACTTTCTGAAAGTCGAGGCGCCGGGCTTTGCTCAGGGGCTTGCGGTGGCGGCCTGATCGTCTAACGATCTTCGCATGCTTTTGCTGAACCTGATTGTCGCCGGTGTTCTGGTGGCGCTGACATGCACAACCCATTTCGCGGGGATGGTGCTCCTGTCCGCCGTTCTGCGCCAGCGCGGCGTCCATCCGGTCAACCTCACGAGCGTTTTCGGACAGGGCCTGTCGATCCTGTTCGTCGTGCTCAGCCTGTTTGCCCTCCACTCGATCCAGATATGGATCTACGCCTTCGCCTATCTCGCGCTGGGCCAGTTCGACAGCATCGAGCCGGCGCTGTATTTCTCCACGTCCGCTTTCACCACCGTTGGCTTTGGCGACATACTGCTGAGTGACGATTGGCGCATGCTGGGCGCAGCGGAGTCCGCCAACGGGTTCCTGTTGCTGGGTTGGTCGACGGCCTTCCTCGTCGCCGTGACAGCGCGCGTTCGTGCTTTCGAAGCCGATATCGAACGGCTGGACGATTAAGCCCGGTTCGCCTGCACATAACGGGCACCACCAACGGCCAGGCCCACCAGTACCAGCCCGCCGATGACGAGGCTTGCGGCATTGGCACCCAGAAGTTCGAAATACTGGGTGTAGCCGTGAATCGCGAGAAACACGATGGATGTCACCGAAACGAATCCGCCACGGCGTGCTTTCACGATCATCGCGATCAGGAAACCGGCCCAGCCGAGCGTGAACACGAGTTCGGGAATTTCTGTCGCCGCCGCGCGCCAGTCGCTGCGTTCGCTCCATTTGCTGGGAGCCAGCCAGTGTTCGCCGATCCGGTCGCCCCAGAGCGATCCGACCCAGAACGCGAAATTGATAATGAAGAAGGCGGTGCGCGAGGCGACAGACGCAACAGCGCGATATGCGTCGGTAATCGTGCGCCTGAGCGTAAACAGGCCAGCGGCGACCGCGCTGAATACGAGAATCGTCAATGTGGGCTCTTCGACGAAGATGGCATAGCTCGCGTGCCAGTATCCCGTGCCCGATCCCATTGTTGCGCCGAGTGCGAGCACGGCAGGCGCAGCAAGAAAAGACGAGCGGAACCAGACAGCCGCTGCAGCAAGCACGGCGGCAATGCCGAGCGCCGGATAGGCCGAATCGGCGGCGTCCCTGAATTCCCAGCCGATCCATCCGGCCAGGCCCAGTGCGCCCATCATCTCAAGGCCGGCGCCAAGCACTTTCAGGGAGTCGTCGCTGTCCACCCGGCGCAGCACCTCGGCGCCGCCCAGTGCCAGGACGGCAAGCACCAGGCCCGTGGCGGCATTGGGCACCAGCGCGATGGTTCCGGCTGCGACAGAAATTGCTCCGAAGATCAGCAGCAGGTTGACCAACAGCCCGCTTCTTGCGTCCGGCAGGGCAAGGTTTTTCAGGCGCACCGCTTCGTCGGCAGAAATTTCTCCTGATTGCGTCAGGCGATCGAGATCAAGTCGGATGATGGACATACCGTCCCTCCTTGTTGTATGTGAGCGCTTATTAACATTTCTCGTACTCTTGCGCAAGCAGCGTTGACCCGCCGGGAATGTAGACAAGTCGGAATGTCCGGCCTATCTGCGAAACAGTATTATCAAGCGACACAGGCTAGGGGTGAGATGTTCAAGAAGATTCTGATAGCCAACCGGGGCGAAATCGCCGTGCGAGTCATCAAGACGTGCCGCCGCCTGGGCGTGAAGACTGTCGTAGTTTATTCCGACGCCGACGCAGGCTCCATGGCCGTCGAAATGGCTGATGAAGCCGTGCACATCGGCGGCTCTCCCGCGTCAGAATCCTATCTCGTCGCTGACAAGATCATTGATGCCGTAAAGAAAACCGGCGCGGAAGCGATCCATCCCGGCTTCGGCTTCCTGTCCGAGAACCCCGCCTTCGCCAAACGGCTCGAAAAAGAGGGCATCGGCTGGATCGGCCCGAACGCGTTCGCGATTGAGGCAATGGGCGACAAGATCAGCTCCAAGAAGCTGGCTGCCGAAGCGGGCGTGTCGACGGTTCCCGGGCATATGGACCTGATCAAGGATACGAAGGACGCGGTGAAGATTTCCCGCGAGATCGGCTATCCGGTCATGATCAAGGCGTCTGCAGGCGGTGGCGGCAAGGGCATCCGCGTGGCCGCCAATGACAAGGAAGTCGAAGAGGGCTTCCCGGCCGTAAAGGCGGAAGCGCAATCTTCCTTCGGCGACGATCGCATTTTCATCGAGAAATTCATTCTCGACCCGCGCCACATCGAGATCCAGGTGCTTGGCGACAAGCATGGCAACTGTGTCTACCTGTTTGAGCGCGAATGCTCGATCCAGCGTCGGAACCAGAAAGTCATCGAGGAAGCGCCATCGCCATTGCTCGACCCTGAAACCCGCAAGAAAATGGGCGAGCAGGCTGTCGCACTGTCCAAGGCCGTCAACTATGACAGCGCCGGCACCGTCGAGTTCGTTGTGTCCGGTAAGGACAAAGGCTTCTACTTCCTTGAAATGAACACCCGGTTGCAGGTGGAGCACCCTGTCACGGAATTGATTACCGGCGTCGACCTCGTCGAACAGATGCTGCTGTCCGCCTATGGCGAGAAGATGAAGTTCAAGCAGTCTGATCTGAAGATCAACGGGTGGGCTGTAGAGACCCGTGTGTATGCTGAAGATCCGTATCGGAACTTTCTGCCGTCTATCGGTCGCCTTAAGCGCTTCCATCCGCCGGTCGAAGGCAAGCTCGGAAAAGGCACGGTCCGTATGGATTCGGGCGTGCGCGAAGGCGACGAAATCTCGATGTTCTACGATCCCATGATCGCCAAGCTGGTGACATGGGGCAAGGATCGTGACGCGGCGCTCGACACACAGGCAGAGGCGCTTGACCGTTTCCACATCGAAGGCATTCAGGACAATATCCCGTTCGTCGCTGCCGTAATGGACGAGCCCCGGTTCCGCTCCGGTGATATCACCACCGCCTACATCAAGGACGAATTCCCGGACGGGTTCCAGGGTGCCGAGCCGACCCCCCTGCAACTGTCCCAGCTGATCTGTTCAGCGGCTTACGTGCACGGGTTCTATTCGCGTCGCGCACAGCACGTATCGGGGCGTATGTCGCCCGTTCCGGAAGCCCGCAAGGACTGGATCGTCATTCTCGGTGACAAGCACTATCCCGTGCATCTGGAACTCGGCGAAGACGGTGACGCGCAAATCACCGTCGACACAGACAAGCCGCACAGTCTGGTCACCAACTGGGAGCCCGGCCAGCACCTTGTCGAGGGCATGCTGGACGGCAAACCATTTGCCGTGAAGTTCGCAGACCGCACCGAAGGCTATCTGTTCCGTCACCGCGGCGTGGCGCTGCGCGCGCTCGTCTGCACACCGACGGTGGCAGACCTGCACGCGCGTCTTCCCGAGAAGGAAAAGCCTGATACGTCGAAACTTGTCATCTCGCCGATGCCGGGTCTGGTCGTGTCGATGGATGTGGCTGTCGGTCAGGAAGTTCAGGCCGGCGAAGCGGTATGCGTTGTCGAAGCGATGAAGATGCAAAACATCATCCGCGCTGAGGCGACAGGCACCGTCAAAGCGATCAATGTCGAGGCCGGCGCCAGCGTCGCGGCGGACGAGATTATGGTCGAGTTCGCCTGATCCGGCTTAACCGCCTGATAACCGAACCCGTGTGCACCTGATCGCCATCACCGGGGGCGGAACAACCTGTCATTGGTGTTTCACTGGATCGTCAGCGGAAATTCCGCTACGAATACCATCGGTTATGCAGGGAGGACAGCATGAACCTTTATCTCAGCCCGAATGGACGGATTGACCAATCAACCTATTGGCGTGGTGTGATTACACTGTTTGTCATCAGCTCAGTGCTGGCGGCGGTTTCCGCCTACGTATCTCCGTTTCTCGGGATGCTCGGCATTGTGTTTATCTGGCCGTGGATCGTTCTGCATGTGAAACGGTTTCACGACGCAGACATGACCGGATGGATCACAATCGGCATGGTCGTCCTTGCTGCCATTCTGTCTATGGTGCTTGGACTAATCCTGCCTGGCCTTTTCGGCGTCGATGCAATGGCGATGTCTGAGCAGCTGACGCGCGACATGGAAGACATGGCGGCCAGCAATGATCCGGGCGCAATGATTGCGGCGACGATGGAAGCGACCAAGAAGATGACGCAGGCTCAACTCCTGCCGAACATTCTGTCGACGGCCATCGTGACCGGCGTGGTCGGGTTCGTGATGAGCCTGTTCAAGTCGACACCCGGCACCAACAAGTTCGGCCCGCCTCCCGGCGGCCCTTCGGAAGAAACGTTCGCCTGATCGCAGACGAATCTATATTACGTCTTGAAGAGCCGGAGCATGCCTCCGGCTCTTTTTTCTTGCATGAATTTATCGTTTATTGATAAGAGACGCCAAAGGCGCTTCCAGCGCGCTGACAGGTGCCGACCCAAGGAGACTGCCCCAGATGGACGTAAAATATGTCCTGCTCAGTACAAACGGCCGTATTGGCCCACGCGATTTTGGTCGCGGGCTGATCCTGCTGACGGGCGCGATGATGATTGTGCAGATCGCAGCGGGGCTGGTGGCGCCTGCATTTGGCATGCTGCAATACCCGCTCGTGTTCTCGTATGTCTGTGTGTTCGGCAAGCGCCTGCACGATGGGGGGCATTCGGCCTGGCTTTATCTGGCTTTCTTGGTGGGGTATTTTGTTTTCACAACAGTCGTCAGCGCGATCTTGCTGCCATTCCTGTCTCCGGAAGCTTTCTCGATGCAGGGCGAGTTCCAGAAGATCGCTCAGTCGGGTGACTTGTCGGGGGCGATCGAGGAACTGGCCAAGCACGCCCAGGAATTTGCCCGCGCATCCATCCTGACTACGATTACCTCGTTCCTCATCGCCAGTGGCTTGCTCGGCCTGATCGGCGCCCGCCTGCGATCGGACCCGTCGACAAACCGTTTTGGTCCGCCAGACGGCTCCCCGCAATCCGATACTTTTTCCTGATTTCCGCCGAGGTTTTACCCGATGTCAGACACGCCAGCCGTAATCGACCCGCACCGCCCCTGGATTCTCGACAAACGGGATGATCCGGCAACAATGAACTGGATCCAGACCCTGTTCAATCCGATGGGGCAGTCCAGCAAGCTGCATTTCAGCCGCGCTTGGACCTTCATGTTCATGGGCCGGGTACTGCTCTACATCGTGCCAACATTCCTCGTCGCCATTATCGGCATCGCGGGTGTGCAGACCGGGTCGTTCAACAGCCCGGTCAATCTCGGCCCGCTGCCTGTGCCGGCCATGCTCGTCCCGTTCGTCGTTTTCGTGCTGGTCACGGAATACACTTCCTTCGTTGCGCACATTCGGCGCCTTGCTGAGGCAGGGCGCTCAACGCTGCTGGCAGGTATTGTCTTGCTCCCGCTCATCCTTGCCATGGTCGGCTTTGCCCTCGGCGCCGCTGGCGGCATCGCCCAGCATGAGCAGAACCAGGCGAAGGCTGCCCTGGAGCGTGAGATCGCGGCGGATCCGGTCAAGGCAGCTGCCGCCAAAGCGGAAGCTGAAGCAATGGCCAAGGAAAATCCCGACGCGAAGCCGCAAGCCCAGCGTCGTGGGCCTCCCGGCAAGCCTCAGACCGGCCGCGAAATGGCAATCGGCGCGGGTGTCGGTCTGGCCGTGCCGATCTGGATGCTGGTGTCGTTCATTGCAATGCTGTGGACGCTGCTTTACGTCGCGCGAATGCCGAATGGTGGCGTGGGTGAGTTCAGCACGGGCAGCCACATTCCTGAGAACGAGGCGCGGCGCCGCCCTTACGAGACAACCTGAAGCGGGCTCGGCACAGCCACCAGTTCGCTGCTGAACACGGCCTTGAACGCGTCACGCAGCGCAATATCGACATCGCCCATACTGGCCGGGATGCCCAGGTCGACAAGGCTGGTCACGCCGTAGCGCGGATCAGCGATGCCACAGGGCGTGATTCCGGTGAAATGCTCCAGATCGGGCTCCACGTTCAGCGAAATGCCGTGGAAGCTCACCCAGCGCTTCAGGCGAACGCCAATCGCCGCAATCTTGTCTTCGCGCAGGCTGCCTCCCGCCTTTGACCGGTCAACCCAGACACCAACCCTGCCATCACGCGGGCCCGCCTCGACATTGAAAGTGGCCAGCGCGGCAATGATCCATGTTTCAAGATTTTGCACGAACGCCCGCACGTCGCGCCCGCGCGCGCCGACGTCCAGCATGACATAGGCGACCCGCTGTCCGGGGCCATGATACGTGTACTGGCCGCCGCGTCCTGCGTCGAAAACGGGGAATCGCGCGGCATCCTTCAGGTCTTCCAGTTTTGCGGATGTGCCCGATGTGTAAAGCGGTGGATGCTCCAGGAACCAGACAAATTCCGCCGCCTCGCCTTCGCGAATCGCCCGTGCGCGCGCCTCCATGCAGGCCACGGCGGCCTCATAAGGGACGGGGGCATCGGACACGGCCCATTCGACGGAAGGGTAATTCTGCATGACTGTTCGCATATAGGCGACAATCGGGGCTTCACAAAGGTTTGCGCGCGCCTTATACGGCCCGTCTGCCTGTTACAGACCAGTGTGCGGTCATGGCGGAATTGGTAGACGCGCAGCGTTGAGGTCGCTGTGGGGCAACCCGTGGAGGTTCGAGTCCTCTTGACCGCACCATGGCATCTTCTGGATGCCGGACTAACATCTTGAAAACCAAACGTAATTTTCGTCGCCCATCCGGGGTGGCCGTTCCGGAAAATCACGTCTGTGATGTGTCAGTGGGTTCCGCCAAACTGATTCGAACCCGTTTCTGCGGTTCAAGCACGCGCGGGTATTACGCCATGAGAATGTCTCGCCGTTTGCGAAGGACACCTATGTGTTGCCCTTAGAATTCGCTTCCGGCAGCAAACCGCGCCCGGACATCCAGAGCCCGGCGTGCATCAGCACGCCGGGCCGGATGTTTCAAGAGACGACCTGACGCCTCGGAGAGGGCTGCTGGCCATGCTCGAAAACTGGCCAGCAGGATTGTCACCTCCGGGTTGACACTCTCACAAAGCCCTCAAGGCGGCCTGTCATGTGCGAGATTGACATGACTAGAACTTCGCTGTGAGCGTGGCCTGGACAGTACGCGGGTTCAAGGGGCGGAAGAATGCGTTGCCGCCACCTGTCGTCGTGAACGTGAAGGCCAGCGTGTCCTCATCGAAGATATTGTCGATGTTCAGGCGCAGGTTGATGTTTTCCGGCAGGCCAAAATTATTGGGGCCACCAAGATCAACGTAAGCGGCCCAGAGGAAATAGCCTTCCATCTTGTTACCGGAGCTGTCTGCCGCTTCCCGGAAGTCAGCATAGCGATCTCCCGTATACTTGGTGGACAGGTTTGCCACCAACCACTCCGTCGGTTCATACGTCACGCCGCCACTGAATATCCATTCCGGGCTGTCGGCGAGCAGACTGCCGGCAGGATTCCCGAGGAAGGCGTCGTCATTGGTTGCGTTATTGTACGTGAGGCTCACGTCGCCATAGAGCTGACGATTGAACATCTCCGGTTGCCATACGCCTGATACTTCCACGCCATAGGCGGTCGTCGATCCGGCATTCACCGAGAAACCTTCCGGCTGCAGAGTCGCCGGGTTTATAACGTTGCCTGAAACGAGGCGATTGTCGAAAGCCGTGTAGAAGGCGGCAACGGCTCCGTTGAAGTTCGGTCGATTTGTGCGAAAGCCGATTTCGTAATTGGTCGATTCTTCTGCGTCAGGCGCCGGAGCAACAAAGCTGGTGGCCGTCGAGAAGATATCGTCCGCACCACGTGGTAGCGCATAGTTCTGGGAGAATGACGCAAATACCTGATCGGTGTCGTTCAACTCGTAAACGGCTCCAACATTTGGCAAGGCGTCACTGGAGTAGTTCGCCGAAATGCTCTGCGGACCATAGCCGGGTAGCGTATCGCCGCCACCCGCGTCGCCGACGCGGATCGCATAGTCGGCATAGTCACGATAGCCCTCCAGCGAATAGTCGATATCCAGCAGCTTCAATCCAAGTTCGACATTGAGCCGATCATCCATGAAGCTGATTGTATCCTTGATATAGTATTGTTTCGTCTCGCGGACGGACAGGTAATCCCTGCGGAAATAGGCGACCTCATCGAAGAGAACTGCGCCATCGGCGCTGCCGTCGGCATTGTTATAGCGTGCCTGTGTTCGGTTGTAGTCTTCATCTTCGTACCAGCCGCCGACTTCAAGCAGGTGGTTTCCGATTTCCCACTCGAACCCAAGGACAGCGCCCTTGCGAGTGCCGCCGACACCCGAGAATCCGTATTGAACGCCGCGCGGGTGGGTGACATCTACGCCAACCTCGATCTGATCCTGATAGCGGCCAAGCGTGTTGCCGAAACCGTCTGGCGACACGCCGAAGCCGTCCTTGTCTTCATAATAGAGAGTCGCCTTGGTCATCAGGCCTTCTGCAAGGTCAGTTTCAAAGTTCAGGGCGTACAGGCTGTCCTGACGAATATTCACACGATCCTGATAATAGCCCGTGCAACCGCCCCCGGTTTGCAGGGGTATATAATCGTCGCCGTCAATCACGCCATCATTGTTGAAGTCCACGCTCACCGGGGAGATGCACCCGTCCGGCAGGGTTTCCGAATAGCCGTAGTCCGTCCCGAGCGATTCGAAACCAGCGCGCGAGTTCGACGGAGAGTCATAGTCGAAAAAGTCGTTCGACACGTAGCTTGCCTGGATGAAGGTGTCGGCATCGAAGTCGAAGCGCACCTTTCCTTCAATGTGTTCGCGGTCGATCGTGCCTGGACCGCGCCAGAGGTTGCTGTCGGTTTTTGACCTGCTGATATAAGCGGAGAAACCATTGATGTTTCCCGTTTCAAGTTTGACGAAAGTCCGTTGGAGGTCATCGTCTCCCAATGTGTATGCGATCGTCCCGCCAGCTTCATCTGCTGGCCTGATCGTATTGTAGGAAACAATCGGACCGAGAGAGGCGTAGCTTGGAAGCGATACATCGCCAGCGCCTGGCGATGCCACAACGGAGCCAAGGTTCTCATTGTCCACGTAACGGAAAATCGGGCTGCCACCGAATGCGTCCGAGCGTCCCATCGGCACGCCATCGAGCACGAATCCAATTTGTTGCAGATTGAAAGCGCGCACGGTTACCGAGTTGCCGAATTCGTAGAGGCCCAGGGCGCCGTCTGTCTGGACATTGAATCCCGGCAGTGTCTCAAGCATTTTAAGGCCGGAGATGCCGGAAGGTGCGGAGAGAAGTTCTTCCCGCGTCACCGCGACAGTATTCGTCGCTTCCCCCAAACCGATTGCAAGGTCAACCGTCGACACGCGGCGGCCGTTGACAACCACCGCTTCCATGGTTGCCTGCTCGTCGATTCCATCCCCCTCCTGAGCATTCGCTGTGAAGAGACAGGTTGTAGCGACCAGAGCCGCCGCACTCACAGTCATCTTGAAAGTCCATTTTGTTCCGCCGACCATCTAAATTCTCCTGCTTGATATCAATCGTCGACGGCAGGCTTGGTGTTGCGGGTATGCGTGGCAAAGGAAGATCGAACAAACTTCTTCCCGAAGTGAAAATTGACACGCCTTTGCGCAATATCGCGGGCGCCTGTGCGGATATTGTGCGCTGCACCAAAGCAGGCGACGGTTGCCATCCGAAGATGCTGCGCCTGATTCATCTTCATCGTGTGAGAGCTTCTGCTTCTGCGAAATGCTTCAAAGGCATGGAAGCAGATGGGTTTGGCTGCACAACACAGGAAACGTTCGCCACGATTGGTCTACCTCGATCGTCGATCGGCACGGGGGCTTCATTTCCCTCAGGGCATTGAAGCGTTTGTGCCCCGATGAAGTGCCATCTGACCATTCATTAGGCAGATACTAAAAAGTGCGGGGAGCGGCGGAGTACTTTCTCCGCATCCGTCTGAAAAATGTGCATCGCTGATTCAGGCAGATTCAATCTAACACAAGTATCCAATTCATGGCTTTCTCAAATCTAGACTGGGCTCATGTCGGCCAGTTGATCGCAGTGTTGCTCGCTGCGGGTCTTGTTGCCGGCTTTGTCGCCGGACTATTCGGAATCGGGGGAGGCTTTGTCATTGTGCCTGCGCTCCTGGTCACGTTCAGCGTATTCGATGTTGAAAGCGAAATCGTTGCTCACCTCGCGATCGGAACCTCGCTGGCGACGATCATGTTTACATCGGCCAGGTCGGTCCATGCGCACAACAAGCGAGGTGTGGTCGACTGGCAGGTCATCCGGGATTGGTCTCTCTGGCTCATTGTCGGAGCGGTGCTCGGGATTCTGATCGCGCACTATTTGGACGGGCGATCACTCAAGTGGATATTCTCCATTGGTGTGGGGCTCATGGGCATTCATTTCATTGCGCCAGTCTTGCAGCCGAAGAAGGCGATTGCGACCAAGATGCCCAAAGGGCCGGTTCTTGCAGGTATCGCGACGTTTCTGGGTGGCTTTTCTGCCCTGCTGGGGATCGGAGGCGGTACGATTGCTGTTCTGGTCATGACGGCATGTGGTCGTTCCATTCACCAAGCGGTCGCCACCGCGGCCGGATTTGGTTTTCTGATTGCTGTACCCGGCACCATCGGGTTTGCGATTCTCGGCTACGGCCAGCCGGGCTTGCCATTCGGGTCCATCGGCTACGTCAACGTGATTGCCGTGCTGGCGATTGCTGCGATGACCTATATCACCGCGCCCCTGGGCGCGCGTGCCGCGCACAGCCTCAATGGCGTGGCCTTGAAGCGTGTATTCGGGCTCTATCTCGTCGCGACCTCGGCGATCGTTTTGTACAATTCATTCACGACCTGATTTCGAAGGGAGGAGAAAATCCTCCCGCCGGGACGGAATCCAACCACAGACAGGGAATAAGAAAATGGCATTTGATATTTCACGACGATTTGTCCTGACTGGCGCTGTCGGTGCATCGGTGGCGTGCGCCACTGGGTGTGCGACCGGGCAGTCTGCTTCAGCAGAGGCAGCCTTTCCTGCCAGTGCGCCATCGGCAGAGCCCCAATTGCTTGGCCCTCAACCCGGTATTTCGCTGCTGTCGCGTAATGAAAATCCCTACGGACCGGCGCCTTCTGCGCTGAAGATGATCGACTATGCGGGAAAGAAAGGCGCCTATTACGCCGATATTGCCGGGCCAAAGCTGGCCGCCATGATTGCGGAACGCCACGGCGTGACGCCGGACATGATTGCCATTACAACCGGGTCCGGAGAAGCCCTCTGTGCCATCGCCCTGATCTATGGCCGGAACGGACCCATCGTTGCGCCGCGCCTGTTCTGGGACACAACCGCGCTTTACGCCGTGAACTTGGGGATGGCCGAGATTGATCGCGTGCCGCTTGCGCCTGACATGACCACCGATCTCGTCGCCATCGAGTCGAAAGTCACCAGCGAAACCGGTCTCGTCCAGCTCTGCAATCCGAACAATCCGACTGGCCTGGTCGCCGATCCTGAGACGCTGAAGGCTGCCGTCAGGCGCATGTCCAAAATGACGACGGTGCTGGTCGATGAAGCCTATATGGAACTTGCCGATGATCCCGATGCCAACACTTGTATCGGTCTCATCAAGGAAGGCCATGACGTCATCGTGTCCCGAACCTTCTCCAAAATATACGGCATGGCGGGCATCCGGGTCGGTTATACAATCTCGTCGGCCGAAACGGCAGCAAAGATCCAGAGCACGGCCATGTCATGGATTTCCGGCGTAGGCCTCGCCGCTGCCATCGGTTGCTACAATGACTCATCCTTCATCGATTTCTCGAAAGGCAAGATCGTTGAAGCGCGCAAGATGATTCTCACCACGCTTGATGTGCTCGATCTGGAATACCTGCCATCGCAGACGAACTTTGTTTACTTCAAATCCGGCATGCCAGCGAACGATCTGCAGGCAGCGATGAAGACGCGCGATATCTATATTCGCGGCCAGTACATGGACTACACAGACTGGTCGCGTGTCTCGATGGGCAAGATCGAGGACGTTGAGCGGTTCTGCAAAGCGTTGCCGGAACTCGTCGCAACCTGACACGGGGCATCGTCAGAGGACGCGATATTGCTGCAATGCGCTCGGCGTTGGGTCAGCGTCCGTTCACGGAGCGGCCTGCAGCCGGGGCGTCTGTGAATGTCAGTGCGGCGTGCCCTGATGCGGCAATAGCAGAACCTGGTGCCGTGGCAGGCCGTGACGTCCCGCTGCGCGTTGCAACACGCATGTCCACATGCAGACCACGCCCGCGAAAACCATGGCGGCTGCCGCGAGCAGATTACCCGTCGAGAGGATATGCCTGAGGTTGGCGAGGTTGCCGCTCCGGCTGGGAACGGCGGCGCGCGCGCGAGCGGAATATGTGTCTGCGTAGTGGGTCATGCATCTCAAACCAACTACGCGCGGAAAGGTTCCGGAAAGCATGTGCGGCAGCATGAAATTTCGGTTCAGATTCGGAACGGAAGGCGATGCTGGCGGTTGGTTCGGTGAGGGCTGGAACCTGACACCCCAATCAAGGAGAGCCAAACATGACCAACACACTCGAAACATCCACCAATCCGCTCATCAGTTCTGATCGGGTTGAAGGCACCACTGTCTATAACGGCCAGGGCGACAAACTCGGCTCGGTCGACTGCGTGATGCTCGACAAGCAGCAGGGTAAGGTTGCTTATGCCGTGATGTCATTCGGCGGCTTTCTCGGCATTGGCGAGAAGCGCCACCCCCTGCCATGGCAGACGCTCACCTATGACGAAGACAAGGATGGCTACGTGGTCAACCTGTCGAAAGAACAACTGGAGCGGGCACCAACGCTCGACCGGGGCGACCATGATCGGCTGAAGGATCGCACCTTTGGTGCCTCCGTTTACTCGCATTACGGTCTCGCGCCATACTGGGCGCCGCCAATCGCCTAAGGGCCGTATCTCTCAGATCCGGACCTGGGGCCGAAGCTGATGGCATCGGCCCCTCTCATATGAAGACGGAGCATAATCTTATGACAGCCATTCAGAATACCGAAGTCGAAGGACGGCTGCTGGCCCAGCGACAGGTCCTCGCCGAACTTCTGGCCGCGTGCGATCAGGCCGGTGGCCCATTGTCAGTTTGGGTCCGTGCCTTCGTCTCGGAAGACTTCACCGTGCATGACTCTGCCGAGGATCCGGGCGTCGTGCCGGATCCCGCATTCGCCGTCGAAAGCATGCTGGCTGCCCAGACGCGCAGGATGCTTGACGCAGCCGCAGGTTAGTTCGCATCAGCGACCTGGAAATGCTGCAGTATCTCCCAGGCCGCGGCATAGTCAGGTTTCAGGGCGGTGGCCACGGTGAGGTCTTCATGAGCGTGGGCAACATCCTCCAGCGCCCAATAGGCAATTGCCCGGTTGAGATAGGCCACATGCCGACGCTCCCCCGAAATGGCTTGTGGGTCGGCCAGGACATCCAGAGCCTCGTCGAACCGGCCTAGCCGCACCAGAACAGCGCCGAGGTTTATAGCGACGTCCGGTGAGGCCGCATCCTCTGCATGCGCTGTCTGGAAATTTGCGAGGGCAGCATCGAGGTCGCCGCGGCGCATTTTTACAATGCCCGTATTGGTCAGGGTGGCTGCGTAGCTGGCGGGAGTCAGGTCAGGCGCGTGCAGCGCATCCTCGCACAGGCGAAGGATGCGGGCAGAACGCTCCTCGGGATTCGCGACATGCTCAGCGCAGGTTTCGGCGGCAGACTGCCCGAAATGGTAGACGATACCTTGCGCGTGGGCAGACGGATCAAACATGAGAAAAATCAGGAGGCCGGCTTTGAGGGAGGATAACGCATTCATCGGTCAGGCTTTCATTAGTGCATATACACGATATGGCGCGGGATCGCGCCGCTGGGAATAAAAGACCCCATCTAGCGCCGTGACGCCGGATGGGGAGTAGTATGACGGAAAACGGAGGGCTGGCTGACAGCTTGAGTTTAACACGACACACAGAATGAGTAATATAATGTATATGCACGTTATTCTGATGTCAACGTTTTTGCGCTAAGCTTTTCTCCAGTATTGGCTTTGTCGATTGAGGTTTCAGCATAAAGCTGTATATGCACGTAATATGATGACACGCGAAGTTTCAGGCGATTCGCCGATCAACTGCTCTGCGGCCCGTCTCCTGCGGGCGGCACGCGTGCTGACGCGCCATTATGACGAGGCCTTGCGTCCCGCCGGGATCACGATCACGCAGTTTGGACTGCTCAATGTCATCAAGCGTGCCGAACCGGAATCGATTTCCGATATTGCCGGCATTCTCGATATTGATCGCACAACCCTGTCTCGAAACCTGAAGCCGCTGGAAAAGGCCAATCTGGTATTCCGCGGTAATGAGGGCGGCAGCCGCCGGCGACGCGTTTTGCTGACCACGCTTGGCGTGGCCAAGCTCGAAGAGGCAATACCCCTCTGGCAACAGGCCCAGACACGGGTCGAGCAAGTGCTGGGCGACGCGAAACTCAAAGACCTGTATGGCGCACTGTCTATGATCCGGCCCGAACTCATCGCTCAAACCTAGCTGTTGATGTCGCCGCTTGCCGAAACTGCCCAACACCGGCAAGAACAGCGCCATGACCGAAACTTCGCAGCCAACGCCCCAATCGCCTGATGCAGCAGAGATCGACGCCGCCCTGCTGGCGGACATGGCCGACGCTGTCGAAGAGCATGACACGCGTTGGCTGGTCCGCACGCTGCAGCGCATGCACCCGGCTGATGCGGCCGACCTGCTTGAACAATTACCCTACGATACGTTCGAGGAAGCGGTTGAACTCCTCGGGGGCGAACTTCCCCCGGACATTCTGATCGAGTTGCGCGATTCCTATCGCGAAGGCGCCGTCGATGTCCTACCGGACCACGCGGTCGTCAACGCGCTCGACGAGCTGGATTCCGATGACGCGACCACGATCCTCGATCACCTCGAGGACGACCGCCGGGAACGCATTCTCGAAGATCTCGCGCCGATCGACCGGGCCCAGCTCGAGCGTGGCCTGGCCTATGAAGAAGAAACCGCTGGCCGCCTCATGCAGACGGAATTCGTGGCACTGCCAGAATTCTGGACTGTCGGCCACGCAATTGACCATGCGCGTGATTTGGGCGCCGATTTGCCGGAAGTCTTCTATGAGATTTACGTCATTGATCCCGCTCACCGTCTGGTTGGCGTCGTGTCCCTCGCAAACTTGCTGCGCACGCCGCGCGACACTCCGCTGTCCGACATCATGGAAGATCCGATGTCGACCATTTCGACCGACATGGACCAGGAAGAAGTGGCTTTCCAGTTCCAGAAATACTCGCTCGCATCCGCGCCGGTCACGGACTCGGCCAACCGTCTGGTCGGCATGATCACGGGCGATGACATGGTCGACGTCATCCAGTCTGAAAATACCGAAGACCTGCTCTCGCTCCTCAACGTCCGCTCGGCTGACGGGTCGGATACGGTCTGGGATACCGTGATGGCCCGCGCGCCATGGTTGGGGGTGAACCTGTTCTCCGCGTTCATCGCGTCAGCAATCATTTCCATTTTCGAGGGCACGATCCAGCAAATTGTGGCCCTTGCCATCCTGATGCCGGTCGTCGCTGCGCTTGGCGGCAATGCGGGCAGCCAGGGCCTCGCTGTGGCCGTGCGCGCCATAGCAGAGCGGCAACTGGATGGCGCCGCTGCCCGCCGGGCCGTCGTTCGGGAATTCCTCAGCGGCCTGGTTAATGGCGTCATTTTCGCCATCGGTGTCGGAATCATCTCCTTGATCTGGTTCCGGGATGTGAAGCTGGCAATGGTGATTGCCGCGTCCATGCTGGCCACATTCATGTGGGCGGGGCTCTCAGGCATCCTGGTTCCGCTTGGTTTGAAGCGGTTGGGAGCAGATCCCGCCGTGGCATCGTCGGTATTCGTTCTGACATTGACCGACGTCATGGCCTTCTTCAGCTTTCTCGGCCTCGCATCCCTGGTTTTGCTGTAAAACGGGGCATTTTGCAGTTGGCTTTCGCCGCTCAGGCGAAGAGGCGCGCCTTTTGCAGTGTGGCGCGATAGTAAAAGTCCAATTGTATCAATACGGGAGCCATCTGAATGGCCCGTCCAATGCGAACGTCTCGGCAAGGGCTCGAGCTCGTCAAGAGCTTTGAGGGCTTTCGTTCGCGTGCCGCCCGGCTTCCCAGTGGCAGCTGGATCATTGGGTTTGGCCACACGGCCACCGCCCGCAAAGGCCTTTCGGTCAACCGTGACGATGGAGAACTGATTCTCCGCCACCATGATCTTCTGCCCGTTGAGCGGACCATTATAGACCGCGTCCTCGCGCCGCTCAGCCAGAACGAATTCGATGCACTCGCATCCTTCATATTCAATATCGGTGTTGACGCCTTCGTCGCATCCGACGTGCTGACCCACCTCAACAGCGGTGACCGCCTGCTGGCGGCCGAAGCGTTGACCTATTGGCGCAAAGGCAGCGTCGAAGGCGAAGTGCGCATCATCGACGCCCTGGTGCGCCGCCGCGCTGCCGAGAAGGCTCTTTTCCTCGAACATCCCGCTGGCCGTGCCTCGGTGCCCTCTGCGCTGGTTCGCCCGGTGCTGGACACCGCTGCGTTGCTGTCAGCCCCCCGCGAGCCCGCCATCATCGTTGAAACACGCGTGGAAGGCGACCGGGCAAAGGCTATTGCGGCCAAGCCAACTGAAACCCCGCCCCAGGCGGCGGCCCGCGCCGTCAACGAACGCCTCACGCGAATCCTCGGCGAAAATGCCTCGCTCGCCTCCGGCCAGACGCGCCCGGTCGCCGACAATGATAGCGTGCAGGACGCGAGCATTGACGAGATCACCCGGGCCGTGTCCGCGCTGGCAGACCCCGAAGGAAATCAGCAGGCGTCTCCGGTGATTGATGTCGCGAAAGGCCCGCCGGAAGGCGTTGAGCGTCGCCGCACACCGCGCCCTCCGGTAAAGTCCCCTTATACCTCTCCCCTCGAGCACGGCGGCGGCATGTTGCCCCCAGCCGATCCGACCGTCGTTGACGACCTTGAGCAGATCCGCCTCAGCGACGAGGAAATTGAACGCACACTGGCCGAGAACGGCAACTACCATGACGACACCTGGTATGAAGTGATGCGCGAAGGCTGGCCGTTCGCGCTGCTCGCCGGCCTTGGCCTGATTGGTTTCCTGCTCGGCATTGACCGTTTCTTCCGGGAAGCCTACCGGCTGGCGGATCGCTCATCCGACATCTTTGTCGGCCCGCTGCTCGCGCTGGGCAGCGGCGTCATTCTCGTGATTTCTGCCTACTACCTGATGCGGTCACTTTCGCGTCGCAATTGACGCGGATGCGGCGGTTTTTCCGCTGACAGGCGGGGCCTGTCCTGCTAGTCAGGTGGCATGATTCCGAACACATATCCCACATTGAACTTCGATCTCGGCGAAACCGCCGACATGATACGTGAAACCGTGGCAAGTTTTGCCCGGAACGAGATCGCGCCCCGCGCTGCAGAGATTGATCGAACCGACACCTTCCCGCGCGACCTGTTGCCGAAAATGGGCGAACTTGGCCTGCTCGGCATCACCGTCGAAGAGGAATGGGGCGGCCCCGGCCTCGGCTATCTCGAACATGTGGTCGCGATGGAGGAAATCTCCCGCGCTTCTGCCTCTGTCGGCCTGTCCTATGGCGCCCACTCGAACCTCTGCGTCAACCAGCTGCGCCGCTGGGGCAATGACGACCAGAAGACGCGCTACCTGCCCAAGCTTGTATCGGGCGAACACCTTGGTGCACTCGCCATGAGTGAGAGCGGCGCCGGCTCAGACGTCGTGTCGATGAAATTGCGCGCCGACAAGAAGGGCAACCGCTACGTCCTCAACGGCACCAAGATGTGGATCACAAATGCGCCAGATGCTGACACGCTCGTCGTCTACGCCAAGACAGATCCACAGGGCGGCTCCAAAGGCATCACCGCCTTCCTGATCGAGCGCGGCTTCAAGGGGTTCTCGGTGGCCCAGAAGCTCGACAAACTCGGCATGCGCGGATCGGAAACGGGCGAACTTGTGTTCGATAATTGCGAAGTGCCGGAAGAGAACGTCATGGGCGCTGTCGGCGCGGGCGCGCGCATCCTGATGAGCGGGCTCGACTATGAGCGCGCCGTGCTCTCAGCAGGCCCCACGGGCATCATGCATGCCTGCATGTACGTGGTCCTCCCCTACATCCATGACCGCAAGCAATTCGGCCAGTCGATTGGCGAATTCCAGCTTGTCCAGGGCAAACTCGCCGACATGTATGTCCAGATGAATGCGGCCAAGGCCTATGTCTACGCCGTCGCCAAGGCGTGCGACCGCGGGGAAACCGCCCGCAAGGATGCCGCAGGCGCGATCCTCTACGCCGCCGAAACGGCGACAAAGCTTGCTCTCGATGCGATCCAGCTTCTGGGCGGCAATGGCTATATCAACGAATATTCGACCGGTCGGCTCCTGCGTGACGCGAAGCTCTACGAAATCGGTGCAGGCACCAGCGAAATTCGCCGCTGGCTCATCGGTCGCGAATTGTTCAACGAGACGGCGTAATCCAATTGCCGTTGCTGCAGGAACCCGTGCGCCTACGCCCGTTTACGTCGTTCGTCATATGAGGATTTGCCCGCGAGCGCCTCTTCGACAACCGACATGATCGAGCGCTGGTCGACCGGCTTTGACACGTAGCCGCTGAAGCCGCGCGCAATATATTTTTCCCGGTCGCCCCGCATGGAATCAGCAGTCAGGGCGATGACCGGAATGTCCTTGTTGGCGCTGTCTCCGGCCCGCAACTGGTCAAATGCGCGCTGGCCGTCAAGCTCCGGCATGTGAATATCCATCAGCACAAGGTCGAATTTTGATGCATTGAGTTTTTCGAGTGCGTGGCGGCCGTCATGGGCCTCGTCAATCTCATAGCCATTCTGTTCAAGGAACGTGCGGGCGACACGGCGGTTGATCGCATTGTCATCGACGACAAGAACACGCTTGGCAGTTGGTTTCGTACCATCCGGCGACGATTTCTGATGGGTCGCCACAGGTTCGAGTTTACGCAGCAGCGCATCCCGCGACACCGATACGGCAATTTCCGACTCGAAGGTGAACGTAAAGATCGATCCCTTGCTGGCTTCACTAACGACTGACACGTCGCCGCCCATCATCTGGGCGAGTTGGCGGGTAATCGGCAGGCCAAGTCCCGTGCCACCATACTTGCGCGTCGTGGAGCCGTCCGCTTGCGCGAAAGATTCGAAAATCCGGCCGATCTTGTCTTCAGGAATACCGCACCCTGTGTCGGATATATGAATGGTGATTTTGATCCTGTCACCTTCCAGCGGCTGTCCGGTCGCAACCACCAGCACATCGCCGCTATCGGTAAACTTGATGGCATTGGAAATCAGGTTGCCGACACACTGGCGCACGCGCACAGGGTCAATCGTCAGCGCGGCGGGCACGCTCGGGTCTACAAACAATTTCAGACGAAGGCCTTTTTCATCGGCGGTCGGTTCGTACAGCTTGCAGACACGATCCAGCTTGTGGCGCAGGTCAGCCTCAATAACGCTGACTTCCATGCGCCCCGCTTCGATCTTGGAAAGATCAAGAATGTCATTCAGTATGGAGAGGAGGGCGTTGCCGGATTCCAGAATGACATTCACCTGGTCTGCACGCACCGGGTCAAGATCGGAGCTCGCCAAGACCTGTGACATGCCCAGAATGCCGTTCAGGGGTGTGCGGATTTCATGGCTCATATTGGCCAGGAATTCGGATTTCAGCTGTGTCGCCAGCTCAGCCTTCTGAACGGCTGATGCCAGCTTGTGCGCCAGTTTGCGTTCTTCACGCACATCGCGCGCATGCGAAACAAAGATGCGCTCGCCGCGTACTTCGGAATAAACGCTCGATAGCGCATTCGAAACAATAATTTCCTCACCGGTCTTGCTGATGAGGATGAGGTCGATGACCTGCTGGTCGAGTTTCCCGCCCCACATCTCGGTGCCGGCCTTCACAACGGCGCGATAATCTTCCGGGCGCATGAAGCAACTGCTCGATTTGCCCATCAGTTCGCCGTCGTCATACCCCAATAGCTCATACATGGCGGGGTTGGCGTAGATCACTTCGCTCGCTTCGGTCGTCAGCGTGATGCCTTGCCCCGCATGGTCGAATGCGGCCTTGAACATTTCGACAGAGTCATTTGCCGCGTCCCGGTCATTGACGATGTCTGTGATCTCGATCGAAAAGATCACACAGCCTTTGTCGGACGGGATGATCGTGTAGCGCACCACGGTTCCCTGCAGGTGCCTGAGCCGGCCATGCGGGCTGGGGCGGCGGCCGCTATTGTAGAGCTGCCGGGTTTCTCCGGTTTCGATGCATTTGACCGCATCGAAGAACATGTCGGATTCGCGATAGGCTGGGTCAATATCGCAGACGCGCACACCGACAATCGATCCGCCCTCGGGAAGAACGACCCTGTTGGCTGCCTCATTGGCGGCTTCCCAGATGAAATCGACAATTTCGCCATGCTCATCCCGCACCGGGGAGAGTTCAACGCATGTAAACGGAAGCACGTCAAAAAGTGCAGCATCCATGAAAGAATTCCTCCGACCGGTGCCGCGTTCTTGTATTCTAGTCGCGGTTGAGAGTCAGATTGCCGCACTTACGGTTAATGGAGGGTTGAAGTGGCGCGATTTCAACCATTTAGCCCGGACAGCAGTGTTGTTTTACATCACTGGTTGCCAGGGCCGTCATCGCCGCTTCATAGCCCGCTTCCACGGTGGCGTCATAGGCTTCCCAGTCGCGTAATTCGGTGTCGATCAGGTCTGGCAGGATCAAGACATCCGTCATGTCCCGGCCAAACGTACGGTCTGCCCGAATGGTGGCGGCCCGCATCAACAGGCCGGCAATCGGAGGGGCCGCGGACAATCCGTTGACCAGCACCCAACGGAAGAAATTGGGTGGATTGACGAATTCCTCGACATTAAGGCCCTCGGCCTGTTGGGTTACGTCACAGCCGACAACATAACCGCGATGCATCTCGCGCATCACGTCGACCGGGAAATTATTCAGAACCGCGCCATCAACCAGCACATCATGTCCGTCCACGACAGGTGGCAGGATGCCGGGCAGGGAAATGGTGGCGCGCAGGGCTTCACGCAGCAGGCCGGAACGGTGCAGGCGCAGTGTGCCGGAATTCAGGTTGGTCGACGTGGCGAAGAATGGAATGTCCAGGTCACAAATCTCTGCTTCGCCGAAATGTTCCTTCAGGCGGGCATTGACGCGCAGGCCTTTCACCATGCCTACAACCGGCAGGTTATAGTCTCCCAACGGATTGGTTTCGACGAAGGCCTTGCGGATCCGCCGGTCAATCTCGTCATTGTCCCACCCCATGGCGACGCACGCCGCGATGACGGCGCCCATTGACGATCCGCCGATAAAATCAATCGGAATGCCTTGCTCGCGTATCGCGCGCACCATCCCGATATGCGAATAGGCTCTCGCCCCGCCGCCAGACATGACCACGCCAACTGAGCGGCCAGCCATCACTCGGGCCAGGCGTCCACAGCTCGTGCCCTGCACGCCGGTCCAATGGAACACGCGGCTGCCGCCAGATGCTTCCAGCCATTCGAGTGGTCGGGCGGCGCGCCGCTCATTGCCATGATGCAGCAGCACCACATCCACGAGTTTAAGCGCCAGTGCCGGCGAGTTGTCGTCCGGCATCAAGGGAATGGATGGCCGCGCATCGGCGCGCGCCATCACCCATATCCGGTCGGCCTGCCGGATCGATAGGCGGAACCAGCTATTGTCACCAATCGTCGAAATCAGGATCACGACATCATGATGCATTTCAAGGTCGTCGAAGAACGTGGCCGGCTTCTCGTCGCCTTCCTTGTCGGAAATGATGATGCAGGAACTGCCGAGTTTCGACAGGCTGTCGGCCAGTGCCCTGGCCCGCAACATCAGGTCGATCGTGGGTGACGTGGCGACCAGCGTAAACACTTTGGGAGCGGCGCGGGTTGAGCGCTGTCCGGCCCGGCCGACGCGGCGCAGGATGACGCGGATCATGGCTTCCAGCAGCTCAGGCTCTGCCTTTACCATCCGCTCCCACCCCTTGCGGGTGATGGCGATCACTTCCGAATCGCGGATCGCATAGACCGAGCCCGTATGCGGAGCGTCATCCATCTGGCCATTGCCGTCCATGTCGATGCCGCCCAGGAACAGCGCCATCTCGCCAACCGGCTCTCCGGCCCGGATGTGGCCGATAAAATCACTCGCCCCTTCCGGGCCGTCACGGAACGCGCCCAGCGATCCCGACAGGACGAAATAGATGCAATCTGCAGGCTCGCCAGCCTTGAACAGGGCACCGCCCGCCGGCAGGGAAAACCATTTGGCTTCCTTGCCCGCCGCCTTCATAGCGCGCGCGGGCACATCCTTCAGGAAAGGGATGTTCTTCATCGCCGGTGTAAGGTCGATACTCATGGTTTTGAACATGCCCATTTCGAAGGGTCCTTCCTAGTGCCAGTCTACGCAAAGTCTCTCAATTTTGGGTTACAGTCGCGTGACACGGGCAGCGGCCCTCGCTAAGCAAGCGTCTGGCCCTTCAGGGAGGCAACATGCCGGTATTGAAATCGAGTCTCGACGTGGCAGGACCGGGCTTTGCCCGCAATCGCGCCGCCATGCAGGCACTGCTGGACGAATTGGCTGAGAAAACCGCCACGGCCGCGCTGGGTGGAACGGAAGCCTCTCGCAAACGCCATACAGAGCGGGGCAAACTGTTGCCGCGCGAGCGGGTCGAGCGCCTGATAGACCCCGGCAGCGCCTTCCTCGAGATCGGCGCGCTAGCCGCCAATGGCATGTATGATGACGCTGCCCCCGGCGCGGGCATCATCACCGGCGTGGGCCGCATCGAGGGCCGCGAATGCGTGATCGTGTGCAATGACGCTACCGTCAAAGGCGGCACATACTACCCGGTCACGGTCAAGAAACACCTGCGCGCGCAGGAGATTGCGCTCGAAAATCGCCTTCCGTGCATCTATCTTGTGGACTCAGGTGGTGCAAACCTGCCGCACCAGTCCGAAATCTTCCCCGACCGCGAGCATTTCGGCCGCATCTTCTACAACCAGGCACAGATGAGCGCGAAGGGCATCCCCCAGATCGCCGCCGTTATGGGCAGCTGCACCGCCGGCGGCGCCTACGTGCCCGCGATGAGCGACGAGACCATTATCGTGCGCAAGCAGGGCACGATCTTCCTCGGCGGCCCGCCGCTGGTGAAAGCCGCCACCGGAGAGATCATCTCAGCCGAAGACCTTGGCGGTGCCGATGTCCATGCCCGCCAGTCCGGCGTCGCCGACCATTACGCCGCTCATGACGCCCACGCGCTCGCCATCGTGCGTTCGATCATCCGCACGCTCGCCACGCCCAAGCCCCAGCCCTTCGCCTTCACGGAACCGGCTGAGCCGCTCTACGACCCCGCAGAGCTGCACGGCCTCGTCCCGCCGGACCTGAAAGAGACCTATGACGCGCGCGAAGTCATCGCCCGCTTGGTCGACGGCTCGGAATTCCACGAGTTCAAGAAGCTCTATGGCGAAACGCTCGTCTGCGGCTTTGCCCGGCTCTACGGCATGCCCGTCGCGATCCTGGCGAACAATGGCATCCTCTTCTCCGAAAGCGCCCAGAAGGCCGCCCACTTCATCGAACTGGCAGACCAGCGCCGCATCCCGCTCGTTTTCCTGCAAAACCTCACCGGCTTTATGGTCGGTTCGAAATATGAGGCCGGCGGCATCGCCAAGGACGGCGCCAAGATGGTCACTGCCGTCGCCACCGCCAGCGTGCCCAAGTTCACCGTCGTGACGGGCGGCAGCTTCGGGGCAGGCAATTACGGCATGTGCGGGCGCGCCTACAGCCCGCGCTTCCTCTTTATGTGGCCGAACGCGCGCATCTCGGTCATGGGCGGCGAACAGGCCGCCTCCGTGCTCGCCACGGTCAAGCGCGAAGGCATCGAGCGCAAGGACGGGGAATGGTCCGCCGAAGAAGAAGAAGCCTTCAAACAGCCGATCCGCGATCTCTACGAGGAAGAGGGCAATCCCTATTTCTCCACCGCGCGCCTCTGGGACGATGGCATCATCGACCCCGCCGATACACGCCGCGTCCTCGGCCTCGCCCTCTCCGCCAGCCTCAACGCCCCGTTCCCCGAACGCGGCTTTGGCGTGTTCCGTATGTAATCATTACATCTTGTTCGTGAACGGCTTTTCACGCCCAATTGAGGGCGTCCTGCCTTATCGTCTGTGTTGAAGGGGTGAGGCCCGGCAGACGAGGAGGTGACGACATGACGAAACACGCGGCCCTATTTTTGGCGGCGGCGATGGTGGCCGCGCTGGCCGCTCAGGCCCAACATATACCGGCTTTCGCCCAGTTCGATCTGGATGATGATGGCCTGATCTCGGAAGATGAATATGTCTCCCACCAGACCGGCACACGCCGCGCCACCGAATCCGAGGCCATCGCCAAGTTCACCAAGTTCGATCTCGACCAGAACCACACCGTCACCGAAGACGAGCTTTATGAGGCCGTCTATGCCGGGCAGACCGGCAATATCGCAACATCCGTGTCCGCGATTGATCTGGCTGATAGTCAGTAACCGCATTTGACATGGACCGGGGGAGGGCCTGCTGCTGGCGGGCTCTCCTTTCATTTTACGCTCCCGCCTAGGGGGATGCCCGTATAGGCCTCGCCGCGAAAACCTGACAGCCTGCGCCTCACAGTTCAGGTCGCGAGGAGGCTGCCCCCATGTCGAAAATCTGCATCATTGACGGTCACCCGGATCCGGCGCCTCGCCATCTCATCCATGCGCTGTGCGACGCCTATGCCGAGGGCGCGGCGCAGGAGGAGCATGAGGTTTCGCGCATCGACGTGGCGAAGCTTGCCTTCCCGCTTATGCAGACAGCGGAGGAGTTTGCCAGCCCGCCACCCGAGCCGATCCTGACCGAGCGTGAGAAGATCGCCGAGGCCGATCACCTGCTGATCGCCTTTCCGCTCTGGCTGGGCGGCATGCCGGCAAAGCTGCGCGGCTTCTTTGAACAGGCCGCGCGCGATGAATTCTTTCTCGCCACCGGGGACAGCGAACATCAGTGGCCCATGAAGATGATGAAGGGCAAATCCGCCCGAACGGTCATCACAATGGGAATGCCCGGCCTCGTCTACCGCTTCGGCATGGATGCTGGTGCCCTGCGCGCCCTTGAACGGGGTGTCCTGGGCATTTCTGGTTTCAGCCCGCTGCACCACACCATTCTGGGCGGCGCAGGCGAAGTGGATGAAGCCAAGTTCAAACGCTGGACCACCGACATGCGGATATTCGGCCGCGAGGCGGTCTGACCCGCTTTCCCTTACACACACAGGCTTGATTTTCCCGCCGCTGGCTGAGACCAGTGTCGCCGGAGGAACTCGCCCGTGCAGACAAACCGATTCGACCTGCTGCGGCTGGTTTTCGCCGCCATGGTCGTCGTGTTCCATGCCGCCGCGCTGAGCGCCTACGCGCCCTTCGGCCCGCTCGAACACGGGTTGGGGCAGGGCGCAGAAATCGCTATCCAGGGCTTTTTCATCACATCTGGCGCGCTCGTCTCCGGCTCGCTCGCCCGGGCGCACACGCTGTCAGACTATGCCGGCAAGCGTGTCCGGCGACTCTATCCGGCCTACGCCACCGTTATTCTCATCCCGGCCATCGTCTCCCTCGCCATCAGCCGCGATGTGATGGGCGTCGCGGCCTATCTTGCCGCGAACCTCACCTTCCTCAATTTCCTTGCGCCCGGCCTGCCGGGCCTGTTCGAAGGGCAACGCTTCACTGACGTGAACGGCGCCCTCTGGACACTCAAGATCGAGGTCATGTTCTATCTGGCCTTGCCTCTGATCGCCTTCGTCCTGCGCCGGTTGGGTTCGCTATGGTGGCTCGGTATCGCGCTGCTCTATATCGGGGGCGAGGCCTGGCGCGTGGCGCTGCCTCACCTTGTCGATCATCCCGCCGCGCCCATGATTGCCCGCCAGCTCCCCGGCCAGATGGCCTATTTCGCCAGCGGCATCGCGCTCTGGCGGGTGTGGGATACCGCCAAGGCGCGTCCGTGGCTGTTCGGCCTCGTCGGCCTCGTGTTCACAATTCTATCTCTGGCGCATCCGGCGCTTGCGCCCTTGCGCGCGGCGGGCCTCTCCGGCCTCATCACCTGCGCGGCCTTCATGCCTGGCCCGGTTTTCAATGCCGCGCGCTTCGGTGACGTCAGCTACGGCCTCTACATCACTCACTTCCCCATCCTGCAGTCGCTTGTGATGCTTGGCGTTTTTGCCGCGCTCGGCCCCATTGCAGGCTTCGTTCTTACGGGGTTTATCGTATTCGCCGCGAGCCTTCTTCTCTGGCATAGTATCGAGAAACCCGCTCTGCGTCCGTCCAGTCACTACCGGCAGGCCGCCGGAACCGAACGGCCCCTCAAACGTCAGGATACCCCATGACCGATACAGTATATGAAACCATCCGCCTCGCAGCGACCCAGGAGGGCCTCGCGGTCGTCACGCTGAACCGCCCTGACGTGCACAATGCGTTCAACGCACTCGTGATTGAGGAACTGACGGACGCATTCGACACGATCGCCGATCAGGAAACGATCCGGATGATGATCCTGCGCGGCAATGGCCCGTCCTTCTCTGCCGGGGCTGACCTCAACTGGATGAAGCAGGCCGCCGAACTCCACACCAAGGATGACAACGAACGCGATGCTGAGCGCCTCGCCGCCATGCTCCAGTCGTTGTTCGACATGCCGCAGATGACGCTGGCCCTTGTGCATGGCGCAGCCATGGGCGGCGGCGCAGGGCTTGTCGCGGCCTGCGATGTGGCTGTGGCCATGAAGGGTACCAAGTTCCGGTTTTCCGAAGTGCGCCTTGGCCTGACACCGGCCACGATCAGCCCCTATGTGATCGACGCCATCGGTCCGCGCTGGGCCCGGGCCCTTTTCGTAACCGCCGAAACCTTCGATGCCGAATATGCCGAACGCATGGGCCTCGTGCATTATGTCGTGGAGGATCAGGCCGCGATGACCGCGATGGAAGAACACCTTGCCAACCTGGTCTTTGCCGCTGCGCCCGGTGCCATCGCTGATGCCAAGAAACTCGTGGCTGACGTCACCGGAGAGATTATCGACAAGGATCTTGGCCAGGATACCGCGCGCCGCATCGCTGCGCGCCGGGCATCAGAAGAAGGCAAGGAAGGCATCGCTGCCTTCCTTGAAAAGCGCAAGCCTAACTGGGGTCGGTAACCAGCGATTTCCTGACGGCTTTCACCGGAATGCCGAATTCAGACAATTGGTTCAGTGTCGCCGTGACCGGGTTTATCCCGGTCATGTTCGCGATCGGTGTCTGGAAGACATAGATCAGAACGCCAAACATGATGATATAGATGATAAACTGCATCGCCGACTTCAGCAGGAACGCCCCCGCGCTCCCTGCCACAAGGCCGACGCCGCCCAGGATTACCGCGCCCGCAATTGGTGTCAGATTGCTGACATCAGCGGCCTGCGTGTAGCCGATATACCCGCCCACAGCAGCGCCAACCACGCCGGCAAGACCGCTTAACTGAACTCCGGAAGCATAAGCCATATTTAGTCCCCTCATTTGACTATGGTTAATCCTTACGACAGGCGACAGGCGTAACAAAGCCGGAATTTCACCCCCGGACGGGCCCGGTGCGGCCTCAAACCTGCCCGGTTCGGGGCCGAGGGACATGGCATGATCTCCACACCGACCCCACCCCCCACCACACCGTTGCAGCACCGCCTGCACACCGCCCGCGCCACCCTTCATGCACACTGGGTGCGCGGGCCCTTGTCGCAGGCGGCCTTCGAATTCCTCGCCTTCGGTATCAAGCAGGCATGGGCCTGCCTGTTCGGCGGCGCCATGCTGGGCCTGCTGCTGCTGACCTTCCTGTTCTACCCGGACGGTGCCCCTATTTCGCGCTACGACTTTCTCGTGATCGCTGCGGTGGCCATCCAGGCGGCCATGCTCCTGTCCGGTCTGGAGACGTGGGAAGAGGCGCGCATTATCCTTGTCTTCCATCTCGTCGGCACGCTTATGGAATTGTTCAAGACGCACGCCGGCAGCTGGATCTATCCTGAGGACAGCTTTCTGCGCATCGGTGCCGTGCCGCTCTTTTCCGGCTTCATGTATGCCGCTGTCGGTTCCTACATCGCCCGCGTCTGGCGTATCTTCGCATTCCGCTTCACCCATTTCCCGCCGCTCTGGCTACAGGGCCTTCTGGCTGTTGCGGTCTATGTGAACTTCTTCGCCCACCACTGGCTGCCCGATATCCGCCTCGCTCTCTTCGCCGCCACGCTCCTGATCTATGGTCGTTGCTGGGTTCTTTTCCGCCCGGACAACACCTACCGGCGCATGCCGTTGATCGTCGGCTTCCTGCTGGTCGCGCTGTTCATCTGGTTCGCCGAAAACCTCGGCACCTTCGCCCGCGCCTGGGCTTATCCGGGGCAGGAGGACGGTTGGGAAATGGTGTCCCTCGCCAAGCTCGGCTCATGGTACCTGTTGATGATTATCAGCTTCGTTCTGGTCGCAACAGTTCACCGCGTGCATCCCACCGGACGCAAGACATAACCCCGCAACTTGTCTTTTTCGGCAAAATCGGGTCTTGCTGCGGCCATGATCAAAAGCCTCCTCATTGCCAATCGCGGCGAAATCGCCTGTCGTATCATGGCCACCTGCCGCGACCTTGGAATCCGCACGATCGCGGTCTATTCGGACGCTGACGCGGGCGCCAAACACGTTCGCGAAGCTGACGAGGCCGTGCATATCGGTCCGGCCCCCGCTGCCGACAGCTACCTGCGCGCTGACAAGATCCTCGCTGCCGCCAAAGCCGCAGGCGCTGACGCGATCCATCCCGGCTACGGCTTCCTGTCAGAGAATGCCGAATTCGCCGAAGACGTGCGCAATGTCGGCCTCATCTGGGTCGGTCCGCCGCCCTCCGCGATCCGCTCCATGGGCCTGAAGGACGAAGCCAAACGCATCGCCGAAGAGGCGGGCGTCCCCGTGCTGCCAGGCTATCGCGGTGAAGCGCAGGACATCAAGACACTCACGGCCGCAGCCAAGACCGTCGGCTACCCCTTGCTCATCAAGGCCATTGCCGGTGGTGGGGGCAGGGGCATCCGCCTTGTCGCCAAGGCATCCGCGCTGGCCGAGGAACTCGAAAGCGCGGTGCGCGAGGCCGAAGCCGCCTTTGGCGATGGCCGTGTCATGCTGGAAAAACTGGTCGAACAGCCGCGCCATATCGAAGTCCAGGTCTTCGGTGACAGCCACGGCAATGTGGTCCACCTGTTCGAGCGCGACTGCTCGCTGCAACGCCGCCGCCAGAAAGTGCTGGAAGAGGCTCCCGCACCCGGGATGCCGGATGATGTGCGCGCCGCCATGACGGATGCCGCCGTCAAACTTGCCGCCGCCGTCAAATACGAAGGCGCGGGCACGGTGGAATTCATCGTCGATGGCAGCCGACCGCTCAGCGTCGACAGCTTCTGGTTCCTCGAAATGAACACTCGCCTTCAGGTCGAACACCCGGTCACCGAAATCGTCACTGGCACCGATCTCGTCGAATGGCAACTGCATGTCGCAGGCGGCGGCGAACTGCCGCTCGCACAGGACGAAATAACGCTGCGCGGCCACGCCATCGAGGCCCGCATCTGCGCCGAAGACCCGTCTGAAGGCTTTCGGCCCGGCGCAGGCCTGATCCTCGAATTTGGCCTGCTCGAACCCGTCGACGGTGAACTCGTCCGCTGGGATACCGGCTTTGAAACCGGCGACCGCGTGCCGTCCGCTTATGATTCCATGATCGCCAAACTGATCGTGTCCGGCGCAGACCGCGACGAGGCGGTCGACCGCCTGATCGACACGCTCGCCCATACCCAGCTTGTCGGCGTGCCCTCGAATGTCGGCTTCCTGCGCCGCTGCGCGATGTCTGATGCGTTCCTTGATGCCACTCACCATGTGAACTGGATTGCTGAGCAGGGCGACGCCCTCACGGCTGCGCCAGAGGCGCACCAGCATGCGTCAATCATGGCGGTGTGCGATGTGCAGCTTGATGCGCCGGGCGCGGCCCAGCCCTGGGATGTGAAGGATGGCTGGCGCATGAACAGCACGCCCATGCGCAAAGCCATGGTCGCCGTCAGCGGCGATGCCGACTGGATCGACCCTGACGATTTCGAGGTCGAACAGGACCTTCCGCTCCCCCTTGTCACCGACCTCTCGCCCCGCCGTTACGCCGTCACCACGGCGGGCGACAGCGTGTTGGTCGAAGTACCGGACTATGACGCAGACGTCGAAGCCCTGCTTGGCGGCGACGCGGTGAAAGCCCCGATGCCCGGCAAGATCATCGCCATGAATGTGAAGGCCGGTGACACGGTCAGTCACGGCCAGACGCTCGCCGTGATGGAAGCCATGAAGATGGAGCACAGCCTTGGCGCGCCGCGCGATGGTATCGTGGAATCGGTCAGCGGAACCGTCGGCGAACAGGTCGCCGAAGGCGTGGTGTTGGTTCAGTTGGTCGAGGAAGCTTAAGCCGAGTTCAACCGCGCCAGCGCCCGGTCGCGCTCGATCAGCGGCATAAGGCTCGCCATGTCCGGACCGTGTTCCTGGCCGGTCAGCGCCTTGCGCAGGGTCATGAACAGGCCCTTGCCCTTGCGGCCCGTCGCGGCTTTCACCGCATTGGTCCACTCGCTCCAGGTCTCAGGCGTCAGCTCGCCGGCGGGCAACAGGTCAGCCGCCTGCAGTACGAACTCCTTGTCCTCGGCATCGACCAGAGGCGCGATGTCGCCAAACACGACGTCCACCCAGGCGGAAACTTCCGGCAACAGCGAGCAGTTCTGGCGCACAACGGTCCAGAACGCCTCATCAGCGGCCTTGGGGTCAATCGCTGCCAGCCGGTCTTTCACGGCATCGAACGGCAGTCCGTGCAGGATCGCGGCGTTCAGCGACAGGAGGTCCGCCTCGTCAAAACGTGCCGGGGCCCGGCCGATCTTGCTGAAGTCGAATTCATTGGCCAGTTCGTCAAGGCTGGTGCGCGCCTCGACATTGTCCGACGTCCCGATCTTGGCCAGCAGGCTGGTGATCGCCATCGGCTCAAAGCCCTGTTCGCGTAATTCGCCCATCGAAAGTGAGCCGATCCGCTTGGACAGGCCTTGCCCGTCCGCGCCGATCAGCAGCGGCGTGTGGGCCATTTGCGGGGCCGTGCCGCCCAGCGCCACGAAGATCTCGATCTGCGCGCCAGAGTTCGTCACATGGTCTTCGCCGCGCACAACATGCGTGATCTTCGCGTCGATATCATCCACCACGCTCGGCATTGTGTAGAGATAGCTGCCATCCTCGCGGATCAGCACGGGATCTGACAGGCTCGACGTATCAATGCTCTGCGGTCCGCGTACGAGGTCGTCCCATTCCACGCGGTTGCCGGACAGCTTGAATCGCCAGTGCGGTTTCACGCCATCGGCTTCCAGCTTGGCCTTTTCCGCGTCGCTCAGGTCCAGCGAGGCGCGGTCATAGACGGGCGGGCGGCCGCGCGAAAGGGCGATCTTGCGCTTGCGCTCCAGTTCGTCGGCGCTCTCATAGCAGGCGTACAGCAGGCCCATGTCTTTCAGGCGCGCGGCGGCCTTGTCATATTCGCCAAACCGGTCGGACTGGCTGAACGTGTCCGCCCAGATAAGGCCCAGCCATGTCAGGTCTTCGCGCAGGCCGTCTTCATATGCTTTCGTGGAGCGTTCCACATCCGTATCGTCGATACGCAGGATGAATTTCCCGCCCTTTGAATGCGCAAAAAGCCAGTTGATCAGGGCTGTGCGCACGTTGCCAACGTGCAGGCGGCCTGTGGGCGAAGGAGCAAATCGGACAATCGGTTGGGTCATGGGCGTGGTTTTCCAGTCATCAGAAGCCGCTTTCGACATCAAATTGCTTAAAAAGCCAAGGCATAGCCGTCACAATCTTGCTATTGTTTGTGCTAATCATTGAGACTCAAGCGAGTCGCCCAGAGGAGTCGGACATGAAAATTGGCAGCATATTGGTCGCGACAAGTGCGGCGCTCGTCCTGGCGGCCTGCGGTCAGTCCAAGGACACCACAAGCGAAAGCGATATAGGCACCGTGGGCGAGGCGGAACTGGAATCGGAAGTTCCCGGCGCATCCGCCACCGCCGGTGACTATGTCCAGCCCGACTATGCCAAGCTGTCCGGCTATGGCGAAGGCTGGTACATTTCACCGGGCTGGCCCGGCGAATATCCGGCCGGCTTTGTCGTGCTGGACGAGGGGGTCACCGTGAAAGCGCGGGCCCGGCCCAATCCGGCTGCGCCGCAGGACAAGTCCTGTACGCTGACACACCTTGCCAATTACCAGCTCTGGAACAATCCGCGCGTTTCGGCTGACCAGCTCGAATTCTTCGTGGCCACGCGCACCTTCCCCGTCACGCTCACACAGGATGCTGCTGTCGAATATATCAGCGATGCCGGCAGCATGCAGACGCTTGACCTGAAGCAGGGCGACCAGTTCACCTACCTGCGCTATCTCGGCGAAGGCTTTGCGATCCTGTCATTTGACGGCACGGAATATGACATCAACGAAGCAGAGCTGATGGAGGTCACAGACATCCAGAACGGCAAGGGCGAGGAAGACGAATGGGTCCGCGTAACTTGCGCGGACGGGTCCCAGCCCTGGTTGCTTTACGATGAAGTCGTTGCCGTCGATGGTATCGTGCCGTCGCCGATCACCGGCTATGGTGATGCCCGTGACATCACGATTGACCAGGTCGACGTCATCCGTGTCGAAGCGGAACAGAATGCCGCCGCCGCGGCAGAATTCGCAAACGAACCTGTCGAGTAGAACTCAGTCGTCCCGGAACCGGTTGGTGATCGGATAGCGCCGGTCGCGACCGAAATTCTTTCCGCCCACTTTCACGCCGGGCGGGGCTTGGCGGCGTTTGTACTCCGCAATGTACAGCAGGTGCTCGATCCGGCGCACCGTGGCCACCTCGTGCCCGCGCGCCAGGATGTCATCAATGTCTTCTTCCAGGTCCACCAGTCCGCGCAGGATGTCGTCCAGCACGTCATAGGGCGGCAGGCTGTCATCGTCGCGCTGGTCTTCGCGCAGCTCGGCGGAAGGCGGCTTGGTGATGATCCGAACCGGGATCACTTCGCCGCCGGGGCCCAGCGCACCGCGCGGGATTTGCGTATTGCGCCACTTGGCCAGTTCAAACACTTCGGTCTTGTAGAAATCCTTTAGCGCATTGTAGCCGCCGCACATGTCGCCATACAGCGTCGCATAGCCGACCGCCATTTCGCTCTTGTTGCCGGTCGTCACAACCATGTGGCCGAACTTGTTTGACAGCGCCATCAGCGTCACCGCGCGCAGGCGCGACTGGATGTTTTCTTCCGTCGTGTTCGGCTGCGTCTCGGCAAACTGCTGGCTGAGCATCTCGTCCAGCGCATCCACGCCGGGGCGGATATTGATGATGTCATATTTGCAGCCCAGCATTTCGGCGCACGCCTTGGCGTCCTCCAGGCTGTCGCTGCTGGTAAATTTCGACGGCATCATCACACACCAGACGCGATCCGCGCCGAGGGCATCCACGGCAATCGCCGCCGTCAGCGCGCTGTCGATACCGCCGCTCATGCCCAGCACGACGCCGGGGAACCGGTTCTTGTTCACATAGTCGCCCAGCGCTAGCACTGCCGCGCGGTATTCCGCTTCCCATCCTGTCGTCAGCGTTTCCTTCGGCCCGCTCTGGAAGCTGCCTGTCGCGCCGTCGAACGAGACCATCGCCGTGCCCGTCTCGAAATCGCCCAGCAACTGGTGCTCGGTGCCGTCATCATCCACGGCATAACTCGACCCGTCAAAGACCAGCTCGTCCTGCCCGCCGACCTGGTTGACGAACAGGTAGGGCAGGCCGGTCTTGCGCCAGGCTGAGAATGTCGAGTGACGCTCTTCATGCACTGTCCGGCGCCATGGCGAGCCGTTCGGCACCACCAGCATCTGCGCGCCTGCGCTTTTCAGCGCCAGCGGCACCCGGTCGAACCAGATATCCTCACAGATCGCGACGCCCACTTTCACGCCTTTCAGCGTGAACACGAACGGCGCGCCTTCGCCTGCTGCAAAGATGCGCTTCTCGTCGAACACGCCATAATTCGGCAGCTCGCGCTTGTCACAGCGCCCGGCCACTTTGCCCGCCTGCAACAGTACGCTGGAATTGTGCACCTTGCCATCCACGGTCCACGGACACCCGATCAGGATGGCCGGCCCGTCCACAATCTCCTCGGCCAGCGCCATCACTGCCGCCATGGATAGGTCCACCGCCGAGGGTTTCAGCACCAGGTCTTCAGCCGGATAGCCTAGGATGAACAGCTCGCTCAGCACCAGCAGGTCCGCATCGCGTACCCGCGCCTCGGCATGGGCCTCGCGCGCCAGCGCCAGGTTGCCATCGATGTCACCAACCACAGGGTTCAGCTGCGCCGCGAGAATATCCAGTACTTTGCTCATATTGAGCATTTAGAGGGCTGCGCGGTGATAGGCAATTGGCCGCCGACCGATTACCCGTCGATCTGCTGGCCGGTCCGGGCTAAGACTGCCGCACGCGTCAGGCGCAAGGAGGCCGTCCCATGCAAACCCCTGTCCGGGCCGTCCTGCTGGTCGCCATTCTCTTCATCACCGCCTGCGTCTCGCCCCTGCAGCGCGATCTCGACACAATCCTCCAGCCGCCGGAACTACAGGGCGTGCGCTGGGGCCTGCTGGTGACTGACATGGACGGCAATGAAATCGCGGCCCTCAACGCCGACCAGCGCTTCCTGCCTGCCTCCAATACCAAGCTGTTCACCACCGCTGCCGTCTTCCGCTGGCAGGATGACCTCGCCCGCATGACGCCCCGCCTCGCCACGCATGTCACGCTGGAACCGGTTGACGAGGCCGCCCCGCCCAACCTCATCCTGCACGGGCGCGGCGACCCGGCGCTCAGTGATGCAGCCGATTGCGAAACCCGCTGCCTGACCCACCTCGCCGATGCCGTCGCCGCCACCGGCCTTGCCCACATCACCGCCGTCATCGGCGACGATACATGGTTCCCCGACGAGCACTGGCCGGTCGGCTGGAGTTGGGAAGACCTGCAATCGGATGATGGCACCGCCGTCTCGGCCCTTACCCTCAACAATAACGCCCTCACGCTCACCGTCACGCCCGGCGCAGAGGGCGCGCCCGCCACCGTGGCATGGGCGCAAGATGCCGCCGCCTATGCCCTGCTGAACGAAACCGTCACCGCCCCAGCCGAAGCAGACGATTTCCGCATCGCCCGCGCGCCGGGCGCTGATTCCGTCCGCGTCTCCGGCCATGTCGCGCCCGGTTCCGGCCCGCGCGCCTACCGCCTCGGCGTGGATGATCCGGCCCAACTCGCCGCACACCGCTTCAGCGCCCTGCTCGCGGCGCGCGGCATCATCATCGACGCTCCCGCCACGGCCCGCCATCGCACGCCGGGCCTCGCAGGGGCGCAGGCCTCCGCCCTCACCGCGATGGACGCCACCACCGCGCCGCTCGCCGCGACAGAGCCGCTCTCCTTCCATGATGCGCTGGTCACCGTCTCCAAGGACAGCCAGAACCTCCACGCCGAACTCCTGCTGCGCCATCTCGGCCACCTGTCGGATGATGGCAGCGCCGCCGCCGGCCTCGCCCAAGTCACCAACCTGCTGGATGAGGCGGGCGTTCCCCCCAATGGCTACGACCTGTTCGACGGCTCCGGCATGTCGGTCTACAATCGCGCCAGCCCCCACACGATTGTCAGCCTGCTGACTTATGCCGCCGCGCAGGACTGGGGCGAAGCCTGGAAAGACACGTTCCCGGTCGGCGGCACCGACGGCTCCCTCAAACGCCGCTTCCGCGGCACGACCCTCGAAAGCAACATCTTCGCCAAGACCGGAACCCTCAAAGGCACCAACGCCCTGTCGGGCTACATGGTGGCCGCCAGCGGCCAGACGCTGGCCTTTTCCGTCATCGCCAATGAGCGCCCTCTGGCGGTCTCGTCCGCCACGCCGATGATGGACGCGGCCTTGGTGCGGATTGCGGAGGGGAATTGAGGACTTGATCGCCAGCGAAAGCGCGGCGATCCCAAGCCCCTCACCCTGCCCACGACCATCGCCTTCGCCCGGAACTCGGCATGGTCGCGGCGGCCCTGCCGGGCCTGCTTGGCGCGGCGCTGGAAAGCTGGGATAATTCAAGCTGACTCCCGCCCGCAATCAGACAGGTTTTGCTGGGCACGGGAGCGTGTTTCCGGTCGCATGCGCAGCCCTGAGCCCGGTTTATGTGAGGCCCACAGGGCCGATACGGAACCGGCTCTAAATGTCGAGATCGTCGACGAAGGCGGCGTTTTCCTGAATGAACTTGAAGCGGGTTTCGGCCTTCTTGCCCATCAGCGTGTTGATCAGGTCGCCCGGCTTCAGTTCGGTCAGCTCGTCCAGTGAATCCGGCAGCGTGATGCGCGCCAATGTGCGCGTGGCCGGGTTCATCGTGGTTTCTTTCAGCTGCGACGGATTCATCTCGCCAAGGCCCTTGAAGCGCGTCATGTCGACCTTCTGGTTCGGCTTGAAATGCTTGGCCAGAACTTCGACGCGGTGGGCATCGTCCATCGCATAGGCAATCGTGCCCTTGTTTGACAGGCGGAATAGCGGCGGCATCGCCATGAACAGGCGCCCGCTCTCTATCAGACCGGGGGTCATGCGGTAGAAGAAGGTGATCAGCAGCGCCGCAATGTGCGCACCGTCAACGTCAGCATCGGTCATGATGATGATCCGCTCGTAGCGCAAATCATCCAGATCGAACTTGCGGCCCAGCTGTGTGCCGAGCGCGAGGGCGAGATCGTTGAGTTCCTGGTTGCCGGCCAGCTTGTCAGCCGAGGCGCTTTCCACGTTCAGGATCTTGCCGCGCAAGGGCAGGATGGCTTGTGTTTTCCGGTCGCGCGCCTGTTTGGCGCTGCCGCCAGCGGAGTCGCCTTCGACGAGGAAAAGCTCAGTGCCTTCCGGGCCTTTCGCGGCGCAATCGGCCAGTTTTCCCGGCAGGCGCAAACGCTTGGTGACGGACTTGCGGCTGATCTCTTTCTGCTTGCGGCGGTTGGCGCGTTCCTCGGCCCGGTCAATCGCCCAGGTCAGCAGCTTGTCGGCTTCCTTGGGGCTGTTGGCCAGCCAATGGTCGAACCGGTCGCGCACAGCGTTTTCCACCAGCCGGAAAGCCGCCGTGGTCGACAGCTTGTCCTTGGTCTGGCCGACAAATTCCGGATTGCGGATGAACACTGACAGCAAGAGGCCCGAATGGCCCATTATGTCTTCGGCGGTGATGTCGCCGCCCTTTTTCTGGCCCGTCAGCTCGGCAAAGTTGCGCAGGCCCTTGGTTATCGCCGACCGGAAACCGGCCTCATGCGTTCCGCCTTCGGGCGTCGGGATCGTATTACAATAGGAGCGCGCAAAGCCGTCCGCTTCGCCAAAGCCAGCGCGGGTCCAGGCAATTGCCCACTCGACCTTGCCTTCCTTGTTCATGTCCACAAGGCCCGTGAACGCCGTTTCCGTGATCGTGGCCTTGTCGTGGAACACTTCGTCCAGCTGGTCAGCCAGGCCATTCGGATATGAAAGGACGGCCTCAGCAGGAATCTTCGAATCTTCTGGCAGCAAAGCGGGATCGCAGTTCCAGCGCACTTCAACGCCGCGATAGAGATAGGCCTTCGACCGCGCCATCTGGAAAAGGCGGGCCGGGCGGAAGCGCAACTTCTCGCCGAAGATCTGGTGGTCCGGACGGAATTTGACGCTCGTGCCGCGCCTATTTGGCGCAGCGCCGACCTTTTCCAGTTTTCCCTGCGGCAACCCGCGGGAGAAGCATTGCCGGAAAAGCACCTTGTCACGCGCCACTTCAACCTCGACCAGCTCGGACAGGGCGTTGACGACCGAGATACCAACGCCGTGAAGGCCGCCGGCTGTCTCATACGCTTTGTCGGAGAACTTGCCGCCCGCATGGAGCGTGGTCATGATGACTTCGAGGGCTGATTTCTTTGGGAATTTCGGGTGCGGGTCGACCGGAATACCGCGTCCATTGTCTGAAACCGTCAGAAAGCCGTCGGCCTCAAGCTTGATCTCGATGCGTGTGGCATGGCCAGCAACGGCCTCGTCCATCGAGTTGTCGAGCACTTCGGCGAACAGGTGATGATAGGCGCGTTCATCGGTGCCACCAATGTACATGCCCGGCCGCTTGCGAACGGGTTCGAGGCCTTCAAGGACTTCAATATCCTTGGCCGAATATCCCGAAGAATCTGGTACCATAGTGTTGAACAGCTTTGCTTGATTGGCGGCGGCCATGTTTGGTCTCCCTTAAAGGGCACGCGACTCAGTGTCGATATTTGGAGAACATAATGCCCGTCACGATTAATACCCCGTTAACCCTGCAGAGCGGTCTGACCTTCCCGAACCGGTTGGTTAAGGCGGCCATGACAGAGGGACTCGCCGATCCGCGCAACCGTGTAACTGACGCCCATCTCACACTTTACCGTCGCTGGGCCGATGGCCGGGCAGGCGGTCTGATAACAGGAAATGTCCAGATTGACCGCCATCATCTGGAGCGTGTGGGCAATGTGGTGATCGACGCCCAGACTGGTGACGATCAGATCGACATGTTTTCCCGTTGGGCGGCTGCTGCGAAATCCAAAGGTGCCGCATTCATCATGCAGGTCAGCCATGCCGGACGTCAGACGCCCAAGCTGGTCAATTCGCGCCCCGCAGCGCCCAGCCCTGTCGCGCTCGGCCTGCCGGGGGGCCAGTTCGGCGAACCTCGCGCGATGACCCAAGACGAGATCCGCAATGTTGTCGACGGTTTCGGGCGGGCGACGAAGCTGGCCAAAAGGGCAGGATTTGATGGCGTCCAGGTCCATGCGGCCCATGGCTACCTGCTCAGTTCGTTCCTGTCGCCGCTCGCAAATCGCCGCGAAGACGATTGGGGCGGACCGCTGGAAAACCGTGCCCGCCTGCTGGTCGATTGTGTCCGCGAGGCCAAGGTCCAGGGCGGCAATGCCTTTTCTGTCTCGGTGAAACTTAATTCGGCGGATTTCCAGAAAGGCGGCTTCAGTCATGAAGACTGCCTCAAGGTGATCGATATCCTGAACGGGCTTGGGGTGGATTTCGTCGAAATATCCGGCGGCAACTACGAGCAACCCAAGATGATGGACATGGAAGGCCTTGAGCCGTCTTTCGAGGAAACAAAGCGTACGTCCACACGGGAGCGCGAAGCCTACTTTCTCAGCTATGCGAAATCAGTCCAGGATCGCGCCAGCATGCTCTTGATGGTGACGGGCGGTTTCCGGACGCTGGCGGGGATGAATGCGGCCGTCGACGCCTCTGAGGCCGATCTGATCGGCATCGGGCGCCCACTCTGTGTCGATACGGAAACGCCGGCCAAGCTGTTGTCAGGCGCGATCGAGGCCGCGGACCGATGGGAATCGCGTCTGCGCATTGGTCCCGGCATATTCGGCCCCAATTCACCGATCAAACTGATCAAGGCGCTCAATGGTTTCGGGGCCCAGGGCTGGTATTATGAGCAGATACGCTTGCTGGCGGCAAACAAGATGCCCGATCCGGAAATGGGCGTCCTGCAGGCCTTTATGGCGCACCAGCGGCGGGAGAGTTCGAGCGCCAAGACGTGGCGGGCCGCGATGCCTTGATTTCAGGCTTATTTCCAATTCCCCAGAATCTTGCGCATTCTTCGGGTTGAAGCAGCGCCCCTCGCGATCCACATCTTAGTCAATCGCCCGACTCTCGTCATGATTGACAGGCAGGGTAGTAAAGGGTCGCCGCCAAGCGGGGCTCGAATTCCAAGGAGGCATTCAAATGCCAAAACTGAAAAACCTTCCGGTGTTGCCGCTTCGGGACATCGTTGTGTTTCCTGATATGGTCGCTCCGCTCTTCGTCGGGCGCGACAAGTCAGTCCGCGCGCTCGAGATGATTGACGAGGGCGATAATGAAATCATGCTGGTGGCCCAGCGCGACGCTGCGATCGACGATCCAGGCGCCGGTGACGTGCATGAAATCGGCACCGTGGCCACCATACTCCAGCTTCTGAAACTGCCTGACGGCACCGTGAAGGTGCTTGTTGAGGGCCAGACCCGTGCGCGTTTGAAAACGCTGCATGATCGCGGCGACTATTTTGAAGCTGAAGTCGAAACCATTCCGGAAGCCGACAATGATGGCGGCGACGTTCAGGCGCTGATGCGCGCTGTGCAGGAGCAGTTTGAGAATTACGTCAAACTCAACCGCAAGATCCCGCCGGAATCCGTTTCCACGATCGGCCAGCTGACCGAGCCGGGCAAACTGGCTGATGCCGTCGCCTCACAGCTTTCGGTCAAGATTTCCGACAAGCAGGAACTGCTCGAGCTTCCCGACATCAAGGACCGCCTCGAAAAGGTGTTCGCCCTGATGGAAGGCGAAATGGGCATGCTGCAAATGGAGCGGAAGATCAAAAACCGCGTCAAGCGGCAGATGGAGAAGACCCAGCGCGAGTATTACCTCAATGAACAGATGAAGGCGATCCAGCGTGAGCTGGGCGAGCAAGGTGGCGACGGCGGCGAACGCGACGAAGTGGCCGAGCTTGAACAGAAGATCGCTGACACGCCCTTCTCTGATGAGGCGCGCACCAAGGCTGAGGCCGAGGTCAAGAAGCTTCGCCAGATGTCGCCGATGTCTGCTGAATCCACAGTCGTGCGTAATTATCTCGACTGGCTGTTGTCCCTGCCATGGGGCGTGCGCAAGGATATTCAGACAGATCTTGGCAAGGCCGAGAAGCAGCTTGATGACGACCATTACGGTCTGGAAAAGGTCAAGGAACGGATCCTCGAGTATCTTGCCGTGCAGAAACGCACCGGCAAGCTGAAAGGCCCGATCCTCTGCTTGGTTGGCCCTCCGGGCGTCGGCAAGACCTCGCTTGGCAAGTCCATCGCCGAAGCCACGGGACGCGACTTTGTGCGCGTGTCACTGGGCGGTGTGCGTGACGAGTCCGAAATCCGCGGTCACCGCCGCACCTATATCGGCTCGATGCCAGGCCGGATCGTGCAGTCGCTGAAAAAGGCGAAGACGGGCAACCCGCTCTTCCTGCTCGACGAGATCGACAAGATGGGCATGGACCATCGCGGCGATCCCGCGTCAGCCCTGCTTGAGGTTCTCGACCCGGAACAGAATGCGACGTTCAACGACCACTATCTTGAAGTCGACTATGACCTTTCGGATGTGATGTTCGTCACCACGGCGAACTCGCTCAACATGCCCCAGCCCTTGCTGGACCGTATGGAGATCATCCGGATCGCTGGTTATACCGAGGACGAGAAGGTCGAGATTACCAAACGTCACCTGATCCCTCAGGTGCGCGGCGATCACGGCCTCAAGGAAGACGAATGGATTGTGACGGACGAAGCCGTTCGCGACCTTGCGCGGTTTTATACCCGTGAAGCTGGCGTTCGCTCTCTGAAACGCGAGATTGCGCGTCTGGCCCGTAAGGTCGTGCGCAAGCTGGCGACCGATGAATCGCTGACGAGCCTGACCATTACGTCGGACAACCTCGCTGATTATGCCGGCGTGCGGAAATTCCGTTATGGCCTTGCCGACGAGACCGATCAGGTCGGTGCTGTCACCGGGCTGGCATGGACTGAATCCGGTGGTGATCTTCTCACGATCGAGGCAGTCAAGATGCCGGGACGCGGCAACATGAAAGTCACTGGCAACCTGCGGGATGTCATGAAGGAGTCGATCCAGGCGGCCAGCTCGCTTGTGCGCTCCCGGTCTGTCATTCTCGGCATCAGGCCGACAGTGTTCAGCACGAATGACATTCACGTCCACGTGCCGGATGGGGCAACGCCCAAGGACGGGCCGAGCGCTGGTGCAGCGATGACTACGGCCATCGTTTCACTGCTGACGGGAATTCCGGTCAACCGCGAAGTCGCGATGACGGGAGAAATCTCGCTGCGCGGACGTGTCCTGCCAATCGGCGGCCTGAAGGAGAAACTCCTCGCGGCCCTGCGCGGCGGCATCAAGACGGTGCTCATTCCGGAAGAGAACGAGAAGGATCTCGAAGACATTCCGGACAACGTGAAGAACGGTCTTCGGATCGTGCCGGTGTCGGACATCAACGAAGTGCTCGAACTGGCACTGAGTGAGCCGCTGAGCCCGATTGTATGGTCTGAAGCCGATGAGGCGGCATTGCAGGCGAGCCTGTCCGGCCAGCCGTCTTCAGCATCGGACGCCGTGCGTACGCACTAGCGTTGCCCAACTAAAATCCATCAAGCGGCCGTGTGCGCTCACACGGCCGCTTTTTTATGCGCGGTGGTCTGCCGCAGACCGGAACGATGGGACAAGAGAGGCATTGGTCTAGCAGCAACATTAAACCGACAGGAGAACGCAGATGAGAATTTTGGTCGCCGGTGCTACAGGCAATACAGGCGCGCGCCTCGTGAAAAACTTGATCGAGGCCGGGCACACGCCGGTCGCTATGGTGCGTGAAAGCTCTGATACAGGCGTGCTTCCGGCCGGGTGTGAAACGCGGAAGGCTGATCTGACAGACTTGCGCAGCGATGTCGCACGCGACGTCGACGCTGTCGTGTTCGCCGCTGGCTCCGGTGGCCATACGGGTCCGGACATGACCGACAAGGTTGACCGGGACGGCGCCAAGGCGCTTATCAACGCGGCTGCTGGCGCGAAGGTCAAACGGTTTGTTATGCTGAGTTCGATCGGTGTTGACGAGCCGTCCAAAGGCCCTGACAGCCTCCGCCATTATCTTGAGGCAAAGCAGGAGGCTGATGAACACCTGCGCAATGCAGACGTTCCCCATGTGATCGTCCGGCCAATCAGCCTGTCTGATGACACCGGCAAGGGTCAAGTGACGCTCGAAGACCATGTAGACCGAAAGGGCAACGTGACCCGCGACGACGTGGCGGCGGTGCTCGCCGCTTCAGTTACCGAGCCGGGCCTTGAGGGGGTGACATTCGAGATGTGCGCAGGCGATGTTCCGGTGAACCGCGCCGTCGCCCAGGTCGCCGCCGGATAAAAGAAGCAGGGCGGTCATGTGTTTTTCACACGACCGCTCTTGCTTTTTGGCGCAATTCTCAGCAAAAGCCTCCGACTGGTCAGGGCGGTTAGCTCAGTTGGTAGAGCATCTCGTTTACACCGAGAGGGTCAGCGGTTCGAGCCCGTTACCGCCCACCATTCAGTCACGTAGATTTCGTCTCAAACGAAAGTCCAACAAAGAGTTGTTTTTGGATTTAGTGGCCCGGTTCAGAACGGGAAGGACAGCGTGGTGACCATCTGGTATCCGGGTGAGAAAATAAGCCGGACGGATGTAATGGCCTGAGTGTCTCTGCGTGTGCTCCTGTCGATCACGAATAGTCCCATGCCGGTCTCGCATTCAAGCAAGTCTGCGACCTGCTCGTCCGCGCTGATCGCTGAAAAGGCGATATCCCCCTCGCTGTAGGGAATATTCTTTAAAAGCCATTCATTCGGGCTGATCTGCGAGAAGTCCACGTCCTCTGCAGCTGGGACGGCGTCAGGATTGATCCACCTCTCTTCGATAACATACGGTTTTGATTCTGCGCTATGAACGCAAATGATATGAAGCAATTTCGTGCCCTGTGGCAGGTTCATTTTAGCTGCAACTGAGGCGGGGGCAGTAATACGTTTTCGGGAAATTTGGATGTAGCTGTAAGTCTGGCCCTTCTCGCTGATCTCCTTGCGGATTAAGGGAATTTCCAGTGTCGCCTTTCTGACCGGGAACGTTGCCACCCGTGTGCCGGCTTTCCGCCGCCGGTCCAGCAGCCCGGAGTCCGCGAGGTTCTGCAATGCGCGGTTCACTGTCGCGCGCGCACAGCCGAATTCCTTGGCGAGGTCAGCTTCATTCGGAATCAGGTCGCCCTGGTTCCACACCCCTCCATGAATGCGGCGGACAACTTCCTCCTGCACTGACTGCCAGTTGTTAAGAGCCTGCACGGTCATATTGCGTCACCGAGTTCATGCATGATGGTGCGGTAGCGACCTGTGATGTGATCGTGAGCGATGTGCTGTCCCTGGCGTACCAAGTGACGCCCTGCTGACCATACGTCGGTGACGAGGCTGTCATCACCTGCGAATACATAGCTGTCGAGAAGGGCGTCTCCTGACCGTCCGGCGAGATCGACGTGGCCGTCGTCAATCGCTACCAGGTCAGCCAGACATCCCTCTGCAATACATGCACTGTTGCGCCCCGAAGCCTGCGCGCCGCCTTTGTTGACCGCTTCGAACAAACGCCTGCCAGTGGACCGGTCCTTCGTGGCAAGCGCGGCGCGGGAATGGTCACGCAGCCGTTGTGAATATTCCAGCGCCCGCAACTCTTCGGTCAGCGAAATGCGAATGTTGGAATCCGAGCCGATTGCGAGGGCGCCGCCTGCGCCCAGCCATGCCGTCGCACCAAAAATGCCATCGCCAAGACTCGCTTCCGTGACGGGGCATATACCCGCGACGGCGCCCGAACGAGCGAGCAGGTCTGATTCAGCCTTAGTCATCTGGATGCAATGGATCAGGCACCATTGGGGACCTGCATCGCATTGGTCGAGGAAAAAGGCGATTGGGCGTGCGCCATGGAAAGCTTGCACTTCATCCACTTCGGCTAGCTGTTCGGACAGGTGCATGTGAAGCGGGCCGCCGTCAGCGAGATCAGTTGCTGCTTTGAGGTCCCGGGCTGCGACGGCGCGGAGGCTGTGAGGGGCGACGCCAAGGCGGCTGTCATTCGGCAAGTAGCGCATGGTCTGTCGCGCCTGATCGTGCAGTTTCGCAAACTGCTCAAAGTCATTTCCAAAACGGATTTGCCCCGGCCCGAGCGGGCGACCGTCGCAGCCCCCAAATTCATAGTGAACCGGAAGCAGGGTCAATCCGATGCCGGTGTGTGATGCCGCCGCCACAATCCTGTCAGACATCTCGGACAGTTTGTCATAGGTGGCTCCGCCCGGCTGGTGATGAAGGTAATGGAACTCCGCATTTGCGGCATAGCCAGCTTCCAGCATCTCCATCTGTACGAAGGCGGCGATGCCCTCAACATGATCCGGGGTCAGCCTATCCAGAAAGCGGAACATCAACTGACGCCACGTCCAGAAGGAATCGTTGGCATCTGGGCCCCGGCGTTCCGTCAAGCCAGCCATGGCGCGCTGAAACGCGTGAGAGTGAGCATTGGCCGGAGCAGGCAGTAGCATGCCTGTCACATGCCCTTCAGGCTTTTGCCCGGTGAGAACAGACGCGATCACGCCAGAAGCGTCAAATTCAATGCGGACATCCCTGGCCCAGCCGCCTCCAAGAAGTGCAGTGCGCGCGAAAATGACTGTCATTGGCGAACTTCCTTGACTCAATAATATGTGCAGACATATAAAAATATATTCCGGAAATGGCAATGAGAGAATCATGCTTCTGACTCACGCAAATCTGGCGACGTTTGATACGAATGCGCCCTACGGTCTGGTGCCGGATGGTGCAATCTGGATTGATGGCGAATGTATCCGGTGGGTCGGGCGGATGCAGGATGTTCCCGAAGAAGCCAGCGTCGGCGAAAGTATGGATCTTGGTGGCCGTCTCGTCACGCCCGGCTTGGTCGATTGCCATACTCACATCGTTCACGCCGGCAACCGGGCCCGGGAATTTGAGCTCCGCCTTGGCGGGGCCACCTACGAAGAGGTGGCGCGGGCAGGTGGCGGCATCAATTCGACCGTGACGGCGACGCGAGAGGCGAGCGAAGAAGACCTGCTTGGCAGCGCCCTGACGCGCGTCGATGCTCTGATTGCCGAAGGCGTGACAACGATCGAAATAAAGTCGGGATACGGACTCAATATAGATTCAGAAATCAAGATGTTACGCGTTGCCCGGGGCATCGCGCGCGAAAGGCCCGTCCGGGTGAAGACAAGCTTTCTTGGCGCCCATGCAATCCCTGTCGAATATTCGGGGCGACCGGATGCCTATATCGAGGAAGTCTGTCTTCCTGCGCTGGCGGTAACAGCAGAGGCGGGGCTTGTGGATGCTGTCGACGGGTTCTGCGAGGGCATTGCATTCAGCGAAGAGCAGATCCGGAAGGTTTTCGAAGTAGCAAGATCGCTTGGGTTGCCTGTGAAATTGCACGCCGAACAATTATCAAACCTCGGAGGCACACGGCTGGCAGCCGAATTTGGTGCCCTGTCCAGTGACCATCTGGAATATGCCACGGAAGAAGACGTTATCGCCATGGCGCGCGCCGATATGGTGGCGGTCCTGCTTCCGGGCGCTTTCTACTTCCTCCGTGAGACAAAGCTTCCGCCGATCGAAGCGCTCCGACAGCATGGCGTGGCAATGGCTTTGGCGACTGACTGCAATCCTGGGTCGTCACCCATGACATCACCTCTGCTGGTCATGAACATGGCGTGCACCTTGTTCAAAATGACACCGGAGGAGTCGCTGGCCGGTTTGACATTACATGGTGCCAAGGCACTGGGGCTGAGCGACTGCGGCAAGCTCTGCGCCGGTGCGCGGGCCGACCTTGCCGTGTGGGACGTCGAGCACCCGGCGGAGCTGTCTTACAGGTTCGGCTTCAACCCCTTGCATAAACGTTTTTCCGCAGGAGCGATGGGATGATAGTCCTTGTGCCGGGCGCCGCGACGCTAACCCAACTTGAATCCATATGGCGCACAGAGGCTCCGGTGAAGCTGTCGGAAACGGCACGCCCTGCAATTGACAGAGCGGCTGCCATTGTCGCCTCGGCTGCTTCGGGTGAGGCGGCAGTGTACGGGGTGAACACAGGATTCGGAAAGCTGGCCAGTATCAAGATCCGGTCGGAAGATACCGAGACGTTGCAGCGCAACCTCGTGCTGTCGCATTGCTGCGGCGTCGGGGAAGCACTCGATATTCCGACGACCCGGCTGATGATGGCCCTGAAGCTCCTGTCGCTCGGGCGCGGCGCGTCTGGTGTGTCTTGGCAAACCATTGCGATGATAGAATCCCTGCTCGACAAGGGGGTGACGCCGGTCATTCCCGAGCAGGGGTCCGTCGGCGCGTCGGGTGATCTTGCACCATTGGCGCACATGGCTGCCGTGATGATCGGCGAAGGGGAGGCATGGTTTGAAGATCAGCGACTGCCGGCAGCACAGGCCCTTTCGAAAGTGGGGCTCAGCCCCGTCACACTTGGTCCGAAAGAAGGGCTTGGCCTGATCAACGGCACCCAGTTTTCAACCGCCTGCGCCCTGGTGGGGCTATTCTCTGCCAAGCGCAACGCGTTGCAGTGCGTGGTCTCGGCGGCCCTTTCGACAGATGCTGTCATGGCTTCGACGGCGCCCTTGCTGGCCGAGATACACGCCTTGCGCGGACACAAAGGACAAATCCGCATAGCGCGCGGTATGCGAGAGCTTCTGAACGGCTCCCAGATCCGCGAAAGCCATCGTAGCGACGACACAAGAGTCCAGGATCCCTACTGTATTCGGTGCCAGCCACAGGTGACCGGTGCGGCGCTCGACCTGCTCGATTTCGCCGGTCAGACACTCGAGATCGAAGCCAACGCAGTGTCGGATAATCCGCTGGTTCTCGTCGAAACGGGGCAGATCATTTCGGGCGGGAACTTTCATGCAGAGCCTGTCGCATTCGCCGCCGACCAGATCGCGCTCGCAATTGCAGAGATCGGCGCCATCTCGCAACGCCGTGTCGCACTGATGGTTGATCCGACCCTTTCCTTTGATCTGCCGCCTTTCCTGACGCCGGAACCAGGGTTGAATTCCGGGATGATGATTGCCGAAGTGACATCAGCTGCGCTGATGAGCGAGAACAAGCATCTCGCCAATCCCTGCTCAACAGATTCAACGCCAACGTCAGCTAATCAGGAAGATCATGTGTCGATGGCGGCCCACGGCGCCCGGCGGCTTCTGCGGATGAACCGGAACCTTGGCATGATTATCGCGGTGGAATTTCTTTGTGCTGCGCAGGGTGTTGAGTTCCGTGCGCCACTTGAGACCAGCCCGGCGCTAAAAGATGCACTTTCGGCGATGCGCGCGAAGGTGAGCCGCCTCACGACAGACCGATACATGGCACCCGATCTGGAGCAGGTCGCGACCATGGTCGCGAATGGAGATTTCTCCGACGCCGCGGGGCTGCCTGAATCCATTGACGGGATCGCCCCATGAACCCCGTAACTGTCCAGCGTGGTGACGGGCCGGTCGTGCTCGGTGTTCCGCACAGCGGCACGTATCTACCCGCCGATATTTTCGACCGCCTTACCCCGCTGGGTCAAAGCCTCGCTGACGCGGATTGGCATGTTGATCGTCTTTATGACGGACTTCTGGCCGGGGTCACGATGGTGAAGGCGAATTTTCATCGCTATGTCGTTGACGCAAATCGCGACCCGTCTGGAGCGAGCCTCTATCCGGGTCAAAATACGACCGGGCTGGTGCCGATGACAGACTTTGATGGACACGCCCTGTGGCGCGATCCGCCCGGCGAGAAAGAGATAGAGACGCGGCGTACAACCTGGCACACACCCTACCATGCCTCCCTGAGCGCGGAGCTTGCGCGGGTGAAGGCAATTCATGGTGTTGCCATCCTGTACGATTGCCATTCGATCCGGTCACACGCGCCGTTCCTTTTTCGCGGCACCCTGCCGGATTTCAATATCGGCACGAATAACGGAACAACCTGCGATCCAGCCCTTGAGCGAGCGGCGTCCGAAGCGTGCCAGCAGGCGCAAGGCTATTCCATGGTTGTGAATGGACGCTTTCTTGGGGGCTGGACAACACGTGAGTATGGCCGGCCATTGACAGGCGTTCACGCCGTCCAGATGGAGCTGGCGCAATCAACCTACCTCGCGAGCGAAACGCTTCCCTTCGACTACGATGACGCCAAGGCAGCGCTCATCCGAGCACATCTTGCCGTGGTTCTTGAAGCACTCGAGAGCGCAGCATACCAACTGAGAGGCACATCATGACCGACCCACGCCACAATATGCGAGACATCTACCCTGCGACAGGAAGCGAGATAACCGCGAAGAGTTGGCTGACTGAAGCGCCGATGCGAATGCTGATGAACAACTTGCACCCGGATGTTGCCGAAAACCCGCACGAATTGGTCGTTTATGGTGGTATCGGACGGGCCGCCCGCACATGGGCAGATTTCGATAAGATCGTCGCCAGCCTGAAAGAGCTTGAGGTCGACGAGACGCTTCTTGTCCAATCCGGTAAGCCGGTAGGCGTATTCCGCACGCATGCGGATGCGCCTCGTGTCCTGATTGCCAACTCGAACCTTGTGCCCAATTGGGCCAATTGGGACCATTTCAACGAGCTCGACAAAAAGGGCCTCGCCATGTACGGTCAGATGACGGCCGGGTCCTGGATCTATATCGGGACCCAGGGTATCGTTCAGGGTACATATGAAACCTTTGTCGAGGCTGGTCGCCAGCACTATGGCGGAGACCTCAAGGGGCGATGGATTCTGACAGGCGGGCTGGGCGGCATGGGCGGTGCTCAACCGTTGGCAGCCGTGATGGCAGGAGCATGCTGTCTCGCCGTCGAGTGCGATGAGACGCGCGTCGATTTCCGCCTTCGCACACGCTATGTCGATGCGAAGACGTCGAGCCTCGATGAGGCGCTAGAGATGATCGCTGCCTGGACAGCAGCCGGTGAAGCCAAATCTGTAGCGCTGATCGGGAATGCCGCCGACATATTCCCAGAAATCTACGAACGCGGCGTACGGCCCGATATCGTGACAGACCAGACCAGTGCGCATGATCCATTGCATGGATACTTGCCGCAAGGATGGACTGTGGCTGAGTGGCGGGAAGCGCAGGTGACGGAGCCTAAGCGCGTCGAGAAAGCCGCTCGGACCAGCATGAAAGTGCAGGTCAAGACCATGGTGGACTTCTGGAATGCCGGCGTACCAACGCTGGACTATGGGAACAATATTCGTCAGGTCGCGAAGGATGAAGGACTGGAGGATGCATTCGCATTTCCGGGCTTCGTGCCAGCCTATATCCGGCCTCTGTTTTGCCGTGGGATTGGCCCGTTCCGTTGGTGCGCCCTGTCGGGCGACCCGGAAGACATTTACAAGACCGACGCGAAAGTCCGTGAGTTGATTGATGATCCGCATCTGCATAACTGGCTTGATATGGCCCGTGAGCGGATCCCGTTTCAGGGATTACCTGCCCGCATCTGCTGGGTTGGCCTGGGCGTTCGGGACAAGTTGGGATTGGCGTTCAACGAGATGGTACGCAATGGCGAACTGTCTGCGCCAATCGTGATCGGGCGCGATCATCTGGATTCAGGATCCGTCGCCTCGCCAAATCGTGAGACGGAAGCCATGAAAGACGGTTCCGACGCCGTGTCAGACTGGCCTCTTCTGAATGCCTTGCTGAATACGGCGTCAGGCGCGACTTGGGTGTCGATTCATCATGGCGGCGGGGTCGGCATGGGGTTCTCCCAGCACTCTGGCATGGTGATTTGCTGTGACGGGTCGGAAGATGCGGATAGGCGGATCGAGCGCGTTCTCTGGAACGATCCAGCGTCCGGCGTGATGCGTCATGCAGATGCAGGATATGAGTCCGCGCTTGAGTGCGCAGCCTCACACAATCTCAACCTGCCGGGCATTCTTTGACCGCAGACCAGGAGCATGGTGCGCACACAGCAGGTGTGGGATTTTATGGTACGTCACGGACACCCGATTGCACGTGCCAGGATATTTCGATGAATTTCGCTTGTGCCAGAATAGATGGTCGCTGACCGGGTCGCGAGATATTTCGCTTGAGCGAACGCACTGTGCGGCGCTGCGATCAGACCAATTTCAGTGATGGCCTGGTGCAGTTCTGTCGCGAGAAGTTTCAATGAAGATGTCGCCGGCGCGGGGTCGATAGCAACCGTCCCTGCGGCTACCCGTGACTCGAATGCCTCAAAATCGTCAATCCGCCTTTCCATATCTGACAGGTTCGCGTGTTCTAGCAGGCCGGCCTCCGCCGCTTCTCGCCTGGCCGCACGAAGGGCGCGGCGGAGAACCCCTGTCGTCGTATTGTTGGAGCGGGCGATCGACATCAGGCGTTTGGCTGTCTTCCACCCCTCTCCGATCCCGCCAACCCGATCTGATATCGGCGTGCGCACCTTGTCGAAGAACACTTCATTGGTTTCATATTCGCCATCAATGAACCGGATCGGGCGGACATCAATTCCGGGCCGGTTCATCTCCACCAAAAGGAATACAAGTCCTTCTCCACCCCGTGACGCGGGATCAATGCGGGCCAGCAGGAACATATGCGTGGCGTATTGCGCAAAGCTGGTCCACAGCTTGCTGCCGGTCAGGACAAAGTCGTCGCCATCTCTTTGTGCGCTGAGTGACAAGGCGGCAAGGTCCGAACCTGCCTGGGGTTCGGAAAAGCCCTGACACCATTCATGTTCACCGCTGAGGATGGCAGGGAGATAGTGCGCTTTCTGCGCCGGCGATCCCTCTTCGATAATCAGTGGCCCAATTGTGCGGACACCCGAGGACTGCAGGATTGGGGCATCACGCTCTGCGCAGGCGTTTTCGAAAAAGAGCCGCTGCGCCGTGGTCCACCCCGCACCACCATATTCCACCGGCCAGGACGGCGCGAGCCAACCGCGCGCACGAAGTTTGTCCCGCCATGCCTTGCAAGCGTCCGGTGAAGACTTCAGTCCGGTCGTTGCGCGGCCCGCTGCCCGCAAGGATTCAGTCAGTGATTCATCGAGGAACGTCTCTACGTCGGTTTGGAAGCACGGGTCTACGCCTCCAGCACCCGTTTCGGGGGCCACGGCACTTGAGATCAAACCTGCGCCATCCATGTTGGTCTCCATCAGCCTCGTTAGGCCCGAGACTACGGTGCGGGACGGAGCGGACAGATAGGGAAATGTACGGGGTACGACCGTACCTTCATTATGATCGTCGATATTTTACCCGAACGCACGTGTCAGGCGTCGAAAGCGGAGTTCTGAAACGCTATTCCGCAGCAGGCAGGATACGGTCGCGATCTTTGCTTTCGCCGTCTGTCACCAATTGTACGGCATCTGCAGAGCGACGACCGAACAGGCGATTCTTCATGCGGCGCGTCCACCGGCCGACACGGTAGGGAACCAGCAGCCAGACAGGTGTGACAAGCAGGATCATGATCGTCGAGAAGGCGAGACCAAACACAACAGCCGTGGCCAGCTGGACCCACCATTCAGACGAGGCGCTACCGAAATTGATCGCGCCATGGGCAAAGTCCACGTTCAGCTGGAATACCATCGGCAGCAG
>JAVJOM010000025.1:0-29926 GCA_040216775.1 Hyphomonas sp.
CAAACCACCGGCACCAAAAGCCGTCTTGCCCGCGGCGTTCATACCGCCTTACTATGGAGGTGTAGCAGCATGAACGCCGCTACGTGGAAACCGCCGGACTAATAAAACGCGCGGACCACCTCGAAGGGGCAGGCCAGTCTCGCAAGGCGACGTACCACGACGTTTGCAAAAGTTGGCGTCGCTTTTTACATAGGACTGTTCGAGTGTCAGTAACCTGTCAGAGTGTCAGGTATACAGGTGTCATATGCGTATGATGTTTTTCTCACTGCTACTCTGCAATCTGCTTGTGCCGTCTCCGGCGTTTGCCGATGGGGACTCAAAAAAGTCCGATCACCAGATCGCCATGGAAGCCCTTAGCAATGGCGAAGTCATCCCGATCATGGAGATATTGACCCTCTCACAGAAGTACTTGCCTGGCGAAGTTATCGAAGTCGAACTCGAGAGCGATGACGGAGAATTGTATTGCGAGATTGAAGTGCTTACCAGTGCAGGTCTCGTGCGGGAGCTTTCAATTCCTCAACTGGTTTGATACCGACGTAGGGCTGGTCTGGCGCTCAGGCACACGCTGCTTCAGGCATGTTAGGACTGATTAAGCCGAGCATAATCGCCAACAGAGCTGGCATCGGCAGCCCCCGAATCAGTTGTCGGGACCCGGCGCTCGGGCCCCTTTCACCTGAAACGTCAGTGATGTCGTATAGCTTCTCAGGTCAGTCTGAGCCCCATCTGGTGACGGCGCCTGCAGCCTGATCATGACAAGATGTGTCCCGGTATTCGGCAGGTCGATCGCCACCTCGCCATTCGCATCCGTCTGGTAAGTCAGGCCTGTATCTCCAGGCCGATCCCTTTGACCGCTGCCGGTGAGCAATACCGTCTGAGCGATCACTGGCTCGCCATCAAACGTCACGGACAGGCTGAGCCTGTCGCCCACATGGATCACGGAGGGATGGGTGCCCGGGATGATCGCCAGGCGCCCCACGGCCGTGAGTACACTGTCCCAGGTGGGCTGGCCGACCGTTACGTAGGTGTCTGAAACCGTGGCCGTCTGTGACGACAGGATCGCGACACCCAGGGGCAGATCGATGGGTGCCGCATCCGCGCTATTGATGAGATGGTAGGTGCCCTCCAGCAGGACATGTTCACCCATGCGGCCAAGGCGCTCGCCTGTCGTGAACCGGGTCGTGCCCGGTTCTGTGAGTTTATGTTCCATTACAGTATGGGTCGCAAACTGTTCGATACGGTCAGGGAGCATGCTGGACCCGTCCGGCAGGATGACCGCATAGCCCTCCGACCGGACCGTGTGTTTCGGAGCGCAGCAATGGTCACTGAAAGAGGCCTCGACCGTGAGGGTCTGGCCAGGGCCCGGGGCGTAGGTTGAGGGTTCCATATAAGCCGTGTCCGCCAATGCGGCCGCAGGCAGGCTCAGCGATACCAGCAGAAAGCCGGTCAGGCGCCAGCGCATCAGTTCGCGCCTACCGATGGCGTTTCCGATGTACGCAGACGGTCCTCAAGATCGCCAATATCCGTCGTGACGAATTTCCCGATCACGTCCCGCGCGTCGGCGAGCGCAGAGGCGAGGTCGATTTCGCCATCCCTTACAGAATTCGCGAGGTGGAGAAGCGGAAGATAGAGGTCTTCTGTCTCGCCCTTGAGGGTGATGGCAAAGCGCTGGTTCTCCGCTTCGATGCGGTCCCATTCTGCCCTGACACCGGCCCAGAATTCCCCCGTTGCGGCCCAATAGGTCTCACCCGGCTCGACGGGATAGGCGTCAGACCGCCGATAGGTGTTGATGCCCGTCTCACGCACGAGCGCTCTTGGCTCGCCCGAGAGGATAAGTTTCGAATTATCCTGCTCATGCACCCAGCCCCATGGCGTGATGGCATGACGGTTGACTGCGTTCACGGCGTGATAATCATCGCGTGTTGTCATGTCTCTGCGGGGAAGGGGACGCCATTCTGCCGGCGGCAACCATTCAGCCACGCCATCTTCATAAGTCCACCGGGCAACGGCGCCGTAGCGCGGGGCATCATCGACCTGGTAGACCGTCTGCGACCAGGCGCCGGAACGCTCCGGTTGGGGGACGTCACGCCATTCCCATGCATTGCCGCCGATAAAGACCAGAACGCGTTCTGGCTGATAGCGCCAGTCCTGGCGCCAGTGCTTGACCACGACAGGTGCGCTGTCGGGCCCCACAACCAATGTGTGCTGCAGGCTGATGAACTCGCCCGTGTCCTTCAGGACGCGTACCGATTCATGACCGCCAGACAGTTTCGGCGCCTTGAGGGCATACCCGTCGATGAAGGACACGGTTTCGGTGAAGTCGAACGTCACCTTGTAGTCGCCCGCCATCGCGAGAATTGATTCGCGGTCTTCTTGAAAGTGCGAGGGCAGGCTTTGCGCCTGTTCGGTCGGCGCGTGAGCGGGGACGGGGGCGAGCGTGCACCCTGTTGCTGCGACGAGTGCAAGCGCGACGACGGACACGAGGCCTGATGAATGGGCGGTCATTGGTGGGTTCCTCCAGATAGGTGACTTCAATGCTGTTGCTTGGTCGGATATTCTTATTGAGAATGACTTGCAATATCAGAATGACTCGTTATTGCAAATGAGAATAATTCTCATACATGAAGCGAGGAAAGATGTCCTACACAAGCCCCCCCACGCGCCGCTCTCTCAAGACGGCCCTTGCCGTCTCATCCGCGCTGGCACTGGCGCCTGCGGCCTTCTCGCAGGCGGCGACGCCGGCCGAGCGTCGCGAGGAGACGATTACCGTCTACGGTACGTCGAACCCGTTGCCGGTTTTCGATTATCCCGGCCAGGTCAGCGTCTTGGACCGGGAAGAGCTGGACGAACTCGCGCCGTCCACACTCGCCGACGCGCTTCGCGATGTGCCCGGCCTGGACTTTGCGGGCGGACCGCGACGAACCGGCGAACTGCCCAGCATTCGCGGGCTGTCTGGCGAGAATGTCCTGATCCTTCTCGATGGTGCGCGCCAGAGCTTCACATCGGCGCATGATGGCCGCTTCTTTGTGGACCCTGAACTTGTTGGGTCCGTCGAAGTGGTGCGTGGGCCTGCGTCAGCGCTGTACGGCTCGGGAGCGGTTGGTGGCGTACTCGCGCTGGAAACGGTCGATGCGGCAGACCTGCTGAAAGACAATGAAACGATGGGCGCGCGGATCCGTGTCGGCTATCAGAGCGTCAATGAGGAGACGCTGGGATCCGTCACCGCCTTCACCCGTCAGGGGGCATTTGATGGTCTGGCCAGTTTTGGCCTGCGCCAGTCTGGCGATATCGCGCTGGGATCGGGCGCAGACCTGCCGTCGAATGACGAGATACAGACGGGTCTGGTCAAGGCCAGCTATGCGTTTACCGATGCGTTCTCTCTGGAAGGTTCCTGGCAGCGGTTCAACAATACAGCTGTCGAACCGAACAATGGCCAGGGCACGCTTGGCACCGGCGATGCGACGCTCGACCGCGAAGTCGAGAAAGACATCACGTCCGACACGTTCAGGTTCGGGGCCAATTTCAATCCCTTGGGCAATGACTGGATCGATTTCAGCCTGACGGCCTATCAGACCAATAGCGATGTGGACGAGTTCGATGCCACAATTCCCCGCACGACCCTGCGCGAGATCAAGACAACCGGCATCAGCGCCCGCAATGCTGCCCGGTTCAATCTGGCCGGATTCGACACCGTGCTCACGGTCGGGGGGGACTGGTACCGGGATGAACAGACGGGCGTTGACGATCAGACCGTCGATGGTGTGCGCGGCGGCGTACCGAATGGCGAAAGCGAGTTCACCGGCATCTTTGCCCAGTTCGAGACCGTGGTCGAAACCCCGGTAGGTGAATTGCTCCTGATTCCGGGCCTGCGCTACGATGCGTTCGAGAACGCGTCCTCTGTCGCGCCGGACGATGAGAATGCCGACGATGCGGTTTCGCCGAGGTTCGCGGCAAGTTTCGCGCCGGCAGGCGCCGAATGGCTGCGCCTGTTCGGGTCGTTCTCGGAAGGCTTCCGTGCACCCTCCGTCAATGAGCTCTATCTCAATGGTGTACACTTCAGTCTGCCGCATCCCGTCCTTTTCAATCCCGGGCAGGGGTCATTTGCCTTCGTCGCAAATAACTTCATTCCCAACCCCGACCTCGTTCCGGAAACGACCGAGACCGTCGAGTTCGGTTTCGGTGTCGATTTTGCCGATCTCGTCTTCCGGGGGGACCGCCTCCAGGCCAAGCTCAGCTATTTTGAAACGGACGCCGAACAGCTGATCAACCTGACGGTGGATGTGAGGCCTGACGCGACCTGTTTTGCGCCGCCATTCTTCCAGCCCTGCTCATTCGGGACGTCGGAATCTGCCAATATCGACGCGGCAAGCCTTGATGGGATGGAAGGCGCACTTCAGTATGATTCCGATCGCTGGTTCGCAAAAGTGAGCTATTCGAGCATTGACGGGACAAACCTTACGGACGGATCGGACCTCGGGTCGCTTACGCCTGACCGCCTAGCGTTCAATCTGGGGGTCAAGGTTCCTGAGTGGAATGCCCGCTTCGGTACACGCGTGCAGCTCGCCGATGATCTTACACGCCGGCAGGCAGATGGGCTCGGCGGGCTGACGGTTGCTGAAGAGCGTCCGGGCTATGCGGTCGTCGACCTCTACGCCTCCTGGCGTCCTGATTTCGCGCCAGACGTCCGTTTCGATGTCGGCGTCGATAACCTCTTCGATCATGACTATGAACGCGTCTTCGAGGGGGTCTCCGAGCCGGGGCGCAACATCAAGATTGCGGCCTCCTATCAGTTTGGCAGCTAGCGGACCATCCCGCGTCCGGCTCAGAATCTCGCGTGGCCGCTTCTGCGTGCGCTATTGCAGCGCGGACGACAGGACATCGAGCCTCATTCGGCCATCGCCTGCGTCGTCAGGTGATGGCCGTGGATTGTCAGGACCTTTTCAGGTACTCGCAATCAATCGAGCGACCGTTTTACGGCATGCTTCCTTGTCTCGCACCTGTGGCAAAGGACCCTCCGACAGATAGACTCAACTGCCAAAATCGTCGAACGCGATTCTTTCTTCGGGAACGCCTAGAGCGTCCAGCAATTTGAGGACGGCCTCCAGCATGGGAGGTGGCCCGCAAACATAGAATCGACAACGTCCGATGTCTGGATGTGATGCAAGATACTGATCGCGTACGATTTCATGGATCAACCCACGCTCGCCGCTCAAGGTGTCATCCTTGTCGAGATGCGAAAGTGCGACATGCCAGGAGAAGTTCCTGTGAGTTTCGGCAAGCTGTGCGAACTCATCCCTGTACACAATATCCGCAGGCGTTCTTGCGCCATACCAGAAGGAGATCTTCGATGTCCGGCCTCGTCCTGACAGCTGATGCCGTATCATCGAGCGTATCGGCGCAATGCCGGCCCCGCCTCCGATAAAGATGATTTCATCGTCAACGTCCTTGACGTGAAAATTTCCGAAAGGCCCCTTGAGGGTGATTGGGTCGCCTGGCGTCAGTGTTGACAGGAAAGCCGAGCCGATACCAGCGGGAACACCCGAAGTGTCTGGCCTGGCGAGCGCCAGGCGGACATTCAGCAGAATATCATTGCCGAGCTCACCGGGTGAATTGGCGAGCGAATAGGTCCGGTACACCGGCGTGTCGGTACCGAAATGCACCGCCGTGCCGGAGGCATGCCAGAGCGCCCTGACGCATTCGGGAAGATCAAGTTTGTCCAAGTGTGATTCAAAGGGCGGAATCTCGACCTGCAAGTAGCTTCCGGCCCTGAATGCGAGCATTTCAGGAAGGATTATGCGCAGCTCGCACAAGTCGGGTGACATGAAGGTCGAGGACACGATCCTTCCCGTGAGCGTCTGTGCGTCGAGAAGGCCATGCGGAAGCGTGACACTAAGGTCCGTGCTGACCGGGTGCTGGCAGGCCAGGCGGTAACCGGCCTCGATTTCCGATTCGGGGATTTGCCGGCGATCCGCAGGCAAGACAGATGCTGCGGGACTGATCTTCACCCTGCAAAGCCCGCATGTCCCACCGCCCCCGCATGAGGATGGGAGAGGGTAACCATTCGCGTCCATCGCGGCATACAGGGTTTGCAACGGGGTGACGCCGACGGCCTTTATGGCGCCGCCCTCGCTATCGGTCACCGACAGGGTGTAGCTGTTCTTGCGATTGCGCCACTTGCCAAGCAGATTGAAGTCATGACGCCGGAAACTGTCCCACCACAGGACGATCCCGCTGAGCCCCATCCAGACCGCCAGGAGTGCCGAGATCACGATAATCGGATGGTTGAAGTTCGAGCGATTCTGATAGTCCATGATATGGAGCATCCAGAATATGTCGAAGGTTCTCCAATAGTGATTTCGCCTTTCCTGGATCTGTCCATTTGTGGCGGAGACGTAGATGCTTGTGTGTTCCGGATCGTCGAAGTTTATGCGCCATGCAGGTGCTGCGTGGGTTCGCGTTTCAAGTCCTGGCGTTGAAACATATGCGATTTCGGTCACTGCACCGGGCCCCGCATAGTCATTGCGCGCTACGTCCAGGGCCAGCGTTTCGTCTATGGTGATCGGGTCTCCGGTGACAGCGTCAGTCAGAGACGCGCCGTCTGCTGAGACGGTTTCCAGAACGGCTCGCCCATTCAGGGTCTTGAGCCGTATTTGATGTATATCGGATCTCTCGACGGGCGCTGTGTCCTGAACCTGGCGATCTGACAATTGCACGGGGGGGAGGGCGCCATGCTCTGCCCGGCGATGGTCTCCGGAAACCAGGTCATGGGGCAGTACAGCCATGCCAAGACCACTGAGCATCCATAGCGCTAGCTGAAATCCCAGAATGAGACCAATCCATTTGTGTATCCGGCGCACGATAATCATTCGCCATTGATCCTTTTGCGACGGTTGAAGCTGAACCAGAGCAGCCACATGCCGATGATGGAAAGTGTAAGGCCCAGTCCCGCCGCAATACGCAAAAGCGTGTTGTTCACATTCGCACGCTCGTCGTAATCCATGATGTGCAGCATCCAGGCGAAGTCGAATATGCGCCAGTATGTGTGACGCCTCGCGACCAGCGTGCCGTCATGGGGAGACACGTAAAACGATGACGCTCCGGCATCATCAAAATCGATCCTCCAGAGCGGCAGCTTGCGCGATTGCAGCTCGGTGGGAGCGTCGGCCTCGGTTTCAATGAGGGTTGCTGAAGCGACGTCAGCGGAACGGGCGTAATGATACTGCGCGACAGCGATTGCATCCGCCTTGCCGAGGGGAGAGCGCTCCGTGCCATTCTGCGCGTCAACCAGAAGCGAGCCCTCAGATGTGTATATGCGATAGACAGGTTCCCCGATCCAGTTCGTCAGGACGATTTCGTCAGCTCCAGGATAGTTGGAGAGGATGTCTGCGAACCCGATCTCGGGACTGTATCCCGCCATGAATGTGTCCGATCGCTCGCGCACGAGATGATCGCCATGGATGAAGTCCAGGTCCATGATGACCATGTAAAGACCTGACGCGAGCCAGATCATGACTTGTGCTCCGATGAACAGGGATAGCCACTTGTGCCACTGGCGAACTCTGAATCCGATCATTCTCGTCACGTATGACCCTCCTGAAATATTTGTATCGTTTGTCGTCTGGTGCCTGCGCGACTACCGAACAGCGAATGGGGGTTGGTGCCCGGTTGATCTCAGCTAGCTGGAGAAGGCGGGCAGTGACGGGCATGGCTTTGCGCCAACACACTCGCACCCCTTGTCCATGTCGCGTGGCCGGGCACCTCTACTCTAATGGTCCATCACGCCAGCAAGGCAGTCGGCGCCCTCGGTCTGCGTGTTGCAGATGTGCGTGATCCGGTAGGAATTGTCGCGGCCCTTCTTGACCATGAATGCCACCGGGTCACCTTCTGCAAATGCCGATACATCGACGCTGCCCATGATTTCAAAACCCATGGTCATGGCGCCCATGCCAATACCGTCAATCGGACCGTGGTCAATGGTCAGGAAGTCACCTTTGCTTCCGCGTGATTTGATGATGCCGGTGCCATGACCCATGACCTGGTCCGGCATGTCATGGCCGGAATGGTCCATCATGTCGCTGCCTGTCATTTCCATTTGCGTTTCGGTCGATGCGGTTTCAGCAGGCGCTTCCTGGCTGCAGGCTGCGAGAGACACGGCAAACAGGCCGGCAGTCAAAAGTGCGAGGGTCTTCATTGTTTCGGTTCTCCTAAAGGGTCGCTTGTTTGAAGTGGTTTGCGCGTGTCATCGGGGGGGGGCGCCGCGTACGGAAAAAGACCGGCCAACCCAGATGTAATAGATGGCCGGGATCACGAACAGGGTCAGCAAAAGCGTGGACACCATGCCGCCGAGCATGGGCAGCGCGATTCGCCGCATGACATCTGCGCCCAGACCATCGGTCAGAAAGACGGGTGACAATCCAACCAGAATGGTCAGTACCGTCATCAGTTTGGGGCGCACGCGCATGGCGGCGCCGCGGCTGATCGCCCCGAACAATTCCGCACGGTTGGACGGCTGTTCTTCCCGCACCTGGCCATCAATGTAGAGCAGCATGATGACAGCCGTTTCAACCGCAATGCCGCCCAGGGCGATAAAGCCAACGGCGACAGCGACCGACAGGTTGTAACCTGCCAGCCAGACGGCCCAGAGCCCGCCTACCATGCCGAAGGGCAGGGAGAGCATGATGATTGCTGTTCGGTCGAGGCGACCGAAATGCAGCATTAGCAGCAGGAAAATGAGCATCACAGCGGCCGGGATCGCAATCTGCAGGCGCGCTGCTGCTTCCTCCATTTGCTCATACTGGCCTGCAAACTCGATTGCGTAGCCAGCCGGCAAGGTGATGGCATTCGTCACGGCCTGACGCGCCTCACTCACAAAGCCGCCCATATCACGGCCTGCGATATCAACGAACACCCAGCCGGTGAGACGCGCATTTTCCGACCGGATCATGGGCGGGCCTTCGGTAAAGGCGATTGTCGCGAGGTCGCCCAGCGGAATGTGGGCTCCGGTTGGCGTCGGGACGAGGATGTTTTCCAGATCACCGGGGCTTTCCCGGAATGGCCGGTCATAGCGCAGGATGATATTGTAGCGTTCGCGTCCCTCGACCGATTGCGCAAGCCGCATGCCTCCCAGTGCGGTCTGCACCACGGTCTGGAACACGCCCATATCAATGTTGCGCCGGGCAAGCTCTGCCCGGTCGGGCGTGATTTCCAGATACTTGCCGCCAAGGACGCGGTCTGCGAAGGCCGAACGCGTGCCGGGAACTTCCGAGACGACCGCTTCGATGTCTCGCGCAATCCGTTCGATCTCGACCAGGTTATCGCCTGTGACCTTGATCCCGATGGGTGTGCGTACGCCGGTCGAGACCATGTCCATCCGGATCTTGATTGGATAACCCCAGGAATTGACGAGACCGGGCATTTGCAGCCTGGCATCCAGCTCTGCGGTGATGTCATCGACATTGATGTCCGGTCGCCATTCCGATTTTGGCTTCAGCTTGATCCAGGTTTCAATCATCGTGAGTGGCGCAGGATCCGTCGCGGTGTCGGCGCGTCCGGCTTTGCCGAAGACGCGCTCGACTTCGGGCACGGTCATCAGCACGCGATTGGTCTGGCCAAGAATTTCCCGCATCTTGGTGGAGGAGGCGCCCGGCAGCGTGGTGGGCATGTAGAGCAGTTCGCCTTCATACAAGGCCGGCATGAACTCCGAGCCGAGGCGCTGGGCAGGAACGACCACACTCGCGGTCAAAAGCAGCGCAAGCGCAAGTGTGACCCATTTGAATCGCAGCGCGGCGTGCAGGACGGGCTTGTAGATCCAGATGAAGAAGCGGTTCAGAGGGTTGGCCGTTTCAGGACGGAACCTGCCCCGCATGAGATAGAGCATGAGCACCGGGACCAGTGTCACGGACAGGATCGCTGCAAATGCCATCGCATATGTTTTTGTAAAGGCGAGCGGGCTGAACAGGCGGTAGCTTTCACCCGTGAGTGCGAAGACCGGCAGGAAGGATACGGTGATGATGAGCAGGGAGAAGAAGATGCCGGGACCAACCTCCTGCGCAGATGCGATCAGGGTGGCCTTGCGATCGGATGCCGTCGCCTCGTCACCAAGATCGGCGAGTTTCCGGCTGGCGTTTTCGACAAGGACAATGGAGGCGTCCACCATTGCCCCGATTGCAATGGCGATCCCGCCAAGACTCATGATGTTCGCGGTGACGCCCTGCAGCGACATGATCAGGAATGCCCCAAGGACGCCAAGCGGTAGCGTGATGATGGCGACCAGTGATGAGCGTACGTGCAGAAGAAAGATCAGGATCACGAAAGCAACCGCGATGCCTTCTTCAAGCAGCTTTTTCTTCAGATACGCGACTGCGCCCTCGATCAAAGGGGCGCGGTCATAGACGGTCACGATCTCGACCCCGTCGGGCAGGCCGCGCTTGAGCTCGGCAAGTTTTGCCTTCACGCGGTCGATCACGGTCAGCGCGTTCTCGCCGTCCCGCATGATCACGATACCTGCGACGGTCTCGCCCTGGCCATTGAGTTCGACAATACCGCGGCGAAGGGCAGGGCCTTCAACTATGCGCGCGACCGCGGAGAGCAGGACAGGTGTGCCGTCTGACGCATATAGAACGACCTGTTCAAGGTCGGGCCTCTCATCAACATAACCCGAAGAGCGGATCACGAACTCGCTTTCACCCTGTTCCAGTACGCGGCCACCGACCTCACTTGAGGCAGTCTTTACCGCTTCAGACACCCGGCGCAGCGGAATGTCATGCGATCGCAGGAGGTTCGGATCGACCAGGATCTGGTATTCGCGGACGAATCCGCCGACCGAGGCGACTTCCGAAACACCGTCCACGCCGGAGAGCTCCAGTTTCAGGAACCAGTCCTGAAGCGAGCGCAGCTCTGCAAGGTCGGTGTTGCCGGTCTTGTCGACCAGCGCATACTGGTAGACCCAGCCAACGCCTGTGGCATCCGGGCCGAGTTGTGGCACCACGCCATCCGGTAGGGTGGCGCCGAGCCGCGACAAGGCCTCCAGTACGCGAGAGCGGGCCCAGTACAAATCCACATCATCTTCGAAGATGACATAGACAAAGCTGGTGCCGAACATGGATGAGCCGCGCACATCCTTGGTCCTTGGCAGGCCGAGGAGGTTGGTTGACAGGGGATAGGTAACAAGGTCTTCGACGATTTGCGGGCTTTGGCCTGGAAAATCTGTTCGAATGATGACTTGCGTGTCGGTAAGATCCGGCACGGCATCGAGCGGCGTGCGTTCAACAGCCATCCATCCGGCAATGGCGAGCCCCGCGCAGAGGACGAGGACGATGAGCTGGTTGGAGATCGACCAGGAGATCAGTTTCGCAATCGCGGACTTTGAAGGATCGCGGCCACCAAGGTCCTGGAGATGAGTGTCTGCCATGATCTTGTCCTACCGATGCCTGGCGTCAGGATCGACTGGGTCGCCAGCTGCACGGCCTGAATTCATGCCGGCCATGGGGTCTGGCCAGTCGATGGCTTCGGCCGGCTTGTCGCCATAGGGATTGCGCGGTTTGCCGCCTTCCTGAAGCCAGAGGCGTCCGGTGCCGTCTTCCCTGAACAGGGAGAGCCCGGCATCGCGGTAGTGAATGGGTGCCCCTTCAAGGAGCCAAGGCTCGAGCGCAGTCATCAGGCGTGAAAGTTCGGCCGCGAGCGCCTCACCTTCGTTGGCACCCTTTGCGGCCCTGAGGGCAGCTTCGGCCTCGGTCAGAACCGGGACGAGCCTTGTATCGGCAAATCGCACCTTGAGTGTTGCGCCGAGGCCGAGGGCCGGGTCGACGAAAAAGGGATCAATCCTGTAATCGTCCGTCAGGGCCTCATGGAAATAAAGTGCCATGTCCGTGAAGTGGTCGATCCCGGCCAGGGTCGTGGCATCGACGGGCAGCTGGGCGAGCGGTGTGTCAGGTCCGGCCATCATGGCGACAGGCCCTTGCAGCTTTGAAAACCCCTCGCGCAGATTGGCTTCGCTATCGAGCATGAATTGGCCGCTGGCCACGACCTGTTCACCTTGTGTGAGGCCGGCTAGGATTTCGGTTCGGCCATTGGCATTGAGCCCAGTCTGGACGCTCCGGCCAGCAAAGCGGCCGTCGCTCAGTGCGAGGATGACGTGTGAGCCGCGACTATCGCGCAAGACAGATTCGGTCGGGACAGAGAGCCTTGGCTCGCCGCCAAGGTCCATGGAGATGTCCGCATAGGCGCCGGGCCGGAGATAACCCGCAGCATTGTCAACTTCGATCCGAACCTGGCCTGTGCGGGTTTGGGGGGCAATTTCCGGATAGATGTAATTGATCCGCCCTTCAGCGGGCGCGCCGGGCGCGCTCGGAAAGTCGAGCCGCACAGGCATGCCGGTATCGACGAGGGCAAGATCCTGTTCCGGCACGCTGGCGATGATCCAGACACCGGAATAGGACTGCAGGCGCAGGATCGGCGTGCCGGGTTTGATGAAGTCGCCCTCTCTTACCTGGAGCGCGGCGACAATTCCGCCGGACTCGGCATAAACAGGTACGCGCTCGATGACATTTCGGGTTTCCGACAGCCGGTTGATCGTGCTCGTCTGCATGCCAAGCGAGCGCAGGCGTTGTCTGACAGCCGCAATCCGGTTCTCATTCCCGATCTTGAGAGAATTGAGGTAATCCTTCTGGGCGGCGATCAGGTCGGGGCTATAGACACGGTAGAGCAATGCGCCAGGGCGAACGGTGTCGCCCTCTGCGCGTACACGCAGGTCTTCGATCCAGCCTTCGATGCGTGACACCGCGACATTTTCCAGCCGCTCATTCGTTTCGACTGTCCCGAACGCGCGCAGCGAGCGTCCAAAATCGGCGACCTCGACCGGTGCGGTCCGCACACCCATTGTCTGGATCATTTCAGGGGCAACGGCGATGGAGCCGTCGGCCGTCGATGGTTCGGCATAGACCGGAATGTAATCCATGCCCATCGAGTCTTTCTTTGGGATCGGCGATGTGTCGGCCTGACCCATGGGGTGCTTGTAATAAAGGATTTCAGCCGTTCCTGCGCCGCTCCGGGCTGCGGAGGCCGGGCTGACGGGAACAAGGTCCATGCCGCAGATCGGGCAGGCACCATCCGGATCGGTCGAGATATAGTGCGGGTGCATCGGGCAGGTGTATTGCGCTATTTCAGTCGCATTGCGGGTCTCGGATTGGGGCGCGGACGCATGGGGCGGCGCCGTGCCGCCGCAGGCTGAGAGAAGCAGCGTGAGCGCTGAGGCTGCGAAGGAAAATGTCTGTTTCATTGAGCGACCAAAAGCGCATTCATGCGCGCTGTTGCTGTTGCGACACGTGCCTGTTCGCCGGCCATGTCTGAACGGAGTCTGAGTATGGCGAGTTCGCCATCAATGATCGGTGCATAGTCACCTACCCCAGATTCATAGATCGAGGTCCTGGACGTGATTTCGTCTTCGATCGCGACAATCTTCCGGGACAGGACAGCTGCGCTTTTCTCCGCTGTCAGGCGCATGGACCGATACGTTGAATACTGTGCGGCGGCGGTTCTCGCGGCCGCTGAAAAGTTGGCCCGGGCGGCGGCCCGTTCGGCCTTGGCGGCGCGCAAACGCGGCGCCTGGTTCCTGCTCGCCCAGAACGGAACCGTTACGCTGACCATGCCTGATACCCAGTCGTCACCGGTATAGTTGGCGCCTGATTCCCGCTGTTGGTAAGTCAGCTGCGCGCCCCATTCCGGCTTCCAGGCGGCTTCGGCTTCATCGATCCCGCGATCGCGGACAGCGATGCCGGCGTCAGCGACGCGCACGGCATGGAACGCCATGGCGTCTCCCGACCAGTCGATCGGCAACACGGGCGGCGGCGGTGTCTCCGGCACCGCTCCCAGAAGCTCAATCAGGCGCGCATCGATCTGTTCGGCCTCGCCGCTCAGCCCCACCAGTGTCCGATCAAGCTCAGCGCGTTCCCCTTCAATCTCTGCCAACCGGAACAGAGCCGGTCGTCCAGCATCAAGCTCCAGTTCTGCGACTTGCGTCAGGGAATCGTATTTTGCGTGGCGTTCCTCTGCGAGGCCGCGCTGGAGGCGGGTGCGCTGTTTTTCATGGAGCAGTGCAATGAGTTCACCCCGCAGAGCCGCATAACGCTGCGTGCGCATCTCGCGTGTTTCGCTGGCGCGGGCGAGGGCTTCTCCGGCACGGGCATTTCTGCCCGCAAGGCTCGGGAATTTCTGCTGGATGCCAACCGATTTATTGGTCGGCAGGAAATCACTGAACGAGGGATCGAAAATGGGAAAATTGTTGATCCCGGCTGAAATCACGGGATCCGGCAACGCAGTGGCGGCACTTGCGCGCTCGCGGTTTGCTTCAGCCTGCCATGCCATGACTTGCAGGCTTGGATGGTCGTGCAGCGCAGATTCCAGATCAGGAAAACTCTGGGCATCAGCCGCCGCAATCAGCGCTGTGGATATCCCGGCACAGGCCAGAAGCAAAAGAGGACGAAACATGAGGAATTCCTGTGTTCTGAAAGCGGACGGGTACAAGGCGCGTTATCCGCTTGGATATCGCGCGCATTGAGACCGTCCGGATCAGACCAGGAGGCGTTGCTTCAGGGAGACGGGGGTGGTGGGCAAACGCGGCGAGGCGCGGGGTGGCCCCGTTGTTTGCAGGGTGCGGGGTGTATCATATCCGGTCCGGCGATCGGCCTTGACCGGCGACAGCTGAACCTGACCTGCCGAAGCGAGCAGGGTGGCCTGATCAGTTGATCTGGCACCGAGCATCGCCGGTTCGCAATCGGCGCAGCCCGGGCAATCTGCCACCATGTCACCAGACACCGGTTTGCCGGCGCCCGGCTGCATGTCATCATGACAGTGCGGCGCTTCAGCCTGAATTGTCATTGCATGCGTCTGGGCGTGTCCGGTCATGCAACACGCCATGATGGGAGTTGCCGCAAATGCAGCTACCGCCAGAATCATCAAAAGACGTGTAAACAGAGTCATGAATTACCGGGTATCACCAGAGACGCGAAAGTGCAAATACAGTCAGGGGGTATAGAGGTGCCTATTTCTTCCGGCCACCGAGAACGGCAACAAGTTCTTCGACTTTTTCGCGGCGAGCCGCCAGATCGTCCGCAGCCAGGGCATGTTCGACGCACGTGTCGAGATGGTCATCAAGCACAACTTTCTCGAGACCGGACAGCGCCGCCTTGATGGCCTGCACCTGGCGAACCACGTCAATGCAATAGCGGTCTTCCATGATCATTTTCGAAACGCCGCGCACCTGGCCCTCAATGCGGGCAAGGCGTTTGGTCACTGCGCCCTTGGTTTCAGTTCTCATGATGAAATACCCCTTACTGGGTATGTATATGGTGAATATATTGATGAAGGACTACCCCTCGCTCGTCGATTCTTGCAGAGGACAAGCTCTGCCAGACTTCCTGATGGCTGGGTAATTGATCGCGGACCTACGTGGCGGCCCTGGACACTTTGATAGTGAAGCTGTGCCAGAGGCCATGGTCCGCGATCATCACACCGGTTCCCATTCCGACAATGCCCGCGAGGCAGGGCGAGTCCTTCTTGCAGGTATCGGGCTTGCTTGCATGGGTGCCTGTACAGCCTGGAAGTCAGAGTTTCACCGAGCGGAGACGCAATGCATTGCTGATCACTGATACCGAACTGAGGCTCATGGCAGCGGCCGCGATCATCGGGCTGAGAAGGAGACCGAAAAACGGGTAGAGAATGCCTGCAGCAACCGGCACACCGAGCGAGTTGTAGACGAACGCGAAGAACAGATTCTGCCGGATATTGTTCATGGTGGCCTGGCTGAGATGGTGGGCCCGGGCCACGCCGCGCAAATCACCCTTTACAAGGGTAACGCTCGCGCTTTCCATGGCGACATCTGTGCCGGTGCCCATCGCGATCCCGATGTCGGCCTGGGCGAGTGCTGGCGCGTCATTTATGCCATCGCCGCACATTGCGACGACGGCCCCCGCACTTTGCAGTTCCCGGATAATTCGGTTCTTGTCTTCCGGTGAGACATCAGCATGGACTTCGTCAATCCCGATCAGGCGGGCGACAGCCTCTGCAGTGGCCTTGCTGTCACCCGTCAGCATAACGACTTTCATGCCGGCCCTGTGAAGCGCCTCGATGGCTTCGGGCGTCGTCTTCTTGATGGGATCGGCGACGCCAATCAAGCCGGCAGGCTTGCCGTCGAGTGCTGCGAACATCACTGTCTGGCCGTCCCTGCGGTAGGTTTCGGCCCGCGCCTGCAGCGCCTGGTCCAGCGCGCCAAAGCGGCGCATCATCCTGGCATTGCCAATGGCGACTATTTTGCCGTTCACGCGGCCCTGCGCACCTTCGCCTGTCACGGATTCAAAGTCGGACGCGTCAAGACGTGTTGCGCCGCGTGCTTCCGCCCCTTTGACGATGGCCTGCGCCAGAGGATGCTCGCTGCTACGCTCAATCGCGGCGGCAAATGACAGGAAGTCGGATTCTCCAAGCGACCCAACCGGTTCGACAGTGACCAGTTGCGGCGTGCCCTCTGTCAGGGTTCCTGTCTTGTCGACAACGATGGTATCAACTTTTTCAAATGTCTCGAGCACCTCGGCATTCTTGATCAGGATGCCTGATTGGGCACCCTTGCCGGTTGCGACCATGATCGACATCGGCGCAGCCAGGCCCAGTGCGCACGGGCAGGCGATAATCAACACGGCAACCGCGTTGACGAGAGCGAAGACCATCGCAGGGTCCGGCCCGAACACCGACCAGAGAATGAAGGTCACCAGTGCGACAAGAACCACGGCTGGCACGAACAGGCCGGCGACGGTATCTGCCAGTTTCTGAATGGGCGCGCGGGACCGTTGCGCCTCAGCCACCATACGGACGATCCGGGACAGGGTTGTATCGTCGCCGACACGGGTTGCCGCCATGATCAGTGATCCGGTTCCGTTGACGGTGCCGCCGGTTACGGGATCGCCCGGGGCTTTCTCAACAGGAAGCGGTTCGCCGGAAATCATTGTCTCGTCGACATTCGACCGGCCTTCGATCACATTGCCATCAACAGGTACTTTTTCTCCCGGACGCACACGCAGATGGTCGCCCCTGTTCACGTCATCGATGGAAACCTCTTCTTCTCTGCCATCTGCCAGTAGTCTCATGGCTCGCGGCGGGGTCAGTTCCAGCAGCGCACGGATTGCGCCCGAGGTTGCACTGCGCGCCCGGAGTTCGAGAACCTGCCCGAGCAGGACAAGGGTTGTAATGACGGCAGCAGCTTCATAATAGACCGCGACCTCGCCGGACGCGTTGCGAAACGCCATCGGAAAGATGCCGGGCATTGCCGTTGCCACGAGCGAGAATGCGAATGAGACGCCGATCCCGAGCGCGATCAGGGTGAACATGTTGAGATTCAAGGTGCGAACAGAGCGTAGCCCGCGGACAAAGAAGGGCCAGCCGCCCCAGAGCACAACAGGAACAGCAAGCGCAAACTGGGCCCATTGTGACCAGCCCACCGGGAGCAGGCCTTCCAGGGGACGCCTCGGAATAAGGTCGCCCATCGCGTAAATGGCGAGCGGGATTGTGAACAGGGCGCTGATCCAGAGCCGGCGTGTCATGTCATCAAGTTCTGATGTGTCTTCGTCTCCGGCAATTATACCCTCGGGTTCCAGAGCCATTCCGCAGATCGGGCAACCGGAATTGCGGACATCGCGCACATTCGGGTGCATGGGGCAGGTATAGATCGTGCCGGCATATCCAGCCGGGACGAGGTCGTACCTGCTATCTGAACCGGCAGCAGCATCACCGCCGGGAAAGTGACACGCATGACCGTGTCCCGTATGGGCTGTCTGGTTGTGAGGCGTGTGTTTCTTGCTGCTCATCACTTTGCTTCCTCGCGCAGGCATTGCATCCGCGCTGTTGGTGTGGCTGTTCCTGTTCCTGGCGAGCCAGCCTCTTGCGTCATGGTGCGCACGGGTCTGACATTGCCCTTCTCGTTTTTGTCGCCTGTCGTCCGGTCGAAGAATTGATCGAGTGGCATGAACACCAGGGCGGTGTACCAGCCATACAAATTGCTTTCGATCAGACCAATGATGAAGCCCTGCAGGGTCAGGAACTCGAAACCTGGAAGCCAGTCCTCCCAGGCATCGTGCATATGCAGAGTGTCCGGCAACACCAGCCCCCAGCCTATGCAGATCAGGAACGAGATGGCGATAAAAAGCGACAAGGCGTGCCCGCCGGGTCCGGGTTTCATGCTGTTCTCCGTGCTCTGCGGCGCCAGGAAGATCGCGTCGCCTGAGCCTCATGTGATACCCATACGGGGTATATTCAATCTCTTGCGCGAACTTATTTTCTACGCCTCTGACCTGTGCGCGGTCGATAACGCCCAGATCGCTGTGATGAATTATGTGCGATCTGAGTTATCCCCTGACGTTGCCGAAAATCGTGTCTGCGAACGCAGGAACACAATTCAATCCCTGACACAGGTCGACACGGATGATGTTCTGGCCCTGCGCAGTGACATGTCCGTTTCCGGGATGTGACACGGGAAGAGGCGGTCGCGGAGATGAACCGGTATTCCGACATCCAACTCTGCGTCGACGATCCTGCGCTCGCCGAAGAGCGCCTCAGCGGTGCGTTCCCGGCCGGCTGGACCTTTTTGCCGCCAGGCCAGATTCACCGCCTTCAGAGCAGGCTTTGCGCCATCGATAAAAACTGGCGCGGTCAATCCCGAAATACCGACACGTCTTGCTGACATCACCGATCCTGTCGGCATGTTCGAAAACCCGAAGTTTACGCCGTATTTCGCGCCGATCACTGTTCATTGAAAACGCCTTTCTTCCCAGTCGGGGAGATTAAAAGAAGGCGTCTCGCTGAATTGTACATATCTACAATTGGGTTGAATAAGTTGCTTGATGTTATCTTTCCTAGAACCAAGTTCGCAGGCCAGCCGTGAGCACGGCTTCGCTCGCCTCACCGCCCGCAGCCTCATGCGCATCTGCGGTACGACCGAATTTGCCCTGCCACTCAATACCTACGTAGGGTGCAAATTCGCGCTTGATCTCGTAACGCAGGCGCAAACCGGCTTCGATGGCGTTGAGGCCGGTTCCGAGGTCTCGTTCAGCCACATTCTGCGCTGACAGGTCTGCTTCGATGCGAGGCTGCAGGATGAAGCGTTGTGTAAGACGAAATTCGTATTCCGCTTCCAGTCGCGCAGTGAGGTCTCCCTTATCGCTAAGGAACGCCGACGCGTCGACTTCGAACCAGTATGGCGCAATGCCCTGCAGGGCTAAGACGCCGTGTGCAAGTCCGTCCGGTTCCAGGTCGTATCGCACGCCAACCTGCGCATCCCAGAAGGGGGAGATTGCCTTTGAATACAGCGCCTGGACTTCAGCGTCATCAACGCCGCCTCCGTTGAGAGATGCCGATCCTTCACTCTTGAACCGGAGTTTGTGTATGTCGCCGCCATACCAAGCCTGACCATTCCAATAAAGACTGTCTGCGTTATCGCCCGTTTGAGCTTCGAGTTGATTGACCAGTACATACCAGGTGCGCTGTGCACCGCCCTCCTGCAGCAGCTCTTCGCGCGCCTCCGCCATTTCGGCGGAACCATAGCGCTGGTCTGCTTGTGACCAGAGCGGCGTCCTTGTTTGGTCGGGCCCTTGCGCGAACGCGGGCAAGACGGCCCCCATTCCAGCTGTGAGCAGGACCGACACCGTAAGACACTTGAAATCCCTCATTTGTCTTCTCCCATGTCCATCATTGAATGATCCATGGTTCCGTGGTCCATTTGCGAGTGATCCACGCCTTCCATTTGGCTGTGATCCATCATCACTGGCGAGGCCGTATCCTTTGGCAGGATTGAGACGACCTGCATCATCCCTGCATGCATGTGGTAGAGAAGGTGGCAGTGAAACGCCCAGTCACCGACATGTTCTGCAGAGATGTCGACTGACAGTTTCTCACCGGGCTTCACGATCACTGTGTGCTTGCGCGGCTTGTGATCGTCGCCTCCGTTCACGAGGTCGAAGAACATGCCATGCAAATGAATTGGGTGTGGCATCATCGTATCATTGATCAGGTTCAGCCGAATGCGCTCGCCCTCATGGAATACAATGGGCGCATCGATATAGGAAAAACGAACACCGTTGAACGACCACATGTAGCGTTCCATGTTGCTAGTCAGGTGGAGTTCGATCTCTCGTTCCGGAGGGCGTAGGTCCGGGTTCGGATCAAGACTGCGCAGTTGAGAATAGCGCAAGACACGGTGCCCAACATCCGAGAGGCCGTGGCCTGGTTCGTCCAGACGGCTCGCCGGCATCATCGCGAGGCCGGTATTTCCAGGGCCGGATTTTACGCCCGGCGCGGTCGTCGGCATGTCCATCTGCACAGAGTGGTCCATGCCGGGCATCTCCATGCCCTCCATGCCGATCATCGACGTTTCATCCATGCCTTCGAGCATGTCATGACCCATAGCGGAATGATCCATCCCGCCCATGGAACTGTGGTCCATGCCTGACATTCCCATATCGGTCATTGTGAGAGGCATGGGGGTGCGCAGATCAGGCACCTCGGCGCGCATTCCAATGTTCGGCGCGAGGGTTGCTACAGCAAGCCCCGAACGGTCGATGGACTCGGCAACCACAGCATAGGCGCGCCGCTCTGTGGGCTGGACGATAACATCGTAGGTTTCGGCAACGCCAATCTGGAACTCGTCCGTCTCAACCGGCCGGACGTGCAGACCATCCGAAGCGACGACTGTCATCGAGAGGCCTGGAATGCGAAAATTGAACAGGGTCATCGCTGACGCATTGATGATACGCAGCCGAACACGTTCGCCTGGCTGGAAGATGGCACTGCAGTTGTCTGCCGTGGAGTGGCCATTGATGAGGTAGGTGTATGTTGCGCCTGTTACGTCAGCGAGGTCCATCGGCGACATGCGCATTTGGCCCCACATCGCCCGATCAGCCAGTGTAGCGCCAATCCCCTCTTTGGAGGCGTCATTCATGAAGTCGCCGACGGTGCGCTGGTTGTCGTTATAAGTGTCGCTATGCTTCTTCAGTTTCGAAAATATTCGGTGTGGACTTTCGAAACTCCAGTCGGACAGGACGAGGATGTATTCCCGGTCGCATGAGATCGGATCGGGACCCTTTGGATCAATAATGATCGGCCCATAATGCCCCATCTGCTCCTGCAGCCCGGAATGCGAATGATACCAGTACGTGCCATTCTGAGGCACAGCGAACTTGTATTGAAAGGTCTCACCAGGCTTGATGCCGGGAAAGGACACACCGGGTACGCCATCCATGTAGAAGGGAACGAGCAGGCCATGCCAATGAATGGAAGTGTCCACTTCGAGGTTGTTTTTCACGTTGAGCGTAATCTCGTCGCCTTCACGGAATCTGAGTAGCGGCGCTGGAACGGTCCCATTGACCCCTGTCGCTTCGCCTGCGCGTCCATTGATGCGGATCGGAAACTTGCCCACAGAAAGATCAAATGTGGTTCCTGCAAGGGTTGGTAATCCAGTATTGCCGTCGCTGAAACTGCGCGCCCAGGTTGGTAACAGGCTTGCCGCACTGAGCGCAGTGCCTGTCGCGAGAGTCGATTTTAGTAGTTTGCGCCTGCTGATCATGGGATCGGCCTTTCAAATCTGTATTTCCTCAGTGGCGGAACGACCACACGCTGGTTCGACTGGACTTAGTTTCCGGACGTGTTCGGCATTGGCATCTGGTCGCCATCCGGCGCACAAAGACGCGGCACAATTTCGGGCCCCGATGCTTCGCACAGTTCAACGATGGGATAAGCACCCTTCTCGACTTTGTGCAGGGTGAACTGGACCTGGTCACCCTTCTTGAAGGGCGAGAGATCGATGCCGTCCCCGACCTTGAAGGCCATACGCATCGGGGGCCATTTGAGCGCCGGTACGGGGCCGTGATCAAGACCGATCTTGCGTGCTGTCATATCAATCGCGACGACAGTGCCGGTGCCTTCGAACACATGCGTGGCGCGGTTGTGGTCTGGCATATCGGTAGTCGCCAGGCCGCCATGCTCGTGAGACGCGTGATTCATTTCAGCGGAGGAAGGAAGTGTTCCCAAGGCGACGGATACAAGTAGAACTGAGAGTGTGTTTCGGGAAAAAAACATGAAATTGATCCTGAAATTGGGATGCCCACGAGTTAAACGGGCTGGAGAGGGCCAAAGGACCTGGTGCTGCTGAACAGGCCAGCCAGATCATCCGCGCATAAGCGCGGCACCGATCTCCAAAGGATCAATTCAGGGTTTTGACTTTCAGGGATATCGGCGTTCGTATCGGGGGATCCAGCCACGTTCGAGGAAAATCTGAAGTAACCACTGCGACGATGAAGGCAAGGGCCGCGCGGGGCGCCGGCATCACAACGCGGTTCGCATTCGGAAGAGCGACTGTCGGGCCGGACGTGGTGCCATTGGATGCCCAGGCCGTTTGCTGGCAGTGGTCACTGTCGCTATCGTGACGATGCGATAGTGGGACCGCATGTCGAACGTCGGACATAAGGGCCATGACCGTATGGCCATGATGATGGACGCGCGTAGTTTCAGCTGTCTTAGCCGGGTGAGACGACAGAGCCTCACAGGCGCAAGCGAACTGCCCGAAGCCGAACACGACCATAACAAGTGAGAGAATCAGCGCTTTCATCTCTTCTGTCGTATACCCCTGAGGGGTTTGTAGCAATGTCCCAGCGACGAGAATACAGCTTGGGTCGACTTTCCCTGTCCGTGCATTGAAAAGTTTTCTGGTGGTCCGTGTCACGACTTGATACCCTTGAGCGAGGTGCTGTCAGTCCAATGCGAACCCATCTCCGCTCTTCGCGGGGCAGCAGATGCCAGGCGACAAGAAGGTTGCGCCACGCGCGAAGCGCGGCATTTTGCTTTATTTGAACCGGGGTCTGAGGTTGATGTGCCTTTGCAAAGTTGAAGTGATTATATGCTGACGAACACCTCATCGAAATACCACCGTCATTGGTGGGGCTGCGTCGCATCGATTCCGAACGGCGTCTCAGGATTTAGTCCGCCAAATATGTGCCGAACCGATCAAGCCACAGATAGACGATTTTGTGGCAGATGCTGATGCCGCGCTCGTGGAGAGAGTCTGCAGCTTTCCTCAGGGACATCGGGAGGCGGACATGCATGAGTACGCCTGGCTGGATGATCTTGGGCGAAGTCTTGAAGTCGCGAAATGAGTTCTTGATCATTTTCCAGGGCTGAACGCCAGGATATGTGACCTCAATGCCGGTTCTCCCTGCAATGCACGCTTTTTGGGCGGAGAGCGGGAAACGTGCCGGCCTCGTTAAAAACACATTGACCGTCGGTTTTATTCAAAATACGCTCGACTATCAATTTGTCCCGGAAGGCTCATATATGTCGGTGCGAACTGGAAAAATTGCTCTGGGACCGCTCGAAATTTCGATCCTGAGGTATCTTTGGCGTAAAGACGGCGCTGAAGTTAAAACTGTTTTCCGCGAATTGGGCGAGTCAGATGCGAATTCGTTGAATACGGTGCAATCCGCTATGGAGCGACTTTTCCGCAAGGGGCTGTTGTCTCGCGAAAAGGTCAGTCATGCCTACGTTTATCGGGCGGAAGTAAACCGCATGCAGATGATATCCCGGGTTATCGATGATATCCTGCAATCGTTCACGACGGATTCCAAAGACAGTTATCTCCTCGCCTTTCTGGACCACGCGGTGGAAAGCGACACGCAGGCTCTGGACATGTTGGAGCAGATGATAAAGGACAAGCGCGAAGAGGCGGCGGCCAAATCCGGAGAGGGAAATGGTTAGCGCATCACTCTACGAGAGCTTTGGTATTGCGCTTCTGGCCGCGATTGTTGCTTTTTTTCTGGCTGGCGCTTGCCTGAGTGCTGCCTGGCCGGCCTTGCATCGCCGTCAGGCGCAGCTTAACCCACGTCACTATTCCCGCGTTGTTTTCGGCTATGCCGGGCTTCCTCTTACAATCAGTGTGGCCGTCCTCGTCTCCTGCGCTGCTGTTCCTGTGGCGGCGGGTTTCAACGTTGTTCCCGCTCACTGTCATGTCGAGTTGGCCGCTCGTGCCTGTTTACCGCACGAGCCATCGGGCGTTACGGGACTTTGGTTCAGCCTGTTTGCGGCAATGATGATCATTCTTTGTGGCGGCATGGCTGCGCTCAGCGCGTGGCGCCTGTTCGTGCACTCCCAGCTCTGCCGAAAGCTTGATTTGTGTTGTTCTTTTGATGCGCGACTGGACGCGTGGGTTCTGGATGCCGACAAGTCCATAGCGTTATGTGTCGGCATTCTTCGTCGGCGCGTGATCATAAGCCGGGGCCTGATCGAGAGACTGGAGCCGGATGAACTGGACATCGTCCTCTATCACGAACGTAGTCATGCAAACCGGTTTGACGGGGTCGGAATGTTCATCCTGCAAATATTGACCGTTCCATTTTTCCCGCGCGCAAAGACAGGTCTGACCGATGAGTACTTGCTCTCGGCAGAATTTGAATGCGATCGTTTCGCCGCTGAGCAATGCGGGGATGGGTTCGCGGTCGCGGATACGCTTGTAAAGCTTGGGCGTATCCGGTTGGGGGAAATGAGAGAACACGGCGCGCGTGAAGACACATATGTATTCTCCGTTTTCGGCCAATCAATTGAAAGGCGGGTTGCATGGCTTATCAATACGCCGGGTACGAGTGAGCAGGGGCTGTCCGAGATAATCGAACGGCTGATTTGCTACACGATCATTGCGGCTTTCATCCTGGCAGAACCGATACATCATGCGCTCGAAAAAGCGCTTGGTTATCTTTTGAAATAATCTGGCGCCGAACTGAATTCGGCGTCGATTGTGGCTAAAAAACCGATTAATGATCGGTTTTTGAGCTAAAGGACGAGACGCACATCATGAGTAACCTCAAAGCAAGCAAGGCTATGCGTGTTTGGCCAGTTTGGTTGGCTAAGGGAAAGGCAACCGGCAGCGGACGGTTCGTGAAAGCACTCATGTCGGTCGGTGCGTGTATCGGATTTGCGCCCCTGATGGCTCAGGCGGAGGGCGCACGCTTGCTGGTGGAATCAGTGATGTCGTCCGCTGTGATGGACCGCGGCGAGCAGATCGGCAGTGCATCACTCGAAATCGCCTCTGCCGTCGAATTGCCCGCTGGCGACCGCCTTCTCTACGGCGCGGTCTATCGACGGGTAATACTGGAAGACAAGGCGGTCTTTGAAGATGAGGCCGATTACTCGGTCGGGATGATATGGGCGGGCGAGGGGTTTGCAGTGGATCTGTCATCAAACTGGCTGACTTATCCCGGGGAGGCCTCAGGTGACAGCCTTGAGGTCGATCTTGTGGTCGATCTGGATGCGCCAATGTCGCCGACCATTCTCGGATTCTATGACGCGCATCATCGAGACTATGGCGTTGAGGTTTCCGGTGGGCCCGAATGGGGAGCGGGGCGTTGGTCATATTACGCCATCGGACGAGGCGGCTTCGTCGTGCCAGGTGATGGGTCGGCGCAACGGACTTATGTCGGGTTGGAATTCGGGGCGGGATATGCCGTCACGCAAACAGTCGAAGTCGGCACCTATTTGCGTTGGGATAGCGCGGATAAGAATTCTTTTGTGGATGACGTGGATAACACAGGGTCCGCAATGGAATCCCGATCAGGAATCGCTGCTGGGATCGCGCTTTCACTCGCGCTGTAAACCAAAAAAAACAGCATACAGACTGTTTTCAAATCCCATTATTTTTCAAAGAAGTCCGAAAACACATTGACAGTCGGTTTTTGAGGAATAGTCTTTCCGTTATGTAATGTTCATATTGGAGCCAAAGAATTGTTCATACGGTCGAATATTCTGGAAGTGCTGCGAGAGGAGACCCTCAAGCGCCGGGTCGCTACTCGCGCTTCCAAATTCTGGCAGTGGGACAGCTCTTCTATTTGCAAGGCCCGAACGAAGAAAATCATGATTGCCAAAGCGTCAGAACAGGCAAGCCCATATTCCCTGCCAAATTTTGAGCAAAATACCGATCGTGTGTCGGTATTTTGTGCGAACGGCCAGATTTCATGGGATTTTCCCTTTTTTAATAGTGGCCTGAATCGAAGTTTGTCAGGTTGTTTTGAGAGCCTCTGTCGAGGCTGAATTATCGGAACCCAAAATCTAGGAGCGGTGGTTATGGATATGAAAATTGTTAAGCAAGAAGGTGGGCTCACCAAACGGCTTTTGCTGTCTACGGCGATGGCGCTCGGGCTCTCGTGCATGTTCGCAGGCGGTATGCAGGCGCAAGAGGCAGGCGAGCTTGTTGCTGTACAAGCCGAACCTGAAGAAGACAGTGTGTCGACGCAGAAGAAGGTGGTTGTCACGGGCAGCCGGATTCAGCGCCTGGATCTGACAAGCGTCGGTCCGATTTCGGTACTGGACAATGAAGACATTTATGGTTTGGGGATCACGAATGTCGAAGAGCTGCTTCAAACACAATCATTCTCGGCTGGCTTTGCTGGCAACTCAAATGCCGCCTATTGGGTGGCGGGCGGCTGGGGCACCGCGCAGGTCAACCTGCGTGGACTGGGAGCCAATCGGACGCTGGTGCTGCTGAACGGACGCAGAGTCGTCGCCGGTGGTTCGGGCGCGAACAGTTCGGTCGATCTGAACATGATACCCGTGTCCATGCTGGAACGCGTAGAGGTGCTTAAAGACGGTGCTTCGGCGGTCTATGGCGCAGATGCGGTGGCAGGTGTTGTCAACCTGATCACCAAGGATCGTTTCGAAGGATTCAAACTGGATACCAAGTTCGGCATCTCTGACGAAGGGGATGCGGAAGAATATCTGGTCGATCTGACTTGGGGCGTCGCCAGTGAGCGCGGCAGTCTCCTGTTCAGCGCCAACTACCAGAACAACAAAGCCGCTCCGCTTGATACGCGGGCGCCATGCTCACTCGCCGACACTGACGGGGACGGTGACCTCGAGTGTACTTCGGGCAGCTCGAGCACGGCTGGCGGCCGCGCCGTTTTTGCGAACGGCGATCAGATCAACTTTATCGGTGGCGATGCATATGAGCCGTTCAATATCGCAGCGCATGGTTTCAATTCGAACCCGTTTTTCAATGCGTCAAACCCGGTAGAGCGCGTTACCTTCGGCGCGGTAGGCAAATACGAGCTTACTGACTCCATCAACTTCTTCAGTGAAGCATTGTTCAACTGGAGAACATCGAACCAACCTGGTTCGCCAGCAACGCTGAGCGACATTGCGTTCGACGCCGCGCATCCTACAAACCCGACGGGACAGGATATTACGCTGTTGCGTCGTCGTACTGCGGAATTTGGTGCGCGCCAGTTCGAGCAGGATGTTTCGACATGGCGCTTGGTTGCAGGAATTGAAGGCGATCTCTTTGATGGCTGGAACTATGACGTTGCGTTCAACTGGGGTCGGAACACTGCGGTTGATGCCCTCCAGAATAATATCAATACGCGTCGGCTTGGCGAGGCGCTCGATCCTGCTCTCTGCGGCATGAACGGAATTCCGTGTGCCGATATCCTTGGCGAAGGCGACCTGACAGCTGAAGTTGGTGACTACATTCTCATGAACCAGCGCGATACAGGCGGAAACGAGCAAATCAGCTTGAGCGGAAACATTGCCGGGTCGCTGTTCGAGCTTCCAGCCGGACCGCTCGGCTTTGCCGCCGGGTTCGAGTATCGTGAAGACAAGGGCTGGATTGAGCCCGATTCCCTGCTGGTCGCTGGCGACGCCCTCGGCAATGCCCAGGATCCTGTCAGTGGTTCCATTGAGGCGCAGGAATTGTACGCGGAAGTCAATGTCCCTGTCGTCCGCGGTGCGCCGATGATTGATTCACTCGATCTCGACCTTGCCTTGCGCTATTCGGACTATGACCTCTTCGGATCGGACTCCAACTACAAGGTTGGCGTCAACTGGCAGATCATTCCTGATCTCAAGATCCGCGGAACCTATTCCACTGCGTTTCGTGTTCCCAGCGTAACGGAGCTTTTCTCCGGTGTGAGTGAGGGCCAGATTCCGACTGCCGACCCGTGCTCCAATTGGGCGAGCCTTGATCCCGCAAGTGTTGTCTATCAAAACTGCCAAGCGGCTGGCGTGCCGACGACCTACACGCAATTTGGATCGGCAATTCTTACGGACAGGGGCGGCAATATCAATCTTGAGCCTGAAGACGCGACGACCTTCACTGTCGGTGCCGTCGTTCAGCCTAGTTTCGTGCCGGGCCTGTCCTTCACAGTCGACTATTTCGATATTGATATCCAGGATGCCATTCGCCAGACATCCGGTTCTTCCAAACTCGCGTCCTGCTACACATCTATTGGCTTGTCGCATCCGTTCTGTGGGCCGACACATCACTCGCGTAACGCTCTGACAGGCGATATCAACTATCTCTCGGCACAAAGCGCCAACACTGGTGACGAGGTGATGACCGGTATCGATTTCAGCGCCACATATGATTTCTCTGCCTACGCGTTCAATCATTCGGTGGCCTTCCAGGCGACGCATCTGATGAAATACGAAGTCAGCGCGTTCGAAGGCGACACACCATTTGTCTATGATGGCGGTGTGGGTTGCTGCGATGGTGGCTATCCCGAATGGCGGGCAAACGCCTCCTGGACGGCCAGTAATGATCGCCTGACCGGCGTATACAACGTCCAGATAATTGGTTCAGCAACCGATTATTTTGGCGCGCCAGGAGCGGTCGGAACGGATATTGACGCGGTGCTCTATCACAATGTGCAGGGCAGCTATCAGGTCAATGACCAACTCAAGCTCAGCGCCGGTGTCGACAACCTGTTCGACAAGAAAGCCCCGTATGTCCGCTCCTGGTCTGACGGTAACACTGACACCATGACCTATTCTCTGTTGGGGCGGTATCTCTACGCTCGCGCAACGTGGGTTCTGGAATAATCCTCCCAGCCTGGCCAGCGCCGGGACGAGGCATTCTCGTCCCGGCGTCGGTCTTTTCGACACCAGAATACACCAAACACAGAACTTATTGGAGTAAAGAATGTTACTTAAGCGAGTGACGAAACTGGCGCCGCTGTTTGCCTGTCTCGCGGTCTATGCGCCGCTGGCAAGCGCCCACGGGATTTCGGAGGAAGCCCGGCGGCGTATGATCGAAGGCGGCGACCTTCAGTACCTTATTCTTGGTGCTGAGCACATGATCACTGGCTATGATCACCTTCTTTTCCTGTTTGGTGTGATGTTCTTTCTCACCAGCTTTTCGTCGATACTCAGATTTGTGACTGCTTTCACGATAGGTCATACGATCACGCTGATTTCGGCGACCTATCTTGGCATTACGACCAACTACTATTTCGTAGATGCGATCATCGCGCTGACCGTGATCTACAAGGGTTTTGAAAACCTCAATGGCTTTCCGAAGCTGTTTGGAACGAAATCTCCCAATCTCGTGATGATGGTCCTGATATTTGGGCTGATCCACGGGTTTGGACTTTCGACGCGTCTCCAGCAACTGCCGATACGTGAAGATTCCGGCCTGCTGATGCATATCTTGTCGTTCAATGTGGGTGTCGAATTCGGACAGATAGCCGCGCTGGCAGTCATGTGGGTGGCGCTTGGCTTTCTCAGGCGGACCAAGTTTTTCGACATGGGGAGCGTATACATAAATGTGGCGCTTATGTTCGCCGGCTTCGTTCTGTTCATAATGCAGATGCATGGCGTATTTCACACGACCATGACTGAAGATTACCCGATCAGCCGGGATGATCACATCCATGCCCATCTGGAAATGGAAGCCGGTAGCCGCAGCCAGGTCCCTGATCAATACAGCGCAGTTTCTGCACCGGTGCCCTCCGCAGAGACCACGCAATCGGCGGACGCGGCGCATGGCCACTCACACGCGCCCGATGGCTCCCATCAGCTTTCCGGGGATGCGGCAGCTGAAATTCGTGACGCTTATGTGGTTCGGGCCACTAATCTCGCACCTGAA
>JAVJOM010000045.1:0-37351 GCA_040216775.1 Hyphomonas sp.
TTTTCGGTCATACCGGTGCCTGATCAGGCTGTCTCTTCAGTACTATCCTTCTTGGCAGAGCGCTTTTTCGGCGTCTCGGTGATGTACTTGAAGGCCAGTTTCGCTTCGTCCTTCTTGTCCACGTCGATCTTGACTACGCCGCCTTTCTGGAGCTTGCCGAACAGCAACTCCTCGGCCATCGGTTTCTTGACGTGTTCCTGGATCGTGCGGGACAACGGTCGGGCGCCCATGTCCGGATCAAATCCCCGCCTGGCGAGCCAGTCGCGTGCCGCCTTGGTGATCTCGATCGACACGTTCCGGTCTTCCAGCTGCACTTCCAGCTGCAGGATGAATTTCTCGACCACGCGGTCAATGATTTCAGGTGTCAGGCCGCCGAACGTGATCGTCGCGTCGAGGCGATTGCGGAATTCCGGCGTGAACAGGCGCTTGAGCGCCTCTTCCTGCTCATCGTCCTTCTTGCCTCGGCCAAAGCCGATTGCGTTCTTGGACGCATCCGATGCACCCGCATTGGTCGTCATGATCAGAATGACATTCCGGAAATCCACCTTGCGGCCATTCGCATCGGTCAGCGCGCCATTATCCATCACCTGCAGCAGGATGTTGAACAGGTCCGGGTGAGCCTTCTCGATTTCGTCGAGCAGCAGGACGCAGTGTGGATGCTGGTCGACACCATCCGTGAGCAGGCCGCCCTCATCATAACCGACATAGCCCGGAGGCGCGCCGATCAGGCGGGAGACGGTGTGCCGCTCCATATATTCCGACATGTCGAAGCGCAGCATCTCGACGCCCATGATGGAAGCGAGCTGCTTGGCAACTTCGGTCTTGCCGACGCCGGTGGGGCCGGTGAACAGGTAAGAACCGATTGGCTTGTTCGGTTCGCGCAGCCCTGCCCGCGCGAGCTTGATGGCGGCCGACAGCGCATTGATTGCGGCGTCCTGTCCGAACACGACGCGCTGCAGATCTGTCTCGAGAGACTTGAGTGCAGCCATGTCGTCGCTCGAAACCTGCTTGGGGGGAATGCGCGCAATCTTGGCAACCACGGCTTCCACATCGCGCACGCCAACCTGTTTCTTGCGCTTGTTGGTGGGCAACAGCCATTGCGCCGCGCCGGCTTCATCGATCACGTCGATTGCCTTGTCGGGCAACTTGCGATCCGTGATGTAGCGATCCGACAGCTCAACAGCCGATTTAATGGCTTCATTGGTGTAACGCAGGCCGTGGAAATCCTCGAAACGGGATTTCAGGCCAGTCAGAATCTTGATCGCATCCGGCACGGTCGGTTCAACCACGTCGATCTTGCGGAACCGGCGGCTCAGCGCGCGGTCCTTCTCGAAATGCTGCTTGTATTCCTTGAACGTCGTCGAGCCCATGCAGCGCAGGCCGCCATTCTGCAGCGCAGGCTTCAGCAGGTTAGACGCATCCATCGCGCCGCCGGATGTTGCACCGGCACCGATGATCGTATGGATCTCGTCAATGAACAGGATCGCTTTTTCCTGTTGCTCCAGTTCCTTCATCACGGACTTGAGGCGTTCCTCGAAATCACCGCGATAGCGGGTGCCAGCCAGCAGTGCGCCCATGTCGAGCGACCAGATGACCGCCTCGTCCAGGATTTCAGGCGCTTCGCCATCGACAATCTTCTTGGCCAGGCCTTCCGCGATCGCCGTTTTACCGACGCCCGGGTCGCCCACCAGTATGGGGTTGTTCTTGTTGCGGCGGCACAGCACTTCGATGCACCGGTTCACTTCCATGTCGCGGCCGATCAGCGGATCGATCTTGCCGGCGCGGGCCTTGGCATTGAGATTGACGCAATAGGCGTCGAGGGCCTCGTGGCCTTGCTTGACCGCTTCTTCTTCACCGCCTTCGGCGCCGCGCGGGCTTGTCGGGCGCGACATGCCGGGCTGCTTGGCCACGCCATGCGAGATGAAGTTGACCGCGTCATAGCGCGTCATGTCCTGCTCTTGCAGGAAGTAGGCGGCATGGCTTTCACGCTCCGAGAAAATCGAAACCAGCACATTGGCGCCAGTCACTTCATCGCGGCCAGAGCTTTCAACGTGCAGGATCGCGCGCTGAACAACGCGCTGGAAAGCGGCCGTCGGCTGAACGCGGCCTTCGCTCTCTTCAAGGATAAGGCTTGATAGCTCTTCGTCGATATAGCGAACCAGGTCGCCGCTCAGCGCCTCGATATCGACCTTGCAGGCGCCCATGACTTCGCGGGCATGCTCATCTTCCGTAAGCGCCAGCAGGAGGTGTTCCAGCGTGGCATACTCATGGTCGCGTTCGGACGCGAGGGTGAGCGCCTTTTCGAGAGCGGTTTCGAGAGAGTGGGACAATCGTGGCACAGGAAGGGACCTTTCAGGGGTCGGGGGTGAATTTAGTCTTCTTTCTCCATAACGCATTGGAGAGGGTGTTCATGCCGCTTGGCCAGGTCAAGCACCTGGGCGACTTTTGTTTCGGCCACTTCGAACGTGTAAACTCCGCAGAGACCAACACCCTTCTGGTGGACGTGCAGCATGATCCGGGTCGCTTGCTCGCGCGAGCGGTTGAAGCAACGCTCCAGGATGTAGACGACGAATTCCATCGGCGTGTAGTCGTCATTCAACAGCAAGACCCGGTAAAGCGAGGGCTTTTTCGTCCGCACCCGCGTCTGGGTGACGATGTCGATCCCTATGCCGTCACCATCGCCGGGCGGGTTGCCCATTGGGGGTCGCGGCGAATTCGGATCGCTCATCCGGACAGGATCAGGAGTCTTGCTCATGGGCATAAGATATACGTTCTTGTGAGAGATTGAAGGGACCAAGCGTGGCAAAAGCATGTTGTGCCTGCTTTTATGGCATCGCGAGCGCGTTGAGCAGGGCGTTCACCCGCTTCCCATTCGTCCCAAGATCGGAATAACCGAGGCGCGATCCGGAATAGATCGCGAGCGTCGACTGATGGTCATGTCCGTCGACCGGCAGGACAAGAATGTCCACATCATCCTTGAACCGCATCAGTTTTGTCACGGCGAGAAAACTGATCCTCCCGGTGGTCGGATCAGACGCCTTGATTTTCCAGTCCCGGCGCGCGGCGATCATCTGCATGATATCCTCGAACAATGCATCCGGCGTGCGGTCAAAGACGGGGGATGATTCGTCCGGCAAGGCGGCATCCACGAACCCGTCAGGGGCGACGAGCCAGTTATTGGGTTTCGCCGGGCGCTTGAATGTCTTGAAGTCGATAAAATCTGTCATGCCTGCAACGTAGTCGGCTTCTGGCCGGATGCCACATGAAAAACATGATGCCCAAAAAGTAAGAGCCGGGCCAAACAGGCCCGGCTCTCGATAATCTACCCACTCTACTGCCAGACGAGAAACGCTCGTCAGACCTCTAGGAGCCTAGTTGCTGGTCCAGGCCGTGAAAGGCTTGGCAGCATCGCGCCATGCAAGCATGCAAAGCTCAGCCTGCGCGTTCACTTCTGAGGTATAGGCAGAAAACAGGGATTTTGCAAAGCCGGACTGGATTTCCATCACTTTGCGCGGGTCTTTGGCAGACGTCAGCGCCTGGGTGGCTTCAGCGCCCTGCTCGAGGGTGCGCGTGAAGAAGTCCATGTTGCGGGCGCTGAGGGTGCGCATCATTTCGGTCGAAGCAGCGGCGCGCTCGGTGGCGGACTTCATGCTGTCTTCGGCAAACGAGCCAAACTTGTTGGCCATGCCTGTGATCTTTTCCATACCGGTGTCGAGCATCTTCGTCGCCGCTTCGGGTGCATGCACCTCTGGCTTTGCCGCAGAAGCAGTTTTCGATTTGGAAGCAGTATTCGGTGACTTGGCCATGGGTTGGATCCTTTTTCCTGTACTGCCAGGCAATATAGCCAATTTGTTCGCGAATGCAATATTTTTGTTGCACTGCAACATAGGCATTTGTGCACGTTTTTTGCACACTGAGGCCCACATTGCCAAAATTTGATGATCAAGCCTGCGTTAAGGTGTGGTCAACGCATTTGGGCGACCCTATCGTAAACCTCGGGTGGTTCGGGGTTAATACTTTTGCGGAGGTAGGCCACTATGAAACAGCGTTCTTTGGCCCCAGCGTTAAGGAATCTCGCCTGTGCGGCATTGCTTTTCGCATCAGCACTCTTTGCGCCGACGGCATATGCAGAAAAGTACGCGTCCATCGTGATCGACATGGATACGCATGAAGTTCTCCATGCCCGAAATGCAGATGAACCCCGCTATCCGGCATCGCTCACTAAGGTCATGACGCTGTACATGTTGTTTGACGCCCTTGAGGCAGGCGAGGTGACACTCGACGAGCCTCTGATGGTGTCCCGCTATGCGGCGAACCAGGCGCCCTCCAGCCTGCGGCTGCGCCCAAACACATCAATCACCGTCCGCGATGCGATCGGTGCGCTGGTCACCAAGTCCGCCAATGACGTCGCCGTTGTCGTCGCCGAACGCCTCGGTCGCACGGAAACCCGTTTCGCCCAGCTCATGACCGTGAAGGCGCAAAGCCTCGGTCTGGAAAACACCCGTTTCGTGAACGCGTCGGGCCTGCCCGATAACCGTCAGCTATCCACGGCCCGCGACCTCGCCATCCTCGCTGAGGCGATGATCGTCAATCATGGTGAATCCTACCACTATTTCTCCAACCCGCGCTTCAGCTGGGCCGGTAAGACTTACAAGAATCACAACGAGTTGCTCAATACGGTCGATGGCGTTGACGGCATCAAGACCGGTTACACCCGCGCATCCGGCTTCAACCTGATGACCTCGGCCAAGCGCGACAATCACCGCATCATCGCCATCATGCTCGGCGGCAGCACCTCCAAGTCGCGCAACGCACACGTCGCCGCGCTCGTGGAAGCCGCATTTGATTCCTACCAAATCCCTGAAGATCCAAACAATCCGGGCCGCAATATCGAAATGGCCTTCTCCGCGTTCAATGGCGGCACCGCACCCAATCTCGACGCCGCCGCAGAGCCAATGCTCAACGGCCAGCGCCTGAGTGTTGCCACCACAGCCAAGGCGATCAAGTTCAAGACCCTGCCAGCGCCCGAATTCGATGCCAGTGACGAAGACGAAGCCGAAGTCGAGGAAATCCTCGTGGCTGATGCCGGTCCGACAACAGACCTGGAATTCGAGCAAGGCGATGCGACCCCCACAAGTTTTGAGGGCGCAACCGTTGTCATCCCTGCGGGCCGCCCTGCCTTTACGGTCAGCGAATACGAAGCGCGTCAGTTCACCCAATAGGCCCTGCGTCTCGCAGATCGCACCGCCAAGGCTTGACGAACCCTCCCATTCGGGCAGACGCCTGTTCGCACAGCCTTCAGGGAGTCGCTGGTGAAAACCGAGACAGAGATCGCACTCGCGCGCAACGTCATCCGCATTGAGCGGGACGCACTGGAAAAACTCGAGGCCGGCATTGACGCATCCATTGTCCGCGCCGCCGATACGATCATGGCGACTGATCGTCATGTGATCGTCGCCGGCGTCGGCAAGTCAGGTCATATCGGCCAGAAAATCGCCGCCAGCCTGGCATCCACAGGCACCCCCTCCTTCTTCCTCCACCCAACCGAAGCCAGCCATGGCGACCTCGGCATGATTGCGCCCGGCTCGGTCGTGCTCGCCATCTCCTATTCCGGGGAAAGTCGTGAGATGGTCGATCTGCTGCGCTATTGCCGCGGCAATTCCATCCCGGTTATCGGCATGACCCGCGCGCCGGACTCAACCCTTGGCCGCCTGTCCGACATCGTCCTGCACATGCCCACCGTGCCGGAAGCGTGCCCCAACGGCCTCGCCCCCACATCTTCCACCACCATGGCCCTGGCCCTCGGAGACGCCCTCACCATCCTCCTGATGGACCGGCGCGGCTTCAGCCGGGAAGATTTCGGCTCGCGCCACCCCGGCGGCAAGCTTGGTCGTTCGCTGCAGACAGCGGGCGACTATGTCGCTGACCGCCCAGACGACATCCCTGTCATCAATACAGATGCAAGCGTGCAGGACGTGATCCTCGCCGTTTCCGAAGGCCGCAAGGGCTGCGTGGCGGTTCTCGGCCCAGATGGCCGCGTGGTCGGAATGGTCACAGACGGAGACCTGCGCCGCGCTATGCTCGCCGGAAAACTCGGCGGCGATGCATCTTCGGTCATGACGCCAGGCCCCCGCACCATCGCACCAGACGAACGCCTCGCTGTCGTCATCAAACGCCTCAGCGAACACCGCATTTCAAACGCGTTCGTTGTCGAAGATGGTCGCCCGATCGGCATTGTCGATATGAAAGACCTGCTCGCCGAAGGCTACGTCTGATGACAAAAAAGCGGCGGCCCCTGAAGAGCCGCCGCCATGTGTGGTCGCGTGCGATCTGGTTCTATTTGACCAGTTCGAACTTGATGTTGACCCGCGCCGTGTAGCCGACTTCGCCACCAGAGATCGGGGTCGATGAATCCATCATCATCTCCTTGCCACGGGCCATCATCGCCATTGGCTGCGGGCTATAGTCACCGCCCTCAGAGATGGTCACGATCCGGCCGACTTTCATGCCGGCGGCCGAGGCGTACAGGTCTGCACGAGCCATAGCTTTTTCTACGGCGAGGCGACGGGCTTCGGCGCGAACTTCGTCATCATTGTCGAGCGCAAAACTGATACCCGAGAACGTGTTGCCGCCGGCTGAAACCAGGCTGTCCATCGTTGCGCCAAGATTGTCCAGGTCACGCACTTTCACAGTCAGCTGGTTGGAGGCAGTGTAGCCGTCCAGCCGTTGCTCACCACGCGTGCGGCCCTTGCCTTCATCAATCTCGACATAAGTGTAGCGCGGCTGCAGCGAGAAGTTGGACGTCTGCATGTCCTTCTTCTCAACGCCCGCCTTGGACAGCGCGTCAAACACGCCTGTCATGGCATTGGCTTGTTGCTGCATGGCCTCCTGGGCGGATTTGGCATCGGCCTGCACACCGGCCGTGATGAACGCGATGTCCGGCGCGCGCATGACTTCGCCCTCGGCAGAAATATCGAGCGTCGTTTCAGGCTGAATGGAATTGTGGTTCATCATGGGGTGCCCCATCTCGGTCATCGAGGCGGCTTTCGCCGTCGTCGGCATTTGCGCACAGGCGGCTGGCGCCAGCGCAATCATGCAGGCACCCATCGCAGCGATCAGTGATTTTTGGTTCAACATGTTGGAAAATCCATTTTGATTAGAAGCTGTGTGTCCCAAAGGATTAAGGCACCAAAACGGCAAACGTTGCATCGCGGATGAAATTTTGCTGTCCCGTCAATCCGGGTCGAAGCCGTTCGGATTCTGGCTCTGCCATGCCCACTGGTCGCGGCACATAGCATCCAGATCGTATTCTGCCCGCCAGCCAAGCAGCCTCTCAGCCTGACTCGGGTCGGCCCAGAAAGCGGCAATATCGCCGCTTCGCCGGGGCGTGACAGTCGTCGGTATTCTCTGCCCGCTGGCAGATTCAAAGGCCCGCACGAGTTCCAGCACGGACGTGCCATGCCCCGTTCCCAGGTTCACGGTAATCGCGCCCGGCTCGCGTTCGAAACGCTCCAAGGCCAAGACATGCGCCCGCGCGAGATCGACAACATGCAGGTAGTCACGAACGCCCGTGCCATCGGACGTATCGTAATCATCGCCAAACACGTTGAGCGACGGACGTCGACCAACGGCTACCTGCGCCACATAGGGCATCAGATTGTTAGGAACGCCGTGCGGATCTTCACCGATCTCGCCGCTGGCATGCGCACCGATCGGATTGAAATAGCGCAAGATTGCCACGTCCGTCATGCTGCCCGATGCAACCAGGTCATTCAGCATCACCTCGACTGACAGCTTTGTCTGGCCATAGGGGCTAGTCGGGCTAAGCGGATGGCTTTCAGTATAAGGCAGGAAGACCGGCTCACCATAAACCGTCGCACTTGAACTGAAGACAAAACGTCGGGTCCCGGCCTCCATCATCGCCGATAGGAGGCTATGTGTGCCCACCACATTGGCGCTGTAATAGTCGAGCGGCTTGGCGACCGATTCACCGACAGCCTTCAGCCCCGCAAAATGGATGACCGAGTCACAGGAATGCTTGACCAGAATATCCTTGATCGCGTCCGTATCGCGAACGTCGGCATCATACGACGGCAATTCATGATTGGTCAGGCGTCGTACGCGATCGAGCGCCGAAGGGCTGCTATTGACGAAATTGTCGACGACGACGGGAAAATAGCCGCGTGACAGTAATTCGACGCACGTATGTGTGCCGATATACCCCGCCCCCCCAGTCACCAAAACCTGCTTCATTGTGGCATACTCGCAGACGACAATCGCTGATTCAACAAGCCATCAGCTCCTTCAGGGGCTTCAATGCTTATATCCCATGCCATCAATGCAATTTCATGACCAGAACGCGTGATTTGCGGCATTGCCACAGGTGATCGGCATGCGTAAACGGGAAGATCAGTGGGCCTGTAGCTCAGTTGGTTAGAGCGGACCGCTCATAACGGTTTGGTCGCAGGTTCGAGTCCTGCCGGGCCCACTGGACATACGACGTCAGCCCATCACCCTGATTTCTTCTTCGAAATAGGCAATTGTTGGCTTCAAACCCTCATCAAGTTTGACCGTCGGTTCCCAGCCAAGCTTGTCCCGCGCAATCGAAATATCAGGCTGGCGCTGCTTCGGATCATCTTGCGGCAACGGGCGATGGACCAGTTTGGATTTCGACCCGGTCAGCGCGATCACGCGCTCTGCCAATTGACGGATGGTGAATTCGCCCGGATTCCCGATATTCACAGGCCCCGTGAACTCAGGCCCTGTCCCCATCAGCGACACAAGCCCGGTTACGAGATCAGAGACATAGCAGAAACTGCGCGTCTGCTCGCCGTCGCCATACAATGTGATATCTTCGCCCTTGAGGGCCTGCACGATAAAGTTCGAGACGACCCGGCCGTCATTCGGGTGCATGCGCGGTCCATACGTATTGAAGATTCGCGCGACCTTAATCTCGACCTTGTGTTGCCGGTGATAGTCGAAGAATAGCGTTTCAGCGCAGCGCTTGCCTTCATCATAACAGCTTCGCGGGCCGATCGGGTTCACATTGCCCCAATAATCCTCAGTCTGCGGGTGGATAACCGGATCACCATACACTTCGGATGTGGAGGCCTGCAGAATCCGCGCGCGCGTACGTTTGGCCAGGCCCAGCATGTTGATGGCACCATGCACGCTGGTCTTCGTCGTCTGAACGGGATCGAACTGATAGTGGATGGGGCTGGCCGGACAGGCCAGATTGTAAATCTGGTCAACTTCCACAAACAGCGGGAAGGTCACGTCGTGACGCATCACCTCGAATTTCGGATTGTCGAGCAGGTGGGCGACATTCGTCCGCCGCCCCGTGAAGAAGTTGTCGACGCAGAGCACTTCCGCTCCGGTCTCAAGCAGGCGCTGGCACAGGAACGAACCAATAAAACCAGCACCGCCGGTAACGAGGATACGAGGGACATAATGCATGGTATCGGGGTGCGGGCTTTTTCGAAATCGGTCAAGAGGGCCGTCTGCGTGGGTTACCGGCCGACATTGCGCTTTTTGAAATAAGCCAGCGTGCCGCGGCTGATCACGTCATCGCCCGGCGCAATCTCATCCGCCTCGAAATCGGGTTTTCCTTTGACGTCAGCATAGACATTGCCAAAATCCTTGTAGCAAGCCTCAAGCAAAGCGTCGAAACTGTCGATCACGAAATAGGTTTGCTGGAAATCATCGATAATGTATTTCGTTCGCATTATACGAGACAGGTCAAACCCAACCCGATTTGGGCTATCGCCTTCCAGCGCAAAAACAGTCTCGTTGGGACTGGAAAGTATTCCGGCACCATAAATGCGCAAGCCACCCGCTTCGCGGATCAGGCCGAATTCCACCGTGTACCAGTACAAGCGCGCCAGATTGTTCAGCTGGCCCAGCTCCATCGCTCTCTGCCCACCCTTGCCATAGGCTTCCATGAAGTCCGCAAATACCGGATTGGCCAGCATCGGCACATGACCGAAAATGTCATGAAAAATGTCAGGTTCCTGCAGATAGTCGAATTCCGCTTCAGGGCGGATGAACGCGCCTGCGGGAAACCGGCGATTGGCAAGATGGTTGAAAAACACGTCATCTGGTACGAGCTCGGCAACGGGGACGATCCGCCAGCCCGTCAGCAGCTCCAGTCGATCTGACAGCTGGGTCATGTCCGGAATGCCTGATGCCGACAGTTCCAGCGCCGTCATCGCATCAAGGGCGGCCTGGCATCCCCGTCCGCGTGTAACCTCGCGTTGACGTCGGAACAACCTGTCCCACCGGTCATGCTCCACCGCCGAATACGATCCCCAATCCTGATCAATCGTGAAGTCGACCGCACGCGGCGCATTCGCATAGCGGTTCTTTGGCAGCGGTTCCTTCGTGGGTACTATCATGCCGGGCCGCCTCTATCCTTCATGTCGGCTACTGCGCCGACGACCTTGTGAAGTTAGAATACCACCAACTGGTTTCAGATGAAACCAGTTGGTGGTGGGAAACGCTCACATTTTGGCTTCGGTCTGGTGCTCAAGGAACCAGCGATAGGCATCTTCGAGTCCTTCACGCATGCCAATTTTCGGGGCCCAACCCAGTTCGTGCAGGCGGTCGGCCTGCATCAGCTTGCGCGGCGTACCGTCCGGCTTGGTCAGGTCCTTTTGGAGGTCACCCCTAAAACCGACCACCTCCATGATGAGGCGGGCCAGCGATTCGATTGTCATGTCCTCGCCTGAACCAACATTTACATGCGCGTCGCTGGAATAGACCTTCAGCAAATGGACCAGCGCATCCGCACAATCATCAGCATGCAGGAATTCCCGCATCGCCGTTCCAGTGCCCCAGATGGTCATCGTTGGCGCTCCGGAAAGCTTTGCTTCATGCGCCTTCCGGATCAGGGCTGGTATGACATGCGAGGACTGGAGGTTGTAATTGTCGCCCGGCCCATAGAGGTTTGTCGGCATGGCGGAAATATAATCGGCGCCATGCTGGCGGCGGTAGGCTTGGCAAAGCTTGATGCCCGCAATCTTGGCAATGGCATACCATTCATTTGTCGGCTCCAGCGAGCCGGTGAGGAGAGACTCTTCAGCGATTGGCTGCTCGGCAAACTTTGGATAGATGCAAGACGAACCGAGGAACAGAAGCTTCTCCACCTCATTACGGAATGAAGCCTCGATCAGGTTCGTCTCGATCATCAGATTGTCATAAAGGAAGTCGGCCGGATATGTGTCATTGGCGAGGATACCGCCCACCTTGGCCGCCGCGATGATAACGGCGTCCGGCTTGCGATCCGCAATCCAGGCGCGCACCGCAACCTGATCGATCAGATCCAGTTCCGGCCGTCCGGCCGTCAGCACCTCGCACCCTTCCGTCTGCAACCGGCGTACGATCGCAGATCCAACCATTCCTCGATGGCCAGCAACGAAAATGCGCTTGCCGGATGGCTCGTAAACGGACACGACCTTGGCCATGGGGTGCTCCCTAGTCGGTGCGGTTGTTGCGCCAGCTTTCGCGCTCAGCCAAGTCGATATCGGCGCGAACCATTTCACTGACGAGATCACGGAAGCTGGTCGCGTGCTTCCAGCCAAGCTTGTCATGAGCCTTTGTCGGATCGCCAATCAAAAGGTCGACCTCAGTAGGCCGGAAATAACGCGGATCGATACGCACCAGAACGTTACCCGTTTTGGCGTCGCGGCCGACCTCATCGGCACCGTTGCCCTGCCACTCAATCTTTTTGCCTACTTCGGCAAAGGCGAGTTCGACAAATTCGCGGACAGAATGGGTCTCGCCGGTCGCAAGCACCCAGTCTTCGGCAACATCGTGCTGAACGATCCGCCACATACCCTCGACATAATCGCGCGCATGGCCCCAGTCGCGCTTGGCGTCGATATTACCGAGATAAAGCGTTGACTGTAGGCCACGCTGAATGCCTGCGACCGCGCGGGTGATCTTGCGAGTGACAAAGGTTTCGCCGCGTGTTGGCCCCTCATGGTTGAATAGGATGCCGTTGGAGGCGTGGATACCATAGGCCTCGCGATAGTTCACCGTGATCCAGTAGGCATAGAGCTTGGCCGCAGCGTAGGGGCTACGCGGATAGAAAGGCGTTGTCTCGCTCTGCGGCACTTCCTGCACCTTGCCGTACAGTTCTGAAGTCGAAGCTTGGTAGAACCGCGTGGTGTTCTCGAGGCCGAGAATGCGCATCGCCTCCAGCAGACGCAGCGTACCGAGCGCGTCCGAATTGCCCGTGTATTCCGGCGTTTCGAAGCTGACAGCTACATGGCTTTGTGCGGCGAGGTTGTAGATCTCGTCAGGTTTAGTTTCCTGCACGAGACGGATAAGATTGGTGGAATCTGTCAAGTCGCCATAGTGTAGGAAGAAGCGCGTCTCGTGCTCGTGCGGATCGCGATAGAGTTCGTCCACGCGTTCGGTGTTAAATGAGGACGATCGGCGCTTCACGCCGTGGACAACATATCCCTTATCCAGCAGCAATTGGGCAAGATAGGCACCGTCCTGGCCGGTGATGCCGGTGATGAGAGCTGATTTCTGGGAAGACAAGGCAACACCTTCTAGTTTTGCTGGTTGGCTACGCGACATACCCGTCTATGTCACAAGATCAACCCTGAACATGGCACCTATACAGCTCGGGACTAACCATTTCACAGCGGCCCGAAGGATCTGCCGCAGACATGTGAAAGGAAACTATTGCAGCACAGGGACCCTGCGTTCACAGGAGATTCCGCACCCAAAACCAGTCATCGCCCCGATTTATCCGACTGAGTATGGGCAGCAATTAGACTGCGGCTTCTGCAATTAACAAGGAAACCGTACGCGACAATCACGAGCGCTAATCTCACCTTGCCCTATCTTCAATCGAATCAGGCGCAAAAATATGTCACGGTGAACGAGACGTTGCGTATTCTCGGCGCCGTGATCAAGATCTGTATCAGCAGTCGCAACCTCCCCCCCGGACGCCCTGGATGGCGAACGCTTCACTCCCGCGATCGGGGCCGAGGGTGCATGGGCGGGACATGCGGGCGATAACGCGGCCCGCCAAGATGGCGGATGGAATTTCTTCGTGCCGCAGGATGGGTGGATGACATTTATCGCATCTGAGGGTATCCTAACTGTTAGTGACGGTAGCAATTGGCGGTGAAGTAATCGCCTCGGCGCCGAACCCCGCGGCGCTGGTCGGCATCAACGCGACCGCCGATACTATCAACCGACTTGTGGTCAGCCGCTCAGCCAGCCTGTTCGATCAGGAAGGTGAGGGGCACCCGCTTAGGCTCAACAAGGCTGACATGGACGACACCACGAATCGCCTGTTCCAGTCGAACTATTCGGGGCGGGCCAAGAAATCAGGCTTGTCGGCAGAAATGATCTCACCTTCTAGGTTTCCTCAGACGGTATAGGGTTCAGCGCGACGCTCACGCTGAAGGTGGATACGAGTTTTGCAGGACTTGGCACTGACGCCCCCGCCTCATACCTGCACATCCGGCAGGACTACGATGCTCGGCTCACGATGGACACGGTCGAAAGCGGCGCAGGCGGCGGCTTCGACATCCTCAATTCGACCGACGGGCAGAGCTGGCGCGTGGCCGTGTCGCCCGGAAACCTTCAGGTGCGCGATCACACCGCCTCGCTGGATAAGCTCCTGCTAAATCCGGGAGCATCCGGCACTGGCTAGATTATCAACACACCAAATTTCGGTATAGGCGCGGCATCGTCGACCACAAAGCTCCATGTGAGCGGCCCTATCCCTGTCGGCACCTAGGACAAGGCCAGTTTTCTGGATGCGACCGCAACAAGTGCTGGAGCCGTTGCATTGGTGTCCGATAAAGTCGGCGGGCCGGTACCAGCATTCAGCGATGGGGCCAGCTGGCGGCGCCTAGCCGACCGCGCAATTGTGTCCTGACCTCACACTGCCTCCCAAACGGGCTGAGTAGTAGACAAGGGCCGCGTTTCGCGCAAAGAGGACGTTTCGATCAACGGCCGATGCGCGATCAGCATCCATTCGCACCAGTGATCGAAAGGGAGACATCAGGGTATAATATGGACGGCACCAGTCACGATATCGGGCAGTCTGAGGCTAAGCTGCATCCGAACAACGTATTCGAGTACGACGCTGGCAAAGATCACTTCAAGTACGCTGGCAATGATCTGCGGGAGGGGCTAGCACGACACCATCTCGTACGCACCATGGTCGGCACGAGCTTCAAGTCCCGCTACAAGGGCACCCTATTGGGGGCATTCTGGCTAACGGCGACAGCCGGCGTGACCGTCCTTGGCCTCGGGGTCATCTATTCTCAGGTCTTCCAGATCGATTTTCGTGCCTATCTTCCTTATGTCGCCATCGGCATGATGGTGTGGGGGCTGATAAACGGCTTCGTGACCGAATCGATCAGCACATTTTCCGGCATGTCATCCGTATTTACGCAGATCAAAATCCCGATGAGCGTCTTTCCCTTGGCGTTGACCGGCAGGCTCATGCTGACTTTTTTCTACCGGGCCCTAGTGGTCGTGGCAATCCTGTTTATTGGCGAGCGAGCGATCTCGATCCCGGACGTCGCCGCCTCGCTTGCAGGCCTGGCAATTATCGCTTGGGCCGGTTTCTGGACAGCGATCCTGTTTGGCATCCTTGGTGCCCGCTTTCGCGACTTCGGACAGCTGATCAATGCCTTCATGACCTTCGCCTTCTTCATGACCCCAGTCTTCTGGGACGCCTCGCGTCTTGGCCACTACAGTTTCGTGGCGCACTATAACCCGCTCTATCATTTCCTCAACATCGTGCGCGGTCCGCTGATCGGCAGCGCGGATGTGGGGCTGAGTTTCATTGTTGCTGGCGTGATGTCCGTGTTCCTCCCGCTCGCGGCGTTTGGCATGTTCGCCAGATTCCGCCACCGCTTAGCCTATTGGTGCTGATCCATGGCCAGACTGCATCTCGAACACGTCGGCGTCGACTTCCTCGTCAGGGACGTGCACCACAGCACGCTCGTCTCCTCGGCGCGCTCCTTCGCGACCGGCGGCCTGATCGACATGACCAACCGCCGCAAGGTCTGCATCAATGCGCTGAAGGACATCAACATCGATCTGCGAGACGGCGATCGCGTCGGCCTGATAGGACACAACGGTGCGGGCAAGACGACGCTGCTCAAGGTATTGTCGGGTATCCTGCCTCCCACGGCGGGGCGGTTGTATATTCAGGGACGCACTGCAGGCCTACTCTCGATCCAGCTCGGCCTCGATACGCGCGCCTCGGGCTATGAAAATATCATTATTCGCGCGCGTTATATGGGCGTGTCGGAAGAAGAGATCAAAGAACGGTTCGAGGACATTTGCACCTTTTCCGAGCTCGGTGAATACCTGCACCTGCCGCTGAAAGCCTATTCGAGCGGGATGCGCGTCAGGCTCGCCTTCGCAATCGCCACGGCCTTCGATCCCGATATTCTTATCCTCGACGAATGGCTGTCGGCCGGCGATGCAACCTTCCGCGACAAGGCGTCTGAGCGGATGAAGAACCTTGTCGCGCAGACTGGCATATTCGTCATGGCGACGCACCAGACCGGCCTCATGGAGCAAATGTGCAATCGGGGCGTCGTCATGAAAAAGGGACAGATCGTTTTCGACGGCTCCCTCGATGAGGCGCTGGCATTTCATTCTGGAATTTGAATCGCCCGAAAAGCCCTGTATGGCGGAGAGCGAATTGATCACACCATGCAATCGGGAGAGCTTCCATGCTCCAAAATTCTGACAACAAGCCACTACAGGAACAATTGCTAATTCAATTTCTGCAAAACCACGACGAACATAGGATCGGCTGTGTCAGCCTAAGCAGGAAATGGGATTACTTCTACTTCGTTCCGCTCGCAGATGTATTCTACGGTGATCCAAAGTTCGGTCTTCATCAGGTCAAATCGATGAAGGATTGGTTTAAAGTCGTTGAAGCCGATCATCCCGCGTTCAATTCTGTGAACCCAACATGGATCGATGCGGTGAATACTGCGCTTCAGAATAGTGTTCCAAATTCACAACTTCTCTTTTTGGATGTCGGTCTGTTTGTCGGCATGGTATCGTTGCATGCTAACAAGCACCTTCATCCGGGCAAGACGACATTCATCTGTGTCGAACCAAACCCGGCAAACGAAGTTATCGCCAGATTGAACCTAGGCATGAACGGCGTTGAAGCTACGGTCGTCTCAGCAGCGTGCAGTGACGAAGACGGCGAAGCTAGCTTTTGGGTCCCCAAAGGGGTGTTGATCAGCGGACGCATCTCAACGCGAGCGGACCGACACACGTACACAGTTCAAACACGCCGAATAGACTCACTATTGAAGGGACTAAACCCGAGTTTCGACAATGCGGTCATCAAGATCGACACCGAAGGCGCCGAATGGTCGGTACTGCGCGGCATAGATCCGGCGACGATGGCAAAGACGCTCGCGATCGTTCTCGAATATTGGCCCACCGAGAGTCTCGAATATGAGCGCTACCTTATAGAAAATTTTCGAGTCTTTAATTTAAAAAGCGCAATGTTTTCATCGCGTTTACCATATGAAGAATTCGAATCCGCGAGTTCACTGGCTCAAGTCGCTGAAGACAAAATACAAAGTCACCAAAACTTTGACGTATTATTGGTGCCGCGGGTGGGTCGCAGCAAGGCCCATCAGGAACTCTGCCGGGTGATCAAATCAGAAGGTTAGCGTACGGGACTTGTGGCGACCTCGCCTTTGTATGTGGCAGCGTGCCGTGATCGTATACGGTCACCTCGTGCATGTTGGAAGCTCCGCTCGCGACGCGCTCGCCACACGTCAAACCTTGGACTAAGAAAGGAGCAAACTCTCGAAATGAATGAGGGACTAGAGGGGCTCAGGCCAGGCCCAACAAAAATTGACATGCCGGGACACATTCGTTTCACATCTACCGAATGGAGAAATTACAGACCAACGAGTTTGAATGACGGCGGGTTCCCGTCACAGACTTGTAATTCGTTCACGACGCTCAGAGCTTCAACTTCTGCTTTATTTTTGCGCCGTACTTGGATGAAATCTGAGTCCCCAACCAATGCGATACGCTCGGCGCGATATGAATATTGTCCAAGTATGCAAGCTCTCCGGTAGGCAAATATGCACGACAAACGTCAGGACAAAGCATTTCGCCCCACGGCACATAAATATAGTCAAGGCCGCTAGCTTCCAGTGCTTTCTGGAGTTCCTTGCTCTTCTCTCGGAAGTCGTAGGAAAGATAAGGCTCAAGATTGTCCGCAGCCTGCTTGCCAGCAATCGAACTTAGTATTCCCGGAATACCCTCAGAAAATGCTGGTCGTGGCCCCATCACAATCACAGTAACATCATGCTCCTTCAGATACCCGATCATTGTTTTGAAGCGAGTCTCGTTGATCCATCGCCAATTAGCCGTCAAAATGACCGCCGAGTAGTCTCCAGAAACCACCCACTCGAAGCGATTGTTATTGAGTTGCTGACATCCGGCAGACCTGTTGTCCCAGCCAGGTTCCGGATATTCAGGCAGGCATCCCGAAGTTCCAGCCATCGCGATTTTATCAATCGGGATGACAGACCCCAACGCAACTCTCGCCTCGGTAGAAAGCGAATCGCCTACAATCAGATATTTTGGACCGAGCGTACCCACTAACAGGCATATGTCTTCCGGATAATCTGAGTAAGGCGCTTTGTGCCCAAGCTGACAACCGGCTTCATACATTAGTTCGGCATTTCGCTCTTTCCAGAGGCGTCCGGTCTGAGCTGCAATACTTTCCGTTTCAGCATGAGACCAGAACAGGGCGGCTGAATCACTGGCAGGCGCGTTGGCCTCGTTGACGCTCGCAATAGTTAACGGGCGCGGGGCTACTCCAGACTTGTTGAGCGCCCAGACATGCGCAGAGACTGTGAGCCCAGCTGCCAGCATAAGGAGGGTGACCGACAAGCGAAGCGCAGAGAAATCACGTCTCGTTACAGACGCACGACTGGGAAGGCGCAGCGGCTTTTCAACCATCCGGTAGAGGACGTCGCCGGCAATAAGGCAAAGCACGAACAAGGCGAAATTTGCAGCCAGCGACCGATTGGGTCCAAACAGCGTTCCTGCAAAGACGACCATCGGCCAATGAACAAGATAGATCGAATAGGCTCTTAACCCGATCGCTCGCATCACCATATTACCAAGCAGCACCTCGCCAATCTTGTACTGAAGCCCCAAGATGGCGAAGGCCGCGCCGAAAGTCGGGATGACCGCAGCGACAAAGAAATTATACTGCTCGCCATTGGCCACCACTGCCGAAATGCCCATCAGCCCGAATCCGGCAATGAGCGAAAGCCCACCCATGATATTGCTTGGCCGGTTTGCAACCGTTGCCAGTGCCGCCCCGATGGCAAACTGGAAAATCCTTGCGGGCATCATGTAAAAGGCGCCGCTCGGATCGACGGCAGACCACCACCAGGCTCCAGCCAGCCCGACGAGGAATATGGCGCCGAGCCAGACAGTTTTCCTGCCGGGAAGCAGGCTCAAACATGCAAGCAGGGCTGGCCAAAGGAGATAGTATTGCTCTTCAACGCTGAGCGACCACATGTGAAGAAGCGGATTCTGACTGGAAACATTGTCGAAATACCCGCTGTTCAGCCAGAACCAAATATTGGCAACCGACAGCAAGGCATAGAGCGCCGTACGTCCGACCTGCGCGACTGTCTCCGGGCCATAAATGAGCATCGCGCCCAAAAGGGTGGCCATGACGGTGACGGCAGACGCTGGAAAGAGCCGCACGAGGCGGCGCTTGTAAAATTCTGCAAAAGAGAAGGTGCCCTCCTCCCGCTGCGCAAGGATGTTCCGGGTAATAATGAAACCGCTGATGACGAAGAATATATCGACGCCAATGAACCCTCCGGGCAGGAGTCCATGGTCGAGATGAAAGACCAGAACCAGCAGAATCGCGATGGCTCGCAGCCCATCTAGAGGCAAAATATAGCCAGATTTCACTTGGGAATCTCCGTTTCGAAGTCTGGATGACTTTCAGTCTCGAGTGGCGTCAGCTTACATGGCAACGCCCATGCGATACACTTCCTGCAGTCGATCCGATCGACCTATGAACGATAGCCCTTCTATGCATAGATTCTGTCACACCGAAAGCGCGTGATGACAATCGTGCTCACGCTAGGCACATTTCCAGAGGCTCGCAAGACCGTCTCCACTCTGAATCAAGAGACCGTTATCACGACTCAGCCCGCACCAAATGCCGATGCAGTCCAGCAGTGTGCAGCCCCGTGGTCAACCGCGCAGAATAGCCTAGATCAGCCTCAGGACCGCTGACACGACACGCCCGCGTTCGCGGTTGAGCGTTTCGGGATCGCTGAAGAGGCTGGCAAGCGCCTTCTGCGTGTCGAGATAGGCCAGGGCGAATGCGGCGTCGGGTTCGAACGCATCGACAAGGGCTGCGGCCTCTTCATCTGAATATCCGTGCAGGTTCAGAAAGCCGCCGGACGGGCAAATCTCGTGAATGCGGTGGCGCGGCGCGGCATAGTAGAGCGGCACGCCGAGAACGGCGAAGGCGTCGAACACCTTCTCCGTGATATAGTCGGAATGATGGGTATTCTCGAGTCCGGAGACGACAAGCGCGCGCTTGTCGAGCGCGACGAGCTTGTCGAGATGCCAGTCCGGAAGGCTCTGGCGGCGCGCGCCATCCGTGTTCCACCCCTGTCCCACTCGAACGACCGGTCCGCGTTGCACGGCTTCGGCGATACGCGTCCGCCAGGCACAGAGGCCCCGCACGCCCAGTTCAGGCAGGAAGAGGTCGAACCGCTCCTCAAGGCGATGCTCGGCGTAGAAGGCGGCGCGGATCGGCGCCGCGCGCCAGACGGCCAGCAATTCATCGGCGCTCATGGCCGCATTGCGTTGGAACAAACGGGCATAGCGCTGAAAGAACTTGTCGTCTGTGGTGATGAAGTATGGCAGCCGGTCAAAGGCGAAGACGTTCGAGTTGACGTGGTTGGCGACCGCGTAGGGAATGGCATTCTCGCCGCTGCCCGCGATGCCCGACCTTTCGGTGAGAACCGCGCTCCAGACCGTGTCCCAAAGCGGTTCCTCGGACACGACAAGATACCGCATTTCGGGGCGCACGCTTATCTTCTTGGCAAGATCGACCGTCGCGGACCTGATGTCCGTGTCGAACCCGGTAACGACCATGTCCGCCATCCAGATATCATCGACATAATCGATGTGCCGCCCGAACAGACGCCGATAGGGATCGTAGTACATCGGCGTGCGGTTATAGTGGCGGCCGAAAAGATGCACACGGGGACGACGCACCGGCGCCGGTCTGGCGCGCTTGCGTGTCTCCTCGTCCGGTAATTCAAGGCCGGCCTCGCTCCAGGCGGCGCTGACTTTGGCGGCGAGCTCGCCGTCCGGGCAGTTCGCGAGAGCGTATTCGCAGGCACTGCGCAGCGCGCGGTCCTGTTTCACGTTCGCACTGAAGCCCGCCTTGTCGATAACGAGCCGCCCTGCGCAGAGCTTGAGGAGGGTCTCCAGGCCGCCGACCGCCGAAAGCTCGCCGGAGTTGATACGCCGCGCGATCGAGAGGAGCGGCGAACCGGAATCGCGCGTCGCGTGCCGCTCGCCTGCGACATCGATATAGAAGCGGTGAATGTCAGTGATGAATGTGTCGGGCCCGTAGAGCATCCAGAGCTGTTCGAGATGCTTTCGCATGCTGGCAAGCCGTTCGGGGTCGGCAGCAATCGCCTGAAGGCGCGCTGGCAGGGCGGCGATATCCTCAAGCGTTTCGGAGCAGAACACGACGGCACTGTTCCACAGTTCTCGATTGCCCGGCACCTTGTAAGTATCGGCCAGGATGACCGGGATGGCCCCTGCTCCGATGGACTCCCAGAGGCGAATGGAGTTCGGCCCCGACCCGGACGGGCAGAGCGAAAAAATGCTGTCCAGAAGCAGTTCGCGGAAGCCCTTGCTGGCTTCATCGTCGATGAGGTTCTTTGAGTCGTCCGTCGTCTTGCGGATTTGGAGATCGTAGACAATTTTCTGGTAGTGCCAGCTGTCCCGTCCTGCGACGAAGCCGCGCGGATCATCTGCCAACGCTTCCAGAATCCACTCGCGCGATTGCGTGAGATACCACTCATTGCTCTTCGCCCCGATGAAGGAGAAGAGGTGGCGCCGCTTGTCGCTGATCCGATTACGATCGATTTCGATCGCCTGCACGGGGTAAAGCGGGAAAGGATGAATACGCAGGGTCCGGCCGTCAGCTGCGATGATCTCGTCCTGACCCTTAATCGCATGGGCCCAGAATACGTCTGTAACGCCAGCCCCTGTGAGCAAGTCAGCATACTGATGCATTTGGATATGCTGGCAGACGGTTACGACACGTTCATAGCCGCGGTCAGGCACCGACAGGCCACTGAGTGCATCGGCAAGCGTCTGCTCTCTGTTGTATTTTGCATTTACCTGGTCGATCAGCGTCGCCCACGGAAATGCAAGGTAGCAGACGCCGGGCAGGTAAGGCAGCAGCTCCCGCACCTTCGCGAAAGCATGAAGCTCTGTAATCGCCGGGAACTGCCAGTCGTCATTGTGTGCGATGATGTCGGTGCGCGGTCCGGGAATGCCGACGGGATCTGTCGTGTCATCAACCATGCCCTGCAGCCCCGAATGCTTGCGCAGTTCTGCAGATTGGGCCTCGGCAAGCAGCTCGTTCGTCCGCTTTTCGCCAAAGCGTTTGAGGAGCCGGTAAGTCAGGTGCTTTGAGAGGTCGCGGTCAGTGACTTGAATGAGACGCGAGCCATAATCGACCGAGAGACGTTTCTGAACTATGGGCGATCCGATCAGAGAGATCAGAGCCTCCTCACGCTCTTTTTCCGGAGAGACGGCGCTTATTTCTTCCATGTAGGCAACGCGCTGCGTCTGGCTAAGCTGACCCTCGCGCTCATGGAAAAGGCCAAGTGGATATCCGACCTGATGCATGTCGGCCTGTTGTGCGAAACACCGCCAGAGATTCCAATCGCCCGCCAGTCGAAAGGCCAGAAAATCGTTTGGAATATCGATCGATCTCCAGAGCGAGGCCCGGAAGAACGTGCCTTCCTGCTGGACGAACTCCCAGTGCTGTCCGTCGCAAAGGCCCATGCTGATGGCACCAGTCGGCATCTGGCGCTCGACCTGGCTGATAATCGTGCCATTGCTGACAATGGCGGCCATTCCGGACACCCAGGATATCGAGTCACGTTCGTGAGAATGATCGATCGTCGCCAACAGCGCGCAGGCGCCAGGCGCAAGCATGTCGTCGGCATTGATCCAGGTGAGCCAATCATCATCCTCGAGAGAGAATGAAGCCAAACCGCACGCGATCGCGTCATACATGCCCTTGTCCGGCGCGCTGTCATACGTAAAATGAACGGCATTGCAGAAGCTCGGCACAGTGCCTTCCGCGTGGCGTTCGGCCCATCGCTGCAACCGCGAAACCGTGTCGTCCGTTGAGCCGCCATCCTGCACATGAAAATGCAGATCGAACGGACCAGCCTGGTTCAGGACGCTGGAGATGGTCTGGTCGATTGTTTCGCCGGCGTTGAAGCAGGGCGTGACAATGAATATCCGGGTCGCTGTCATGATCATTCGGCCCGGCGTATCTTGCGGTCTTCAGCTCGCCCGAGCCGAAGATAATGGAGGAGCGGGTTGAGTCCCGCATGGGCAACATCGGGATTCTCGTCGAGATAGCAGCGCGAGGAAAAAGCGGGTCCGGGCGCTCGCCCCTCCTGCCCGCCATAGCGCACAAAATGCTTCGCCGGATCTACGCCGAGCGCATGAATATCGGCGTTGCGTTCGATGTACCAGTCTGCATCGAAGAAATCTGATCGGACAACAAGGTTCGCGTCCCGGCGGGTCCGCAACCACAGGCGCGGGCGAAGCAGGGCAGCAAGATTGCGCATGCCGGAAGGTGCGATACGCGTCCAGTTGCGCGCCGGAGCGGCGGCCTCGTCGGGTGCGCCTGACTGCGCCTCGGAAGCGGCGAGCCGTGCACTGGCAGTGCGGCGCAGTTCAGCCTCGAGTTTCACCAGCCTGCGGTGGTCGACCTCCAACCGTGCGCGCAGCGTGGCTGCCTCTGAGACGTGCGTTTCGGCGATCGCCTGAACGTCCGCAAGCGTTTCAAGCAAGTGCGCCTTCTCTGACTCGATGGAGGCGATATGCTCGCGCAGACACCCATCAGGGCCAGCCCCGATCTCATGGGATGACGCACCGGTTTGAAACCCTTTGCCCTTGGCTGCGAGCTGAAGTCGCAGCGCCTGAGCAGCGTCTTCGGCGAGCCGATTGGCGGTGCGCAGGGCATCCGCCTCAGCCGCCATTCGCGAGAAGTTGCGCTGATTGTGCACCAGACTGCAATACTTAGCGATAAAGGGGTCGAGATCGCCGAGGTACGTCGAGTCGCCGGCCTCCAGCGCAAGCGCAAGGCTGGCAAGCCGGGCATCCAGCGCGCTAAGCGCGGGCATCTGTCGGACGGAGGACTCTGCAACAAGTCGGTACAGGGTTGCCGGAACCGAATACGCAGCCGGCTTAACGGTGCAGTCAACCAGATCGAACAGGAACCGATCAGCGCATATCTCAAGCAATGTCCGTGGCGAGTAAAGGGCTTCATCCACCCGCACAAGCGTCACATACCGGCTGTTCGTGCGCACGAATTCGATCAGGCTTCTCGCCTCCGCTGACCAGATAGTGACCGCATCGAAAGTTGTCGCGCCGCCCTCAAGCTTCCGAGCAATGCCGAGGCCTGCGGGTTCATAGAAAACAAGTGCCCGGCGATTGGTTGTATCTGCGAGCAGGGCGTCGAAGATCGCCCAGGGCGATGTTTGCGTGGTCGAAAAGACGGCAGGTCTCGACTGCCCCTTCAGTGCCTCACGGAACGCCGACACGATGGTGGACCTGCTCACCTGGCAAGCGGGCACCTGATCCATGGCGACAGGAACGATGCGTTCCCCTAACGCCGACAGAAGCGGCGAGAGCGCATTTAGATAATGCTTGCCCGGAATGGCGACCAGCACATGCATACTCAACGACTCCACACTGTTCCTCTGGTGCCGACAGCTCTCCGGAGGCACGCCTATATGATTACAGCGCATTTGCTTTACAAATGGCATACCAGCCGCAAGAAGCATATAAAGACATGAAGATTGAAATCCAAGAGGACAACATGGGTCTGAGCTTCCCCGGCAAGCAACGTGAATGGAAACGCCAGCCGACGAAGGCGCATTCTTTCAAGATTCTGAAGGAAATGGGTGTGCCTGTCAGCACGGTCATCGATGTCGGTATCCTGACATCGACGTACGAACTCATCCAAGCTTATGGTGATGTGCCACAGCTTCTCATAGAACCCATCGTCGAGTTCGAGGATCGCATTCGTGCGAACTACGACAAGGCGGGTGTGAACTACGAGTTAATCAAGGTCGCAGCTTCCGATCGCGATGGCGAGACCGCGATGCGCACGAAGTCAGTCCGCGAAAACGTCGACATCACACACGCCCAAATGGCCGACACAACAGATGCGCCGGGCCAGTACCGCACCGTACCGGTTCGAAAACTGGACACGATCGTGCAGGAGCGAACGCTCAATAAGCCTTACCTGCTCAAGATCGACGTCGATGGCGCTGAACTTTCTATCCTCAGGGGCGCTGAAAATGTCCTCAAAGATTGCAGCGTGATCTGCATCGAAGTGACCATGACTACCTTCTTTGAACGGGCCGAACTCATTCGGCGCAGCGGCTTCCAGCTCGTGGATGTCGTAGATCTTTGTTACTATAATGATCGCCTGAGCCAAGTCGACTTGATCTTCGTAAATACACAGATTATTCAGGAGAAAGGTCTGCAAATCTTCGGCAGTGGCTTCGACATCGCCAAGTGGAAGACCTACGAACCGAAATAGAGCGACCGGCCTGCCCTATTTGCTCGTTTTCAGGCGCGGAACGCCATTCTCGTCAATCTCAACCATGCCGGATTTCACGCGCTGGCGCTGTCGCATGACATAACGCAGGGGGCGCAGGGTCACTACCGTACTCAGGCGCGGTGCTAACACTGAGGCGAGTTCCACCAGCTGTTGTCGGTACAGTTCGCGTTCTCCGGCAACCGTGCGAAGGCGATTTTCGGTCTTTCGCAGCTTGTCCTCCACGTCACGCTTTTCGAAGCGCAGCTTTTCAAAAGCACCGGTGTGTGAGGATTGCTCATCCTGCAAAGCTGCGATACGATCACGCAGACGGGAATTCAGCTGGTGCGAGGCCTGCAGGTCCCTTTCACCCTCTCGCTTCGCCTCGGAAAGATGGGTCTTTGCCTCTTTCAGCTTCGCCTCGAGGTCGATAACACGTGCATCACGGCTATCGAGCGTCCGTTTGAGCGCGCCGATCTCATCCTTCTTCTCGCTAAGCTCGGCGGCGAGCGACGTAATACCTGCATCGCGATCTTCGCTGGCTTTTAGTGTACCCGCGATCTGTTCGGACTGTCGCGCGAGCGCCGCGGCGATGTCTTTCCAGCCAGAGCCTGTACGCTCGGAAACCTTCTCTGCGATCCGGTCCGCCTGTTTGTCGCCGGCGGCACGTGAAGCATCCGCGTCCTGTCGCGCCTTGACTGCGATCGATCTGACCCGCGTTGGCGCGAGGCTTGGTTCGAGCTGAGGTGTGAAGGCCGGTCCGGCCTTGCACGCGGCATATTTCTCTAGCAGCCGGGCTTTCATAGCCGCGATATCGACAGGATTTCGGTTGACCCCAAAAATCCGCAGATCATCGAAATAGGCATCCACATGCGGAAGTATTGCGTCCCGGTCCACCGCCTGCAGGCTCGTCCATCTCGTCACAGGACCGACATTTTCAGACAGTCCCGATGCGTCGATCAAGTTAGCCGAGCCGCCGAGGAATTCCACAATCCCGGTCATGACGCCAGGAAGGTCGGCCATCAGATGCTCATAAGGTACAATCTTCAGGCGTTTCGGGAAACGCTGGGCGGACTGGTAGGCGGCTTCATTCATGAGCCGCCACCATTCGAGCGACCGTTCGGCTTCGGTCAGTTCGAAGGTCGGACGGTGCATATCTCCGAAACGGGCTGCCGCTTCCACATTGAAGCGCGGCTCATCGGAAGGATGAAACTCACCCCCGAAAAAAGAGAAGTAGAGGAGCGCGGAATTTACCACATCAAGCGGATTGCGAATGAGGTGGACGATTTTGAGATCCGGGTCGCGCTCCAGAAAGGCGCCGAGACGGCCAGCGCCGCGAATTACCTTGGCCACCACCGGGCGACCGACCGGCAGCGTCTCGTCGATGAAGCTGTCCAGCGCAGGGTGCGAAGCGTCGTGGAAAAGCGGCGATTCTGTGTGCGCATAAACGCCACGCGCGTTGATGGAATCCGTGCGGGAGAAGGCATCGCCGATATCGCCCGGCAGCTTGTCCCATGTCGGCGCGCCCCAAAGGAAAGGTTCATACCGACCAAGCGTGCCGGGATCCTGTGCCCGAGCGGCGGCCAGCAGCGCGCTATAGGCCATCGTCGTGCCTGAACGGCCTACGCCGGAAACCAGCCAATGATTTTTTGCCACTCTACACGTCCTTCAGATTTAAGCGGATGCCGAGCATCTGCCGGATATTCCAGTAGATTTCCACCCCTGAGGCGATATCGTCTATCACACAATGCGTCGTCAAAACGTGAAGATACGTTTGCAAAGCCGAACCTCCACGGTTACCCGTGCCGGTCGGCGCCCGCTTATTACGCACGCATGGGTAACTCGTCCGACCCTCCAGACGGGGGACGGCATCGCAGATATGGAGGGGGTCGCCAAGTGAAGATTTCCATCGTCACGCCGGTCCTGAACGGCGTCTGTTTCCTGCCAGAGCTGATCAATTGCATTGAAGCCCAGACGCATGACGACTGGGAACATATCATCGTCGATGGCGGATCAACCGATAACAGCCTGCAGGTTGCCCGCAACTGGGCCGCTCGGGAGGCGCGCGTCCGCCTGGTCGAGGCTCCTGGTCTCGGCCTTTACCCTTCCATCTTCCGAGGGCTTGACCTGTCCAGCGGCAATTTCCTAGCATGGATGGCAAGTGATGACCTCTACACGCGCTGGGCGCTTGCCTGCGTGGTCGAGCATGCCGAACGGACCGGCGCTCAGTGGATGACCGGTTTTCCTGGCGCATGGGACGAATCCGGCCGGCTGCGGTACGTCAGGCCCTACGGGCGCTATCCCCGGACGTGGATCCGCAAGGGATGGTTCCATACCGGCTTCCTTGGCCACCTACAGCAGGAAAGCATGTTCTTTTCGCGTGGCCTGTTTGATAAAGTACCGAAAGCCCAACGCGACGAGATCGAAGTCATGCGGCTGGCGGGCGACTTCCAACTCTGGCGGCGCCTTGCCGAACACGCCCCCCTCAGTGTCCTGCCGACGGCCCTCGCCGGCTTTCGTTTTCATGGCCAGAACTTGTCGGTTGGCGGCGCCGACACATATGCAGACGAAGTGCGCGCGACCGGCGCGCCGTTCCCGCACCCTAGGCTGGCGCGGCTGATGGAGAGCGCATTTCGAAAATGGTCTGCGCTGGGTGCGATCGACATTATGCGTAAGGCCGACGGGATCCTTTTCAGATCAATGGACCCGATCAGGATTCAGGCGGTCAAAGACGCCACGCCGCGCGTTTAAAATATAGCGGCTCGGGCCCTACGGTCCGCGTCACAGTCACTTCCACAGCTTGCCCCGCGGTGAGGGGCGCATCAAAGGCCAGCGAAATCTGGCCTGCTACGATGGCAACCTTTTTAACGAGCACGGATGCTGTAGCCGTGACGCCCGACAAGTCTCCTTCCAAATCGAGCGTGACGCCGTTCACCTCGGCGTCGAGATAGTGGGCGAGGTAAAGCGTTGCGCGGTCACCGATCTCGCCATCGGCCCGGAGGCCATAGAGCCGCTGTCCCACCCGACGCAGCCGTTTCAGCAAGCGATTTTTCAGCATGGGCGGCCACACCATATCGGCAATCGCGTGGATGGCGAAGGCTCGGAAGATCTCCTTTTGCTTTTCCTCCGGTGTATTCTCAGCAATGATCGTGCGTAGCTCCTCGCGTCGGCGGCGATTCAGTGAGGCGGATTTTGTGTCCGCGCCCCAAAGAACCTGGGACATTGGCGCATCGAGAAAAGCGACCTTCGCGCCCGATTTGTAGAGCCGGATCCAAAGATCCCAGTCCATCACATAGTGCAGGTCCCGATTCAGCCCGCCGACAGCGTCATATGTTTCCCTTCGGAAAAAACAGGACGGCTGGGAAATGATGCATCCTTCAAGTAGTGCCGGCCCCGGCGGCATGACATTGAAATGATAGCCCGTCATAGCGGCGGCGTCGTCGATGATCGTGCTCTGACCGTAGATCAGGTCGAGGTCCGGCTCGGCGGCCAGCCTCTCGCGCACCCGGTCCAGCGCGCCGGGCATCAGGATGTCGTCGGCGTTAAGCCAGCCGAGCCAGTCACCATCGACATTAGCCCAGCCTTCGAGGATGGCATCGGACTGGCCCTTGTCTTTGCCGTGACGGCGATAGGCTAGCCAGCCATTCTCAGCATCACCCAACGCCACCACGCGCGCATCCCCGGAGGCATCCAGTAGCGCAACGGCGACGTCGGGCCCCTGCGCTTTCAGGCTGGCTAGGACATGCGGGAGGAAAGGGTGCCAAGCTCCCACTGGCACGGAAATCGCGAATTTTGGCATCTGGTCAGCTCCGGACAACTTCCAGCATGGCTGGCGCTTCTGACTCGTCCAGTGGCTTCACCACGACATGGCGGCCAAGCAGTTCCATCGGATTCCAAGCCATGATGCGCATCAGGTCTGCCAGCGAAATAGTTCGGACGGGCGGCCCGTAGGCACGGTTCGCCCTTATCCGGCCGATCCCGGCAAGGCCTGCCATCAGGCCGCGCCAGACCGGACGGGCATGGCCCTTGGTTGCACTGCGCAGCAGGATGGTCAGGGTCATCGCCACATGCCCCGGCAAGGTAAGCACCATCAGCGGCCAAGGCGTATTCTTGGCATAGGTCCAGAGGCGGTTGCGGGTGCCGTGGAAGAGAGCGAAATCGCTGGAGCGGCCGGTGATGCCGCTACCGGCATGGGAAATCACAGCGCGCGGCAGGAAGATGCACCTTTCGCCCGCCAGCCGCATGCGGTAGCCGAGGTCGACATCCTCGCAATAGCAAAAGAAGCGCTCGTCCAAGCCGCCATGGGCAAGATAGGCCTGACGCTCGAATACGGCCGAAGCACCGCAGGGAGAGAAGCATTCGCCCTCTTCCGGTAGTTCTCTCGCCGGTCGACCAAAGCCGCCGCGCCACGGGATGCCGATACCGAGATAGTTATCTCCTGCCCCATCCAGCAGAGTCGCGTCATCGAGAGAAAGCTGAGCGCAGGTGAACATGTGCGTGCCGGGATGGCGGCGGATACCGTCGAAAATCTCATGCAACCAATCGGGCTTGGCCTCAGCGTCGGGGTTCAGCATGGCCACCCATGGCGCGGCTGCGACTTTCACACCCACATTGCTGCCGGCAGCGAAGCCGAGATTTGTATCCTGTGCCAGCAGGCGGAAAGCTGGCAGGCCATTGGCACGGAGATTGTCGGCAGATCCGTCGGTCGAGTTATTGTCGACCACAATCACCTCGAAATTCCGAAAGGTTTGCGCCCGCAAAGAATCCAGCGCTGCCTGAAGGTAATCTTCGCCATTATAGTTCACAATGAGAACTGAGATGGCTACCACAGATACCTCCACTCTCCAGCAAGTCGCCGGATCTTGCCTCATCAATCGCATATACGGCGCATTGGCAATACAGCACTCGCAACTGGTCGTCCCCCACCGGCACCTAGCTTGCCGACATGTACAATCGCCCGTATCTTTCGACGAGTAGCCGCCAATTACATAGGGGACACGACATCGACTGCAAGCATGGTGTTCATTATACTCTAACCGCAGAGAAAGCCTATGAAATCTGAGAAAACATTAGCCACCTGCTGGGCCATAGAAAAATGCAAATTATCAATTCGAGCTTACCGTAATACGACCAGTCTCGACCCGACATTTCGCAACTTCCACTATTACCCAAAACACCTACACTTACGTCGGCGTGCAGTCATACATCGAATCGATCCAGACAACCCCGCTGCCCGAAAATCAGAAGATTTTCGCCGACAGGTCCGACCGCTGGCAGATATTGGCAAACCGGTAAGCGGAGAAGCTGCGCAAGGGGATACTGGGAGCGTCCGCTTCTGTTCGAACCACGGGAGGACTTCCAGCATGGCGGTCAAAATATCAGATGAATTCTAGCCAGTGCGTCAGTGTCTTATATGCGCTGATTTTGGATTCCGCCTCCCAACTGATTGGCAAACTAATCTCGCGATAGCGAAAAACTTCCCCTCGGAGTTGATGAAATGCCGTGAAAACCTGTCACGTTGAAGGACAAAATGGATCAGTGGTTCGAGCAGCGCTCAGGATATTGTTGATGCTGTAAGCGAATTAAGCGCGCGAAGAAGTCGTCTGAGTGACCAGCGCGCACCGATAGCACCAGCGATCAATCCGCTCGGAGGAGAACATTAGGCGAAGCAGTCTGGTTTGAACTCAGCATAAGCGCAGAAAACCATGCCTATTATCTGAAAGGTTTCGACAAAATGTTACTTAGTCTGCACACTGTGGCTACTCGGTGAAAATCCATCACGCTTTACGAACAGATGCGCTAAATTTCTTTTATTTTGTCGATCAAACGACCAATACTGCGCCAACTTGCGCCGCCCGTCAAACTCAGCTCATCCAAATGCAGACCAGGTGCGATCTCATCCAAAATCAGACTGAGCTCCAACATTTCGATTGATGAGAACTCGGGCAATCTTTGATCAGGATCAAATTCAGCAGAGCCTGGAAGGCCGAGCTCTGTGGCCCATCCATGAAGGGCCTCAAGCGCTCCGCCGTAAACTGGTCGAGTAGGTGCGGCGGGCGCAGATTTCGGACCTTCATTTGATGCGCGCGTGAAAGTATTCAGCAAGGCTTGCCGATCAATCTTGCCGTTAGCCATTACCGGCAATTCCGTCAGAATTGTGATCTCCCGTGCGCGGACTCCACCGTTAGAACTCGAACGGACTGCGTCCGCGACTTGCTGTAGCACGACACCAGAATCGTCTGCGCGAGATTGCACGGCGACAAGCAACTCCGGATTTGTGTCGGTTTGCCTGAGGAAGCCGATCGCGATCTCAACGCCCGGAATATCCTCCGCGGATTTCTCAAACTGCCGGATGGAATACCGTCGGCCGGCTGACTTGAATACGGAATCGCTACGGCCGAGGACTTCAACAAAGCCGTCTCTGACATTGACAACATCATTGACTACTACTGCTTCCTCCGAGCCGTGACCGTGAGGTGGATTCGAACGGGCCAAGTCGTGAAAATAGCCAAGCATTCGATTCGGACTAGAAATGCGGGTTGCATTTACTTCAGTGCCGTCGACAGGGGTGACAAGAGTGCCTTCAATCGGATGGCCGCCAGGACTTCCCGTCCGTCCACTGACGGGAGCGTCGCGAAGATTTCCAAAGGCAGTATAAGTCACCTCCGTCGAGCCATAGATACAGAAAGCCTTAAGTTCAGGCGCTTGTCGTGCCAGACTCTCCTCAACAGAAGCGGTAATTGGTTCGCCCCAAAGAAGACCTTTCGATACTTTGATTCCGTTTTTAAGCGACCACATCTTCGTCCGCAGGAGTAAACGCCAGAGTGACACCGGCGCAGACAAAAAATCGATTTGCATATCGGCCAGCCATGCCGCCAGGGCCGAAGGAGCGTCGAGGGTTTTAGGTTCGGGAATGACGATGGAGGCGCCGCCGCGGATGCAGGCCATGATGTCCGACAGTCCGACCGCATCCCAACGGGTTAAATAGCAGACCCGTTCGCCGAGTTCCAACTGTGCGCATCGGTCCAACCCGGAGTTGTTGGAAAGGACGCCCGCCGGGACGACGACGCCTTTGGGCAAGCCGTCGCTGCCCGAGGTGAATACGACAAATCCAGCCTGATCAGAATCAAAACTCGGCAGGGCATCTGCAGGCTGGAAGCTTAGCAGGAGATCTTCAAGTGATGCAGCATCGCCCGCATCGTCCAGAATCAGAACTGGCTGCACCACATCCGAGTTGTCTAGCTTGAGTATCTCGGTCCAGGAGCTGGCTGTCGCCAGAATAAGGTCAGGCTGGAAGACTTTAAGACGCTCTAAGGCAACATCTGGGGCGATATCAGCTTGTATCGGACACAGAAGACTACCGGCGGCAAAGGCACCTATCCCTGTGGCGAGCATTGCTGCACCTTGGGGCCCAATAAAGGCAATCCGATGCTGGTCATTGAAGCGCCTGTCCGGAGCGTTGTGTCGCGGGCTGTTTGCTTGAAAATGAATGAGCAGCGAGGCCATACGCAATGCCGGTTCTCGGATGTCCGCCTGAGTGAGGTAGTTTCCCACCTGGCTTTGAGGAAGCTTAGGCGCCTCTTTCGCCAGCCAAGCGATCAGACTTGATCGTACCGCCGGCTGGAGGGCCCATTCTTTTAGATCTAATAGTGGAGGCAGTTCAGGAATACCGCCAAAAAGCGTTAAGCGATCCACTGGAAATGTTGCTGGATCTTCGGCGAACCCCTGACGGGTCAGCTTGGCCAGCCGCTGTGTGAGCCATATCGCGCGAACACGCATCGAGCCCTGAGTTGGCGGCGGCGCGACCGGTACGATATCGAGTCGCACAGCACCATCCTTGCCAGCGCAGATCGTCCGAAATCCGATTTGCGATGCTGTAGCGAGAGCCAATTGGGCTGGGAAGCTGCGAAGAGTGTAAGGCCGGGCAATCCAGGGGACCAGCACTCTTACACCGGGTGCATTTAAGCCGTCATTTGCAACATCGAGAACGCCACCAGATCTGAGGTGCGCGATCAGCTTCTGTGTCTGAGTGGCATCGTCCGCCGCGAAAATGTTTAGGATCTCGACTATATCCGGGTCGACCACGCCGGACATAGCCCAGTCTTGATGAAGCGCGATCTCCGAGGGGTTTTGCGCACGGAGAAGACCCATGACCTTTCGGCCAGTCTTTGCCGCCGCCGCGTGCATGGGTAAGTAGGCGATTTCGTCGATCCCGAGGGAATGATTTCCGTAGAGCAAGGTTCCGAATTGGGAAGAACGCGCTTTGTCAAGGAAACACTTTGCCCGATCGGTGAGGGCGCCCGATTGCTGAGACCGCAATTCAGCGCGTTCCTTGCGATAACGTCCCTTCATCTTAAGACATTGTCGTAAATGCGCCTCCTCTTGGATAATCATAGCAGGAGGCAGCCCACCGGCTCTCTCCTGGGGGACCGGCCCGGAGAACAGTGATTTTCCGAACATCAAGAGAGTGATCTGATCGGTTAAAGGAATCAATAGGTTCGGCGCCTCGCGGAGCACCATGTTCCAGACGTCGCTGAGCAGGCCCTGAATAGATGCCATCGGCATGCCTGTCTCAAGGCATTCCATTGCCAGCGAGGACATTACCTCATGTGTGAGAGTTCGTCCGAGCTTGATGTATTTAAGCCTGAGATGAGGCGACATCTTTGCTGCGGCCGAGTCGAGTTGGGTCCGCTGGGCGTTGCCGATCGGAAGGACTGGAAGAAGGGCCCTGAGCGCCGCCAGCGCCAAGCCGACGTTAGCTCGAACAAGGTCCGGATGCCCTGCGACGACATCGAGTGCGGCGCCGAAATCATTCCGGTCCACAAGCTCCGTGATATGAGCACGGACACTTTCTGGACCTGACAGGACACCCCTTTGGAACAGGGGGCGCGGTTCACCAGGGTGCCGGAAGGGTAAGGTAGTGTCTACATACCACGCTGCGGCAAGTTCCGGGTAGGATCTAATTATTTCGGACGACAGCACCGATGCATCATACCCAAGACCGACCGCCTTCAGGAATTGACCCTGCAGATAGAGGGCGTGGAACCCAGTCTTGTCGGCAGCGACCCGAAGCTTCTCGGCAACAAAGCCCGTATCTCCCAGTGATATCAGGCTGTTTAGAAGACTTGTGACCGCCTCGAGAGATTTGCCTGCCGTTTCCGCACGGAGATGATCTGTGGCAGCCTGTCTTAGCCGCTCAAGCTCCTGTATGTGGCTTCCGATGAAGTGAGTCGCAGAAGCATGACGCAGATGATGACTCAGGCCACCGCCAATCAACTTTTCGACAGCAGCTCCAAGATTGCGGCCATCAGTGTCTGGTGACTGTTGCAGGAACCAGCTTGAAACGGCCGCCCTTATTTCTAGCTTTCTGTCTGAATATTCCTGAAGCGGCGACACGTGTTTGCTTCGCACAGGAACAGTTACGTTTTCGAACGCGTTGCAGATCGCACCCACTAGATTTTCAAGCTCCGATGCTCTCTCCTGCATCATGAGCGCAGAGCGCAGAGGTGGGTCGCGCACAGGCCGGTTTCCGCCAAAGTCCCTTCGATCCTAATGTTGCGGTCGCGGTACCAAGCATAATAGCGTTCGCGTTCTTCGTTGCTTTTGTAGTTTCGCTGCCAGATCGGCGTCTGGTCATGGCTGACCGTGAGACCCGAAGCCCGCATGCAGGTCGTCAGCTTCTGAGTGTCGACCCCCAGAAGTGGCCAGAATAGCGCCAAGAGCGGGCTTTCTGCATCTATCGCAGACAAGATCTGACCGATCGTGCGTTCAGTGATGTAACTAAGCGACCCGGTTGAAATAAGGATGTCGCTCTTAGCGATTCGCTGCGCTTCTTGCGCCAAGAGTTTATCTGTCTCTAGGTCTCGACAGATGAAACCATCAATCAGGCCGGCGCCCTGCGCGTAGGCGAGCGCGTTGTGAGCAATATCGATCCCGATAATGTGAGCGTCAGGGGGTAACCACCGCGTGGAGTGAATTGGTGTTGGTGTCGCCTGACCAGATGCCAGCCATGCATACGCATCGCCGCTTTCCAGTCCGAACCTTAGGGTCAGACTATTGATTCCATATCCAGCACACACATCTAACACTATCAGAGGCGCTGCGCGTGATCTCGTTACATCCGAAACGAATCGGTCAAAAGCCCGTCTTGCAACAGGCAGGTAATCGGGATCGCGATAATGGAGCGACCGCATTTCCTGCGCATAAGGTGCCGGTCGGGGGAGATCGTAAAGGTTATCAAATTTGCTTTTGATCATGAAGTCCTCGAATCCCTGAACGACTGCTCGATCCCTTATCTCGTCTCATTCTAGCTTTGCTAGTCTCGCCGAGAATATTTTTGAGAATTTGCGCAAGAACCAGCCAGACCTGCCACCCAAATGAAATCCATTTATAGGCTGACTCTGGCACCCTATTTGATCTGTCTTGGCGCTTTCGGCTCGTCTAAAGCCGCAAAAACTTGAAGCCATAATTGATCGCCTCAAGTCGGACTCCGAAGACCATCACCCTTAGTCGTGCCGTGCCGCAGCGATGACGCGCAGGAAACCCTCTCCAAGTGAGTCTGCGGCCCGCCGAGCAATTATACATCGCGCCAACTCGGGTTGCCTTTTCACATGGTGACCGAAATGAATGGTAATTGGCGAGATCTGACAGAGCCAACAATAGCCAACCTGCCTAACTGGGGGTAATGAAAACATCGCTGAGAGCATCCAGCGCCCCATGAGTCGTCGAATAGGTCAGCCCCAAATCCTGCAGTACAAGTGAGCCCATCATTCAAATCGTATTTCGTGATGGCCGCATACATTGTCAGAGGTTGGCGGCCTGTCTGTCGTTAGGCATGAACTCTAAAACGCTGCGCAGAAGGTGGTAGTTCTTCGTGACTATGCTCACGAGCGCCATCATCTTGACTGCTTCTGGAAAACCGACGCCCAATGGGCCTGCCATGCCTGTCGGCCAGGTGTAGAGCGCGCTCGACGCCTCCATGCCAGCGTCCGGACCTGTCGTCGCGTTCCTCGGTGACAGCCTAATCGCCGGGTTTGGAATCGCCGCTGAAGACGCCCTACCATAACAGGTGGCACGGATCTTCAAACATAGAGGAATCAGGGCCACCATCATCAATGCAGGCATTGTTGGCAACACAACGGCCAATAGTCTAGCATAGTTCGACAGGAGCGTCTCCGAGACCGATACCGATGCGGTCATCATAGCGCTTGGTACTAATGATTATCTCATGGGAATAGCCGCTGAGGTCACAAAGGAAAACCTTGTTTCGATAATTTTGAAGGCCCGTGACGGCAGCATCCGATGTGTCCTAGTCGACCTGCAGAATCGCAGCCAAATAAACAATGGTAATCGAGAAACGTCCTTCGAGGCGACCTACCCTGACTTGGCCGAGCGGTTTTATCTCGAATACTTTCCATCTCCGATTACTGGTGTTGAGATCACGCTGGAACTACGTCAAACAGATAGGTTACATCCAACCGCAGCAGGCGTGAAGATCATCGCCGAAGGCCGTGCGAACTTTCTTGAACCGGTCATTACGTCAATCGAGTAAGCGCACTCGCGCTAGCATTCGGGAAATTGTCGACATGGTGGCGCATATATCGTCAGCCCACTGACTTAGCGAGTCTGGATTGTGCCACAAAAAGCAAGATCAGATACTCTTCGAAGCAGACACCCAGTGATCTCTGAAAGCCGACGTATTTCCGTGAACCCAAAAAGTCTTGCCTGTTGTGAATTGAAACTTCACTGTTATTCCGACCAGGGAAATTGGCGGGCCATATTATTTTGCAGGGAACCCTGCCCCCAATACGGAAGCGTCGGGTGAGTGACGTTTGCAGTGTTAAAATTATGTGCCTAGCCTAGTCTTAACAGCCCCGTCAAAATCTTGGCTTTTTGTTCACATGATGTCTCCCCCTTCGCGGCTTGGGTGCCCGATCCCGAGGATCCGAAGACCTCCCGCTGAAACCTAAATCGTCGCGGCAGCTGATGCTGTACGCTTGGAACTCCGCAAGGGTTATACTGGTCGCAACTAGGCGCTTGGGCTTAGCGGGTCATTTTAGGGTCAGAGCATATTTGCGGCTGAGAACGATACAATCGAGGTAGGAAGGAGCGGGGCCGGCAGACGTCACTGAATGTGACAATTTGTTGGTCGTTGCGCATCCTTGGCCCGCCATCCAAGATCGAGACGTCTTAGCAGTCGTGGAATCATGCTTGTCAAACTTTGTCGGGAATCACGGCGGCGCAGGATTTGCCATTCTTGGAGGCAAGCCTTAACTCGCAATGTGCGCAAGGCATTGAAACCCATTTTAGGCACCAATAGAAAGTCGATTGATGAACAGCGAGACTTTCAGGTCTGACGGCTCGTCAACGACGAAATCCGTTTTGGTGACAGGCGCCGCCGGGTTTGTAGGCTATTTTGTGGCGCAGGCCCTGCTTGAGCAGGGCATCAGCGTGATC
>JAVJOM010000001.1:0-47709 GCA_040216775.1 Hyphomonas sp.
GCCTTTTCCAGCGCCGGGTTTGGCCTTGAACTTGGGCTTCGCACCGCCAGCTGCACCGGCAGGCTTGGGCTTGCCTTTGAAGGGCTTTTTGTCGTTCGGGCCGTCATACTGGATGTAGTCGCCAAGCGAAGGCTCTGCGGAGGCAGGCTTCTCCCATTTCGGCTTTCCGGGCTTGCCTTTGCCCTTCGCGGCAGGATCCCAGTTGCCGTCTTCCCGTCTGCCGGCAGACTTCAGGTGCGGTTTGACATGCGGTGTGCGGGGGCCGCGTGGGGGGCGGTCATCGTCGCGCCCCTCTGGCGCAGGCGCGCCGTCGAGCGGAAAGGCGCGAATCCCTTTCTCAAGCGAATTGCCGTCACCGAGCGTGGCGAAAAAGCGGTCAGCGGCTTCCTTGGTCAACTCAACGTGCGTGGACGATGGATTGATCCGGATGGCGCCGATGTCTTCGCGCGACAGGCCGCCCGCCTTGCACAGCATGGGCAACAGCCAGCGTGCTTCAGCATTCTTCTTGCGGCCGATATTCAGCGACACCCAGGCAGCATCCTCGAAGCCCTTGCGCTCTGTGCGCGGGCGTTTTTCGCGGGGCTCGCGGTCGGTCCAGTCACCGCGATCGGTGCGAGGGGCAGGTGCCCGGTCGTCGACGTCACGCAGGTCTTCCGGCGCCGAGCGGCCTTCACGCTGCTTGCGCAGGAAAGCGGCGGCAATCTGTTCAGCACCGTGCGTTTCGAGCAGCTTGGCGATCATGTCGGCTTCGCTCTCGTGGACCGGGCGGCTGAGGGCCGGATCGGCCAGGAGGCGGGCATCGTCCAGCGCGTTGATTTCTTCGGCCGTGGGCGGCTTGCCCCACGTCGCATCGATCTTCGCATCGCGCAGCAGGCGCTCGACACGGCGGCGGCCCTTGGGCGCCACCAGAAGGGCGCTGACGCCCTTGCGTCCGGCGCGGCCAGTACGGCCTGAGCGGTGGAGCAGGGTCTGCGGATCGCGTGGCAGGTCCGCATGGATGACGAGACCTAGATTCTGCAGGTCGAGACCGCGGGCAGCCACGTCGGTCGCGATACAGACACGGGCGCGCCCATCGCGCAGGGATTGCAGGGCGTTGGTGCGTTCTTTCTGGCTGAGTTCACCTGACAAGGCGACGACCGGGAAGCCCCGATTGCCCATACGGCTCATCAGCTTGTTGACCGCCGCGCGCGTGGTGCAGAACACCAGCGCGCTTTCACTGTCGGAATGGCGCACGATATTGACGATGGCGTTCTCTTCATCACCGGGGGCCACGAGCAGGGCCTTGTATTCGATATCGACGTGCTGGCTTTTCTCGGCTTCGGTCATGACGCGTACAGCGTTGCGCTGGTAGCGACTGGCGAGGGCAGCAATGCCCTTTGGCACCGTGGCGGAGAAGAGCAGGGTGCGGCGGGATTCCGGCGTGCCCTGGAGGATGAGTTCCAACTCGTCGCGGAAGCCCATGTCGAGCATCTCGTCGGCCTCATCCAGCACGACGGCGCGCATGTCTGACGTGACGAGTGATCCGCGCTTGATATGGTCTGCCAGACGCCCTGGTGTGCCGATGACGATGTGGGCGCCGCGGGCGAGGGCTTTCTTCTCTTCGCGCATGTCCATGCCGCCGACGCATGTGGCCAGACGCGCACCTGTGGAGGCGTAAAGCCATTGCAGTTCGCGCGCGACTTGCTGGGCAAGTTCCCGCGTGGGTGCAACGATCAGGGCGAGCGGGGCATCGGCATTCTGGAATTTTGATTCCGCGCCCAGCAGGTCAGCTGCCATGGCGAGGCCGAAAGCCACTGTCTTGCCGGAGCCCGTCTGGGCGGAGACGAGCAGGTCCTGTCCCGCCAGTTCCGGAGCAATCACAGCCGATTGCACTTGCGTGAGGGTCTCATAGCCGCGTGTGGCGAGCGCCTCGGCAAGGGCCGGAGGAACGAGGGTCGTATCAGTCATTTAGCGTTTGTCTTTCAAGGGCGTGCGCGGGGAATCCATGCGCAGCGCGCCGTCCGCAATCGGGCGGGCGCGTGGTTTGCCCGCTCATTGCACGTTTCAGGCCGTAATACCACAGCGCGGCGCATTCGCCTCAGAAGGGATTGAGCGTGTATCCGTCCTGCTGCAGCAGGGCATGGGCCGTCATGGCCGACAGTGAAATGGTGATACCCGGCAGCAGGTCTTCCGGTGCGAAATCACGGGCTGCAGCGGTCTGGCCGCACAGCTCGATTGTGGCACCGGCGGCAATGAGTTCGGCGATCAGCCCTGCGTTCGGATTGGGGTGTCCCAGTTTGGCATCCGTCAGCAGGTCACTGGCGGCGGGGCCGTGCACCACGATGGCGACCGACATGTTCGCCGCAGGCACACCTGCAGCGGCATGCATGTTGAGGAAACGCGCGGGCGTTTCGAGGCGGCGGCTGACGGCTTCAGGCTCGCCCGCTTCCGTCATGTCGAAAGCGACCTTGAAGTGAGTGTCTTCCGGCAGCGTGACGCCGTCGACGGGGGCGGATTTTCCGAAGCCCGGAACCGCGGTTCCGGCGACGAAATCATCCATTCCGGCATGTGCGGCGGATGCCAGGCAGAGGGCGGCGGCGAGGGTGGTTAGGGTGCGGTTGGTGTGGGGCCGGTGCATGGCGTATCAGCCTTTCAGGACGTTTGCGTGATGGGCGATATGATCGTCCATGAACGTGGCAATGAAGTAATAGTCGTGCCCATAGCCGTCGTGCAGGCGATAGGTGAGGTTCTGACCGGAATTGCGGCAGGCATCGATGAAGATATCCGGCTGGAGCTGTGTCTCGAGGAAACTGTCGGCGCGGCCGGTGTCGATCAGCAGGTGCGCGTCCGTCTGGCGGTTCTGGACCAGCTCGGTCGCGTCATATTGTTCCCAGGCAATCGACGGCGGGCCGATATAGGCGGTGAATGCCTTTTCGCCCCAAGGTGCGCGGGCCGGGCTGGTGATCGGCGAGAAGGCCGAGCAGGAGCGGTAGGTGTCCGGGTGCTTGAAGTGCAGGGTCAGGGCGCCATGACCGCCCATGGAATGGCCGAAAATGCCCTGACGGGTCATGTCGGCCTTGAAGTTCGCTTCGATGAGCTTGGGCAATTCTTTCGTGATGTACTGGTCCATCCGGTAGTGCGTATCCCACGGCGCTTCGGTCGCGGTGAGATAGAAGCCGGCGCCCTGGCCGAGATCATAGGCTTCATCGTCGGGCACATCATCTCCGCGCGGGCTGGTATCGGGCGCGATGATCATGATGCCATGCTCGGCAGCGGCGCGCTGGAGCCCGGATTTTTCCATCACATTGGCCCATGTGCAGGTTAGGCCTGACAGGTACCAGAGCACCGGCACGGGGCCGTTGAGTGCCTGCGGCGGCGTGTAGACGGCAAACCGCATCTGGCAGCCGAGAAGGGCTGACGCGTGGTCATGTACGCTGAGCAAGCCGCCAAAGCTTGTCCATTCGGAGACGGTTGTTAGGGTCATGGGAATGCGCTCCTGAAACTGGGCGGACAATGGCCCGAACCGGGCAGGAGGATCAAGGCATGGCAGCATACGTTCTGTATGGTTCGGAAGTGAGCCTGTTTTCCGGCAAGGCGCGCGCCTACCTGCGGTGGCGCGGCGCAGATTTCGAAGAACGGCTGGCGACGCGTGATGTTTACCAGAACGTCATCATGCCCAAGGTCGGTTGGCCGGTGATCCCTGTGGTCGAGATGGCAGGCGGCGAGGTGGTGCAGGATACGACCGACATCATCGAAACCATTGAGGCGGTTACATCGGACGGACCACGCGCAATTCCAAGCGGACCCGTGCAACAGGTCGTGTCACGGCTTTTCGACCTGTATGCCGATGAGTGGCTGGTGATCCCCGCGATGCACTATCGCTGGAATTACAATGAAGACTGGATCTATGGCGAGTTCGGTCGGACGTCTGCGCCGAATGTGCCTGCGCCGGAACAATATGCCATCGGCAAGAAGAATGGCGAGCGCTTCAAAGGCGCCGTGCCGATGTTGGGCGTGTCAGAGGAGACGATCCCGGGTGTCGAGGCGGCCTATGAGGCGTTCCTGAAGGACATGACCGAACATTTGCGTCATCACGCCTACCTGCTGGGCGGGCGACCTTCGCTTGGCGACTTTGCGCTGAACGGGCCGCTCTATGCCCATTTGTTGCGTGATCCGGAAAGCGGGCGGATCATGGAGCGGCTGGCCCCGGCAGTGGCAGACTATGTGCGGCGCGTTCAGGCGGGCGAAGCGGGCGATGGCGATCTACTGGCAGACGACGCCGTGCCCGCAACGCTGGAGCCGATCCTCAGTCGGCAGATGACCGAGCAGATGCCTGCGTTGGTCAAGACCGCCGCCCTGTTCGGCGAATGGGCCGGTTCAGCGAGCGCTGGCGCGGACGTGCCACGCGGGCTGGGCAAGATTACCTTCGAGATGGGTGGTTTCGAGGGCGACTGCGCGGCGCGCACCTTCCCGCTATGGCGCCTTCAGGCGGTGACCGACGCGATAGACGCGATGGATGCGGACGCGAGAGCGCGGCTGGAAAGGCTGCTGGATCGCGTGGGTGGTTCCCCTCTGATGGAGTTCAGGTTGCCTGCGCGCCTTGTGCGCCGGGATTGCCGGTTGAGGCTGGCCTAGGACGACCTGCCTTATTGCAGAGTCACGTCCGGGCCGTCATAGGGCGTGAAGCGGAGGTCATAGCCATAGGGCTTTTCCTGCGGCGGCGCGTCAGGTTCGGTGGCGTAGATCTCGACCTTGTCGGCGATTTTGAAGCCGAGATGATTGCTGATCGCAACGATCATGTCGCCAGCTTCATTGGAATCCTTGGCCCAGGCCTTCATTGACAGCACCGATGGTCCGATTTCTGTCTTGAAATCGGCATTGGGTTCAACAACGCGGCCATCGGCGACCATCGCGAAATGCTGGAAGTCGGTGTCGATCTGGCCGTAGCGCAGCTTCAGTTTCCAGTCCTGGTTGGCATCATCGGTCATGAGGCCACCGCGATGCAGTCGATCTCAAGATTGGCGCCGACAGCGAGGCCGGAGACGCCGACGGTGGCGCGGGCGGGCATGGGGGCGGGCAGGGACGCTTTGTAAGCTGCGTTCATTTCGGCATAGTCAGCCATGTCACCGAGGAAGACAGTGCATTTGACGATGTTGGATAGGTCGGCGTCGAATGTGTTCAATGTGCGCTCCAGGTTGATGAATATCTGGGTGGTTTCCGGCCCTGTGCCGCCCGGCACGAGCGCATTGGTTTCGGGATCAATGCCCAGTTCCCCGGAAAGATAGATCGTGTCGCCCGCCCTAACGGCCTTGGAGAAGGGTAGTTCCGTGCCGCCAACAGCCATGCTGCCGAAATGGGAGACGTTTGTATCCAGACGGACCTCGTCGACATCGACTGCGATGCAGCCGGTAAGCGCCAAAAGGGCCGTGCCCATCAGTGCGAATTTGATCATGTTATTGTGTCTTCCTGTCGGCTGTTGCCCGGTCTGGCGCCATGATCTGCAAAGGCTTGCATGATTCCCGGGAAATCAGATGGTGGCGGGAAGCCCGCGTAACTGAACTCCGCCCCTGTTTGGGCAAATGGCAGTCGGTCTGCCGTGCCGGTTTCCATGATTGGCGCGGCCCATGCCGCATTGTCGAGCATGGTCGACCGCAGGTTGACCAAGTCCATTCCGGCCGGGCGGGTGAACAGCCACGACTTGCAGTCAGGGCAGTAATAATGCCGGTGCTTGCCCTTCAGCGCGCCGATCACGGGTTCGCCAGCGGTTACTTCGAAACCTGCGTCCGGCAGGAACATGGACAGCGAATAGGGGCCGCTGGTGAGTTTCTGGCATCCCCGGCAATGGCACGCCATTGTGACCATGGGCGGCGCGGAGATTTTCATCTGCACGCCGCCGCACAGGCAGCTGGCCCTCCAGGGTAGGTTCCAGTCCGTCATTGATCGCTATCCGCGATGCATGGCGCAGATCTTGTTGCCGTCCGTGTCGCGCAGGTAGGCGAGGTAGAGGCGCATGCCCGTGCCTTCGCGCCAGCCGGGTGGGTCTTCAATCGGCTTGCCGCCAGCGGCGATACCGGCCGCGTGCCAGGCGTCGGCCTGTTGCGGCGAATCCGCGGCAAAGCCGATCGTGCCGCCATTGGCGTGGCAGGCGGGCTGGCCGTCAATGGGCGGCGTGACGAGGAACGTGCCGCCATTATGAATGTAGATCAGCCGCCCCTTGGGATCGACAATCGCCTCGCGTCCGCCAAGGGACTTGAACAGGGCGTCATAGAGCTTCTTCGATTTTTCGAGATCGTTGGTGCCGACCATTACGTGACTGAACATTTCTACTCGTCCTTCTCTTTGATTTTTCCTGCCTTGTGCAGAGCAGCGCGAGCGCGAAATCGCATTCGGCCACACATGTCTCGATCTTCAATGGGTGTATCTTCTTTGCAAGTGCAGCGTTGCGATAGCCAAGTCAGGTCTTCGACGTCGAGCCAAAGCGCAATTCGGCCAAGCTCGGCTTCCCGTTCCGGATTTGTTGGCTCGATGTTCTTTGGCATCAATAAACCACCACACTCCGGATGCTTTCGCCGGAATGCATCAGGTCGAAGGCGTCGTTGATTTTTTCGAGGCCCATGACGTGGGTGATCATCGGGTCGATCTGGATCTTGCCGTTCATGTACCAGTCGACGATTTTCGGCACGTCGGTGCGGCCCTTGGCGCCGCCGAAGGCCGTGCCGCGCCAGTTGCGCCCGGTGACGAGCTGGAAAGGCCGTGTGCTGATTTCCTTGCCAGCTTCGGCCACGCCGATGATGATCGACGTGCCCCAGCCGCGATGGCAGCATTCGAGGGCCTGTCGCATAACATCGGTATTGCCGGTGCAATCGAACGAATAGTCCGCGCCGCCATCTGTCAGTTCGACGATATGGGCGACCACATCTTTGGTGTTCTTGGGATTGACGAAATGGGTCATGCCGAATTTCTCGCCCCATTCCTTTTTCGAGTCATTGATGTCGACGCCGATGATCTTGTCGGCCCCCGCCATGCGCGCGCCCTGTAACACGTTGAGACCGATGCCGCCGAGGCCGAAGACGACGACATTGTCGCCGACCTGGACCTTGGCCGTGTTGGTGACGGCGCCAACGCCGGTGGTGACGCCGCAGCCGACATAGCATGCCTTGTCGAAAGGCGCGTCGGTGCGGATTTTCGCGACGGCGATTTCCGGCAGGACGGTGAAGTTCGAGAAGGTCGAGCAACCCATGTAGTGATAGATGGTCTGGCCCTTGTAGGAGAAGCGGCTGGTACCGTCCGGCATAAGTCCTTTCCCTTGCGTGGCGCGAATGGCAGTGCAGAGGTTTGTCTTGCCTGACAGGCAGCTTTTGCACTGGCGGCATTCCGGCGTGTAGAGCGGGATGACATGGTCGCCCGGCTTGACGCTGGTGACGCCCGCGCCGACCTCGCGGACAATGCCCGCGCCTTCATGGCCGAGCACGCTGGGGAAGAGGCCTTCGCTGTCGAGTCCGTCGAGCGTGTAGGCGTCGGTGTGGCAGACGCCGGTGGCCATGATTTCGACGAGGACTTCACCGGCCTTCGGGCCTTCGAGGTCCAGCTCAACGATTTCGAGGGGTTTCTTGGCTTCAAAGGCAACGGCGGCGCGGGTCTTCATGGGGCATGTCTCCGGATAGGGGTCTGATCCCTACCTAGACCGCACTGGCGTCATGATCCACTCCCCGCCCATGATTGACTTTAGTTTGATGTAGAACTAAAAGGTATGGCGTCAAACTAAATAGGGAGGAGTGACGATGACAACGCGGCGAGGCGTATTGAAACTGGTGGGGGGTGGCTGTGTATTGGCGGCTGTGGGCGCGGGCGGCTTTGTGGCTGCGAACGGCCCGTCGCGGTCGGCCCGGGAACCGTGGCGCGAAGCGGGGCAGGAGACTGAATTTCGCCGACGCGCCCTGTCCTATGCGATCCTCGCGCCCAATCCTCATAATCGGCAGCCGTGGCTGGTGCGGCTGGAGGGGGATGATGCCCTCACCCTTTTCTGCGATCTGGACCGCCGATTGCCGGCGACTGATCCCTATGACCGCCAGACCGTTATCGGGCATGGCGCGTTCCTCGAACTGCTGGCGCTGGCGGCGGCTGAAGACGGGTATGGCACGGAGATCACGCTTTTCCCTGACGGCGAGGACATGGCGACGCTGGATGCGCGGCCTGTGGCGCACGTGCGGTTTTTGGCGGGTGAATCCGATCCGGACCCGCTGTTTGCGCATGTGCTGGCGCGGCGCTCGAACAAGGACCTCTATGAGGCGCGCGACGTGGAGGCTGAGAAACTGGCGGCCATGATGCAGGCAGGCAGCGACTTCGGCGTGTCGGCCAACACGATCGGCAACACACCGATGGCAGGGACGCTGCGCGACCTGACCTGGCGGGCGCACCAGATGGAAATGAACACACCCGCGACCAATCAGGAGAGTGTCGACCTGATGCGCATCGGCGCGAAGGAAGTGGCGGCCAATCCGGACGGAATCGAACTTGAGGGGCCGTTCATCGCGGCCGGCAAGCTGATCGGCATGGTCAATCGCGAGACACTGGCCGACCAGACATCCGCAGGATTCCAGCAGGGGCTCAACATGTTTGAAGCGCTGGCGATGTCGGCACGCGGGTTCGCCTGGCTGACCAATGGCAATCAGACCCGCACCGACCAGATCAATGCGGGCCGCGCCTATGCGCGGATGAACCTGACAGCGACATCGCTGGGCGTCTCGATACACCCGTGGAGCCAGTCATTACAGGAGTATCCGGAAATGGCGGACCTGTACGACGAAGTGCATGACCTGATTGGCGGCGGGCAGAGGCTTCAGATGTTGGTCAGGGTAGGCTATGCCAAGCCGATCATGGCCACGCCTCGCTGGCCGATGGAATCGCATCTGATTACCTGAAGGCTGCCAATGAACACATTATCCAAGCGCGAACAGGCATTGTTCCTGCTGCTCAACGAGATTGGCATTATAAGCCAGCTGTCCGGTGCCCGGCTGGACAGGCTGCTGCCGCACGGGCTGACTCTGGCGCAGTTCGGTGTGCTCAATCATCTGGTGCGGCTGGACGGCGACTGGTCTCCGGCGCGGCTCGCGGCAGCATTTCAGGTGACCAAAGGCACGATGACCAGCACGCTGCAAAGGCTGGCGTCCAAAGGGTTCATCGAAATACGCAAGGACCCGGCTGATGGCCGGGCCAAGATTGTCACGCTGACCGCAGCGGGCCGCGATGCGCGTGAGGCGGCTTTGTCTGCCGCGGGACCGGGGCTGGGCGACCTTGAGGAGGCCTTGTCGGCAGAGGAGGTCGAGGCGGTCATTCCTGCCTTGCAAAAGCTGAGAATTTGGCTCGATATGCACCGATGATCGAAATTGTCTGACGGGGTCCCCGGACGGCGCGAAACGGGATGGACGGATGATCAGATTGCTTGTGTCGGCGACGGGCTTATTGGCGACTGTTTTGCTGGTGACCTTCTGGTGGGCCGGCAAGGATCTCAAGACAATGGACGCCGAGGCGCGTGCGGATGCGCCCGGGCAATTCCTGAAGGTGACAGACGGGACGCTCCACTACCTGGTGGAAGGGCCGGAGGATGGCGAAACCGTCGTCATGGTTCACGGGTTTTCGACGCCTTCATTCATTTTCTCGCAAAACGCGGCGGCGCTGGTCGAGGCGGGCTATCGGGTCGTGCGCTACGATCATTTCGGACGCGGCTGGTCCGACCGTCCGAAGGGCCCCTATGATGATGCGTTCTATGATCGCGAGTTGATGGACCTGCTCGACGGACTCGGCCTGACCGAGCCTGTGCACCTTGTTGGCCTTTCAATGGGCGGTCCGATCGTGATGGGCTTTGCGGGGCGTCATCCCGAGCGCGTATCGGACCTGTTCCTATTCGTACCGGCGGGCCTCGATGTGGCGGGTGCTGACAGCAGCGCTGCCAAGCTGGTGCGGGTCTCGGTGATTGGCGACTGGATATGGCAGGTGTTCGGGCGCGGAATATTGCTGGGCGATCCGCAATATGACGAAAGCGCTGTTGCGCCTGACTTCCGGCTGCAGGGCGATGTCACACGCCAGATGGATTATCGCGGCTATGGCCCTGCGCTGCTGTCGACCCTGCGACATTTCCCGATGTCGGATCGCGAGTATCTGTTCAGCACCGTGGCGGAGAAAACCGAAATTCCCGTGATGGCCATGTTCGGCGATCAGGATGCGACGGTGAGCATTTCCAGCGCGGCGAAACTGGTGGCCCTCATACCGCGCGCAGACGTGCGGATCATCGAGGGTGGTACGCACGGTGTGAACTATCAGCGTCACACCGAGGTCAATCCGATCCTGCTCGAATGGCTCGCGCCGAACGGTGCCGACTAGGTTTCCACGCGGGCCATGCCATCGTCGACACGAACGCATTGGGCGCGGTCGCCAAAGGCTTCGAACAGGAAGCGCTCGGTGCCGGTCAGCCAGGCCTGGCCGCCAAGGGCGCAGAGTTCATCATACAGTGCAGCACGACGGTCAGGGTCCAGGTGGGCGGCAGCTTCGTCCAGCAAGAGTAGTGGAGCTGGGCCATCGCCATCAGCCCGAAGCGCACCAGCCGAGGCAAGGATCAGGCCGATGAGCAGTGCTTTCTGCTGGCCCGTCGAGGCATCGCGGGCAGGCGAGCCTGTCGGACGGTGAATGACCATGAGGTCCGACCGGTGAGGGCCATCAATGGTTCGCCCGGCAGCGATGTCGCGGCGGCGTGTGGTGCGGAAGGTTTCAGCCAACGCCTCGAATATCGATTTGAAATCGTCGCCGCGTAGCGCGGCCTGTTCTGCGGTGCCATCCAGTGTCAGGTCTGCCTTGGGAAAATGGCCTTCGGGCCGAGCTTCGATGGCGACCTGCAGGGACTCCAGAACATGGGCGCGATTGATCGCGATCTCGGCGCCGGCCTCTGCCATCCGCGCCTCGATAGCGTCAGCCCATGCCGGATCGACATGTCCGCGCTCAAGAAGTGCGTTGCGCTCGCGCATCGCCTGCTCGTAGCGACTGGAAGCGCGGCCATGCGTTGGCACATGCGACATGACCTGCCGATCTAAAAAGCGCCGACGGTCTGACGCGCCGCCCCGGAACACGCTGTCCATGGTTGGTGTCAGCCAGACGATGCGAACCAGTTCGGCCAAGTCTGACGCGGTGGCCGAGGCGCCATCTATGCGGACATTGCGCTTGGCGCCGGAGCCAGTTTCCAGTGCGACGCCGATCTTCTGGTCATTGTCCAGCGTGGCCGCAACCGTCCAGCCGGCGGGCGCATCCTTGCGCGTCATTTCCGGTAGGGTGGCAGAGCGCAGGCCGCGACCGGGGCCAAGCTGGCTGACCGCTTCGAGCAGGTTTGTCTTGCCTGCGCCATTCGCACCGAACAGGCACACATGCCGTCCATCGAGGTTCAGCGATAGCGATGCGTAATTCCGGAAGTCAGTCAGCGAAAGGCGTGTAAGCGCGGTCATGGTGTTCCGGCGGTCCGAGACTTCATTGCGCAGTCAGGCCGTGGCCGCCCAAAGGAGTGGTTTCGGCGATCCGTTGCATGCCGACGATCAGGGGGCGACCTTCCTTGATGGCCGCCTGGACAGAGGGAATGTCGAGACTGGCCTTGTGACTGTCTGCGCTGTCCCAGGCCTCAGTAATCCAGAGCGCGTTGGCATCGGCAGGATCATTGGCGACGATATAGCTGAGGCAGCCGGGCATATCGCGCAAACCGTTCAGCAGGATTTCCGCCAGACGTTCGCGGTCGCCATCTGTCGAGGTGAATTTTCCGATCAGTCCATACATCGTGTTGTTCCGCATCTCTGGTACTGCACATGCCCCGAGGCTGGTCGTTGCAGCGGCGCCGACCAGAAACCGGCGGCGGTGCAAGGCCAGGATCATGGACTTACACCCGCAGCGGCATCAGGACATAGCGTGCGCTGTCATCGGAGGGGTCGAGCACAAGCGCGGGTGAGGCGGGGTCATTGAACATGAACTCGACGGTTTCGGCCTCGATCTGTCCTGCGATGTCGAGAAGGTATTTGGCGTTAAAGCCGATCTCCATCGCGTCAGAACTGTACTCGGCTTCAAGTTCCTCGTTGCCGGCGCCGGTTTCAGCATGGCTGACCGCGAGGGTCAGCTTGCCTTCGGACAGCGACATCTTCACCGAACGCGAGCGTTCTGCTGAAACGGTGGAAACGCGATCAACCGCAGCCTCGAAGGCTTTGTTTTCGACCACGAGTTTCTTGTCATTGCCTTTTGGAATGACGCGCGAATAGTCGGGAAAGGAACCGTCGATCAGTTTCGATGTGAGCACGGCGCGCCCGGCGCGGACCACGATCTTGGTGTCGGACACTTCGATGTCGATATCGCCATCGGCGGCATCGATGAGGCGGCGTGCCTCGGCAACGGCCTTGCGCGGGACGATGACGCCTTCGAGATTTTCAGAGCCCTTTGGCGCTGGAATTTCAGCCAGGGCCAGACGGTGGCCGTCTGTTGCGACCGTACGCAGGACGGACGTGCCTTCGTCGGATTTGACGCCGTGAAGGTAGACGCCGTTGAGATAGTAGCGGGTCTCTTCAGTTGAGATGGCAAAGCGTGTCTTGTCGATCAGGCGGGCGAAATCCTTCGCGTCGACAGAGAAGCTGGTCGCACCGTCGTCACCGCTCATCGTCTGGAAGTCGGAGGCGGGCAGGGTGGGGAGCTCAAAGTGCGAGCGACCAGCGCGGATCGCGAGGCGCTGGTTGTCGGGCTGGGTCTCAAGCTCGACTTCTGCGCCAGCAGGCAGCTTGCGGATAACGTCGAACAATGTCCCGGCGGGGGCCGTTATGGCCCCTTCCACGGATACCTTCGCGTCGGCACTGTCGACGGCTTCAATATCAAGATCCGTCGCGGTGAGTTTTAACTCCCCCTTGCTGGCCTGCAACAGGACATTCGACAGGATCGGAATCGTATTGCGGCGCTCGACGACGTTCTGCACATGCGAGAGGGCATTGAGGAGATCGCTGCGTTCAATGGTTAGCTTCATCTGTTGGTCCGTCCATCACTGGCGCCCGGTGCGCCTGTCTGCCTAGTCATATTTCATCAGGACTGGTTCAGGCCGATCGGGCAGGACGCCCGTGGCAGAATCAGCCCGCTCTCTGGTGGAGAGCGGGCTAAGAACCCTTAAACAATCGGGCGGAAAAGCCAAGCGCCGATCCGGCGATGCCCAAGGGCAACCTGGCGGTTCTAGTTTGCGCCTGCCGCCTGGAGTTCGAAAATCGCCTCGGACACACGCGCAATATCGCCCGCAAGTTCCGGATCGGTTGCGATGTTCTTGGTCACTTTCCGGTGGGCATACAGGATGGTCGTGTGGTCGCGCTTGCCAAAGCTGTGACCGATCTGCGGAAGCGACTTTCCGGTCTTCTCGCGGCAAAGATACATTGCCACCTGACGCGGATAGACGACTGCACGGGCCTTGCACGGGCTTTCGAGATCGCTCTTGGAGATGTTGAACACTTTCATGGTCGCACGTTTGACGAGTTCGATCGTGGGCACTTTGATTTCTCCCTGATGGCGCCGGATAACGCGGTCCAGCATGTCCGTGGTCGGGGCCCGGTCACCAAAGCCTGCTTCGGTGTAGAGGCTCCAGATCGCCCCGGTCAGCTCGCGGCCGGGGCCACGGATACCTGCATTGATGCGCGTGATCATTTCGTCGGTCAGGATGAAACTCGGATGACCTGCCTCGATATGGGCGGCCAGCCGGACGAGTATCTCGCGGCGCATGTCGGCATCGGGAAGACCAACCTCTACGGCGATCGAGCCTTTAAGCTCTGCGCGCATGCGGGGACCAAAACCCGTGACGTCGCCGGGGGCTTCATCACCCGCCAGAACCACTTGGCCGCCATTGCCGGTGACTTCGCGGATGTTCTGGTAGAGCTCTGTCTCGGTGCCCGGCTTGCCCGCGATACGGTGCAAGTCGTCGATCAGCAGCAGTGTCGCTGAGCGAAGACGCCGCTTCAGCCCGCTGGTGTCCTTGGCTTTCACGCCGTCGTGATAGGCTGACATGAACTCCTCGGCTGTGAGGTAGACCACGACCCGGTCAGGATCGCTGGCTTCAACGCGGTTTTTCAACGCCAGCAGCACGTGCGTCTTGCCTGTGCCCTGACGGCCATAGATCAGCGTGGTCGATGTGCCAACGGTCTGGCCAGATGCGATCCGCTGCGCAAGCTGCACGGCAATCTCGTTCGACTGGCCGACAACCAGCGTTTCGAATGTCATTTCCGGCGCGCCGTTCGCATTGGTTGTGCCGGTCGGCTTGTCGCCATCTGCGGCACCCGCGATTGCGGGCTCCGGCTGAGGCGCAGGTGCGGCGTCGGCCCACGGGTCGGACACCAGATCGCGGATTTCGGCGCGGGCATTGCGCCAGCACTCAAGCCGTATGCCGCGGCGCGCCGGGTCAAGATCACGCCATGTGCGCTGGATGAGCCGCTTGTGCTCAGCCACGACACGGTCATAGGCAAGGGGGTCGCGTGCCGCGATCACCATTTCGCCATCGACTTCTGCAATCAGACGCAGGTCTTCGATCCAACGGTCATAGTCCGTTGCGTTCAATACGGTTGCCAGTTTTTCCCGGACCTGTTTCCAGATTGCCTGGCCGGGGAGATTGTTGACTTTTTCCGTGCCGGAAAACTCTACGCCATGCTCAGAATCAAAAAGTGTATTTCGGTCCATCGCCGAGCCCCATTTTCTTGTTATGTTTAGTCCTGATCAGCAGGCACGCAACTCTCCCTCCAGATAACTATCTGGGCCCCGTAAATACTCCGTGCAGGGAGAGTTCTAAGCTGATATCCACAAGGTAACTTCAGGCCGAATTTCTTACAAGTGTATCTTTTTTTTGACAGCGGGAATTGGCTGGTTGACTCTTGTGCTATGTGTTCAAAATCTGATCAAAATCAGTCGCTTATCCTGTGCATTTTTTTTGTGAGTGAGTCGTTCAACGCATTTGTTCGCGTCTGTTCTGTCAACACCTCTAATGGGAATTTGGCTGTGTAATTCTGCACAAATTTAGCTTCAATTTAATGCGCCTATGCAAGCCGCCCGTTCCTGCATCCCTCTCCTACCAAATTGCGCAAAAAAGCAGCAATGGAGCAGAATAACCTGTCGAATTCAGCACATCATATTTTGAGTACCTTGGCGAGAAACCGAACATAAATTCGGCGCAAGAAAAAGCCCGCCGGGCATGAGCCGGGCGGGCCTGGATTTTATGTTTCGGAACGTATCCGAAAAGGCCTCAGCCCATCGCGCTGACGCGGGCGGAGAGGCGCGAGACTTTGCGCGAAGATGTGTTCTTGTGCATCACGCCTTTGGTGACAGCGCGCATCAGCTCAGGCTGGGCAACGCGAAGGGCATCTTGTGCAGCGGATTTATCGCCAGCTTCGATGGCTTCTTCGACCTTGCGGACATAGGTGCGCACACGCGAGCGGCGCGCCTTGTTGACCTCGGTACGAGCCGCAATCTTGCGGACCATCTTCTTGGCGGAACGGGTATTGGCCATATCTAACTCCTGAAGCTCGAAGGAGACCTCCCTCAAGCTGAAGGCGGGGGCATACATAAACGGTGCGAACGCGTCAACTGGGGGGCTGATAGAAAACTGCTGTCAGAGGCCAGAACTAATCGGTTTCCGGGGTATCCTCGAGACCCGAAGCCATCGCGTGGAGCTTCTCAGTCAGGGCCGCATTGCCTTCCAGGCCCAGTTCCTTGGCTGAAAAGACGACGAGTCCCCCCGATTTAGCCAGCATCGACACGATATTCTGTCGCGTCTGCATTTCCATCAAGCTCAAGAGGGCCGCGACCTGTTCGGGTGTGCGATCCCGGAACTGGTCCAGCAATTTGTCGAGTTCCGTGCCGAGAAACTGCATCGCGCCCGGCGTTTCGGTTCCGCGCGAGCCTGGGTCAGCCGGCTCGGCCGTCTGGGCCAGCGCCAGCCGTTGGGGTGCCGTCGTGATGCTCTCAGTACCGTCGGGCGCGGGGCTTTCATTGCTGAACGCCATCGGGCTTGGTGCCATCATCACGTCGCTGGGAAGCGTTGAGCCGTCTCGGTAGCTGAAGCGTGCCTCAAAGACCGAGACGCCAAGTGGCACGCCGAGGTCGCCGCTGCCGGCTTCCATGCTGGCGAGTTCCTCGGTGACTTCCCGCTCGATTTCGTGATGGTTTTCGCGCAATTGCTCATCTTTGCGCCGGCCGATCGCCCCTGAGAAGGCAGACCGGATACGTCGCTCGAACTGATCTCCGAAATCGCCGAGCCGGGCGAGGTCTGTCACCCGGTCACGGTTGACGCTGAAGCTGACGGATGAGGTTACGGTCACGACGTGGCCGTCATTGGTCACAGCCGTGAAGGGAAATGGCGTGGTCGTGTGGATGCGCAGCGATATGGCGCCGGTGTCGGTGACAAGATGATCGTGCGCGAGTGAATTGAAGCGCGCATCGTAGACCGGGAAGCGCAGGTGCTGGCGGTGCTGGAACTGGACGATGCGGGGATCGTCGAATTTGATCTTCATGTCAGAGGCAAGAGCCTGGATCCGCCCTTCGGGATTGCGAACGAGATAGGTTTCATCGTCGCCGGATAAAAGAAATGGCCCACGGGACCTGTAGATCAGCGCGACAACAGCGCCGCCGATCACCAACAAAGCCACCAGTACGCTGACCAGCAGGCCGGTCGAAACCGCGCTAACCTCACCCATTGCTGTCCCCTTCTACCAAGTCGCCCCACCCCGTAGATAACGGAATGCTAGCACAGACTTGTTAGTTATGAGAATAGCGGGCCTGAACGACGCCTAGCGGTCCTTGAAGTGCGCCGAGCGTTTCTCGACATAAGCGGACATACCTTCCTTCTGGTCCTCTGTCGCGAATAGCGACTGGAACAGGCGGCGTTCGAACCGGATGCCCTGGGACATTGGCGTTTCGTAGGCGACGTTGATGGCTTCCTTGGTCATCATTGCCGCCGCGCGCGGCATTGCGGCAATCGTGCGGGCCATTTCACGAACGACATCCATCAGATCGTCAGCCGGGACGACCCGTGCCACCAGACCGCAGCGTTCGGCTTCAGCAGCCTCCATCATGCGTCCGGTCAGGCAAAGTTCCATGGCTTTCGACTTGCCGACGAAGCGGGCAAGACGCTGGGTGCCGCCTGCGCCCGGCATGACGCCGAGGCGGATTTCTGGCTGGCCGAAACGCGCCGTGTCTGCCGCAATCACGATATCGCACATCATGGCCAACTCGCAGCCCCCGCCAACAGCATAGCCGCTGACGGCTGCGATCAAGGGTTTGCGCGCGCTCGAGGCGCGTTCCCAGTTGCGGGTGATCAGGTCTTCATAATAGGCGGCAGGATAGTCCTGGTCCATTATTTCGCGGACGTCCGCGCCGCCGGAAAAGGCTTTGCGTGAGCCGGTCAGCACGATGCAGCCGATATCCTTGTCGGCTTCATAGCGGTCGATGGCGTGCGTCAGTTCCGTCATCATCTGATCGTTCAGGGCGTTGAGGTGATCAGGACGGTTCAACGTGATGATGGCGACACCAGTGTCGGCGTCAAACTCGGTCAACAACGTATTGTATGACATGGGGCGAGGGGTCCTTTTTGCGGCCGATGGGGCGGCCTGGGGCGCTGGCGTTCTGGTCGCAGCTGCCTGTTTGGTTGATTTTTCGGGGGGATATCATGCCGAACATCATGGTCCGGTGGGGGGTGAGGCGGTTAACGACTCTCAGGTTGCGACCGCGATCAGGAGCGGACGCGGGCGCTATAACCTGAAAAAAGGGCGCTTGTCACCCTTTTGCCTCATTTGTCGATGCTGAACGTCAATCCGGCATTTGCCTGCAGGCGGTCGGCAAGCGTAAGCCCCATTGCCGATGCGGGTGTGTAAATACCGCCAGCAAGATCGGTGCAGTCTTTCACCAGACAGATGGCTGACTCGGCGATCATCTTCGATGTCGAACCGTAGCCTGGGTCCTTGTCGCCGGTGACGGTGGCCCGGATCCGATCACCATTCTTGGTGATGCCAAGTAGCGCGAAATCATAGTGACCGGCTTCACGTTCTGCCTTTGAGGGGCCTTCACCTGGTTTTGGGGCGTCGTCGCCGCCCATCGGGTCGCTCTTGGCCACCATTTCGGCTGCAGCTTTGCCAGCGTCACCAGGGCCCGTCAGCATCATCTCGTCATAGACAAAGTCACTTCCGTAGGGGTGTCCCAGCAACGCGTTCGACCTGTGGATGTTCTTGGTATTGATCGTGGCCATGATGAACGGGGCGGCCCAGGAACCGAAATCCTCGTCTTCCTGAACGGACATGCCATGTGGCTGTTCAGGGCCTTCAAAGCCTCCGGCGAGCGAGAAGGGATTGCGCAGCACTGCCATCACGGCAGGTTCGCGCATGGCACGGGCCATGGTTTCGCGGCCCGACGCAGCGGTGCCGCCCGAGAATGTGCCGGCCATGGCGCGCATGCGCCCTTTTACCCGAATGGCGGGCGCGGAGAACTGGCGCATTGTTTCATTCTGCAGAAACAGGACGCCGAGATCGAAAGGTATCGAGTCAAAGCCGCACGAGAACACGATGCGTGCGCCGCTTTTCTTGGCCTTGTCTTCATACGCGGCGATCATATCGTGCATCCAGGCGACTTCGCCGCAGAGGTCGACATAGTCAGTGCCGTGGGTGGCGCAGGCTTCAACGAGGGCTGTGCCGTAGAGTTGGTAAGGTCCAACCGTCGTCAGGACGCAACGGGTGGATTTGACCATAGCGTCCAGTGACGCCGGATCCGAGGCGTCAGCCACGATGAGATCGACGGATTTCGCGATGCCCATTTCGTCACGCACGGCTTTGAGCTTGTCGAGGGACCGTCCAGCCATCGCCCAATTGACGTCCTTGCCGACACCATAGCTGGTATTCATGTATTCGGCGACCAGTCGTCCTGTGAAACCAGTGGCCCCATAGATGACGACATCGAATTCGGCGGTAGAGTTCATGGGGCGGCCTCCAGCATTCTGAGCATTCAGACTTGCCCCAGTCCAGTGTCCGCCGCAACCATGGCATCGGCCTTTTTCCAAATGACGCACCTGCCTTTCAGGAGGAAACAGCCTATATCGACGTCATGACCGATACGCCTGACGTGCCCGACCCGGAACGCAACCGACTGAGCGGGCGCATAGCCCGTTCGGCCCGCGTGGGGGCAAACCTCTCAGGGGCGGGCATCAGTTTTGCCGCCAACTCCCTGTTTGGCGGAGACCAGAGTGACGAACGGATTGCGAAAGCGCTGGCCGCCGCCCTCGGCAAGTCCAAGGGACCGCTGATGAAAGTGGCGCAGATGGTTTCGACCATCCCGGACTTCCTGCCGGCCGAATACGCCGCTGAACTCGGTCAGCTTCAGGCGCAGGCGCCCGCAATGGGGTGGCCATTCGTCAAGCGACGGATGCGGGCTGAACTCGGCCCCGACTGGCTGTCGAAATTCGATGCCTTCCAGAAGGAGGCGTCACATGCCGCTTCGCTTGGACAGGTGCATGACGCGCGGATGCACGATGGTCGCCGGGTTGCGTGCAAGCTGCAATACCCTGACATGTCGAGCGCCGTGGAATCCGATGTGGGCCAATTGAAGGCCATGCTGGGCCTGTTCAAACGCATGGATGGCTCGATCGACCTGACCGAGATGGTGGGCGAGGTGACCGACCGCCTGCGGGAAGAGCTCGATTACGGTCGTGAGGCCAAGCATATGGCGCTATATGGGAGCATGCTGGCCGAGAAGAGTTTCGTCCAGGTCCCCGAACCCGTTCCGGAACTGTCAACGGATCGCCTGTTGACCATGACCTGGCTTGACGGTGAACGCCTTGATGCGTTCGAAGACGCGCCACAGGAGACCCGCAACCATATCGCGGAGATGCTGTTCTGGACCTGGTGGGGGCCGTTCAACGGCCATGCCGTTATTCATGGCGATCCGCATCTCGGTAATTATCAGGTGACGGGCAGTGGCACCGGAATCAACCTGCTCGATTTTGGATGTATCCGTGTCTTCCCGCCGACCTTCGTTGAGGGCGTCGTGGACCTCTATCGTGCGATGCTGCGCGATGATTTTGACGCGGCCTATGCGGCCTATGAAAAATGGGGCTTTCAGAATCTGTCACGTGAGCTGGTGGAAGTCTTGAACATATGGGCGCGTTTCATCTATGGCCCGCTATTGGATGACCGCGTGAGAACAGTGGCTGACGGTATTACGGCTGGCGAGTACGGTCGCAAGGAGGCCTTCCAGGTGCGCCGTCTGCTCAAGGAAAAGGGCCCGGTGAGGATTCCCCGTGAATTCGTCTTCATGGACCGCGCCGCGATTGGTCTTGGCGCGGCCTATCTGCGGCTGAAGGCCGAGGTGAACTATCATCGTCTTTTCGAGGAAAGCCTTGAGGGCTTCGATGTGAAGGTCGTTGCCGCGCGGCAGGCTGCGGCGCTCAATTCAGTCGGGCTATAATGGCAACCGAAAACAGGCTGGCAAATCGGGGCAGTCGGCGGTAGTGCTGCCGTCATGACCGATGATTTTACCAGAAGCCAGACATTCGAAATTCCTGACGGCTATGTGCACCTGCCATGGCATCGCGGCTTTGGCCGCCAGGTTGGCCCTCTGTTCGAAAAGCGGGATGCAACCGGACTGACCCGCGCATTCCGTGTCGAGGAACACCACACCAACGGCATGATGAATGCGCATGGCGGCATGCTCATGACCTTTGCCGACATGGCATGGGGCGGCGCGGTGGAGAAGGATGATGACACATGGTGGGTGACCATTCGCCTGATGTGCGATTTCCTGTCCGGTGCGACGCTGGGCAGCTTTGTCGAGGGCAATGGCAAGGTGGTCGGCGTGGCCGATGATGTGATCACGGTGGAGGGGCGTATCTGGACGGACGACAAATTGCTGATGCGCGGCACCGGTATCTTCAAGCTGATCGAGCGGCGCGACGGCCAGAGCAAGGCAATCCTTCGTCAGGGGCAGGATGCCTGACCTGTAACGGGCAAACGGGTTGACTCCCGCAAGGTGCCTCAGTATCCGACCTCGCAATGAACACTGCACTGCACCATCATCATCACGCATGACGCGCCGGCGAGGCGCGATCCGGTCCGGCTGCGCCTCCTGAATGTGTTCCTTTCCAGAACCGAACCAGACGAGGCAGGCTCCGATCCGGGCTCGCGCTCCGTTGACGTGTCGCCTTTCCATCCCGGCCTGCTCCGTCTATGTGGGGCCACGCTGGCAAACAGGACCTGAATGACATGAGCGACAAGGACACCCAGCCCCTCGCCGGCAAGGATCTCGCCCGGAAACCCCGCGGTTTTCCCGACAAGCGCGAGACGCTTATCCATGCGCAGGCTGAACTGGTCGAAAAGGTGACGGCGGTTTACCGCCAGTGGGGCTTTGAAGCGCTGGAGACCAGCGCATTCGAATATGCCGACGCTCTTGGCAAATTCCTGCCGGACGATGACCGCCCGAATGCGGGTGTGTTTGCCATCCAGGACGATGACGACCAGTGGATGTCGCTGCGCTATGACTTGACCGCTCCGCTGGCGCGTTTCGTGGCCGAAGCCGGTCAGACATTGGGGCGGCCTTTCCGGCGCTATGCCGCTGGCCCGGTATGGCGCAACGAAAAGCCCGGCCCGGGTCGTTTCCGGGAATTCTGGCAGTGCGACGCCGACACGATCGGCGCGCCCGGTTTCCATGCGGATGCCGAGATGATCGCCATGGGCGCCGAGGCGATGCGCGCGGTTGGCATGGAGACTGGCGAATTCATTCTTCGCGTGAACACGCGGCGGCTGCTGAACGGGGTACTTGACGGTGTCGGTGCAAATTCAGCGCGTACGCGGCTCGCGATCCTGCGTGCGCTGGACAAGCTTGATCGTCTTGGGTCCGCTGGTGTGGCCGACCTGCTGGGTAAGGGCCGCCTTGATGAAAGCGGCGACTTCACCAAGGGCGCAGGCCTGGGTGATGCGGAGGTCAATGCCGTTCTGGCCTTTGCCGAAGCAGGCGCCACGACGCGGGCGGAAACGCTGGCCAACCTGTCCAAAGCTGTGGGCAACAGTGAAGAAGGCAAGGCTGGGCTCGCTGAACTCGAAGCAATTGCCATCGCGCTCGAAGCGCTGGGTGCACCTGAAAGCGACGTGGCCATAGACCCGTCCGTTGTGCGCGGCCTCGAATATTATACCGGACCTGTCTACGAGGCCGAACTGCTTCGAGAAGTCACTGATGACGACGGCAAGACCTATCGTATCGGGTCGATTGGGGGCGGTGGCCGCTATGATGATCTCGTCGCGCGGTTTACCGGTGAGACGGTACCTGCAACGGGGTTCTCAGTGGGTATTTCTCGACTGGCTGCAGCGCTCGCCATTCTGGGCGAGACAACCAAGCTCGACGGCCCGGTCGTGGTGCTGAACCTCGACAAGGAAAACCCGTCGGTCGCGCTTCAAGTGGCGACTGAACTTCGCCGGGCCGGACTACGCGCAGAAGCGTATATGGGTGCCTCCGGCATGCGTCCGCAGATGAAATATGCCGACCGTCGCGGCGCACCGGCTGTGGTCATGGTTGGGGGTGATGAGCTGGCCAAGGGAACCGTCACGATCAAGGACCTCGAAATGGGTGCGCTGAAAGCCAAGGCGATCCAGTCGAACGAAGAATACCGTGAAGCGCGACCAGGCCAGATCGAAGTGCCGCGCGCCGAAATGGTGGAGGCTGTGCGCCGTATCGTTGAGGCGCAGGGATGACGCCCGAGCAGATTGCCGAAACTGCCAGCGATGTTTTCGCGCGCACCGGCGCACGGCCGGTCGACCCAGCCTATGTGCTGGCATCCGATGTGCCGCTCGAACTTTCTGGAGAAGCAGTGCGCGCACGCCTGTGCGTGTTTACCGACCATCGCGGCAATGAAATGGTGATGCGGCCAGACTTGACGCTGCCGGTTGCCGGACTGGAAGCCGAACGCCTGGCATCGGGCAGGAACGGTCCGGAAGCCTACACTTATGCCGCGCGGGCCTTCCGGCTTCCGGCTTCGCGTGATGATCCGATGGAGTTCACTCAGGTCGGTTTTGAACGCTTTGGCCGACCATCTTCGCCGCAGGAGGATGCACACGCGTTCGCGCTGGTTCATTCCGCTGTCACGGCTTGCGGCGTCGAAGACTGGCGCATGGTCATGGGCGATCTTGCCGTATTTCCGGCCTTTGTCGATGCGCTCGGGCTGGCTCGGGTGACGACTGATCTGTTGAAGCGCGCCTTTCGACAGGAAGGCGGTGTGGCTGAAGTCCTCGCCAATGCACCTTCCGCGCCTGAAGTCGAACTCGCCCACCAGCTTTCGGCTGTTCAGCCGGATGAGGCGAATGCGTTGTTTCTCGATGCACTCCGCGACAGGTCCATTCCAATGATCGGGACGCGCTCGGTCGGCGAGATAATTGAGGGCCTGGCCGCAAAGGCTGCTGCAGTTGACGCAGGCGGCGTTCCAGACGATGCGCGGCGCGCGGTTGGCGCACTTGCGAGTGTAAACTGCGCTGCGCCCGAGACGGCATCTGCCTTGTCGGACATCGCGCGTGAGCATGGTCTCACAGTGATCGAGCCCATCATCGAACGTGTCGCCAAACGGGTCGACGCGATCATTGCCGCCGTTCCGCAAGTCGGCGAGCTCGGCCGGTTCCGATCAGGCTTCGGCCGACGGTTCACATACTATGACGGCTTTGTTTTTGAAACATTTGCCGGCTCGCTGAACGAGCGCCAGCCGATTGCAGCGGGTGGACGCTATGATGGCTTGATTGCGGGCCTGTCTGGCGGGCGGGCGAAAGCTACCGGTATAGGTGGCGTCGTTCGGCCAGACCGGGTGTTCCGTGCATGGGAGAGCCTGTCATGAGCAAATTGTCATTTGCGATCCCCTCCAAGGGACGCCTCAAGGAACAGACGGAGCAGTGGCTGGCAGGCCTCGGTTTCCCGGTCAGCCAGATTGGCGGAGAGCGTGGCTACCAGGCCGAAATTGCAGGACTGAGTGATGTCGAAATGCGGCTCCTGTCAGCCCGCGAGATTGCTCAAGGCCTGATCGACGGCAGTCTTCATATGGGTGTGACAGGAGAAGACCTACTTCACGATCTGGCACCGGAAGGCCCGGGAGATTTCCGGGTCGTGAGCCAGCTTGGCTTTGGCGGTGCGGACGTGATCGTCGCGGTGCCGCAGGCCTGGCTCGACGTGGATACGATGTCAGACCTTGAAGCGGCTGGCGCAGCTTTCCGAAAGTTGCACCATCGGCGCCTTCGGGTGGCGACAAAATACATGCGGCTGACGCGGCGTTTCTTCGCGGCGAAGTCTGTCGGCGAGTACCGTCTTGTCGAAAGCGCGGGCGCAACCGAAGCGGCGCCGACAACCGGCGCGGCGGATGTGATCGTCGACATCACGTCGACGGGAGCGACCCTGCGCGCGAATGGATTGAAGATACTGACCGACGGGATTATCCTGAAGAGCGAGGCGTCCTTCGCATTGTCTCCGACTGCGGATTGGAGCGAGGCCGCGCAGGCCTCGTGCATGCGGCTTTTGGAAAGGATGGGGCCGAGTTCAACCCCTGATGCGAAAAAATTATTGAACACATTCTTGACACAAGTGTGAAACTGGTCACGTATGAACTGGCAAGTTTCTGGGAGGAAACGCTGCAAACGGTGGAGAGGCGCCAGACCCGGTTTCAGGTCTGGCGCCTCTTTCTGTTTGGAGGTGTGTCAGTTCAGTTGTAACGGCTGCGTGCCAGGGGAAACACGAAGCAGGTTGAAGGCCGAGACGAACCGTAACAACGGCTCAGGTGAGGTAGGGGGCGTTTTGAACATTGCGTCCGATCCGCCTCGGCTTCCCGATTAACAATATGTGATTATCGATAAACGTCAAGTATTTTTATCGTTTTTCAATTAATCTTTTGTAATCGGCAAAATGATCCAATCCAGACAGGCGGAACGTGCGTGCTGAAATGTCGGTACGCGCCACGCTGAAATCTCTTGCCCTCTCAAATTTTCGAATGATCGTTCGTAAACAGAATGGCGTTGCTTTTTGGGCATGTAGGCAATCGACTCGGGACGATTCGTTTGCGGAGGACTGCGGGGCCGGTACCGAGCACGAAACAGGGCGGCGAGTGGATCAGGATGCGGTTCGGATCCGGGGTCAATCTCGACCACTCTGCCGTGATTGGCACCGATAGGGTTCAAGCGGGCGCCCAGAACCGGCCTCGCGTCATCCTGCACGAGAGGATCAATACGTCCGGTCTGACCATCGTCGTATAGGTCGAATTTCTGTCGTCTTGCCCGCTCATTGTGGTGTTAACTTGCCGGAGATCAGCGGTGTGTGAGTTGACTTCACGGGGGCGTCTCGCCAAGCGTAGCGCCAACACATCACACTTGCGCACCGCAGGGAGCATTCATGACCGATCCACGCCAGCACATCATGCCAGTCTACCGGCCGCCCGAAGAGGTCTTCGTTGAAGGTCAGGGGGCCTATCTGTTCACCGAAGATGGCTCGCGCTATCTCGACTTCATTGCTGGCATCGCTGTGACAGCCCTTGGGCATGCTCACCCGGCCCTTGTCGACGCGCTGCGTGATCAGGCCGGCAAGCTTTGGCACACCTCCAACATGTTCCGCGTGCCGGCTGCCGAGGAACTCGCCGACAAGATCTGCCGTGACACGTTTGCTGACCGCGTCTTCTTCACAAATTCCGGCACTGAAGCGATCGAATGCGCCATCAAGTCTGCCCGGAAATATCACTGGGCCAATGGCCGCGAAGAGCGGATCGACATCGTTACGTTCACCGGCGCCTTCCATGGTCGTTCGCTGGGCGCTATCAATGCGGGCGGCAACCCAAAATACCTGGAAGGCTTCGGGCCGAAACTTCCTGGATTTGTGCATCTTGAGTGGGGTGACCACGACGCACTGAAGGAAGCTGCCGCGAGTCCGACAACTGCGGCGATCATGGTTGAGCCTGTCCAGGGTGAAGGCGGTGTGCGCGCCATGCCCGATCAATGCCTTATCGGGCTGCGTGAGCTGTGCGACGAGCATGGCATTCTGCTGATCTTTGACGAAGTCCAGTGCGGCATGGGCCGGACCGGCAAGCTGTTCGCGCATGACTGGGTCGAGCGCGCTGAGCCAGACATCCTGTGCGCCGCCAAGGGTATCGGCGGTGGCTTTCCGTTTGGTGCCTGCCTGACGACCGAGGTGTGCGGCGAGCACATGCAGCCCGGCAGCCACGGTTCGACCTATGGCGGCAATCCGCTGGCCATGGCCATCGGTAATGTCGTCTGGGACTTGATTGCAAATGATGATTTCCTGGCTGAAGTGCGCCGTGTGTCCGGCACGCTTGCGCAGGGGCTGAAAAGTCTCGCGGACAGCCATCCGGACAAGGTGGAAGGTGTGACTGGCAAAGGCCTGCTCACCGGCCTGAAAATGAAAGCCGATCCAAAAAGCCTTCAGGGCGCGTGCCGCGACAATAACCTGCTCGTGGGCGTGGCCGGCAATAACGTGCTGCGTCTGGCGCCGCCGCTGATCATAACGGATGAACACGTGCGCGAAGCCACGGGCATCCTTGATGCAGCGCTGACGGACTGGCAACCGGCCTAAAGACATGACCCAGTTTCGCGCTGCTTGCGTTCAGATGCGCTCCGGCACGGAGGTGGCCCCAAACATCGCGTCAGCGTCGGCGCTGGTGCGTCAGGCGGCGTCAGCGGGGGCCACGTTCATCGCCACGCCGGAGATGACGAACCTGCTCGACATTCGGCCCGGCATAGCCCGGCCGAAGATTGTGGCGCAGGATCAGGACGCGACGCTGGTCGCGTTCCGCGCACTGGCAGACGAATTGAGGGTCTGGCTTCTGCTCGGCTCGATCGCTGTCGCGCTGGAAGACGATGACCGGTTTGCGAACCGGTCTTTCCTGATTGGGCCGAATGGCAAGATCATCGCGCACTATGACAAGATTCACATGTTCGACGTGGAGGTCGGTGACGGTCAGACCTATCGGGAATCCCGCGCCTACTGCCCAGGCGACACTGCGCGGCTCGTATCTTCCGCTGTCGGTGAGATCGGAATGACGATCTGCTATGACCTGCGGTTCCCGGGGCTTTACCGTTCGCTCGCCCAAGCCGGAGCGCAGGTGCTCACTGTGCCGGCTGCATTCACGCGCGTGACCGGCGAAGCGCACTGGCATGTGCTGTTGCGGGCGCGCGCGATTGAGACGGGATGTTTCGTCATCGCCCCGGCGCAGGGCGGCACGCACGAAGACGGCCGTGAGACGTTCGGCCATTCGTTGATCATCTCACCATGGGGCGAGATATTGGCGGAAGCCGACGGCGATGAGCCGGGCGTGATCTGGGCGGACCTGGACCTTGATCAGGTTGCCAAGGCGCGCGCGCGTATTCCGTCGCTCGGTAACGATCAGGTATTCAGCGTTATCGAGTCAGGCGAGCGCTAGCGTCCCAGTCGCCGGCGGAATTCGTCGTAGCCAAAATTGGAGATCGGTTCGATCGTGCCGTCTTCCCAGCGTACGGCGAGGTTTGCCAGTGGCGTGCCGTTGAACGTGTTCGTCTTCACGAAGCTGTAGTGCATCTGGTCGGTGAAGATAAGTTGCTGGCCGGGCACGAGCGGTTCGGGGAAGGAATAGTCGCCGAGCACGTCGCCGGTCATGCAGGTCTTGCCGCCGAGGCGATAGGTATGCGCCAATTCGCCGGGGTCGCCCGCGCCGATAATGTCGGGCCGGTACGGCACTTCCAGCACGTCGGGCATGTGGGTCGAGGCCGAGGCGTCGAGGATGGCGAGGTCGAGTTCGTTCCTGTGCAGCGCCAGCACAGTGGCGACGAGTTCACCTGTGTTGACGACGAGGCCGGCGCCGGGCTCCAGCACGATTTCAACGTCGAACTTCGCCTTGAACGCCTTGATGGCCGCGATCAGCGCATCGACATCATAGCCGGGCTTGTTGAGGAAATGGCCACCCCCGAAGTTCACGGCGGAGACTTGCTCAATGTATTTCCCGAAATTGTCGGCGACGAATTCGATCAGGCCGACTGAGCCCTGGTGCAGGCTTTCGCAGAGGGCGTGGACATGGAAGATGTCGACGCCGGACCAGTCGACACTGTCCAGCATGCCGGGCACTTCGCCGAAGCGGCTGCCCGGGGCGGTCGGGTTGTAGAGATCGCCGCCGAGCGTGGCATTAGAATAACCGGGGTTCACCCGCAGGCCGACCTTGCAGCCGGGGTCGCGGGCGATGGCGCCAAAGCGGGCGAGCTGTTCGGCCGAGTTGAAGTATATGTGCTGAGCGACCTTGGTGAGGCGCTCGACTTCATCCTGCGTGTAGGCGGGAGAATAAACGTGCACTTCCTTGCCGAATTCATCATGACCCATGATGGCCTCGTGCTCGCCGCTGGCCGTCGTGCCATCGAGATAGTCGCGCATCATCGGGAACACGGCCGGCATGGCGAACGCCTTGGTGGCGAGCAATACTTTGCAGTCAGCCTCCTCGCGCACGCGTTTCGCCGTCTCCAGGTTGGTCCGGAGACGGGCAACGTCGAGGACGAAGGCGGGGGTGGCGTCAAATGTCATCATTGCGCACCTCTAGGCGTTTTCGGCGGGCTCTATCAAGCAGAAGACCATTACTCTCTGCTTATTCGGAAAGTGAGAGCCCAACGTCTATCTTGTTGTCATCCCCGTGCACCATGTGAATCCATTTAAAAATGCCCGCAATCTCGGTTGCACCAAGCCGGTGTTCCAGGAACACGGGTTCAGAATAAGTCTCATATGTATCGCCATAGATGGGGTTTCCGGAAACAGATACGTTGACGATGTAGGGTATGGTCGAAGACGAGATGAAGATTTCACTCAAACGGGATCGCTCCTCGTTTTCGAACCAAGTGAAGTCATTCGGTATGCCTTTGGGCCATTTGACTTCCGTTTTTGTGTAAGCCCCGCCAAGTCGCAACGGATTATGAAATACAATTAGCCTGTGATCGCCATCATGCTCTCCAGACGTAACGAGCAGCATCACCGCTTCATGAAAGTTTGAAAAAGTCTGATTCAAAAAATAGACATGGTCCAATTTCACACCATGCAGGTTTGCAGGCAATTCCGGATCCAATTGATGTGAAATTTCCAGAGTCGCCGTATTTTGATCGCGCGTCCAAACTTCAATCATTCGTGTTGTTGAGTTAAACGCATAGGTCTTTTCCTCAATACCACTCGCCAAAAGGCAATACTCATCCTCTGAGAGGACTTGAGTTTCCGCAAAGGCACCCCAGCGACCGCCCGGCTCGATTCTTGAGTTTGAGTAGTAGCTCAATCCTCCGCCTCGCTTGCCGACGACGAGATCTCTGCCAAGTTCGGTAATCGAACAAACATTTGGAACATTGAATTGCGAGAGCACCTCCGTTCCCTTGTCGGGATCCACTAGTCCAACTAAAAAAATGTCGCCACTTCCTTCCAGGCTGTAGGCATTCATCAAACTGTTTTCGATGATGAAATCGGAATAGGCACTATTGGCTAGGCCGATCTGCTCGTCAGTCAGATGGGTCGTGAAGGTCGGCGTATAAGTGCCATTTTCGTCTGACGAATAGTAGATCGCGTCGGTTCCGTCGCTACCTGTGAACAGCCCTTTGAGTGCCGCGAAATTGCCATGCGCACTGACTACCTCGACTTCAACCGGCCTCTGAGCGAACTGCACGGTCTTGAGCGGTTCGGTCAGTCTCGCCTGCGCCGGGGTGAGAACAATGTTTTGAACTGTAAGCGATATCGTCTTCGAAGTGGTTGCGGTACCGTCAGAAACGGCGACCTGTATGACAATCTCGCCGTCCTGCGAGACGTCTGGCGCGGTGATGGTTGCCCGGACACCCTCTTCGCGTATTTCGACCGCTTGTCCGGAAGTCTGTGTCCAGGTGAATGATAGCGCATCACCATCGGGATCTGTTGATCCTGACGCATCTAGGGTGAACGGTCGGCCTTCGTCCGCAGCCGTGACGTCTGCGGAAATGCTCACGACCGGCGCCCCGTTACTTGGTGCGGACGGCGAGCTGGGAGGTAAAGATGGCGAACCGCCTCCACCTGAGCATGCGGTCTGGACGATCAGCCCAAGCGCAGCAGCAAGTATCGTGATGTTTTTAAACACGTTCGAACTCCCAAATTCGGTTCTACCCTAGGGAGAGTATTGGGGAGGTGCAACCTGTTAAGTCTTCACCGCAAACAGTTCGTCTTGTGCGCCGGGAGCAAGATCCACAATGGTCGTTGGCAGACCACGTTTGGCCACGTCGTCGAGGAAGGGCTTGGCCGGGAATTGTTCGACGTTGAACACGCCCTTGCCGCTCCAGATGCCGTCGAAGAACATCTTTGCGCCTGAGACCGGGGGCACGCCGGTCGTGTAGGAGACGGCCTGCGCGGAAACTTCCCTGTTCGTCTCGGCATGGTCGGAGACGTTGTAGAGCATCTTCGTCATCGGCTTGTCATCCTTCTTGCCACGGATGATCACGCCGATGCTGGTCTTGCCGGTATAGCCTTCGGCGAGAGAGGACGGGACCGGCAGGAGGTCCTTCAGGAACTCCATGGGAATGATGTCCATGCCCTTGTGCTTGATCGGCTTGAGCCCGATCAGGCCAATGGATTTGAACACTTCGAGGTGCTTGATGTATTCGGGACCGAACGTCATCCAGAAACGGATCTGTTTAAGGCCCTTGATGTTGTTGACCAGGCTTTCTTCTTCCTCGTGATAGATGAGGTAGGAGGCGCGCGGGCCGACTTCGGGATAATCGATATCGCACTTGATGGAGAGGGCGGGGATTTCGATCCACTTGCCGTCTTTCCAGTATTTCCCGTCCTGCGTCACTTCGCGGATGTTGATTTCCGGATTGAAGTTCGTCGCGAACGTCTTGCCGTGGTCGCCTGCATTGCAGTCGACAATGTCGATATATTCGATCTCGTCGAACAGTTCCTGCTGGGCATAGGCGCACCAGATGTTCGACACGCCCGGATCGAAGCCGCAGCCAAGAATGGCGGTGATGCCCTTCTCCACGAACCTGTCATGATAGGCCCACTGCCAAGAGTATTCGAACTTGGCGACATCGCGCGGCTCATAATTGGCTGTGTCCATGTAATTGGTGCCGGTCTCAAGGCAGGCATCCATGATCGGCAGGTCCTGATAGGGCAGGGCCATGTTGATCAGCAGGTCCGGCTTTACCTTGTTGATGAGCGCGACCACCTCAGCGACATTATCGGCATCCACCTGCGCGATCTCGATCGGCGTCTTGCACATCCTGGCGACTTTCTCGCAGCTCTCGATGCGGCGTGAGGCCAGCGTGATGTGCTTGAAGGTGTCGCGGTCCATGGCGCATTTCTGCGCGACGACCGACCCGGCAGCGCCGGCTCCGATGATGAGTACGGTGTCCATTTGTCCTGTCTCTCCTGAGGCTAGAGGGGCCGGTGGGCTTGCCCGTCACATAGGGCAAACCGGCGGGCTTCGCCAGTGGAGAGATGTGGGCGGATGGCGCGAGGCAGCCAAACCATCCGAATTGCCGCAACGCGGGAAATGGCGTCAGGGAGGAAACGCAAATACCCGCCTCCGGCGCTGCGGCAAAGGGTGGGCTCAGGCTGCCCAGCGCGGGGTATCGAGCCTGGAAATTTCATCGGTCAGCCACGCGTAGTGGCGTTCCAAACGGGTCACCGTCGCCACTTCGATCTCTGATCGGCAGGCGAGTTCTTCGCGCCACGCTTCTAGCACGCGAACCTGCTGCTTCAGCCAGCAAAGCATCGCATTGTCGTCTATGGGCATGCACATGGGTGAGGGTCTCCAGTTCATTATTTGCGACTCATTCTCAATTTGATTTTGCACGGAGGCGCTCCATTTGCAAGTCATTCTCAAAATGTGACGCATTCGTAACGTGAAAGATTAGCTGAACTCGCGGTTAACTGGCGCTCAGCCGTGAAACGCGCTATGCCCCGCGCTTCATTTTCAACGGGAGCGCCCGCGCATGCATTCGACCTCAGCCCCTCGCCACTTCCTCGACATCTGGCATCTCGAGTCGGCTGAACTGCGCGCGATCCTGGATGAAGCGCACCGGGCCAAGAAAGCGCGGGCAGGCTGGGCAAAAGGCCGGGTGGACACAGGCGCCCCGCTGGAGGGCCACACGCTCGCGATGATTTTCGAGAAATCCTCGACGCGCACGCGCTTTTCATTTGATATGGCCATGCGACAGCTTGGTGGTTCCTCGATTACAGCGACCAGCAACGACATGCAGCTTGGCCGCGGCGAGACGATCGAAGACACGGCGCGTGTGCTCAGCCGTTATGTCGACGCCGTGATGATCCGCGCCAACGATCACAGCGATGTCGAGGCGTTTGCCGAGTTTGCCGGTGTGCCCGTCATCAACGGACTGACCGACCGGTCGCATCCGTGCCAGATCATGGCCGATCTTCAGACGCTGGAAGAAAACGGCCTGACCCTGCGGGGGGCGCGTATCGCCTGGGTGGGCGACGGCAACAATGTCTGCGCCAGCTTTCTGCATGCTGCTGGCAAGTTCGGCTTCTCGCTGGCTGTGGGGACGCCGCAGCGGTTTTCGCCCGATGATGACGATGTCGATATCGCGCGTGAGATGCAGGCCAGGATCGACCTCTATGAGACTGCCGAGGAAGCGGTTGCGGGCGCCGATGTCGTGATTGCCGATACATTCGTGTCGATGGGCGATCAGGATGCCGAGCGTCGCCTTGAAATCCTCGAGCCCTTCGCCGTGACCGAAGACTTGATGGAACTGGCATCCGGCGGTGCGAAATTCCTCCATTGCCTTCCGGCCCACAGGGGCGAGGAAGTGGACACCGAGGTGATCGACGGACCGAATTCACTGGTCTGGGACGAGGCGGAAAATCGCATGCATGCCCAAAAGGCCATCTTGCGCTGGTGCCTCGACAAATAGAGGTCAGTCCTGCGACTGGACTTCCTTGAGGCCCAAAGCGACGGGCAGGGCAAGTGCACTCATGACGGCAAGCAGGCCCAGCACCACGGCCTCCCCGGCATATTCCGCCACCAGGCTGAACACGCCTCCAAGCAGTAACAGGGTGCCGATAAAGGTGTTGGACAGAGCCGTATAGGCTGCGCGTGTGTCTTGGGCGGCCATGTCTACAAGATGCGTCGACCGTCCGAGGCGAACGCCCTGGTAGGCGATCATGAGGGCGAACAGGACGAGTGGCAGCGCCCAGACAGCTCCGAGCAGTCCGGCGGCGTTCAGGCCGAGTGTGGCGCACAGGGCCATGGTCGCCGCGCCCGAAGTCAGGACCAGGACTTTACGGCTCGACCTGTCAGCCAGCCGCCCCCAAATATAGGAACTCAGCAGGCCTGCGCCGGCGGACGCAATGACCAGAAGGCCAAGCCCGCCAAACCCGTCGCTGCCAATCGTATCGCTGCCACGCGCGGCGAGCGCCACCATGAATGGCGGCGCGAGGGCAGTCGAGATCAGCAGGCCGCGCACGGCGATGAAGCGGCGCAGCTGTGCGTCCTTGGCCAGCAGGCTGAAATTGTCGATGGCCGCGTGGAATGGATTGGCACCGCCTTCGGTTGCGCCCGGAACCTCGCGCAATTGCGTGAAGATGGCTGCGCCCGCGATCCAGAATATTCCGGCGCCGATGAGGCCAGTGGTAACAAGGTCCATACGCGGAATCAGGCCCGAGGCGAGAAGGGCGCCATAGGCAAGAACGGCAGCTGCGCCCACGGTCGTGGCGGCGCCGGTTGCCGTTCCGCGCCGGGATTTGGAAACCGTCTTGCCCAGCACATCCTTGTACGTCACCGAGCAGACGGATCGGGCCACCGCAAGTATCGCCAGCGCGCCGACAATGGCCATGCCTGCTGCTGCACCTTCGAGCGTTATGGCAGCCACCGCGATGGCAAGTGCCGACAGGCCCTGAACAAATGATCCTGCCGCCCAGGCCCATTTACGTTGCGCCAGCCGCCTTAGCGCACCCGCCGTGAACAATTGCGGCAGCAGTGATCCGGCTTCACGAACGGGAACCAGTAAGCCGATGAACAGCGTCGGCGCGCCGAGGGTCGCGAGCAGCCAGCTCAGCACGAGTTTCGGATCAATCAGGCCGTCGGCAATCTTGCTGGTCGACAAGGCCATGACGTGGGTTGTGAAGCTGCGGGCTTCCTCATTGCATACGCTTTCGGGAATATCCTTGCAGACCCGGCCATCGTCACCCGATGTCAGCATCCGAAAAACGAGATCTTGGGTCGAGTCCGCCATGGCCGCAGATTTAAACCAGATAGTACGTGTGGCAATGGCTGGCGAAAACCGCGCAGCTGATCACGACTGCGCGAACCCGCTGGCCTGAGGGCTGCACCTGTGGCTACACAAGGCACATGGCTGACACGATATTCCCACACCCGAAATTCACTGATCCCTTCATTACGGCGAGGGGCGAAACCCGTGCGAGCGTCGATTGGCGTGGATTGAAGACTCTGTGGCTGAATACGGGCACTTTGTGCAATATCGAGTGTGCCAATTGCTATATTCTGAGTTCGCCGACGAATGACCGACTTGTGTACCTGAAACTGGCGGATGTGACACCGTTTCTGGACGAGATTGACGCGCTGGGTATGGGGGCCAGAGAGATTGGCATCACAGGTGGCGAACCGTTCATGTGCCCGGAAATACTGCAGATCATGGAGACCGTCCTTGTGCGTGGCCACCGGTTGTTGCTGCTGACCAATGCCATGCGACCGATGATGCGGCCACGCATTCAGGCGGGGCTTCAGGACCTGCAGGCGCGTTTCGGCGACCGGATGACCCTGCGCGTTTCGCTCGATTCCCATGACGAGACCGCCCATGAGAGAGAGCGCGGGCAGGGGGCCTTTGCGGAGGCGTGCAGGGGGCTTGAATGGTTGGGTGAGTTTGGGGTCGATGTGGCCATCGCCGGGCGGCAGGCCCTGACCGAAGACGAGACCGAGGCGCGCGCGGCCTATGGCCGGCTCGCCAAAAAACTTGGCTTGTCCCTCGATCCTTCCAATCACGCCAAGCTGGTGCTGTTCCCGGAAATGATCGCGCAGGACGATCCGCCGGAAATCACGACCGCCTGTTGGCAAATCCTGTCCAAGAACCCGGCCGATATCATGTGTGCCACGCAGCGCATGGTCATTCGGCGCAAGGGTGCAGAACGGGCCACGGTCGCGGCGTGCACGCTGATCGTCGATGACCCTGCCTTCGAACTTGGTGCCACACTTGCCGAGGCGACGGCAGAACCCGTTCGGTTGAACCATGCCTGGTGCGCCAGCTTTTGCGTTCTGGGTGGGGGCAGCTGCTCGGCCTGACAGGCCACCCCTTGTCGCACCGGCCCGGCACTGCCACATGGGGGCCTTCAAGCGCCCCGCCGGAAAGCCATCCCATGCCCGATACAGCCCGTCCTGACAGTGACTTCGTCGTCAACTTCCAGATCGACCAACGCCCCGTGCGTGGCCGTGCCGTTCGCATGGGCGCTGAAAGCCTGTCGCCGATTCTGCATCGCCATGACTATCCGCCCCATCTGGCCCGTATCCTGGGCGAGGCGGTGACGCTGGCTGCCATGGTTGGCGCGTCGGTGAAATTCGAAGGGCGGGTCCTGGTCCAGGCCGAAGGGGATGGCCCGGTCTCCATGCTGGTGGGTGAATATCGCACCGATGGCGGCGTACGTGGTTATGCCAAGTATGACGCTGATCGCTGGGCCCATCTGGAGAAGGTGAACAAGGGCGCCGCCCCTCACATGCCACAGCTGTTCGGCCCGACCGGGCGGCTGGCGCTGATCCTGATCCAGGACGATCCGTCAGTGGGGCCGTATCAAGGCATTGTGCCGCTGGAGAAGGGTACGCTGGCGGAATGCGCGGAAGACTATTTTGCGCAATCCGAACAGGTGCCGAGCCGGATCAAGCTGACCATTGCCGAACTGGCGCGCAAAGGCGAAGCGCCGATCTGGGTGTCGGGTGGCATGATGGTGCAGCGCATCGCAAGCGATGAAGCGCGTGGTGACACGTCAGAGGTCTGGCGCGAGGCTGAAGCGCTGTTCGGAACGCTCAGCGACGCTGAACTTGTCGACCCGGACCTGACCATGCCCGACCTGCTGTTCCGCCTTTTTCACGAGCAGGGTGTGCGGATGGAAGACAGGGTTGGCCTGGCCGACAGCTGCACCTGCAATGAGGAGCGCCTGATCGGCACGCTGCAATCCATGCCGGATGACGCGTTGCGTGAAATGGTCGAGCCTGACGGCACGCTGGCCATCGATTGCCAGTTCTGTGCGCGTCACTATGTGGTGCCGATCGAGCAGGTCACCGGCAAGGTTAGCTGAATGCCAGCACGGTAAGGGCGTGCCCGGACTATTCGTCCGGGCCGTCCATGCCGAGGATGATCTGCGCATAGCCTTTTGACAGGCGGCCCATGTTCTCGACCGAGATGCGTTCATTTGTGCCGTGGAATCCGGTCAGTTCCTCCGGTGTCATGATGGCAGGGGCAAACCGGTAGATATTGCTGGTAATGGCGGCGGCGTAACGCGAATCCGTTGCGCCCAGAACCAGTCCCGGCGCCACCGGTGCGCCATTGCCCGCCACTTCAGCGACACTTGCCAGAACGGCGTAGGCGCGATTGTCGGTGGGGGACACGGGCGAGGCGGGGCTGTTGATCCCGTCGCCTCCTGTTTCAATCTCGATGCCTTCGATCCCGGCGGTGACATCCTTTACGTGCTGGATCACGTCATCCGGTGTGTCGTTTGGATGCACACGGAAGTTCACCGTTGCCACGGCGCGTTGCGGCAACACGTTTTCCTTGGCTGACCCGCGCAACATGGTTGGAGCGGTGGTTGTGCGGACCATGGCATTGCCGGCAGAGTTTTCGGCCAGCGAGGATTCGACCATGCCCTGGAACAGCCACAGGTTTGCCAGTGCCATGCGTTGGGCGAACGGCATGTCCTTGCCTGCTGAGCTGAAAAGATCCGATACCGGCGGTTTGGAGAAATCGGCGGGCATCTGGTTGTCTTCGAGCGCCAGGATGGCCTTCGCGAGATTTACGTTTGCGGAATTGCGCGGCGGCGTCGATGAGTGGCCACCTTGTGCAATGGCCGTCACCTCGATTGTGACGTAGCCTTTTTCCGCAATGCCGATAATGCCCATCGGCTTGCCGGACAGGGGCGAAGGATCAATGATCATGAAACCCTCGTCGAGGACCATTTCAGGTTCGATGCCGCGGGATTTGAGCAGGGCAACGCCCGCCTCTGCGCCAGAGCCGAGCACTTCTTCATCATGCCCGAACATGAAAAGCACAGTGCGTTTCGGCTGGAAGCCTGAGGCGGCGAGCGCATCGGCGGCTTCCATCAGGGCGACCAGGTTGCCCTTGTCATCAATTGCGCCGCGACCATAGACGAAACCATCAATGATCTCGCCAGCAAAGGGCGCGCCGGTCCAGTCGGACTCGGTGCCCATATTCACCGGCACGACGTCCTGATGCGCCATCAGCAGGATGGGTTTCAGCGACGGATCGCTGCCTAGCCACGTGTAGAGCAGGGTGAGCGTTCCGGGCACAATTTCGCGTGTCATGGCGGCGTGGGCCGCGGGATAGGTTTCAGAGAGCCAGTCGTGCAGCGCGAGCCATTCGCCTTCCTGCCCCGGGCGGGGATCACCGCCTGACAGCGTGACGGTTTTGAACTGGATGATTTCAGACAAATGCCGGGCGGCTGATTCTGCTGAGATTGCAGGTGCTTCGGGCAGACCAACGCGCTGGCCAACCGGCTCACCCCCATAAGAAAACGTTCGAACGAGAATAATTCCGACCACCAGGACGATCAGTCCCGCTGCTCCCAAGATCAGCTTTTTCAGCATATTCAGCCCGCCCTTTTGTATTTTGAAGCGGACGGTTGCGGCTCACGCGACGTCCGTCAAGACGTTGCCGCGTAAAAAAATGACTTGGCCGTCACGATTTGCATGGGCAGTTTGATCAAATGACCCAGACAACGCCAGAACGCCTGTCTCTACCCCGCGTGCTTGCTTTTTCGAGCCTCAGTATTCCGCTCGCGGGTGTGGGGCTGCCACTCGCTGTGTATCTGTCTCCGCTCTATGCCAATGAGGTGGGACTCGGGCTGGAGATGACTGGCCTGCTGTTCATGCTGTTGCGGTTCTGGGATGTCTTCACAGACCCTGTGATGGGCTATCTCGTGGATCGCTATCGCAGCCCGCTGGGCCGGGTGCGTCACTGGATCCTGCTGAGTATTCCGCTGCTCGCGGTCGCGACCTATTTTGTCTATATGCCGCCGCGCACGGGTGTGGGCCCTGCCTATTTTGTCGGCTGGATGCTGCTCTTCTATGTCGGCTTCACGTTGCTGCAAACATCGCGATCTGCATGGGTGCCCGCCATTGCGACGACCTACGATGAGCGTTCTCGCCTGTTCCTGTGGCCGGAAATTGTGAGCGTATTGTCCATGCTAACGCTGCTGGCCTTGCCGGCTCTGTTGCCATTCTTTGGTTTCGAACTCGATCGCTTCGGGCAGGTGGCCGTGATGGGCATCGTTCTGCTCGTTTCCTTGCCGGTTGCGGGCGCCTTGTCGTTCTTCTTCGTGCCGGACGTGCCCGTGCCGGGGGACAAGGGCCATGCCATGAAGTTCGAGTTGAAGCCCATTCTTGCCGCGCTGAAGAACCAGATGTTCGGCCGCCTGCTGGCGATGGAATTGCTCGCGGGGACAGCGATCGCGGTCACGGCTGCGAACTACCTGTTCGTGGCGGAATACGTGTTCGGGCTGAGCGGGGGCGAATCCAGCCTGATCCTGATGATTTTCTTCGTCGTGGCGGTTTCGGCCATGCCCCTGTGGCTGTGGCTGGCGAAAAAGACTGAGAAGAATGTTGCGTTTCGTGCCGCGACGATGATGTCGGCACTCAGCTATATTCTCTACTATCTGTTCGGGCAGGTTGGTGGATTCTGGCCCCTGTTTGTGGGTGCAGTCATCAATGGGGCTGCGTTCAGCGCGCCCATCATTCTGACACGCTCAATGACCGCAGATGTCGTCGAATGGCATACGTCAAGAACAGGAGAAAACCGCGCGGGCATCTATTATTCGATCCTGACCAGCGCCTACAAGATCGGCTCAAGCCTGGCATTTGGCGTCGGGTATCTGATGGTGGGACAGTTGGCAGGGTTTCATCCCGGCCAGACGAATACACCTGAAGCCATCGATGGATTGCTGATGATATTCTGCCTTTTGCCGGCAGTGCTGTATCTCGGTGCGTCATTTGCCTCGTGGACTTATCCACTGTCGCGCGCGATGCAGCAGGATGTGGCCAAAAGCCTCGACCCGCGCGGGCCGCAAATGCTGGACTAGAAGCCGCTGCCGGGTTTGGCGAGATAGGCTGTTTCCTGCGCGCTGGATACCCGCGCCAGAACCGCGTTGCGATGGGGGAAGCGGTCATATTGCTCAATCACGGCCTTGTGGGCATAGGCATATTCAAGGGTCGATTCTGCAAGCTTCTTGAATTCGCTGCGGGCGTCTTTCGCCAGGGCCGAAAACATCTCGACTGACCGTGTCTGGTCTCCGATATCCTCGGCATGTTCGAGCGGGAGATAGAAGAAGATACGTTCTGCCTCGCTGAGCGTCAGATCCTGGCGAAGGGACAGGCCTTCCTTGCAAAGGCGCAGCGCAAGCGCATCCTGCGAATAGGCGCGCGGGCTGCCGCGAAACAGGTTCCGGCTGAACTGATCCAGAACGATGATGGCGGCGAGACGCTCGCTCGCGCCGCGCTCGGCCCAGTCGTCGGCCAATGGTCCGGCGGCCAGGGTTTCGAGCAGGGGGAGGAATCGCGCGCGAATGTCGGCGTCGATCTCGTCGGACTTGGCGAACCATATCTTGTGCTTGTTGCCTGCCGCCTCAGCCGACGATGTGGCGTCGCCGATCCAGAAATCCAAGACGTCGGATGGTGTCGGAAAGCTGTTCATGTGGCAGGCCTTTTTGCGACGGTCATGTAGTTGACCGAGGTGTCCGATGTCAGCGCCCATGAACCGGACAGGGGACGATAGGAGACACCGATGGCCGGTTCCGGCTGCATCCCGGCGGCGGAGAGGGCGGTGCGGACCTCGTCAGGCGTAACGAACTTGGACCAGTCGTGCGTGCCGCGTGGTAGCCAGCCCAGCACGTATTCTGCGCCGATGACCGCCGTGGCGAGCGCCTTGGCCGTGCGGTTCAGGGTGGCCACGATCATCAGGCCGCCGGGGCGCACCAGCGATGCGGTATCCTTGAGGAATTCGTGCGCGTCGGCGACATGCTCGACGACTTCCAGGTTCAGGACGATGTCAAACGGCGGTTCGCCTGAATCAATCAACCCCTCGGCCGTGCCGGCCCGGTAGTCGATGTTCAGGCCCTGTTCCTGCGCGTGGGTCAGGGCCGTCTTGATGTTTGCTTCGGACGCATCAACGCCGGTGACATCGGCGCCGAGGCGCGACATGGGTTCGCAGGCCAGGCCGCCACCGCAACCGATGTCGAGCAGGCGCAGGCCCTCAAGCGGTTTTGACCGACCACTTGAAGTCGCAAAGTGGGCCTCGGCCGCTTCGCGTATGAACTTCAACCGCACCGGATTAAATCGATGCAGCGGCTTGAACTTTCCGGTGGGGTTCCACCAGTCGGCGGCCATGGCGGAAAACTTGGCAACTTCTGCCGCATCAATGCTCGGCGTGCTTGGCGCGGCCCGAGAGCCTTCAATTGTTTTTACCATCCTGTGGCGTTCCCGTTTGATCCGGAATGAACTTAACCCTATGAGGACGCAGATAAAGGGCAATCCCTGCAGTTGACAGGATATGGGGCGAAATGGCGCGTACGGTTCTGAAATTTGGCGGCACATCGGTCGGGGACCTCGACCGTATTGCGAACGTGGCCGATATCGTGGCTGACCGTGCCGCGCGTGGCGAACACATGGCCGTGGTCGTTTCGGCGATGGCGGGTGAGACCAACAAGCTGGTCGCGTTTGCGGAAGGCGCGGCCGGGCCTGACCTGTCGCGCGAGAATTTCCATGACGAATATGATGTCATCGTCGCCTCAGGAGAGCAGGTCACCGCGGGTCTGCTGGCGCTGGCCCTTCGGCGCCGGGGACTGAAGGCGCGAAGTTGGCTCGGCTGGCAGTTGCGATTGAAGACGGATGAAGACCATGGCCGGGCCCGGATTGTCGGGTTTGATGATAGCGGCCTGCCGGAATCGATTGACCGGGGCGAGATTGCCGTTGTGGCCGGGTTTCAGGGCGTCACGGATGATGACCGTGTGGCGACGCTAGGCCGGGGCGGATCCGATACGAGCGCTGTGGCGGTTGCGGCAGCACTGAACGCCACGGTCTGTGACATCTATACGGACGTCGACGGCGTCTACACGACCGATCCGCGCATGGTGCCGAAGGCCCAGCGGATCCCCAAGATATCTTACGAAGAGATGCTGGAAATGGCATCGCTCGGCGCAAAGGTTCTCCAGACCCGGTCTGTTGAACTCGCCATGAACCATAATGTGCCGGTGCGCGTTCTTTCCAGCTTCCTGAAGCCGGGTGAACCCAATCCTGGAACCCTTGTCTGCTCAGAGGATGAAATCGTGGAAAAACAGGTTGTTAGCGGTGTTGCCTATTCACGCGACGAAGCGAAGGTGACGTTGTACGGAGTGGCCGACAAACCCGGCGTTTCGGCCAAGATCTTCTCGGCGCTGGCGCGGGCCGGTGTAAACGTCGACATGATCGTCCAGGCCAATGCGCGCGGACCGGAACGGGCCAACATGGTTTTCACCTGCACGGACCGCGACAGTCCGATCGCGAAAGAAACGCTCGAGAAGATGTCGGATGATATCGGCTATGAGCAGCTTGAAGTGACGCGCGACGTTTCCAAAATATCCATTATCGGTGTCGGCATGAAGAGTCATACCGGCGTTGCGGAGACCATGTTCACGGCTCTTTATGAGAAGGGCATCAACATTGACGTCATTTCGACCTCGGAGATCAAAATTTCGGTTTTGATTGCCGCACCTTATACCGAATTGGCCGTTCGGGCCCTTCATACGGCCTTCGGGCTTGACGCGGTGTAAATCCGACTGCGACACTTGGGAGAACCATGCCCTACAATTTGCCGGCCACGCGTCTCCTGATGAATCGCCTCCGCCAGGTGATGGCGGAGGATGGTGACACGCGCTTTCGGCTGGATCAGGTTGTCAGGCTGATTGCCTCGACCATGGTCGCGGACGTTTGTTCGATTTACCTGCGCCTGATCGACGGCGAATTGCTGCTGATTGCGACGGAAGGCCTGAAGCCGGAAGCTGTATCAGCCACACGCCTGGCGCCGAATGAGGGCCTTGTGGGCCTCGTCGCCCGGCGGGGGGAAGCGATGGCGATCCAGGACGCGCCGCGCCACCCGTCATTCTCCTACCGACCGGAGACAGGAGAAGACCCGTTCCACGCCTTTCTCGGCATGCCTATCCTGCGTGGCGGGCGGGTCCTTGGTGTTCTGACGGTACAGAACCGCACTGAACGCGCCTATGGTGACGACGAAATCGATACATTGCAGACCATCGCGATGGTTCTGGCCGAAATTGTCGACCGGATGGATCCCGACCATTTGTCGAACGGCGACAATTCCAAGCGTGAGCGCAATCTGGCGTCGCTTAATGGGCGGGTGCTTTGCGAGGGCCTTGGATATGGCCGGGCCGTTCTGCATGACCCCGTGGTTCCAGCCGCAAAATTCTTCGCGGCAGACCAGCACATGGAAGCCTTGCGACTGACCGAGGCCCTCAAAGGCCTGAAAGAGTCGATCGACCAGATGATGGCCATGGATGGTGCTGCGCTGGGTGACGATCCGCGCGATGTCATGGAAACCTACCGCCTGTTGGCGCATGACCCTTCCTGGGCTGAAAAGCTGCGTGAGGGTGTCAGGTCGGGCCTGTCGGCAGAAGCCTCCGTCGACCGGGCGCGGCGTGAACACCGCGCGCGTCTGCAGAGCGCGCGCGATCCTTATCTGCGCGAGCGTCTCAACGACCTTGAGGACCTCGATAACCGCCTGCTGCGTGTTCTGTCGGGCGATGATGGCAAGCCTCAGATTCATGAAGAGCGTAGCGTACTGGTGGCCCGTCGCCTCGGCCCGGCTGAGTTGCTTGATTATGCCAATGCCGGTTTGCGAGCCATCCTGATGGAAGAGGCCGCGGTATCGTCTCATGCGGCCATCGTGGCCCGTGCGCTCGGCATTCCCACCCTGGGCGGTATTGAAGGCCTCACAACGCGCATCGACCAGGGCGACTGGGTGATCGTGGATGCTGAAAAGGGCACGCTGCATATTCGCCCGGATGACTCACTTTACGATGCTTACAAGGGCCGCGTCGCGTTGAGATCCGAGCGCCAGGCGACCTATGCCGCGCTGCGCGGACTGCCGGCGAAGACACAGGATGGCACAACGGTTTCGCTATACCTGAATGCCGGGCTCGATCTGGATCTGGACATGCTCGATCAGGCAGGCGCCGACGGGGTCGGCCTGTTCAGGACGGAATTCCAGTTCCTCGTGTCGGAAACATTGCCGCGTCTTGGCGATCAGGTGGCACTTTACCGACGTGTTCTGGACCGGGCGGCGGGCAAGCGGGTCATCTTCCGCACGGTGGATCTGGGTGGCGACAAGGTGTTGCCAGCACTGAACACGAGCCGCGAGGAAAACCCGGCCCTCGGATGGCGCTCCATCCGTTTCGCGCTTGATCACAAGGGCCTTTTCCGCCGCCAGTTGCGTGCGCTCGTCAGGGCGGCTGGCACGGATCCGCTGACAGTTATGTTCCCGATGGTAACGGTGCCGAGCGAATTCTTCGAGGCGCGTGACCTGCTGATGAAGGAAGTCGAATGGACCGAGGCACGTACGGGCAAGCGTCCTGCGAAGCTGGAAGTCGGCGTCATGCTGGAAACGCCTGCATTGGCGTTCAGCCTGTCAGAACTGGCTGGTGAAGTGGACTTCCTGTCGGTCGGCACGAATGACCTGATGCAGTTCTTCTTCGCGGCAGACCGTATGACACCCAGCGTTTCTGACCGCTACGACCTTGTCAGCCCTGCGGGCATGCGGTTTCTCAAGAAGGTTTCCGAGGATTGTGCCGCCCTTTCGATCCAGATGTCTGCCTGCGGTGAAGCGACGGCATCTCCACTGTCAGCCCTGTGTTTTGTTGCACTGGGATTTCATGCGCTTTCGATGCCGGCTGCCGCTATTGGCCCGGTCAAGCGTATGGTAAGATCGCTTGATCTTGGGGCATTCCGGAGTGATTTCCTCAAAGTGTTGGACGCACCGGACGATGCGTTCCGTAACCAAGTATTAGCCTTGGCGGCAGATCATAAGGTAGAATTGTCCAACGATTGAGGCGGCTGGTCCTAAATTCACCATGTTTTTGGACCAGAATTTGCTCGTCTATCAGGCGAATACCCCGACTGGCGGCTGGATTGGAAGAATATGGGACACGAAGAAACCCCCGACGCGCAAGATACTGAAATGCACGCTGCAACACCTGCATCTGAGAATGGTACGAACCGTACGCCCGACGTGGCGAATGTGCCAGAACCGGAAACGCTGTCTGTCGAACCGACGGACACGCGTGCCGTGGCGCTCGAAATATTCAAGGCCCGGGCCTATGAAGGCGAAAGCCTGCGTATGGGTCAGGTGCTGCGCCGTGTGCGTGAAGCCCTCGGCCTGAATATCGCGGACATTTCCCGCAAGTCGCTGTTGCGTCAGGATTTCCTGATGTGGATCGAGCGCATGGAAATTGGGCAAATTCCCAAAGGCTATCTGACGCCTTATCTGCGGGCCTATAGCGCCGAGCTTGGTTTGCCAGACAAGGACGTCATCGCCCAATACACGCACGAATGCGGCGCCGTTTCCGAGGTCAAGAATTCTGCCCCCGTACCCAAGATTGGCGAGATTGCGCCGCCGAAACCTAAATGGCCGTTGATGGCCGCGACTGCCGCCGTGCTGACGCTGCTGGCGGGCGGTGCGATTGGCCTGACGCAATTGGTCAAGCCAGCGCCGGAACTGACGCCAGCGCCTGCGATCGTGGCGGTCAATGGCGCGCGTCACAGCCTGTTCGATGATGCAAGCGACGCCAACCGTCCGCTGCCGACACATCTTCCGCTGGAACTCGTGGCCGCACGTCAGGGATGGCTCGAAGTCCGCGGTGCAGACGGAACGATCTTCAGAAGCCGGGTTATGGCCGCAGGCGAGAACTATTTCCCGCGTCTCGACGCCGGCTGGACCGTATCTGCCAAGGATGGCGGCGCATTCGAGTGGCGCATTGGGGATGCCGTAATTGGCCCGTTGGGCCCGGAAGGCTCGCCTGTGTTCTCGGTGAGCGTCGACCAGAAGCTCGCTGAAGCGGCCACAATGGCAGCGCCGACCGTGGCAGCGAATGGCGCGAACAAGGCAACACGCTAGGCTGCGACGCCATCAGGCCTTTACCTTGGCCGCCCGGCACGCCACATCGAGGCTAGCAGAGACCCGTAGGGAGACTCCCGTCCGATGAGCCACAATCCAATCCGGCCCTGGCGCAACATTGACCGTCGCACGTCACGCAAAATTCGCGTTGGCGCGGTGGAAGTCGGAGGCGATGCGCCGATTGCGGTGCAGTCCATGACAAATACGCCGACCCATGATGCGGCGGCGACGATTGCGCAAATTCTGCGCATGGAAGAAGCGGGCGTCGATATTGCCCGTGTGTCCTGCCCTGATAAGGAATCGACGGCGGCCCTGAACGAGATCGTTCGCAATGTGGGCGTGCCGATCGTTGCGGATATTCATTTCCACTATAAGCGCGGAATTGAAGCGGCGGATGCGGGCGCGGCCTGCCTGCGGATCAATCCCGGTAATATCGGCTCGGTCGCGCGGGTGCGCGAAGTGGTGGCTGCGGCGCGGGCGAACGGTTGTTCCATGCGGATCGGCGTCAATGGCGGGTCGCTGGAGCGGCACCTGCTGGAAAAATATGGCGAACCTTGCCCCGCAGCGATGGTCGAGAGTGCATTGGACCATGCTCGCATCCTCGATGATCTCGGGTTCCATGAGTACAAGATCAGCGTCAAAGCATCCGACATGTTCATGACTGTCGCGGCCTACCAGCAACTGGCCGAGGCCACGGATGCGCCGCTGCATCTGGGCATCACGGAAGCTGGCGGCTTGCGGACCGGCACCGTCAAATCCTCGATCGGCATGGGCAGCCTGCTCTGGGCCGGCATTGGCGACACGATCCGTGTGTCGCTTTCGGCCGACCCGGTCGAAGAGGTGAAGGTTGGCTACGAGATGTTGAAATCGCTCGGCCTTCGGACGCGCGGCATCAACATCATCGCCTGCCCATCCTGCGCGCGGCAGGGGTTCGACGTGATCTCCACTGTCGAAACGCTGGAAAAACGCCTCGCGCACATCTCCGAGGCGATTTCACTCTCAATCATCGGCTGTGTCGTCAACGGGCCGGGAGAGGCCGCAATGACAGACCTTGGCTTCACTGGCGGTGGGGCAGAATCCGGCATGATGTACGCTGCCGGCAAGCCGGACCGTAAGGTCGGCAATGCCACCATGGTTGAGGAAATTGTCGAGGCGGTTGAAGCGAAAGCCAAGAAGTTGCGTGAGGCCCGGGAGGCTGCTGCTGTCGCGGCCGAGTGAAAACGTTTTCGTGAGGGGGACTGCCTATTTCGTCGAAAGACGATAAGACTTTGGCCAATGATTCCGTTGGCTGAAAGGCAATTCCCGAATGATCTGGTTCCTCAAGCGGATACCGCTTCTTCTCTTGATCGGCTTTGTCGCGCTGGTCATGTCCAACTGCACCATGCTTGGCCTCAACTATGCGAGCCTCGAAACGGACAACAAGCCCACGCCTCAGCCACCGCTCAAGGCGGCCACGTTTGCAGAAAATTCTGATGCACGAGAGAGCCTGAAGCGGGCGTTTGAAGGCACGCTTTATGGGCCTTGGCCGGTGGGCATGCCCGTTTCGCATGGCGCGTGGCGTGTGGTGGACGCCAACCATCTGGATGGACGCGGCACGCTGGAAGAGGTTCAGATCATCGTCGGATCCGGCACGGGGGCGCGATCGTTCCATCTCGTGATCGCCATCCCGAAAACCGCCGAGGCAAGTCCTCTGGTGATCAGCCAGACGTTTGCCAGCAATTGTGCCGCTTTTCCCGGCAGCCCGGTCACCGCTGCGGATGGGTCAATCTGCGAGGGATCTGAAATGACCGGTTTCTTCGGATTCATGGCGACGCAGATTTTCGGGACATATATCGCGGAAGTGCCCGTCTCCCGGTATTTCGATGCAGGGCTTGCCTATGCGAGCTTTTACGCCAGCGAACTGGTGCCGGACCGGGAAGGCCAGGCCCAGGCTGTGATGGCCGACATGGGCGGCCCTGTGAACCCGACGAGCGCACTGATGGCGTGGGCCTATGGTTTTTCCGCAGCGCTGGACGCAGTTGAGACCGATCCCCGGATCGATGCCAGCCGGACGGCGCTGATGGGCCATTCCCGGCATGGCAAATCGGCCCTTATCGCAGGCGTGTGGGACAGGCGGGTGGACGCCGTTGTCGCGCACCAGTCCGGCTTTGCCGGTGCGGCCCTGTCGCGGTCGGAGACTGGAGAAGGGCTCGTGCGTATGGCAAAGGATTATCCACGCTGGTTGGCGCCTTCCATCGAGCCCTATCTGGATGATCTGTCCAGTCTGCCCGTCGAGCAACATGAATTGCTGGCGCTGTTGGCTCCCACACCCGTACTG
>JAVJOM010000012.1:0-138708 GCA_040216775.1 Hyphomonas sp.
GCCTCACTTGACGCGGGGTTTGGCATTGCGACGCTCTGGACCTTCCTGAAACAGGCTGTAATTGCTTAATGTTTGAAACGTACGGCGGTATCCTACACGCCAAAATGAGGAGTTACCAATGGCCGATGACGCCCCGCAGCGCGAGTCGATGAAATATGATGTGGTCATCGTCGGCGGTGGCCCGGCCGGCCTGTCGGCAGCGATCCGGTTCAAACAGGTTGCAAATGAAGCGGGCGAAGACCTGTCTGTCGTCGTGCTGGAAAAAGGCGGCGAGGTCGGCGCGCACATCCTGTCAGGCATCGTGCTGGACCCGAAGGCGCTGGACGAGTTGCTGCCTGACTGGCGCAATAACAGCGACTGCCCTTTGAAGACCGAAGTCAAGATTGATCGCTACAAGCTGCTCGGTGAAAACGGCTCTGCCGAACTCGGCTGGCTGCCGTTCCCGCCACTGATGAGCAATCACGGTTGCTATGCCGGATCGCTGGCGAATGTCTGCCGCTGGCTGGGCCGTGAAGCTGAAGCACTCGGTGTGGAAATCTATCCCGGCTTTGCCGCATCCGAGGTTGTCTATGGCGACAAGGGTGAAGTGCGCGGAGTCGTTGCCGGTGTCATGGGCATCGGAGCGGATGGCCAGAAGAAACCTGATTATGAGCCCGGCATGGAATTGCTCGGCAAGTACGTCCTGTTCGCGGAAGGCGCGCGCGGCTCGCTGACCAAGCAACTGATGAACACGTTCGACCTGGACGCCGACAGCGACCCGCAAAAGTTCGGGATTGGCCTGAAGGAAGTCTGGTCTGTGCCGGAAGACATTTTTGTCGATGGCCTGGTGCAGCACTCGTTCGGCTGGCCGGTTAAGGACAAGGACGGTAATGGCGGCGGCTTCCTTTATCATTTCCGCGACAATGGCGAGCCGTTCGTGTCGGTCGGCTACGTTGTCCACCTGAACTACAAGAACCCGTACCTGGCGCCGTACGAGGAATTCCAGCGTTACAAGCATCACCCAGATATTCGGCGCTATCTCGAGGGCGGCAAGCGCGTCGCCTATGGTGCACGCGCCATCACATCCGGCGGTTTGCAGTCCATTCCGAAGCTGAGCTTTCCGGGCGGCGCACTGATCGGGTGCTGTGCCGGGTTCGTGAACCTGCCGCGCATCAAGGGCACGCACAATGCCATGAAGACCGGCATGCTCGGCGCTGAGGCAGCATTCGAAGCGATCAAGGCCGGACGTGCGGGCGACGAGATGACTGAATATGACACCGCCATGCACGCCAGCTGGGTGCAGAAGGACCTGTCGACCGTGCGGAACATGAAGCCACTGATGTCGCGCTTCGGCACGATGATCGGGGCCATGATTGGTGTGCCGGACATGTGGTTGCGCTCGCTTGTGGGCTTCGGTTTCCTGCCGACTCTGAAACACGGCAAGACCGATGCGGCGTCATTGAAACCGGCCAAGAACTTCAAGCCGATCACGTATCCGAAGCCGGATGGCAAACTCAGCTTCGACAAGCTGACAAACGTCTCCTTCACTAACACATTCCACGGCGAGGACCAGCCCTGCCACCTGATCGTGAAGGACATGGCCCTGCAGAAAGCGTCTGAGCATGACGTCTATGCCGGTCCGTCGGCGCGTTACTGCCCGGCAGGCGTTTATGAGTGGATTGAAGAGGGCGGTGAGCTGAAATTCCAGATCAACTCGCAGAACTGCATCCACTGCAAGACGTGCGATATCAAGGACCCGAACCAGAACATCAACTGGACCGTGCCGGAAGGTGGCGGCGGGCCAGCCTATCCAAATATGTAAGGGCGGCCGCACGTTTGCGTGACATTGGCGCGGGCAGGGTAACCTGTCTGCGCTTTTACCATTTGGGGCCTTGTTCTTGCCTTATCGGACTGCTTCATTCTTCGCACATGCGAAACGGAGAACCCTGACGCCCATGCGCTTCAAGCCTGTCTTAGCCGCCTCTGCCCTTGCCATTACACTTGCCCTCGCAGGCTGTGCCTCACTTACCCCAGCGCAGATCGTTGACGCGTCAACCACCGCCTATGCTGACAGGGAACTGTCTGATGCGGCGCGGTCGACAGCCGTTATGGGAGCCAACGGCAAGCCGGTTGGCATTTCGGCCTATCCAGCGCCGATTGACGCGGTGAAGGCCGGCGACATGGCTGCGTTTCTGGCGATGACACAGGGTTTGGCCAAGGAAGACCGCGACTCCAATCCACTGTTCAATGCCTTTCTCGCGATAGACAGGGCGGCGGCCAATGACACCGCCGGTGCGCGGGTGATCCTGAATATTCATGATGAGGCAGACGCGGCGGCCAATCAGTCGCGATTCTATGCCTATCTCGATGCCTGGTTCCTGGCGATGGACGGTCAGCCGGATGCAGCGCTGGAGCGCCACCGAGGTGCGTCGTCCGATATGCCGGGACTGACGGGCGACCTGTCGCTTGCGGCGATGCTGGAAGCGCTGGGCCGGCCTGAACAGGCGTTGGCGGTTTACGAATCCCTCACGCCGACGACTATTGAGGCGCCAGAACATCAATTTGATCCGCGCGGTCTGCTGTACTCTCACATCAAGACGGTGATTTCCCGTCACGCGCTTCTATTGCAGAGGCTGGACCGGATTGATGAGGCCAAAGCTGTTTACCAGCGCCTCGCTGATGCCGAACCCGAGGAGGCGATCAGCTATGCCGCGGCGCTGGACAGCCTCGAAACCGGCAAGAACCTGCGGAATGAATCGCTGACCGTACGCGCCGCATTTGCCCAGTCACTGGCAGATATTTCGCGGGCACTGCAAGAACAACGGATCATCCGTCAGATCATGATGGGCGGACGCCCCGACGGGTTCGACGACCAGCGCTCGGCATTCGATCAGGTCGCGCTGCTGATTCATCCGGAAGATGACGGTTTGCGCACGTCGATTGTCGACGATCTCTACGAGAATGCCCTCTATGAATCGGCGGCGCATGTGGCGTTGCTCGGGCCGAAGCCGACAGCGTCTCTGGAGATTGCTGCGGGGCAGGCCTATCTGATGGCCGGGCAGGAAGATGCGGCACGCACCGCGATCGACAAGGCGCTTGAACTGTCTGATGCCGACAATCGACTGCAGACGCTTTATGGCGCGCTGCAATTGCGGACGCTGCTGAATGATGAAGCGGCGGCCGGCGAGCTGTTGGATGAACTGCTCGCTGCGGCAGAAGGCCCGGCTGAGCAGGCGGCTGCGCATGGCCTTGCTGCCGAGATCTACGGCCAGTTTGGCAATTATACCAACGCTGCGGACAATGCCGAAAAAGCGCGCGAACTGGACGATACACACGACCGGCGCCTCGCGCTGGCTGACGCATTGGGTAAGGCTGGACGGGTCAATGAAGCGATCATTCTGCTTCGGACCGAGCGGCTGGCCAGGCCCAACGATCCTTACACGCTGAATTCACTCGGTTATTTCCTGATCATTCACACCGACAAATATGAAGAGGGCTATCGCGTGCTGGCCCGGGCCAAGGCACTGGCCCAGCACGACCCGTATATTTCCGATTCCTTTGGCTGGGCGCTTTTCAAGATGGGGGATTTGAACGGCGCATTGCGCATGATCGAGTCCTCACGCAAGGAGCTGAAACCCCACCGGCACTGGGAAATCGAGAACCATCTTGGCGATATCTACTGGCATCTCGATCGCAAGGATGAGGCGCGTGAAGCCTGGCAATACGCGCTCGACAACCGCCCGCCGACTGCTGAGCGCCAAAAGCTGGAAGGCAAACTGGCCGACGGGCTGACCGCGCCTGCGCCGGAGAAGCGGCCACTGCCCGATGTTTCGATAAAAGATGGTGAAGTCGATCGGCAGGACATCTGACACTGGCCCCTTTAATGCGCCGCCGACGCGCCTTACTATGGCCGGAAACGAATGCGATTCCGCTCCTTGCTGCCAGGGATCGCTGGCCCTTGTAACAGGACAATCACATGGCTGACGCCTACGAGAAACCCCGCATTCCGACTTGGGTTTGGCCGGTGGCAAAGTGGACCTTCACTGTTGGCTTTGTTCTGGGCGTTATCGGTCTCATAGCGATCTGGTTGTATTTCGCCGCCCTCGGGCGAGACGTGCCGAGCATTTCCAAACTCAAGCAATACGAGCCGCCGATCACGTCGCGCGTCCATGCTGGCGACGGAACGCTGATTGCCGAGTTCGCCGACGAGCACCGTGTGTTCGTGCCTTACGAGTCCATTCCCAAGCACGTCATCGACGCCTTCGTGGCGGCCGAGGACAAGAACTTCTTCACGCATGACGGGCTCGACTATGTCGGCATCACGCGCGGCGCAGTGAACTCGGCGAAGAACAAGGTGACGGGTTCGGGCGGCCTGCAGGGCGGTTCGACCATCACGCAGCAGGTGGCAAAGAACATGCTGCTGACGCGCGACCAGAACCTGAAGCGCAAGGCGAAGGAAGCGATCGTTGCCCAGCGAATGGAGAAGGAGTTCACCAAGGGTGAGATTTTGGAGCTGTACCTCAACGAGATCTACCTCGGAGGGCGCTCCTATGGCGTCGGATCGGCCGCACTCAACTATTTCAACAAATCGCTGCCCGAACTGAACCTGTCTGAGGCCGCCGTTCTGGCGTCACTCGCCAAGGCACCTTCGGCGGTGAACCCCTACACCAACCCCGAGAAGCTGCTCGCGCGCCGTAACTATGTGCTGGGGCGGATGGTGGAAGACAGCTATATCACACGCGAAGATGCAGACACGGCCAAGGCAATGCCGCTGACGACGACGAAGCGCCTGCGCGGCCCGGAGTATGCCGCCGCGACCTATTTCGTGCAGGAGCTCCGCCGCGATCTGATCAAGACCTATGGCGAAGAAACGCTGGGCCGCAGTGGCCTGTCCATCCGTTCCACCATCGACACGCGCATGCAGCTTGCGGCGCAGGATGCGTTGCAAAACGGACTGGTATCCTATGACCGACGCCACGGATATCGCGGGCCCGTGACAACGCTGCCAGTGGGCGATGGCATGCTTGAGGCACTGAACGCCGTCGAGCTGCCGGGCGGCTATGGAACCTGGGAGGCCGCGCTGGTCACCTCTGTCGGTTCCAAGTCTGCGGAATTGCTTTTGATTGATGGCGCCAAGATCAAACTGCCAGCCGAAGAGCTGGAATGGGCCAAGACTTATCAGCCCGAGGGCGGCAAGCCGGGCCTGCAGGCTGGCGATGTGATTCTGGCTGAACTCAAGCGTCAGGTACTGAATGCCAGGGAAACCGCCGCGCCTGATCCCGAGCAGCCGCAGCTCGACGAGGAGGGCAATCCGATTGCCAAGCCTGTCGCGCAATCCATGTTCCTGCCGGTTGGCAATGCCACGCTGCGCCAGGTGCCGGAGGTCGACGGCTCACTGATCGCGCTGGACCCGCACACTGGACGCATCCTGGCCATGCAGGGCGGATATTCCTTCTTCAAGAGCAGCTACAACCGGGTGACTCAATCGAAGCGCCAGCCGGGGTCCAGCTTCAAACCCTTCGTCTACGCGGCGGCACTCGAGAAGGGCTATACGCCAGCGACTCGGATGCTCGATGCGCCTTTTGTCTCGTTCGACGTATCCACCGGCGATTACTGGCGCCCCGCCAACTATACCGAAGGTCGCTCTTACGGGATGGTCACCTTGCGGATTGCGCTGGAGAAATCCCTCAACCAGGTCACCGCACGCGTTGCGCAGGATATTGGCATGGAGGCGGTTTCCGAGCTTTCCGAGCGCCTCGGCGTCTATACCAAGCTGCCCCCTTATGCGGCCATGTCGCTTGGCGCGGGCGACGCCTATCTCATCGACATGGCGCGCGGATACGCGGCGTTCGTGAATGGCGGAAAGATTGTCACGCCGACATTGTTGGACCGTGTGCAGGACCGTCACGGGCGCACCCTGTTCCGACACGACCAGCGCGAGTGTGTGGGATGTGAAGCGGAAGAGTGGAATGGTCAGGGGCCACCTGAACTGCCGGACAGTCGCGACCAGGTGCTCGACCCGATCATCGCGTACCAGGTTACCCATATGCTGGAAGGTGTGGTGGAGCGTGGCACCGGCCGCCGGGCCCTTCGGGTTGGCAAGCCGCTGGCCGGCAAGACCGGCACGACGGATGATTATCGCGATGCCGTATTCATGGGCTTCTCGCCAGACATCGTTGTCGGCGTGCGCGTCGGGTTTGATGATAACCGGTCGATGGGCGAAGGCGAAGCAGGCGGGTCAGTTGCGGCGCCGATCTTTACCGACTTTATGGAAAAGGCTCTCGAAGGCACTCCTGCCATCCCGTTCCGGATTCCTCCCGGGGTTCGCCTCGTGAAGATTGACGCGCGGACAGGCGAATTGCCCGGTCCCGGCACGTCAGTTGTTATTGACGAAGCCTTCCGCCCGGGCACGGAGCCAGGCATGGCCGCGTTCGCGGGAACGGATGACTGCCTGTCAATTTCTGGCGCGTGCGGGAATTCCGGGTCAGGCTCAGGGACGTTTGGTACGTTCGATCCGCGTACCGGAGAGCAGCCAGTACCTGAAAACGGCCAGCTGCCCAAGCCACCGGAAGCCACTGTCGACGATAATCTCGACGGCATTTTCTGAACCAGTATTTTGACGGACTGTCAGGGCTCGGCTATCCCGGGTCCTGTAATCCCATTTGCGAAAATCCGCCCGAAGAGGCCCGTTGTCATGTCCGCTGAAATCAAGTCCCTGATCGAACAGATCCGCCAGTCCTCCGCTTTGCTACGGAGGCGTCTTTGACTGGGATACTGCAACCAAACGCCTCGATGAGCTGACGAACCTGTCTGAACGTCCCGACTTCTGGGGCGATCCGCAAGTAGCGCAATCGATGATGCGGGAGCGTCAGCGCCTGGCCGATGGCATTGCCACGGTCGAATCGCTGCAGCAGGAAGCTGCTGACGCCGAAGAGCTGCTCGAGCTTGCCGACGGTGATGCGTCGATGGTCGCGGATATCGAGCGGACGCTCTCCAAAGCGGCTGAACGTGCCGAAAAGGCCGAACTCGCAGCGCTGCTGTCCGGCGAAGTCGATCCCAACGACGCCTTTGTGCAGATCAATGCCGGCGAAGGCGGAACCGAAAGCCAGGACTGGGCCAACATCCTCAGGCGTATGTACATGCGATGGGCAGATGCGCACGGCATGCAGGTCGAGGAACTGGACGAACGGGAAGGTGAAGAGGCGGGCATCAAGTCAGCCACGATCCAGATCAAGGGCGAGAATGCCTATGGCTGGTTGAAATCGGAACAGGGCGTACACCGGTTGGTGCGGATTTCGCCGTTCGACAGTTCGGCCCGGCGTCATACAAGCTTTGCCTCGGTCAGCGTTTCGCCCGTGATCGACGATAATATTGATATCGAGATCAATCCGTCCGATGTGCGGACCGACACTTACCGTGCCTCCGGTGCGGGCGGACAGCACATCAACAAGACAGACAGCGCCGTGCGCCTGACGCACGCGCCGAGTGGTATTGTGGTTGCTTGCCAGGTATCGCGGTCTCAACACCAGAACCGCGATCAGGCCTGGCGCATGCTGCGGTCGAAACTGTACGAACTGGAATTGCAGAAACGCCGCGACGCGGCCGACGTGGCCAATGCCGCCAAGAGTGCAATCGGGTTCGGGCACCAAATCCGCTCCTATGTCCTCCAGCCGTATCAAATGGTGAAAGACCTGCGCACAGAGGTTGAAACGTCAGATACGCAAGGTGTACTCGATGGCGACATTGATCGCTTTTTGAGCGCCGCGCTGGCAGCAGCCGTGGAACAGGGAAACGGAATAGATGACACGACGTGAAGGCCGGCTGATCGAGTGGTTTCCCGATAGGGGATTCGGCTTTATTGAGCCTGATGATGGCGGTCCGAACGTGTTCCTCCACATCAAGAGCCTTCCGAAGGAAGACAAGCGACTCGATATTGGCCAGGCCTATTCATTCGACGCAGTCACGGACGAGCGCGGACGTGAGCAGGCGCGGAATGCGGTTCCGATCATTGAGCCGGCTGCGCCGCCGGAGCGACCTCGTTTCTGGCTGCTGAGCCATGTTCCGCCATTCCTCATGATTGGCGCGTTTCTTGGAATCGTCATGGCGGTGTCGCAGGTGACGACCGTTTCGCCCAATTGGTGGATCGTTTATGGCGTGGCGAGCTTTGGATCGGTCATCGGCTACTGGATCGACAAGAATGCCGCGATACAGAAAAACTGGCGTATTTCCGAAACAGTGTTGTTATTGCTTGGGCTGGTCGGCGGGTGGCCGGGGGCGATTCTGGCGCAGGAATTTTTCCGTCACAAAACGCGCAAAGGCACGTTTCGCTACCTTTTCTGGATGACGGTGGCCATCAACATGGCAGCTTTTGTTCAGATTAATGTTCTTGGCGGCCTCTAGCCGTAGGCGCTGAGCACTTCGTCGACGGCGCGTTCGAGATCTTTCAGAGTCGCGACATGGCTCATCTGTGTGCAGAAGGGCAGGTAGCGTGGAATCGCGCTGTCGCCGGTGCCCCAGAGGGCGCGGCCTTCGGGGTTGAGCCAGATCATGCTTTTGGCGCGCTGGGCAAAATCACGGAACAGGTCGGCGCGCGGATCACCATAATTGGATCGCCCATCGCCGAGGACGATCACTGTCGTACGTCGGTCGATGATGCTCTCGTGGTCGACCTTCAGGTCCGACCAGGCCTGACCATAATCGGTTGAACCCATGCCGAGTTCGCGGATGATCTTGGCCATCGCTGCCTCGAACTCATTGTCGGCAAGAATGTCGTCGACAGGTTTCAGGCGATGCGAGAAGGCGAATGCGTGGATGTCCGGCACCGCATCGGCGAGCGAATAGAGCAAAAGGAGCAGGAAACGGACATATTGGGCGACCGAGCCTGATACATCGCAGATCGCGACGATCTTCGGGCGGTCCTTTTTCTTCTGGCGCCAGATGACATTGAAGGGAACGCCATCGAGACCGGCATTGGCCCGCATGGTGCGGCGCACATCAAGTTGGCCGCGATTGCGTTTGCGGCGGCGGCGCGAGTGTTTGACGGCAAGCCGCTTGGCGATCTTGGCGATCAGGTCTTTCATGCGCTCCATGTCGTAGCGGTCGAGCGCGTTCAGGCGTTTTTCGGCGGCGAAGTCATCGCGGAATTGCTGTGTTTCACCGGCGCCGAAAACATCGAAGGCTCGCTCGGCGCGTTCGCGCGCCCGCATTGTCAGGTCCCGGCGAATGTCGATCAGTGCCTGTGCTTCGGCTTCATCACTGGGTTCGCGGCCCTGAAGGGCTTCGAGTATGCGTTCCTGAAGGCCTTCGCCGCCCATCTGCTTGATGATCTGCTGGGCATAGTAGGCGACCTGGGTGGAGAAGCGGATATTGTCGATACCTGCGGCTTCGGCTGCGCGTTCGAGTGCAGTGGAGATGGCACTCTCATCACCGGACTGGAGGAGGTCGACCAGATTTTCCGGCGCGGCTTGAGGTTCGTCGCCTTCGGACTGGCTTTCCGATTGGCTGGCGTCTGTGTCTGTCCGGGAGTCTGAATGGGAAAAGTACAGGTCAAACAGACGGTCATGAATGTCCTTTTCCTCAGTAGACTTGGCTAGGACGCATCCGAGCGAGCCTTTGAGGAGGGCGCGATCACCATAGCCTATCAGCGCGACCGTGCGGGTCGCGTCCAGCGCTTCTCCGGTGGAGACGCGGACTTCGGAAGACCGCAGTGCGCGGATGAAGTTGGTGAGCGTGCGCTCCATGTTCCGCTACCCCAGTTCGGGATAGCCGGAAGATGTGCGTCCGGCCTTGTCCGGTCCGGTCGCTTGGCGAACAAGCCGAGGAAGTTCCTTGGAGACGGCGGCGATATCGCTCTCGTGCTTCAGGAGGACGTTCAGCGTGGTGCGGACAAATTCCTCATCAAGCGCAGTCGTGTGCATCAGCAGGAGTGTTCTCGCCCAATCAACGGTTTCCGAGATGGAGGGCCGTTTCTTCACGTCTGTTTCGCGGACACCCTGAACGAAGCTGACCAATTGCTTGAGCAGGATTTCGCTGACGTCCGGCACACGGGCCTGAACGATCTGGCGTTCGCGGGCCGCGTCAGGAAAACCGATGTGCAGGTGCAGGCAGCGGCGTTTGAGGGCGTCACCGAGTTCGCGGACATTGTTGGATGTCAGGATCACGAGCGGTGGCACGTTTGCGCGGATCGTTCCGATTTCGGGCACGGTCACCTGATAGTCGGACAGGACTTCCAGCAGGAAGGCTTCGAATTCCTCGTCAGACTTGTCGATCTCGTCGATCAGCAGGATCGAGCCGGCCGGCTGTTGCATGGCCGTCAGTAGGGGGCGGGATTCGAGAAATTGTTCGGAGAAGAACAGGTCTTCAAACGAGGAAAGCTTGCCGAGCGAGGTGGCGAGATTGTCGGCCGAGCCGATCAACTCGTTGAGTTTTTCTTTGAGAATCTGCGTGTAGAGCAGCTGCTTGCCGTATTTCCATTCATACAGCGCCTTGCCTTCATCGAGGCCTTCATAGCATTGCAGGCGCAGGATCGGCAGGTCTAGCCAGCGGCCGAGCGATTGGGCCAAATCGGTCTTACCGACACCGGCGGGGCCTTCGATCAGGATCGGCTTGCGCAGGCCGTGGGCCAGGAAAACCGAGGTCGAAATCTCGCGTGTGGAAATATAGCCGACTTCGGAGAGCCCCGACGTGACAGCCTCGATCGAGGTGAGCGGCTCGTAGCCGGTGGAGATGTCTTTTGCCATGCCAAAAGGGGTAGGGGGCAGGCGAATGGCTGACAAGGCATATCGCTGGGGCAAGGGTGCAACCGTAACCGGAAACACGTCGCGATGCCCGGCAAAGGGGGCTGCTTGGGTGTTGGTTCCAGCCGCAGTTCTCCGAGCGTGTAGACCCTACTGGAAACCGTGCTGTTGCATCGGCGCTGGAGAGCGCGCTGATCCAATGCCGGGTATTGGGCGACGAGTCACCGCTGGTCGAGGCCGCGATAGAGTTGAGAGCGCTGTTCGATGTGGCGCGGGTGTGACGCAGCGGGTTCGCCTGATGGTGAGTTCATACCCACGCTTCACGGCCGGAGGAGACTGACGGCCTCAGGCCCGAGGCTCAGGCGCCGGGAATGCAACACTTGCGCACTTGAAATTACTGGTGACGAATCGTGACGAGGCGAACCTGTGCTTGGCTTCCGCAAGGGCAATGTTGTCATCAAGCCGTGTATGTCATGGCCGACCTGGTCGAATGATGACGGGAAAATCGATATGAGCACGACAGCGCTAGACAAGGATGCAATCCAAAAGAAGTACAAGGCTGAACGTGACAAGCGGCTGAGGCCGGAGGGAAACGCACAATACAAGCGACTGGTTGAGTTCGAAGACCTCGCTCAGGACCCTTATACGCCGTGGGTTGATCGCGCGCCTATCACCGATCACGTGACTTTTGCCTTTATCGGCGGTGGCTTTGCAGGCCTCGTCGTGGGCGCCCGGTTGAAGCAGGCCGGGGTCGATGATTTCCGGATCATCGAAAAAGGCGGCGACTTTGGTGGCACCTGGTACTGGAACCGCTATCCCGGCGCGCAGTGCGACACGGCTTCGATGATTTACATGCCACTGCTCGAAGAGACCGGGCATATGCCGACGGAGAAGTATGCACACGCGCCCGAAATCCGTGAACATTGCCAGCGTATTGGCAACCAGTTCGGGCTTTACGATAACGCGCTGTTCCAAACGGAAGTCACGGATCTGGAATGGGATGATGCCAATAGCCGATGGGTGATCCGAACCTCACGGGGCGATGCTTTTACAGCGAAATATATCGGCACGGGGACAGGGCCGCTGCATGTCGCCAAACTGCCTGGCATTGCCGGCATCGAAACCTTCAAGGGCAAGTCGTTTCATACCAGCCGCTGGGATTATGACTATACCGGCGGCGACCCGCTGGGCGCGCCGCTGGCAAACCTGGCCGACAAGCGTGTCGCACTGATCGGCACGGGGGCGACGTCTGTGCAATGCGTGCCGCATCTGGCCAGGTCGGCCAAGCAATTGCTCGTGTTCCAGCGCACGCCGTCTTCTGTTGACGCGCGCAACAACGCGCCGATTGATCCGGACTGGTTCAAAAGCGTTGCCGAGCCGGGCTGGCAGCAGCGCTGGTTCGACAATTTCGTTGAAAACCAGTCTCAGGGAATGCCGGCAGTCGACCTCGTAATGGATGGATGGACAGAAATCTCCCGACGGATCCGCGAGAAGGTCATGACTCTGCCGCCGTCTGAATGGACGCCGGACAATATGATGATGGCATTTGAGGATGCCGACTTTGAAAAAATGGAGGAAATTCGCAATCGCGTCGATTCAATCGTTGAAGACGGCGAGACAGCGGAGAATCTGAAAGCGTGGTATCGGCAACTCTGCAAGCGACCGTGTTTCCATGATGCCTATTTGCAGGCTTTCAACGAGCCGGGCACGCAACTTGTCGACACAGACGGCAAGGGCGTCGAGCGCATTACCGAAACCGGCGTGGTGGTGAATGGCCAAGAGTACGAAGTTGATTGCATCATTTACGCGTCAGGCTTTGAAGTCGGGTCGGATTACACCGCGCGTGCGGGCTTTGATATGACGGGGCGTGATGGTCAGAAACTGTCTGAGTACTGGGCAAACGGCATGCGCACACAGCATGGCATCCAGGTTTACGGCTTTCCGAATGCATTCATCGTCCAGCCCAGCCAGGCAGCGAATCTGATTTCCAATGTGCCGCACAATATCGTCGATCATGCCAAGACAATTGCAGCGATTGTTTCCCATGCAGAGGCGGCGGGCCACGCGCAAGTGGATGTGACCAAGGAGGCCGAAGATGCCTGGGTCGAGCTGATCCTCAGCGGCGCGGGCATGATGATCGGTTCGCCTGACTGCACCCCCGGCTACTACAATAATGAAGGCAAGGGCCTGACCGAGACCAACAAATATGTGGTGGGGCATCCGGGTGGTGCGGGCGCGTATTTCAAGCACATCGCTGCGTGGCGGGAGTCTGGCGCATTTGACGGGCTGGCGTTTCGCTAGATCACTCGAGCTGGCGGAGGGGCAGGTTGGCCCTGGTCCTGACCAGACGGGATGACGGGCGGTGCTATCGGCGCTAAGCCGTGCGCCATGCCTGTCGCCCGGATTCTCTTTGTCTTGCCGCTGCCGGAACCGTTTGATTATGCGGTTCCGGAGGGGATGGATGTAAGCATCGGATCGTATGTCACCGCGCCGCTGGGGCACACCGAGCGGCTGGGAGTCGTGTGGGACCTACTGGGGGATGAGGCGGCGGAGGGGCGCGAGTTGAAGCCTGTGCTGTCAGTCTATCCGACGCCGCCAATGCCCGCAGCGATGCGCGAGTTCATCATGTGGGCAGCTAAGTATACCGTGTCGCATCCCGGCCACGTGCTGGGAATGACATTGCGCGCGCGGGGCGGACTGACGCCCTCGCCAACCGAGACAGTGTTCCACCTGACGGGCGAGGAACCGAAGAAACTGACCGATACGCGGCGGCGCGTGCTGGATGCAGGCGAAGAGGTGGGCGCGGTGAATGCGGCGACTCTTGCGGCGGCGGCAGGGGTATCGAGCGGGGTGGTGAAGGGGTTGGTCAGTGCGGGCGCGCTGCGGGCCGAGGAGATGGCAGCGGACCTGCCTTTTGCGCTGCCGCTGCCGGATCTCCCGGGCGCCGACCTGACAGCCGAACAGGCCGAGGCGGCGGAGGCGCTGAAGATTGCGATGCGGGCAGGGGGCTTTGCGGCCTTCCTGCTGGATGGCGTGACTGGTTCGGGCAAGACGGAAGTGTATTTTGAGGCGATTGCCGAGGCGTTGCGCGCGGACCCTGACGCGCAGGTGATGGTATTGTTGCCGGAGATTGCGCTGACGCAGGCGATCCTGTCGCGGTTCGAGCAACGGTTCGGCGCGGCGCCGGCACCGTGGCATTCCGGGCTGTCGGACAAGGAGCGCCGCCGGACCTGGCGCGAGACGGCGCACGGGCGGGCGCGGATTGTGATCGGCGCACGTTCGGCGCTGTTCCTACCTTATGCGAACCTGAAGCTGATCATTGTCGATGAAGAACATGATGGCAGCTACAAGCAGGAAGACGGCGTCACCTATCATGCGCGCGACATGGCCGTGATGCGGGCCAAGCTGGAGGGGGCAGGCGTGGTGCTGGCCTCTGCGACACCGGCGCTGGAGACGATGGTGAATGCCGAGGCCGGGCGCTATACGCGGCTGATGCTGGCGGCGCGGCCGGGCATGGCGCGGCTGCCAGATGTGGAACTGGTGGACCTGCGCAGTGCGCCGCCGGAGAAGAATCACTGGCTGTCACCGCATTTGATCCACGCGCTGAAGGAGACATTGGCGGCGGGCGAGCAGAGCCTTTTGTTCCTGAACCGTCGGGGCTATGCGCCGCTGGTGATCTGCAAGGCCTGCGGCGAACGGTTGAAGACGCCGGGCACCGAGAACTGGCTGACTGAGCACCGCTATAGCGGGCGGCTGGTCTGCCATATGACGGGCTATTCGATTCCCAAGCCATCTGCGTGTCCGGCCTGTGGGGCCAAAGATTCTCTGATTGGTGTCGGCCCGGGCGTGGAACGGGTGGCTGAAGAGGTGCGCGTCCTGATGCCGGACGCACGGATCGAGATATTCTCGTCGGACACGGCGATGGGCGGCGAAGCCACGCGGGGCATTATCGAACGGATGGAAGCGGGCGAGATCGACGTGCTGATTGGCACGCAGATCGTGGCCAAGGGGCACAATTTCCCGAACCTGACGCTCGTCGGCGTGGTAGATGCTGATTCGGGCATGAAGGGCGGCGACCTCCGGGCCGGGGAGCGGACCTATCAATTGTTGAGCCAGGTGGCAGGCCGGGCCGGACGGGCCGAACGACCGGGCCGGGCGCTGGTGCAGACCTATGCGCCCGACAATCCCGCCATGCTGGCGCTGGCGGACGGCGACCGCGACGGGTTCCTGCAAATCGAGCGGGACGTTCGGGCGGAACTGGGATTACCACCCTTTGGCCGGCTGGCGGCGCTGATCCTGTCGGCCCCGAGCGCCGAAATGGTGGAAGAAGCGGCACGCGAGATCTCGCTGGCGGCGCCGAATGGCGAGGGAATCGAGCTGTTCGGACCGGCGCCCGCGCCGATCACTGTGCTGCGCGGACGCCACAGGCGGCGGTTCCTCGTCAAAAGCCCCCGAAACGTTGATCTTTCGGCCTATATGGCGGCCTGGGTGGCCCGGCTGAAGCTCCCGCGCCCGGTCAGGGTTTCGGTGGATATCGACCCTTACTCGTTCATGTAGACGGCGTTCTCAGGCTGGCTGGCCATTTCGCCGCAGAAATTGGCGCTGCGGCCATGTTGTCAGGCTGATTTTCTGGTGCTAAGCGGCGCACAGATCAATGGGGCGCGCGTGTCGGGCACGCTGTCTCTTTAATATAATTCCGGGCCTTACCCGCCCCGACAAGCAACGGATCCTGGACCCTTGGCTGCATCGACACGTACACATGCGACTGAAGCTGCCCGGCGCTATGCGCTGGCCCTGTTCGAGCTGGCGCAAGACAAGGGCCAATTGGCCGAAGTCCATAGGGATTACAAAGCGTTCGTCGAAATGGCGACCGAATCCAAAGACCTGACCATCCTGCTTGATTCGCCAGCCTTCTCGCGTGATGAAAAAGTCCGATCGCTGGCCGACGTGATGAAAAAATCAGGTCTTGGCACAACGCTGGCGAATTTCGTCGGCGTGATGGCCACAAATGGCCGTTCGAACGAGATTGTTTCGGCCCAGAGCGCCTTTGACGAACTTTATGCGAAACAGCGCGGCGTTCAGCGCGCTGTCGTTCGCACCGCAAAAGACATGACGGGCGCTGAACGTGCCCGCATCGAATCGATCCTCGCCAAAGCCGTTGGCGGCGAGGTTGAACTTACAAGCGAGGTTGATGCCTCGCTCATCGGCGGCATCCAGCTGCGCATCGGATCCAAACTCGTTGATGCCAGCATTGCCGCCAAACTTGATCGCATGAACACCGCCATGAAGGGAGCATAGTCAGCTCGATGGATATCAGCGCAGCAGAAATTTCGGGCATCCTGAAGTCCCAGATCGAAAACTTTGGCGTCGACGCTGAAGTCTCCGATGTTGGTCAGGTGCTTTCAGTGGGTGACGGTATTGCCCGCATCTATGGCCTCGACAGTGTGCAGGCTGGCGAACTCGTCGAGTTCGATGGCGGCATCAAGGGCATGGCCCTGAACCTTGAAAGCGACAATGTCGGCGTCGTGATCTTTGGCAGCGACAGCTCGATCAAGGAAGGCGACACCGTCAAGCGCTCCGGCGAGATCGTGTCCGCGCCGGTTGGCAAGGGCCTGTTGGGCCGCGTTGTTGATCCGCTGGGCGAGCCAATTGATGGCAAGGGCCCGTTGAAAGACGTTGCATCGCGCCAGCGCGTTGACGTGAAGGCGCCAGGCATCATCCCGCGCAAGGGTGTGCACGAGCCAATGATGACAGGCATCAAGGCCATTGACGCCATGATCCCGGTTGGCCGCGGCCAGCGCGAACTCGTCATCGGTGACCGTCAGACCGGCAAGACGGCCGTCTGCATCGACACGATCCTGAACCAGAAGCCAACCAATGACGCGGCCAAGTCCGACAAGGACAAGCTGTTCTGCGTCTATGTGGCTATCGGCCAGAAACGTTCGACGGTTGCCCAGGTTGTGAAGACGCTCGAAGAGCGCGGCGCGCTTGATTACACGATCGTCGTTTCGGCTACGGCTTCCGAGCCTGCCCCGCTGCAATACCTCGCACCGTTTACCGGTTGCACGATGGGCGAATGGTTCCGTGACAATGGCATGCACGCCCTGATCATCTATGATGACCTTTCCAAGCAGGCTGTGGCGTATCGCCAGATGTCGCTGCTTCTGCGTCGTCCTCCAGGCCGCGAAGCCTACCCGGGTGACGTGTTCTATCTACACTCGCGCCTGCTTGAACGCGCAGCGAAGATGGGTGATGCAGCCGGTGCTGGTTCGCTGACCGCCCTGCCGATCATCGAAACCCAGGCCAATGACGTGTCGGCCTACATCCCGACCAACGTGATTTCGATCACCGACGGCCAGATTTTCCTTGAAACCGACCTGTTCTATCAGGGCATCCGCCCGGCTGTGAACGTCGGTCTCTCGGTGTCGCGTGTGGGCTCCGCCGCCCAGACGAAAGCCATGAAGAAGGTTGCCGGCTCGATGAAGGGCGAACTCGCCCAGTATCGTGAGATGGCCGCGTTCGCGAAATTCGGTTCTGACCTTGATGCTGCGACCCAGCGCCTGCTGAACCGTGGTGCGCGCCTGACAGAACTCCTGAAGCAGCCGCAATACTCGCCGCTTCTGATGGAAGAGCAGGTTGTCGTGATCTACGCCGGTACGCGTGGTTACATCGACAAGGTCGCCGTCAGCGAAGTGACCCGTTACGAGAAGGAACTTCTGGCCCACATGCGTGGTGCCAAGAAAGACCTGCTCAAGACGATCCGCGAGGAGAAGGTCCTGTCCGACAAGTCCGAGGAAGCGCTGAAAGCCGCTCTCGAAGACTTCACGTCGAAATTCGCCTGATCCCTGTCGTCCTGACGCATAGTTTGAATAACCAGAAGGCCTGACATGCCCAGCTTGAAGGACCTCAAGAACCGGATCGCCAGCGTGAAGTCCACGCGGAAGATCACGAAGGCCATGCAGATGGTGGCTGCAGCGAAGCTGAAGCGTGCGCAAGACGCCGCGACGGCTTCGCGGCCCTATGCCTCGCGCATGGCGTCCGTGTTGGCGAACCTGTCGGCATCGGCTGGCGCCGGTGGACCACGCCTGCTGGCAGGCACCGGTAATGACAAGAATCACCTGATCATCGTCATGACCGCAGAGCGCGGACTGGCCGGCGGTTTCAACTCATACGTCGTGAAGCTGGCCAAGCAGAAGATTGGTGAGTTGCGGGCCGAAGGCAAGACGGTCAAGATTCTGACGGTCGGCAAGAAGGGCCGCGAGCAATTGTCCCGTGAATATGGCGACATGTTTGTCGCGCACGTCGATCTGGCGGACGTGAAGGGCGGCAATTACAGCGAGTCGGCCATTGGCCTTGGTCATGGTCTGACCAAGCGGTTCGAAGACGGCGAATTCGATGTGGCGACACTGATCTATTCGCAGTTCAAGAACGTGCTGGTGCAGGTGCCAACCGCTCAGCAGATCATTCCGGCTTCCGCCCCGGCGGATGCTGAAACAGTTGACCTGAAGGGCGCGATCTATCGTTACGAGCCTTCGGAGACGGAGATTCTGGAAACGCTGTTGCCGCGTTATATCAACACGCAGATCCTGTCGGCGATGCTAGAAAGCGCTGCCGGTGAGCAGGCAAGCCGCATGACCGCGATGGACAATGCGACACGCAACGCCGGCGACATGATCGATTCTCTGTCGCTGCAGTATAACCGTGCCCGTCAGGCGCAGATCACCAAGGAGCTGATCGAGATCATCTCCGGTGCAGAGGCATTGTAGGGAAAACCGATGAGCTTCTGGATCTACGAAAACTTTGGCAGCAAGCGGGCACGTATCCACGCGTCCGACTGCCGCTATTGCAATAATGGCGCCGGCGTCGGTGGTGATGCCACAAATGACGACGACAAGTGGCACGGGCCGTTCGCGGCCTTTGCTGAGGCTGATGCTGCCGCCAAGGCGCTTGGCCAGAAGGACACCCGCGCCTGCGGCGTTTGCAAGCCTGCACAAGCCAAGACCTCTTCTTCACCTGCTGCCGCGCCGGCCCCGGCTGCAGCTGCCCCCGTTTCAACACCCAAGACGACATCCGCTCCAAAGGAGACGACCCGCATGAGCACTCCCGCAAACGCAAAAGGCCGCGTATCTCAGGTCATCGGCGCCGTGGTCGACGTCGAATTCGACGGCGAACTTCCGAGCATCCTCAACGCACTTGAGACAGACAACAATGGCAACCGCCTCGTCCTTGAGGTCGCCCAGCACCTCGGCGAGAATACGGTCCGCACGATCGCCATGGACTCCACCGAGGGTCTGGTTCGCGGTAATCCGGTGGCTGACCTTGGTCGCTCGATCAACGTACCGGTTGGCCCGGCTACGCTCGGCCGCATCATGAACGTCATCGGTGAGCCAATTGACGAGCGGGGCCCGATCGACACGGACATGCGCCGCTCGATCCACGCCGACGCGCCGCCATTCACCGACCAGTCGACCGAGTCCGAAGTGCTCGTGACCGGCATCAAGGTAATCGACCTGCTCTGCCCGTATGTGAAGGGCGGCAAGATCGGCCTCTTCGGCGGTGCCGGTGTAGGCAAGACCGTTCTGATCATGGAACTCATCAACAACATCGCGAAACTGTTCGGCGGTTACTCTGTGTTCGCAGGCGTTGGTGAGCGGACGCGTGAAGGTAACGACCTTTACCATGAGATGATCGAATCCAAGGTTATCAATCTGGAAGGCGAAAGCCGCATCGCGCTGGTCTACGGCCAGATGAACGAGCCTCCCGGTGCGCGTGCACGCGTCGCCCTGACAGGTCTCGCACAGGCTGAATATTTCCGCGATGAAGAAGGCAAGGACGTTCTGTTCTTCGTCGACAACATCTTCCGCTTCACGCAAGCCGGTGCCGAAGTGTCGGCCCTGCTCGGCCGTATTCCTTCGGCGGTGGGCTATCAGCCGACACTGGCCACCGACATGGGCCAGCTGCAGGAACGCATCACATCGACCAACAAGGGTTCGATCACGTCGGTTCAGGCCGTATACGTGCCTGCGGACGACTTGACCGACCCGGCACCAGCCACATCGTTTGCCCACCTTGACGCGACCACGGTTCTTAACCGTGCCATCGCAGAAAAAGGCATCTATCCCGCTGTTGACCCGCTCGATTCCACCAGCCGCATCCTTGATCCGCGCATCGTTGGCGAAGACCATTACAACATCGCGCGCGGCGTGCAGGAAATCCTTCAAAAGTACAAGGAACTGCAGGATATCATCGCCATTCTCGGCATGGATGAGCTGTCGGAAGAAGACAAACTGGCCGTGGCCCGTGCCCGTAAGGTTGAGCGCTTCCTGTCGCAGCCATTCGACGTGGCTGAAATCTTCACCGGTTCGCCTGGCGTTCAGGTGAAACTCGAAGATACGATCAAGGGCTTCACCGGCCTGATCGCAGGCGAGTTCGACCACCTGCCAGAGCAGGCCTTCTACATGGTCGGCAATATCGACGAGGCGAAAGCCAAAGCCGCCAAGATGATGTCAGACGCCGCTTAAGATACAGGATCAGCCTTATGGCCGACAAACTGCACTTCTCACTCGTTTCGCCCGCCAGAGAGCTATTCTCTGGCGAGGTTGACCATGTCATCGCGCCGGGCACCGAAGGTGAATTCGGCGTATTGGCAAACCATGCGCCGTTCATGACGACGCTGAAGAATGGCGTCGTCCGTGTTCTGGAAGGCGATACTGTGAAGATGCGCATCTTCGTACGCGGCGGCTTTGCTGATGTCACGCCGGACGGCCTGACCATCCTCGCCGAGGAGGCCCGCAATCTTGACGGCGTAAAAGTGGAAGAGGTCCAGGCGGAACTCGAAGCGACGCTGCTGAAGATCCAGGCGCTCGATAAGGACGACACGGCGAAGGGTGCCCTGCAGGAGCATTTCGATTACCTCGAAAGCCTGAAATCTGCGCTCGTCCACTAGGGCGGTTACGCAAACCTATCCAAAAATTGCAACTGTCTGGCGGCCGATCATCATCGGTTCGCCAGCTGTGTTCCACAGGGTCATGGCTTGGCTGGAATAGCCGTCGCATGCTGTCTCTGCGATGTGACGCGCGAGGAACCAGCCATCCGTTGTGATGATCTCGTCGGTCAGAAATTCTGCCATCCATGTCATCGAGCTTATGCGTGCGGGTGCAGTGAACATGGACATCGCTGCCGGAGGCGGCGCGTCGGCAATGGCGAGTAGTGCCACGGCGTCGGTGGGGGCGGCCGGATCCACGTGGCGCATCCAGATAGATACGTCGCCCTTGTCAGATCCCGAAATCGGCCGCGTGCCCGCCGCCATACGCATGTTGAAGTTGCGCGTAAAATTGGGGCGGTTCGGGTTTTCCCCGAAATAGCTCGCTGTCTCTTCGGGCGAAGTGACGCTTGGGGCCGGCAGGTCTGCGAAGCTCAGCGCCGACTCTCTCGCAACACCGAACGCAAAAATAGCTTCAGCGGCGACACCCTCAGCGCCCATCATGCGGACAGACACGAAGACCGTGTTCTTGCCCTGCCGCAGCAGGGTAGGCGTGCAGGTTACGGGCCCGCCCACCGGCCCGACGAAGGCAACCTGTGCCGAACGGATCGGCATGCCCGGTGCCAGTGGCATTGCAGCATCGAGGCAAAGGGCAGCGGTCAGCCCGCCATAGGTCGTCCGGCCCTGCATCCATGCGTCAGGAATGACCACGGATGAGGCATTGCCAGCATCACGGGTGATGCTGGCAAGCAGGTCTGTATAGGCAGCCACGAACTAGTGTTGGCTTTCGGGCGTCATCACACGCAGGCCGTCGAGATCGTCAGAGACTGTTATCTGGCATGACAGGCGGGAGTTTTCCTGAACGTTCTCGGCAAAGTCGAGCATCGACTTTTCCATTTCCTGCTGCTCGCCGACCTTATCCATGAAGGCCGTGTCCACGTAGACGTGACAGGTGGCACAAGCACATGCGCCGCCGCAATCGGCATCGATACCGGGAATGGAATTCTTCACGGCGGCTTCCATAACGGATTCGCCGTTGGTGGCCTCGACAACGCGTTCTGTGCCGTCGTGGTCTACGTAAGTGATCTTTGCCATAAGCTGTCTTGTCTCCTTCAGGCGGCAGTGGCTGCCGCGGCAATGTCTTTCATCGATATTGATGTATCGCCGAGCGTGGCGGGCGCAAGTTTTGCGCCTGCCATGATCAGCTTTTTCGAGGCGAGGAATTCCGGTGCACTGTTGATAGCATCCACCGCAATCAGGGTGCCATTGCGCAAGTAGAAGGCCGCAAACTTGCGGTCCTTCGGGTCTCCGCGCACGACGATTTCATCATAGTCCTGGCTGAGACCGGCAATCTGCAGCTTCAGGTCATACTGGTCGGACCAGAACCAGGGGCAATCCTCGGCCGGGCGGGGCTTGCCGAGGATGGCGGCCGCAGCGAGCTTGCCCTGTTCGATGGCATTGTGGACGCTTTCGAGACGACCGGAGCGGCCATAGTGGACGAGCGGTCGGCTGGCGCAGTCACCCGCCGCGAAGATGCGCGGATCGGATGTGCGGGCATCACGGTCAACCTGGATGCCATTGTTGCAGGCAATGCCGGCATCCTTGGCCAGTTCCTCGTTCGGCAGGATGCCGATGCCGACCAGAACGATATCCGCATCAAGACGTGTACCATCGGCCAGAACAGCGGCGCTGACCTTGCCATCGGTGCCATCAAGATGGTCGAGCCGCGAGTCCGTCAGGATGGTCACGCCCTGCGCGCGGTGCTCTGTTTCGAAGAAGTCGCTCATCACAGGGCTGGTGACACGGGCGAGCACACGCGGCGCCATTTCCAGTACAGTGACATCGAGGCCCATCTGACGGGCAACGGCAGCGGCCTCCAGGCCGATATAGCCTGCGCCGATGATAACCATCTTGCGGCCTTCGATCATGTTCGGTCGGATACGCTCGACGTCGGACAGGTCGCGCAAGTCGTGCACACCGTGGAGCGTTGCGCCCTTCAGCGGCAGTGCGCGCGGGCGCGAACCCGTGGCAATGATGAGGGCGTCATAGTCCAGGTGCCCGCCATGCGCGAGCTCAACCTTGCGATGGGTGCGGTCAATACTCTTTACGGGGGTTGAGAGGATGACCTCGATATCCTGATCCTGATACCAGGGCGCCGGGCGGAAATAGAGCCGCTCTTCGGTCATTTCACCCTTCATATAGGCCTTGGACAAAGGCGGACGCTGGTAGGGCAAAGCAGGCTCGTCACCAACCAGGGTCAGCGCGCCGGCATACCCACCGGATCGCAGCGACTGCAGCGCCTGCGCGCCAGCCTGACCGCCGCCGATAACGACGATGCGTGATGCTCCTGTCAGGTCCAAAGTCCTGCTCCCTATTCAGTCCCCGCAAATTATGACGCCAGCGTCACTTTTGCAATGGTTTCTCGCACTGGAGTTCCAGCCACAGGGGCATGTGTCAAGAAGTCCGCAAGGGCATCTGACTGAATTGGCGATGGCGGACCCTTCGCGAACGCTTATATAGCGGCGAATGGAAACGGTTATCCCCCTTGTTGATGATGCGGCGACGCGTGCGCTTGGCGCCACACTGGCGGGCGTGTTGCGGGCGGGTGACGTGATTGCGCTGCACGGCGACCTTGGCGCCGGTAAAACGACGCTGACGCGGGGGCTGGTTCAGGCACTTTGCGGGGCGGATGAAGAGGTTCCGAGCCCGACCTACACGTTGGTTCAGGCTTATGATGCTCCCAGTTTTCCCCTGTGGCACTTCGATTTGTACCGTCTGGACAGGCCGGAGGACGTGCGCGAACTTGGATGGGACGAGACCCAGGAGGGGGTTGCCGTGATCGAGTGGCCGGAGCGTGCGGGACCCTACCTGCCGGCGAGCCGATTGGACCTGACGCTTGAAATCGTTGGGGAGCAACGACGCGCGAGGCTGGAATCGGTCGGCGAAGACTGGCAGAAGCGGCTGGATGGATTTCGATTCTAGCCAACGCACCGTGCTGATCGACGACTTCCTGGCACGTGCCGGGTGGAGCGAGGCAACACGTATTCCGCTTGGGCAGGACGCCTCGACACGCCGATACATCCGGCTGGTGCGGCCAGATGCCGCGCGGGCCCTGTTGATGGATGCGCCCCGGATAGAGGCCGATCCTTGCCCGCCGGACGCAGATGAATCAGTTCGCAACGCGATGGGCTGGAACGCGCAAACACGATTGGCAGCGTCGCGCGTCGATGCGTTCGTGCTGTTGGCGGGGCATCTGTCATCGCAGGGCTTTCATCCTCCGCGCGTGCTGGCGCACGACACCGAAGCAGGGCTCGCCCTGATCGAAGACTTTGGCGACAGCAAGGAACTGGCGCGCCAAATCGAACGCGGGCTGGTCGACGAGACAGAGGCCTATGTCGCGGCGGCGGATGTGCTGACGAAATTGCACGCGCTGCCGGTGCCGGAGCGGCTGGAGGCAAATGGCGAGGTTTGGCCGATCCTCGACTTTGACCGTCTGGCGCTCGCCACCAATGCAGACCTCTATGCAGACTGGCTGCCCCAGCAGGCGGGCGACGGCGCCTTGGCCGGACAGGCGCGCGCACGCTGGGAAAGCGAACGCGACGCGCTGATCGAGCAGGCGATGGCTTTTCCCCGCACGTTCACCCTGCGCGATTTTCACGCTGAGAACCTGTTGTGGCTGGAGGGCGGACGCATTGGCCTTCTCGACTTCCAGGATGCAGTGAAGGGGTGGGACGCGTGGGACATGGCGATGCTAACTCAGGATTCTCGCCGAGCTGTATCGCCTGAAGCGGCGGAAGCGGCGATCCGGCACTATCTGGACCGGACGGGTAAATCGCGCACCGAATTTGATGAGCGTCTTGCGGTGATTGGCGCATTGAATGCCCTGCGCATTGCAGGCGTGTTTGCGCGCTTGATGATCCGCGATGGCAAGCCGCGCTATGGCGATTTTCAGCCGCGTCAGCTTTCCATCCTCGCCCGAAACCTGTCGCACCCGGCACTGGAGGGCATGTCTGCCTTCGTGCGCGAGACGACGCCTTTCGTCTTTGAGGCCAAGCCATGAGCGTGCCTGTTCCTCACACAGCGATGGTGCTTGCGGCCGGCATGGGCACGCGCATGCGTCCGCTGACCGACACAATGCCGAAGCCGCTGATCGAGGTGGCAGGCAAGCGCCTGGTCGACCGGATGCTGGATCCGCTGGTGGCGGCGGGTGTGAAGCGGGTGATCGTGAACGTGCATTACCTGGCCGAGCAGGTGGAAGCGCATCTGGCGGTGCGAAGCGATCTGGAAATCGTATTCTCGGACGAGCGCGGTGAAGTGCTGGAGACGGGCGGCGCGCTCGCGAAGGCGCGGTCGTTGCTGGGCGACGACCCGATCTTCGTGATCAATACGGATGCTTTCTGGGCGCCTGAGTCTGGCGACCCGCTGGTGGCATTGGCTGAGGCGTTTGATCCTGAGCATGCGGACGCATTGTTGATGGTGGCCGATACCGGGCGATGCCTTGGCTTTGATGGCGCGGGCGATTTTTTCCTGGGCGACGATCACCGGATGGTGCGCCGGGGGGACGCCAAGTCTGCCCCGTGGGCCTATGCCGGCGCGCGGATCATAATGCCGCAACTCTATGATGTCGAACCCGTGGAGCGTTTCTCGGCGCTGCGCGTGTGGGACCGATTGATAGCCGAGCGCCGCCTGATGGGCTGGCCGTTGGATCGGTTCTGGTTGCACGTAGGCGATCCGGGCGCACTGAAAGACGCCGAAATGTGGCTACGCTGCCATGGCGAATGAGGTGCAGGTTTTCGGGGGCGGGCGACCGAAGATCTGGTCAATCCCTCCGGGGGCAGATTTCCTGCGCGCCCTTGCGAAGACGCTGGCTGAGGAAACCGGGCTGAAGGACCGGCCCGATGCGCTGAGCGAAGCGATCATCTATGTTCCCAACAGCCGCTCTGCACGGGCGCTGACGCTGGCCCTGTTCGACGCGGCAGGCGAGAAGACGATCCTGCCACCGGATGTGCGCACGCTGGGCGACCTGGAAAGTGAAGAGGCCCCGCCCACTGCCGAGACGGCGCTGGCAGGCTTGCCGCCGGCCATGTCGGCAGCGCGGAGACTGGGGGCGCTCGCAAGCCTCGTTCGCGCATATTATGCAGCCGAATACCGGCTGGATTTGCCGCCTGCTTCGGCGATTGCCGCAGCGCGGGAACTGGCACGGCTGCTGGATCAAGCCGCCCTCAGCGACGCAGTCGACTGGACGAAACTGGATGAACTGGTCGAGCAGGCTGACTTGGCGGCGCACTGGCATGGCTCGGTCAAATTCCTGAAGATCATTACCGAAGCCTGGCCGGAATGGTTGGCAGCGAACAATGCGATGGACCCGTTCAAGCGGCGGCTGGAGGCCGCCAGGGCGCTAGCCGCCGACTGGGCCGCCAACCCACCCACAGCGCCAGTCGTCATTGCCGGTTCGACAGGCGCAACGCCTGCGGGCCGCGTACTGATGGAAGCCGCGCTGAGGTTGCCGAAAGGCCTGATCGTATTGCCCGGCCTCGATACTGATGCCGATGGCGAGGCATGGGATGCGATCCGCCTGTCTGTCAGTCACCCGCAAAATTCGCTCATCGATGCGCTGGATCATTTGCATATCCTGCCGGGTGATGTCGGCATCTGGCCGGGGATCACGGAGGGGCCGACAAGCGCTGCGCGTCGCCGAATGATCCACGAAGCGCTGGCACCTGCTGATGCAACCGCCGACTGGCGGGCCACGCTGGAATCGCTGGCCGATGCGACCGAGTCAACACGCCAGACATTCGCGCTGAACGCGTTGGACGGCCTGACGGTCATCGAAGCACCTGACGAGGCCGCCGAAGCTGAAGCGGCAGCGCTGTTGATGCGTGAGGCACTGGAAACCCCCGGCCAGACGGCAGCACTGGTGACACCCGATGCGGGGCTGGCGCGTCGTGTATCAGCCTTGCTAAAGCGCTGGAATGTGGACGTGCCGCCGTCGGCGGGCGTGCCACTGGGGCGAACGCCAGCGGGCAGCCTGATCGGCCTGTGTGCGACCTGGGCGCTGGACCCGTCGGAACCGGTCGCGCTGACCGCGGCAATGAAACATGCCTTCGTGAAGGATCGCGAGGGACTGGCAACGCTGGAGCGGTACTTCTTGCGCGGGCCTCGACGGTGGCGTGATCTCGTCGGGTTGCGCGACAGTATAGATACGCGCCACCTGATTGAGCCCTATGCGAGCTTCAAGCGACCCGAGCAGGATGAAGCCATCGTGCTGGTCGACAGGCTGATCGACCTGTTCGATGAAACGGATGCTGACCTGTCAGGTCATGCCGACGTCGACGGCAGCAGGGCCGCCGAGCGCATTGCCGCACTGGCTGGACGGATTGGCGAAGCGCCACTGCCCTGGGCGGGCGAGGATGGCCGGAAGGCCGCTGACCTGTTTGTCAGCATTCGCGAGATCTCGGACCAACTCGGCCCGATGCCGCCACGTGCGCTGGTTGAATTGATCCATGCGCAAAGCGCGCAGATAACCGTCAGTGCCGGGCTGGTCGAGCATCCACGTCTCGCAATCTGGGGGCCGCTGGAGGCGCGCTTGCAATCAGCTGGGCGGGTCATCCTTGCGGGGCTGAACGAGGATGTCTGGCCGCACCGTCCGTCACCAGACGCGTTCCTGCCGCGCAGGTTTCGGGCGGAGCTTGGCCTGAACGATCCGGAAGACAGGCTGGGCCTGTCGGCGCACGATTTTGCCCAGCTCGCCTGCGCGCCGAATGTCGTGATGCTGCATGCGGCGCGGCGTGATGATGCCCCGGCTGTGGCGTCGCGCTGGGTGTGGCGATTGAAGACGCTGGCTGAGGGGGCGCTCGATGATCAGGCCGCCCATGCACTGGCGCCGCAGAAAGGCCATCCACTGGACTGGGTGGTGGCCATGCAGGGGCATGGCACGAACACACTGCCAGGCGACTATTCCGCAGAACCCAAACCGACCCGGCACCCCGAGGGCTGGCCCAAGCGCCTGTCCGTGACGCGGATCGACCTGCTGCAGCGCGACCCATACGCGATGTGGGCCGAGAACGTGCTGGGATTGTCGACGCTTGATCCGATGAATGCGCCCCTGGGCCCTGCGCCGCGCGGCACCGCCATTCACCATGCGCTGGAACTGCTGGAAGAAGAGGGCGCACCTAAAACATCAGAACATCTGATGGAGCTGCTGGAGCATGAACTCGCGCGGGTTGGCGAACCGGCGGAAGACTGGGCCGCCCGCAAGGCCGTGTGGCAGCGCACGGTCGACTGGTACCTGACCTGGCGTGCGGGCCGGGATACGGGCGGTGCAAAGCCAAAGTTGGAGGTAAGCGGTCAGCTTGAGTTCGACATTGCAGGGTATCCGTTCACACTGTCAGCCAATGCCGACAGGATAGAGCGGACGGCAATTGGGGAATTGGTGATAGTCGACTTCAAGACAGGCAGTCCGCCCACGGACAAGGAAATCGCAGCGGAACTGAGTCAGCAGATGCCATTGCAGGCGCTGATCGCGCGGGCGGGCGCTTACTCCGGGATTCCGGCGGCCCCAGTCGCGGCACTGGAATACGTGGCGTTCAAGGCGAAGCCGGACAACCGGCTCGTGGGCCTGTCGAATGCCCTGACCGCGACGCCGGATGAGCTTGCCGACAAGGCGGAAGAGGGGCTTAAGCGCCTGATCGCAAATTATCGCCAACCGGACACAAGTTTCCTGTCGGCCCCGCGTGTGAAGTTCGTGAAGTATGACAATGGCTTCAATCGCCTGGCACGCCGGGTCGAATGGGCGGGTGATACTGAAGACGGAGACGGCGACAATGGCTGATCCGAACGCCCCCGTTTTCGAGAGCAATACGGCCGAGGCTTTCCTTGCCGCCATTGGCGTGCAGGCCGCCGTCGCCAATCCGGCTGTACCCGCGTTCGTGTCTGCGAATGCCGGCAGTGGTAAAACCAAGGTTCTGATCGACCGGGTGGCGCGCTTGTTGCTGCGTCGGGATGATGGCCGCAAGGGCGCCGAGCCGGACTCCATTCTCTGCATCACGTATACAAAGGCGGCTGCCAGCGAAATGCTGTCGCGCCTGTTCAAAACGCTGGGCCGCTGGTCGGTGATGGAGGATGAGAAGCTCCGAAAAGAGCTTGCGAAGCTCGAAGGGCGTAAGGAAGCTGCCTACACACCGGATGACCTGAAGGCTGCGCGAGCGCTGTTTGCGCGCGCCCTTGAATCGCCGGGCGGTCTGCGCATCGAGACAATCCACGCCTTCTGTTCTCGTATTCTCAGGCGCTTCCCACAGGAAGCGGGGGTGCTGCCGGGATTCAGCGAGATTGAGGAAGATGAAGCGTCTGCGTTGTGGCAGGCGGCGCGGGCCAGCGCCGTGCTACAGGCGCAGGACGTTTCACCGGACCTGTTGGATATTCTGGCCTTGGAAGGCGGACATGACGGCGCGATGGCGGGGCTGGATATGCTGCGCTGGTCAGCCAACGGGGTGCTGGACTTTGCCGGAGTTCATGACTTTGATTTTGACGCGATGGACTTTGCGCTGCGCGAAGGCCTGAACGCACCAGAAGCCAACGCGCTCGAGATGCTGGACCTGGCGATGGGCGAGGGATTGCCGGTTGCTGACTTGAAAGCGGCTATCGGGGTTTTGCAGGGCGGGGCCGTTACCGACCAGAAAACCGCCGAGGCGCTCGTTGCTGTTCTGGAGGCGCGCCAATCAGAAGACCGGTGGGAACTCTATCGCGGCATTTTTACAACCGGTAGCGGCGACTATCGCAAATCAAATCCGTATACAGCGGGCAGTGCTAAACAATCACCTATTATTGCTGATCTATTCCAGATGAAGGATGGCGAAGGCCGGGAAGTTTCGCGCGTGCGGAACCTGTCGGAGAGCCTGGCACGCGCCCGCGCTTTTGAGCGAACGTCAGCCCTGCTGCGGGTCGGCGTGCCAGCACTGCAGACCTACCAACAGGCGAAAGCGGCGCGTGCGGCGCTGGACTTTGACGACCTGATCCACCGAACGCGAATCCTGCTGACGCAGAATGGCATGTCCGACTGGGTATTGTTCAAGCTGGATGGTGGCCTCAGCCATGTGTTGCTCGACGAGGCGCAGGATACCAGCCCGCCGCAATGGGAACTGATTACGGCGCTGACGGAGGAATTTTTTTCGGGCCTGGGCGCAGAGCGCCAGCAGGATCCACGCACACTGTTCGTCGTGGGCGATGAGAAACAGTCGATCTATTCTTTCCAGGGGGCCGATCCATCGAAATTTCGGGACAAGCAGGCCGAGCTCGGCCTGCGCGCAACAGACATGGTTCAGGGGTCGATGGAAATGTCGTTCCGGTCCTCACCGCAGGTGCTCGAATTCGTTGATCAGGTCTGGAACTGCGCACCGCCGATTGATGTGCCGCATGCGCCGACGGCCCCGCTGACCGCCGATGTGGTGAAACATATGGCCCGACGGGCGAACCAGCCGGGATGTGTGGAGTTATGGCCGATTGAGCCAGTGGAAGAAGATGAGCCGGCCGACGCATGGGACCGGCCGGTCAATGCCATGCGATCATCCTCGCCCAAGGCGAAGTTAGCCAAACGCCTCGCCGTCCAGATAAAGGAAATGATCGCCAGCGGAGAAACCATCTGGGCAGAGGAGCCGGATCGGTCATGGGTGCGCAGGCCGATGCAGCCGCAGGACGTGCTGGTGCTGGTGCGCGGGCGTACCGGGGGTCTGTTCGATGCCATGATCGGGGCATTGAAATCTGCCGGCTTGCCGGTTGCGGGTGCGGACAGGCTGAAACTGCTCGACCATATCGGCGTGCAGGATTGCCTGAACCTGTTGCGGTTTGTCGTCTTGCCCGAAGCGGATTTGACACTGGCTGAGATATTGCGCGGGCCTTTCCTCGGCCTCTTAGATGATGACCGTTTCCTCTATCCATTGGCCAGTGAGCGCGGGAAGGGCGTTTCGCTCTGGGCGCGCGTGCAGGAGAGCACCGACCCGGATGTGCAGGTGGCGGCGGCATTCCTGCGCCGCCTGCTGGAGCGGACTGATCTTGCGCCGTACGAATTCCTGTCCTCGGTGATGGATCAGGCTGGGCCTGACGGTCAGACCGGGTGGGAGAAGATAAATGCGCGGCTCGGCACGCCAGCGCGCGATCCGGTCGAGGCGTTAATGTCGCGCGCCCTGCAGCACGACTCGGTGGAACCGGCCTCCTTACAGGGCTTCCTCGCAGCGATGGAGGCGCGCGACACTGAAATCAAACGGGATCTGGCCGCGCCGGAACGCGAAGTGCGGGTGATGACGGTGCATGGGGCCAAGGGGCTGCAGGCGCCGGTTGTTGTGTTGCCGGATACGACGGCGGCGGCGCGGGGCGGATCAACCCGGCTGTTCGATCTGGATGGACTGCCCGTCTGGTCGCCGCGCAAGGATGTCGACACGCCCGAACTGGCGGCGCAACGGGCCATCGCGGATGCCAAGGCGGAAGAGGAGCACCGGCGTTTGCTGTATGTGGCGCTGACGCGGGCGCAGGATCGGCTGATCATTGCGGGCCACTGGACCGGGCGCCTGACGGGCACCGGTTATGCTAGGAACTCATGGTATGCGCTGTGTTCTGACGCGATGGATGCGTTTGCAGCCGGTGGGGGAGACGATGTGCGGCGGTATGGGGAGCCGGGGCCATTGATGGGGGGTGAGGGTGGTGTTGGGGGGCTGGAGGGCCATGTGCCGGACTGGGCCTTGCGGCTGCCACCAGGGAATGGACCGACACGCCGGCTGAGTGCGCCGACAAGCCTGTTGTCGCGCCTCACGCCCGTCTCTGCTCCATTCGGTGCGCACCGCGAGGCGCAGATGAAGCGCGGCCGACTGATCCACTCCCTGCTGCAATATCTGCCCGAGTTGCCGCGAGACTTGCGTGAAGCCGCTGGCCGCGAATTCCTGAAGCGAGATGTCGAACTGGATGACGCCCAGCGGGCTGAAATGCTAGGTGCTGCCATGGGTGTGCTGTCTGATCCGGCCATGGCGGAGGTTTTTGCGCCGGGCGGGCGGGCCGAGGCGGCGGTGATTGGAACAGCGTACGAATTACCCAAAGGCACGGTGATCAATGGCCGGGTGGACCGTCTGGTCGTCACGCCGGACCGCGTGCTGGTAATTGACTTCAAGACAGACCAGCCTGCGCCGGATACGGTTTCGGGCGTGGCAGACACCTATTTAGCGCAGATGGGGGCCTATTGGGCGGTGCTTCGGCAGGCCTACAAGGGACGCGAGGTGGTAGCGGCGCTGTGCTGGACGGACGGACCGAAACTCATGGTCATGCCCGAAGATAACCTGTTAGCCGCTCTAAAGCGTGCGCAGAGCGAGGTTTGACTTCGCCGCTGAACACCTATGTATCATCCAACGAAGCAAGCTAGAGGAGCCTGTCATGGCTGCAGTGAACGTAACCGACGATGAATTCGACAATGTGATCGCCACGTCCGACGTGCCCGTGGTCGTGGACTTTTGGGCCGAATGGTGCGGCCCGTGCAAGCAGATGTCGCCCCATCTTGAAGCCGTTTCGGAAGACATGGCCGGCAAGGTGAAGGTCGCCAAGATCAATGTCGACGAGAACCCGATGGTCGCTTCCAAATATGGCGTTCGCGGTATGCCGACCCTGATGGTGTTCAAGGACGGCAAGGTTGCCGCCACTCACCTCGGCGCGATGAGCAAGCAGGCTATCACCGACTGGATCAAAGCGAGCGTCTAGGCGGCTTCAGGTTCGCTGGTCAGCGACAAGAATACATCTTCCAGGTCGGGGGCTTCGGTAACGAGGTCCCCGATGCTGATTCCGGCCCCGCGTACCTGTTCAAGGAGGCGCCCGATACCAGTTTCGCTTGTGCGGAACGTGATCGAGAGCGCGCCTGTGTCGCGGATCTGGGCGTCGAGGCCGGCCAGCGAGGCCGGGACTGCTCCGAGCGGTTCCTTAGGCGTGATCACCAGCGTCTTGTAGTCGAGACGCGAAAGCAGTTTGGGCGTCGGCTCGCAGGCGACGATTTCGCCATGGTTCACGATGGCAATTGAATCACACAGCTCTTCGGCTTCTTCCAGATAGTGCGTTGTCAGGATGATCGTGGTGCCGCGATCGTGCAATTCGCGCACATAGGTCCAGAGGGAGCGGCGCAGTTCGACGTCAACACCGGCGGTCGGCTCGTCGAGAATCAGCACCGGCGGATTGTGGACGAGTGCCTTGGCCACCATGAGTCGGCGCTTCATGCCGCCAGACAGCTGGCGAACATAGGCATCTTTCTTGTCGTCGAGGCCGAGAGCGGTGAGGATTTCAAGGCTGCGGCGTTCGCGTTTGGGAACACCATAGAAGCCGGCCATGAGTTCGAGCATTTCCATAGGTGTGAAGAATGGATCGGCGACGATTTCCTGATTCACAACGCCGATTGCAGCGCGGCTCTGGCGTGGGTGTTCATCGATATCGAGGCCCCATATGCGGGCCGTACCGGACGTTTTGTTCACGAGACCTGCGAGAATATTGATGAAGGTCGACTTGCCGGCACCATTCGGGCCGAGCAGGCCAAACACCGAACCGCGCGGAATGCGCAGGCTGATATCCTTCAGGGCATGCTTTTCGGGCATCTTTCCGGACGCAAGGTAGGTTTTGTCGAGGTGTTCAATTTCGATGGCAAATTCGGGGGCGGTCGTCGCGTTGGTCATTCAGGCCTCAATGCTCTTGCAGGGCGATCTTGCGCAGGGCGGCCCTGCGGACTAGTTAAGTCCCTGAAGCGGCGTGAACAAGGACTTGCGCCGTAAACTCCATGGAAAGCCGCGAGCGATGAACAAATCCCGTGATGTCTTCAGTCCACCGGAAATCGTATTGGCCACTAGCCACAAGGTTTCGTGCAATGGCGGCGGCGGGGCTCTGGGCCACCCCAAAGTCTGGTATGAAATGGGCGATGAAGATTTTGTCGAGTGCAAATATTGCGACCGGCGATTCGTTCTGATTGGTGGCAAGGAAGATCGCCGCAAGACGGTTAGGTAAACCTGAACCATGAACATCCTGATTGCAGGAGGCGGTATCGGCGGGCTGACAGCCGCGCTGGCGCTTACGCAATTCGGGCATGACGTGACGATACTGGAGCAGGCCGATTCGCTCGGCGAAGTCGGTGCCGGCCTGCAGATCAGCCCCAATGGCATGAAAGTGTTCGAAGCGCTGGGCCTGTCCGACAGGATTGCCGCCACCGCGTTCCAGCCGGAAGGCATTGAAATGCGCCTCGGCAAGAGTGGCCGGGTTGTGTTCGATATCCCGCTAGGCCTCGCGGCAGCGGATCGCTGGGGCGCGCCCTATCTGCATGTGCATAGGGCAGACCTGGTTGCAGCGCTGAGCGTGGAACTTGCCGAGCGCGCGCCGAAAGCCGTTCGGCTGGGTGCAAAACTGGCGCGCTATGAGCAGGATGATACGGGCGTGACGGCCGTGTTAGATGATGGAACGCGTGTCGCGGGCGACTTGCTGGTAGGGGCGGACGGCATCCATTCAGTTGTCCGCGCGCAGATGCTGGGGCCGGACAGCCCGCGATTTACCGGTAATGTCGCGTGGCGCGCTGTTGTGCCGATTGACCTGTTGGGTAAGCACCTGCCGCCGCCGACTGCGTGTGCCTGGGTTGGCAAGGGGCGTCACGCGGTGACCTACCGCCTGCGAAATGGCTTGCTGGCAAACTTCGTCGGCGTGGTTGAGCGAGATGGCTGGCAGGTGGAGTCCTGGTCGGGCGAAGGCGACCGGATGGATGCGCTTTCCGATTTCTCGGATTGGCACCCTGTAATCGTGAACCTCATACGCAATGCCGCCACGCTGAACCAATGGGCGCTGTTCGACCGCGCGCCGCTGACGCGGTGGAGCGATAGGCGGGTTGTGCTGTTGGGGGATGCCTGCCACCCGATGCTGCCCTTCCTGGCGCAAGGCGCGGTGATGGCAGTGGAGGATGCGTGGGTGCTGGCAGCGCGCCTGTCGGAAGGGCAAAGCGTACCAGCGAGCCTGTCGGCATACGAGTCGGACCGCCGGGACAGGACAGGCGCCGTTCAAGCGGGCGCGCGCGCCAATGCGAAACTGTTCCATAGGCACAATCCGGTGACCCAATTGGCGACCTATGGCCCGATGTGGCTGGCAGGGCGCGCGGCGCCGGGCTTCGTGCATTCCCGTAATGACTGGCTTTACGGCCATGACGTGACCGCCACGCAAAGTGGGAAACCCTTGCCATAAGGCGGCGCAACGGGCAGGCATTGTCCTTCAGTTTAGCCAAATACGAGCACATTCATGCTTTCAGTCCTTGATCTTTTCCGCGTTGGTATCGGGCCGTCCAGTTCGCACACAGTGGGACCGATCCGCATTGCCAACCGGTTCGTGGCAACGTTGGCTTACGGGGACGAGTTGGGGCGAGTGGCGCGCATTGAGGTGGAGTTGCAGGGGTCGCTGGCGCTGACAGGTGTCGGGCACGCAACGCCCAAGGCCGTGGTGCTGGGCCTGCTGGGGCTGGAACCGGAAACGCTGGACCCGGATGCGGCGGATAGGCAGGTTGCGGAAGTCTATGATGGTAGGCGCTTGCCATTGCCGGATGGTCGAGCCATCGATTTTGATCCGGAGGCGGACATCGTGTTTGCCTATCACATCTTGCCGGAGCTGCACCCGAACGGCATGAAGCTGAGCGCCTTCGGCGCCGACGGCAACCTGCTGCAGGATGAAACCTATTACTCCACCGGCGGCGGTTTCATTGCCACGGCAAAGCAGCTGCGGATGCCGCCCGCCGATGATATTGTGCAGACGGGAAGTACGGTGCCTTGGCCCTTTGCGTCGGCTGCAGAACTGCTGGCGATTTGCGCTGACAAAAGCATGGCCATTCATGAAGTGATTCTGGCCAATGAAGACGCCATGCGTTCACGAGCAGACACAGAAGCGTCGCTCGACCGGGTTGCGGACGTGATGTTGGACTGCATCCAGCGGGGGCTGGCGCGCGAAGGCGTTCTGCCGGGCGGTCTGAAAGTGCGTCGGCGTGCACCGGCGCTCTGGCAGAAGTTGCAGGCTGCGCCGCAATCGAACGAGCGCGAGCAATTGTTCGACTGGCTGAACGTTTATGCGATGGCGGTGAATGAAGAGAATGCCAGCGGCGGACAGGTCGTGACGGCGCCGACAAACGGGGCAGCCGGGATTATTCCCTCCGTTATCAAACATTATTGCGCGGATGCGGAGGACTCCACCGTGCGTTTGCGCAAGTTCCTGCTGACGGCGGGCGGCGTGGGCCTGCTATACAAGCAGCGCGCATCAATCTCTGGTGCCGAGATGGGCTGTCAGGGCGAGGTGGGTGTGGCGTGTTCCATGGCGGCAGCGGGGCTGGCGGCAGTGTGGGGCGGCACGGCGCAGCAATGTGCCAATGCGGCCGAGATCGGCATGGAGCATAATCTGGGCCTGACCTGCGACCCGGTGGGTGGTTTGGTTCAGATCCCGTGTATTGAGCGCAATGCCATTGGCGCGGTCAAAGCTGTGAACGCGGCGCGCCTAGCGCTGCATTCGGTGGAGCAGACGAAAGTGTCACTGGATCAGGTGATCGAGACGATGCGCCAGACGGGCCTCGACATGTCGTCCAAGTACAAGGAAACTAGCCAGGGCGGGCTGGCCGTGAATGTCATCGAGTGCTGAGGCTCAGCCCTTGGTGAGCATGCCCTTGAGGCCGCCGCTGGTCAGCATCGCCACATCACCGAGCGCAATTGGTAGGGACAATCCGGCCGGTGCGATAAGGTAGAGCGGTTCCCAGTCAGGATCGAATTTCTTCTTGTAGTTTCGCAGGCCTTCAAAGCCGTAGATCTTGTTGGCGTGTTCGTAGACAAATGCGCCGAGCTTGGACGTGAGTGTGGCGAGGCGGTGATCCTCAAGGCCCGATAGGGGGGCCATGCCGAGGTCGAAGGTCTGAACGCCTTGTGCCTTGCCCCAGAGCATCAATTCGATGAACAGGAAATCCATGACGCCCTTGGGCGCATCCTTGCCGTAGCGCATCAGGTCGATCGCCATTTCACGGCCATTGGCTGTCGACATCAGGTTGGCAAAAGCGACGATCTGGCCATCCACACGCGCGGCGGCAATCGGGAAACTTCGCATATAGTCAGGTTCGAACCGGCCAAGCGAAAAGCTCTTTTCTGCGCCACCATGAATGGCCAGCCACTCATCAGACAGTTTCTTCAGGTGGGGCAGCACGTCATCGCATTTGCCAAGCGGAATGACATCGAAGGTCAGGTTGTCGCGCAGGCCGCGTTTGTGCGTGGCGCGCAGGCCGGAGCGGGCAGACCCTTCAAGTGAGAAATTTGATAGAGGAACAAGCGCGGTTTCGCCGATTTTCTGGGCGGTCAGTCCGAGGTCGAGCGCAAGGGGGAGGAATTCCTTCCGCACTGAATAGAACACCGGAACCGCGCCATAGAGATCGGCCTGTTCGCGGAACGCCCAGAGCAGGGGGCCGATCTCGTCACGCTTGCCAACGGGTTCGCTCATCGCGATCCAGTGGCGCCCGCGCACGCCATACATGATGAAGCTTTGTCCGCTGGGGCTCATCAGAAACTGCTTGTCGCCCAGCAGGGCCAGTGCGCCGTCTGAATAGCCGAAGTCAGCCGTGGCGAGGATGTGCTTCAGTGTGGCCGGATCGACCGGCTCGGATGGAATGGCCTGCTCAATGGCGGGCTGTAGCCAGCGCCACAACGAGACCAGCAGCAACATGATCGGCAGAGCTGCCGCGGCCCGAAGAAACCGTGACGTCTGGCCGTCGACGGAAAAGCTCCACCAAAGCTCGTCACGATAGGCGACGTGTTCATAAGAGAAGAAACCGAGCCAAAACGGCAGCGGCGATGGCACCAAGAATGGCGATGACCCACGGTAGTGTGAGACGGGCCTGGCTGAGCGGTGTCTTGCGGTAGAATGCCTTGCGCGACGTGGCCAGCAGCCCGAGTGACACGGCCAGCAGGATGGCTTCGCGTGGATCCGCCCCCTTGAGCAGCGTGAGTCCGATACCCAGCATCAACAGGCCCATGCCAATGGTCCAGGCGTGGTCGAGCTTCTGACGCAAGCCAAGTGCCACGATCAGGAGCAGAAGGCCGACAATTGATGCGAGAAAATGCGATAGCTCGATCACAGGCAGCGGCAGGATGCGTCCGGCCGCCTCGAGTGGGCCGACTAGCGTCGGCGTCGTGGCCGAAATCAGCATGAATGCGCCGGCGACAAAGGCGATGACTGAGAACAGCGTCGGCGCGAATATCTCCGTAATGTCCTGCGCACGGGCGGCAGCACCCTTCAGTTGTGCCCCTGCTAGAGGCATCTGATGCGCAGCAAGGAGCAGCGCGGCGACGCCGAGGGGGATCAGGTAATAAAGCACACGATAGGCGATCAGGCTGGCCGCGAGGGCTTCATTGCTCTGGGCTGGGACCATCAGCAGGATGACGGCCTCGAATACGCCAACGCCGCCCGGAAGGCCGCTGATGCCGCCAATGAAGCAGGCGGCGACAAAGACGGGCAGGAAGGCGAGATAGGAGAGGCCGGTATCCGGAGGAAGGACGGCGAACAATACGAGGCTTGCCCCGGCCCAGTCCGCCACGCTGACCAGAAGTTGTCCGGTTGCCACAGGCGCACCCGGTGCGCCGAATTTCACGGATCGGATGTTCAGGGTCCGGCCTTTCTGGCCTGTAACCACAAGGAAGGCGCACGCGGCGGCAAGGCAGATACCGCCCAGTGAGTAAGCAAGCGCAGCCGGAATGTGAAACACTGTCTCAAAACGGTCTGCTTCCAGGATCAGGCCCGTGCCGCCGATTGCGAGTGCGCCGACATAGAGCGATACGCCGGTGACCACGGCGAGGATGCCGATCTCCTTGACCGTAAGGCCCCAGCTTGAATAAAGGCGATAGCGAACAGCACTGCCTGTCAGCAGCGGCAGGCCCAGCGTGTTGGACAATGCGTAGGACGTGAACGAGGCAAACGCTGTGCGGGTGTAAGCGAGGGGCTTGCCAGCATAGCGCAGGGCGAGCGTGTCGTATCCTGTCACCGCGAGGTAGCTTGTGCTCACACCTGCCAGTGCCAGCAGAACTTGCGCGGACGATAGCGCCCGCAGTTCAGCATAGATCTTGTGGACCGACAGGTGACGAATTTCCGAATGGATCGCCACGATGGCCATGACGAAAAGAACAGCCACGATCGCAAGTGCCGCATGACGTTTCCAGGACGCGAGTTGGGAGCCGGGCGCCGGTTCGGGAAGTGGCGCGGCAGGGTCAGACATTCTGGGGTGTTCCGTCCGGCGATGCCGCAGTGAGTTTTGCCAGCATGGCCAGTTGCGCTGCTTGTGTTTCGAGAAGACTTGTCAGTTGCGTCTGGCGCATCTCATCCAGTTTTTCGTGAAGCTGCAGGATTTCCAGTTCGGCCTTGAGGTTCACTTCGTAATCATAATTGGCGGCGGCGCGGTCTTTGGCCGACTGCCGGTTCTGGGACATCATGATGACAGGCGCCTGGATGGCGGCGAGCATGGACAGGATGAGGTTGAGGAAAATGAAGGGGTAGGGATCGAACGCATGCGCCTTGTCCAGCACCAGGGCCGTGTTGCCGCCGATCCAGAGTACAAGGACAAGCCCAAACAGAATGATGAAGAACCACGAGCCGCCAAACTCGGCCACTTTGTCTGCGAGCCTGTCACCGAAGGTCGCTTCCTTTTCGAGCATTCGCCCGACATTGCGGGAAATTCGGCGGCGTTCAACGAACCGCTCGAGTACGCGGCGCTCCCGGTCCGTCAGGTCTTCCAATCTTGTTTGCATCAGATCGCGCGCGAGCGCCGAAATGTCCTTCATTGCCGATCTCCCTGAAATGGCAGTTGCGGCACTATACTCCGATTTCGGTTTGGTCACTCATGGTGGTGTTGGGCAGCGGAGGTGGGCGCAAGGGCACCATCATTCGGGTCATGTATCGCACTTCCCGTGCGATGCGCGCTGCATGTGCCGGGTTCAGCAGGGACGTGTGGGTTTCACCTTCGAGACCAAACATTCGGCCGTAGCCGCCCTGGTTCGAAACAGATTTCACGATGTTGGCATTTTCGCCGCCATCTGCCGCGCGCGAGAATACGGCAACGGGAGAGTTCACGGTTATCGCCGGATCAAAATAGGCAGCCATTGGATCGATAGCGGTCACTTCGCCAAGCGCGGCTGTCCAGTGATCGGTTTGGCGGAACAGAAACCGTTTCTCAGTTCGCTGACTGCGGGGCAAGTCTATATTATCGCCTGTGAATGGTGCGACGGCGCGTAACATGCCAGCTTTTGATGCGAGACGTCCGGCCCGCAAGAGCGTTGCGAAGGATTTCATGGGCCGCATGCCCCCCTTCTTGCGCAGAAATTTCGGGTTCATGGCATCGATAAAGACGCGACCAGCCAATTGTTCCGGGTAAAGGTTGGCGAAGGCATGCAGACGCAGGCCCGCCATGGAATGGCCAACCAGCACGTAGGGTGGACGGGCCCCAAGTCGCACCAACAGGCGCTGCAGGTCGGCTATGTGAAACTCGGGCGTCAGGAGGGCATCTTCGGGTGCAGGATCGCTCCAGTCCATGCCTGCGCGGCCGTACAGCACGACACGGTGATCGGTTTTGAGCGCCTCCTTGACCCACCACCCATCGGCATAGGTTCCGAATGCGCCATGATCGAACACGACCCAAGGCGCATCCTCGGGGCCTTCAACCAGCACGTGCAAGCGGCGGCCGGGCTCGACTTCAATGAGGTCAAAGGGGGCGTGCATAACAACAAGTCTCGTACTTTGCGATCTGGGCAGGGAGGGGACGCTAGCTGATTCGGGTCAGATATAATCGCCTGCGCGCGACGCTGAAACAGAAAGGGGTAGCGACCGCTGCTATTTCCGCCCGGCGTTGGAGACAAGTGAACTTATCGACAGACGGCGCAGATCGCCCGGTGCCGCACGGCGTATCTGCGCAGCGGGGATGGATATTGGATGGTGAGGGGGTGGCTCCGCGAGTAGGACTCGAACCTACGACCGGGCGATTAACAGTCGCCTGCTCTACCAACTGAGCTATCGCGGATCAGCCGAGAGCGGGTGAATAGCAGACCGTAGGGCCGGTTCAAGCCCCAACATGCTGCTCTCGTCCAAAAAGTTCGGCGTCAGACAAAAAAATGGCGGAAGCTGAAAGCTCCCGCCGAGGCGTTGGGTGATGGTGGGTGTCTCCAAGAGAAGACAATGCCAACTTCGCCCGAATTGGTTAATGCGACGTAAACGGTTTGCCAACAAACGCGCTTAATCTGCGCAAGAGCGCGTTAACACTGTCAAAATCGAGGAAATTTGTTCTGGAGGCTCCACCCGGAATCGAACCGGGGTGCGCGGATTTGCAATCCGCTGCGTCACCACTCCGCCATAGAGCCTGACCAGAGCGGGGTCACTAGCAACGAAAAGGCGGGCTTTCAATCTGCGTTTTCATTGCCCGTGCGTTTATCGCGCATTGCGCGCGTCGCCGCCCATGCTAAAGGGCGGTCTTACGTCCGTTTTTGCCAGAGGAAGGCGTGCGCACATGGATTTTGATGCAGCCCGCGAGATCATGGTGGATAGCCAGATTCGCCCGAATGATGTCACCGACGCGCCGATCGTCTCGGCCTTCCTGCGCACACCGCGCGAAGCGTTCGTTCCGAATTCACGCAAATCGGTCGCCTATTCCGAGCTTGAGATCGTTACATCGCCGGGCCGGGCGCTCTGGATCGCGCGTGACACGGCCAAACTGGTCAAGCTGGCAGAGATCAAGCCGAGCGACATCGTTCTCGTGATCGGTGCAGGTGCAGGCTATGAAGCCGCCCTGATCAGCCATCTTTCCGAGACCGTCATTGCGCTGGAGGAAACAACCGAGCTGGTTGACGCGATGTCCGAGCGTTTCGCGGCACTGAACTTGGATCGCGCCGTTGCCGTGCAAGGCAAGGTGGGCGCCGGCCTGTCGGATCAGGCGCCTTTCGACGTCATTTACGTTTGCGGCATGGTCGAAACCGTTCCCGACGCCTGGAAAGACCAGTTGGCGGAAGGTGGCCGCCTTGTTGCGGTCGTGACCGAACGCGAAGGTCTGGGACATGGCACGGTATTCACGAAATCTGGGGACACGGTCGCAGCCCGCGAAGGATTTGATGCCTGTCCTCCGAGATTTGCGCAGTTCGACCGCAAGAAATCCTTCGTTTTCTGATTCGCCCTGCGCTGAATTGGCCGCATTGTTAATTCGTTGGAAAAGTGAACAGTGTTCACTGGTCTGCCGAATATGGCTATAAGCTGTTCAGAAGACCGGGACGTCAGGGAGTTCAGGATGAGTGTAAAGTATCGGTGCCTGATGGGCGCAGCCGCCATTGCGATGTGTGCGGGTGCTCCTGCGATGGGCGAAACGCTTGATGAGGCCGTTGCGTCGGCATTCGCCACCAATCCGCAACTCGATATCCAGCGATCCGAGACTGATATCGCCCGGGAAGGTCTTGAACAGGCCCGGTCTGGCGGGCGTCCGACCGTGAATATCATCGGCAGCGCCGGTTATGAGTATGTCGATACGACGTCGCCATTCGCCTTCGGTCTGGGAGACCGGCCGATTGCCAGCGCACAGGTTCAGGCGGTGCAGCCGCTGTATACCGGTGGACGGGTAAGCGCGGGGATCCGGCAGGCAAAGGCCGGAATCAATGCGGCCAAGTCCCAGTTCGATGCTGCCGAGCAGGACCTGATCCTTCAGGTCGTTACTGCTTACGTCGATGTGCGGCGGGATCGGGAAGCCGTTTCAATCCGCAAGAACAATGTTGATGTGACAGCCGAGCAGGTTCGCGCGGCAGATGACCGTTTCGAGGTCGGTGTCGTGACGCGGACAGACGTGTCGCTGGCGAATGCCCGCCTTGAAGGCGCGCGCGCGGCGCTTGCCGGAGCCGAATCCGCGCGTGAAGCGAGCGAAGCCAATTACCAGTTCCTTACCAGCCTCAAGCCGGGAGTTCTGGCCGCGCCGCCACCGATTCCACCCCTGCCAGCGTCGCTGGACGAGGCTGTCGCCATTGCGCTGGATGGAAATCCAGACCTTGAAGCCGCCCGCCATTCGGAACGGGCCGCCAGCGAAGCCATTGATGTCGCCCGCTCGCAGTACAAGCCGCAGATCAATATTGTCGGGACCGCTGGCGTGCAGGAAACCTACGGCGATGTGACCCAGCGCGATACCAGCGTGTCGGCTGTGGCGCAGGGGTCAATTCCGCTCCTTTCGGGTGGTCTGATCAAGAGCCAGGTCAGTTCGGCGCGCCTTCGCCGGAATCAGGCACGCAACCAGATTGACGTTCTGGAGCGCCAGATCCGCGCCCAGGTCGCGCAAGCATGGTATGGCTATGACGCTTCCCTGCGGGCTATCGAGGCCTCACGTCGCCAGGTTGATGCATCTGAAATCGCTTATGAAGGCGCCAAGGAAGAGCTGGCTGTGGGGGTTCGCACGACGCTTGATGTGCTGGATCAGGAGCAACAGTTGTTTGAGGCGCGACTCGCGCTGGTCCAGTCTGAACGCGATGCCTATGTCGCGGCATATCGCCTTCTTCGGGCGGCCGGCGAACTGGACAAACCCGTGCCGATGGGCGCTGCGCCAGCTGCTGAGTAAGGTTAACGGCGTCAAGCGGTTGTTAACCGATACGACCTACCCATTAATCTGTATTGATTCTGATGGGTAAAATGTAAGGGGCTGACATGGCCAACGAAGCGCACAAGGAACCGACGATGGAGGAAATCCTCGCGTCGATCCGCAAGATCATCTCTGAGGATGATGCCAGTACTGCGCGCCGGCCCGGCACGCCAACGGCGGTGCGCGAGGAGTCCGTCGCTGCGGATGACGCCGACGACGATTATTCCGAGCCAGTTTTCGAAGCGGTGCAAGATGACCTCGACGAGGTGATGTTCGATGCCGAGTCGGACGATAATTACGAAGCGTACGAATCCGACGATGCGGATTCCGAAGCGCAGGCAGCCAATTCGTTCCAGGGCGTTCTCGAAGCGGCACGCGCTGCTGAGGTGCCCGAGCCTGCTCCCGTTTTTCAGCATGTTCCGGAACCGGAGCCGACGCCCGCGCCAGCGCCGATCCCTGCGCCACGTCCGGCCCCACGTGCTCAAGCCCCTGCGCCAACGGAGAATGACATGCCTTCCAGCGCTCGCTATCAGCAAACCGTTTTGACGGCCGACAATACGGCTGATGCCGCGGCGGGTTCGCTTGGCAAATTGATCTCGAAAATGGACTTTGGCGGCGACAACACGATCGAGGGCCTCGTTCGCGAACTGCTGAAGCCGATGATCAAGGAATGGCTCGACGCAAACCTGCCTGCGATTGTCGAGCAGAAGGTCGAAGCCGAAGTCCAGCGCATCGCCCGCATGGCGCGCTAGCCTCACCTGACAAATTCGTTATAGGGAAGGGCGCGCTGTCACAGGCGCGCCCTTTCTTTTTGCCCTGCACCCACCGGAACCTTTCTTCCCCATGCTAGACCAACGATTTGACCCCGCCGAAGCCGAAACCCGCCTCTACAAGGCCTGGGAGGGTGCGGGCTGTTTCAAGCCCTCTGGCGATACCAGCGCGCAGGCCTACTCCATTGTCATCCCTCCACCCAATGTCACCGGCGTGCTGCACATGGGCCACGCGCTGAACAACACGTTGCAGGACGTGCTGGTCCGGTTCGAACGGATGCGCGGCAAGAACGTGCTCTGGCAACCCGGAACGGATCATGCCGGCATCGCCACGCAGATGGTGGTCGAGCGCCAGATGGCAGCAGAAGGCAAGAATGAAAGCCGCGCCAGTCTTGGTCGCGACGCGTTCGTGGATCGCGTCTGGGCGTGGAAGGAAGAATCCGGCGGCGCGATTGTGGGCCAGTTGAAGCGCCTCGGTGCTTCGTGTGACTGGTCACGCGAAGCTTTTACGATGGGCGATCGGGCGGCCCCTGACAACAACATGATGCGCGCCGTGACAAAGGTGTTCGTTGCGCTGCACGAAAAAGGCCTGATCTACCGCGACAAGCGCCTTGTGAACTGGGACCCGCATTTCCAGACGGCGATCTCTGACCTCGAAGTCGACCAGCGCGAAGTGGCGGGCCATTACTGGCACCTGCGCTATCCGCTGGCGGATGGCATTACCTATGAGCATCCGGTCAAGGATGAAGACGGTACCATCACTGGCACAGAGACGCGCGACTATATCGTCGTCGCCACATCGCGTCCTGAAACCATGCTGGGCGATACGGGCGTCGCCGTGCACCCGGACGATGAGCGCTATGCCAGCCTTGTCGGCAAGTTCGTGACCCTGCCGATCGTCGGACGCCGTGTGCCGATCATCGCGGATGAATATGCGGACCCGACCAAAGGCTCGGGCGCTGTGAAGATCACCCCTGCGCATGACTTCAATGACTTCGAAGTGGGTAAGCGGGCCGGGCATACGCCACTCAACATCCTGAACGCCACGGCCCATATCGTGGATGGCGCCGAAGCGGACGCGGCTGGCATTCCTTCGGCCTATCGCGGGCAGGACCGGTTCGATGCGCGCAAGAAAGTTGTCGCAGCGTTCGAGGCGGCGGAACTGCTGCAGGAAATAGAGAATCTAAAGATCGAGCAGCCTTTCGGTGATCGCTCCAACGTGGTCATCGAACCCTGGATGACCGACCAGTGGTATGTCGACGCCAAGACCATGGCGAAGCCCGCCATTGAAGCCGTTAAAGATGGCAAGACCCGTTTCGTGCCCGAGAACTGGGAGAAGACGTATTACAACTGGATGGACAACATCCAGCCCTGGTGTATCAGCCGCCAACTGTGGTGGGGACACCGGATCCCGGCCTGGTTTGCGGATGATGGGACGATTTATGTTGCCCATTCCGAGGAAGAAGCGCAGGCGCAGGCTGGCGCTGGCGTGTCCTTGAAACAGGATGAGGACGTTCTCGACACATGGTTCTCGTCTGCCCTCTGGCCGTTCTCGACAATGGGTTGGCCGGACAAGACCGCCGAGCTCGAAACTTTCTATCCGACCGCGACACTGATCACGGCCTTCGACATCATCTTCTTCTGGGTTGCCCGGATGATGATGATGGGCATCGAGTTCATGGAAGAAGTTCCGTTCAAGGACGTTTATATCCACGCCCTCGTTCTCGACGAGAAGGGCCAGAAGATGTCGAAGTCCAAGGGCAATGTCATTGACCCGCTGGAACTGGTTGACGAATACGGCGCCGATGCGCTGCGCTTCACGATGGGCCGCATGGCCGGGCAGGGGCGCAATATCCGCCTGTCGAAGCAGGCCGTCGAAGGCAATCGCAACTTTGCGACGAAGTTGTGGAACGCTGCGCGTTTTGCCGAAATGAACGAGTGCGGCGCGCCGGGCGAGATCGACTTTGCGCAGGTTACCAGCCCTGTGAACCGCTGGATCCTGGGCGAACTGGCTGCCTGCGAAGCCGAAGCGACCAAGGCCATTGAGGAGTACCGTTTCAATGAGGCCGCCGGCGCGCTCTACAAGTTCGTCTGGAATGTGTTGTGCGACTGGTATCTCGAGCTGATCAAGCCGCTGCTCATGGGCATGGATGACACCGCCAAACAGGAGACACGCGACGTGTGCGGCTATGTGCTCGACGAGACGCTGAAGCTGCTCCATCCGTTCATGCCGTTCGTGACGGAAGAGCTGTGGGAACGCCGGGCAACGGGGCGCGTGGGTGAGCAAGGATATCTCATGCACCAGCCGTGGCCGAAATACGCGATCACGCGCGACGCCGATGCCGACCATGAAATTCAGTGGGTGCTGGATCTGATCACCGAGATCCGATCGCTGCGCAATGATCTTGGTGTGCCAGCAGGGTCGAAAATTCCCCTGTCGCTCGTCAGCGCCGGGTCGGTCATCGAGGACCGCGCCATTCGCCATGAGGATATCCTGAAACGCCTCGCGCGCCTTGAGGATATCGTTGTTGCGGAATCTGTTCCGGCAGGGGCCGTTTCGACTGTGGTGGGCGATTCTGTGGCCGCGCTCAACATTGCTGACCAAATTGACGTCGCCGAAGCGCGCAAGCGTCTCAACAAGGAAATTGCCCAACTGGAGAAGGACATCACCTCAACCGAGAGGAAACTCGGCAATGAGGCGTTCGTGTCCAAGGCGCCGCCGGAAATCGTTGAAGAGAACCGCGAGCGCATCGTTGACTGGACGGATCGCCGTGAGAAGCTGACGGCCGCTCGCAAAAGTCTTGAAGACCTGTAGGTAAACGGTCCATCCTGTTTCCAGATTTGCTGGAGATGCTGATGACCCTGAAATCCTTGACCGTCTATGCCGCCACCGTCCTGATGGCGGCCGCATGTGCCACGCCGGTGACGCCACCTGCATCGGAGGTGCCTGAATGGCATCTTGCAATCCATGGTGGGGCAGGTGTGATCCTGCGTGAAAATCTATCGCCCGAGCAGGAAGCTGAATACGTCGCTGCCCTCAACGCGGCGATGGAGGCAGGTGCAGCGGTGCTGCGCGAGGGCGGCAGCGCGCTGGATGCGGTTGAGGCGGCGGTCCTGCCGATGGAAGACAGCCCGTTGTTCAATGCTGGTTTTGGCGCCGTCTACACCGCTGCGGGTGAGCATGAGTTGGATGCGTCAATCATGGATGGGCGCGACCGCGATGCCGGGGCCGTTGCAGGCGTGATGCATGTGAAGAACCCGATCCGCGCTGCGCGGGCCGTGATGGAAAAGTCCGAGCATGTGATGTTTGCCGGGCCGGGCGCAGATGCCTTTGCGGAATCGCAAGGCCTCGAAATGGTCGACAATACCTATTTCGATACAGAGCGCCGTAAGAAGGCGCTCGACCGCGTGCTTCAGGAGCGCGCGCGTACCGCCGCGGACCGGCATGGCACGGTCGGCGCAGTCGCCATCGACCGTCTGGGAAATCTCGCGGCAGCCACCACGACTGGCGGCATGACAGCCAAGACACCGGGCAGGGTGGGGGATGCGCCTCTGGTGGGTGCGGCCACCTATGCCGAGAATGGCGTCTGCGCTGTTTCCGCCACCGGACATGGCGAATATTTCATTCGGGTTGGTGTCGCCAAGACGATCTGCGACCGGGTGAAGTTTCTCGGCGAAACGGTGGGTGAGGCGGCGCGTGTTGCGTTGGACGAGGTTGAGCAGCTTGGCGGCGATGGCGGTGTTATCGTGATTGACGGCGCCGGGAACGTAGACTTCGTGTTCAACTCTGCGGGCATGTATCGTGGCGAGATCAGTGCGCGCGGCGCATCTACAGCCATTTTCTCCGCAGGAGCAGAATAGATGCAGATGCGAGACCTCGGAAAATCAGGCCTGAAAACTGCCCCGCTCGTACTGGGTGGCAATGTGTTCGGCTGGACGGCAGACAAGGCCACGTCGTTTGACATCCTCGATGCCTTTATCGATGCGGGCTTTAATGCCGTCGACACAGCCAATGTTTATTCGCGCTGGATTCCCGGGCATACCGGCGGCGAATCCGAGACCATGATCGGCGAATGGTTCGCTGCGCACGGCAAGCGCGACAAGACGTTGCTGATCACCAAGGTCGGCATGGACATGGGCGAGGGCGGCAAGGGCCTGAAAGCGGACTATATCGTCGCGGCTTGCGAAGCCTCATTGAAGCGCCTTCAGACAGATCACATCGACCTCTATCTCTCGCATGCGCCCGATCCGGACACGCCGATCGAGGAAGCGCTTGAGGGCCACCAGCGCCTAATGGATGCGGGCAAAGTGCGCGCCGTGGGTGGTTCCAACTATGACGGTCAGGGGCTGGAAGCGGCGCTGGCGGCAGCGGGCGATGGACGGGCGCGCTACGAGGTGCTGCAACCGCACTATAATCTCCTTGTCCGTGACCAGTACGAAGGTGAACGCGAGGATGTATGTGTGGCCGAAGGCCTGGGCGTTATTCCGTACTTTTCGCTGGCGAGCGGTTTCCTGACCGGGAAATACCGGACCGAAGCGGACCTGAAAAAAAGCCCGCGCGGGAGCCAGATGAAATCGCTGCTGCAGGGACGGGGCCAGTCCATACTCACGGCGCTTGATACGGTTGCAGCGCGCCACAATGCAACACCCGCGCAGGTCGCGCTTGCCTGGCTGATGGCGCGACCATCGATTACGGCCCCGATTACGAGTGCGACGAGCCTGTCACAACTGAAAGAGATCCTGTCATCGGCGGATATCGCGCTATCGCCGGACGACATTGCAACACTCGATGTGTGACGAACTCAGCAAGCGTTGAGCTCAAAACATGAGACGCGGGGCAAGAAATTGCCATCAGTGGCGACGTTTAGCCCCTTTTCCGCACAGGAATTGCGCGCTAGTGCGATGGCCTGAACCTGTGAAAGACCTGACATGACCAAGACCTGGGACAAATCCAACCTGCCATCGCGCCACGTAACCGAAGGTCCGGAACGTGCGCCGCACCGCTCTTACTATTACGCGATGGGGCTTTCGACCAAGGATATCAAAAAGCCGTTCGTCGGGGTCGCGTCCTGCTGGAATGAAGCCGCGCCATGCAACACGGCGCTGATGCGTCAGGCGCATGCCGCCAGTAAGGGCGTGAAGGCGGCGGATGGAACGCCGCGCGAGTTCTGCACGATCACCGTCACCGACGGCATTGCGATGGGCCACGAGGGCATGCGCTCGTCACTGGTCAGCCGTGAAGTGATCGCGGACTCGGTTGAACTCACCATCCGCGGACACTCCTATGACGCGCTGGTTGGTGTTGCTGGTTGCGACAAGTCTTTGCCCGGTATGATGATGGCCATGCTGCGCCTCAATGTGCCGTCGGTTTTCATCTATGGCGGTTCGATCCTCCCTGGTCAGTTCGAGGGCAAGGACGTAACAGTGATGGACGTGTTCGAGGCGGTTGGCGCCAATGCGGCCGGATCGAACGACATGACAGAGGAAAAACTGCACGCGCTCGAAAAGCTCGCATGCCCCGGCGACGGTGCCTGTGGTGGCCAGTTCACCGCGAACACAATGGCATGCGTGTCCGAGGCTATTGGCCTCGCCCTTCCGCTTTCATCGGCTCTGCCTGCGCCCTACCTTGAACGCGATGAATATTGCGTCGCAAGCGGCGAGGCGGTCATGCACCTCATCGCGAACAATATCCGCCCGCGCGACATCTGCACGCGCAAGGCATTCGAGAACGCGGCTGTTGTCGTGGCAGCGACGGGTGGCTCGACCAATGCCGGACTTCATCTTCCTGCGATGGCGCATGAGTGCGGTGTCCAGTTTGACTTGAAAGATGTCGCCGAAATCTTCGCCAAGACTCCTTACATAGCCAATCTGAAGCCAGGCGGCGACTACGTCGCCAAGGATTTCGGTGAAGCTGGCGGTGTGCCGATGCTGATGAAGACGCTTTACGATGCGGGCCTTATCCACGGGGACTGCATGACCGTCACCGGCAAGACCGTCGCGGAAAACCTGAAGGACGTCGTTTTCAACAAGGACCAGAAGGTCATCCGCGAAGCGTCTGATCCGATCTCGCCCAATGGCGGCGTTGTCGGCCTTTGGGGCTCTCTCGCGCCAAATGGCGCCATCGTGAAAGTGGCGGGCCTTGCGAACCTGACCTTTACCGGTCCGGCGCGCGTCTTTGACGGCGAGGCAGCCTGCTTCAAGGCTGTGACCGAGCGCGACTACAAGGAAGGCGACGTTCTGGTTATCCGTTATGAGGGGCCGAAAGGCGGTCCCGGCATGCGCGAGATGCTGTCGACCACAGCGGCGCTTTACGGTCAGGGCATGGGCGACAAGGTGGCCCTTATCACCGACGGACGCTTCAGCGGTGCAACCCGTGGTTTCTGCGTCGGTCACGTAGGGCCCGAAGCGGCGGATGCCGGACCTATCGGCCTGATCAAGGACGGCGACGTCATCACGCTGGATGCCATCAAGGGCACAATTGACGTTCGCCTGACACCAGCCGAGCTTGAAGATCGCAAGCGTGACTGGAAACCTCGCAAGACGATGTATGGCTCAGGCGCGCTGCAGAAGTTCGCGAAACTGGTTGGACCTGCCCATGAGGGCGCTGTCACACATCCCGGTTTTGAAGGTGAAGGTCACGTTTACGCAGATATTTGAGGCCTTCCTGCGCTGTGCCGCCTCGGTCTAGTATTCGGCAATCGCCATTGGAGAAATTTGCCGAATGACTGACGACACACCTGACCTGCCAGGCGGCGATCCGAATCCGATTGATCCAGCGATCACGCAAGCGCTGTCCAGCCTGCCGGATGGCTTTGGCCACTTTGCACGTATCTTCCAGGACGAAATCCGCCCGGCCTTGCAGGCAAGGGAAGGGGACCGACTGGCCGCTGTCGCGAAGGCGAGGCAGGCGCGCTATGTCGGTGGTGGTATCGGCATCGTCGGTGTCCTGCTGGGACTGTTCGTCGCCAAAATGCCGATCCTGGCCTTCGTCGCAGCGATCGTCGGGTTCGGCTATGCTGGCTGGGGCGGACGTGATGTTGCAAAGCTTGGCAAGGAAGCAAAGACCTTGCTGGTCGCGCCTGTCGCACGTCAGTTTGAATTGAACTTTACCGAAAGCCCGGGGCAGGTCGCGTCCATCTACCAGCATCACGAAGTCGGCATCGTTCCTGACTGGGACAGGGACAGCTATGAAGACCTAATCACCGGGACGCGCAAGGGTGTCGAATTCGAACTTTTCGAGGCGCATCTTGAAGAACGCCGTACATCCACGGATTCCAAAGGCCGCAGCCAGACCCGCTGGGTCACCGTGTTCAAGGGCCAGTGCCTGCGCTTTCACTTCGACAAGACATTCTATGGTCGCACACTGATTACCCGCGATGCCGGGTTCTTCAACCGGTTCGGCGGCGGCAAGGGCATGCAGCGCGCCATGCTGGAAGACCCTGAATTCGAGCGTATCTTCGAGGTTTACACGACAGATCAAGTCGAGAGCCGCTACCTGCTGACCCCGGACCTGATGCAGAAGCTGGTCGACATGGAGAAGGCGTTCCATGGCGGAAAATTGAAGTGCTGCTTCGAAGACGGCGAGCTGTACATCACCCTTCAAGGCAGTGACCTGTTCGAACCCGGCAGCATGTTCAAGCGCCTCGACGACCCGAACCGGGTGCGTGAATTGCTCAGCGATTTTGCCGCCGTGTTTAACATCATCGATTCGGTCGTCGCGAACCGTCGCCGACCGGACTAGGGCGCAGGCGCCTGACCCTCAAGCGGGGTGTGCCGGCAGGGTGAACGCCGCAAGCATCGCGATCGGCAAGGTCAGTGTCCATTTCGGTGCCCAGCGGGCAGCGCTCAATTCTGCAGGAATTTCCAGAGGTGCGACCAGCTGGTCAAGCGTGACGGCGCGATTGGCTGAGACGTGAGGCAGGGTGTTGGTGGACTTTAAGTCTGTCATTCTCGTTCTCCTAATGCGTCCATATTGTGAGCGAACAATCACAAATTTGATGTCCAATCATGGCAAAAATACGGCAAAGTGATTGTTTGCTCATTTTTAATTGTCGGTCCGCGCTCGAGCGAATTCCGGCGCTAGTCGCGCGCAATTGGGGCGACGCCGTGACATGTTCGTTCAGGTTTGCTTCAGCCGGAATCCCGCATTAGGGAGGCACGCAAATACGAGACGCCCATCCATGATCCGACCTTTCCTTGCTGCAATTGTTCTTCTGGCCGCGCTGCCGGCTGCTGCTGACGCCCTGTCTCCGAAACAGGTCGAGCGCTGCAAGGCCATGCAGGCAACGCTTGCGCCGAAGCAAGCCGAGCTACTGGAAGCGACGGAAAAACGCGATGCACTGGCGGAGCAGGCTGAAGCGCTGGGAGAACAGTTCGAAGATGCTCAGGTGATGCGTCTGGCATCGTCATCGAATGCGCAGGCCGCTGACGCGGCCAAGGCTGAGTTCGACACCGCGCGTCGTGCTTTTGCGCAGGCGGAGTATGCGCTGCAATCCAGTGCACGCCAGTTCAATCAGGATGTTGCCGATTACAATCGGTCCTGTACGCCTGCGAAATAGGCCTCAGTCTTCGAATATTCCGATAACCGGCACATGGTCTGACGGCTTCTCAAGCGTCCGGGCCTTGCGATAGATTTCGACCCCCGTCAGCCAGTCCGCGGCTTGCGGCGAGCAAAGAAGGTGGTCGATCCGGATGCCGTGATCCTTCTGGAAAGCGCCGCCCTGATAATCCCAGAAAGTGTATTGATGCGCGCGACCATCACAGGTCTCGAACACGTCCGTCAGGCCGAGATTCTTCAGGCGCCGGAACGCCTGGCGTGATTCCGGCAAGGCCAGGGCGTCATCAGCCCAGACTGTTTCGTCCCAGCTGTCATTGATTCCGGGGATGACGTTGTAATCACCGCACAGCACGAAGGCTTCTTCGGATTTCAGCAATTCGCGCGCGTGGCCCTCAAGGGCTTCCATCCATTCCAGCTTGTAGTCGTATTTTTGGCCGGGGGCAGGGTTTCCGTTCGGCAAATAGAGGCCGCCAACGCGGATGGGGGTGTCTGCCATGACCAGCGCTTCGATATAGCGCGACTGGTCGTCTTCCATCGTGGACAGGCCCCGCCGGACATCATCCAGCGGGTATTTCGACAGGATGGCAACGCCATTATAGGATTTTTGCCCGTGAACGGCGCAGGTCCACCCCAGCTCTTCCAGTTCCATATAGGGAAAGCCGTCAGTCTCGCATTTGAGTTCCTGAAGGCAGACGACGTCGCAATCGATTGCGCCCAGCACTTCCAGAACGGCGGAAAGGCGGGCCTTGATCGAGTTGACATTCCATGTGGCGATACGCATGCCATTTCCTTTAACAGCTTCGCCCCATTGTTCCAGCCGGAACGCAAGGCTATGTTGCACCTGCAACACGCATTCAGGAGGCCCCCATGGGCTCAGTCGGACCGCTCCAGATCGTTCTCGTCATCGTGGTAGCCCTGCTATTATTCGGTGGTCGCGGACGGATTTCGTCGATCATGGGCGATATGGCCAAGGGTGTACGTTCTTTCCGCAAGGGGCTGGCGGATGACGACGATCCAAAGGCCGTCGACAAGGACGATCTCGTCAATGTAACCCCGAAGAAAGACGAGTCGAAAGCCTCGTCATAATGTTCCTGGTGGAGGGCGCATAATGCTGCCCGGCGTCGGATTTTCCGAACTTCTTTTGCTGGCACTTGCGGCGCTCATCATCGTGGGCCCGAAGGATTTGCCGTTCATGATGCGTAAGGTTGGCCAACTGGTCGGCAAGGCGCGCGGAATGGCGCGTGAATTCCAGGCGGCCTTTGAAGATATTGCGCGCCAGAGCGAACTTGAAGACCTGCGCAAGGAGATCGAAGATCTCAAGCGGAACAACATGATGACCGAAGCGCAGGACGATCTGGCCAATATGGAAAGCGACATCAACGCCGCCGTCATGCGCAAGGAAGCGGCCGAGGCTGAAGCAGCGCCGCCTGAGCCGAAGTCCAAGGACGATGCTGCGTGAACACGGTCCCGCCCAAAGACGAACAGCCTGAAATCCTCGATGAAGTGGAAGCCAGCCGGGCGCCATTGCTGGAGCACCTGACAGAGCTGCGCTCACGCCTGATCTTCTCGCTGATCGCGCTTGCTGTGGCTTCGCTTGGCTGCTTCTTCGTGGCTCAGCCGATCTATGATTTCCTGCTCGCCCCGTTCGCGGCCAAGGCGGAAGCCATTCGCGGTGCGCCGCTGGAGCTGATTTTCACGGCGCCGATGGAATTCTTCTTCGCCAAGGTGAAGCTGGCCTTGTTCGCGGGCATCTTCCTGGCTTTCCCCGTGATCGCCTGGCAGGTTTATTCGTTCGTTGCGCCGGGCCTGTACAAACAGGAACGCGGCGCGTTCTGGCCATTCCTGATCGTTGCGCCACTATTGTTCGCGACCGGCGCCGCGTTCGTCTATATCCTGATGTTGCCTATGCTGGCGCGCTTCTCGATTTCGCAGGAGCAGATCGAAAGCGGGGTCGCCACGATCAAGCTGTTGCCGAAAGTATCGGAATACCTGTCGCTGGTCATGGCGCTTATGCTGGCCTTTGGCATTTCCTTCCAACTGCCTGTGATCCTCACGCTGCTGGCCAAGATCGGTCTCGTCTCGGCGCAGGCGCTGATCAGTGGCCGCAAGTATGCGATTGTCGGCATCCTGGCCTTCTCGGCCGTGTTCACACCGCCCGACATCATCTCGCAACTCCTGCTGACAGGGCCGGTCTACCTGCTGTACGAAATCTCGATCTTCTGCGTGAAGCTGATCGAGAAAAAGCAGGATGAAGAAGGCGCCGCAAACGCTGCCGACTAGCCATTTTTGGTGCGGTGCACGGTTGCATTGATCTGCCAAATGTAGAACATCAATCGCTCGCCCCAGCAGCGAATCAGGGAGAACCCGATTGTCACGCGTGAAAAGCGTTCTTCTTGTCGATTTCGACAATATCTACGCTGCGACGGGCGACGGTTTTACCGAAAACGTAGCGAAATGGCTCCTCTGGCTGGAGGACGGCGCGCTGTCCAAAAAGCAGAAGCGCCGCAAGTTCGTGTCCAAGCGCGTCTACTGGAACCTGCAGCACGATGTGCACAGGGCGGCATTTGAAGCCGCCGGGTTTGAGGCCTTCAACTGCCGGGCCTTTGCCAAGAACAAGATATCATCCGGCAAGAGTTCGGCCGATATCGTGCTCACCATGGACGCCATCGAGATGGCGCTCCAGTTCAAGGATCTTGAGGAAATCATCGTCCTGACGACCGACTCCGATTTCGTGCCTGTGGTGAATCGCATCCAAACTCCCAAACTGCGTGTGGTGACCGGCGGCAAGGAAACAGACCCGACTTACGAGCTCTACAGCCAGCATGCCGATGATGTCGTTCACATGTCGGCGCTGAAGGCGGCCTGCGAGTATGAGCGCACGCAGCGCAAATGGTACAGGTTCCGCAGCCCGCCGCCGGATGTCGCTGCGCCGCGCCTCGTACAGGAACGCCGGTCCCCCCTGATGATGAAAGTGCGCAATGCCGTTCGCGATGAGGCGGAATCCAGCGATCCGCGCCCGCAGGACCAGCACCCGCATCTGACTCGCGCCGCCGAATTGGTCATGCAGCTTGGCGCCCGCACGCCCGACCAGCCGATTGCCCGCGAGAAGATCGTGAAGGCCCTTTCGGCCATTCCTGATTTCTCCACCACGCCGCAAAAGGGCCAGCCAGCCTGGTTCGGCCAGCGAAATTTCGCGGTATTGATGATGCGCCTGCGCGCTATCCAGCCGTGCATTGAAGTGCGTGCGCAAAAGCGCAACGGCACACAGGTGATCTGCCGCATGCCCCGGAAGGCCACCCCAGCGCCGTCGCATATCGGCGCAGAAGCCACCGCATAGTGGACGCCGCGCGCAGTGCGCATTAGAGCCTGTAGCGATAGTTACTGCAGGACCATCCCATGTTCGATATTCGCGCCATCCGAGACAATCCGGACGCATTCCGCGCCGCCTGGAACCGCCGCAAGCCGGGGCTGGGCGATATTGTCGACCAGATTCATGCCCATGACGGCGCGCTGCGCAAAGCCGTCACCGACAAGCAGGATGCCGAAAAGGTCCGCAACGAAAATTCCAAGCTGATCGGCCGGGCCAAGGCCGAGAAGAACGAGGAAGAGGCCGCGCGTCTTATGGCTCTCGTCGCCGAAGCCAAGCAGACCATCGAAGCCGCTGGCGAACAGGAAGCTGCCGCCAAGGGCCTGCTGGATGACATTCTCATGGGCCTGCCCAACCTGCCGCTGGCCGAAGTGCCGGAAGGCCAGGACGAAGAGGGAAATGTGCAGGTTGGAAAGCCGTGGGGCGAGCCCAAGCGCATCAACAATCCGAAAGACCATGCCGATCTTGGCGAGGCGCTGAAGAGCGACCTCGGCTTCTCGCAGATGGATTTCGATAGCGCCGTGAAAATGAGCGGCGCCCGTTTCGTCGCCCTGCGCGGCAAGCTCGCCCGCATGGAACGCGCATTGGCCGCCTTCATGCTGGACCTCCAGACGGGCGAACATGGCTATGAGGAAGTGAGCCCTCCGTTGCTGGTGCGGGACAATGCGCTGGTCGGTACGGGGCAGCTGCCGAAGTTTGCGGAAGACCTTTTTGCTACAACGCTGGACCACTACCTCATCCCCACCGCCGAAGTCCCGCTCACGAACCTCATCCGCGAGCAGATACTCGACGCTTCACGCCTGCCGCTCCGCTTCACCGCTCACACGCCCTGCTTCCGCTCGGAAGCGGGCAGCGCGGGGCGCGATACGAAGGGCATGATCCGGCTGCACCAGTTCAACAAGGTCGAACTCGTCTCCATCGTGGAGAATGAGGAACAGGGCCTCGCCGAATTGGAACTCATGACCGGATGCGCCGAGGAAGTGCTGAAACGCCTCGACCTGCCGTTCCGCCGCATGCTGCTCTGCACCGGCGACATGGGGGCAGGGGCCCGCAAGACCTATGATCTCGAAGTCTGGCTGCCGAGCCAGAATACCTATCGCGAGATCAGCTCGTGCTCCTATTGCGGAGACTTCCAGGCCCGCCGCATGGACGCGCGCTTCCGCAAGGAAGCCGGCGCCAAGCCCGAATTCGTTCACACGCTCAACGGCTCCGGCCTCGCCGTCGGGCGCACGCTGGTCGCCGTAATCGAGAATTACCAGAACGAAGACGGCTCCATCGCCGTGCCCGAAGCGCTGCGCCCCTACATGGGCGGACTGGAGACCATCACGTGAGAATCCTGCTCACCAATGATGATGGCATCAACGCGCCGGGCCTCTCGGTGCTGGAAGACATCGCCAAGGAACTCTCCGACGATATCTGGATCGCCGCGCCGGAAGAGGAACAGTCCGGCAAGGGCCGCGCCATCTCGCTGACCCAGCCAGTGCGCACCCGCAAGGTCGGGGCCAAGGCCTGGGCCATCGCGGGCACGCCGTCTGACTGCGTCCTGCTGGCCATGCAGGATCTGATGCCGGATGCACCCGATCTGGTGCTGTCAGGCGTCAACCGCGGCCAGAACATTGCCGAGGACACCAGTTTCTCTGGCACCATTGCGGCGGCCATGTTCGGCATGCAGCTCGGCATTCCGTCGATCGCCCTCAGCCAGGCGCAGAGCTTCCGAGAGCGTGGCTCGCTGCCCTGGGAAACGGCCCGGGCGTGGGGCGCGAAGACGCTGAAGCCCCTGATCAGGCAGGGCTGGCCGTCTGACGTCGTGATCAATGTCAATTTTCCTGACCGTGAGCCCGATGAAGTGGCCGGCATCCAGATCACCCGTCAGGGCTTTCGCGATGAAAGCATCATCCACACAGACCGGCGCGAAGACCTGCGCGGCAACGACTATTATTGGATCGGCTACAAGGGAAAACTCTCGAAACCGGATACCGGCACCGACCTGCGGGCAATCTATGACGGCTACGTCTCGGTCTCGCCGCTACATGTCGACCTGACACACGAAGCCTATCTCAAGGAATTGCGCGAGACATGGCAGAGCTGATCGCCGATCCCTTCCGCGCCGCGCGCCTTGTGTTGCACCTGCGCCAGGAGGGCATCACCGATGATGGCGTGCTGAAGGCGATGGAGACGATTGACCGGGGTGCCTTCGTGGACGGGGATTCGCTGTCCAAGCTGGCCTTCGAGGATTGTATTCTGCCTATACCCTGCGGCCAGATCGTGCCGCGCCCAGCCGTGACGGGTCAGCTGTTGCAGGCCCTGCAGATCCGCCAGATGCGTGAGGCGCGCATCCTGCTGATCGGCGTCGGCAGCGGGTATACAGCCGCGCTTGCCGCCCAGCTTGGCGCCGATGTGTTCGCCATGGACCGGTTCCGCCGACTGTGCGACGCGGCTCGCCGGCGCATGCTCGATCTCGGACTCGGCAATGTTGCCATACGGCACGGCGATGGTCTCGCTGGATGGCCTGAACGCGGCCCCTATGACCGTATCCTTCTGACCGGCGCGATTAACGAAGTGCCCGAGATCCTTTTGCAGCAATTGACGAAGGGCGGGGTGCTGATCGCGCCCTTCCAGATGGCTGACGCGCAGCATCTGTTGCGGATCGCCGCAGATGGCACGCAAGACCGCCTCGCCATCGCCCAGCCGCTGCCGCTGCTCATCGACGGTGCGTCAAGGGCGCTTTAGGACAGATTTACGCGGCCTGCAGGGCTTGTTTGCCAACGCAAGCGGCCACAGCTATAGGGTCATGTCTTTCGCGGACGCCAGAACCCGGCGACGCGGTACAGGGTTACAGGGAGTGGACCACATGTTTAACAAATTCGCCGCGACAACTGTCGCATTTGCAGGTCTGTCCCTTCCGGCGCTGGCCCAGGCTGCCCCCGCGGCAGCAGGTCCAAGCATCCTGACACAGGTCATGTTCTTCCTGCCGCTGATCCTGATTTTCTACTTTCTTCTCATCCGGCCCCAGCAACAGCGCGCCAAGAAGCACCGTCAAATGGTCGAAAACGTCAAGCGCGGCGACACGGTCGTGACCTCGGGCGGCCTGATCGGCAAGGTCAACAAGGTCGGTGAAACGGAAATCACCGTTGAACTGGCGGAAAATGTACGCGTTCGCGTGATCAAGGCCATGGTCGTCGAAGTGCGCGGAAAGAGCGAACCGGTCGCCGCCAACGACTAGGCTCGCCGTTCCGGCCATTCTCCCGTCCAAGGACTAATACATGTTACAGTTTCCCGTCTGGAAGGTCTGCCTGATCCTCGGCATCATGTTGTGGGGGGTCATGATGGCCCTGCCCAACGTCGTGAACATGTCCGGCGCGCCGGCCGGGGTACCCAAACAGGGCGTCAATCTCGGTCTCGATCTTCAGGGCGGCGTTTACCTGATGATGGAGATCAGTCCGGACGAAGTGGTTGCCAACCGGCTTGAAGTGTTCGCAATCGACGTGCGCACCGCGCTCGGTAATCGCGATGGCCAACCGCTGATCGGCCACCTGTCGGAAGTCAATGGACGCGAGCTGGACGTGCGCCTGACCCGGCCCAATGCCGATGGCAACTTCCCGATCGATGAAGCGCTCACCCGTATCCGCAAGATGAATGGCAGCGTTGAAGGCGCCATTGGCGGGGCAAAGACTTATGAGGTCGAATCGGCAGGTCCCGCGCTTATCAAGGTGTCTGTTCCGGCAACGTCGGAAGAAGCGCTCATGAAGGACGCGCTCGGCAAGACGATGACGATCGTGCGCCGCCGCGTCGACCCGGAAGGCGTCAGCGAAATTTCGATCACGCCGCAAGGCAATAGCCGCATCATTCTGGAAGCGCCCGGCGAACCGGATGCGACCCGTCTGAAAAGCCTGCTGAGCCGTGACGGCAAGATGACGTTCAATCTGGTCGAAAACAGCCCGTCAGCCATAGCCGCAGCCGAAAAAGGCGTCGTCAAGCCCGGCTATCGCCTGCTGACCGGGCCCGAAACCGGCCCGCTCCTGGTGCGCAACATCCCTGAAGTGACGGGCGCCGATATCGCGACGGCCAGCCAAGGGTACGACGATGGCAACCGCCCGCAGATCAATTTCCGCCTCAACGGCAATGGCGCGTCCAAGTTTTACCAGACCACCCGCAACAATTCCGGCAAACTGTTTGCCATCGTCCTGGATGACACGATCATGTCGGCTCCGCGTATCAACGAGCCAATTCCGGGCGGCAGCGTGCGGATTACCGGCGACTTCGCGATCGAAGAGGCGCAGGATCTTGCCGCCATCATCGAGGCAGGCGAGATGCCGGCCAAGGTCCAGTTTCTTGACCAGCGCACCGTTAGCGCCACGCTGGGGCAGGATTCGATCCGCGCCGGTGTTCGCGCCTCGCTGATCGGTCTCGCGCTCGTCGCCCTGTTCATGATCCTGGCCTATGGCCTGATGGGGTTTTTTGCGGTTGGATCGCTGGCCGCGAATATTATCCTGATCGTCGGAGCACTTTCCGGGCTAGGCGCCACGCTGACGCTGCCGGGAATTGCCGGTATCATTCTGACCATCGGTATGGCGGTGGATGCCAACGTGCTGGTGTTCGAGCGCATCCGCGAAGAAAAGAGAGCCGGTCGGTCACCCCTGACGGCTGTTCAGGCAGGTTATGAGCGCGCCCTGTCGACCATCCTGGACGCCAACATTACGACATTCATCGCCGCTGCGATTCTCTACCTGCTGGGCTCCGGCCCGGTGAAGGGTTTCGCCGTCACCCTGGCCATTGGTATCATCACCTCGGTGTTCACAGCCTTCGTGCTGACGCGCTGGTTCACGGTCATGTGGCTCAAGGGCTTCAAACCAAAAAAATTCGTGCTTTAGGCCGACAGGAGAGAAACCATGTTGCTCAGATACTGGCCTGAAAGCACCAAGCTCAACTTTATGGGCCTGCGACTGGGCGGAGCCCTTCTGTCCGTACTCATGATCACGGCGTCGATTTTCCTCCTGTCGACTCGCGGCCTGAATCTGGGCGTCGATTTTGCCGGCGGTACAGTCATGGAAATTCAGCAGTCCGAGACCGTGACTGTGGAAACGGTTCGCGCTGCAATGCCATTCCCAGCTGAAGTCAACAGCGCGGTCGGAACCGATGCGCGTTCGATTGTTGTCGCGAAGTTCGGTGCAGCCGATCCGGCACTGCTCGGTGAGGAATTCGCGACCCTGGCTCCCGAGGCTCAGGCAGAGCGGGCACAACAGGTGACCAATGAGATTGTGGCCAGTACGCTGAAAGAGAAGCTGAGCCTGACCGATGAAGATTTCCTGCGCGATGATTCCGTCGGCCCGAAAGTGTCGGGTGAACTGTTCCGCTCCGGCATCATGGCTCTGGTGTCGGCGCTGGTACTGATGCTTGCCTATATCTGGTTTCGTTTCGAATGGCAGTTTTCGGTCGGTGCCGTCGCTGCGTTGGCGCACGATGTGATCATCACGCTTGGCGTTTTCTCGCTGCTTCAGCTTGAGTTCAACCTGACGACCATCGCCGCGCTTCTGACGATTATCGGTTATTCCATGAACGACACAGTCGTCGTGTTCGACCGTGTGCGGGAAGAGCGCCGCAAGTACAAGAAGATGCCGGATCGCCAGGTCATCAACCAGTCGCTCAACATGACGCTGTCACGCACGCTGCTGACATCCGGCACGACCCTGCTGGCCCTGTTCGCGATCTTCTTCCTGGGCGGCCCCGTTCTGCGCGGCATGAGCTTTGCGCTCATCTGGGGTATCTTTATCGGTACCTATTCGTCGATCTTCATCGCTTCCGCGATTGTGCTGTCGCTCGGCATGGACCTGAACAAGAAGCCGTCCGATGAAGTGACCGGCTTTCAGGGCGTGCGCTAGGCGTCGAGCACGATCATCCGGTCGCGCAGCGCCTGGATCGCCGTTTCTGGCGAGTCTGAGTGCACGAGCAACGATCTGAAGCTCTCCGGGGTGAAGCCGCCATCGATGATCTTTTCCATCAGGTCGAAGAAGGGAATCCAGAACCCGTCTTCATCGAGAAAGGCCATTGGCTTGGCGTGAAGGCCGAGTCTCGCCCATGAGAGTATCTCGACGGCCTCTTCGAGCGTGCCAATACCGCCCGGAAGCACGATAAACGCGTCTGATTCGTCAAACATCATCTGCTTGCGCGTATGCATGTCCTCGACAATGCGATGCTCCACGTCTTCGAAGATGCGTTCCTTCTGTAGCAGGAAGCGGGGCATGATGCCCAGCACTTCACCCGATGCTTCGTGTGTCGCACGCGCGCAGGCGCCCATCAGGCCAACACCACCGCCGCCATAGACGAGGCGAATGTCCCGCTTGGCCAATTCGCGGCCCAATTCTTGGGCGAGCGCAATATAGCCGGGGCTGACGGCATCAGAGGCCCCGCAATAGACACAGATGGATTTGAGCTTTGTCATGGTGGAACCCGGCTGTTTGAACGACCTGAACAAATAGCCAATGAGATACGATCTTGCCAGTTCCAATGTCTGTGACGTTACGTGACAGGCAGAACACGTTTTGTCTTCCGCCGATTCCGCCCCATATGGCCGGGATGACAAAACCGACCACGACAACAGAAACGCCCGCCAATCACGACACGATCGACAGTGCTGATGGCGGCATCGGGGTTTCGATCCTGCGAATCCTGAAATTGCTCGGGCGGTCCGAACTCGCCAAGTGGCGCCCGGTCATGGTGATTGCGGTCATTCTCACGCTGGCCGCATCCATTCTGGAGGTCGTCTCGCCTCTCCTGCTGGGACACGCGATCAATCAGGCAGCGCCGAAAGCGGGAGTCGCACCGGCCTTCGCCTCGGCCGCGCTCTGGCTTTCTATCGGTATTGGCGTCCGCTTTCTCGCGGCGGGCCTGCCGCAAATGCGCGACTGGCTGTTTTCCCCGGTCAGTCAGGATGCGCAGCGCGTGGCGAGTGTCGATGCGTTCGGCCACGCCCAGTTGCTGTCCCTGAATTTCCATCAGACGCGCCGCACCGGTGCGCTGAACCGCGTCATTGAGCGGGGCGCGGGTGCCATCGACTACCTGATCCGGTTTCTCGCATTCAATATCGGACCGACCTTCATTCGCCTGTTCCTTGCCTCGATTGCACTGGGGGTGGCGTATGATGTCCGTCTGTCCCTAATCGCGATTGCGACGATCATCGTCTACGTGGTTGCTACGGTCATCATTACCGAATGGCGCGTGCGACAGCGTCGCCGCATGAACGAGGCGGATACGCATTTCCGCGCCATGTCGGTCGATATCCTCACCAATTTCGAAACGGTGAAATCTTTCGCCGCCGAACGCCGTGAAACCGGCCGGTTCGATACCGCCATGGGCACATACAATGACCGCTACGTCGAAACCGTGCGCAGCATGTATATTCTGAACGCGGTTCAGGCGCTTGTAATGAATCTTGGTTTGCTGGCCGTGCTCGTCCTGTCGGCGTGGAACGTAATCGACGGCAAGATGCAGATCGGCGATCTGACGGCTGTCATGCTGATGCTGCTATCACTCTATGCGCCGCTGAATATTCTTGGCTGGGCCTGGCGTGAGATCAAACAAGGCGCGGTCGATCTAGAGAAACTGTTTGGTCTGCTCTCAATGAAAGCAGACGTGTCCGATGCCCCGGATGCGGTTGAACTAGTGTCACCCAGAGGCGACGTGAAGTTCCAGCATGTCGGTTTCTCGCACGAAGGCCGCGCAGTGGGCGTCAGCGATGTCAGTTTCCACCTGAAGCCGGGCAGGAAGATTGCCTTTGTCGGAACGTCCGGCGCCGGCAAGTCCACACTGCTGAAACTGCTGTTCCGTTTCTATGATGTTGAATCCGGTCACGTCCTTGTCGACGACAAGGATGTGCGGTCGTTGACCCAGGAATCGTTGCGCAAGACGCTCGGCCTCGTGCCGCAGGATGTTGTCCTGTTCAACGACACGATCCGCTACAATATTGGTTACGCCCGCCCGGATGCGAGTGAAGAGGAATTGCGCGATGCTGCTCGCCGCGCCCAGCTGCTTGAGTTCATCGACAGCCTGCCTGACGGCTGGAATACGCGCGTCGGCGAACGCGGCCTGAAGCTGTCCGGCGGCGAGAAACAGCGCGTGGGCATTGCGCGGGTTATTCTTGCTGATCCTGCCATTCTCGTACTCGACGAGGCGACATCTGCGCTGGACAGCGCCACCGAAGAAGCGGTGCAAGATGCGCTTGAGGAGGCTGCAGAAGGGCGTACAACGCTGATGGTCGCCCACCGCCTGTCCACGGTGAAGTCCGCCGACGAAATCCTGGTTCTGGAGGCAGGCCGGGTGATCGAACGTGGCAACCACGCTGTCCTGCTGGCCAAAGGCGGCAAATACGCTGATATGTGGGACCGTCAGGCGAAAAATGCCGACCTGGCATTGGTTGAAGACTAGAGTTTGCCCGGGGAAGGGGCTGTTGGAATGTCTGAACATCTTGATCACAAAAACACCCCCTGGATGACTGTCGGCCTCGATTGGGAAGGTGTTGCTGCCGCGCTTGGGGCGCTGCTGGTGGCGCTGCTGCTTGGCGCACTCTGGTCCCCGCTGTTCTGGATTGGCTTTGTCGGCGTGGTTCTGGCAATGATGGCAGCCCGATGGTCGCATCGCACCCCGCCTGATCTCGCCAATGGAGTGGTCGCGCCTTGCGATGGCGTTGTGGTCTCGGTTGACCGTGTCGAGGCTCCCTCCGAACTGCGCCTCACAGACTCCAGTACCACACGCATTCGTATTGCGTCCGCCCCGTCCGCCACCAACAAGGTTTACACGCCGATTTCGGGCAGTGTTGAATCGATGATCTATGAAGCGGGCGAGAACAGCGTGCCACTGGCGACGCGCGCTGATGATGACGGTCTGGCGCGCGCCTTTCTCACATTCGAAAGTCGCGGCCAGCAGGTCGGCGTGCGCCTGGCGTCGGGCGGCCTTGGGCCACGCATCGATCTCTCCACGGAAGCAGGCGACATCGTGCGGCTAGGCCGCCCGTTTGGCACGCGCCGTCTCGGTGGCTGGTGCGATGTCTACGTTCCGACTGTGGTGGGCATGTTGATCTGGCCCGGACAGACGCTTGTCGGGGGTGAAACCGTTATGGGGCGCCTCAAGGCGCAGGCTGACACCGATCTTTTCGATGGTGTCAGCGAAGAAGATGAAGATGGCGAACCTGTGCTGCAGGTTGAAGAGGATGCCGAAGTGCAGGCCGAGGAAGAGGAAGACGATTATCCCTCTCCCGAGGACGTATCCACGCCAGACGATCCGGCTGTGATATTGGCGCGCCTTCGCGAAGCGTCACGACGCCACGACGAATAAGCACGGCCGGTTTCAGTCATCCGGGTCTTGCGACGCGCCGCTGTTCATCCACGCAAATAGCGGCTTGAGCGGCAGGATCCAGGCAAACCCGGCGATCACGTAGAACACCAATTGTGCCCAACGCGGCCATCCGTCGATCATGTCCGAAAACGTGCCGACCAGCACAATATAAGAGACGATGAAGCCCAGCAGGATCAGGCTCGCGATAGGTTTGCGCATGGCAGTCTCGGTTCTTTTCGGGCTCGGTTGAAAGGGCGCTGCGACACGGTTGCCTCTTGCCGCCCCGCATGGATAGGCCATGTAGGCCGCATGTCCCAAACAGGCAAATCCCCTCTCGCCACGCGCTGGATGCGAAACTGGCTCGTAATCATCGGCATCCTTGTCTACGCGATGATCCTGATCGGCGGCGCAACGCGCCTCACAGACAGCGGTCTGTCCATCACGGAATGGGACCCTATCAAGGGGGCGCTGCCGCCGCTGAATGACGCGGCATGGCAAAGCCTGTTCGAGAAATACCAGCAGACAGCCGAATACCGGCTGCAGAATTCCGGCATGTCGCTCGGAGAGTTCGAACAGATATTCTGGTGGGAATGGGGCCACCGCCTGTTCGGTCGCCTGATCGGCCTCGTTGCCGTGTTTGGTTTTGCCATATTCGCAATCCGTGGCTGGCTCAGCCGCCGTCTCGCCACCCGCTTTGTTATTCTCATCCTGCTTGGCGGCCTGCAGGGCTTCATTGGCTGGTGGATGGTGTCCAGCGGTATTGGTGAAACCACGCGGGTCGATGTCGCGCCTTATCGCCTGGCGACCCATTTCATGTTGGCCCTCGTCATCATCGCCGCCACGGCCTGGCTGTGGCTCGATTTAGGCGGCATGTCGCGAGCGCCCGTGGCGCGGTCGGTCCGCACTGTGGCCGCGGTACTGCTCGGTCTGATCTTCCTGCAAATGGCCACCGGTGCGCTCGTCGCCGGTCTCGATGCCGGGCGCAGCTATAATGACTGGCCCCTGATGGCAGGTGAGTTCGTGCCCGGTTCCTATCTCGACGAGGGGCTCGGTGTGCGCAGCCTGTTTGAAGGCCGCGCCACGACCCAGTTCAACCACCGCATGCTGGCCTATCTGATCTGGGGCATTGCCCTCGTTGCCGCGTGGTCCTTCCGCAAGTCTACGCTGAAGGGGACTTTTACCGGTCTGGCCATCCTGGTCAGCCTGCAGGCTATCTGGGGCATACTGACTCTCGTCAGCGCAGCGCCGATGAACCTGGCGCTGATGCACCAGGCTCTGGGTGTGATTGTGACACTGGCCGCGGTTCGGTTGGTATGGTTGTCACGCAGTCCGGTTCAGTTGGTCGACAATGTCAGCGGGCTTGGGTCCACGAATACCGCATGATGCTCTCCGGGCTTTGTTTCACCCGCAATCACGATGAGTCCGCCCGGATATCCACCTGACATCATTGTGCCCATGGCGGCGAGCGCGACCGGTGTTTCCGGTGCGACAACTGTAATCCCGTCTTTTACGCTGATCTCCGCATTGGTCATGCCGAGGTCTGTCGAGATGCCCAGTTTGCCGTCTTCCAGCGAGACCAGCGCGTCGAGCGGCCCCCGCACCAGCGAAGCGGCATTGGACGCACGCGGCGAAGCCACCAGCGTGTCGCTGGTGAAGGCACAGGATTTGACCGGAAAGTCGGTGAAAGTTGATTCGCCTGCTGCCCAGGCCAGCTCGCCATTTGATTCCCGAATGACTCCGTTCTGAAGGACGCGATTGTTGGAGTCGGTCCAGAAGGCGAGGCGCATCAAGCCCCTGCCAGGCGCAGGGCCGGAACAGATCCCTCCAATCACCTTGTCGACATTGACCGGCAGGTCGATCTGGGCCGGCGCGATCAGGCCCTCACCATAAATATACGCCTTGAGTTCGCCCTCCCGCGTGATGCCCGGGAAAACGGTGATCGAGCGATCCTCGACGACGGACGATTGCCCCCCCGCCAATGATTTAAGCCTGAAATTGGACTTTTCGCCGAGTTTTTCGGCCTCCATATCGTAAAATTGCAGGCCGCCTTTCTCGTAGGCGACGGCCAGAATGCCGCGCAATCCGCCTGACAGGGCGATGGACGCGACTTCGCCCTCAAGCGGGCGTGTGGACCAGACGGCCGGAAGCACGGTCCCTGCAGCAATGACGGGGGCTTCAGCCCCGGAATCGACAGACTTGTCTTGTTTGGAACAGGCCGATGCCGTAAAAAGCAGGGCAAGGCCAACCCCAGCGTTGACAAGGGGGGAAGCGGCGCTTAAACGCCAGCGCTTGAATTGCATTCCATGAACTCCGAAGTCGAGAGGCTCTGATTAGAGCGATGAAAACCTATAACGCACCAGCTGATGTGGAGCACAAGTGGGTCGTGATTGACGCGACTGACGTCGTCATCGGACGCCTTGCTTCTTACGTCGCAAAACGTCTTCGCGGCAAGCACCGCGTCGATTTCACACCGCACATCGATACGGGCGATCATGTCGTCATTATCAACGCGGATAAAGCCAAATTCACAGGCAAGAAGCTGACGGACAAGATTTATTACCGTCACACCGGTTACCCGGGCGGCATCAAGTCGACCACGCCTGAGAAAATCCTCAACGGCAAATTCCCTGAGCGCGCCATCCAGATGGCCGTGAAGCGCATGATGCCGAAGGAAAGCACGCTGGCCCGGACCCAGTTCGGCAAGCTGCGCGTCTATGCCGGTGCCGAACATCCACACACGGCTCAACAGCCTGAAACCGTCGACTTCAAGTCGATGAATCGCAAGAACATCAAGGCGGCCTGATCCATATGACCGACACAGCAAACTCCCTCGAGGAACTTGGCGCCATGTCCGGCGCGCCGGCTGCCGAAGCGCCAGCGATCAAGATCGAACCTAAAATCGACGCACAGGGCCGCGCCTATGGCACGGGTCGCCGCAAGGAAGCCACCGCTCGCGTCTGGATCAAGCCAGGCACTGGCAAGATCACGATCAATGGTCGCGACCAGGAAACCTATTTTGCACGTCCGGTTCTGCGCATGGTGATTGCCCAGCCGCTGATTGAAGCCGGTCGTGATTCCGAATTTGACGTCATCGCCACCGTCAAGGGCTCAGGCCTGATGGGCCAGGCTGGTGCCGTTCGTCACGGTATCTCGCGCGCGCTCGTCAACTACGAGCCAAGCCTGCGCGCCGTTCTGAAGCCATTCGGCTTCATGACCCGCGACCCGCGCGTTGTCGAACGCAAGAAGTACGGCAAGGCGAAAGCCCGTCGTAGCTTCCAGTTCTCCAAGCGCTAAGGCCGTATTCCGGTTTTTTCAAATCCCCGGCGGGCGCTTCGGAGACGAGGCGCCCGCTTTTTATTGTCCTGTGATGAGGGTTGGCCATGTTGCCGAAGGTTTTCATTGATGGCGAAGCAGGCACCACCGGCCTGCAGATTGCCGACCGGTTGCGCCAGCGCAGCGATATTGACCTGATTTCGATTGACCCGGCCAAGCGTAAGGATGTCGACGCGCGTGCCACGATGATGAACACGGCCGATGCCGTGATCCTCTGCCTGCCCGATGATGCGGCGCGGCTCGGCGTGTCACTCGTCACCAACAAGAACACGGTCATCATTGATGCCTCCACGGCCCACCGCACGGCGCCCGGATGGACCTATGGTTTCCCCGAAATGGACAAGGGCCAGCGTGCCGTGATAAGGGCCTCCTCGCGCATCTCAAATCCAGGCTGTTATCCGACTGGCGTTATCGCCCTCGTGCGCCCTTTGGTGATGCGGGGCCTGCTACCGCCGTCCCATCCGGTCACTGTCAACGCAGTGTCGGGTTATACCGGTGGCGGCAATGCGATGATCGCCGAATTCGAGAACGCCGATGCTTCCAATTACACGGCTGACAATTTCCGCATCTATGCCTTGTCGCAAAAGCACAAGCATCCGCCGGAGATGATGCGGCATGGCCGTCTTGCCAACCTGCCAATGTTCACACCGGCGGTCGGCCGTTTCGCGCAAGGCATGATCGTGGAAGTGCCGCTGCCGCTCTGGGCCTTGCCGGGCAAACCAAAACGCGCAGACCTCCATGCGGCGCTGGCTGAGGCGTTCGAAGGGGAGCGCTTCGTGCGCGTCGTTCCGCTGGCCGAAAGTGACAAGCTGTCCGGATTGGAACCGGAAGGCTGCAACGGGACCAATCGGCTTGAACTCTATGTCTTCGGGTCTGACGACCAGGCTCGCCTCGTCGCCCGCCTCGACAATCTCGGGAAGGGCGCTTCAGGCGCTGCCGTGCAGAATCTCAACATCGCGTTGGGGTTGGATGAGTGGACCGGGCTTGAGGCCTGAATCCTATTTGAGCGGTAGTTTGATATCCTGCAGGCGCACGCGGACATAGGAGCCTGGCGCTTCGCCAAGGCCCATGTCCTTCGGCTGGACAGCGGCTTTCTTCTTGCCGGATTTTGGCCTCAGCCAGTCCCACCAGTATGGCCACCACGAGCCGGGGTGCTCCTCGGCCGTTTCCAGCCATTCCTCGCCGGTAGGCGTGATGTCGCCGCCGGTCCAGTGCTGGTATTTCTTGGCGGCGGGATGGTTCACGACGCCGGCAATGTGGCCGGAGCCTGACAGGACAAACTTGGTGTCGCCGCCGAAGACGGTCGCGGTGCGATACACGCTCTCGAACGGGCAGATATGATCATCGCGGCTGGCTTGCACCATGACCGGTATCTTGACGTTCTTGAGGTCAATCTTTTCGCCGAGCAGGTCGAAGTTGCCAGACGACAGTTTGTTGTCGGAATAGCAGTTCTTCAGATAGCTCTGGTGAACCGCGCCGGGAATATTGGTCTGGTCAGCATTCCAGTAGAGCAGGTCGAACGGGCGCGGCGCCTTGCCCAGCATGTATTGGTCGATCACGTAGCGCCAGACGAGGTCGATCGGGCGCAGCCAGTTGAATGTCTCGTACATCATGGCACCCGGCATCACGCCGCCATTATCCTCGATGATGCTGTCGATATAGCCGCGGCCGGGACCATCGGTGAAAACCTTGAGGTCACCCGCCAGTTCAAAATCCGACTGGGAAGCAAAGAATGTTGCCGACGCGATCCGGTCGTCATCATGGGCCGCCATGTGGGCGAGTGTGCCCGACAACAGCGTGCCGCCGATGCAGTAACCCACAGCGTTCAGTTTCTTCGAGCTCGACGCCTGCAGCGCGGCCTCGACCGCCGCATAGACGCCTTTCTTGCTGTAGTCGTCCCACGTGTAATCCTGCGTCACCTTGTCGGCAGAGCGCCACGACACGACGAACACGGTGAGGCCCTTGTCGACCAGCCAGCGGATCATCGAATTCTCTTCACGCAGGTCCAGGATGTAGAACTTGTTGATCCAGGGCGGGAAGATCAGCAGCGGCCGGGAATAGGTCTGTTCCTGGCTCGGCGCATACTGGATCAGTTCGATCAGGTCATTGCGGAACACGACCTTTCCCGGTGCGGTGGCAATGTTCTTGCCAATCTCGAAGGGAGTCTCATCGGTCTGGCTGATGTGCAGCTTGCCACCAGCTTTCTTAACATCGGCGCGGGCGAGGCGAATTCCGTTCAGCACGCTCTCGCCGCCGCTCTCCATGAAGGCGCGCAGGGCCTGCGGGTTGGACCCGAGGTAGTTCGTCGGCGACATGATGTCGGTCAGCTGCTGGGTGAAGAACTTGGCGCGCAGGTGTATATTGTCCGGCAGGTCCGGCGCATGGTCAGCCAGGCCCATCAGCCAGTTCTTGTTAACGTCATATGCCTTGCGGATGAACTTGAAGCCGGGATTGGACTGCCATTCCGGATCAGAGAAACGCTTGTCGGATTCCGGTTGGGCAGGCGTGCCCATCGCTTCGGTGGCCATCTCCTGCCACAGCTTCATCCAGCCCTGCATCAACTCCAGATTGGCGCTCATCAGCGACATCGGGTTGCGGGCCAGGCTTTTGCCTACTTCCTGGAACGCCTCGCCGGCGCCCATCGGGTCGCCCTGGGCCATCGTGCCCACTGGGCCGGACCCCATCAGAACGTCGCTGATCAGCGCTTGCGATTCCGTGTTGGCCAAGGCAAGCGTCGTCATCAACACCTGCATTTGCATGGGATTTTGCTCGGCCATCAGTGAGCCGAGAGACGCCAGTGGGGCTTTTTCTTTGTTATTGCCGCTCATCGGTCCCAATATCGCCTGTTTCTGTATGCGTAACTATTCATGACAATGTTTGTGATTTAATGAGTTTAACCATGAAAAACACGACGATTCCCCTCATAGGCGTGTCATGCCTGCTGCTGGTTGGGTGTTCCAACTCGTTTGCGAAGGTACGCAGCGCCGTTAACCAGACACCGGAATGGTATGAAACCCGCCGGGTTGAAATCCGCGGTGAGGGGTATCCGGAACTGGTTGAGGTGCCCACGATTGCACCCGATCAGCTGCCCGGCAAGACGCTGCCTGCATCTGCAGAGCGCGTTACAGCCTTGAGCGCTGAATTTGCTGATAACGCACGAGCGGAATTGCCGGCCGATGGGCCGGCCGAAATCGCCGCCGTTGGGGAAGAGATCAGGCAACAATTTGCCGGTTTCGACGAGTCCTCGAATTTTCTTACTGACGCCGAAATTGCAGCCATCAGGAACAGCTTCAATGTACCGCGCGTCACCCAGGGTCTGAAAGGCCAGAGATGAACACCGAATTTCACAAGATCAGGCGCCTTCCTCCATACGTTTTCGAACAAGTGAACAGGAGCAAGGCAGCCCTTCGCGCGGAAGGGGCTGACATAATCGACCTCGGCATGGGCAATCCGGACCTGCCGACGCCGAAACACATCGTCGACAAGCTGGTCGAAACGGCCCGCAAGCCGGACGTGAATGGCTATTCCGCCTCGCGTGGCATTCCGGGCCTGCGCCGTGCGGTCACCGACTATTACAAGCGCCGGTTCGACGTCACGCTCGACAAGAACAAGGAAGTGATCGTCACGCTCGGCTCGAAGGAAGGCTTCGCCAACCTTGCGCAGGCCATTTCTGCGCCCGGCGATGTCATCCTCTCACCCGATCCGTCCTATCCGCTTCATTCGTTCGGCTTCATTATCGCCGGTGCCTCGATCCGTGCCGTGCCATCGCCGTCGCCTGAAGAATACCTGCGCAACCTCGAGAAGGCCGTGAAGCATTGCGTACCACCGCCAACGGCGATGGTGCTTTGCTATCCGTCCAACCCGACGGCGGAAGTCTGCGATCTCGAATTCTACAAGGACGCAGTCAAGTTCGCGAAGAAGCACGATCTGTGGATCCTGTCCGACCTCGCCTACAATGAAATCTATTTCGAGGAACCAACACCTTCCATTCTTCAGGTGGACGGTGCGAAGGACATTGCGGTCGAATTCACGACCATGTCCAAGACCTATTCAATGGCCGGTTGGCGCATGGGCTTTGTTGCGGGCAATGCAACCCTGATTGCCGCTCTGGCACGCGTGAAATCCTATCTCGACTACGGTGCCTATACGCCGATCCAGGTGGCAGCCGTGGCTGCGCTTGATGGACCTCAGGACTGCGTTGACGATTTCCGCCAGATCTACAAACAGCGTCGCGACGTGCTGGTTGAAAGTTTTACGCGGGCAGGGTGGACTATCCCGAGCCCGAAAGCGTCCATGTTCGCCTGGGCACCGATTCCAGAACCCCTTCGTCATCTGGGCAGCCTCGAATTCTCGCTCATGCTGATGAACGAGGCCCATGTGGCTGTGGCGCCCGGCGCCGGCTTTGGCGAACACGGCGACGGCCATGTGCGCATCGCACTTGTTGAGAATGAACAGCGTATTCGTCAGGCCGCGCGCAACATTCGAAAGTTCATGGCCAAGCATGGCGTGAAAGAGCTTTCAGCCACCGCAGCCGAGTAAGACGGGGGCAGCGGCCGGTGGTGCCCGCTGCAAATCCCCCTTAGGCCCTTCGCATTTGCGTTCAACTGGTCTATCCACCGCCCGACACTCATTGGAGGGCCAGTTTTGGGGCCATTGAAAATCGGAATTGCAGGTCTTGGCCATGTCGGCTGTGGATTGATCGAACTAGTCGAGCGTCAGGAAAAGCTGCGCTTGCCCGGCCAGGTCGAGATTACAGGCGTCAGCGCGCGGAGCCAGAGTCGTAACCGGCCAGTCGATACGGACAAGTATCGCTGGTTCGACGATGCGGCCACGCTGGCCGAAGACGCGGATGTCGATGTCTTTGTCGAGCTGATCGGCGGATCGGATGGTCCGGCCAAGTTCGCCGTTGAAAGCGCGCTCAAGGCCGGCAAGCACGTCATCACCGCGAACAAGGCATTGATGGCCAAGCATGGCATGGCGCTTGCGGCACTGGCCGCGGAAAAAGGCGTCGATCTCCTGTTCGAAGCGGCGGTCGCTGGTGGCATCCCTGTGGTGCGCGTGCTGCGTGACAGCCTCGCAGGTGTCGAGATCAAGCGGGTCTCGGGCATTCTGAACGGCACCTGCAATTTCCTGACAACGACCATGCTGGAAACCGGCCGGTCCTATGATGATGTGCTCGAAGAAGCCCAGAAGCTCGGTTATGCCGAAGCCGACCCGACGCTCGACGTCTCGGGCATGGACGCCGCCCACAAGGCCGCCATCCTTTCGGCCATCGCCTTCTCGGCCGATCTCGATTTCTCCAAGGTCAGTGTGTCCGGTGTCGACCAGATCGACCTCCTGGACCTGAAACTGGCCGACCGTCTCGGCTTTCGTATCAAGCTGATTGCCGAAGGCCTGCTGACAGACGCAGGTGTCGTCTGCCGTGTCGAGCCTATGGCGCTATCGGCGAATCATCCGCTCGCCCGCGTCAACGGTTCGCTGAACACGGTACGCATCGAAGGTGATCCGGTCGGAGCGATCACGCTGACGGGCCCAGGCGCAGGGGCCGGTCCGACCGCCAGCGCCGTCATGGGTGACGTCGCCAAGATGTTCCGCCCAGCCATTCGTCCGGCCTTTGGCCGGGCTGAACACCATCTGCAGCGCCCGTTTGTGTCCGGCGTCGGCGACGAAACGTCTGCCTTCTTCCTGCGCGTGCGTTTGGCCGACAAGCCTGGCGCCCTCGCGGCCCTGACCGAAGCGCTTGCCGCTGAAGGCGTGTCTGTGAACCAGCTCCTGCAGGACTCTGCCGATGATTCAGGCGCCAGCCCGGTCGCTATCGTCACCCACCGGTGCCCACGTTCGCACATGCAGTCGGCGCTCGCCCGTCTGGAAAAGCTGACAATGCTCATCGACGCGCCGAGGCTGATCCGCATCGAAATGGCAAGCTGATTGCTCTAATAAATTGTGCCGTGTTTCACGCGGTGCGACAGGGAATAGAATGCAATGACAAACAACGTTCTGACGCCAGGCTTGGCCGATGCAATGGTCCGCGTAACCGAGTTGGCCGCGATCGCTGCCGCAACTGAAGTTGGTCGCGGCGATGAGAAGAAGGCCGATGCGGCAGCTGTCGATGCCATGCGCAGCGCCTTCAATGATGTTGAATTCAAGGGACGCGTCGTCATCGGGGAAGGGGAGCGCGACGAAGCGCCCATGCTCTTTATCGGTGAAGAAGTCGGCACCGGGAACGGACCGGAAATTGACATCGCACTCGACCCGCTCGAAGGTACCACGCTGACCGCAAAGGCCATGTCCAATGCGCTCGCCGTGCTGGCGATTGCGCCGCGTGGCGGCCTGCTGCACGCGCCAGACACGTATATGGACAAGGTGGCCGTTGGCCCGGGCTATCCGGAAGGGATCATCAGTCTCGACGCATCGCCCGCCGAAAACGTCACGGCCCTCGCCAAACACAAGGGTGTGGCCATTTCCGAGATGACCGTTTGCGTCCTCGACCGCCCGCGCCACGAAGACATCATCGCCAGCTTGCGCGGCGTCGGTGCCCGTATTGCCCTCATCACCGATGGCGATGTCGCCGGCGTGATTGCCACGACCGACCCGCAGACCGGCATCGATTTCTATGTCGGTTCCGGTGGTGCGCCTGAGGGCGTGCTGGCTGCAGCGGCTCTGAAATGTGTCGGTGGTCAAATGTATGGTCGCCTCGTCTTCCGCAATGATGACGAGAAACGGCGCGCCGCCCGCGTCGGGATCACCGATTTTGACCGCACGTATTCGCTGAACGAGCTTGCCTCCGGTGACACGGTCTTCTGCGCCACGGGCGTCACCAATGGCAGCATGCTCAAGGGCGTGCTCCGCAAGGGCGGCCGCGTCATTACACATACACTCGTAATGACTTCCGCAGACGGCATGGTCCGTCACGTCAGTTCAGCGCGCAAGGCCTGAGAACTGCGCGAGCAGGTCACAGCCACCCGATTTTAAGCTAGGATGAGTTTCCCGATTCTCTGACAGGAAGCTCATCCCGACATGGCAGAAGCCGCGCGACAGACAAACACTCGCCTTTTCGAGGTGGACCAGTCCGCGACAGGCCGCTTCTGGACGCTTGCTGACGCAGACGAGGCCTTGGTGCGCCGCCTGGCCCCAAGCGTCGGTGGATCAGATCTTTTGGCGCGTCTTCTGGCGTCGCGCGGTGTCGATCCGGCCAATGCGGCCAGCTATCTGGCGCCGACGCTGCGTGACTATTTCCCTGATCCGTCCAGCTTCGCCGACATGGACAAGGCGGCGGAGATCGTTCTCGACGCCATTCTCGACAAGAAGCGGGTCACGGTCTTTGCCGACTATGATGTCGATGGCGGCACATCCTCTGCCATCCTCGCACGTTACTTCCGTGCCTGGGGGCTTGATCTCGGTCTCTACGTGCCTGACAGGCTCGAGGAGGGCTACGGACCTTCACCGGCCGCCTTTCGCCATCTCAAGGACATTGGCTCTGATCTTGTCATCACGGTCGACTGCGGTGCGGCCGCCATTGCCGCACTGAACGAGGCAGAATCCATCGACCTGCCCATCATCGTCATCGACCATCACCTGATGTCCGGCGAGTATCCGCCAGCCGCTGCGCTGGTCAATCCGAACAGGCCCGATGATACGTCCGGCTGCGGTCACCTCGCGGCGGCAGGCGTCGTGTTCGTTTTTGTTGCCGCGCTGAACCGGTTGGCCCGGGAGCGTGGCATCGCGCCTGAAGGCGGCCTGCCAGACATCATGCCCTTCCTTGATCTCTGTGCCCTTGGCACGCTGTGCGACATGGCCCCGCTGCACGGCGTCAACCGCGCTTTCGTGCGACAGGGCCTCACCATCATGGCCCGCGACCAGAACCCCGGCCTGCGCGCGCTCGCTGACGTCGCCGGTATCGGCAAGACCGAGACCGTCTACCACGCCACATTCATGCTGGGCCCGCGCCTCAATGCCGGAGGGCGCGTCGGCGATCCGTGGATCGCTGCGAAACTGCTTGCAACCGATGACAGGCAAGAGGCTGTCGAACTGGCCGAACGCCTTCATGCGCTGAACGATGAGCGCAAGGCTGTCGAGAGTGCGATTCTCGATCTGGCCATGGCACAGGCAGAGCAGGCGCTCGCCCGCAACCCGGAACGCGGCATTCTCGTCGCCAGCGGTGAGGGCTGGCACCCCGGTGTCATCGGCATCGTCGCCGGACGTCTCAAGGATCGCTACCACCTGCCATCCATCGTTATTGGATGGGGGGAGGGGCTTGGTCCGGTCGCCAAGGGGTCTGGCCGGTCGGTGACCGGCGTGAACATCGGTGATGCTATCTCCATGGCGGCGCGCGAAGGCATTATCCTGTCGGGTGGCGGACATGCGATGGCCGGCGGGCTCAGTCTCGAGCCGGATCAGGTCCCGGCCTTTGATGACTGGATGATTGCCCATATGGCCCAGTTTTCAGCCGAGCGGACTGCGGCCCTCGAACTGAAAATCGATGCCGTGCTTGCCCCCGGTGCGGCAAGTCCTGCTCTCGTCGATCAGATCGCTCAGATCGGCCCGTTCGGCATCGGCTCGCCCGAGCCAGTCTTTGCCCTCCAGTCTGTGCACGTCACGGGGGTTCGTCAGGTTGGCGCCAACCATGTCCGCTTCATCGCGGAAGATGCTGGTGGCCGGCTCGAATGTATCGCATGGCGCGCCGCTGATACGCCGCTCGGGCAGGTGCTGACGAATGGCGCGCGCGTGCATTTGATAGGCAAACTCAAAGCCGACGAATGGAACGGACGCCGCCGCGTCCAGCTCGACGTAGCTGACGCAGTTACAGGCTGAACAATCTGCAGATAGGGGGCAAAATCGGGTTGCCCTCATCGGAAACAGCCGCTATATCGCCACTTCTCGAAACCGGTGCGGTCCCTTCGTCTATCGGTTAGGACGTCAGGTTTTCAACCTGAAAAGAGGGGTTCGACTCCCCTAGGGACTGCCAGGTTTTTCTTCCCGTTATCAAGGACTTGTTCCGGGAAAGCTGAACTTTCCAGCTTTTGTTGTGAAGATCGCGTGACAAGCGCGCCTTCGCCTTTTAGGTTACCTCCTTGGGGAATTTGGGTTGATGACGAGAGCTGTGGCAAAATCCGAATCAGATGTGCCGGGCGCTGAGCCTGTTGTGCGGGTCATTGGCCGTGTTAAGTGGTTCGATGGCGCCAAGGGCTATGGATTCATCGTTGCGGAATCGACATCTGACGCGTCACTGACAGGCGATGTCATGCTGCACGTGTCCTGTCTGCGTGATTATGGTGAAACCTATGCCGACGAGGATGCGCGCATTGTGTGCGACGCGGTCCATCGTGGCCGGGGGTGGCAGACTGCGCATATTATCGAGATGGAGCGCCCGCGCGCCGTAATCGCCCGCGAGAAGGGCGTCGAATTCGACTACACAACCGTGACACTGAAATGGTTCAATCGCACACGCGGCTATGGCTTCGTGCACCGTGATGGCGTCGAGATCGACATATTCGTGCATGCGGTACACCTGAAAAAGGCGGGCTATGATGATGTCGAGCCCGGCACCCTGTTGGACGTCCTGATCGAGAACGGTTCCAAGGGCGAACACGTCACTGCGGTTAAACCGCGCTAGAGACCGTTTCCTGCAGCCAAGATCGCTTGCCCAGCCCTGAATGCGCGGCTAAACCAACGCCCATGACCCGTTTGATCGCCAGCCTTTTCGCCGCCGCGTTTTTCCTTGTTCAGGGCGCATTTGCCCAGCTGGAATCCGGCCCGCTTGAAATCGATACCGGCGACTCGGTGCACAAGTTCACTGTCGAACTGGCCAACGATCCTGACGAAATCCGCACCGGTATGATGGGTCGGGAATCCATGCCGCCAAATGCCGGCATGCTGTTCGATTTTGGCGAGCCCCGCCCGGCCAGCATGTGGATGAAGAACACGTTGATCTCGCTCGACATGCTGTTCATTGCGCCCGATGGTAAAGTGCTGGCGATTGCGCGCAATGCCGTTCCAGGTTCGCTGCGCACGATTGGTCCCGGCGTGCCGGTGAAGGCCGTGCTTGAGCTCAATGGCGGTCGTGCAGAGGCCTTGGGCATCGAACCCGGCGATATCGTCCAGCACGAACTGTTCGGCAATTTTGGCGGATGATCTGCACGGCGTCATGAATCCGCCGCCTCAGGGCTTTGCGCCGACTCCTTCGCGCGGCAAGTTCACCTTGCATAACGGCCCCACCTACAGGGCCACGGCCGAAGGCGACATCCGCACTGGTATGTGGGTGCTTGACCGTCACTGTAACGGCATGGGCTTTCTTCATGGAGGCATGATCTCTGCCTTTGCTGACAGCGCGCTCGCCTGGGCCGTCTGGAGCGCGACGGGCCGCATGTCCGTTACCATCAAGCTTACGCTCGAATTCATGGACATCGTGCCCGAGGGCACATGGCTGGAGGCGCACCCCGAAGTGACGGCTGTGGATGGAGACCTCGTCCATGTCAGCGCGCGATTGATGAAGCCGGGCGGGCACCTCGCCGCCCGCGCCGATGCCGTATTTCGCTCTCTGCGGCGGCGCACCACATGAGGCAGGATGGCACGCGACAACGTTGAGCGCGCACACTTGAGCGAACTGTGTTAACCCGTTTTGGATGAAAACTTCCAGGGGGCTTTATACCGATGGAATTTGACGCACTTCTTCTCTCGCGAATCCAGTTCGCGTTCGTCATCGCCTTTCACATCATGTTCCCCGCGTTCACGATCGGCCTCGCGGCCTTTCTCGCGGTCTGCGAAGGCTTGTGGTTGAAGACCGGCAACGAAGTCTTCAAGCGCCTCTATCTTCATTGGGTGAAGATCTTCGCGCTGGCGTTCGCCATGGGCGTCGTGTCGGGCGTTGTGATGAGCTATCAGTTCGGCACCAATTGGAGCGTGTTTTCCGAAATCACCGGCAGCGTGATCGGCCCGCTTCTCGGCTATGAAGTGCTCACTGCCTTTTTCCTCGAAGCGACATTCCTCGGCGTGATGCTATTTGGCTGGAACAAGGTGGGCCGCAAGCTCCACTTCACCGCCACCTGCGCCGTTGCCATAGGCACGACAATTTCCGCGTTCTGGATCCTGTCAGCCAACAGCTGGATGCAGACGCCGGATGGCTTCGCGATTGATCCTGAAACCGGCAATTTCTACGCGACCGACTGGGTCAAGGTCGTCTTTAACCCAAGCTTCCCGACACGCTTGGTCCACATGCTGCTTGCTGCCTATATCACCACCGCTGCTGTCGTCATGGCGGCTGGCGCATGGCAGGTGATCAACAACCGCGTCACCCAGCCCACCCGCTGGCAGATGCGCATGGCCGCCGGCACACTCGCCCTCTTGATGCCGATTCAGATCATGGCCGGTCACCAGTCCGGTGAAGTCGCCCACCATTACCAGCCTGCCAAGATCGCAGCAGCCGAAGGCTGGTGTGAAAGCAAGCCGGTTCAGGGAACGGTCCTGCTGGCCTGGCCCGCCGATAATGAGTGCGGCCATTCCGGCATCACTGTTCCGGGCACCAGTCCCTACCTGTTCGCCAATGCCCCCAAAGGGGAAGACCTCAAGGGACTGGACGCCTTCGCAGAGGAAGATCGTCCCCCGCTATGGCTCGTCTTCTACAGTTTCCGCATCATGGTCGGCGCAGGGCTCGTTATGCTTGGTATTGGTGTCTGGGGGTGTTTCCTGTGGTGGCGGGGTGGACTCGACAAGAAAGGCATTTTCCACTGGCTCGCAGTGCCCAGTGGCGCGCTCGGCTTCATCGCAGTGATCACGGGCTGGATCGTGGCAGAAGTCGGCCGCCAGCCCTACACGGTCTATGGCGTCTTGCGCACGGTCGACAGCGTGTCGCCCGTTTCGACCGCACAGGTCGCCACATCGCTGCTGGTCTTCATGGTCACCTACGCGATCATCTTCACCGCTGGCACGGTCTACATGGCGCGCATCGCGACCCGCGGTTTCGACGACGATCCCATGGGCAAGCCAACACGCGAGCGCCGGGCACCTGGTTCGCCTCTCGGCGCCGTGGACGATCCCGCCGAGACCGGCGAAGATATTGTAGCAGCGGACTAGGAGAGAACAGATGGCACTCGACCTTCCACTGATCTGGGGCTTCATCCTCGCTGTTGGCGTCATGATGTACGTCCTGCTCGACGGCTTTGACCTCGGCGTCGGCATGCTCACTTTCGTCGCCCGCTCCGATGAAGAGCGCAACATGATGACCGCAACGATCGAACCGGTCTGGGACGGCAACGAGACGTGGCTCATCATTGGTGGCGGCGGCCTTTTCGCAGCCTTCCCGACAGCCTACGCCATCATCATGCCCGCCTTCTATTTGCCCGTTCTCATCATGCTCGCGGCACTGATCTTCCGCGGGGTCGCGTTTGAGTTCCGTCACAAGGCAGTTCGCTCCACCACACGCAAGTTCTGGAACGGCGCCTTCTTCGGCGGTTCGGCCACGGCGGCGTTTTCGCAAGGGCTCATGCTGGGCGGTATGATTCAGGGCATCAGCGTGGAAGGCGGGGCCTTCGCTGGCGGCGCGTTCGACTGGCTGACACCCTTCTCCGTGCTTGTCGGGCTCGCGGTCGTGATTGGCTACCTGATGCTGGGCGCGTGCTGGCTCGTGCTCAAGACAGAAGGCGACCTCTTCCTGAGGGCCCGGAAATGGGCGCGCCTCTCGCTCGCCGGTGTGGCTGTCGCCTTCCTGGCAGTCAGCCTCGCCACGCTGGCTATCGACCCAACGGTTGGTGAGCACTGGGGCTTCTCGATGACCCATATCGACTTTGCGAAACTGTTGCCGCTGTCGCCTGCGCCGCTGGCTGGCATGTTCTTCTGCGCCTGGCTCTGGCGCGACCTGTCCATGAAACCCGGACAGGGTGGTGCGCCGGATTGGCGACCTTACCTTCTGGCGGCTGGCATCTTCCTGTCCGGCTATATCGGCCTTGGAGTCAGCCTGTATCCCTACATCGTGCCGTTCGAATATACGCTCTGGGAAGCAGCGGCCCGCGACAATGCGCTGGCCTTCATGTTGGTCGGTGCAGCGATCATGTTGCCGGTCATCCTGCTTTACACGGCCTTCGTCTACCGCCTGTTCTGGGGCAAGGTGAAACCGGGTGACGGTTATCATGCCTGACCCGGTATTCCGCCCCGTTGAGCCCCTGCCGGACGACGCACCAGAAGGCCCGCTGGGCAAGCGCGTCCTCTGGTTCGTCGGCATTGCGCTGATCTCAATGCTTGTCGTCGCCGCTGTGGCTTATACGCTGAGGTCGTTGTTGTTCCTCTGAGGGAACCGCCCGCTCAGATAGCGGGCTAACATCACTTTCGATTGCCATTTTCGCGTGGTCGGACCAATCTCCAGACAGCCTGCCAAGGTGAAGGGGATGATCACATGCGGACACGGAACGATGTCAGAGCCGTCACAAATTTTCTCGCATCGATAGTCGGCATTTTCCGAGGATCAATCGCTGCGTTGATCATCTGCGCGATGGGGCAGGGCGTTGCAGCGGCCCAGGCGAAGGTAATGACATGGCCATCGACAGAATTTGTGGTTGTGATGGAAAATCCGCATCTCAATGACGTGCAGCGCGCGGCCATTGCTGCAATAGGCGTTCTGGATAATCAGACCGGTCTCATGGACGAGGCGATGCAGCCGCATATCGAGAAGATCGAAGCCTATCTCCACGAGGTGGCCCTCGAATACCAGAGGATGGATTTCAAGGCACCAGCGCTCCCGATTGTCGATGGGCGCTATGAGGTCAATCTCTACCCATTCGAAGTTGGATACGGAGCGCCTGCCCGTGCGGAGTGCAAAAATCCGACGCATCTGGAAGTAGACGTTGATGCTGTCATCAAATGGGGGAAGTGGGACGACCGTCTCTACGAGCATCTGGCGCACGAACTCTTCCATGCGGTGGTCGCCTCCTATGATCATTGCGACATCGATATCAATCGGTTCTTCACGGAGGGCGTGGCCCAAGCCGTAGGCGTCGACATGGCGTACAGGTTGCGCGGGCAGGAGCCAACACGCTCAAATGCGGGGCGTTGGGGTGCCAGACGATACGACATTCCGCTGCATCATCCGAAAGATAAAAATGATGCATATGATACTGAATCGTTCTGGCGATACCTGGGCGAGCATGTCACGGCGAAGGCCCAAGGCAAGAGCGCAAGTGTGGATGAAATCCCGGCGGATTACTCATATTTGCACACAATAATGCTCGAACCGCTGTCCTCAGGCGATGACACAACCGTACTGCGTTGGCTTGACGCTGGCCTGAAAAAGGCACTCAACCAGCCGCTGGATCGTGAATACGCGTTCTTCCTGTCGACCTTCGCCGGATATGGTGAGGGACGCTATACAAGCGCGACAAGGACGCCGGATGAGGTCAACGCGCTGGTGCAGGATGCCGTGTTCGACCAGTGCCAAACATTGTCTCTAAATGCAAAACCGGCAGGCGTATCGTCCACACTGAACATACTGCCTCTTGCGGGCGAATGCATCCGGATTGATGGGGACGATGTCAGCCGCCCGGAAGGCCTTACCTTGGTGATCCAGATGGTTGCCGATTCCACGAAGCAGCTAAATCAGATCTGGCTCGGTGTGGCTGGAGATCAGAAGACATCGCAGCGCCTCGCAGCGGCGGGTATGACCGCAACGGGCAAGCATTATGCCCGTTGGCATGTTGACCTCATGCCCGAGCAGCAGATGACGCTGATCGCCACAAACATTAATACGTCTCCGTGGAACACGGTGCCATTCATTGGTGAAGTGTCTATCGATTCCACATTCGCACGATTGGATAGCACTTTCGTCGGGCCGCTGCCGTCTGCCTCTACGCCGCCCGTCTCAACCAGCACGGTTGATTCCAGAAACAAGCAGGCCGCTCGAAAGCTGACATTCAATGGTCCGTCATCAACCCGGGTGGTGATCGATGCGATTGATCGCAGCATCCACATTTCATTGCAGTCAACGCCTGATATCCTGCATGTATTGTCCGGCGTCAATGCAGAGGGAGGTGAGCTGGAACACCTGATAACCAAGGGCGAGATATTGAATGAAACGCTTGCCGACATGAACAGCACGTTCTCCAATCTGTCTGCACTCGAAAAAAGCATGCCGGGAACAACCATCGACATAGACATTCCCTATTTCGACTATGGTTTCACCGGCACACTGCCGGGAGTGCGCATCTCAACGAACAATTATGACAGCGGGCAACTTTACACTGTGGGTCCAAAAGACTCGCTGCCGGGCGGGCAACGTGAATTCAAGCCGTCGGGAACTGTCACGATCATCCAGTATTCACCGACAATCCTTGAGGGCCGTTTTGTCGCAAACTTCACCGATCCGAACGCCTTGACGCCAAAGCAAATGCAGGAATCCCAGCCGACACTGGATATTGTAGGCACCATTAATGGTTACTTCCGCATTGCTGCTCCGTGGCAGGACGACACCCGTTACGAACCGGACCTGTCCGTGCCGCCACTGGATGATTTGCGTTATGACCTCATCGCGCGGATGCCTGCTGGTCAGGAAGATCTTGTCGATGCCGTTCTGGAGGCGGCTGAAGAGGGGAAGAGGACGGGCCGTGACCCGGACACTTCATCAATTGCGGCTGCGTACGGTAAGGCGCCTGCGAACTGTGATTGCTCATGTTCCGGAATGGCGAATCTCGAGGCCATGGGCGAAGCGGTTGAAATGGCCAGCCGCGCGCCAACGCCAGCTGAACTGGCGATGGCAAAATGCGGCCTCACCTGCATGGCCGAATACCAGCGCTGCGAATAGGCTAGCGCTCCGGGACTAACCCGTTATGCCGCCGGGGTGAACAACCGGCGTGCGCCCATCCAGTCTGACAGGTGCTTCACGGCTTGCGGCAACAGGTCGGGCCGTTCGATATAGTAATGATCGGCGTCCTTGATCGTCACCATCTGCTTGTCTTCCGATCCGACGGCGTCAAACAGGCGTTGTGCATGGCTGGGCGTGCAGGCCAGGTCGGCCGTATTGCTGATCACCAGGACGGGGCAGGTGATGCGCGACGCGTTGCCAAGGCCATCGGCGCGGCTCTTGTCATAGCTCCACTGCGACAACCACGAGCGCAGCGTCGTAAAGCGGCCAAGCCCGACCGGACCGTCATTGGCAATCTTCGGATCACCCAGATAGCACGTGCCCGGCTTGCGGTCGGACGGGTCTTGCGTCGGGTCCAGCCAGCGCACATCGCTCATCGTGCCCTGCACCACAAAACACCGCTCGGCGTCGGGATCGGGCCCGGCCTTGATCTCGGCGAGCTGTGTCAGCACGCGATCGGTGATGCGCCGGTTGCGTGCCACTTGCGCGGCCCGGAACCGAGTCACGAATTCCGGCGTGTACGGAGGTCGATTCGGGCAAGCGGAATCGTATATGTTCAACTCGACATCCCGCTCGAAAGGCTTTTCCTCATCCAGGATCGACGGGTCGATCCATTCGGTCATCGTGTGAGAGCGGCTGACATGCGCCGCCAGCAGCAGGATGGCGTCGGCCGGGATCAGGCCTGCGCCGGCAAGGTCCGCCGGGTCACCCGCCGGGGTTTCAGTAATCGTCGGATGCTCGGCCTGGTCCTGGTAGAATGTCGATAATGAGCCGCCGCCTGACCATCCGCCCAGAACCACCTTGTCATAGCCGAACCGCTTCTTGGCGTCGGCAATACATGCGCCTAGGTCCAGCGCGCATTTCTCCATGATCAGCGCCGTGTCATTGCCGCGATAGCGCGGGTTGCAGTAGATGACATGGTGGCCGGCATGGGCCAGCGACGTCACCAGTGGCAGGAAGCTGCCACCGCCAATCGGATGACTGAAAATGATGACCGTATCGGCGTCTGATTCATCAGGCCGAATGCGCATGCACTCAACGAACACCTGTCCCGCAGGGCCGCCATACGTTTCCTTCAACCGTCCTGAATCCGCGTGAACAAATCCGTAGGGTTCCCTTGCGATAGCCATTCTGCGTTCCTTGCCCTTGTTTTTTATGAAGCGCATACTTGCCGAAAGAACGATCAGGGGAAAGCAGGAAAGGCCCGAGGAATGACCAAACCGTCCCGGCCGCAACCAAGCGGCATACATCACATTGCCATCATGGCATCAGACATAAAGAAGCATATCGCTTTCTTTTCGGAGGTCATGAACTTCCCGCTCGTGGCCTTGTTTGACATGCACGGTGTCCCCGGCGGCCTGCATGCTTTCCTGCGGATGAATGATCACAGCTTCTTCTCGATCGTCCAGTTGCCCGATGTCGATAAGATCCCGGTCACGCTCGGCGTCACCCATTCCGGCAATGGCGCGCTGCCCAGCGCGGCTGGCACGATGCAGCACCTTGCCTTCCGTGCTGATGACGAGGCCGGTCTCCTCGGCATGCGCGACCGCCTGCGCAGCCACGGCATCAATGTCATCGGCCCGCTCGATCACGGCTTCTGCCGGTCGATCTATTTCGCCGGTCCTGACCAGCTGACACTGGAAGTCGCGGCTCCGGTGACAACGGTTGATCCGAAGCAATGGATTGATCCCGTGGTTCTGGAAAAAGCAGGTATCTCGGCTGCAGAAGCCGAATCCTACAAGGCACCGGCACCCTATGCCGGGCAGGGGAACGAGCCCCAGCCGGCCTATGATCCGGCCCAGCCGCATATGGTCTATCCGCCGGAAATGTATCAGGCCATGCTCAAGATGCCGGACGACGTCATCGCCAGTTCGGCCAGGTTTCCGGGGCCGCCCGTCCCAGCCTAGGCAGATCGGCCCAACCAGCGCTCAAGGATCGTCGCCGTGTCTTCGCCGACACTGCGGGGTGCTTGCTTGCGGATTGACCCCGGCGTCGAGGAGAATTTGGGGAACGTGTTCTGCATGGTCACGGGGCCAAGCTCCGGATCATCCAGCGTTACGACGGACTCACGCGCCGCATAGTGGGGGTCTGCCAGCATATCTTCGGCATCATACACTTTACCCGATGGTACGCCGTGTTCCAGCAACAGCGCTTCGAGTTCCGCGACTGCCAGCGTGCGCGTCCAGTCTGCGATGATGCCATCCAGTTCCGTCTGGTTCTCGCCCCGCGCAAGGTGCGTGGCATAGCGCGGGTCCTGCGCTAGGTCCGGCCGTCCCATCGCATCGCACAGGCGTCTGAAGATCGGGTCCTGGTTGCCACCGATCAGGAAGTTACCATCCCTGCACGGATAGACATTCGACGGTGCAATTTTCGGCAGAATGGAGCCAGTCCGCTGGCGCTTGTGACCCGATGTTGAATAATCCGCGACATAACTCTCCATCACCTGCAGAACGCTTTCATAGAGCGCCACGTCGATGATCTGACCTTCGCCCGTCTTGTCGCGGTGATGGAGAGCCGCGAGGATGCCCATGCAGCCATAGGTCGCCGCCAGCGAATCCCCAATGGAAATACCCACGCGTGACGGCATCCGGTCCGGCTCGCCAACAATCCCGCGCAAGCCCCCAAAACCCTCACCGATCAAGCCGAATCCCGGCCGCTGGGCATACGGTCCTGTCTGGCCATAGCCTGACATGCGCGACACGATCAGGCCCGGATTGGCCTTGCGCAACTCCTCCGGATCGAGATTCCATTTTTCGAGCGCGCCGGGCCGGAAATTCTCGACCAGAACGTCGGCCTTCCCGATCAGGTCGCGCGCCAGTTGCTGGCCCTCGTCGGTGCGCAGGTCCACGGCCACGGAATATTTGTTGCGGCCAATAACACGCCACCATGACGGCTTGTCGCCCTGGCCCCATTCGCGCATCGGGTCGCCCTTGCCGGGCGGCTCGATCTTCACGACTTCGGCGCCCATGTCGCCCAGCAACTGGCCGCAGAAGGGGCCTGCGATCAGCTGCCCCATCTCGACGACTTTCAACTCATGCAGCGGCCCGTTTGGTTTGGATGTCTCGGTCATAGGCTGCCTGTACCGTATTCATTTCCGCTGTGACAAGCGCTTCCGCAGGGGCGCGCGACGGATGCGCCACCGGCTTTGCATTGACCCGGGCGCTGTTTTTTCATTCTCTCCCCGCCTATCAGGGTAAACAAATATCCGGGGGCAACGTTTTGCTTAAAGCAGATTATCTCATCATCGGTGCGGGCGCACTGGGGATGGCGTTCGCAGATGAGATGCTGACAGTCTCGGATGCCAGCCTTATTATTGTCGACCGCCATCACATGCCCGGCGGCCACTGGAACGACGCCTATCCCTTTGTCCGCCTTCACCAGCCGTCAGCCTATTACGGTGCCGGCTCACGTGTACTTGGCAGCAACAGCGTCGACGTGTCTGGTCACAATGCGGGCTGTTACGAACTGGCGTCCGGGCATGAAGTCATCACGTATTTTGACTCGCTCATGCGTGAACGCTTTCTGCCATCCGGCCGAGTCCAGTATTTTCCGATGAGTGAAGTGCGTGAAGACGGCCAGATCGTATCGCTCATTTCCGGCGAGACCCAGCCCGTGCGTGCGCGGAAAAAAACTGTCGACGCCACCTATTTCAAGACAGCGGTACCCTCCACGCATAAGCCGAGATACGAGGTGGCCGATGGTGTTGACCTTGTGACGCCAAACGATTTGCCTCGCGCGGCGGCGCACCACGGCGCTTTCACGGTTATCGGCGGGGGCAAGACGGGCATGGACGTGGTCGGCTGGTTGCTCGAACACGGCGCTGATCCCGACACGATACGCTGGATCGTTTCGCGCGACTCATGGATCATCAATCGCGAGATGACCCAGCCCGGCAATGCGACTGATCTCCGTTTCATGACGGGGCGCGCCCACCAGCTTGAAGCCATTGCCAGCGCAAAGACGCAGGACCAGGTTTTTTATGCTCTGGAGCGTACCGGGCAGCTGCTCCGGCTGGATCCAGCCGTCCGGCCGTCCATGTATCACGCAGCAACGATATCGCTGGGCGAGCTTACCGCGCTTCAGACGGTCAAGCATGTCGTCCGGCAGGGCAGGGTCCAGCGCATCGAACCCGACCGCATTTTCCTTGATCGCGGTGACGGTACGGTTCAGCCGGGCGAACTGTTCATCGACTGCACGGCGTCTGCGCTTGGAAATGTCGACGTCGTGCCGGTGTTTAGGCAGGATCGCATTACGATCCAGATGGTCCGCGCGGCCCTGTTCTGCATCAGCGCCGCAGCGATTGCCTTTGTCGAGGCGACGCATGAGTCACTTGAGGATGCAAACCGTTTGTGCACGCCCATTGCGACGCCAGACGCAGATACGGACTGGATGCGCCTGATGCTTGCGGACATGCAGGTCCAGAGACGGTGGAGCGCGGATCGAAACATGCGCCAATGGGCATCGCAACACAGGCTGACAGGTGCAAATTTGCGCACACCAGGCTCAGCCGGGCCTGACGCCGATCTCACGGCGATCAGGAGCCGGATCAGGCAATTCGCCGAGCCGGCAGAAAGAAACCTGCACGCCTTGCTCGCCGTATCACCCTGAAGGAATAAGGCCGCGCCTGCTTAGGTTTTTCCCGCCTGCGTCTCCGCGAACGCCTTGATCGTCTTGTAGTCCGCCTTGCCGTTCACGGCGCGGCCAAGGTCCGGCTTGAAGAAGATGCGTTTGGGTGATTTGAACCGGGCAATCTTGGTCGCCACGAAGGCGCGCAGGTCTTCCTCGCTCACCTCGCCGTCCAGAGACACGACCGCCGTTACGGCCTGGCCCCACTTGTCGTCCGGCAGGCCGACCACCAGCGCGTCGCGCACGGCATCGTGCATCTTCAACGCCTCTTCGACCTCTTCGGGGTAGACTTTCTCGCCGGCTGTATTGATGCAGTTCGACCCACGACCCAGCAGGGTCATCGACCCATCGGCCTCCACAGTGCACCAGTCGCCCGGGATGGAGTAACGCATGCCATTGATCGTCGGGAAGGTCTTCGCCGTCTTCTCCGGGTCTTTGTAATAGCCGAGCGGCACCGCGCCGCCGCGCGCCACGAAGCCCGCCTCGCCGCTGCCCGGCTGGATCTCGCGATGGTCCTCGCTGAATACCTTGCAGTTCGGGCCGAGTTCGAACTTGCTTGTTTTCACTTCGCCGTCCGCCGTCATGGCGGACGAACCGAACCCGACCGCCTCGGACGCGCCGAAACTGTCCATCATGGCGGCCTGCGGCATGTGCTTTAGCAGGCCGCGCTTGATTTCGACCGACCACATCACGCCGGATGACACGATCGCGACAACTGTCGACAGGTCGTATTTGCCGGGGTTCTCTTCCAGCTCCTTCAGCATCGGTTTGCCGAAGGCATCGCCGACAATCGCCATATTGGTCACACCATTGCGCTCGACAGTCTCCCACAGGTTCTGTGGGCTGAAATTCTTGTTCTCGGTCAGGGTCACGATGGTGCCACCATTCAGCAACACACCCATTGCCGTGAACAGGCCCGTGCCGTGCATCAGCGGGCAGGCCGGGATGATGCGTGCATGACGTCCCAATTCCAGCGCGTTGGCCACATGCTCGGCCAGGTCTTTCGGCACCACGCCGCCCGCCTTGGCAACGCCGTCCATGCCAGCCTGGCGCCAGATGCCGTGAGACCACATCACGCCTTTCGGCATGCCTGTCGTTCCGCCCGTATAAAGAAACAGCATGTCATCGCCTGAGCGTTCGATGCCGAGCGGCGAGGCATCGCCATTGCTCGCCAGCGCTTCATACGCCACCGCATAGTCCGGCACGCTGTCGCCGCCGATCTGCACCCATGCCACGACGTTGGGCAGGCGCGCGCGCACGCGGTCGACCTGTTCAATGAACTCCACATCATAGAATACGACCGTGGAGTCCGAATTTTCGAAAATATAGACCAGCTCATCATCAAGATAGCGATAATTGACATTCACATGCGTCAGCCGGCCTTTGAAGCAGGCGGCGAGAGCTTCGGTATATTCCGGCTGGTTGCGCAGGTAAAATCCCGCCTTGTCGCCCGTCTTCGCGCCCATGTTCCGCAGGTTCCGCGCCAGGCGGTTAGACCGTGCAGTCATCTCCGGCCACGAGATCACCCGGTCACCGTGGATCAGGGCCGGGGCATCGTCGCCCAGCACCTCGCCCAGCGCATCCAGCATGTCCCCGAAATTCCAATCAAAAGCCTTGGCCACGGTCTGTCTCTCCCTGATTTTGTTTTCGGCAAGTGTAAGGCCTTGCCGCGAGGGCAGCAAAGCCTGAAACGCAAATGGACGCTGCGTCGTCCGTCAGATCAGCGCGGCGCCATCCTTATCGCCCCGTCGAGGCGGATCGTCTGGCCGTTGAAATAGCCATTCGTGGCAAACTGCATCGCCAGCGACGCAAACTCTTCCGGCTTGCCGAGACGCTTGGGGAAGGGCACCGACGCTGCAAGGCTGTCGAGCACCTTTTGCGGCGCGCCCAGCATTAGTGGCGTGGCAAAGATGCCCGGCATGATCGAGTTCACGCGAATGCCAAGGTCCATCAGGTCGCGCGCCAGCGGCAGCACCAGCCCGTTCACGCCGGCCTTGCACGACCCGTAGACCACCTGTCCGATCTGCGCGTCCATCGCGGCAACCGAAGCCGTCAGCGTGATCACGCCGCGCTCGCCATCCTCGGTGATCGGCTCGGCATTCGCCATGCCCAGCGCAGAGATCGACGCGACACGATAGGAGGAGACCAGGATGCCCTGTGCGCCGAATTCGTAATCCTCGGTCGGCAACCGCTTGAAAGCGTGGCTCTCCTTGTCAAAGCGCAGCGTCTTGCCGCCCTTGGCGGTCATCGCGCAATGCACGGTCACGCGTTCTTGTCCGTGGGCCGCGCGGGCCTTTTCAAAGCCGTCGAGTACCGATTGCTCGTCGAGGATGTTCACCTTGCAGAACAGGCCGCCAATCGCCTTGGCGACGGCCTCGCCCTTTTCCTCATTGATGTCGAAAATCGCGACAGGGGCGCCCGCCTTGGCAAAGGCTTCGGCGGTGGCCTGTCCCAGGCCGGATGCGCCGCCGGTCACGACAAGCGGGGTATTTTTGCTGATCTGCATGGGTTTCTCTCCTCGGATTGTTCTTTTTCCAATTTGTAGACCCGCCCCCGCGCCTTGGAAACGCCTGCCGCTGGGAGAGGCCCTTGCGTCAGCGGATCCTGCCACCGGTAACCTGACCATGCGGCAGCTATGGGCAAGCGCCCGCTTCGCGCTTAGCCTTGGTTTCAGAAAACAGGGAGAAAACAACAATGGCTATCGATTTCACCATTCCGGATGATGCCAAGGAAGTCCGCGAGCGCGTACGTCAATGGGTGCAGGATGAATGCATCCCCGCCGAAAAGGAAATGTCCGCCGGCAAGGCCTACAAGACCGTGCTGGCCGAACTGCGCAAGAAGGCGCGGGCGCAGGGCCTCTGGCTGCCCTTCATCCCTGTTGAGCATGGCGGCATGGGCCTCGGGCCCCTCGCCAACGCCCTCGTCCAGATGGAACTCGGCCAGAGTCATCTTGGCGCCCTCTCAATGAACTCGCAGGGGCCTGACGATGCGACGATGCTCACCCTGCTCGCGCACGGCACCGACTTCCAGAAAGAGAAATACCTGAAGCCTCTGTTCAATGGCGAGAAGCGTATCTGTTACTCGATGACCGAGAAGGCCGCTGGCGCTGACGCCACCGGCATGCAAACCGCCGCCGTGAAAGACGGCAAGGGCAACTATGTTCTGAATGGCGAGAAATGGTTCTCCAGCGCGGCCAGCGCGGCTGACATTGCCGTCGTCATGGCGAAGACCAACCCGGATGCCCCGCGCCATCAGCAATACTCCACCTTCATCGTCGAGCTGCCTAACCCCGGTTACAAGATCATCCGCGATATCCCCACAATGGCGGTCCATGGTGCCCATTATGAAGAGATGGGCGGCGGCCATGCCGAGGTGAAGATCGAAAACCTCATCGTGCCGGAAGAAAACCTGCTCGGCGGCGAAGGTGGCGGCTTCAGCATGGGCCAGCACCGTCTCGCCTATGGCCGCCTGCGTCACGGCATGCACAATGTCGCCATGGCCCAGCGCGCACTTGATCTGGCAACGGAGCATGTCACCAAGCGCACCACGTTCGGCAAGGGTCTCGAAGACCGTCAGGGCGTCCAGTTCATGCTCGCCGAATGCGCCAGCGAACTCTACATCGCCCGCCTCATGCTGATGCATATCGCTTACAAGGCCGAGAATGGCATGGACCTGCGCCAGGAGAATGGCATCGCCAAGGTCTTCCTCGCCAACATGGTGCACAAGGTTGTCGACACCGCCATCCAGCTTCACGGTGCCCTCGGCTACAGCTTGGATACACCGCTGGCCGCCTGGTACACGCACATCCGTTCCCAGCGTCTCGTCGACGGGCCGGACGAAGTGCACAAGTGGATCACCGGCAAGAACGTCATCCGCGCCTTCAAGAAAGATGGCACCACAGCTGCAGCCGCCGGCGGCGACCTGCTCTAGGCGCGCCCCCGCTTGACAGGGCGTCTCTTTCATTAGACTACAGATGTAGTCATAAAATGGAGGAGACGCCCATGTCGCGTGTATCACTACCAGCCATTCTGCTCGCCACGGCGCTTGCGCTGCCCGTCGCCGCAACAGCCTGCGCCAGCGAGCCTGTGGCCGAAGCCGAAGCGGCCGAGGTGCTTGCCGAGACCGCCGACAGCGAAAAACAGCCTCATCGTGTCATCGTCAAGAAGATGTACAAAGTGTCCCTGGATGAAGACACAGAGGTCAATGTCCACAGCAAACACGGAGAGAAAACCATCGTCCGTGTCATGGAACACGGCAAGCACACAACCCATGTCGCCGATTGTTCCGTCGGCGAAGGGGAAGACGGCCCCGTGAAATACGAATTCCGCGATGAGAGCGAAGATGGCAGCGATGTGCAGGTCAGCGTCATCTGCCTGACGGGCGACGAGGCCAAACCTGAAAACAAGGCCGCCGCACTCGAAAAGGCCATCGCCCACATGGAAGCCGAGGGCGAACGCGAAGCGGCCCACCGCGCCCGCACGCTGGAAAAGTTGAAAGCCGAACTCGCCAAACTGAAAGCCGAATCCGAATAGGCGTTTGTCGCCCCAAAAGGCGCAGGGTCATTTCGCCATTTCCGCTTCGAGTGCCGATCTCACTTCGCGCACCTCGTCCAGAACCAGCGCGTCCAGGAACAGCATGTTCGCATGGACTTTCAGGACGATCTTCATGGCTGTTGCCACATTTGCGTCCGCGCGCATGCCATCAAGATCGACATGCACAACAGAAACTTGCGGACGCCTCACGGTTGCATCCGACACCTCGGTCAGATCGATGTCCAGATAGGGCTGGAGTGCCGGAAGCAGCGTCGAGGAATCGGTCGCATTGCCGTCATAGGCGCGCGCCAGCAATTCAATATGATCATTCAGGCGCATCAGCGACGTGCGCAATTCGCGGTTCTCGATCAGTCCCATCTTGCCGGACGAGATCAACTCCTGCAGGGCGGCAGATGATCCGGGCGGTATTGGGTAGGAATCGATATCCTCAGCCAATTGCACAAGCAGGCCCTGATCCACAGGTTCCTCCCGGCCGAGATGCCGAAGCATGGTGCGCGTGGCATCCACCGATCCGCTATAGCGCTCGACATGTCTTGCCAGCGTGGTTTCGATCACGGCATGCTCAGACTCCAGTTGCTCCAGGTACTGGGCCTGCTGCTGCTTCAGTGATCGTTCGGCGTTCCAGTTGTTCACCTGCAGGCCGAGGAATACGCCAAGCACGACGATCAGCGTTTCAACCGCAACGGTGAACCAGTCCTGCTTGCGGAAGGCGGTGGAGATGCGGCGGAGGATCATTCAGCCGGCGCCCGTTTTGTGCCGGTTGAGGCGTGCTCCAGCACACCGATACCTTGTTGAAGCGAATACATGGAGCCAGCGAGGTCGCCTCGGGCGGATGATATACTGGAAAAATGCAGCCGGAGATCTGGCAGGAGTTCCGGGTCGCTCAACAGAGCTTCAGCTGCCATCGCCCATTTTTCGTCCGAAACATTAAGGTTACAGTCGGATCGAAATCCAGTGACATTTCCAATCTCATCTCTTTTGTCGCCGCAACTTTCTCGGATGGCGCGTTGAATCTCGTGAGGAATAGTTCGGCGAACTCGCTGGCGATAGGGCGACGTCAGAATGTTTTGGGCCGCGTTGTTTGCGGTGACATCTGTAAAGTACGAACCCCAACCGTCCTCCACAAAATCCGGCGGCAACAAGCCAATGTGGCCAGAGGACACGATTTCGTCCCAAGTTGAACTCGTCGGTTGGTGGTTTGCGTATTCGGTGGCGCGGTAGGCATTGACGACCAGTTCCTGAGGGTTCGGTGAACTGCTGGTCAGCAGGGCAGCCGTTCGCTCGGCGCTATCATCGACTGCTTCATAGTAAGCGAGAAGGTTGCCCCGATCCTGGATATCCGTTCGAATATCAATGACAAGTCGTTGAGCATACGCGCTCCCACGTCGCATGTCCGCCTGTCGTTCATTCCAGTTGTTCACCTGCAGACCGATGATGACGCCAAACACGACGATTAGCGTTTCCACCACAACGGTGAACCAGTCCTGCTTGCGGAAGGCATTGGTGAGGCGGCGCAGGATCATGGGGCCTGGTCCGTGATTGTCGGGATCGGATCAAGTCCGTCATCGGCATATGTAGACAGACTCGCCGCATACGCGTCGAGCTTCTCTGCAACTTGGCCGACATATAACGTGTAGAAGTGCTGCGTGATCGCGACATTGGAAACGAGCGCAATGATTTCGGCATTTCCGCAAATGCCTTCTGGTGTCTGAATCCGGTATTGGTGCATGCCGCTCCAATCCATCAGCCCGGGTCGGGTGTCCAGATCTTGTTCACTGGTCAGGCTAACACCTGCTGCCCCGTAGGTGGCTTGCTCGGCATCCTGTTTGATCCGGATATAGCGCTGCCACTGGCGATCCATGAAGGTCATCTGGTCGGCCATGTCACGCACGCCGTCGCGTATCTCAGGCGACTTGATTAGGGAAAGCCGTCCTGTCTCCAGGGATTCATTGGCGGACGCCAGTGAAAATCGGGGTGGAGCAAAGTCACCCACACCCAGGATCAGGGCCTTCATCCCGTCATCCATGGCAAGACAATTCTCGCTGTCGTCAAGACGCACGGCCAGGCGCTTCGCGTCTTTCAGAATGAGCGTATTCAAGGCGAGATAGTCAGCCATGTCGACGCGCGCCTTCTCGGCCTCGACGATCATCCGCGTCAGCAAGTCGGCTTCGTCTGTGCGCATGACGCGCGCCGCGTTCCAGTTGTTGACCTGCAGGCCGAGAAACACGCCGAGCACGACGATCAGCGTCTCCACCGCAACGGTGAACCAGTCCTGCTTGCGGAAGGCATTGGTGAGGCGGCGCAGGATCATGGGGCAAACTTGTCGGAAAACATTTCGTTCACGCCGAATATTTCAACGGTTGTTACAAGGTCCGTGATCCGGCCGTCGACTTGTGCATTGCGCAGCCTCAATGCCTTCAGAATTGCCGGATCACTACGAAGCGCGCGAACCCCCTCGGCCATCTCTTCGGCACTGGCGCTTATCGTGCAGTCATAATCCAGCGTCAGCAGGCCGACAGCTTCGCCTGAGCTCTCATATTCCTTGTCGCCGCAATTGCGGCTGAGTTCATCATGCAGTTCCGGTTCGATCGCCATACGGAACAATTCGCGAAAGGCCGAAACCTGGCCTTCGGACTGGATGATTCCGAACAGCGGCGTACCGTAAATGCCGTTCGCTGCATCCCGCAGGGGCTTGTCTGTAATCAGTGCCAGTGATCCGGACGCAACGATTTCGTCAAAGGTCGACCGGCGGCGCTCATACCAATTGTACTGGCTGGCGCGGAACGCGTTGATCAGGATGGTTTCGTCGTCCATCTGCACCGTTTGGGACAGTCCGCGATAGGCCTCATCGGTCGCATGGCTGAGGGAGACGTGGTAGTCGACAAGGGCATGGGCGTACTCGTACTCCGCTTGGACTTCGCCTCTCAGCCGCTCGGAATAGACCGCAGCGCGGGCACCCTCCTCAACCGCCGCGTTCCAGTTCGACACCTGCAAACCAACGAACACACCCACAACAACGATCAGGAAATCAATCGCAATGGCCGTCCATTCCTGGTTCCTCACATGCTTGATGACGCGGCGGAGGATCATGAGGCGCGCTTCCGCTCTTCCGCCAGTAGCTCGAGAATGTCTTCGATCTCGCTTCGGTACCTGGTCAGGATCAGATGGTAATTATCCTGGATAAGATAGGCATTCTGCAATGCGGCAAGGATTTCGAGATCTTCAAGCAAGACCGCGTGATCGACGGTCTCAACAGCTCCCACTTGCTGGAAGGCCTTGGACGGGGTGCCTGACGTGACCAAACTTTTCGCCTTGAACAGCGCACGCGCAAGGTCATCTATCGGCGCGGTGAACGTGCCACTGAAGACTTCGCGCCCAAACGCGATCGAGCTGTCAAATTCATAGAGCTTGTCCCGCAGGTCTTCGTTTGCGATCAGGCGCATGCGCCCGGTAGAGACAAGTTCTTGAAAGGCAGCGGAAGGTCCGGGGAACGTCGATACCGAGTCCACCAAAGCGAGGTCCTCGTTAAGCGTCTGCTCATCCAATTCTCCTGCACGAATGCCCGTGATGAGCCGACTGGTCGCTTCGAGCAGCAATTCCTGTTGCCGAATGCTGCGACTGGTGAGCGTGCGCTGCAGTTCGAAGTCACGTTCCAGCCTTTCCAGAACGTTGTGGGTGTCCGCCCGTTCAAACCGCGCCTGATTCCAGTTATTGACCTGAAGGCCCAGAAACACACCGAACATGACGATCAGCGTCTCGATCACGACGGTGAACCAGTCCTGCTTGTGAAACGCTGTTGCCAGTCGACGCAGGATCACTATTCCTGCATCCACAAATTGCCCATGCGAAAAGTCATTCGCTGTCCCCCACCCGCAAAGTCTAGCGCGAATTTCTCAATTGCCTAGTCCGGATTCTTGCGCCCCGGAGCAACCAGGCTGCTCAGTCCTCCGACCCGGCAAGGTTCTTCAGGATGATCGACCAGTGATCGAGGCCGTCATAGAAGCTGTCGACGGGAAGGCGTTCATTCAGGCCATGGGCGAACGTGTCGTTCTGCTTGGCGGCGGCCGCCGAAATGGCGACCGTGTCATAGCCGAGATTTCGATAATGCATGCCGTCTGTGCCGCCCGATGACATGTGTGGCAGGATCGGCACGTCGAGACCGCGCTCTGCGAGCGAGGCCTTGATTGCGTTGGTCACATCTTCGCGCAGGATAGATTCCGGGCTTTCAACAAGGTCGGAGATCAATTCGAACTTCACCCCTTCATTGCCGACGACCTCTTTCAGCCTGGCCTCGGTCGCCTCGATGCCGACCCCCGGGAAGATGCGGCAATTGACGGTTACGGTGGCTGATTGCGGCAGCGCGTTCTCAGCATGTCCGCCTCGCAGCATGGTCGCCACGCATGTGGTGCCGATGGTGCCGACCGTTGCTGGATTGGCACGCAGGACTGCGATTGCATCTTCGTCGGACGGGTCATCGGCGAAGTCCCGCATCGCCTGGCCGAGCTTGTCAAGCCGCTGGCGCCCGCCGATGCGTAGCGACGCGCGTGTCAGTTCGCTCGACATGACCGGGAATGTGTAGTCCCGAATTCTAACGATCGCTTCGGAGAGTTCGTAGATTGCATTATCTGCCCGCGGAGCAGATGAATGGCCTCCCGGATTGGTTACGGTCAGATCCCAGGTTGCATAGGTCTTTTCAGCGCCCTGCACACCGTAGTAAAGTGGCTGACCATTTGGTCCGAGCACAAGGCCGCCCGCATCGGCGTTCAGCACGAATTCCGGCTTGATATGCTCATGGACATATTGGGCCTGACCGCGGGTCGAGACCATACCGGTCTCCTCATCGCCGGACAGCACCATCACGATATCGCGGTTCGGCTTCCAACCTTCTTTTTTCAGGCGAATGAAGGTCTGCACCAGATTGGTCACGCCATATTTGTTGTCTGCCGTTCCGCGCCCGAAGAAGTAGCCGTCTTCCTCGATCAGTTCATAGGGCGCCCGAACCCAATCCTGGGCCAGCGCGTCGACCACATCCGCATGAGCGAGCAGAACGATTGGCGCCTTCACCGAGTCTTCGGCCCGGTACCAGACCATCAGACCCTGCGTGGCCTCGCCATTGTTGTTGTAGTCAGTGACTTTCATGTCCTCGTCGGCAAATCCGGCAGCTGCTAATTCGCTCATCAGGTATTCGAACACTTCAGGCACATTCTCCTGCCCGCGAGCTGAACGGATCGAGACGACCTGGGCATAGATTTCGCGCGCTTTCATCTCATCGGCAGTGCGCTCCTGCGCGGCAGCGACCGGCGTCAGGCAGCTTGCTCCAAGCAGGACGGAAAGGGCGAAAAGCGAATGTCTGGCGGTCATGGTCATTCCTTGTTGTCGAGGCGCGGACGACCCGCGGAATCATTTTCTCCGTACCTTAGTCATCTGCTGAAGAGAGTCGGTAGCAATATCTGGCAATAGAGGTTGAGCGCCCATTCGGATCGGCGGCGGAGGATCATCGTGTCGTCTCCAGATCAGACTCCAGAGATGCCGCCTGTCGAGCAAGGTATTCAAGCAATGGCTGGAGCCCCGAAAGAGCGTTCAGACGCGCGTTCAACTGGGATCGGAGCGCCGCTGACTCCCAGAGGCTTTTGGCTGAGCGCACAACGAGAGTAAAATCTTCTGGTGGCGGACAGTCTTTGTAGAATGTGTCGGGGTTTGTATCTGACAGGCTGGGCTCGAGACTGGCCGCTGACAGACAGTCAGCGATGTGCATACCGACGCGGCCTTCGATTAATTGGCGCGCCAGGTCGCCATAGGCGGATTTGAATGTCAGTGATATTTCGATCTCGTTGGCAGAGTCTTCATAATAGTCGCGCAGTCGACGTTGCATCGATCCGCTGGCGATGAGGTCCAGATCGCCAGCATTCTGAAGTTCTTTGTATACCTGCGCCGACGGTGCGAACGGCCATTCGCCGCCGGCAATCCAGCTGTCGAGGACCAACCGCCACGTCTCATCGACCGTTTCGGGTGGATCGGACCGCAGAGCGTCATCAACGCGCAGGGCTGCTTCCAAGACTTCCTCGTACCACTGCCGTCGAACTGCAAAGGCGTCGAGATCAGCATGCAAGTCAGCAATCAGCCTCTCACGCGAGGACTCCGCCTCGATCCGATCCTGCCGTGCTTCATTCCAGTTATTGACCTGCAGACCAATGAAGACGCCGAAGACGACGATCAACGTCTCGATCACGACGGTGAACCAGTCCTGCTTGCGCAGCGCGGTGGTGAGGCGGCGGAGGATCATCAGTAGCGCTCCAGTTCCGCATCAATCACCGCCATCGCCCGCCTGGCCGCCTCATTCTGCTCGCCAAGATCGGCGGGGTTGGACACCATGATACCGATCCATTCAGTGAGGTTCGGCTCGATCCCGGGATGCGCCCTGATCTTGTTGACAGTCCGCGCGGCGACCGCCTTGGACGCACCTTTGGGGCAGTCCAGGACGTAAGCTTCCTTGCCGTCTGACAGGTCGAAACAAGTCGACCAGTAATGGGTTTGCACGGAAACCGGGATCATCTGGCGGACAAGTGAGCGATAGACCGGCAGACGGTGGGTATTGGCCATGTTTTGGTTCTGCAAAAGATAGTTTTCAACCGCGTCGATCACCGCCCGCGAGTGCGGCATTCCCTGCCGGCGCATCTCGTCATAGGTCGACCGGTTGACGTCGATCGCTTGCCACTGCGAGGCGTGAAAGAAATCGACCAGCACCGGCCAGCATTCGGTCTCGCATGACGCACCACTTTCGATGAATGCAAGCGAGCGTTCGCCAGCGGCAATAACTTGCGTAAACGCATCGCGCTTCTGGTTCGTCACAGTGATCGAGGTTTCGAGCTCGCGCCGCAGCTCAGCAAGCAACCCGGCTTCGCGCGCCTTCAGCGCCTGCGCACTGTTCCAGTTGCCCAGCTGAATACCGATAAACACGCCGAAAACCACGATCAGGAAATCCAGCCCGACCGCGAACCAGTTCTGGTCTTCGACATGTTTGGTCAGGCGGCGAAGGATCATGGCCAGTCTACTCCACTGCCTGCAGCTGGTCCCAGAGATCAATCGGCGGCGCATCATTCACCATGCCGTCGACCATGTCTGCGAACCCGGTATTGAAATAACTTTGGCAGAGCTTCCACAGCGCCCGCCCGCGCGGCGTGCCGAGGACGAAATAGATCACGCCCTGATACGTCTCCCACGACTCTTTCGTGATCGCGCCATTCTGGTATTGCAGCCACTCATACTCGCGCGCCCGCATCTGGCCGATCATCCAGAAAAACAGCTTGGTCTTCTCCTCGAAGCTTGGCGTTTCGGTCTGCGAGAAGATGCGGCCAAGTTCCGGGAAGTCGACGAATTTGTAGACGCCAGTCTGGTCATAGGTGAGCTGCGCCTGCCGGCCTTCAGAGCGCATCTGCTGTGCGCCCTGATGCACTTGCAGGGCAAGATAGATGATCGTTGCGGCAACAACGACGACACCGATGATCTGCGCGATGAGCGCGGCTTGTTCGAGGGTCATTCCGGCATCTCCGGGTCTGTGGTCAGTTCCTCGGAGGGGAGCAATTTCAGCTTGTCGAGATGGCTGTCCAGAAAATGTTCATCGAGCGCTTCGACGATGGAGCCGGCGACTTTTTGCATGGCCGTGCCCTCCCAGCCGTTTATCTGCAATGCCCACCAGTGCTTGCCGAAACGGGAGCCGAAATAGAAGGGTGCCGTGTTCTGGATATGCTGCCGGACACGGGTCTCCGAAATCAGCCCGGCATCCTGCATCATGAACATCTGATCCCATTGAAGCATGATGGAGATGAGAAGGCTGTCGATGGTCCGGATCTCGGCGTCACTCAATTCTTCAGGTGCCCGGATCGACTTGACCCAGATATCGGTAATTTCCGGCTTTGCGATGTTGAATTCGATTTCGGCCAGCAAATCATTCTTCTGCTGGTCCATTGCCGTGCGCGTCAGGGACGCATTCTGACGAACTTCCACGATCAGGACGGCAAGGCCCAGCAGGACGCCGACATTCGCGACGGGGGTCAGCCAGTGGTTCAGGCGTTCCATCCGGCTGCGGGCAGGGGCCGCCTCAACCGGCGTGGCCACCACCTCCGGTTCAGGCAAGGGCTCTTTGGCGGTACCGGACGACCGGAATCGCGACAGGAATCTTGGCAGTTTCATGCGGCCATCGCCTCACACGCAGAGACGCTACGCACGATGAATTGAAATTGTTCCACGCTTGTCCCCCCATGCAACATGTAGTGAGCCAACTATGGAATGAATTTTTCCAATTGTCTCGCGTCTTGTCCCGGATCGACCGAACGCGTGCCGAAACCGCAATGGCATCAGCGCATCGCAACATGTCTGCAATGAAAAACGGCCCTCCGTTTCCGGAGGGCCGTCTGTTCGTATTGGTTGGCTTGGGGCCTGGACTAGAAGCCCATGCCGCCCATACCGCCCATGTCAGGCATGCCGCCACCGCCGCCAGCTGATTCTTTCTTCGGTGCTTCAACAATCGAAGCTTCCGTCGTGATCAGCAGGGCTGCAACAGATGCCGCGTTCTGCAGGGCAGAGCGGACAACTTTCACAGGGTCGATGACGCCCATGGCAACAAGGTCGCCATATTCTTCGGTCTGGGCGTTGAAGCCGTAAGAGCGCATCTTGTTGGCCAGGATGTTGTTGACAACAACCGAACCTTCGACGCCAGCGTTCTCGACGATCTGGCGGATCGGTGCTTCCAGCGCCTTGCGGACGATGTCGATACCGGCTTTTTCGTCGTCATTGACGCCAACAACGTCTATGTTCTTCGAGGCGCGCAGCAGAGCCACACCACCACCAGGAACAATGCCTTCTTCAACGGCTGCGCGCGTAGCGTTCAGCGCGTCGTCGACACGGTCTTTCTTCTCTTTCACTTCGACTTCGGTCGCACCACCAACCTTGATCACGGCGACACCGCCAGCGAGTTTCGCCAGGCGTTCCTGCAGTTTCTCACGGTCATAGTCCGACGAGGTGTCTTCGATCTGGGCACGGATCTGCGAGACGCGTGCTTCGATGTCTTTCTTCTTGCCACCACCATCAACGATGGTCGTGTCGTCTTTCGTGATCGATACGCGCTTGGCTTTGCCCAGCATGTCCATCGTGACGTTTTCCAGCTTGATGCCGAGGTCTTCGGAGATGACCTGGCCGCCTGTCAGGACAGCGATGTCCTGCAGCATGGCCTTGCGGCGGTCACCGAAGCCCGGTGCCTTCACAGCAGCAATCTTCAGGCCACCGCGCAGCTTGTTCACGACCAGCGTGGCAAGGGCTTCACCGTCAACATCTTCGGCGATGATCAGGAGAGGCTTCTGCGATTGGACAACCGACTCGAGGATCGGCAGCATTGGCTGCAGGCTCGACAGTTTCGATTCGTGAAGCAGGATTAGAACGTCTTCCTGCTCGGCGATCATCTTGTCAGCGTTGGTGATGAAGTAAGGCGACAGGTAGCCGCGGTCGAACTGCATGCCTTCGACGACTTCCAGTTCGGTTTCCAGCGACTTGGCTTCTTCAACCGTGATGACGCCTTCATTGCCGACTTTCGCCATGGCTTCAGCGATCATCGCGCCGACTTCCGTGTCACCGTTTGCCGAGATCGTGCCGACCTGGGCGATCTCTTCGTTGGTTTTCACTTTCTTCGAGCTGTGGGCCAGATCGCGAACGACTTCGGCAGCGGCTTTCTCGATACCGCGCTTCAGGTCCATAGGGTTCATGCCTGCGGCAACGCGCTTCATGCCTTCGCGAACGATGGCCTGGGCCAGAACCGTGGCGGTCGTCGTGCCGTCGCCGGCAACGTCATTGGCCTTGGAAGCGACTTCGCGCAGCATTTGTGCGCCCATGTTTTCCAGGCGATCTTCAAGCTCGATTTCTTTTGCGACGGTGACGCCGTCCTTCGTGGTGCGCGGTGCGCCGAAGGATTTTTCGATCACCACGTTACGGCCTTTAGGGCCGAGCGTGACTTTCACTGCATTTGCGAGAACGTCGACGCCCTTGAGCATCTTCTCGCGGGCTTCGGAGCCGAAAACAACGTGTTTGGCAGCCATAGTGAGTTACCTCTTTGAATAGTTTGGGAATTCAGGAAATTACGACGGGGTGGGAGACTATTTGGTCTCCAGAACGCCCATGATGTCGCTCTCTTTCATGATCAGCAGCTCTTCGCCGTCGACAGTGACTTCCGTGCCGGACCATTTGCCGAATAGGACGCGGTCTTTCGCTTTCACGTCGAGCGGGATGCGCTTGCCGTCTTCACCAAGGGCGCCAGCGCCCACAGCGACGATCACGCCTTCCTGCGGTTTTTCCTTGGCGGTATCGGGAATGATGATCCCGCCCTTGGACTTTTCTTCTTCCTTGACGCGGCGCACGACAACGCGGTCGTGGAGGGGACGAAGTTTCATATTGAGCCTCTCGCTTTTCTACGTAGGTTCTAGGGTTGAATCTGACGCGCCAGCTTCTGCGGGGGCTAAGGGCCTTTGGCACTCACCACCTCAGACTGCTAACGCTGCACGGCAGATAGGAGGGGCAGGGGGCAGCGTCAACTGGCGGAGCGTGAATTTTTTGTTCACCAAATGCCTGTGAATGCTATGATTTCAGGCAAACAGGGGGCGCGCCATGGCTCGCATTGAATACGACGCGACTGGAAAGCCTGTTAAGGTCCCAAGTCTCGAAGCGATCGCCCTCAAGCGCCCGGAATTCTTCAGCGGCCCGCGCATCTGGGCTGAATCACTGGCCCCGGCACTACAGGCACGCGAGGCCGAGCGCCGTGAAACGATCCGCAAGGTTTGGCGCAAAACCCTCGTCGCCGTGATGATCCCGCCCATCCTGCTGGTCATTCTCGGCCTGATGAACCGCTTCATCTTTGGTGGCTGGATGCTGATCCTGTTCTTCGGCATCCCGCTCTCTGTCCTCCTGATTGCCGGCATGGACTGGCTCCGCGTCTACGCCATGAAGGCCGCGACCAAGGAACTTGTCCTCGGCGCGGCCTGCCAGTGCTTCGGCTTCACCTACGAAACCCTGGCTGCCGACGTGTCGAAGGTCACTGACTATAAAAGCCTCATCGCGGCGGGCCGCGCCTACCAGAAGCGCTACGGCACGCCCGGTGCCAAGACCGGCAAGGGCAAGCGTCGCGGCGGGCAGACTCGCATCACCACCCCTTTCGGCAGCGCCAGCTTCGGATCATCCAACGCGACCGGCCCTGAATGCCCCACGCCAGCCTATGACGTACTTGAGGATGCCAGCCTCTTGCCCGGCCATGACAGCCGCCATTTCGAAGACCTGATAAAGGGGGAACGCGCCGGGGCGGCCTTTTCCCTCGTCGAGGCCAAGCTCGAAACCAGCGGCGACAATGGCGGCACCGTGTTCCAGGGCATGCTGTTCCATGTCCAGTATCCCGAACGCTTCCTCGGCCGCACCCTAATGGCCCGGTCACGCTGGTGGAAACGCGGCAAGGCAGCGAAAGACCTACAGAAAGTCAGCCTCGTCTCCTCCGAACTCGACAAAGCCTTCACCGTCTACTCGACCGACCAGGTCGAGGCCCGCGCCCTGCTGACGCCCGACCGGATGGAGCGCCTCATCGCGCTGGAGCGCCACTTCTCCGGCGGAAAGATGCGCGGCGTGTTTGAAGATGGCCACATGACCCTCGCTCTCGAAGCGCCCGACCAGTTCGAAGCCGGCTCCATCTTCAAACCGCTTGTCGACCCGGAACGCTTCTCGTCCGCCCTCGTCGAGCTTGGCCTCGTCTGCGACATGATCGATGGCTTCCTCACCCGCGATTGGGTGCAGGACAAACTGTAGGATAAGCGCGCGCTTCTCCTACCCCAGCAAACCTGTGCCATGCTTGGCCCATGTTTCCGCTCGACCAACAGGATATTGACCATATCGCGCCCGACTGCTGGCAGCGCATCACGAGCCTTGTCGGTATCGCGCTCCACATCCTCGGCCTCGAAGACACTCCGCTTCCGCGCGGACTGGTGGCAAAAGCGCTGCTCGTGCTGAAGCCCGCCGAAGCCATGGCGCGGCGGCTGCTCTACCTGATGGCACCAGACCTCACTGTGTCCTCGGTGAAAGCCCGGGCCTCAGGCCGCCCGGTCCCGGTTGCCCTGGACCCCGGCGCGCGACAGTATGGTCAGGCCACCCGCTTCCGCTTCTCGGAACCACTCGGCCATGCCCCCAAAAACAATGGTCCGCGCATCAGGTTTTTCAACGAGCCTCTGCGCCCGCCCAAACCGGCACCACAGCTCCCCACCAGCGCCCCGCTGCTCGCCCGCATCCGCGCCCTTCAGGCGGTGATCGATAATCCGGAGGCCCACGCAACGCGTCGCCCGCTGGCTTGCCCGTCGCCGCGCCAAGGGCCATCCGCGGCCCGTCTCGCTCGCATTCCTAAAAGTGCCGGGCCTTGCCCGCAAATGTCTGCTGCCGGAAGTGAAGGAAGATCTCGCCTTCCTCAACGAGGCAGCGTTCTACAAGGCCAACGCCCCGCCGGACTAGGCGTCAGCGTGCCACATCATATTTGTCGCTCTTGCGCTCGCCCAGCAACATGCGCTGTTCGAGCCGCTTGCGCAGGGTCGCGTAATACGCCTCCAGAAAGGCAAGGTCCGTCTCGCCGGGGGCAGGTGCCCAACTGATTTTCGCGCGTATCCGCTCGGCCACCTGCTGCTTGATCTCAGGCGTAGACTGGCGCAGCACATCTTCCAGAACATGCAGCTCGTGAATGCCATACGCATCGGCCTGTTGCGGCGTGAAAGCAAAGCGGCCGTTCTGCTCGGTAGCTTTCACTGCCGACACGATATCAGTCATCAGCTGCGCCTTGGGGGCCTTGATCACCCACGTGCCGGCCAACAGGTCGCCCACCCGCATCTTGTCCTTGTTGAACACCGGGAAGAACAGGAAGACGCCGGACCATGCCAGCCCCAACAGCGCAATCCATCCACCCACCTGGTCACCGCCCATGAACAGGAATTGCAGCGGCAGGCCGATCTCGATTTCGCGTGTGAAATTGCGCGCCAGCACGGAATCCGCCGTCAGCCTCCCGCCATCGCGTGATGCTACCCTCAGGCCCAGCGCCCGTTTGCCGGGGGTCGCCGCCTTCCGGCCAATCTCGAAGAAGATGTAATAGAAATTCCGGACGAAGAAATAGAACACCATCCAGAAGGCCATGGCGAAGTTTGCACGCTCCATGCCCATTGCGCCCAACATGAAGCCCAGGCCCAGAAGCGTGCCAATCACGATGGCCCACTGGATCGCGACATCAATGGCGAATGCGCCGGCACGCTCCGCAATCGTGGCCAGCCTCAACCGGATCGCAGCGCCTTCCGGCGTCACCAGCGTACGCGTCATCTTGCTGACACGCATCTGTTCCGCCAGCCGCGCGCGGCGGCGTTCAGCCGCTTCCATGCTGATGCCCGGACGGGCAGGGGCCGACGTGTTGGTCATAGCTTCCGCTCCGCGCGCGGCAGGTAGAAATACCCGCACCACAGCACCAGGCTGGACACCGCGATCGCATAGCGCGCCGTATCGGAATTGATCATCTGTCGCCCAAAGCCTTCCAGCAGCGCGGCAATGATCAGCATCACCACACACCCCATCGCGATCGTCGCGGCCCGCATGCCGGAGGCCCGCGCTGAAGCAAGCCGTGTCTTGTCACCGGGAAATGCCACCGCCCCACCAATCACGAAGCCCGCCGCCCCCGCCAGCACGATGGCGAACAGTTCGGTCACGCCGTGGATCATCAACCAGCCGGTAAACTCGTACCCAAGGCCCTTCTGCCAGAACACCGCATATAGCGACCCAATGGTCACGCCATTATACAGCAACAGCCACGCCGTCGGCACACCGAACGCAAAACCCAGCGCAAAGGCAAACAGCGAAATCCGCGCATTGTTATTGAACAGGAAACTGGAAAACGCGGCCAGCTCACTCTGCCCGTTTTCGCCGGGCGTCGTATAGATTGTCGAGCGCAGGTATTCCACCGTCGCATCCGGGTTGCGCCCGTCGAACAGGCTTTCATTATGGAAGGTCCAGAACCAGTCCATGTCCTGCAGACACAGGAAAAAGGCCAGGCCGATGCCGCCAAAGAAGAACAGGAAAGACAACAGCGTCGGCCACACGGCGCTGCGCACGGCCTGCGGCCAGCCCCGGCGCAGGAAGTCCATCATCCGCTCACCCAGAGAGGTCCGCGCTCCGTACACGAAGAAATAGGCTCGCGTGCACAGGCTCTCCAGATAGATGATCACATTCTGGTCCAGCGAGATGGATTTTGCGACCGACAGCGAACTCACGGCCTGCCGGTACAGCCGGGGCAGGGCCGTCATCTCCGCGTCGCTCAGGTTCTTCACGCCACTATTCTCGGCCCGCGTCAGGATCAGGTCCAGCTTGCGCCAATCCGCCTCGCGCTCCTCGCGAAAGCGATACGATTTGAGCATGTCGCTCATAGCATGTCCCTCTGCTTGATCTGCAGGTAGCGCGAGATCAGCGCCCCGCCAAAGGCCTCGGGTTTGGTTTCGATCACCTGCACACCCATGCGCTGCAACCGGCGCAGCACGACATCGCGCTCGGCCAGCATCCCGTCGGCAATCACCGCGCGGGTCACATCCTCGGTCGTCTCCGGCGGCGCGTCGACTAGGTGTGACATGGCCTCATCCTCGAAGGTCGCAAACAACACCAGGTGTTTGTCCGTCAGGCGCTTCACATTCTCCAGCATCAGTTCGGCGGAAATCGTGTCCACGAAATCGGAAAAGATGATGATCAGGCTGCGCCGCTCCAGCCGGCTGGCCAACGTCGAAAGCGCCAGCGTGTAATTGGTTTCTTCGCTCGAATAGTCGAGGTTCGCTGCCATGCCCTGCGCCTTGGGAAAGCCGCGCGGCCCGCTCAGGAATCCGGTCGTCAGGCCGGGCCGCGAGTCAAAGCCATAGAACATGGTCCGGTCGCCATGGCGCAGCGAGACATAGGACAGCAGCAGTCCGGCATTGATCGCTCGGTCGATCTTCGGCACGCCGCCCAGCGGCTCGCTCATCAGGCGCCCTGTATCGAAGGCGAACACGATATTGTGGTTGCGCTCGGTGCGGAATTCCTTGGCCAGCAAGATCCGGTGACGCGCCGAATGTTTCCAGTCGATGGCCCGCCGGTCCATGCCGCTTGAAAACTCGCGCAACGCGTCAAACTCGCTGCCATCGCCGCGCTCGATCTGGGTCTTGATGCCAAAGGCCGCATCGCGAGAGAACAGGCGGATCGCCTCGTCCTTCACCCAGCGAATATTCGGCGTCACGGTAATCGCATGGTCCAGTTCCAGCACATGCCGCTTTTGCACTAGTCCCAGCGGCCCGTTCCAGCGGCTCCACATGCGTACCAGTTTCGCCATGCCGCGCCGCTTTGGCGTCAGCGCGAACTCATGCGGACGCTCACGCCCGTCCCAGCCGCGCAGGCCCTTGGCGGGAATGTCTTCCAGTATCTCGTTCGTTTCCAGCTGCACCTGAATCCGCCGTGGCAACGGGCCATCCGCAAAGCTCAGCACAATCGGCAAGGGGTCGCTTCCGCCAACATACAGCAGCGCAGGCGGCGCAAGATCCAGTTTGTAGGCACGCAGCGAAGCCCCAAGCATCGCGTCCATCAGGATCAGCGCGCCAACGCCGACAATCCAGCCAGCCGACACGGTCCACAGCGCCGGTGCCATCAGGGCGATGGCCAGCATCAGCGGTACGCCGAGCAGCATCAGGAAGATCGCGCGGGGCGTTGGCGAAATCACCGGGGCGCTGCCGTCTGCTCGATGATCCCGGCCAGCGTCTCATCCGTGGTCTTGCCCTCGATCTCCGCTGCAGGTGACAGCAGGATGCGGTGCCGCAGTGCAGGCAAGGCCAGCAGTTTCACATCGTCAGGAATGACAAAGTCGCGCCCCTCAATCGCCGCTCTTGCCCGTGCCGCCGTGGCCAGCGCGGCTGCGGCACGCGGACTGGCACCGGTTTCCAGCGCCGGGGTTTCCCGCGTCGCCCGGATCAGGTCCACGATGTAGGAAATGATCTCATCCTTCAGCTTGGTCTGGGCCACAGCCTCGACCGCCGCATCCAGTTCAGATGCGCTGATTGCCGACACGATCCCAAAGGATTCCGGTGTGTTCATGCCCGTGCGCGTGCCGTGCTGGGCGACGATGGCAAACTCTTCCTCGCGGCTCGGATAATCCAGCGTGTGCTTGAACAGGAACCGGTCCAGCTGCGCTTCGGGCAGGGGATAGGTGCCCTGTTGTTCAATCGGGTTCTGCGTTGCGATCACGGTGAAGCGCGGGTTCAGGCGGTAGGCTTCGCCATCGATCGTCACCTTGCGCTCCTGCATCGCTTCCAGCAGTGCGGCCTGTGTCTTCGGCGGCGTCCGGTTGATCTCGTCGGCCAGCAGCAGGTCGGTAAAGATCGGCCCCTTGGTCAGGCTGAATTCATTGGTCTGGAAGTTGAACAGGTTGGTGCCCAGCACGTCACCCGGCATCAGGTCGGGCGTGAACTGGATGCGACCGAAATCCAGTGAGATGGATTTGGCAAAGCATTGCGCCAGCAGGGTCTTCGCCGTTCCGGGTGGCCCTTCCAGAAGCACGTGTCCGGATGAAAACAGCGCCGTCAGCAGAATGTCCACTGTTGCGTCCTGCCCAATCACGGCCTTGCGCACTTCGCCCCGGATCCTGTTGGCCAGGTCCTTGATGTCATTTACGTTCATGCGTGCTTCTCCTGAGAATGTCGCGTCGCCAGCGATACAGATCGCGGGCCCTGGTCATCAGCTCTTCGCGGGACGCAGAAGGTGCGCGAAGGCCGCTTTCGATTTGTGAGAATATTTTGCCCGATTGCTCTTCCGGCCCCAACCGGTCGAACAGGGCAGACAATTGCGCTTCGGTCATTGTCTTGGGCGCCGCGATATCGCGCGCAACCCGTCGCCTCACCATGGCGAGATAGCCGGGCGCCAGACGGGTCTCGCGCCGTGCCATCGTGAACAGTCCCGCCGAGTTGTCCACAAGCGCCTGTTTGCCCAGCGCGATCGCGCGGCCCTCGCGTTCGGTTGGCCCGAACCGCACGAGCGCCGCCCAGCCGAGCAGGAAGGCAGACCCCAGCGCCGCCAGCGTCGCCCCGATAAAGGGAATGTCGAACACCATCTGCAGCAGGTTTTCCGAGCGGACAAAGCCGTGCAGCGTCGCATCGAAAATGATCGGGTCGTATTCATCATAGCGCAGCCAGTTGATCAGCTGCACGGCGAACCGGGCATTCTCACGTTCCGCCAGTCCGAACGTGTTCAACAGGTCAGGGTCGGTCAACACATAAATGTCGCGGTCGGTGAACTTGCCCAGCAGAATCCCGTCGCCGGCCTCGATAATCGGCACCAGCGTATCCGAGCGGACGACCTGCATCTTCAGGTCCGGCCTCAGCGCGAGGTTGCCAAAAGGCGTGTCTGTGCGTGACGGCACGTTGATCCGGCCAATCTCGCCCTCGATGTCCAATCGCTCCAGCAGGTCGTTCAGGTTGCGCGCTCCAGCGAAGCGTGTGTCGCGCTGGCGCTTGTTGTTGAACGGGTCGGTTTGCCCCGTCCATTTCGGCAGCACGATCAGCGTGGTCGGCTGCAGATTCATCTCTTCCAGTTTCTTGCCCATACCCCAGGGCGAAACCGTCACGATCATCACGCCAAAGTCACGATTGTTCAGCTTCTGCTCCAGCCGCGATATCTCGACCGGATATCCCTGATCCTCGAGCAATTGCACGATGCCATTGTAACCGATTGCCGATGTCGAGAACGGATGGTCGCCGGCATGGTCGCGGTCACGCAATTCGGGTGCCCAGCCTGCCAGCACCATCACCGCCCCGAAAGAAACGATGGCAATCGTCAGCAGTATGGCGACGGTCCGTGTTGCGAACGGGGAGGTGTTCGGCGCATCGCTCATGCCCAGGTCTCCCCGAACGCGAACTGCTCATAGGAGTTGCGCGCGGTTTTCCATCCGCTCTCATCAACGTCCCGCCCGCCAAAGAAGCTGTGCTCCACAATCGCAATGATTGGCCCCAGTGCCCGCTTGGCTCGTTCTGGCAGGTTGCGAAGCCCGCCAATCTCCCGCGCGGTCAGGGATCGCGGTACGCCGCCTTCCAGCCGTTGCTGGATATCGTCGATCGAACGGAACAGCAGCAGGTGAACCGCCTCGGCAAACTTGCCCTGCTTTGCCAGACCATCTGCTTCTTCCAGCAGGGACTGCGCCACATGCGCATCGGGCCGCAGGTCGACCAGCACATCATCGGGATTGTCCACCTTGCCCTTGCCGGATTTGCCAAAGCGCACGCGGATCGCCTCGCCGAACAGGAAATAGAGCACACCCAGTGCGACCACGAAGAGGGCCGCATAGAAGATGAACTGGAACAGGGGGCCAAGATTGCCAAGGAAGTCGAAGATCGCCTTCAACCAGCGTGGCGGCGGCTTCGGTGGTTCGAAGTCGACCTCTGGCGCGTCGAATTCCGGTCGTTTCAGTTGCAGATCGGCTTTTTTCAGATACGCGGCATGCGCCGCGTCCAACGCCTCAAGATCGGTCTGCGGGCCGTAAGCCTCATCCTCGTCTAAAGCCTCATCAAATCCGGCGTCATAGTCATCTGCCACTGTGGCGGGTATGTTTTCTTCAGAATGGACCTGCCCAAGGCCCGGCTGCGCGAGCGACGCGCAAGCAAGCGCGAGCAGAGCTCCCATCCGGACCGGCAAGCGCAAAACGTATCCCTCCTGCCGCAGGCGCCCCATAGCTCGCGGAATCACGAGACTATTCCAGAGGTTGCGCGCCGCTTCAACGGCCTATTGTCCTTCGGCCCGGTCCATCCGATATAGCCGCTCCAAGGCAGAGATGAGGCGTGAAATGGACAAGGCAGAACACTATCGGGAATTGAAGGCCGAAATCGACAGCGTTGTGGCGGGAGAAACCTCTGTCACGGCGCGCTATGCAACAGCGGCCTGTATTCTTGCCCAGGCCATGGCACCGCGCTTCTTCTGGACGGGATTCTACATTGTCGACCCGCTCAAAGCGCGCGAACTCGTCGTCGGCCCCTATCAAGGCACGCTCGGCTGCCTGCGTATTCCGTTCGAAAAGGGTGTTTGCGGCCATGTCGCTGCCTCGGGCGAACCGATCCTCGTGCCTGACGTGCACGCATTCCCCGGTCACATCGCCTGTGACTCGGCCTCAAATTCGGAAGTGGTCGTGCCGGTTTTCGACGCAGATGGCCAATTGGCAGCGGTGCTGGATGTCGATTCAACGGCGTTTGATGCCTTCGACGAAACCGATCTTGAAGGCCTAGTTGCTATCTGCAACAGCCTCCTCGTCGCCTAGGGCGGGTGCTGGTTCGGCGTTCAGGGCCATGTCACGCGGTGCGATAATCTCAGTCACTGCGTCAATACGGTTGTTGAGGCTCTCTTCCAGGATATCCAGCTTGCGGGCTCGCATCTCGCGGCGCACTTCCAGCGGATAATGCAACTCCATCCACTTGTCCGTCTCGGACGTGTAACGCGGCCATTCAGGAACGCCCTCGCCATTCGGGTTTCCGGTGCGGGCAAAATTTGTCCAATAGCTTGTCATCGCCTCGGTCAGCATTTCATCGGCATGTGAAATTGGCAGCAATGGGGAATGGCTGTCGAACACGAACGGAATCTCCGCCGAATGATAGGCGCCGATGGTCTGGTGTTTCGATGGCCAAGTCCGCGAGAACATGTACAACCATGTCGGCTGGCTGGCATCGGCATTGTGCTTGCCGATGAAGCGCATGTGTACGCCGAACATGTCATCGCCCAACATGTCAGTCGCGCCAGCATCCCACGTTTCAAGACTTTCCATGCCATACAGAGATTGCAGTGCCTTGGCCGGGTTTTCCCCAAACACATCGGCAAGGGCCGTTTCACGATCTTCCAGCGATCCGGTCATCTGCTTTGACAGCACCGTGGGCGTCTTCATCTCGCCATAGAACAGCGAGCCTTCATCGGCATTGTAGCCTGCCAGCATTGGCAGGCGCGGCACTTCGCCATCGCGGATCGCCTTGCCGATCATCTCCGGCAAGACTTTGCCATCCACGTTCGGCAGGAAATACCCGGTCAGGTCGCTGCGCGCTTCGGCGCGTGAAATGATCGCGGCGGCCGGTATGGCCCGCAATGTGTCAGCGGTCGCGGCAGGCGGTGCCAGCGTCGACAGGAATTCGGTGCCGACATCCTCGGCGCTGCGAACCGTCGAGAGGGGCGATTTTCTGAGGTGGATTGCGTTATAGCTGCTGGACCCGCTTTCAAGGATGACCTTGTCGAACAAGCCGACTGCCAGGGGTGAGGCCATCAGTTCAGTGACTGATTGCGCGCCGGCGCTCTCGCCGAACACGGTTATGTTTTCTGGGTCGCCGCCGAAGCTTGCAATATTGTGGCGCACCCATTGAAGCGCCGCCATCTGATCCATCAATCCGTAATTGCCGGACGTGCCGTCGGCCTCTGTCAGTGCCGGATGCGCAAGATAGCCAAGCGGGCCGAGGCGATAATTGATCGTCACCAGCACCACGCCTTTTTCGACGAGGCCGTTGGACTGGTAGATGCTGGTGCTGCCTGATCCTGCCTGATGCGACCCGCCATGGATCCAGACCATCACGGGAACCGGCGTATCGCCGCGCATGTTGCCGGACCGCACGTTCAGGAACAGGCAGGTTTCCGATTCCGGTGGGCTTGGCTGCGCGGCGAGGTATTTCTCGGCCATGAATCGCTTCCACCAGGGCAGGCCAACGCCTTCCACGATGCCGTTGACAAACCCGCCCAATCCCGCGCGTGGCTGCAAGCATTCCGCGCCGAACTTGCGGGCGTCACGGGGAATGGCACCCCATTGCGGCGCAGTATCCGGCGCGGTCCAGCGCCGGGCCGTCGCGTAGGGCAGGCCATTGTAAACATGGATGTCCGGGTTGTCGTGATCGATGCCGCCAATCACAACGCCCTGCTCAATGCGCAGCGGCTCCGCCATTTCCATGGGCTCAACTGGCTGGTTCATTTTGAACCAACCCCAGGCCAGGCCTCCGGCCAGAGCAAAGAAGAGTACTATACTAAGTCGTTTCATGGCGTGGTTCCCGCCCGCAATTCGCAAGAACTATACCAGATTCAGCGATATGTCACTGCAACTGGTCCGTCTCAGGACAGTGCATCCAGCGCCTGTGTCACGGCGGCCACAAGATCGGCTGTCGGCTCCACGCCGGCGGCGAACCGCACGAACCCTTCCGGCACGTCATCGCCCCAGCGGGCGCGGCGTTCCGCGCTGGAATGCACCCCGCCAAAACTTGTCGCCGGAGACAGCAGCGGACAGGCGGATATGAACTGCTCGACATTCGCCTGATTGGCGAGTGTGAAGCTGACAATCGGCCCGAAACCGTTCATTTGCCGCTTGGCGACCTTATGAAACGGATCATTGCCCAGCCCCGGATAATGCACCGAGGAAACGGCTGGGTGGCCCTGAACGGCTTCGGCCACGGCCAGCGCATTCGCGTTCATCCGGCCAAGGCGGACTTCCAGTGTCTCAAGGCCTCGGTGCAGCAAATAGGCGTCAAACGGCCCCATAATCGCGCCCGCCAGCCTGCGCCATGTCTTCACCGCGTCGAACAGGTCGGCATGGCGCGTCGCCACATGGCCGCACATGACATCCGAATGGCCTGCCATCGCCTTGGTATCCGACAGCACACTGAAATCCGCGCCGTGGTCCAGAGGACGCTGGCACAGCGGCGTCGCGGTCGTATTGTCTGCCATCACCAGTGCGCCTTCTGCTTTCGCGCGCTCGGCCACTTTCGCAATGTCGCACACGGCCAGTCCCGGATTGGCCGGCGTTTCGATCTGCACCAGCCTGCAGCCTGTCATGTCTGCCTCGGCCATGTCGGCGGTCGGACAGGTGCGCACCGTCACACCCATTGGCACGAACTGCGCGTTCAGCAGGTTACGCACATTGTAATAGCCGTCAGACGACACCAGCACCGTGTCGCCGGGGCGCAGCACCGAATAGAAAACGGAGGCAATCGCCGCCATGCCTGACGGGAAGCAGACCACGTCCGCATCCTCCAGAATGCCGATCTCCGCCTCAACGGCTTCGACCGTGGGGTTGCCATTGCGGGCATAGAAATGGCTGCCGTCCGGTTCGCCCGGCAGGTGGAACACAGACGTCGCATGGATCGGCAGAGACACCGCCTCACCCTTGGACAGGCCCTGGCTGCGATGATGCAGCAACCGGCTGATGGCGGACACTTTATCACTCATCGAGGATCAAACCTTTTTCCCGTTGGCCCAGCTTGGCCGTGTCACGATCAGTTCCTGGCACAGCAGGCCCGCGTCGCGGTGGCGCGACATCGCCTTGTAGTCCTTGTGGTTCAACATGGCGATGAAGGCCTGACGCGTCGGGAAGTGATTGACCAGAACCCCGTCCCAGTCGCCGCCGCCAATGAAGTAGCGCTCCGTTGACGCCAGCAACATGGTTGAGCCACCGAACTCGGCTGCCGCCTCCGAGAAGGCCTCCGAATAGCGCTGATAGGCGGCCTCGCCGCTGATCTTTTCGCCATGCTCCGGATCGCCTTCGGCATATTCCGCCTTCACGCGGAATTTCAGCAGGTTCACCTGCGCGACCGGGCCGTCATAAGGATCGTCGCGAAATGCGCGGAACTGGTCTGCGGTCGGCTGGAAGGCAGGCATGGGGCGAATCCTTGTCTAGGTGTATTGCTTCGGGCGCTTGTCCGGATGCTTGCCGAAATAGCGTTCGGTGTAAAACAGTGCCGCCGCGTGAAGTGCGTGCTGAGCCTCCAGTCCCTCATAGGCGAGGAATTCTGCATAGGGCATTTCCAGCACTTCGATCTCCTCGTTCGGGTCCAGCGATTGCGCGTGTGTCTTCGTACAGCCGGTGGCGAGATAATAGTGGATGCGATTGTTCTGAATCGCCGGGTTCGGATAACAGGTGCCGATGGGGAACATCTCGCGTGCCGTATAACCTGTCTCTTCACGCAGTTCGCGTCGGCCCGCAGCTTCCTTGTCCGTCTCGGTCGGTTCCATGACGCCGCCAGGAAAGCCGATTGAGACAATCCCGCCCGCGTGGCGATACTCGCGCACCAGCACGAGATTACCCTCATCCGTCATTGGGATCATCGTCACCCATTCGGTGAAGTCCAGCACGTGATAGGTCGGCACGATATGGCCATCCTCCCGCTCGCACCGATCGGTGCGCACGGACAGGTAGCGGTCCTTGAAGGTTTGCTGGCTCTCGAGAATTTTCCAGGGTTTGATCATCGGGAGGGGTCCTTCAAATGCCGGTCCAGAAACGCCATCCGTGTCTTCATCAAATGAACCTGCAGTGCCTCGCCGCGAATGCCGTGACGCTGGCCGGGATAGGTCATCAGGTCGAAGGCTTTGCCTTTCTCCTGCAGCGCCGCCATCAGGCGCGTCGTATTGTCGAAGGTCACATTGTCATCCGCCATGCCATGCATCAGCAGCAGGGGCGTGGTCAGATTGTCGACATAGGGAAACACGCTGGAGGCCTCATAGCCGCCGGGATTGTCCTCCGGTGTATCCATATAGCGCTCCGTATAGAACGTATCGTAGAGCCGCCAGTCGGTCACCGGCGCGCCGGCAGCAGCCGCCGCGAACGTGCCCTCCGGCGCCTGCAGCACCGTCATCAGAGTCATGTAGCCGCCATAGGACCAGCCCTGGATCGCGATGCGGCTCTCGTCCACGAAGGGCTGGGATTTCAGCCAGTCGACGCCGACCAGCTGGTCACGCACTTCCGGCCCGCCCGTGCGGCGATAGATGACGTCCTCGAACTTCTTGCCACGACTGGCGCTGCCGCGATTGTCCAGCCGGAACAGGATATAGCCTTCACGCGCATAGAACTGGTCCGACACACGGCCCCATTCATTGACCACGGTCTGGACATGTGGCCCGCCATAGACCTCGACCATGACGGGATACTGTTTCGCAGGGTCAAAGCCCGGCGGCTTCAGGATCGAATAATGGAGGTCCTGCCCATCCTCGGCTTTCAGCGTGCCGAATTCCGGCAGTGAATGATCGGCCAGGAAGGGGGCATAGGGATGGGTCTCATCCAGCCGATTCTCTTCGATCCACGCAATCAGCGACCCGTCCGCCTTGTAAAGCCCGACCTGCGGCGGCTGGTCCGGCGAGGAAGACGTGCCGACGAAAGACTGCCCGTCCGGCGCCATCGTGATCGCCCATGTCTTGCCAGGTTCTGTGATGCGAACAGGTTCGCCGCCGTGAAGCGAGACAGAATAGGCGTGCCGCTCCAGCGGTGTGTCCAGAAAGGCGGTAAACAGGACCATGCTGTCTGATGCCCGGAAGGCCAGCACCGCATCCACGGCCCAATCGCCACTTGTTACCGTTTGAACGTGACCGTGGCGGTTGAGGCAGGCGACGTGCCGATAACCGGAACCCTCTATCGTCGTCAGGACGTGAACAGGCTGCACGCTGTCAGTGCCATGTGCTTCCAACGCAAATCCGAGAAAGTCTGTACCAGGGTTGATCCAGCAGCTTTGCGTTTCCTCGCCCATCGCGCTGGCGTCCCAGCCGGTCGCGCTGAACAGTGTGCGCGAAAGAGAGGTCTGGTTCCGGTTCACGCCCTGAACCACCAAATCACCATCCGGCAGCCAGTTCACCCGCGCCAGATACTGGTCCGTTGCCGGGCCCCAATCGTCTCTCCGCCATTTTATCTCAACTGTCTCGCCCGTTGCCATGTCGCGAATGAACAGGTCCGCAATGGCATTCGGCCGTCCGGCGCGCGGGTAGCGCTGCTCGATGACGCTCACCTTGTCCGCCTCTATGTCGAAGCGTGGTATGATATCCACCGGGGACTCATCCACGCGCGTAAAGGCGACATATTTGTCGTCCGGGCTCCACCAGTAACCGGTGAAACGATGCATCTCTTCCTGCGCCACGAATTCGGCAACGCCATACGAGATCGCTTTGCCCGGTTCGGCCTCCGGCGACAGGCGCATCTCTTTGCCGCTGGACAGCTCAATCGCGCAAAGCGCGCCGTCCCGCACAAAGCTGGCATAGCGCCCGCCCGGCGACACTTTCGCGTCGGTTTCGAAGGCGTCAGTGTCGGTCAGCTGCCGCACATCCGGTTCGCCCTCGCCAAGCGTCACCAGGAACAGGTCGCCGCCCAGTGGCACAAGGATTGTGTTCGCCGTGCCCCAGCTGTAATCGACAATGCCTTTTGCGCCGGCGATCCGCTTGCGCTCGCGCATGGCCTTCTCGGTTTCGGACAATTCTGCTTCGACAGGTTGCAGCAACTGCGAATCGACCAGCAGGCTCTGTTTTCCGCTTGCGGCGTCGAACTGCCACAAATCCAGCCGGTCCTGCTCCCCCGATCGGCCCTTCAGGAAGGTCACACGGCGTCCATCCGGCGAAAATTTCACGCCGCGCGGGGCCGGTCCAGATAGGGAAGGGGAGGCATAAAGGCGTTCCAGCGTCAGGTGTGAGGGGGTATTGGGCAATGTGCGTCTCCGCTGGCTGAGGCGCGCACACTAGCGCCGATTGTGCGCCTGTCATCCCGGCGCTCAAAAATCACGCATGGGTTGAATATTTGTGGCAAAACTGTGTTTATTGGCTAGTCAGGTTGAATTCCTTATCTAATGTGCAGGCCATGGATGAGGGGAACGCCAGTTTCGAGCATGCCCAAACGTTGCTCTCGGGCAGCGATAGCGGCGAGTCGCTGGTACAGGCTGCTGAGGCGATGCGACAGGCCGCTAATTCCGGTCATGTCATTGCCGCCAACGATTTCGGAAACCTGCTCCATCATGGACGCGGCGTCCATCAGGACCTAGTAGCCGCCCGGGCCTACTACCTGCAGGCCGCCGAAGCAGGCCTGCCGGATGCCCGTTTCAATCTCGGCTTCATGCTCGTGCGCGGCCTTGGCGGCGAAAGCGACAGCGAGCGTGCCCGCACCCTGTTCCTGCTCGCCGCTGAAGACGGCAATCTTGACGCCATCACCCACCTTGGCGCGATGATGATGACCGGCGCTGGTGGTCCGCAGGACTTTGACGCCGCCCTCGGCTGGTGGGCCCGGGGTGTCGATCTGGGCGACAGCCGCTGCGCCTTCAATCTCGGCATTGCCCACGCAGGCGGGCATGCGGGCGAGTCCAATTTCGTGGCCGCATGGTACTGGTTCAAGCAGGCTGAACTCCTCGGCAATGCCGGCGCAGAGGCAGAGCTTGAACGGCTGGCCATCGTCATGTCGGAAGACGAACAGGCCGCCGCGATCGCCTGCAACAGACGCTAGACCGGCCCGCGCTCGTATAGCCACGCATAACCGACCACGAAGGTCGATATGGCGATCAGAAGGTCTGCGCAAACCGCGATGCCGCCGAACAGCGCGCCGCGCCACATGCGCCGCCCCGCCATTATCTCCACTGGCAGCCCCCGGAACACCGTCGCCGCATAAATCAGTGCTGTCAGCGCCAGGGCCGGCACCAGAACGGCCTCGAATGCCGCGACATTCATGAAGGGTATAGCGACTGTCGTCAGCAGGCCCAGCAACAGGCCGGGCAGCAGCGCAGCGAAATACAGGCGAAACCGAACCGTTGCCGGCGTGCCTTTCCCCCAGATTTGTAGCATGAAGGCGATCGGCGCGTGCACGAGGAAATAGGCAAAGGGAAACAGAACCAGCCAGATTGACAGATAGTCGCTGGTAAACTGGTCGACACCGCTGCCAAGGATGGCCCTTTCGCTCTCGAAGCCTTCACGTGTCATCTCATGCAGGGCGCTACCTTCGCCACCCCACAGGAAGCGCAGGAATACCATTGCGGCAATCAGCGTGAACACCAACCGGATCGACGGCGTGTAACGGCCGCTCCAATCCATTTCCCGCGCCGCTTCGAACACCGGGCGAGGCGAGACGAGAATTGCCCGCATCGTATTGAGCGCCCGCACGTTCAGTCCAAACAGGTCGTCGAGAAGGGCGTCCCAGCCGGATGCGCGGCTCATGTCATCATCGGCAGGATCGGGAGGTGCGGTCGGTGAAGTCATCACGAGTCTCCTGCCGCTACAGAACGATGTTCGCAGTCAAAATCAAGCAACCTGTCTCGGCGCGTGATTGCTGAACAAATTGCATTTTGTTCAGAAAGGCGTTAGGCTTGGAACGCAGGGGAGAGACAAAATGCTGAAATGGATAACGAGAACCGTCGTCATAATCGCCGTTCTGGGCTTCGCGGCCGGGTGGTGGCTTTTCGCCGGGTTCAGCCAGGCGCCGCAGTCTGCCCCCGGCCTGCTGGACATAGATGAGTGGCGCAGCCTGATCCGCGACGCCGATGGTGACCTGCCGACAGACGTACGTGTGCTGGAGGTAGGGCACGATTCTGCGCCCATGCTCGCCGCCCGCGCCGGCGCGTTCACAGGCCAATGGCTGACCAGCTACAATTCAGTCCAGGTCGTCTATCCAGACAGTACCCTCGTGATTGGCGGCGCGCTGGACCGGACAACATCGGAAGGCATGGTTCAGGTTCCGGAAGACTGGTCCTTTGACGATACGGCCTATGACAAGGTGGTTGGGTCCATGCTCGTTGCCGACAAGGTTCTGATGACGCATGAGCACCTCGACCACGTCATGGCCATCGCGCGGCATCCCGATCCGGACACTCTCGCGTCCCGTCTCTGGCTGAATGCACCACAAGCGGCCGCCCTACCGCAATTTGCACAGGGTGACCTGCCCGCCGTCTTGCGTAATCTTCCGCCCCGTCTTGACGGCACCGTCCAACTGGTGGCGCCAGGCGTAGTGGTGATCCCGATGCCCGGTCATACGCCAGGCGCACAACTGTTTTTCGTCACCCTGCAAAACGGCCATGAATACCTCATGATCGGTGATACCGTCTGGTCCATGTCATCCATCGAAGAACTGACAATGCGGCCGGTCTTCACCCAGTTTATCGTATTCGATCCGGACGAAGACCGGACCGCCGTCCGCGCCCAGATCCGGGCCATTCACGACCTGATGCAAACTAATCCGCAGCTAACCGTGTTTGCCAGCCATGATCGCATTTGGCTGGGCAAGCTGTCCGAACAAGGCCTCATCAACTGGGGCTTTACCGACTAGCATTGCCATTGACCGCTTGATTTTCCGCGGCGCGCGCGCAAGTACAGCGCGTCTCATACCCGTTTGCACAGGAACACTCCGCCATGGCCGGTCCCCAAATCGTTTTCCACATGCAAGGCCTCACGAAGGCCTACCCAGGCGGCAAGAAGGTGTTCGAGAACATCCACTTGAATTTCCTGCCTGATGCCAAGATCGGTGTCGTCGGTGTCAACGGTTCGGGTAAGTCGACCCTGCTGCGGATCATGGCCGGTGAAGACAAGGACTATCAGGGCGAGGCCTGGGCCGCCGAGGGCGTCAAGGTTGGCTATCTGCCACAGGAGCCGAAGCTTGATCCGACGCTGACGGTCTTCGAGAACGTCGCAACCAAATGCCCTGAAAAGCAGATGCTCGAACAGTTCAACGCCATCTCCGAAAAGCTTGGCGAGGACTATTCCGATGAGCTGATGGAAGAGATGACGAAGCTGCAGGAGCAGATCGACGCCGCTGACGCATGGGACATCGATTCCAAGATCGACATGGCCCTGACAGCGCTCGGTTGCCCGGAGAACGAAGCAGATGTCTCCGCCCTGTCCGGCGGTGAAGCGCGCCGCGTCGCCATCTGCCAGCTGCTGCTGTCCAAGCCCGACATGATCCTGATGGATGAACCGACCAACCACCTCGACGCCGAGACGGTTGCCTGGCTCCAGAATTACCTGATCAATTTTCCCGGCTGCGTCATCCTCGTCACCCACGACCGTTACTTCCTTGACGATATCACCAGCTGGATTCTTGAACTCGATCGCGGTCGCGGCGTGCCGTTCCAGGGTAACTATTCCGGTTGGGTCGAGCAGAAAGCCAAGCGGATGGAACAGGAAGCCCGCGAAGATACCGGTCGCAAGCGCACACTGGCCAAGGAACTCGAATGGGTCCGCTCCGGCCAGAAAGCCCGTCAGGCAAAATCCAAGGCCCGTATCAGCGCCTATGAAGACATGGCGTCCCAGGCCGAGCGCGAGAAGGTGATGACCGCCCAGATCCGCATCCCCCCCGGTCCGCGCCTCGGCGGCGTGGTTCTGGAGGCTGAACACCTGCGCAAGGCGTTCGGCGACAACCTGCTGATCGAAGACCTCAGCTTCAAACTGCCACCCGGCGGTATAGTGGGCGTCATCGGCCCGAACGGCGCCGGTAAGTCGACTCTGTTCAAGATGATCCTCAAGCAGGAAGAGCCCGATCAGGGTACCCTGCGCGTCGGTGAAACGGTCAAGATCGGCTATGTCGATCAAAGCCGTGACAAGCTCGATCCGAACAAGAACGTCTGGGAAGAAATTTCCGGCGGCACGGATGTGATTGACCTTGGCGGTGTTGAAGTCATGTCGCGCGCCTATGTCGGCGCCTTCAACTTCAAGGGCACCGACCAGCAGAAGAAGGTCGGCCTCCTGTCAGGGGGTGAGCGTAACCGTGTCCACCTCGCCAAGATGCTGAAGGGCAGCCACAACCTGCTCCTCCTCGATGAACCGACCAACGACCTCGACGTGGAAACGCTGCAGGCGCTGGAAGAAGGGCTCGACAATTTCCCGGGCTGCGCTGTGATCATCTCGCACGATCGCTGGTTCCTTGACCGTATGGCCACGCACATCCTCGCTTTCGAGGGTGACAGCCATGTCGAGTGGTTTGAAGGCGACTTCTCATCCTATCTGGAAGACAAGAAGCGCCGTCTTGGCGAAGACGCTGTGAATCCGAAGCGCCTGAAATTCAAGAAGTTCGCGCGCTAGAATTATTCGACCGGGCGGTCGGAATCGAGGAGATCAATCTCCTTGGTTTCGGCGCGCTCTTCGTCGACCTTCTTCTCGATATGATAATCCGGCGCCACGTCGAGGGAATCAGAGCCGTCTGCCGGTGTTGGTTTTTGCGGCTTGCTGCGCTCGGCGGTGCGTTGGGCCAGCTTGCGCGCCAGCACGTCGGCATCAACGGGGCCGTCAAAGCGCAGCCGGTATATGGGCTCGGGTAAGGTGAAGCCACCTGTTTCCAGCGCATCCTTGGTGGCACTGATCGCCAGGCCGCGCGCCTTGCTGAAATCGGAATCGATCTGGTTCACCCAGCCCTGGAAGCGCAGCACAATATTGGAATCACCCACTGTCAGGATGAACGCCGTTGCGTCAGGCAGCTTCAGCACGAAGGGCAGGGTGTCCAGCGTATTGAGGCCAAGATTCATGGCAGCAATCGGGTCGTCGTTCGCGTCAACGCCCAGATCGAACTCGAAGCGTCGTTCAGGATTGCGACTGTAGTTCAGGATCACGGACTTGAAGACCATCGCATTCGGGATGCGCAGATGATTGCCGTCCAGAGTCATCAGGACCGTCGCCCGTGACGTCAGGCGCACGACCTTGCCCTCCTGATCGCCGATGACAACATGCTCATTGGCCCGAAAAGGCTGACGCAGGCTGAGCATGATGGACGAGATATAGTTCTCCAGGCTATCGCGCACGGCAAAGCCGATGGCGATGCCCAGCACGCCGACACCGCCAAGGATCGTGCCCATCAGTGCGGTCGCACCGACCAGGCTGAGGGCAAGGACGAGGGCGATGCCAATCGAAATCACACGCACTGCCTGCGAAACAAGCTCGGCGAGGAAAGGATTGCGCAGGATGCGGCGCCACAGCCACATCCAGTTTGCCAGCAGGTGGCCGACTAGGCTGACGGTCAGGAAGAGGGCCAGCCCCAGCCCGAGCAGCGGCAGCGCGCGATAATAGCTTCTCAGCTTGGCATTGAAATTGTCGACCAGCGGCGAGACATTGCCTTCGATGTCGAGCGTCCGGTCGATCTTGTCTTCAACCGTAACGACGCCTTGGAAGCGTCCGGCAATGTCTGTAGCGCGCACTGCGGCGACTGAGTTCGATACTCCGCCTGATAGCGTCACAACACCTTCGCGCACGTCGACCTCGACACCATTCAGAGAGTCGATTTCGGCGAATATCGCGGTGATACGGTTCTTGATCGCCTGATCGTCAGGTGCATCAACCCGTGTTTCCGCGCGTTGCGCAGGGGCCGGCATGGTGTTGGGTTCCAGGATCTGCCCGGTGCCAGTCATGACTGGCATGGCCAGCAAAAACATGAGGCCAGCGAACCGCGCAAAGCGTGATCGGATGTTACAGAGAATCATGTCGTTCCCTTTCCAACGCATACCATAGCAGCGAGATGACGAATTTGCAGGTTCACTGTGGGCTGAACCCGTCATCCAGCGTACGTATTTACGCTAGCTGTTTTGCCAGATCGGAAATCGTCGGAGATGACACGTCGAGCGGGCTGAGTTCCGGTAGTGTCGATGTGTCTTCGGTTGCAATGCGATCATAGAACGGATCATAGAAGTCGCGTGAGACCGTCGGGGAGAACATTTTCTCGGCCGTCAGTCGTGCGTTGCGGCGCAAGGGCAGCATTTTGGCCGGCGTATCCAGATAGGGCCGGATCGCGGTCAGGGCATGGTCCGCCAGCCGTTCGATCTCGTTGGCGACGAATTTTTCATAGAACGGTTCACTGCGGCTATTGTAGTGGGGCCTGACCCAGTTGCCAATCACGTCGACATCAAGTGGCAACATCAAGCCGTTGAAGTCATGCTGCAGAAATTCGGGAATGGCCTGAACCGGGGTGCCGATTGAAGGCGTATGCTCTGCCATGGCTTCAATGATTGAATAGCCGAACGTGTCAGCGAAGGTCGGCAGAAACCCGAAATGGGACCGGCCAAGCATTTGCCGGACTTCATCGTTCGGGAGGCTCTCATAGTGCGTGACATTCGGAAGGTTCAGAAGGTCCAGATAAGGCTTGAAGAAGGCTTCCGAAGTGGGATCGGTCCACACAGTTTTACCGACCTTGAGTGACGATACGATCTGGACGCGCAGCGGAAGGTTTTCGTCGAGGGCTTTCTTGGCCAGCAATGTGGCAACACACCCGCCCTTGCGCGCGAAGTGGGCGCCGACAAAGGTGATGACCATCTCATCCATGCGTCCTTGAGACAGCTGCTCGGCCAACGGGTCTACATCCGCTCCCAGTTCGGCGTTGGGATGGCGCACGAACAGTTTCGCCTCAAGCTTCTTGGCGGCGCGTGTATCCTTTATCTGAGCCAGAAACTCTCGCCGGGCATAGTGGGAAAGTGCGATGATCCGGCGACAGTGTGATCCGGCAATCTCGTCCGTCATCCATTTTGTGTAGGCGTTATTACTCTCAAAGCGGAACCGCCGAGGAAGATGGCTTTCGAAGGAAATGACGTACTTCTTTTCCCCTATCGGAACCCGGTTAAATGCATGAACAAGATCAGCGTTATGAAAAGGCGCGAGAAGAGCCACTCCATCCAGACTGTCGATGAATCTGTCGAAGGGCAGGAACAAACGCCGGTCAATGTGGTGACCGCTATCGCGGGGCACCACAAATGACGTTGGATATTTGTCCTTGTAGACAGAAACTCGCATTAGGCCTTGTATCCGAAGAATTAATTCTACCGTCGCGCGTGCAGGAAGCGGGCCAATTGGAGAAATGTGGGTTAATAACCGCTCACCTCTTAGTATCTTTACCATAAACGGAATCCATGACGATCACATGAAAATTCCGTTTTAAAGAACAGGTAATCCGTTGTTTTGACTAAATTTTGATCGCTTTACGTCCGTTTGGACTGTTTCAAATCGGCAGTCATGCTGTCGATCTTGGCGATCAGGGCGGAGGCTGAGCCATTTGCGCGGTCGAGCAGGGCTATGAATTGGGCGCGTTGCTCAATGCCGAGCCAGATCAGATTTCCGTCCAGATTGAGCGCAACATCGACGACCTGGTACTGACCGTCGCGGGTCAGGACGCGCCAGCGGACATCCATGTCTTTGCCATCCTGCCGTTTGATCACCGTGTTAACGATCGAATCCGTATCTGAGCGATCAACCGAATCCTTAACGACCACTTCCTTGCCCCGATAGTTGTCGAGCTCATTTTCGTAAACGGCCAGTGCGTATGTGCGGAATGCCTTACGATAGGCGGTTAGTTCCTGTTCAGAGAAACGGCGGCTGTACTTGCCGATAACGAAATTGGACACCGCATCAAGATCGGTGAACTGGTCCATGTACTTACTGAATGCCGCGGTGCGCTGCTGGGCGTTCATCGAGGGGTCGTTGAGCGTTGCCAGAACTTCGCTGGCATTTGTCTGCACGTACGCCTCTGTCTTGGCGTCAGCGAAAGCCGGGAGTGCACTCCATACCAGTGCGGTAACAGCGAGAACGGTATTGGTCGTGCGGCTCAAGAGATTGCTCCTGTCTGGGTGATCAGCATTTGTCTAGTTCTCGAATTCGTCAAAATCAGGGAGATCATCGTACGCTTCGGTGTCATCGACGGGCCTACCATTACGGATCGCTGCCTGACGCTGAGATGAATAAATACGGCGGAGAGCCACATAAGGTTCCGGCTGTTCGTTCAGCGACTTGATCTGGTCGTCGAACGCGACACGCGCATTCAGACCACCGAGAATGCCGCGCCCCATGGCGATCTGATCATCGAGATCGGGCTGTCCGGCGAACTCGGTCCAGGTTAGCGGGTCAAGCGCCCGGTCAACACCTGATCCGATCAGGTCGCGCGGATTGGTCGGCCCGAGAAAGGGCATGACCAGATAGGGACCACCGTCCACACCCCACACAGCAAGTGTCTGACCGAAATCTTCGCTATGTCCGTCGAGTCCAAAATAATCCGCAGCGTCCCAAAGGCCGACGAGCCCGACAGTCGTATTGATTGTGAATCGGAAGAATGTGTCGGTGGCGCGTCCGGGCTGAGCCTGCAGGACGTCGTTCACGAAAATCACAGGTGATTTCAGGTTGCCAAGGAAATCCCCAAGCCTGTCGCGAGCGAATTCTGGCGTCACGGTCTCGTAGACAGTCGCAGCCGGGCTCAGCGCATACTGGTCCACTCCCTGATTGAAGGCGAACATCTGGCGGTTAAAGCCTTCATAGGGATCTGGAACTTCTCCAGGGGCTGTGGGGCCTGTCGAGGCACATGCGCCCAGCCCTAGCGCCAATGCGACGCCGATGATTCGATTTTGCATGAGGAAGTTCCCCCGTGGGCTGGTTCAAAGCGCTAGATGGAGTCTCTAGTACACCGCATCAACTCACAGATTGGTAAATTCATTTCACCTGTGGCCCATCTGCAATCTTGCAAAACATATAAACTAATGTTTATATTCTGATATGCAGTCCGATCTCGCCTCAATAATAGACCGCCTTCGCGCAGCGGGCGAGCCGACGCGATTGCGGATACTCGCTCTATTGCGCGAGCGGGACTTGTCAGTTGGTGAATTGGTTCAGGTCCTCGCGCAATCGCAACCCCGTTTATCGCATCATCTGAAGGTGCTGACGGCGGCAGGTCTCGTGGAGAGAATGCCCGAAGGTTCATTCGTATTCTATCGTGCAGCGACTCGGGGTGACGACCGTTTGTTTCTCGATTCACTTTTCGCGCAGGTCTCGCAAGACGCCCCGACGCTAAAACGCGACGCTGAGCAGCTCGACGAAGTGTCTGCACTGCGCGCCGCTTCGGCTGAGGCATTCTTTTCTGGCATTGCCGGCACGTGGGACACGATCCGCTCGTTACACTATCCTAATGAATCGATTGAACAGGCCTTGCTTGAGATGGCCGGTCCGGGGCCGTTCGAGCGCGTTATCGATTTTGGAACGGGTACAGGACGCATGCTTGTGCTGTTTGCGCCGCTTGCCCGCGAAGCGGAAGGAGTCGACCTCAGTCATCACATGCTGACAGTGGCCCGCGCCAACCTCGAACATGCTGGAATTTCCGGCGCTCGGGTGCGCCAGGGCGATGTAACGTCCGTGCCCTTTGAATCAAACTCTGCTGATCTGGTTATTATCCACCAAGTTCTCCATTTCATGGATGCGCCAGGCAAGGTCATCGCCGAAGCCAGCCGCGTCCTGAAGCCGGATGGGCGCCTTCTGGTCGTTGACTTCGCTGCGCATGATCTGGAATTCCTGAGAACCGATCATGGCCACCACCGGCTCGGCATGAGAGACGACAACATGGCAACGTGGGCTGCCGAAGCTGGTCTTGATCTGTCGGATCCCCATTCATTTGCCCCGCCCGATGCGTCGAGCCCGGGGCTGGTCGTCAACATATGGGTTGCTGAAAAGCAGGCCGCGCCCGAGGAGGTGAAAGCATGAGTACCCTGTCGATTGCCGATCACCAGTCGAAGTCCGCCACGTCAATTTCGTTCGAGTTCTTTCCACCAAAAAGCGAGGCAATGGCCGAGCGCTTGTGGGAAACGGTCAAGCGGCTCGAACCGATGGCGCCCGACTTTGTCTCAGTAACTTATGGCGCGGGCGGCTCCACGCGTGAGCGCACGCACGACACCGTGAAGCGTATTGCTGGCAGTACTGCGCTGCTTCCCGCGGCGCACCTGACATGCGTGTCGGCGACCAAGGAGGAAGTACTTGAAGTGGCCGATGCCTATTGGGATGCGGGCATACGGCATATCGTGGCGCTGCGCGGCGATGCGACCGAAGGCATGGGCGCGGCGTTCCATCAACACCCCGGCGGTTTTCGCGACTCCGTTGAACTGATTGAGGGCCTGCGTGCGCGCCGGTCCGGAACTGGCGAGCGGTTTGAGATTTCGGTCTCATGCTATCCCGAAGAGCATCCTGACAGCCTTGGCTGGGAGCAGGATATCGCGTTCCTGAAAGCGAAGCAGGACGCTGGTGCTGATCGCGCAATTTCGCAATTCTTCTTCGAGCCGGACACGTTCCTGCGGTTTCTGGATCGGGCACGTGCTGGCGGCGTGACCATGCCGATAATTCCCGGCATCATGCTGCAACCGAACTTCAATGGCCTGAAGCGCATTTCGGCGCTGTGTGGGGCAAGCCTGCCGAACTGGCTGCATCGCTTGTATGAAGGTCTAGATGACGACGCAGAAACACGCGACCTGGTAACCGCGACAGTGGCCGCTGAACTGTGCCACAAGCTGGCGGATCATGATGTCGACACGTTCCACTTTTACACGTTGAACCGCGCCGGGCTGGCACTTTCCACCTGTCGTTTGCTCGGCGTGAAACCCAAGCCTGCTCAGGCTGCATGAGGCCACCCATGAATCGATCTGAACGAATTGCCGCCCTGCACGCTGCTGCCAAGGAGCGTATCCTGATCCTCGACGGTTCGTGGGGCGTGATGTTCCAGCGCATGGGACTGGATGAGGTCGACTATCGCGGCGACCGCTTCACGGAAGCCGATTATCCCGTCCAGATGAAAGGCAACAACGACATCCTGTGCCTGACAAGGCCTGAGCGCGTTACCGAGTTGCACGATGCCTATTTCGCCGCGGGCGCCGACATTTCCGAGACCAATACGTTCTCGGCCACGATGATTGCGCAGGATGATTACAAACTGGATGCAGACTCTGTGCGTGACATCAATCTGGAAGGCGCGAAATTGGCGCGCGCGGCAGCAGATGCCTGGACGCAAAAAACGCCCGAAAAGCCGCGCTTTGCAGCTGGTTCGATCGGTCCGCTCAACAAGATGCTCTCGATGTCGTCCAACGTAAACGATCCGGGCCATCGAGCCGTGACATTCGATGAAGTCTACGAGGCATACCGGATGCAGGTGCAAGCCCTGAATGAAGGCGGTGTGCATCTCTACCTGATCGAAACGATCACCGACACGCTGAACTGCAAGGCGGCGATCAAGGCTATCATGGACCTTGAATCCGAGGGCATGGACAAATTGCCGATCTGGATTTCGGGCACAATTACCGACCGGTCGGGTCGCACATTGTCCGGGCAAACGGTCGAGGCGTTCTGGAATTCCGTGCGTCACGCGAAGCCTTTCGCCATCGGTTTCAATTGTGCGCTGGGCGCGGACCTGATGCGGCCGCACATCGCGTCGCTGTCACGGATCGCGGATACGCTGGTCGCGGCCTATCCGAATGCCGGCCTGCCGAACGAAATGGGCCAGTACGACGAGACGCCGGGCCAGACCTCCGGCGCGGTGGGTGGCTGGGCGAAGGATGGCATCGTCAACATCCTTGGCGGATGCTGTGGTACGACGCCGGAGCACATTGCTGAGATCGCCAGGGCTGTGGACGGACTGAAGCCGCGCGATCCAGCGCCAACGTCTCGCGACATGCGCCTTGCCGGGCTGGAACCCTTCGTTCTGGCGTCATGACCGGACAGCCTGTTAAACCCGGAGACCTGTTCGTCTTCTACGGACTGCTGAAGCAGGGCGCTGTGGGCATGCCGGCGGACTTGCCTCTGGAGCAATCCGGGCGGTTCCTCGGGCCGTGCCGCTTTCGCGGGCGGTTGCTCGATCTCGGCGGATTTCCAGGCGTCATCGACGGGGCGGATCTCTGCCATGGCGTGCGCTATCAGCTGACAGATGTTTCGATCATCGGCGCAATCGATGCCTTCGAAGACGTGACGGATGATGCCGTGACATCGCTATACATACGCAAACAAATTCCATTGCTTGCCGACGACGCCGCACCCACCGGTGAAACGGCTTGGATCTACTGGTACAATCAGCCCGCAGAGGGCTTCGAACACATCGCTGACGGCGACTGGCCGCTGGGCAAGGGACGAACACGCAAATGACAGCTGCTGCTTCAACAAGATTCGTAAATATCGGCGAACGCACGAACGTGACCGGCTCTGCCGTGTTCCGGAAAATGATTACAGCCGGTGACTATCCGGCCGCCGTCGAAGTTGCCCGCAATCAGGTCGAGAACGGTGCGCAGATCATCGACGTGAACATGGATGAAGGTATGCTCGACGGCATCGAAGCCATGCGGACGTTCCTCAATCTCATCGCAGCTGAACCTGACATAGCCCGCGTGCCGGTGATGATCGACAGCTCCAAATGGGAGGTCATCGAGGCGGGCCTGAAGTGCGTTCAGGGCAAGGCTATTGTGAACTCGATTTCCATGAAAGAGGGCGAGGAGGCTTTCCGCAAGAATGCGCGCACCTGCCTGTCATATGGCGCTGCCGTCGTTGTCATGGCGTTCGACGAGGAGGGCCAGGCCGACACAGCGGCGCGCAAGATCGAGATATGCCAGCGTGCCTACAAAATACTGACCGAAGACGTCGGCTTTCCGCCGGAGGACATCATCTTCGACCCGAACGTCTTTGCCGTTGCAACGGGGATTGAGGAGCACAACAATTACGCGGTCGATTTCATCGAAGCGGCGAAAGTTATTCGTGAGACTTGCCCAGGCTGCCACATATCCGGCGGACTTTCGAATGTATCGTTCAGCTTCCGGGGCAACGAACCTGTCCGCCGGGCGATGCACTCGGTCTTCCTCTATTATGCCATTCCAGCGGGCATGGACATGGGAATCGTCAATGCCGGCCAGCTCGACATCTATGACGATATAGAACCGGAATTACGTACATGCGTGGAAGACGTCATTCTCAATCGTCGGGACGACGCAACCGAGCGGTTGGTCGACATCGCCGAAACATTCCGTGGCCAGAAAGGGAAGGTTCAGGAGAAGGATACACGCTGGCGCGAGGCACCGGTTACCGAACGCATCGAGCACAGTCTGGTTCACGGTATTACCGAGTTCATTGAAGTCGATACAGAAGAGGCCCGTCAGGGCGTCGAGCGTCCGCTCCATGTGATTGAAGGTCCGCTTATGGACGGCATGAACGTGGTGGGAGACCTTTTCGGTTCCGGAAAGATGTTCCTTCCGCAAGTGGTGAAGTCGGCTCGTGTCATGAAGGCAGCAGTGGCCTATCTCGAACCCTATCTTGAAGAAGAGAAAATCCGGCTCGGCACGGTCGATGTTTCAAATGGCAAGGTGTTGATGGCAACTGTGAAGGGCGATGTGCACGATATCGGCAAGAATATTGTTGGCGTTGTGCTTGCCTGTAACGGCTACGAGATCATCGATCTGGGCGTGATGGTTGCGGCCGAGAAGATTCTCGACACCGCGATCGAGATGAATGTCGATGTTATTGGTCTCTCCGGTCTGATCACGCCCAGCCTTGATGAGATGGTCTATGTCGCATCAGAGATGCAGCGGCGCGGCATGACCCAGCCCCTGATGATTGGCGGTGCGACGACGAGCCCGGCCCACACGGCGGTGAAGGTTGATCCGGTCATTCAGTGCGCACCAGTTATCCATGTGTCCGATGCGAGCCGGGCAGTCGGCATCGTCAGTGCCCTGTTGAACGCTGAAGATAAGCCAGCGCTCGTGGCGCAAACCAAGGAACGCTATCAACGTATGCGGGAGTCCCGCAAGGATGGGCCGCCCAAGCCGCGCTTGCCGATTGATCAGGCACGCGCAGCAGCCATGAAAATCGATTGGGATTCCTATGAACGTCCCAAGCCGACATTTGCCGGAGTTCGAACATTCGACGATCTCGATCTCGCGACACTTGCTCGCTACATCGACTGGACCCCATATTTCTCCGCGTGGGACCTTGCGGGGAAGTACCCGGCCATCCTGACTGACAAGGTCGTCGGTGAAGCTGCAAGCAGCCTGTGGCGGGATACACAGGCAATGATGCAGCAATTGGTCGGGGAAGCCTGGTTCACGCCGAAAGCCGTTGTGGGCTTCTGGCGGGCGAATAGCGTGGTTGACGATATCCTTCTTGAGACCGGTGATACGTTCCATACGCTGCGCCAGCAGATGGTCAAAGACAATGAACGCGCCAATTTTGCCTTGGCCGATTTTGTGGCACCAGAAGGTGAGGACTGGGTGGGCGGATTCTGCGTAACCTCCGGCCCTGAAGTTGAGGCCATCGCAGCGGACTTCATCGCGAAGGGCGACGACTACTCGTCTATCATCGTGAAAGCGCTGGCTGACAGGTTTGCGGAAGCCGCTGCCGAATACATGCACGAACGCGTTCGCCGCGAGTTGTGGGCCTATGCTTCAGATGAGGCTTTGGTTGCGACTGACCTGATCCAGGAAAAGTATCGCGGTATTCGTCCTGCGCCCGGGTATCCGAGCCAGCCGGAGCACACCGAAAAGGCGACGCTGTTCAAATTGCTAGATGCAGAAAGGAATATCGGCGTGTCGCTGACATCAAGTTATGCCATGACGCCTGCATCCAGTGTGTCGGGCATGTATTTCGCGCATCCTGAAAGCGTCTATTTCGCTGTCGGGCGGATTGAGCGGGACCAGGTTGAAGATTATGCCGCGCGCAAGGGATGGGACGTGCGGACGGCCGAGCGGTGGCTCGCGCCGATCCTGAACTATGATCCTCTGGCTGTGAAGGCCGACGCCTGACGCCGCCTTTCCGTGGCGTAATATGTTTCTGGTCGCGGTCCTGCGAGTCGCATAGAAGACTGCACAATAGCTGATGCGCCATGGGGAGAGCGGGAATGCCAACGAACAAGATTCGCGGTGAGAATGCCAAGATCGTCGCGACGCTTGGCCCGGGCAGTCGATCGCGAAAAGAAATCCGCGCTCTGGCTGAAGCCGGCGTGGACGTGTTCCGACTGAATTTCAGCCACGGCGAGCATGATGCCCATCGCGAGGCACTGGAGGCTGTTCGTGCCGCCGAAGCAGCCATTGGCCAGCCGCTGGCGACCCTGGCCGACCTGCAAGGGCCGAAAGTGCGGGTTGGTCGGTTTCCGGGTGGCGCGATGCGACTCGGTTTCCGTGCGGAGTATGAGCTTGTTGCCGCCGAAGAAACCGACCGGGAGGGTGTGATCCCGGTGCCTCATGCCGAAATCGTCGCCATGCTGGAGATCGGCGATACGATTTTGGTCGATGACGGCAAGCTAATTCTGACCGTGACGCAAGGTGGAGACCATCCACGCGTAAAGTCGGAAGTGCCTGGCAAGCTGGGGGACAAGAAGGGCTTCACGGTGCGCGGCAAAGCGTTGCCGGTGCAGGCCCTGACCGACAAGGATCGCAAAGATCTCGCTTTTGCGCTAGAGATCGGCGTCGATATCGTCGCCTTGTCATTTGTCCAGACAGTCGAAGATATTCTGGAAGCCAAGGCGATCATCGCGGGTCGGGCTCCGCTCGTCGCGAAGCTGGAAAAGCCTGCGGCCATTACGAACCTGATCGCCATCGTTGAGGCGGCCGATGCGGTCATGGTCGCGCGCGGTGATCTGGGCGTCGAATTTGCTCCCGAAGATGTCCCCGTGATCCAGCGCCGCATTGTTCGCGCGGCGCGCGCTGCGGGCCGGCCGGTCATCGTGGCAACCCAGATGCTGGAATCAATGATCGAGAACTCGGCGCCTACTCGCGCAGAGGCGAGCGATGTGGCGACGGCGATCTATCAGGGGGCCGACGCGGTTATGCTATCGGCAGAAACGGCGGTTGGCCGTCACCCGGCGACGGCGGTGGCCATCATGTCTCGGATCATCCGCGCCACGGAAAAGGCCGATGACTATCGTCGTTCGATTGCGGAATTTGACGGTGATAGCACCAGTTCAGATGCGATTGATGTTGTCGCTCGAACAGCGCTGGCTATGGCGGCCTCCGAAGGTGCGACAGCATTGGCGTTGCGCACAGGCGCGTTCGAGCGGCTTGCCCGTTTTTCGCGTGTCCGCGGCGCCGCGCCGATCATTTATGGATCGCTTGATGACCAGCGTTTGCGTCAGGCATGCCTTCTTTGGGGGGTGCATCCCCAGCGACTGAATGCCGGCGAACAGACATGGTATCGAGACTTGATGAATGCGGCGGGTCTGCAGGGGAGGGTCGCCTATGCCCGATGGGCGGGAGACGATATGCGGTTTGCCTGGGAAATTGGTATCGGCAGAGGGCAGAATGGTGCCTTGGTTACCGGCGTATAAGCAATTGGCTCTTGCGAAATTCGTAGGAGTAAAGTTCGCCGAGAAACGTCATGCCGAGAAGTGATTGATCCAATCCTTCTCGCAGGACCATACCCTCGACATTTTCAACTTCGACCTGGCCAATCCGGATTTTTTCCAGAGTGATAGCTGCCCCGTGCACTATCCCGCCAGCGGTTCTTATTTCCCATTTAAAATCCAGCTCTTCTGGCTTCAGGCCAATGCGTTGTGCATCTCGGTAGGTGATTGCGACTGTACTGGCGCCGGTATCAACCATGAACTTCACGGCGGTTCCGTCGACATCTGCACGGGTCCAGTAGTGCCCGTCAGGCTCGCGATCAATGATCGCGGCATTTGCAAAGCTGATCTGTTGTCTTGTCTCGGATACCTGGGAAACGGGTTCCGGCGCCGAATGCGCTTCGCGTTCATTAAGTTTGGGTATGACAAAAAGGATCGCCGTCGCAGCAACCAAGCTGGCGGCTACGATCATCGAGACGGCTTTTCCGACCAGACCACCCATGGTTACCTCTTGCCCAAGGCTTTGAGTTTCGAAATCCGTTCTGGCAACGCAGCGGTCACATCATCTCGCGCACCACCACCCATTGCCACCCAGCGCCCGATTTCAGGCAGGGTGCGACCGCAGCCAAGGCACCAACCTGTAGCAGCGTCTATGGCGCAGACTTTTATGCACGGGGTCTTTATCGGTTGGTCAGTCATCAATATACAGCGTAGTCCATGGAGCGGGATGGGCAAGTATGGCACGATGGTAGGTAACAAATCCTTGTCGTGCACTCGCCGTTTTCTCTGATAAATTCGCACTTTCCCCTAATTCGCGGGATCGGGAGACTGACTGACGTGACTGAACCTGCCAACAATACGGCCCCTCTCGACGACGTGCGTGCGTTGGTCCTGAAGCCAATTTCGCTTGATACAGTCCCAGGGGACAAGGTCAGATCGGCTTTGCTCGCCATGGGTCGTGAGGGCGATTTCGGCCGACTCGGGGAAGCAGCTGAATGGCTTGCCAACTGGCAGCACCGCTATCCGCCGCGTATCGAGAAGCCGGCCCTTGTCATTTTTGCCGGGTCTCATGGCCTTGTTGAAGAAGGTGTGTCGCTCTCGTCTAACACTGATACGCGGGCGCATGTCGAAGCCTTGCGGGAAGGACGCGCCCCGCTGTCAGCGATTGCCACTCAGGCCGGTGCGAACATCCGTGTATTTGAACTCGCGCTGGATAATCCGACACCCAGCATTGCCGATACCGCCGCAATGAGCGAGCGGGAATGCGCCGCGACAATCGCTTTCGGGTTCGAAGCGATTGAGGACAAGCCTGACCTGCTGGCGCTGGCCGTTTCCGGCGCCGGCGTTGGTACGGCTGCAGCTGCGGTTGCATGTGCGCTTTACGGCGGCTCGCCTGATTATTGGGTGAGGCCAAGTAATCACACGCCTCCGGCCCTGTCCAAGCGCCGGGTCGAACTGGTGAGCCGGGCGCTTACGCTGCATCGTGGACATTTGTCGGACCCTCTTGAGGCATTGCGATGCCTTGGAGGGCGGGAACTCGCGGCCTGTGTGGGCGCGATCATTGCGGCCCGCCATGAGGGCGTCCCCGTGGTTCTCGATGGCTTCGCTACCACCATCGCTGCGGGTATCGTCCACGCCATCGACCCCACCGCCATCAGTCATTGCATCGCCTCTCACAGCACCCAGCGTCCCGCCCATGAGGCCGCCTTGGAGCGCCTGGGAATGAAGCCGCTCATGCAGCTGGAGTTTCAGACTGGCGGAGGGCTGGGTTCGGCAACGGCCATTGGCGTTCTGAAAACGGCTTGCGCACCCTTTATCGCTGAACCCGCGAATCTCTGAAAACGCATATGAGCCCTGCGTAAACGCGCGAATTACCTGCGTCAAAGTTTACGTTTACGTGCGCGTAACCTTGCCACGAGACCGTTTTGACTGACATAGAGAGACTAGGCCCATCTAAAAATCTGCCCGGAGGAGTTCCACGCTCATGAATCTTGATTTTTCCCCAGAGGAAGTCGCCTTTCGCGATGAAGTACGCACCTTCATTTCCGAAAATTACCCCAAAGAGCTTATGGGCGTTGGAACGCGCGAGGACCTGACTCGCGAGCAGTTTCTTGCCTGGCACAAAATTCTCGGCAAAAAGGGTTGGTCCGCTGCGGCCTGGCCAGAAAAGTATGGCGGTACGGGCTGGACGTCGACCCAGCGTTACATCTGGTCAGAGGAAAATGCGCGCGTTGACGCGATCATGCCACTACCCTTCGGAATGTCGATGGTTGCCCCGGTAATTTACACTTTTGGCACCGAAGAGCAGAAGAAAGAACACCTGCCGGGCATCCTGTCCGGCGATGTATGGTGGTGTCAGGGGTACTCCGAGCCCGGCGCCGGTTCCGACCTTGCCAACGTGAAGACAACCGCTGTTCGCGATGGTGACCATTGGGTAATCAACGGCCAGAAAACCTGGACGACGCTGGCCCAGTTCGCGGACTGGGGCTTCTTTCTCTGCAAAACCGACCCGAATGCGAAAAAGCCTCAAGAAGGCATCAGCTTCATTCTCGTGAATATGAAAACGCCCGGCGTTGAAGTGCGCCCGATCAAGCTGATTGATGGTGGACACGAGGTGAACGAGACATGGCTAACGGACGTGCGCGTGCCAGTCGGCAATCTTGTGGGCAAGGAAAACGAAGGCTGGACCTGCGCCAAATTCCTGCTCGCGCATGAACGCTCAGGTATCGCTGGCGTCGCCCGCTCCAAGCGCGGCATCGAAAAGCTGCGTGCAATTGCCAGCGATGAACTCGTCGACGGCGAGCCGCTGATCAATGTTGATGACTTCGCTCGCAAGATTAGTCAGCTCGAAGTTGATCTGACAGCCCTTGAATTCACGGAACTGCGGACGCTGGCTGCTGAATCGGCCGGCAAAGGCCCCGGACCGGAAAGCTCGATCCTCAAGATCAAGGGCACCGAGATCCAGCAGCGCCTGACAGAATTGACACTCGAAGCAGTTGGCAACTATGGCGCGCCCTACACCGCGGGAATGGAGACTGATGGTTCCAACGAGCTTGGCGTCGGACCTGACCACTCGAATTTCGCGGCAGAGACGTATTTCAATATGCGCAAGACGTCGATCTATGGTGGATC
>JAVJOM010000013.1:0-5507 GCA_040216775.1 Hyphomonas sp.
AGACATGCGCGCAACACTGTCGGTATATTCCTCGATCGCGGTCGGCTTTGCCGCGCGGGTAATGTAGGCCGCGTTCATTGAGGCCTCAGGCCAGCGTTGCCAGCGCAGATCGCCAGAGGTGAGCCGCTGGCCAAGCTGCAGATTGCTGACCGCGACGAGAACTTCGGTCGTCGGCTCCTCGACAACCTTTTCCGCCACGGCTTCTTCCTTGCCGGAAGAAACAAGCCCGCGCGCGAGAAACGCCGCGAGGCCCGCGGCGACGATCGCCAGAACCAGAACTCCTATGCGTGCGGCGTTCACTTACCCGATCCTTTCGTTGCGCGATCCGGGCTCCACGCCCGGCCACGATTTGTCTTCAAGCGGCTTGCGCCGCGGCCTCGAACCAAACGCTGTGCTGGAACATGAAAAGTCCCGCAGCGCCGAGCGCCACACCGTAGGGAATGCCACCCTTTTTCTCGTGAAGGCGGGCAATCCATTCGCGCTTCATCATGAAGAGCGGCAGTGGCAGCGTACGAAACCAGAGCAGCAGCAGCGTCAAAGCACCTCCAAGAACGGAGGCGACAATCAGATAGGCAGGCAGGTCGTACCAGCCGAGCCAGAGTGCGATTGCCGCAACAAACTTCGCATCGCCACCCCCGATCCAGCCGAAACCAAAAAGCGCCATACCCACGAGAAGCATGAGCAAACCGGCACCAACATGAAGCGCAACCGCCTCCCATCCGAGACCGGCGAACGGCACGAGCACGAAGAACATCGCGGCAAGCGCGATGGTCAGCACGTTCGGGATGGTCATCGTCGCCAGGTCCCACACCGCGCCGAAGATCATGGCGAGGGGGAAGACAGCGAGGAGAAGCATGTTCATCACGGAAGACGCCCGGTTTCCTCGTGGGCGCAATCGCCCTGCGCGAAAGGGCACCATGCCTTCCCGCACAAGGGGATAGTGGGCGTCGGACCGTAAATTTGAGGTAAATGGAGGTTCAAAATGAGCCGAAATGCCCGTTTCCGGCTGGAACCGCCAATCGATCGGCGTTAGCCCGGCTTGCCTGGGATTTGTTCGGGAGCTGTCCAAACAAAAGAGCCGCCAATGCCCGCTGAGCATTGACGGCTTTTTCTTGATCAGCATCCGGAGCGCGAGCCCCTGCATGCTGCGATGCCTTACGGCCTTAGCTGGTTTCGGCACCGAGCGACGTGGCGATACCTTCGAAGGTTGCCTGCACGCGGCCACCGATGAGGCCAACGGCCGTGATAATCACGACCGAGATGCCCGCGGCGATCAGGCCGTATTCGATGGCGGTCGCGCCGGATTCATTCTTCGCAAACGACTTGAGAAACTGGCTCATGATAAGCCTCCTTGAGCAATTGACTGTCGACAGCACCAACCCATACGTACCCATGAAGCCGCAGGGCGCCCTTTCGGACTGGAGGCAAGTCTAGCGGACCACCCTTACCCAATCGCTAACGATTACTCTCAATTTCACTCACACTGTATGCAATTTTTGAACGTCAATCCTGTATTTAATGGGCGAATACTGTCCATGAATGGAATAGCAAGTACAGTATTGATTTAATGGGCTCTCGGCGCCTGTCGTTGCGGGCAGAGTAGCGTTAATTTTTGGTTAAACCGTCTCACGGTCTATCGGAGAAGCACCTATCCAGCGCGTGGCGAACAGGCTCTCTATTTGCGATTACCGTCAGCGACGCGGGACTGAAACAGAATTCTTCAGGAGGGCTCACACAAGGAAAGCAGCGCAGTGCGATCTCCGACGATCAGGCCGGGATAGTCGCGAACGGCAATGCCTTCACGGACGAGATCTGCAATGGCGCGGGCGACGACCTCTTCCGTAGTGTCGAGGCGCGCCGCGAGTTCGCGATGGCGAGGCAGCTTCGCGATACGCAGACATTCCTGTCCATCGCCGTTCTTGTGAGGCTCGGCCAAAGCCAGGAGTTCGCCGTAGACACGCTGCGCGCCTGTGCCCTCTACCGCGGGCGCGCCTTCCCGCAAACCCGAGACCTCCCTTTCCCTCAGCAGGCGGGCGTACTGGCACAACAGAGAACGAGAGACCGACTCTTCGCGCGACAACAAGTCCAGAAAGCGGGCTTCAGAAAGGCTCGCCACAAGCCCTTCTTCCCTCGCCACGACGGTCAAATCTGTTTCGGCGACGCCAAAAGTGCTCATCTCGCCAAATTGCCCGCCAGCGTTCACATCCGTGTAGACGACCCGCCCGCCATCTCCGACGCTCCGTGCAAGTCGCACCCCCCCGCTCACGACAAAGGTCACGCCATCCAGCGTGTCTCCCTGCATCAGGTTCAATAGAATTTCGTTGGGTACTACCGCTCGCCAGATGCATTCGACGGCGAGCAAGGACAGTTCCCGCTGCGGCAACCCGGCCAGAATGCCGATGCCTGCGAGTGTTCGCGCTTGACCACCAGCCGTCGCATTTCGGCTGCTTCCTGCACCAGGCGCCATTCTTGTCTCCCTGAATCGTCGGAAAGACGTTAAACGCGCTGCTTTAATCTCCCGTTAAAGCCCACAAGCGGGAGAAGCAAGTACGGTCAACATATCCTTTACTTCTTGAGCGGTAGTGTCGGACCAAAGGCGCCTCATGGGCGCAATCCGCAACCGGCGCCTCGCCAGCGCCGAGACAATCGAAAGTGGCTCGGACATGCGCACACATCAGACAAGGCAGACATCCTCCCGTCGCGTCTTCGCAGCGGTATTGGGGGCGGGATGCGCCGCATTGCTCGCCGGCGCTGCGCAGGCCGCGGACTTCAAGGTCGCGATGAACGAAACCAGGGCGCTTCATCTGGCAAAACCCGCCGCAACGATCATAGTCGGCAATCCGGCTATCGCCGACGTGACAGTAGAGGGCTCGAAGCTTCTCTACGTCGTCGGGCGCAGCTACGGTACAACCAACTTCATCGCGCTGGACAGTGAAGGCAAGGCAATCATGGACCTCGACGTCAGCGTCGTCGCTCAGAGCGCATCCGCGGTGACGTTGACGCGCGGCACGGGACAACTCTCCTACAACTGCACGCCGCGCTGCGAGCGTGTGCCGGTCATCGGCGACAATCCGGACTCCTACAACACCATCATGCAGCAGACGGCGGGCGCCGTCGGCGCTGGAACGGCCAACAACAATGTTGGCGCGGCATCCGAGGGCACCGAATAGGACTTTCGCGTTCGGCGAAACAAAAAGGCCGCCTCTTGGGCGGCCTTTTTCCTTCCAGGATTTCGCTTCCGGACGGACGGTCCAACCTCACTGACTGATGCGCAGGTTCGACAGTGACTGGGCGATCGAAGCGAAGACCGAAGTGAGGTCGCTCGCCGAACTCACACTGTAATACATGCTTGGTTGCGTCGCACAGTTGCGGATGAGTGTCGCATTGCCGTCTATTACCCGAACCGAATATACGAGAACACCCGCCGCCTTGATATTGGCACAGACCAGGCTCGTTCGCGCATCCATCGTCGATTGTGAACTTCCCCAACGGCTCCGCGTGTTGTCGCCGTCAGTGAGAAACACGATTACCTTGTCGAGATTGCTGGCGGGAGGTGCTGCCGCCGAGAGAGGCGCGCCAGGCGTCAGCATGTTCCAGCCCCATGCAAGGCCGATCGTCGTGTTCGTATGTCCCGCAGGTACCATGTTGTCGATATGCGTCTTGAGCGCCGACCAGTTGTAGGACAACGGCATGATCGTCTGCATGTCGCAGTTGTTGTTGTAACTCGTATTTTCGTGCGCCGGGTACCGGGTCGCGTCACTGCCACCGCTGGTGGCCGGCGGCAAAGTATTCTGCGCGTCGTAATTCTGATCTCGATCCATGATGCAACCGTTCCAGCCCGCATGAGAGTTGGAACTGCCGCCGCCGTTGTTGTTGCAGAGACCGAAAATGATCTCGAACAAGCTGCAGCTTCCCCAGCCCCCGCCACCGCCCCCGCCACCGGACGGAACGAACTCGCTCCACTTGATCCAGTTGGCGTTCTCGTAAGACGTTCCGACCTTGACGTCGACATTGAACGGCACGATCGACACCTTGACGTCGCCCGGCGTCAACGCGGCCGTAGATACCGTATCGATAAGGTCTTTCGCGGCCGCCTTAAGCACCGTCATGCGGCCACCGCTTCCCATGGATCCAGTGTTATCCAGCACCAGCGCCACTTCGAGCTTCTTGCCCATGCGGGTGACTTCGGAACTCGCAACAATGTCCAGCGTATCGATGCCCGCGATGCCCATGAGCGACGTCGGTAGATCCGCCGCAACAGTGAGGGAAACGACATTCCCGTTCTGCGTCACGCTGACCGTCCCGGGAACGCCCATCTTCTCGGCCGGATAATTCGCGTTGAAGTAATTCTGCGCAATGACCTGGAGCTGCGCATTGGTCTGTCCGGTGGTGCCGCCGACGGCGAGCGCCGCCGCGTCGAGCGCCGCCTTCAGCCGCGTCTCCACAACATAGGCGCGTGAAATGTCGACCGCGGCGCCGGCCGCCACGATGATCGGGATCGAGGCAAGGGCAAACATGATCGCGAAGTTGCCGCGCTGGTCGCCTAGAAAGCGGCGGAACAAATCCTGGAAGCGCCACATAAGCCGGTACCCACCTCGTAGGTCTCCACGCCCGTCTGGATCGCGACGGGAGACGGGATTGTGCACCCAGTCGTTGTAGGTTCCGCGCCGTTAAGAAGATGTGAATGGCACACGTAAAACTGGACGCACTTACCTTTTGGTAACCGCCGGAGCGCTATCTAGAGAGAACGCCGCGAAAACCTTGCGGGCGCGAGGGCAGCACATGCGTGAGTCAAGAGTAAGAGGACGCCGGACATTGCGCGGTTTTCGCCGCTCGCAAAGCGGCGCAACGGCAATCGAATTCGGCCTGCTCGCCCTGCCCTTCTTTGCGCTCCTGTTCGCGCTCATCGAAACCTCCGTCATCTATTTCAGCAACGCCAACCTCGATAGCGTCGTCGCCGATGCCGGCCGTCTCATCCGGACCGGCCAGGTCCAGAGCGGCGGCATGACCGAAGCCCAGTTCAAGCGCTATGTCTGCGACCGGCTTGCTCTGGTCAGCGATTGCTCGGGCGAAGTCTATGTCGACGTCCGCAAGTTCAGCAGTTTCGGCAGCGCGACCCCTCCCCCGCTTGTGGACGGAGACGGCAATGTCATCGAAACCACCGTGTTTCAGCCCGGCAGCGCCGGCGACATCGTTCTTGTTCGCGTCTACTACTCCTGGGGCATCATAAGCCCCTCCTTCGTCGGGCTTTCGAACCTCGAAGGGGGCGGACATCTGGTTGCCGCCAGCGCTGCATTCCGTAACGAACCCTTTGGCAGCTTCCTGCCGGCAGGCTGACGGAGAAGGAAGATGGGCACGATGGGAAAAACGAACAAGCAAACGAAACCCCGCTGCGGAACGTGCAGGCTCAGCCGCTTCCTTCGCAATGCGGGCGGCCTGGCGGCGGTGGAATTCGCGCTGATCTTCCCGCTGATGCTCGTATTCTATTTTGGCGCGTTCGAAGCCAC
>JAVJOM010000022.1:0-6535 GCA_040216775.1 Hyphomonas sp.
GAATTCGCCGAACTGCTGAAGAATGGCTATCAGCGGGTGAAGGTGGACGGCGAGTTCTTTGAGCTGGAAGACGCGCCCAAGCTCGACAAGAAATTCAAGCACGACATCGACGTCGTGGTTGACCGCGTGGTTGTGCGCGAAGGTATGGAGCAGCGCCTGGCCGAAAGTTTCGAGACGGCGCTGGGCTTGGCGCAGGGTATTGCGCTGGCCGAATATGCCGACCTTGAAGAAGGCGAGACCGAGCCGAAGCGGATCACCTATAGCGCCAATTTTGCCTGCCCGGTTTCCGGCTTCACGATTTCGGAAATCGAGCCGCGCCTGTTCTCGTTCAACAATCCGTTCGGTGCCTGCCCGACCTGTGACGGACTGGGCAACCAGCTGAAGATCGACCCTGACCTGATCGTGCCGGACAAGGACCTGGACCTGCTGAACGGGGCGATTGCGCCTTGGGCGAAATCCACATCACCCTACCAAACGCAGACGCTGCAAGCCCTGTCGACGCATTACCGGTTCGACTTGAAGAAGCCCTGGAACAAGCTGCCGGAGGACATCCAGCAGATGATCCTACACGGCACCGGCGAAGAAGAAATCAAGTTCGTCTACGATGACGGCATGCGCCGCTATGAGGTGAAGAAGACGTTCGAGGGCGTGATCCCGAACCTTGATCGCCGCTACCGCGAAACGGACTCTGCTTGGGTGCGTGAGGAAGTGTCGAAGTTCCAGTCTGCCGCGCCCTGCCCTGCCTGTGGCGGCAAGCGCCTGAAGCCGCAGGCCCTGGCAGTTAAGATTGCCGGGCTGGATATTTCAGACTCGGGCACGTTCTCGATCAAGGAAGCGGGCGACTGGTTTGGCAAAGTGTCGAAGACGCTGACCAAGCAACAGAATGAGATTGCGTCGCGCATCCTGAAAGAGATCAATGATCGCCTCGTGTTCCTCAATGATGTCGGCCTGGAATACCTGACGCTCAATCGCGGATCGGGCACGCTGTCGGGCGGCGAGAGCCAGCGCATCCGTCTGGCCAGTCAGATAGGATCCGGCCTGACCGGCGTTTTGTACGTACTCGACGAGCCCAGCATCGGCCTGCACCAGCGCGACAATGAACGCCTGCTGGAAACGTTGAAACGGCTGCGCGACCTCGGCAATTCCGTCATCGTGGTCGAGCATGACGAGGACGCGATCCTGACGGCTGACCATGTCATCGACATGGGACCGGCGGCCGGTGTGCATGGCGGCGAGATCATTGCCGAGGGGACGCCCGCGCAAGTGCTGGCCAATCCGAAGAGCATGACGGCGGACTATCTGAACGGCACACGCGAGATTCCAATTCCGAAGCGGCGCCCGGTGGAAAAAACGAAGCGCAAGATCACGCTGAAGGGCGCGACCGGCAACAACCTGAAGAACGTGACCGCGACGATCCCGCTGGGCAGCTTTACCTGCATCACGGGTGTGTCAGGTGGCGGCAAGTCGACCCTGATCATCGAGACTCTGTACAAGGCGCTGGCGCGCAAGCTGAACGGCGCATCCAGCCCGCCGCAGCCCTATGACAGCCTTGAGGGTCTCGAGTATCTCGACAAGGTGATCGACATTGACCAGAGCCCGATCGGACGCACGCCGCGATCAAACCCGGCGACCTATACCGGCGCCTTCGGGCCGATCCGCGACTGGTTCACCGGCCTGCCGGAATCCAAGGCGCGTGGCTACAAGGCAGGTCGCTTCAGCTTCAATGTGAAGGGCGGACGTTGCGAAGCCTGCCAGGGCGACGGCGTCATTAAGATCGAGATGCACTTCCTGCCGGACGTGTACGTCACGTGTGAGACCTGCAAGGGCAAACGCTACAATCGCGAGACGCTGGAAGTGTTGTTCAAGGGCAAGTCGATTGCCGACGTTCTGGACATGACGGTGGAAGACGCTGCGAAATTCTTCTCGGCGGTGCCGGCCATCTCGTCGAAGATGGAGACACTGGTGCAGGTGGGCCTCGGCTATGTGAAAGTTGGCCAGCAGGCGACGACCCTGTCAGGCGGTGAGGCGCAGCGCGTGAAACTGGCCAAGGAATTGTCCAAGCGCGCGACCGGGCGCACGCTGTACATTCTCGACGAGCCGACGACGGGGCTGCATTTCGACGATGTGCGCAAACTGCTCGAAGTGCTGCACGAACTGGTCGATGCCGGCAACACGGTGGTTGTCATCGAGCACAATCTCGACGTCGTGAAGACGGCGGACTGGGTGCTGGACCTCGGGCCGGAAGGCGGCGATGGCGGCGGACGCCTGGTTGCGGCGGGTACGCCGGAAGACATTGCGGCCAACAAGGAAAGCTGGACCGGCAGGTTCCTGGCCGAGACATTCCGCCGGCACGATGAGCGCCGCGCCGCCCGCAACAAGCGCGAGCGGGCGAAGATTCCTGCGTCTGCGGCCGAGGCAGGTACACCGAAGAAAACGGCCAAGCCGGCAGCGGAGCCGAAAAAGGCCGCCCCCGCCAAGAAGGCCGCAGCGAAAGCGAAGCCGAAGCCTGCTGCCAAGCGCAAGACGAAAACGACCAGCGCCGCGAAATAGGCGCTAGTTGAACGTGTCGGAGACGGCTGGCTGGCCGACCCAGTTGGGATCGGTCTTGGCGGCGAGCGCGGCGGGGCCGCCGAAGATGTGCTGGACGACGGCCTGCAGCCCCACGAGCAGGAAGAAGACAAGAGCGAGTGGCACCCAGAAACCGGGGGCGGTGACGATGGCGCGAATATCTGCGCCAGAAGCTGATCCCTCTTCCAGCGCCGGGAAAAGCGGTGCGAGCTGGGCGAACGCGACGACGGCGATGAGACCATAGGCCACCATGAGGACCACAGACATTGTGATACCTGTTGCCAGCCAGGCGCCGAAAATGGTGCCGGCGCGTCCCTTGGTGACACGCCACGCCTCGAAGAACCGGATCTGACCGTCCCGCACGGTCAGCGCTGCGGCCGGCGACAGACGGATACCGGCCCACAGGCAGACAAGCATGTAGACGAGCATCAGGACCACGCCAATTATTGCGCCGATGGCGGCTGTATCCCGTCCACCGATGGCGCCGAGGCCCATGGGCACGAGCAGCACGATGAACAGCCCGATATAGGCCGCGATCAACAGGCCGAACCAGATCAGACCGACGACCAGAATGCGCCATTCATCCGGGCCGACACGCAAGCGGAACCCGTCAGCGCGCATGTAGCGGCGCAGGCTTGCGGTCTCGAACACCATCCAGAACAGAAGGCCGAGCGGCAGCAGCAGGAAGCTGAACATCATCGACCGCATCGAGGCGCGGTTTATCTCTGCCGTGTACTGGGCAATGTCACCGTCGCCTTCGGTGAAAACACGCAGATAGATTTCGTAGATCGGCCAGCTCACCATGACGTTGATGAGTTGGATACCGAAACCCAGGACCGCGAACGCGAGGGCGTATTTCCACAGGAACCCGTTCGGGCCGCCGGTGCGGCGGAAATGGAACAGGGCATTGCCGAAATTGAAGTTGAGATGCGTCATGGATGGAACTCCTTGCTCAATCGAAAACGGCCATGCGGGCGGCATCATCGACGCCTCCGCGTGGGTCGTGGCGCGCCGCGAAGGCTGCCGGGGCACCATTGAAGTGCTGTTGCAGGGCGGACATGAACGCGCTGGCGAAAACATAGAACGCCAACGGAACGAGGAATGTCGGCGAGTAAACCAGCTGCATCGCCTCTTCGGCTGACTGGACGTCGGCGAACCGGGACATCGATGACATCAGCCCGAACTGAAAGGCCTGATCCACAATGCTGGAGACAACCCCACCGGCAATCGCAATGATCACGAATGCGCCGAGGATGGGCCAGAAACGCCCGCGCGAGACATTCCATGCGTCGAACAGCACGATCCGGCGATCCTTGATCGTCATGGCGAAACACGGCGACAAGCGCGTGGCGAAGAACACGTAGACAGGAAACAGCAGCACCATCAGGCCGAATGAACCAAAAACGGTGGCAATTATTTCGCCTTCCATACTGGTCGCCGACTGGCCGTCCAGCGCCTGATTGAAGAGCGACGATCCTGAACCAAACAGGATGAACAGCAAGGGCAGGAAACAGGCAATGTTAAGAAGGGTCCACAACAGGCCGGTGACCATCATGCGGATTTCGTCTGCGCCAAACCCGATACTGAATGATTCATCGCGCACATAGCGGCGCTGGGATGCCGCCTCGAACACGGCCCAGATCACCCACGAGCCGATCGCCACATTCGCCACGACAGGAAAGAAGGGCGTGAGGGTTCCGAAGACCCGCGACATGATTTCCCGTGGGTCGACCGTATCGGGACTGGCATTTTCCAAGGCTTCGACCGCCTGCACAAACTCCACAACAGCGTTGCGCGACAGGAATCCGACAATCAAGAAAAACACCAGCACGACGAACGCGTAAACTGTCGCAAATATCCAAGGAAAACTGCGCACATGCGCCGCGCGAAATGCGTTGCTAAGCGCACCTTCAAAGGAAAATCGTGTCGGCATTATCCCACCCCTACCTAACTGAGGCGGAGACTAGAGCGATTTAGGCGGCCGGGGCAATCGCTGTCGCATCATTCACACCCGGCGCCAGACGCGGCAACACTGTCACGGCGAGCCCATGACCCGCGAGAATGAACGGGGCGAGCAACAGGATGCCCAAGGCCCCGCCGGCAAACTGCCCGACTGTGCCGGTGCCGAGCATGGGATTGAGCGCCGCATTGACCGCCACCGCCAATGCGAAAGGCGCAACATGGGTGAGCATGGCCGCAAGGCCGAGCCGCAGGCTATGCCCCTTTGTCCAGGGCCATGTGCGGAAGACCATGGTTTCGCCCTGGCTGATGGTTGCGGCGCCGATGAGGAGCAATCGCAAGCCGAGGAAACACAGCGCCCAAAGGCCAAGCGCGCAGGCGATCAGGAACACGGCACCATAAGCGGTGGGCAGCATATCCATGAACGCCGCCTGGACCGTGGCAGGCGCCGTATCGGCTCCCAGATCGGTTCGTCCGGAGGCTTCAAGCAGGATGCCGGGCAGGATTGCAAGAAAGAAACTGATGAATACGCCGACAAAAAGGAACGCCATGTAGGCCGCAAGGTTGGCGTGCGCCAATTGAATGAATTTGCCGACTGGCCGGGCCAGCATGGCCCGGTAGACCTGCAGCGAATACGCCACGCCGGCCACGAACACGGCGGCCAGCAGGGCCAAGGCAATGATGGAACCGCCGCCAATGGCTGAGCCAAGCGCCAGTCGGTACGCGCCGGCTGAAACCATCAAACCCGCCAGCCAAGGCAGACCCGGCACGACGGCGCGACTGGCAAGCCGCCATGATTCACGGGCGATTTCCACGACGGGCAGCTTTTCGTCCATTCTCGCGCTCCTCACTGCTGAGACACCTAAACCGCGAGGGGCCTTGCGGCAAACACCATCTTGACGCGCCGGACCGGCCTGCGCATGTCCCCTGCATGAGCATCAAACCCATACATATCATCGGCGGCGGCATGGCCGGATCAGAAGCAGCATGGCAGGTGGCGAGCGCTGGCGTACCCGTCATCCTGCATGAAATGCGCGGCGTGAAGGGCACGGAAGCCCACCAGACGGACAGCCTGGCCGAACTGGTCTGCTCGAACTCGTTCCGTTCCGATGACCACACGACCAATGCCGTTGGCGTCCTGCATGAGGAAATGCGCCGCGCGGGCGGTATCATCATCACCACAGCGGCGGATCACCAAGTGCCTGCGGGCAGCGCACTGGCAGTGGACCGTGAGGGCTTCGCCGAGGCGATCACGGCCAAGCTGGAAGCCCATCCGCTTGTTACGGTGGTGCGCGAAGAAATAACCGGCATCCCGCCCGAAGACTGGGACAGCGTGATCGTCGCGACCGGCCCGCTGACATCACTGCCACTGGCCGAAGCGATCCACGCGCATACCGGCGAAGGCGATCTGGCCTTCTTCGATGCCATCGCACCGATTGTCTATTTCGACTCGGTCGACATGGATGTCGCCTGGCGCCAGAGCCGCTATGACAAACCCGGCCCGGGCGGCGACACGGCGGCCTATATCAATTGCGGCATGAATGAAGCCCAGTACAACGCTTTCCTCGACGCGCTGATCGCTGCGCCGAAAACCGAGTTCAAGGACTGGGAAAAGGAAACACCCTATTTCGAAGGGTGCCTGCCGATTGAGGTGATGGCAGAGCGTGGCCGCGAAACACTGCGCTTCGGACCAATGAAGCCGGTTGGCCTGACCAATCCGCACGACCCGACCGTCAAATCGCACGCCGTGGTGCAGTTGCGTCAGGACAATGCGCTCGGCACGCTGTGGAACATGGTCGGCTTCCAGACCAAGCTGAAGCATGGCGCACAGACCGAAATTTTCCGCATGATCCCCGGCCTTGAGAAGGCCGAGTTCGCGCGGCTTGGCGGCATCCACCGCAACACGTTCCTGAATTCGCCAAAACTGCTTGATGACCAGCTGCGCATGAAGTCCCTGCCGCGCCTGCGCTTTGCCGGCCAGGTCACGGGCGTAGAGGGCTATGTCGAG
>JAVJOM010000048.1:0-237599 GCA_040216775.1 Hyphomonas sp.
AAAATAACAGCGAAAAGGGGCTTGCGCGCGGCGGCGCTCCCATTATTACGGGACTCCGGAGCGTAGCGCAGCCTGGTAGCGCATCTGGTTTGGGACCAGAGGGTCGGAGGTTCGAATCCTCTCGCTCCGACCATTTTCTCAGCGGGCAATACGCCCGTACTTGTTGGGATTATCCTTTAAATACCAGCCTCTCCACGCGAAACCCCCACCCTGTCGCTTTGCGGCCAAATCGGACAAAGCCGGACAAATTCCGACTTCCCGAGGTGGCTCAGGGGTGGCTTGGGTGGCACAAGGCTTGAAAGCCACCGTCTTCAGACTCGAAAGAGAGCAAGAAGACATGGCCAATAACAGACTCAAACTCACCCAAACCAATGTTCAGCGCCTTATCAGGGAGCATGACGGGACGAAAAAGGTGCGCCACTGGGACACTGAGGTCCCAAAGCTGTTTTTGGCCATCACGCCGAATGGCTGTGCAGCCTACAAGCTCCAGATCGTGAAACCCGACGGCAGCAAGACAGACGCGAAACTGATCGCAGCAAACGAAGGCTCTCCGGAACTCGCTCGCGTTATGGCCATGAAAGAATTAGGCCGGATGGCGCTGGGAGAAGCAGACTTGGTCACCCGCAAGCGGATAACCAAGGAAGAGGCCGAGAAAGAAAAGGCTTCTACATTCGCCGCCCTCTCCTCCCGCTTCATGACAACGCCAGAGAAATCCCCACCCCGGATCAAACAGCGCACCTATGATGAACGCGAACGGCTCCTTCGGGTTCACATCTTGCCGATACTGGGGGAGCAACCATTCCGGCAAATCTGCAGACCCCGGGTGCGCGAACTTGTGCGTGCGATCCAGGCCGAGGCAGCCAAACATCCCCGCGCGAGGGAAGGAACCAATCCTGGCGCAAAACTCGCCAATGAATGCCAGGGCGTTATCCGTGCGGTATTCAACTGGGCCATTGAAGAAGAACTGACAGATGTGAACCCAGCCACCTTCCGGAAACTGTTCAAGGACACACCCGACAAGCGCTCCCAGATGCCTGATGGGGCGCTGAAACTTATGTGGAACGCACTCAGGGCAGAAATGCAGACAGACGATGAACGACACGGCTGGGGGTCCGCACTGACTATCATGCTGCATGCCCTCACCTTGCAAAGGCCAGCCGAGATCGTTGCTGCCAGGCGAGACCAGTTCGACTGGACACCCGGAAAAGAGATGTGGTGCATCCCCGCCGGGCAGACAAAAACGAACGAGGTCTACGACGTACCCCTGTCACCTCAGGCCGCCTCTCTATTCCGCGAGGCTCTTTCGAAGCACAATTCGCCATGGGTGTTTCCGAACAAGGCTGGCGATGACCACATTCGTCACGATGGCCCGAAGCAGCGCTGGATGAGGGTACGAAATAAATTCGTCACGGAGGCCCGTAAAATTGACGAGACCTGCCCGCTCGACGGCGTTCAACTCTACGACTGCCGACGCCTCGGCCGGACACTTTTGGTGCGAGAGCTCGGCGTGTCACCCGCGATCGCCGAAGCGTGTATCAACCACGCGCCCGACCGATCAATGCGCACGCGTTATGATGTGGGAGAGAGTATAGAAGATGTCCGCCAGGCGATGGAACTTTGGGGTGATGAAGTAGAACGGCTTGTGGGTAATCTTTCGTCGAAAGGCGGTATCGACGATGCTGAGATACGCCTGACCGTAGGCTAAAAGTGGCGCTGACAATGCCCAAGTATAATTTCCCAAGCGGGCGACGAAGGTTCGATTCTCTTCGCCAGCTCCATATATTTTATATGTATATCAATACACCCGCCCGCCTGGCGCCGGCCATGGCGGGCCAGCTAAAAAACCATAAGCACGCATCGCGCTCGATCGGAATGCCGGCAGGTTCTAATGGCAATGGTTAGACGTCCATATCTCGGCGACTGGGACGTAATCGATCCTGATCGATGCGCGATTGATCGACTCACTTTCTGTCGAGGCTGGGCACCTGTCCGGACTGCGATGAGTATATTACGCACCAACGCAATACACTCGCGCATCACTTCGCTTACAGCACGCAAAATTGTGAGTATACGTCCCTGTTTGGGAATGGCTTGACTGATGACTGCTAAGGATTCATCAAGCCGAGCTATTTGAAAGCCAACCTGCTTGGTCGTGTCGGTGTAAACGAGGCGATTTTCGTTTAGTTACAATGTGTTACGAGTAAACTGCATCCCAAAATACTCAATACTTTCAACCGAGAGGATCGTCTAATGTAAACCATTCTCGTCGCTCTGATCAGACGATTTCGAATCACTCCAACTTACCGCCTTTGATGTTGGCCTGCCACCGCTTGAAGAGAGTTTGACGACATCATGCGCCCCATCCTGACCAGAGGTCTCATTGTCGCGATACTGGTCGGTTCGCTCCTGACCCTGATCAACCAGTTCGAACGGGTCGTGGCGATTGAACCCCTGAACTGGTGGAAAATGGGCCTCAGCTATATTGTACCTTTCTGCGTGTCGGTCTTCAGCGCCCTGGCTGTCGGTCCCAAGTCAGACTGACCCACGCGAGAACCGGTTCCACAGGCTCAAGAGACTTCGTCCCGGGCCAAACGTATCCGTTCTGCCATGTCCTTTACCGATGTGCCCTTCGTTAGCCGGGACATCTCCTCCTGTGCCGCAATATCCACCAGGATCAGCTGGCCTGTCCGGATGCCGTCCAATGTGGCCCTTCGGATTGCAGGACCAATCCCCGCCTCATAAGCTGCTTTGAGCAGGGCTCCTTCATTCTTGTCTGTGAAGTCGAGCAAGACAAAGCTGACGCCAGTCCAGTCTTCGGAGGCTCGCACCGCTTCAACCTTGGGATCGAGCACCTTGCAGCTCGGGCACCATTCCGCGAAGATCAGGACTGCCGCGACGCGATCGCCCTCCAGCACGTCGTGCCGGGCGGTCAGCTGACTCTCATATTTCTGCGTACAGGCGCAAAGACCAAACAGGGATAAACCAACAGCGGCGAAAAGATATGTCAGTTTCACGCGGGACTCCGCCAATCTTGCTTGAACATCACGGGATCCATAACAGAGAAATAGCCAGTCAGACGTCACATGTCCTGACGATTGCGTGAGCAACTGCTGGCCGGCGCGGCGCAAAGCCTCCAGTCGTCGCACATGGGCAGCGACAAATTCTTCCTGCGGCAGGCGCAGCAATCGGTCCCGGTCCCATAGTCGGTCGACGCGGCGAACACTCAACACAGTCTGATCTTCAAATGATTCTATCTCTGCCCCGGCCACGTCCAATCCAAAGGCCTGGCAGAGCTCAAGGCATACGTATTCGTTCGCAACGCCATCGGTCATGTCGATCTCGTTCTGGAGAATACCAATGAGCGGCTTCAGCATATGTGTGTGGCAATCGGGCCTTCCGCCCTCATCCATATTCAAGAGCGCCGTCTTGTCCTGAGCACCAGCGATGGAGATGCGGAAGTCATTGTCGTCCGGATCCGGCCCGAGCGGGTTGACCTTGAGCTTGTGGATTATCTCAGCAATCTCCGCTTCTGTCAGCGGTTCACCCGCCACCTAACCGGCGACACCGGGGCTTCGTCTTCTGAGTGAAATAGCAGAGTGCCTACGCAATCTCTGCCCGCGACTGCCAGCAAAGAGACTGCATCAGTCTCTTTGGCTCTGAGCCGCGCGGCCAAATTTGCCCGTACACGCGGGGCATCTGGGCAATCGGTTCTTGAAGACGTTTATGACAGGCGCGCCGCGATAGGTTTCATCTCGTATCGGCGGCGAAATTGACACTTGCATGGCTTGATCCCAACCGAGCCAGTCTGCATCATATGTAAAGCTGATCGCCCGGACGACGCCTGTACCAGGACGCCAACCCTACTTGCCTAGCAGGCTGCGAAGTAGTTTGCGCATTCGTTCGGGCTGAACAGACCGACGAGGCTTCCGATGGTGTTCCACAAGGCATCTACGGTGCGTTCGGCGGCCTTTCTCAAGAGGGCCTTCAGCTTGGCGAAGGCCTTTTCGATCGGGTTGAAGTCGGGGCTGTAGGGCGGCCGAAACACGAGTTCGGCCCCTACAGCCTTGATCAGTTCACGTGCTTTCGTCCCCTTATGGCTTGAGAGATTGTCCAGAATCACTGTGTCGCCGAGCTTGAGGGCCGGCGCGAGGAACTGCTCGACCCACGCGGTGAAGGCCTCGCCATTGATGGGCCCGTCGAAAACGCAGGGCGCGACCATCCCGCTGGTGCGAAGGCCTGCCACCAGCGTCGAGGTCTTCCAGTGCCCGAATGGCACGCTCATGCGCAGCCGCTCGCCACGCCGGCAGCGGCCATGGGTGCGTGCCATGTTCGTTGAGGCCCAGGTTTCATCGACGAACACCTGGCGGTCCGGATCAAGAACGGGCTGGGCTTCGAACCACGCCTCGCGCCGGATCAGGACGTCCGGACGGTCCTGTTCGCTCGCATGGCCGGTCTTTTTTTACGCGTGACGGCGTGGCGATCGAAGAACCGCCAGATTGTCGAGATCGCCGTATGAAAGCCGCGCGCCGACAGGGCGGTGCGTATCTCTTCAAGTGTGATGTCGCCACGCTCCTCCAACAGCGCGAAGATGAAATCGGCATGCTTTTCGATCCTGTGTGACGTGCGGTCGCCGCCCTGGGATTTGGGGCCTGGATCGCCGCGCTCGCGCCGGGCTTGGTCCCAGCGGATGACGCTCGATGCGCTCACGCCAAAGCGTTCTGCCGCAGCCCGGCGGCTCAATCCGGCATCGACCGCAGCCAACGTACGCATCCGGCCAGGGACGCGGTCAGCTTCGATCGGCTTTGTGGATGTCGATGAGGTTTTGGAGGTTCTCGATACCGAAGTCGGTGAACGCGACGGTTCCATCTTCGCCGAGCGGCGGACCGTAGACCCAGATGACCCCGTCTTCGGGTTCCATTTCGCCGATGATGCCGAAGAGCCAGTCTTCATCTTCGCCAAGTTCGGTGGCGACATGGGCAAGTGTCCAGATCGTCGAGACCTTGTTCAGCGGCACGGTTCATCCCCTTGGATCTGCTGAACCCGCTTCCAGTTCCACGGCAGGAGATCAACGAGGCGTGAGGTGGGCGTATCGGCGATACGGGAGAGGACGTCGGCAAGCCAGGCCTGAGGATCGACGCCATTGAGTTTGGCCGTCTGCAGGAGGGTATAGATCGCCGCAGCGCGCTCACCGCCCCGGTCAGAGCCGGCGAACGTCCAGTTGCGCCGACCGAGGGTGAGCGGCCGGATCATGCGTTCGGCGGCATTGTTGGTCAGGCAGATGCGGCCATCATCAAGGAAGGCCGTGAACGAAGGCCAGCGCTTCAGCATATAGTCGAAGGCCTTGGCGAGATCACCCTTGCCGGAGATGCGGGTGCGCTGCGTGGTCATCCAGTCGTGCAGTTCGCCGATGAGCGGTTTGATGCTTTCCTGCCGGACGCGCAACCTGTCGTCTGTGCCCTGACCATTGATGGCGCGCTCGATGTCAAAGATCGCATCGATGCGTTTGACCGCTTCGAGCGCGATCGGCGAGATCACGGTGCGGGCATCGCGGGCCTTGCGCGCGACATCGGCAAGCTTGAAGAACTCGCGCCTTGCATGCGCCCAGCAGGAGGCCTCCCGGATAAGACCTGGAAGTCGGGCTTCGGCATAGAGCGCGCTGAACCCGCCATAGGCATCGGCCTGCAGGATGCCGCTCCAGTCCTTCAGATGCGTCTGGGGATGTTCGCCGCGCCGGTCGGAGGAGTAAAAATAAGCAACGGCCGGAGGATCACGTCCGCCGAATGGCAGGTCGTCGCGCACATAGGCCCACAAGCGCCCGGTGCGCGTCTTGCCTTTGGCGAGCACCGGCACGGTCGTGTCATCAGCGTGCAGGCGTGCGGCCGCAAAGACGTGCGCGCGGATGAGCTCTGTCAGCGGCTCAAGCGCCGCGGCGCTCGCCCCGACCCAGTCGGCCATTGTGGAGACCTCAAGAGGGATGCCCTCATGATGGAACGCGCCGGCCTGTCGCGTCAGCGGCAAGTGCATCGCATACTTCGACCACAGGATCATGGCGAGCAGAGATGGCCCGGCGCGCCCGCGGGCGATCACATGGAACGGCGCGGGCGGCTGGGTAATGGCTTCACAGGCCCGGCAACTGAAGCGCTCGCGCACGGTCTGCTTCACGAAGAATCTGCGGGGAATGACCTCCAGTGTCTCGGTGATATCTTCTCCGAGCTTCGAGAGCTTATCCGAGCCGCAGCAGGGACAGGCCTGCGGCGCCGGGATGACAACCCGCTCGCGCGGCAGATGCTCGGGCAACGGCCCGCGCTTCGGCTGGCGGCGTGTGTGGGCCGGAACCAGCGCCGTCTTGCTAGCATCGGCCTTTGCGTCGTCTTCGGCGATGTCGCCTTCAATGTCCTCCAGCGACAGCTCAAGCTGCTCGATCAGGCGCGCCGACCGCTCGGAAGTCTGGCCAAACTGCGCGCGCTGCAGCTTCAGGATCTGAAGGCGCAGATGGGCGATGAGTTCATCGGCTGACTGACGGGCAGACTGTGCTTCAATAAGCTGAGCCTTCAGCGCAATCGTCTCCGCCGATCGCTCGCGCACCATCGCCTTCAGCGCTTCGATGTCATCAGGAAGATCAGCCAAGTCCGACATGCACAGGAATCTACCCTGCTTCGCTCCGCTGGAGAATCGGAAAAATCGCCTTATCCCGCAGACTGTGGTCGCCATGTCTGCTGCGGCATCCGCCAGTCGATCCCTTCAAGAAGATAACCGAGCTGCGCCGCCGACAGCGAGACCGGCTCCCCTGCGGTCGAGGGCCAGATGAACCGGCCTCGTTCGAGCCTCTTCGTGAACAGGCAGGCGCCCTGGCCGTCATGCCAGATCACCTTGATCAGTCCGCCCTGTCGCCCCCGGAACACAAACAGGTGCCCCCCATGCGGATCGAGCTTCATCTGCTCCTGCACCAGGAGACTCAGGCTGCTCCATCCCTTCCTCATGTCGGTCACGCCGCTCGCAAGCCAGACGCGCACGCCCGCCGGCACCGGGATCATCGCGCGACAAGCGCCGCTACAAGCGCGCTCGCAAGCGCCGGATCTACACCGCCGGTGATGCGCATCTGCGGCGCGTCCGTGAAGGAGATCTCGATCGTCCCAGGGCCCGTTACCGCCGCCGGCGATGCTCCAACAAAACCAACTGGATCCGGCCTCACGGTCACCGGCACAAACGTCTGGGTGCGCGGTACTTCCGGAAAGCCTGCCTCCGCGCGCAGCTTCTTGCGCCAGGCAAACAGCATGCTGCGGCTGATGCCAAGGTCACGGGCGACAGACGTAACTGTCATCCCCGGCGAAAACGTCGCCGCCACCGCTGCCAGCTTCTCGCCTCGAGCCCAGCGCCGGCTCGGCGCGCCAAGTATCAGATCCATGTGTCACCCGCCGTCTGCGACTAGTCTCGGACCATGTCTCAAGACCAGTCCTTACCCGCAGATCATCCGCAAAGCGGGGGAGCTCGCAAGGCGGTACTCGCCGTATGCGTACCAGCCAACGCCCGAACTCTCAGATCAATCGAAAGCGGCTTCCCCATGACAGGCTGACCTCCTTCACCAGCCCCCATGGTGAATCAGAATCCGCCTGCCTTGGGAATCCCTAATGATTCAGGTCGCTCGGAAAACGCCCTAGCGGACTTCATCAGGGCCAGCGGTCGCATACGCCGCGCCAAAAGGTCGGACACATGACCGCATCCCGTCAGATCAACGTCCCTCAAGCTTTGCGCTCGCAGAACCCGGGCCGTCTACACATGACAGTACCGATCCGACCGACCTTAAACCCATCCAAGACGCTTACCATTGCGCCACCAATGCGGACGCTATTGCCTGGATCCGTGCGCAACGGCCTAAACCGAGCAAACTGACATCGACAAAGCAATTTTGATTATCAGGAATGAGCAATAGCTACATTCTGCGCAGCGTCGTCGCCACGTTTCGATCGCCTGAATGGCCAAAGGATTAGACGCTTAAGCACTCGGTAAAAGTTTACAACATCACCGGGGATCATAAAAACCGCAGGCACTACGACTAGCGTCAGGATCGTTGAAGAGGTCAACCCACCAATAAGGAGTGCGCCGAGGGCGTTCCGCCATTCCGCTCCATCAGACGTCGCCAATGCGACGGGCACCATGCCAAAAATTGCCGACAAGGCTGTCATGAGGACGGGGCGCAGACGTTCAGGGCACGCCTGAAGGATCGCGTCTCTTTCTGTCATGCCTTCCGCTATCAACTGGTTTGCCCGGTCGACGAGCAGAATGCCATTCTTCATGACGATCCCCATCAATCCAATGAGACCAATTTGTGCGAACAGGGAGGACTCCAGTCCAAAGTAATAGAGCCCTGCGAATGCCCCCGAAAAACTGAGGGGTGCCGTCACCATGATCACAAGCGGCTGAACGAAGGAATTGAACTGGCTGGCTAGTACCATGTAGAGCGCAATCAAGGCGAGCAACAATGCGAACCCGATCGCGCCAGCAGTTTCTTGCATACGTTCCGCCATGCCGCCCATCGAGTAGGCAACCTCTACGGGCGGCGGGTTGGCTTCAAGTAGCTCCAGCAGCGTGTCTGTCGCCTCCCCCAGTGAAACACCTGTTGCAGAACTCGCCAGCACTGAAATCTTCCGGGCTCGGTCTGATCGATCGATTTGCGAAGGACCGGAAGCGAACTGAACGCGTGATACGGCACCGATATCAACAAGGCGCCCATCAGCGCCGCGCACTTGTATTCGGCTAAAGTCCTGCACGCTTTCCCGCTGATCCTCCTCCAGCCGCAACCGCACGTCATAACGCTTTCCGTCCGCTTCAAAAGTGCCTGCATCAAGTCCGCCAAGGGCAATTCGGGCTGTCTCTGCCAGCGCACGAGCGGAGATACCCTGATCCCCGGCTCTCCGTCGATCAAACAGGATTTGTGCTTCCGGCCGACCGCTCTCAAAGCTTGTTCTTACATCGGCAAAATTGGGGTTGGCGCGCATCTCGCGCACAAGACTATCGGCATATTGCGCAAGGGAGTTGAGATCGGATCCTCTCAACAACAAGTCGATATCCGAACTGCCGGACGTCGTCCCGCCGACCCACGGGACTTCAAGAACGGATATTTTGACCGCCTCGGGCGATGCTATTCGGATGGCCTTGCGGGCTTTATCCATGATTTCGAACTGACCGGTTTGGCGGGCCTGTTTCGGGGTCAAAGATGCGTATAACTCAAGGACATGAATGTCGGCTTGCGCGCCGGATCCGACAGATATGAACACATCTTCAATATCTTCGATCTTGCGGAGTTCAGCATCGCTCTTTTGTGCTGCGTCGAGCGCGGCAACCATTCCAGTGCCAAGTGGCAGCTCAATTGAACCCTGAAACTCACTTCTGTCTGCGCGCGACGTGAAGCCTGAAGGTACGCGAGCGGCGTACCAGGCACCGGCAACAACTGAGGCGACCGCGATAAAAATGACAATAATGCGCAATCGGACCGCGAGCTTGACGAGCCCCGCATACGCCCGGTCAACGCTGTCCCAAAAGGCTTCCAGAGGTCGAAATAATGGCGAAACGCGACCCGATGCGAGGATGCGCGATGCAAGCATCGGCGTAAGTGTCAACGCAACAAGCAAAGAGACCGACACCGAAAGTACGATTGCCAGTCCATATTGGTAGAAGAAACGTCCGACGATGCCATCCATGAAAGCAATCGGAACAAAAACAGCAAGCGTGGCGGCAGTGCCTGCAAATACAGCAAGTCCCACTTTGCGTGTGCCGTCCAGCGCAGCTTGATGAGGCGACTTTCCCTTTTCAAGTTCTTTCATGATCGCTTCGACAACAACGATGGCGTCATCAACGAGCAACCCAATCGCAACCGTGAGCGCCAGAAGGGTCAGGACATTGATTGTGAAGCCGAGGAGGTAAAAACCAAAAAAGGTCGCCACGAGGGATGTCGGGATCGCCATGGCAACAATGATGGTCGCTCTGACTTTAAGGAGGAAAATAAAAGTCACTGCAACAACGAGCCCAATCGCGATCACCACGTCATGGGCCACATCCTCGATTGAACTCTCAATGAACTTCGACACGTCTCGTGTCGCGATAATGGTCACACCGGCGGGCGCAAGCTCACGCAATTCTTCTGTGGCGGCCTTCACATTGTGCGCGACCTCCACAGTATTTCGACCTGACTGCTTCCTGATATCAAGTGAGATACCTCGTCTGCCATTGAGCATCGCTGCAGAGCGCTCATCCTCAAGCCCATCCTCAACGCGTGCCACGTCGGAAATTCGGATTGTGACGCCGTTTTCGCGGTACGCGACAGGCAAATCCATGAAGCCGGTTGCATGGGTAACTTCGGCGACGGTTTTGACACCAAATTCTCGCGTGCCAGCAGCGGTTTCCAGCCGCCCACCGGGAAGCTCAGCGTGCTCGCTTTGTATTGCTTGACTCACATCGTCGGCAGTGACACCAAAGGCGCGCAGGCGTTCATTGTCGAGCCAGATGCGCACGGCGCGTTCACGACCTCCCACCAAATTCACAGCGCCCACACCATCGAGGCGTTGAAGACGTTCCTTGGCGACATCGTCTGCAAAGGCCGTCAGCTCAGCAATCGGTATATCGCCTGCAATCATAACGGAAATGATCGGTGCCGCATCCGGGTCGACCTTGTCCACGATTGGCGGGTCCATATCCGGTGGCAACTCTGCCAGGGCAAGCTGCACCTTGTCTCGCACATCCTGAACTTTTTCGCGGGCGTCCGAACTTAAATCGAACTCGATTAGAATTTGCGTGCGCCCTTCACTCGAAAAGGATTGCAGCGTCTCTATTCCATCGATTGTATTGATATACTCTTCCAGAATGTCGGTGACTTCCGACTCCATGGTTTCCGGAGATGCGCCGTCCAACACGGCCGTCACATTCACATAAGGAAATTCTACATCGGGGAACAAGTCAACGCCCAGGCGCCCTATCGACATATAGCCAAGACCAACTAATGATGCGATGATCATTACGGCGAATACGGCGCGACGGATCGATAGATCAACCAGCCACATCATGAGGATGAAGGCTCAATCTTCGCACCATCGTAAAGTGGCCCGGACGCGGTCACGATCACCTTGTCTTCGTCCGTCAGTCCACCCATAATTTCAACACGATCCGCGTCGATATCGGATACTTTGACAGGGCGTCGGTGCACCTGAGTGTCTGCGGCGATGTATACGTAGCGCGCATCGCCTGTGCCATGGACTGCTGACCGTGGCAGGACTGTGGCTGATCGCGGATCGACATCCACTTCTGCGCGCACCGATTGCCCGGCCTTGACACCGCAATCAGGGTTCACGAACGCCATGCGAAATTCAATCATGCGCGACGTTGGGTCCACGCGGTCGTTCAGAATAACAATCTCTGACTCTATCGGATCACTCCGGCCATCGACAAAAAGACGACCCGTCAAGCCGAGCCGCAAACGCGTGAGTTCAGCCTCAGGCGCAAACAATATCCCTGCCGCGATCCTGCATTCTTGCACTTGAACCACGGCAGAATTTCCCATTCCGGAAAATCTGTTCGCCATGAAGACGCCTTCATCAATATACCGCGCTGTTATGGAGCCATCAAACGGCGCCCGCACGATCGTATCTGTGAGCATTTGGTTTGCGGTTTCCACTTCCGTCTGCCTGAGACGCAAATTGGCTTTCGCCACTAATAGTCCGGTTTTGGCGTCATCAAAGACCACCTCGGCAACCACACCTTCGGGAGCGAGCGGCGCGTACCGGTTCACGAGCGTTTGGGCGCGGTCAACTTCAGCCGCAGCAACATCTTGCATAGCTTCAGCCTCGACAAGCCTCCGTTCAAAATCAACTTGACGCGTGCGAAAAAGCAGATCGCCCTTACTGACGCGGTCTCCGACACGCACGAAGATTCGGTCGACGACCCCTTCTGCCAACGCGCCAATATCGCTGGTCTGTTTGGCAGCAATCGTCCCAGAAGCTATCAGAGGTTCGACCAACATGGTCGTTTCTGCGGATACAGTTTCAACCAAAACGAGCGCCGTCTCGGCTTCAGACATCAAATCGTCTGCCGGCGCGGCAACCTGGACTTCAGGCTCCGTCTCTCGGCAACCCAGGAGCAGAACAGGCATAAAGCAGAGCGCAATCACCGGACGGATCATCATGAACGCCTTGGCATCTGATAAGCACCGCGTCCGCTCGAAAGCAGGGCTCCGTCTGCGTTCATAACCGAGGCTTCGGCGACTGAGAGTGTCGAGCCCAGACGGACAATCTTTCCCGTCGCAATAAGTGTTCCAGGTGTTGCAGGCTTGTGAAAATCAACCCTCAAGTCTGCGGTCGCGATTGGCATATTTCCTGCGGCCAGCAAGGCATAAAAGCCCGTCAGATCGATGAGCGCAGCGAGAACACCGCCGTGCGCAGATTGTGTGCGTGGATTGGAGACAACTTCGTCCCGCCAAGGCATTTCCAGCATGATCGTTCCGGTGTCCAGACTTACGGCGTTGAGTCCAAGCCAACGGTGAAACGGAGCCGCATCAAGCGCAGTCTGCACCTGGTCGAGAGTAAGCGATGAGGCATTCATGCAGGGGTTTCCTCTCGTATCTGACGCAGGAAGGACGCAACAGCTTCGGTAAACACATCATTCCGGTCTCCCGCCACCATGTGTCGCGCTCCGGCAACGTCGGTGAAGTGAGCTTGCGGAGCCAGTGATCGAAATGCCGTGACCGAGTCTTCCGAAACCAACTCGCTCATGCGGCCACGAATGAGATGAAGCGGTACGCGAATGTCTCGTACCGCTTGCTCCAAATCACCTGTGCGGGCAATAGCAGAGCGCCGCATTACGCCGGTGATGAAGGCGGGGTCCCAGTGCCATCGCCAGCGACCGTCATTATCTTGCCGCAAATTCTTGCGCAGCCCTTCCATATCTTTCGGCCGGGGACGATGCGGTAAATAGGTGGCAATCACATCGGCGGCCTGCTCCAGCGAGTCAAAGCCTTCTTCAATGTGAGCGCCCATAAACTCGACAACCTTGGCCACACCGGCGGCGTCCATATTCGGCGCAATGTCGACGAGTGTAACAGACGCAAATGCATTTCTTGACAGCACGCCCGCAGCAACGATGGCGGCAAGTCCTCCAAGCGAAGCACCGACGATGTGCGGCCGCCCGCCCCCACCTGCCACGCGTTCACCAACTTCAATAAGGTCTCTCGCTATGGCTTCGAGCGAATAATCTCCGTCAGCGGCCCAATCGCTTTCACCATGTCCGCGAAGATCCAACGCAATTGAGCGATACCCTTCAAATGCGAGCGCTTTGGCTGCGCCCCTCCAGGCGTGGCGGGTTTGCCCTCCACCATGCGCAAAAATTATCGGGGGTGCGGCAGGATCACCGAACGAACTCTGCGCCAGTTTCAGTCTATTTGCGTGAAGATACCCATCACTGTTGCTCAATATGTGTCTCCACTTTAGATATTTGTAAGTTTCCTATTGTTAAGTTACCTTACTGTTTTTGTAAACGGAGAATTCGATGGCGGTTTCCACACGATCGCACGGGACAGATATCAAAGAGGATCCAAGGATTGATTTCAGTTTCCTTCTTGGCGAGGTCACCCGCCTTTTGCGCGGAGCGTTCGATCATGAAATGGAAGCCATTGGTCTGACACGATCGCAATGGCATGTACTTGTTTATGTTCTGAAAATGGATGGTCCGACGCAGACTGCACTTGCAGAAGCGCTCGATATTGCGCGCCCATCAGTTGGAGCACTCATAGACCAGCTCGAGAACTCGGGCTATGTCTCGCGTGAGCGTGATGCCCATGACCGGCGCGTCTGGCGGATCATGCCAACCCAGTTGGCCAGCCAGCGCGCGGAAGCCTTTGCGCAGTCTGCCGAACGCGTTGCGACGCAAGTCTTTGCTTCCATAGAAGACCGAGATCTATCGGCGGCCATGGCTTTGCTCTCAACCCTCCGCGAGAACCTGATCTCTCCAACTCCCGACCGACTGGAAAAAGACGGGAATTGCTAGCGCGGATCGTGAGCCAAGTATCAAGTCTGGGTATCCGCGCTTTTCAAGTAACCCCAAAACGGGCTGCGAAAACTTCTTTTTCCACTCAGATTGTGCTGAAAAGTCAAAAATCGCAGTTCACACCGTATACGGATAGCTATAAGTCACTGTATCGGCTCAACAAAATTCTTCGAGAAATGTTCAAAATTAGTGATTTTCGATTTTGGGGACTTTTTCAACACAATCACTCACAAAGAGAATGTTGGTTCGCCTTTAGACGCCACCCCACAAGTTGACCTGGCGCATTGTCTCAATCTGCGATTACGGATATTATTCACAGAATTATCCCAGCACCAATAAGCCCGGAACTGCCTGCATTCATAGTGGTATTCGCCATGAATGCAGACAAGGCCCTTAACACCAGCGAACAATTCCGGCATTCGGCGGCAGAACGACGACCTGAATCGTCTTAAGCAAAGTCAGCGAAGCACCTAACGGTATTTCGCTGACTTTCAAATGTTAAACGAACCTACCTAGCCGCCTCAAGGTCAGTTACGCTTACATCAACGTCAGAAACGAAGACGGGCGGTTGCTCCGAAGGTCAGAGGTGGCGACAGGAACGCTCCAACAGCGGTTCCAGGCGCTGTTTGCGTGGCAGCATTGCCCTGGAGGGGCGTATCGAAAGCCAGCTCGTAATAGTCCTCGTCAAACAGGTTCTGCGCCCAAACCTCCAGCTCAAACGGTGAATTGTCGCTATAGAATGCCATCCTCGCATTGACCACGACCAAATCGTCAACTTCCTTGAGCGGATCGAGGTTCGACCCTGTATTATACCGTGAAGTGAATCGGCTCGACACATTGAATCTCGCATCCCAGTCGCTGATAAACGGGGTCTCATAAGTTGCGGCCAACGTTCCGGACCAGCGGGGCGCGAACGAAATCGTGCTTCCCGGCAGACGCGGGGGGGCAAAAAAGTCTACCGCTTCGAAATCGTCATACTGGGTTTCCGCATAGACGAGGCCGCCCTGAAGCGTCAGTCCTTCAAGCTGTTCAGGCAGGTATCGGATATCGAACTCAGCGCCCTTGGAAATCACACCGGGAACGGATGTCACGATGAAACTCGTACCGGTGAACGTGTTGAGCTGAAAGTCGCTATATTCCTGATAGAATATCGCACCATTGAAGAACAAGCTATTTGCCGCATTGTTGGTCTTGAAGCCGACCTCATACGCATCCACAGTTTCGGGATCGAAACCGGTGTCCAGATTCGGTTGAAACGGCGTGGGATCTGAGGGACCAAACTGGCTGCGGTCAAGGTTGAAACCACCGGCCTTGTAACCGCGCGAATAGGACGCGTAGGACATCAGATTTTCATTGACCCGATATGCCCCCTTCACTGTACCTGACAAATCGTCGTCAGAGCGATCCTGCGTGGATCTCACACCGACGAAGTTGTCGTTCGTCCAAGGCAAGCAAAGCGTTGGGGTCAACCCACCTGCAGCCCCAAATACAGTCAAGGCTGTGGCACAGCTACCTGCATTGCCATCAAAATTGGATTCCAGCGTCTTCTCATCGATCGTATAACGAAGGCCGACGGTCAGGTCGAACTGATCGGTCAAGCTGAACGTATTGTTCGTAAAGATCGCGTATGTGTCCGAAGATTGTTCATAAACGTCCGCAGTTGCATTGGCCTCACCCGTGTAAATGTTACCGGGCAGCGCAGCGAGATTGAACGCACCACCGCTCGCACCGAGCAGCAATTGCTGAAAGTAGAAAAAGTAATCATTGCCGTAACGGATGAAATCTGAACGGTCGAGAGTCTCATTTGCGTAGAAGGCACCCACCTGCCAGTCAATGTTGTCGGTGGCACCTGCGAACCGCAACTCCTGGCTGAAAGTCGCAAAAGCATCCACGGAAGTTTCATCATCACGATACCAAAGATCAGCCGCGCTGAAATCGGTATCTTGACCCGAGCCATTTTCCCAGTCGCGATACGATGTGATGGATGTCAGTTCACCGAATCCGGTCTGCCACTTGATATTGGCTGACACGCCCCAGTCTTCGGTCGTCTGCGTGGCGTCGCGGTTCGCAAAGGCGACGCGATCGAACGGATCGATCGGGAAAGCAGAGGCACCATCGCCGCCGGCCAACAGCGTAACCAGCGGGCCTCTGGCCGGGTCCACCGAGACATAGTCACCCATGCAACAATCTTCTTCCCGGTCAGTATAGTCAGCCGAGAGAAGGATTTCGAGGTCGCCCGAAGGCTCAAAAAGAAGCTGGCCTCGGAAGGAGTAGAAGTCATACTGACTCGTTTCGTCTTCGGTACGCGGACCATTGCCCGTCTTTACGTCGAGAAGACCGCCGCGCTCCTCATAGACCCCAAAAAGGCGACCGCTCACTGTTTCAGAAAGCGGTCCGGTAACTTCTGCAGAGGTGCGAAGGAAGCCTTCGTTGCCGATCCCGACCTCGAAGATAGACTGAAGCTCGTCAGACGGTTTCTTGGTAATGATATTTATAACGCCCGCAGAAGTCGACTTGCCAAACAAGGTGCCTTGCGGCCCTTTTAGCACTTCGATTCGCTCGATTTCGCCGAGATCTCCAAAGGAAACGCCATTCCTGGCGCGCGGAACCCCATCGATAACGACGCCGACGGAACTTTCGAGGCCAGGATTGTCTCCTACCGTGCCAATGCCGCGAATACGCGCCGTCGTATTTGCTTGCTTTGACGACGAAGTCACAAGCAGGCCGGGCGTAACGACCGTCAGATCTTTAATATCCTTAACGCCCGCATCACTGAGAAGTTCACCGGACAAAGCCGTCACAACGATCGGCACATCTTGCAGACTTTGCTCGCGCTTTTGCGCCGTAACTGTAATTGCGCCCAGACGACGTGTGGTCTCTGCGTTTTCGGTTGTCGATGTAGTACCCTGCTCGTCCACTTCAACTTGTGCATGAGCACCTGCGGCGAGCAGCAATGCCGCCAAAGATACCGAAGCAGTTGTCTTAGACAGCGTGTTAAAATAATGCACCTGGTTTCCTCCTTATGTTTATAGCGTACTGTATGATATATTACTTTTCTGTGATGTGAATATTCATTTTGCCCACTGCCAGAAATCGTCGCAATGTGATGCAAATTTGCAATAGATGTAAGCGCTAGACCGAACGCGCGACAGTCGGCTCAATTCAAGGCAATCTCATTGACCCATATTTGTGAAGGCTCGGACGTCGGCAAGCATCTTGTCTTTTTGCATTGTCGCGGGAAGGGTGCGTGTTTACCAGCGAAACGGCCAAGGCGCGACGATTTGACGTCTCATCAGGAAGCGCGTTGCCAGCTGTCGCGACCGAACGAGGCATGGAGCACAGGTTTCGTCCACGTCCCACTCTACGACGGTTGCAAGATCAGCACCCTGAACATCATCGATGCCTTCACCAGACTTGTTCCAGCCATTGACTTTCGAGGGACGTACGCCGGTGCCGATATCGCTGAAACACTCGAACGGGTCTGCTCAAAACTTGAGCTATCCGGGTCGATCAGGGGCCGGACTTCACCTGGAAAGGTAGTCATCCCTGAAAATAAGCGACTTGAAAACTGGACTTCTCCGGCGTTGATTATCGACGGAGACGAGAATGAAGAAATCGCGATTCACAGACGCGCATATCCTTGCGAACTGGAGCTGAATTTGTAGATCAAGCCGAGGAAACGCCTGGTTCGGGAAGTTCCGGGCCCCTGGCGGTTCTGGAGCGGCCGAACGAAATGTGGTCGATGGACTTCATGGCCGACCAACTCGGCGATGGCTGGTCCTTCCGGACGCTAAATGTCCTCGAGGACTTTTACCGCGAAGGCCTTGGTATCGAAGTAGACTTCTCCCTGCCTGCAGCCCGTGTCGTTCGCATGCTTGAGCAAATCATTGAAGGGCTCGGAAAGCCGATGGGCATGCGCGTGGACAACGGGGCCGAAAAATATCAGTGGCAAGCTGCAGACCTGGGCAGCAAAGCGCGGCATTGGCATCTTCTGCATCCAGCCTGGCAAGCCGCAGCAGTATGCCTATGTCGAGCGCTACAATCGGACCGTTCGGCAGGAATGGCCAGGACGGTTCATCTTCAATACGATCGAGAAGGTCAAGGAACACGCTACGCGGTGGCTCTGGATTTACAACAATCAGCGCCCGGACATGGGCATCGGCGGGATTACCCCGCCATGGAACTGAAACTTTCTGCGTAAAGTTCAGGAACCTGGCAGCTTAAAAATAGGATGATTACCGTTCACCACGCTCATTCCGCGCTTGGGATTAGCTTTTCAAGACATCGACGGAAATCTCTAAGATCTTTCTCGTCGAAATCCGCAAATAACTCAGCGGCCGCACGTCTTCCGGCCCGATCAATTTTGGACTGCCGGGAGACTGCCAATCTAGAAGGCACAACCCTCCACACACGACGATCATCGCTGTCCGCGACCCGGGATACATATCCACTTCGCTCCAACTGGTCTATCAGAGACCCGACAGAAGCTCGCCCCAGCTCCAATATCTCGGCTAACTCGGTTTGCGTAGGGTTAGAAAGCCGAAAAACATACAGCATCGCTCTCCATTGAGCCCGCGTGAGTTCCAAGGATGCCATATCCATATCAAATCGACGCCGAAGCACGCGCGTAACACGGCTTATCAGAAAAGCCAGCTCAACTCGCTCATCGCTCCAGAAATCATTGTCAGCGAATCTCAGAATTTTCTCTTGGGGCATTCCAACCAAACCTAGCCATGGTGTCAAAAGCTCACTCTGGCTTTGTGCAGCTCGAAATTCAACCGCTATATTCAAAGCAGGAAAAAAGTGCTGGCTAGATTAATCTAGCCAGCAAGTCTACCGAAACTGCGGAATGTAGGAGGAGGCCTTCCTGACGATGTGATACTTTCCTCACTTCGTCAGGGCGACTGGTTTGACATTCCACCGCTCAGACAAGCCGCAGGCACTCGTGCTACCGGCTGTTGCCAACCCTAATACACGAAATTTCCGCACGGGTCCATACTGTATGTAAGCAAACGGACTTTTGCCGACCCTTCATCGGCCTCCCGACGGCCCATTTGCTTGCATATGGTATGCATTCATACAATGTGACCTGATATCCATTTGGTCCCGCATTTGAATGGAGAGTCTGTCGCAACGGAGACAGACAATGCGCAAAAGCAAATTCACTAAGGAACTGATCATCGCGATCCTGGCTGAACAGGAACGAGGCGTGGCAACCGCAGACGTGTGCCGGCGTCATGGTGTCAGCTCGGCCAACTTCTATATCTATGGACGGCTCTCCCGGTGCAAGCGATTTGAGTCCTGATCGAACCGGTATTGGATGCCAACATCTACTGGCAACGACCCGCAACGTGACGGCATCGCCTGGTGCCCAGACGCACATGCCCTTGCGCTTCTCCACCATCCGGACATGCTTGCGCCGGGCGGCATGGCGAAGGGCCTGGACGACCTTGAAGACGACCGAATTGCGCAGCGTGGCATCCGTCGCGTCAAGTCGGCGCTCGATCATCACCCGCTCGGCGAGATCCCGGGTTGTGAGTTCGCCATCGACCTCAAGATGGCGCACACAGATGTCGGTGAACAGCCGGATCGACGCATTTATATGAGCCAGGTCGTGCTTCGCCTGCGCGATCTGAGCCTGGTACGCCGTGATCCGCCCGTGGATCTCGGCGCGCTTGTCCTTCACACACACCTTGGGTGTGCCTGCTCCTCCCAAAGGGAGAGAATGCTTCTGAGTGCAGTTAAAAAAGCTAATGGCTGATCGAGCATCAAATGGTGGCGCGCCTCAGGTACGGCGATTATCGGAATGTCACCGCCCCCCAGCTCGCGGATGTAGTCAGCCGAGTCCCTGGTAAAGAGCTGACTCTTTCCGCCATGAACGATGATCTTGCGGCCCGGCGCATTCACGAGTCGATGGCCGATTGTGAGCCATTCGTCGGACTTATTGCTTCGTCGGAATACCTCAGGTGAGAACTTCCATGTCCAACCGTCACCGTCGCGCCGCATTGAATGATACGCCATGTAATCTAGGAGGAACGGCTCGCCGACCGGCTGGGGCGGGGAAAGGACGTATCTTTTGCGCGCCTCTTCATAGCTCGCATAGGGCCGGTTGGGCTTGTCAGGATCACCTGATCCCGGGCTGGAGCGGCGATGGTTCCAGTATTGCTCCAGGAGCTCGGCTCGCATGACCATGAGATCGCAAATCACGACGCCGGAGAATGCATCGGGCGACAGGGTCACGGCTGTCAGCGCTGCGCCCGCGCCGAAACTGTGCGCGATGATGGTGGGTTTGTGGCCATCTGTAAACAGATCGAGTGCCTCGGCAATCTCATCAAACTCGCGCCCCCTTGCCGCGGGATCGGCTTGCCCGCGCATCTCCGTGTCGCCCATGCCGGCGAGATCGAACGCCACCACGTCGTAATCTTCCGCGAGAAACGGAGCGATGAAGGCAAAGCAACGGGCGTGGGAGAGAAAGCCATGTGTCATAAGCACTTTCGGCTTTTTCCGGTCGCCCCAGCGAAAGTAATGCGTCCTGGCACCGTCGATCTCAACATAACCTTCTTCGCGCGGCACCTTGAGGGCCGACACAAACCATTCCGGCAGATGCGAACCATCGCCGGCCCAGACAGGGTCGATGTCGTCGGGAAAATCTCCAATCTTGGACAATACGTTCATTTCGTTAAGTGTTCCTTGCTAGTGGGTTTGTCGATCACGAAGCCGCGATACTCCTCGTTCGCTACATCTTCGCAGAGTGCGACATAGCCAGACACGCTTGGAAAATTGATCAGTTGACGCTTCTTGCCCGGGATGTTTGCGCCCATGTACCAAGAATCCGCTTCGGGAAAGAGTGTCATCGCGCCTGCTTGGGCAACCATTTCGGTCCAGCCCGTTTCAGCTGCCGGATCGGCTTCGAAAAGATCGACACCATTTTCCCGCATCCAGACCAGAAAGTCGCAGATCCAGTCACCCTGTATCTCTGCGCTGGTCGGGCCGTTTGAGAAACCCGACGGGCTGAGTGGCCCGTATGCGAACAGCATATTGGGAAAGCCCGCTACTGCCATGCCCAGATAGGCGCGTACTCTGTCTTCCCACGCATGGGAAAGTGATAGGCTGTTCGTCCCCGTGATGTTCATATCGATCAGCCCGCCGCGCCCAGCATCGAAGCCGGTGGCGAAAACGATGAGGTCGCATTCCATCTCGCCGTCATCGGTCTCGATCGCGTGCGGCTTGACCCGGATGATCGGAGTTGCCTTGAGATCGACCAGCGCGACATTCTCCTGCGCGAAAATCTCGTAGTATCCCTGCTCGAGCGAAGGTCTCTTCGTGCCGAATGGATGCGGCGGTTCGGAAGGCGCGAGCAGCTCAACAAGGTTGGGGTTGACAATCCTTGCGCGAACCTTGTCGCGCCAGAAATCATAGGCGTGGCGGTTAGCTTCGCGATTGATAAGCAGGTCGGCGAAATTGTGATACCAGAACCTGAGGCCACCCTGTTGCCACAGATCTTCAAAGTGCGCGGTGCGCGCTTTCTCGTCAACTTCGAGCGCCGATACGTCTAGCGATTGGCATTCGAACCCTCCGCTCGTCTGCTTGCGCGTTTCGAAGATAGCAGCATAGCCCTTCTTGTCCCGTTCCTGGTCTTCTTCCGAAAGCTTCTTCTGCTGCATAGGCAGCGCCAGGATTGGTGTTCTTTGATAGAGGGTCAGCTTCGATGCGGACTTGGCCGCTTCTTGCGCGACTTGCACACCGCTTGCACCGGTGCCGATCAAGGCAACCTTACGTCCGCTGAGATCGACACCCTGCTGCGGCCAGCGCGCCGTGTGAAACCATTGGCCTTCGAAATCCTCAAGGCCGGGAAAATTGGGGACATACGGCTTTGATGCGAAACCAAGAGCGGGCAACAGGAACCGTGTCGAAACAGTTTTGTCGCTGTCGAGTTGCAGACGCCATTGCTTCGTCTCCTTCTCATAGTGCGCGCCTCTGACCCCTGACCCCATGCGCATCATGGGCCACAGGTCGAGCGTATCGCAAACATGCCGGAAATACGCCCTGAGCTCTTCCCAACCGGGAAATCGCTCGCTCCAGGCCCATGATTTCCACACTTCAGGTATCGAGAACTCGTAAAGCGGAACCTGTGAATCCACTCGTGCGCCTGGATAGCAATTCCAGTACCAGATGCCGCCGGGCTGGGCCGCAGCATCCACCAGCAACACGTTGAACCCAGCGTCACGCAACTTGTGGAGCAGGTAGATCCCGCTGAAGCCGGCACCGACGATTACAGCGTCGTAATCGGGAGAAACCCGATTGCTCACGATGCGACCGTCAAACGTTCGGCGATTGCTTTCGCCGTTGCATAGTCGGCCTTGCCGTTGGATGCACGCAGGGGTTTTTCCGTCGGATGTATGGCCTTGGGCGTTTTGTATCCTGCCAGCTGATCGCGCACATGGTCCTTGACGGCTTGCTCGTCGAACGGGACGTCGTGGTTGAGGTGGACGACGGCGGTGACGGCCTGGCCCCATTTTTCGTCCGTTACACCTACGACCAGCGCTTCACCGATGGCGGGATGGGTCTTGAGCACTTCCTCGACTTCTTCTGGGTATACCTTCTCGCCAGCAGTGTTGATGCATACGCTGCCGCGGCCTAGCAGGGTAAGGCTTCCATCGGCCTCTACCCGGCACCAGTCACCCGGAATCGAATAACGCACGCCATCGATTGTGCGGAATGTCTTGGCGGATTTTTCGGGATCTTTGTAATATCCCATGGGGATGGCCCCCTTGCGGGCGATAAAGCCAGGCACGCCGCTTCCTGGTTCGACTTTCTGGTCGTTTTCGTCGAAGACATCGCAGAATTCGCCAATCCCGAATTTCGCGGTGTTCGTACCGCCCTGTGCAGTCGTGACGGAGAGGCCGAAGCCGAGCCCTTCGGAGGCGCCGAAACTATCCATCAGCACGACCTGGGGAATGTGCTTGCATAGACCGGCCTTAATCTCCTTGCTCCACATCACGCCGGACGAGATGATGGAGACGAGGCTCCTGGTATCCCAGCGCCCCGCGTTTTCTTCGAGCGCGCGAAGCATTGGCTTAGCAAAGGCGTCGCCCACAATTGCGATGCTTTCCACCTGGTGCTTTTCGACCGTTTCCCACAATTCTGAAGCTTCGAAGGAAGGGGCCGTCAGCGTGACGATCGCGCCGCCCGACATGAGCGCACCTATCGCGGTGATGAAGCCCGTCCCGTGCATGAGCGGGCAGGAGGAGAGAGTGCGCCTGCCGGGCCCCTCTTTCTCGATCAGCGCAACATTTTCTTCCAGCGTCTGCGGAACCGGGCCAAGTAACTTCTGCGCGTCCAACTGGGCCTTGCGCATGTCGTCGTGCCGCCACATCACGCCTTTCGGCATCCCGGTCGTGCCGCCGGTATAGATGAAGAGCAAATCGTCGGGTGAGCGTTCGATGCCGAGCGCCGATCCGTCCCCTTTTCCCGCCAGCGTCTCATAGGGACTCGCAAAAGACGCGATTTCGGAAGGGTCGCCAATTTCGACGAAAGTGTGAACCTTCTCGAGCCTATCCTTGAGTTCGACGATACATTCGCGAAACTCCGAACTGTAAACAATCACTTCGCTGTCAGAATCTTGGAAAATGTAGAAAACTTCTTCGGCGCGGTAGCGGTAATTGATGTTCACATGGGTCAAGCGCCCCTTAAAACAAGCCGCCATCAGCTCGCCATATTCGGGGCGGTTGCGCATGTAGAAGGCCACCTTGGCACCATCGCACGCTCCGCGTTGACGCAACGCGCGCGCGATATTATTCGAGCGCGCGGACATTTCGGGCCAAGTGACGATCCGGTCGCCGTGTATCAGCGCCGGAGCGTCCTGAGGCATGGCGGGCTCGACTGCGTCGAGAATGTCACCGAGGTTCCAGTCGATCATGTTCCTTCTCCCTTCCGGACGGGACAGCCAGTCTCGCAGGCCCCCGCAATGAGTGTATTACGCGGCCTTGATCCAGCCTTGCAGTGCTGCCGCCTCGGCCCGCACCGTTTCGGGTCCTCCAAGCACCTGCCGGTCGAATCCAATGCGTTTGAACCAGTAATGCAGACCGATCAGGTCCGTGAATCCCATCCCGCCATGCACTTCGGTGGAAGTGCGGGCGACAAAGCGATGGACTTCGCCGGTGTGTGATTTCGCGTGGCAGGCGACGAGCGATACATCCTCCGGCATCGCGCCAAAGGCGTGAGCTGCATACCAGACAAGCGAGCGGCATGGTTCATGACGTGCGGCCATCTCTGCGCACATGTGCTTCACTGCTTGGAAACTGCCGATAAGACGACCGAACTGTTCGCGCTGTCCAGAATAATCGACAGCTTTTTCGATCATGGCCTGGCCTGCGCCAAGGCTGTCAGCGGCCAAGATCACACGGCCCGCATCGCGCAAACGGGCCGTGGTCGTTCCGTTGTCGTCGGCAAGCAGTTCTGCCTCGGTCCCTCCGAAACGCAATTCTCCGACGCTGCGGGTACGATCAATGGTAGTCAGCGGGATTGTCTCCAGCCTGAATGCATCGGCTGCAGCGAGGTGCAGCCTGCCACCTGCGTCTGCTACAATGTAAGCGTCGGCACCCTCGAAATCCAGGCAGAACAGGGCGGTGCCGTTGAGCCTCCCATCGGCAGAGGAAACGACCGCACCGTCGCGCGCCTCGATCGTCTCGGAAATCGCGACAGCTATACGCGCTTCGCCACTCGCGATCTTCGGCAGCCATTGGGCCTTTTGCTCCTCGCTGCCTGCCTCGCTCAGCGCGATAGGCGCCAGAACATGACTGGCGAGAAAAGGTACCGGCGCGACCGCATAGGCGAGCTGTTCCGCAACTATGGCAGCGTCGAGAAGGGTCATGCCGAGGCCGCCATGCTCTTCCGGTACCAGCATCCCGGGAATTCCCAGGTCCTGCACGGCGCGGAGCACTTTGTCGCTAAGCGGATTGTCACGCTCGGCACATTCGCGGACATGATCGAGCGGGCAGGTATCCGCAAGACACCGCGCAACCGCATCGCGCAACATCTGCTGGTCCTGAGAAAGTCCGAAATCCATTAGGCTGATCCCTGTTTGTGACGCGGCATGTCTGCGGTTGCTTTCGCCGCATCCGAAATCTTCGCCAGCTTCGGTTCGCGCGGCATTTCGAGGCCACGTTCAGCGATGATGTTCTTCTGGATCTGCGCGGTGCCGCCGCCTATTATGAGACCGAGCTGGAACATGTAGTTCCATTGCCACGCGCCTCCGTCTCGCTCGCGCGGGCTGCGATGATAGAGAGTGCCCATCTCGCCCATAGCGTCGATCGCCAGTGCGGAAATCTGGTGGGCAATCTCACAGCTTTGCAGCTTGACGATCAGCTTCGCCATGCCGCCTGGCTCACCCTTGAGGTTGTTCGAAAGGTTACGCATCCCATTGCATTTCATCGCTGACACCTCGGCTTGGAGCGCCACCAGCCGGTCTCGCAGAACCGGATTGTCGATTGCGCGATCCTGTCCGATGGGCTCGTCCTGCATCAGTGCGATCAGCGCCTGCAGCCGGTTTTCGAGCGCGTCGGGATCACCCAGCATTCCGCGCTCATGGCCGAGGGTTGCATTCGCCACGAGCCAGCCCTGGCCCCGCCGGCCTACGATCTGGTCCAGCGGAACGCGGACATCGGTAAAGAACGTTTCGTTGAATTCGGCGTCGCCCGTCATTGTCTTAAGGGGGCGAACCTCGATCCCCGGTGTGTCCATCGAGAAGATCAGGTAGGAAATACCGTCGTGCTTTGATGCGTCGGGTTCGGTTCTGACGAGGCAAAAAATCATGTCGGCCTGCTTCGCCGTACTGGTCCAGATTTTCTGGCCATTGATAACGAACTCGCCATTTTCGACCCGCGCGCTGGTCTTGACGCTGGCCAGGTCCGATCCGGCACCGGGTTCAGAATAGCCTTGGCACCAGACGACCTCGCCCTTCAGCGTGGGTTCGATCCAGCGATGCTTCTGCTCCTCAGTGCCGAGTTCGAGCAAAGTCGGGACGAGCATCGAGATACCTTGGTTCGCGAGCCCGCCCGGCACCCCGGCCCGTGAAAACTCTTCGGAGATAATGCGCGATTTTAGGATGTCCGGTTCGGCTCCGTAACCGCCGTACTCCGCCGGGATCGTGCGGGCTGTGTACCCTTGCTCGATCAGCAGTTTTTGCCATTGGACAGCTTTGGATGAGGGGCGGGCCGCCCGAGCCGCATACGGTGGCGCAAGATGGCCATGCGCTTCGATGAAATCGCGCACCTGTTTGCGGAACGCGTCGTATTCGGGTCCGTAATCGAGATCCATGTCGCTTCTATTCTTTGCGGGGACGGAAAACTGGCAGGCGGAAGTCGTCCCCGATCGGTTCGAATTTCAATTCCAGGGGAAGGTCGAGCTTGAGGCTGTCGCGGTCACATTCGATCAGGCGAGTGGCCATGCGTACGCCCTCTTCCAGTTCAACCACCGCAGCCACGAAGGGGATGTCGGCGGCAAACGCCGGGTGCAGGGCCTGGTGGGTGACGGTCCAGGAAAAAAGCGTACCCTTCCCGCTGCTGCGCTCCCACGAAAATTCCGGTGAGCCACACTTTGCGCACATATAGCGCGGCAGGTGGCGGAAGGTGCCGCAATCGCCGCAACACTGGAAATAGAGATGGCCGTCCTGACACCGATTCCAGAATTCCTGCTCGATCGGGTCCTGCGGGCGCGGTTTCGGCTTGGGCGGCGCCTTCTGCGCAGAGAGGCGCATTTTCGGTGGCAGTTCGTTCTCGTCGCTCACGCAAACCTCCTGAGGATAGCGATGCTCCCGTCGCCTAGGTCGCCCCAGCCGGTTACGAGGCCGGTCTGGGCACCCACGACCTGGCGCTCGCCGCAATCGTGGCGCAGCTGGCGCACGGCCTCCACAACATGGTTGAGGCCCCAGACGTGCGCTTCGCTGAGCAAGCCGCCATGGGTGTTGATCGGAAAGCGTCCACCCAGCTCGATCTGGCCACTGGCGACGAACTCGGTCTGACCGCCGGGCTCGCAGTAGTCGAGTGCCTCAAGTTGCAGCAGCACGATATAAGTGAAGCAGTCGTAGATCTGTAGAAAATCCATATCCTCGCGGGTGACACCTGCCATCTCGAATGCGCGCGGGGCTGCATAGCTGAGGCCGATCTTGAAGGGGTCGGGACGCGAAGGGATGTCGTCGGCGGGATAGGGATGACCTTCAGCAGCGCCGGCGATGCTCACCGGCACATGCGGCATGTCCTTGGCTCGCTCCATGCGCGAGACGACGACCGCACAGGCGCCATCGGTTTCCAGGCAGCAATCGTAGAGCCGGAAAGGCTCGGATATCCAGCGCGCCGAGTGATATGTCTCGACGTCGAGTTTACGTCCATAGTTGAAGGCTCTCGGATTCAACTGCGCGTGACGGTTACAGGCGAGTGCGACAGCGGCCATCGCGTCCGGTCCGACACCGTGGAGCTTGGAATGACGCATGGCGAGCCAAGCATACATCTGCACCGGCAGGAACACGCCATAGGGCATATAATAGCCCCGGATTGTGTTGGTCAGCGTATTCATGTTCATGGGTCGGGTCGTCGGCGCGCCCGGCTTCGCCCGCAGGGCAGAATATCCGTTCCAGCCAAGCGTTACCAGAACGTGGTCGCATAGCCCGCTGGCAATCGCCATGGCCGCGTTCTGCAGAGCCGTTATAGGGCTCGCACCGCCCATGTGCACCGTCGCCGCAAAACGCAGCACGTCGATGCCAAGATTGGCGGCCATTTCCTCCGACGTCGTGTAGATCGGCGGAGGCACCATGCCGTCTATGTCGGACGGTTTTAGCCCGGCATCTGCAATCGCCCGGCGCGAGGCATCGAGCATCATGTCGACCGCCGTCCGTTCGGTCCCCTTGACGAACTCTGTCTCGCCGACGCCGGTGATCGCGGACCTGTCACTGAAATTGAAGGTGGATGAGGCACTCATGCGTGAAGCTTGCTCCGCCGGCTGGCCTGGAAATCTCGCTCAAACGAGCGGGACAGGTCCTGAACCCCAAGATAGCAAACGGGTGGTTTCAGGTTCAAACGCCAGCGTACCTCCTCAAGTGGCGTATCGATATGCGCCTCCCAATAGAAGGTTGTCAGGTCGGCGGCATTCCTACCCCGTCGCCACGCTTCGAACGCGGCACGCGAGACCGGCAAACGGGCGCATTCGGCCAGCATCTTCGGAATTCCGATCGCAACGATGAAGGCGATTCCGTGATTGAAGAATTGTGCGTTGCAGAACGAGAGCACGCACAATTCGTCCAGCGCATCTCGTCCATATCCGGTCACGACATGGAACAGGTCGTGCGAATCGCGCAGGCGCTTCCGGTAGCGTGCGACTTCCGGATCGTTGAAGTCGGTTATCCCTCCCGCTTCGCTGGCATCCACCAACCCCTCGGCGGTCAACCCCTCTCCATAAACGAAATCAAGATAGGCCCGGCCCAGCGTTCCCGGTTCGCATCTTTTCAAGCGATCACGATCACACAAGGTGCCGAGTAAGTCCGCGCGTTCCAGGAGGATACGCTTCCCGGCGGAAGAGGCTGCGAACCGTCGAAAATTGCGATAATAGGAATTGCCCGACAGCGCCTTGACGATACGGAAGACCTGCGCAGTGTCTTCCTTGTCCCGGGTAAGTCGGCGCATGGCCGCAATAGCTTCGCCCGGGCGAATAGGTAGGCGTAGTTCATGCCCCTTCGGTTGGTTCAGCGCGTTGCTCATGTCATGTCCACCTTTACCACAATTCAGCAGTAAGACTTCGCGCGGGCGAGTGCGAATTCCGCATCTTCGACAATTTCGCGCATCACGTCGGCTGCGGGCCGGATCGAATGGATAAGGCCGATCCCTTGGCCCGCGAAACCCGGGATCACGTCCTTGCGCTCCGCCTTGACGCCCGACGCCATGACGGGCCCCGAGATCATCGACTGATAGGGCATAGGCAATGGATCCTTGCCTGCCTCGATCCATGCATCGGCCCATTTGTTGCGGATCATTCGCGCAGGTTTACCGGTGATCGAGCGGCTGACGACCGTATCGGCGTCGCCGCTTTCGATGATCGCTTCTTTCTGGAATCGTTCGATGCCCGCCTCCTCGGTCGCGAGGAACGCCGTCCCGATCCACGCGCCCTCGGCACCCAACATCAGCGCGGCGGCAACACCCCGGCCGTCGGAAATGCCGCCGGCACCAATCACTGGAACGCGGTCGCCCACCGCGTCAACCACTTGGGGAATCAGCGAAATCGTGCCGACTGGCGAGTTGTGGCCGCCCCCGTCGTGCCCCTGCGCCACGATCATGTCGACGCCGGTTTCGACCACCTGCCGGGCGTGCTTGACCTTGCCGATGACAGCCATGACTTTGGTGCCGTTGGCATGCAGGCGGTCCATCCAAGGACCGGGATTGCCGAGGCCGGCAGCATAGACGGGTACCTTTTCCTCGATCACGACTTCCATCTGCGCTTCGAAGAACTCCTTCGTGAAAAGCTGCGGACTTGCCTTGCCCATCTTCGGCACGCCCGCCGCTCGCATGGCCGATTCGACATCCACTTCGGGCAGATGTTCGCGCCGTATGAAGTCGCGGGTGAATTCCTGGTATTCGCCAAGTAGTGCCGTGGGATTTTCGGACGAACCCTCGACCTGCGGGGCCGAGCCGCGTCTGACGGATGCGGGAAGAAGGGTATCGACGCCAAATGGTTTGTCGGTCATCTCGCGTGTCTGGCGGATCCAGCTGCGCAATTGGTCTGGCGAGCATGCCGCAGCCCCCAGAACGCCAAGCCCTCCGGCATTCGACACCGCAGCAGCAAGCGCGGGAACGCTCGCCCCGCCCATTCCGGCCAGTAGGATGGGGTGTTCGATCCCGAGAATTTCACAAATGCGGCTTTTGAGCGCCATCGCCTTACATCCTCCATTCCGCGACCTTGACGGACGCAAGTTTTCTAAATCTGTCCCCACTTGACCTTCTGGGAAACAAGCTCGGGACTTCGTCCAGCCAGATAAGACGCGGAACCCGACACAAGCTTGGCCATGGCCTGCCGCGCCGCTTGAGCATCCCCTGTGCGCACGGCCTCCAGAACACGGCGCAGGAATCGCAACTGGACCGCCCGCTCTTGCGCCGAATACCCGAGCGAGCGCGAGAATTCGCGGGTCAGCAAATGCATAGAGGAAGTCAGAAGGCCGAAGAGCGGATTGCCGCTGGCCCAACCGAGTAGGTCGTGAAAACGGCGGTTCAGTTCCTCGAACTGGCTTCCTGCCTCATTGCGCTCAAGCTCTTTGAGGCAATCGGCGAGTGCGCTGAGGTCGCCCGTGGTCGCGCGCTGGGCAGCATAGGCTGCGACATCCGGCGCTATGGCTTCGCGCAGTTCGAGCAGGCCCCTGAGGTCTGCTTCCATGAAATGCAAGATGAGAGAAAGACTATTCGCAAAATCGCCGGTCTGGGGGCGTGCGACCACCGGGCCGCCACTACGGCCCAGTTGAAGATGGATTACGCCCTGAAGCTCAAGGAAGCGGAGCGCTTCACGCAAGGTTGCTCTGGCGACTTCGTATCGCGCAAGCATTTCTTCTTCGCGCGGTAACCTGTCCCCCGCAACGCGTGCCCCCGCCTCGATATCGCGAACGATGTCCTGCGCGAGCGAGAGCGCACGCTTGGCTTTCTTCACGTTATCGACCGTCGGCTGCATTTCGCAGGACTCGCTCCTGTGATATTTATCTTATAAGATTTAATCTATTCATTTGCCTATAACCTACCCAATACGTCCATGATTGCAACTCCTCGTCAAGAAATCATTATAAGCTTTCTTGACTGCACCTCGCGGAAGATTTACCTTTTCAGCAACTAGCGGCTTATTGATGGGATCGAAGGGCAGGACATGAGTATCGAAACGATGGAAATGGATACGGTCGAAAAAATCGCAGCCATTCCGATCGAGCAAATCGATGTTTCGCGGCCGAGCCTTTTTCAGAAGGACACGATTGGCCTGTTCTTCGACCGGTTACGCAAGGAGGAGCCGGTCCATTACTGCCGTGAAAGTAAAGTCGGGCCATACTGGTCGGTTACCAGGTTCGACGACATCATGGCCGTCGATACCAACCACAAAGTCTTTTCGTCGGAGGCGAAGCTCGGCGGAATTGCCATTCAGGACATGCATTCGGCGGAAGGTGCACTTGAACTTGAAATGTTCATCGCCATGGACCCGCCCAAGCACGATCAGCAACGAAAGGCCGTTACCTCTGCAGTCGCGCCGTCAAACTTGCAGTTACTTGAGCCGACAATCCGTGAACGTGCGTGCCATATCCTCGATGATCTGCCGGTAGGCGAGGATATCGACTGGGTTGACAAGGTCTCGATCGAATTGACCACAATGACCCTTGCGACCCTGTTCGATTTCCCGTGGGAGGAGCGGCGCAAGCTCACGCGCTGGTCCGATATCACAACGGCCGCGCCTGAAACCGGCATCGTCGAATCCTATGAGGCAAGGCGCGAAGAGCTCATCGAATGCGCGATGTATTTCAAAGGGCTGTGGGAGCAGCGCATCAATCAGGAGCCAAAGAACGACCTCATCTCCATGATGGCGCATTCTCCAGCGACACGGGACATGCCCTTTCTGGAATTTCTTGGCAACCTCCTGCTACTTATTGTGGGCGGCAACGACACCACGCGCAACTCGATCAGCGGCGGCGTGCTCGCCCTCAATCAGAACCCCGACGAGTATCGCAAACTCAATGACGATCCTTCGTTAATCACCAGCATGGTGCCGGAGATCATCCGCTGGCAGACGCCGCTTACCCATATGCGCCGCACTGCGCTCCAGGACTGGGAGATCGGCGGCAAGCAGATCAGGAAAGGTGACAAGGTTGTGATGTGGTACCTGTCAGGCAACCGGGATGATACCGTCATCGACAGAGCTGACCAGTTCATCATCGACCGTAAGAACCCGCGTCATCACCTGTCCTTCGGCTATGGCATCCATCGCTGCATGGGCAACAGGCTTGCAGAACTGCAGCTGCGGATCATCTGGGAAGAGATCCACAAGCGTTTCGCGAAGGTCGAAGTGACCGGCGAGCCCGAGCGTCTGTTTTCGAACCTTGTGCGAGGGATCACGAAACTGCCGGTGCGGCTGCACGCTCGCTGATGGGCTGGACTAAAATACGGAGTTTATGATGGTCAAAGTGACGTTCGTTTCCAGTAATGGAACGCGGAGGGAGGTCGAGGTAGCCGAAGGCGAAACAGCGCGCGAAGCGGCGCTCTTCAACGGCGTGCCGGGCATTGACGGCGATTGCGGCGGCGTCTGCGCCTGTGCGACCTGCCACGTTCATATCGATCCGGCATGGATCGACATTGTGGGCCGCCTCATGGAAGGCGCTGCGGAGGCCGAGCTCCTGCAATTCGCAGAGGGAGCGAACCAATATAGCCGCCTCGCTTGCCAGATCCCCATCGTGACCACGTTGGAGGGTTTGGTTTTGCACGTTCCCGCGCAGCAATACTGACGAGTCGGAGTGATGCATCGTCGTCCGCTCGGGGCGACGCCAATTCGATTTTTGAACGGAGGTCTCCATGCCAACTCAGCTTCAATCCGGTGCCCATGCGAACGACGATCCATTTCGCACCGAAGTGCGACAATTCCTCGCCGCAAATTTCCCCGAAGAACTCAAGGGCAAGGGCAATCTGCTTGCCGGACTCGAAGGGCCGACCAACGAGACCGATGAGCAGAAGAAATGGCGAGAGGCCGTGGCCGAGTGCGGTTGGGGTACACCGACCTGGCCCACGGAATATGGCGGTGGCGGGCTGACCAAGGCCCAGGCCAAAATCGTCACTCAGGAATTCGCCAAGTCGGGGGCCTACAATCCCATCGGCGGGATGGGCGTAATGATGTTCGGCCCAACCCTGCTTGAATTCGGGAGCGAGGAGCAAAAGTGCGAGCACATTCCGGCGATCTGCCGTGGCGAAATCCGCTGGTGCCAGGGTTATAGCGAACCCAATGCCGGCTCCGATCTCGCTAATCTGCAAACCTTCGCCGAGGACAAAGGCGACCATTACCTGATCAACGGCCAGAAGACCTGGACCAGCGGCGGGCAATGGGCCGACAAGTGCTTCGCAATCGTTCGCACCGACAGGCGCGACAAGCACAAGGGCATCAGCTTCATGCTGATTGACATGAATGCGCCCGGCGTCGAAGTCCGCCCGATCACCATGATTTCGGGCACCAGCCCTTTCTGCGAGACTTTCTTAACCGATGTAAGGGTACCGAAGAAAAATCTCGTTGGAAAAGAGGGTCAGGGTTGGGCCATTGGCAAACGCCTGCTCCAGCACGAGCGAACCAACATCTCTGGTGGCGGCAATCTGGCTCTGATGATGGCGCAGAGCCTCGGCGACATCGCGAAGAAATATTGCGAAACCGCCGCGGATGGTCGGCTGACCGACAATGTGCTGCGCGACAAGATCGCCGATTTCGAAATCCGCTGGAGCAGCTTCTTGTTTACAGCGCGCCGCGCGATCGAGGAAAGCAAGGCGCCCGGCGGAGTCTCTGAGATCAGTTCAGTTCTCAAAAAGACGGGCACCAAGCTGGCACAGGAACGCTCGGAACTACTGATCGAAATCCGTGGGTTGCAGGGCCTTGGCTGGGAAGGCGACGGTTTTTCCGAGGGGGAACTCGAGGACGTGCGCACCTGGCTCTTCGGCAAGGCAGCAACGATCTATGGTGGTTCGACCGAAATCCAGAACAATATCATCGCCAAGCGCGTGCTCGGCATGCTCGATCACGCGTAAGGAGGGGAGTACTGACAATGGCAGTTCTCGACGAACAACAGGAAATGCTACGCGACATGGCTCGCAGCTGGGCCGTCAACGAAAGCCCTTTGACAGAATTTCGTAAGGTCCGCGCCAGCGGCTCCGAGGAGGCGTTTGATCGCGCTGCCTACGCCAAGATGGTGGAAATGGGTTGGGCCGGGGTCATCATTCCTGAAGAGTATGGTGGGTCAGACTTTGGCTGGCTCTCGGCGGGTCTCGTGATTGAACAGCTCGGAAAGACGCTGACCGCAAGCCCGCTCGTCCTCAACACCGCGGCGGCATCGGCGATCATCCTGGGCGGCAGCGACGAGCAGAAAGCATTGTGGCTTCCGAAGTTCGCGAGCGGTGAAGCCATCGCGACGCTAGCGGTCGATGAAGGGCCCTCTCATGATCCGGCCAGGATCGAGACAAGTGTTTCCGGCGGCAAACTGACCGGCAGGAAAGCCTTCGTTCACGAGGCACACGGCGCAGACCTCTTCGTGGTTGCGGCCAAGGATGGGCTTTACCTAGTCGAAAAGAGTGACGGCGTCTTACTCATCACCCGTAAGCTCTCTGACCAGCGAAGCCATGCCGAAGTGAATTTCGTTGGTGCAGCGGCAAACAAGCTCAAAGGCGGGGGCGAAAGCTTGCTCGGCGATGTGCTCGACCGCGCGCGCGTGCTAACGGCAGCCGAGATGCTCGGCATGGCCCAAGCCGTGTTCGACACCACGCTCGACTATCTCAAGCAGCGCGTGCAGTTCAACCAGGTGCTTGCCACCTTCCAGGCACTGCAGCACCGCATGGCGGACCTTTTCGCCGACCTCACACAGATGCGCTCGGCAGTCGAGGCGGGACTACAGGCGGTCGATGGTGGGTTCGGCGCAGCGCGCGCTGCGACCATCGCCAAGGCCGAGGCCAACCGCGTACTGCACGGTATCAGCAACCAGGGCATACAGCTCCATGGCGGTATCGGCATGACCGACGAATATGACGTCGGCTTTTACCTGAAGCGCGCACGCGTGCTCGAGGCGAGCTTCGGCTCGACGACCTGGCTTAAGGATCGATACGCCGCTTTGTCCGGTTACTGACCACGAGTGAAGTCCTCCCGGGTCGCATGCTGGGCCTTAGCACATGATTTTGTGATTGGGGTCGTATTTCGCGTCCCCGGGGATGGTGAGTATGGTCTTGTCCATGCAAATGCATCACGTGCAAGCATGCCCGCAGTAATGATGGCTGCAAGCCTGCAAGCGAAGCGCCGACTATGTGCGGCCGCGTCCTCCCACCTGCTACGCGTTCACCAATTACAATAAAGTCTCTCGCGATAGCGTCGAGAGAATAATTGATGTACCCCAAAGAATGTAGACGCCCTGCGGCTTCATTGTCCTGCCATTTCGAACTCGGCAGCCGACAAGGCCCATCCTGAAATGGCGGGTCCGTGGGTAGTCAGCATACTCCAGAAAAAACCCGCAAGATTTGCAACTGTTGTAACTGCCAACAAAACAGCCCGGATCTTTTGAGCCATGCTTTCCCGCAATGAGCCCTTCAGGGCAACGGCCAAAGCCTGAACTTCTGAGAAAACACATAGCCACAAAAGACTTGTTAGGACGATGAATAGTAATGACAATCTTGGCACTCGGAAATCGAGACAACCCTCATAGTAACAAGGACTTCAACTGCCCGCATTGCAGAATGGGGTTCGGTTCGCGGAAACTCAGGCCTGCGACAATTACGTCGCGCTAACAGGTCGGACACAAGTCAGCTTCCGACCCGGGCTTGCCGAAACGAAAAAACCCTTGCAGCATTGGAGTCTTCCACACAAGTTTTCAATTTTTCGTGCGCCGGACATCAATTATTCTGTGGTACGCTTCTGGAATGTGCCGCATTCAAGGTTAGTTCCAAGAATACATAATCCGACCAGCGTTCCTTATCACCTCGCAAGGCTGCGCCCAGATCAAGATCTGCAAGACGCACGATGGTCAGACCAAGCGACGGGATTACATAGAGCCGCTGATTGCCCGCTCCGGCAGCCACCACCATGTCATCAGGCAGACTATCGGCATGATCGTCAATATCTGTCGTCGCTGTAACGACGTCCTTTGACGATGAGGGCCTCGGCAACCACCAGGATAGCCCGTATGCGGCATTCGCTGCACTTCCCTCGAACAGCGCTTCAAAAGTTTCCTGGTCAACGATCTGTATGCCGTCAACCCTGCCGCCAAGGCGCACGAACTCGCCGAATTTCGCCCACTCGCTGGCAGACATGATGACTCCCTGAGGCATCAGGGGTTGCTTGTCCGGGCCGTTTCTCCACCGGTATCCCGCAAGTCCCAAGGGCGCAAACAAGCGCTGCTCCAAATACGCTCTTGGTCCACCCGACTGGCCAGCCGCTTTAAGTTTGCGGCGCATGACTTCACCGAAAATCTGAGACGGAACGGCGCCATACTGGAATTTCAACCCGGCTAGCGAGTTTATATCGCTTGCAACCGCAGCTTCGTATCCCGGCGGACGTCCGATGCGGCTCTTGTGCCCGCTCGTCATCGACAGAAGGTGACGGAGAGTTACCTTACTGCGCTGGGGGTCTCCTTGCCACTCAGTGAGCGTTACGGCGACCGGCTCGTCCAGAGACAATAGACCATCTTTTGCTGCGATGGCGGCCATTATGCCAAGAAAGCTTTTTGTGCCGGACCAAAGTTCGTGAGGTTCGTTGATGTCGTGGTCAGGGCTGTTACAGACCGGCTCGCCGTCTTTGAGCACAAGCACCGCCAGACCTCGGTCTGCATTTGAATATGCAATGGCCTGCTGGCAGGCATTGCTCTGATCAGAATGTCCGGTCGGATAAGGCTGTGCTGCACACGAGCCAGCAGTTAAGGCCAGCCAAAAAAGCAAGTATCGAGGCACTTTTAAACTCTCCCTTATTGAATTATCGATAATACTGCCTTTTGAAGACGATCAAGGCTAGATGGAATCTCGAAAAATGAAGGTGATCAGTGTGCCAGACCAGCCAGAAGAATTGCCGCAGGAAGTTATAACTGATGCTCTGACGCAGGACCGGGTCATCGCGGCAGCGCTGATTGAGGACATCGTTGAATGGCGGATCCCGCCGGGTTCCTGGATCCGGGAAAGGGAAATTGCCAAACGGTTTGAGGTTTCTCACGCGCCCGTACGCGAAGCATTCCGTCAAATCGCCAATATAGGACTCGTTGAGGTCGTGCCCTGGCGAGGTGCCCGCGTCGCGGTGATTGACAAGCAGGCGACTATCGAGATCCTCGAACTCTGGAAATCCCTGTTCGGCGTCGTGTGTCGCCTTGCGAGCCAGCGCATGACTGACAGCGAGGCCGAACAGCTTGTCGCGCGTGTCAAGGAATTTACGGCCATTGCGCATGCGACGCGCAATACGTTCGACCATCTTGCCGTTTCCAACCGCATCGGTGCCTATATTGCGCATTGCGCCCGTGCACCTCAGTCCAAAACTTTGCTGGACCGCGTGGCGATTGTTGCCAAGTGGCAGCAGAGGATCATCTCGCAGAAGTTCCTCGAAGACCTTCCGGTCGCTCCGGCGCTGAAGTCTGCCGAAATCTACGAGCGGCTCTGCGCCGCCATCAAGGCCCGCCAACCGGACAAGGCCGACGAACTTGCGCGCGCCCTGATCGGAAACCTTCAGGACTACTATCAAGAAGCGCTGGCGACTTACCTTGATGCGCAGGCCGTCGAACAGGCGCGCCGGAAACCGCCTCGCCGAAAATAGCCAATCCTATGCGGCCGCCCGTTCGGTTGCGAGGCTACCGTTTGTTGCCGCTCGCCAGCATGAAGTACTTGACACCTCGCCCCAAATATTATCGATAATCTGAAATTATCGATAATAAGCCCAAGATGGGCCTTTGAGGGAGGAATACATGCTTCGCTTTATGCTTTTTGCGACAACCGCAATGACGGTGGCTGTCAATGGAATCGCGCCGGCCTCGGCCCAGGCTGTTGAAGATGCTGCTTCACAAGCGCCTTCCGAAGGCGCGGAAGAGGAAGTTCGGCTAGGGGAAGTGGTGGTGACTGCGCGTCGCCGGGAGGAGCGGCTTTCCGAAGTTCCGACGGCGGCCTCCGTCATCGGCGGGAACGCGCTCACCGAGCGCGGCGGCGCCAGCACCAGCGGCGAACTGCTGGCCGACCAGCCAAGCGTTCGCTTCAACAACCTCAACTCGTCCGTCACCTCGGAACTTTCGATCCGCGCCTCGTCGACTGCGCGCGCAACGAACGGCGATCCCAGCGTCGGGCTCTACCGCAATGCCTCTTACATCGGCGGTGGCGGCATCGGCGGGCGCAACTTTGCCTTGATCGATTTTCTCGACATCGGGCGCGTTGAGGTGCTGCGCGGCACCCAGGGTGCGCTCTACGGCCGCAACGCTGTCGGCGGCGCCGTCAACATCGTCTCGGCGCAGCCGGAATTTGAAACATCCGGATACCTGAAGGCGCAATATGGAATTGAGAACGAGAACCTGCGCGGCGAGGGTGTCGTCAACAGGGCGCTCAGCGACACATTGGCAGTTCGCTTCAGTGGCTTCGCGGTGGGTCAAGAGTCCGGTTTCTTCTACAACCCCGTCAATGACGTCTATTTCGACCGGGAAGAGGGCCACGGCTTGCGCGCGCAGCTACGCTACAGTTCCGGTCCGCTCGATCTGCTTTTCCTTGCAGAAACCCAAGTTCTCGAGACACCCTCGATCCACTACCAGATCGAAATTCCTGCAGGCACGCCAGGCTTCCCGGGCGGCTATATACAGGACAGGTTCAACTATCCCTGGAACACCCCGCCCTCTGCCGAGCAGGACGTTGACTCCTACCAGATCGTCGCGAAGTACGATCTGGACTGGGCGCAACTGAATTCCACCACGCTCTATCGCGAGCGTGTCTCCGCATATGATCTCGATGCAGATGCGATCAATGCGCAGGAGCGCGCCGATGCCATTGCAGCTGGCAGTATTCTTGCCGTCGTTCCGCTGGATGTGAACTCGGCAGCTTTCGTGCGGGATACGACCACGTCCTTCAACCAGGATGTCCATCTCACCGGCGAAGCCATCGATGGCCGGCTCAATTGGCTCGCGGGCATCGACCTCCTGCTTCTTGAGAGCGATTATTCGGTGGAGAATGCCCGAACCCCCACACTCGCTAACCCTTCGACCGGCAGTATCTCCCCCGTCGACCTCGAATATAATTCTTACGCCGTGTACGGATCGCTCGGCTATGACCTGACCGAGCGGCTAAACCTCACAGGTGAGCTTCGCTACACGCAGGATGACCGCTCCCTCAGTTCCCGCCTGTTTGACCGGGGCACCGGGGCGCCCCTGGGCGGAGCCGCGCGGGTCGTGGATGGCAGCATCGAACCGAGCAACCTATCCTACAACGCCACCGCCGCCTTCAAGCTGACCTCCAGTATCCTGACTTACGCCAAGGCCGGCACCAGCTACCGGGCTGGGGGCTTCAACACCAATCTTGGTGATCCGCGGCAGCCCAGACCCATTGATGCAGCGTTCGACGACGAAACGTCCCAGAGCTATGAAATCGGCCTCAAGGGTACGCTTGGCAGCCATTCCTATTTCGCCATTGCGGCTTATATGAACGATCAGGAAAATCTTATTGCCCAGACGGACAATGGATGTGCGCTGACAAACCCGACATGTCCCGTGGCGGCGACGTCCTTTCTCACGAACGCGGGTGACGCCGAAAGCCGTGGTGTAGAAGGCGAGATTTCCTCACTCTTCGACATTGCTGGCGGCAAACTCTCCACCGGTTTCAGCCTCTCCTATCAGGAGGGTGAAGTGATCAGCGGCAGATTCGAAGGGCTGGATCTGGCCCAGGTTCCTGAATGGCTCGGTTCGGCCACCCTGAATTATCGCCGGCCAATTGGCCCTGATTCTGAAGCGTTCGCCAATTTCGTCTACACAGCGCAGACTGGCGGCGTTCAGGAACTGTCTGCCACAACCGCGACGCTCGACGATTTCGGACTGATCAACCTTCGCCTCGGGGCGCGCTTCGGCAAGGTCAGTGTGACGGCTTTTGCGCGCAACCTGACCGATGAAGTCCACTTTGTGGCGCGAGCTCCCACGATCAATCGCTACAGCCAGCCACGGCTGACAGGAATCGAGCTTCGCTACGACTTTTAGTCTGGCTACGGATTTCCTCCCGAAGACCTAAACGCCTGCCGGCATTCCGGCAGGCGTCATTTTCAGGCCTTACTGAGAACGCGCTCGATCAGGCGCAGGAAGGATGCGTTTGTTGTGGCCAATTCACGCATGTCTACCTTGTCCGGCGTATCCTGATCGGTGTGATGAAAGCGTCCTGCGCCGAAGACGCCGAAAGCGGATGCATAGCCGGCGCCAAGAATCTCGCGGAGCTCTCCCGCCGCATTTTCTGCAGTCATGACATAGGCGGCCTCCAGTCCTGGCCGGCCGCGGAACATCTCTCTGGCCAGCCCTTCAATTCCTTCCGTCACGCCAAGATAACGTTGCGGGTCAGGTGACGGCAGTGGCAGTAGGGTGGGACCCAGGTCATGAAAATCAACTCCCGAGAGGTTGGCGCCGAGATGCACCCAAAGCGCTGTGTCCATCGGCGCCGGTGCGCCACTTTCCAGGAATCTGTGGGCGCCCAGGTTCTCGTACTCGTGTCCTGACGTTGCCACCAGATGAATGTCCGCCGTCGGCCAGGTTGAGGCGAACCGTCGCCCCAGTTCAAGGAAAATCGCAATGCCGGGACCTCTCTCCGAGGCGCAGATGCCCCAGCCGGACTTGGGCGTGCTGATAACGATCCGTGCACCGGGGCCAGTCCGCCGGGCAATCAGATTGTCAGCCAACCGGCCCGGCCGGGCTGGGGCGATGGAAAGTCTGGCCGTGTCGCCACGGGTTGCTGCCGCGCGCAGGGCGCCTGCCTCACGGGGCGCTAGGGTCAGCATGGGAGCAATATCGCCGTCGGCCGGGGTATTGAGCCGAATAGCGAGCCGTGTTGGCCCATTGGTGATTGCCGCCACACCCGCCACCTGCGCTTCCCGTGAGGTTTTCAGTACGCGCTGCCATTCCGTCGATATCAGGCTGGAATGGCGCCGAAACCCTGCGTCATAAACCAGCAGCTTTCCGGTCAAGGCTGGCGGCGGAGTATCCGTATTCCAGTAGACGAGCTCCGCCTCGGCCTCTGCCGCCCGAGCCGGCATCTGGACCGGTCCTGAAATTTGTGTCCCGTCAGGCAGTAACACCGTTCCTGTTTCGCCGTCACAGGCAGGTACTTCGAACGTCTGCCGACGCGTCTCGTATCCAGCGGTCGAGAGCTCGCCCTCCATCCAATCCGTCGTCGCAAGATCGCCTGCGCTGCCAGAATAATGAGAGCCGAAACTGGCATAAGTCACCACCGCGCGTTCAAGCGCGCTCGCATCACGCTCGAGGGACTCTTCCGGTCCGGTTCGCGCGGCCGGCAATCCTGCACATGCGCCAAGCGCGGCTGGAAGCAGCAAGGCATGTCGCCGGTTGATCATGCAAAAACACTCCTTATGCGTATCGACAGTGACATCGGGCTCAGTCTTTAGGGCGCCTGATGTTCGTAGCGGGCAAGGATCAGGTCCAGCATGGTTTTCCGAAAGCCCGGCATCACTCGTGTTTCTGGCCCAAAGAGAGCGAGTTCATCGCGCTCTGTGTCATATGGCCCCCAAGCAGGCACCAGCTCACAATCCGGTTTGTGGGTTTTGGCAAATGAAACCCAACACGCCGACATTCCTTCCGCAAACCGACGGTCTGCCTCTGTCATCTCACCGACGACGCTTTCGAAGTAGTCTACCGTGTCGAAGACATAAGTGATTTCGGATCCGTGCGCCGCGCCAGCAGAGTTCGTCCGTCGCTTTTCTGCAACATAGTCGAAGTGATAGAGATAACTCGGTGCACCGTCCTGTGTAGCGTCGGCAAGCCAGCGGGCCGGTGCCACGAACCAGGCATCCCCCAGAACCTGCCGTGCGAATTCAGGATCGGATGCCTCAAGGCCGTAGGCAGCCTCTGCTTCAGCCAACTGATCTCCGAAGTAAGCGACGGCCAATTGCGGGCTGATGCCCATGGCCAGCAGAACGCTCGCCTCATTGCTGTTTGCGCCTACCAGAAGCGGAACATCAAGCGCCCCGCCGTCTTCAAACGCCCGCGAAGGCGCCTCTCGCAACAGCCGGCCATCGATGAACGGATTGACTGCGCCGCTGCTGCGAGGACCAGCCGCTTTCACCCAATCATCTGCGCTGGCTGCACGCAGTATATCTGCGCTAGCGTCAGGCGCGATAGCCAACGCGCCGGCGGCTGCGATCCCGAGCGCCTCCTGCTCCGGGAGCGTTCGAGGGGTAAGCAGGTTGACGCCCGATTGCACAATGGCAGCCGAAAACAATCCGGATGCTTCCGGCATCGAGAGCAACGCCATGGTACTCACTGCGCCGGCGGATTCCCCGAACACGGTGACCTGCGCCGGGTCACCGCCAAAGGCAGCGATGTTCTGCTGCACCCAGCGAAGTGCTGCCAGCTGGTCCATCAATCCGAAATTACCGAGCGGAGTATCCGTGGTCGCTTCATCCGTCAGAGCCGGATGCGCAAAGTAACCGAGTGGGCCGAGGCGATAGTTGATCGTCACGACGATCACGCCTTGCCGGGCGAGCTCTGTTCCATCGAAAATCGGGAACGTTCCGGAACCGATCACATGCGCGCCACCATGAATCCAAACCATCACAGCCAAGCCCGACGCGCCCTCCGGCCGCCAGACGTTCAGCTGCAGACAGTCTTCAGACTGGACGTTTGCCACACCGCCGGCAACGACAGCAGGCCGCAATGGCTGTGAGCAGGCGGGGCCCATCTGCGTGCCGTCCCGGACACCTTCCCAGCCCGGGGCCACTGCCGGAGGGCGCCAGCGCAGCTCGCCTACCGGTGCGGCGGCAAAGGGCATATTAAAGAAAGCATCGACCTCGCCGATGGTCTTTCCGGCAATCACGCCCTGCGAAATCTGAACCTGTGGGGGCTGAGCAACCGCGGCCATGCCCAAGGCGCACGCCTGCAAACAGGCAAGCATTATGATCAAGCCGAACGGTCTGCCCTTGTTCATTGTTGCTCCCAGTATCCTTGGCGCTATGATGCAAATGACTTATTGCCGACTAGCTGCTGCAGCCATAGTGCCGGTCCGATTGCTCTGTGATCCTAATTATCGATAATATTGCACGTGCTGATAGAGAGGTCTAGTTAAAGGTCAACGCCTATGTGCCCGGCTATCGGATGAAGCAAAAGGTTCAGTTCGAACGGCTCGTTTCGAACAACCCAGTCAAGATTCCCGGCCTGGGCACATTCGAAGGTATCAAGACCAGCGTTTTCCTGGAAGTCGAGGGTGCCGCCCACTATTTGCCTGCATACGCGGGAAATCTCGACATAATGACATCAGCTGGCATTGCGACCGCTGAGAAGATCGCCGCACGGCGGCGAGCCAAGGAGACTGCCTGATGGCATTTGATCCCAAATCCGACAATCTCTACATTCAGGACGTCACTTTGCGCGACGGGATGCATGCGATCCGGCACCAATACGGTATCGAGCACGTCAGCAAGATTGCCGCAGCCCTTGACCAGGCCGGAGTCGACGCAATCGAGATTGCCCATGGAGACGGCCTGAATGGCTCAAGCTTCAATTATGGCTTTGGCGCCCACACCGACTGGGAATGGATTGAAGCCGTCGCGGATTCAGTGAAAACGGCGAAACTGACGACGCTCCTCCTTCCTGGGATCGGAACGATCGAGGAGCTGAAGCATGCCTACAAGCTTGGCGTCAGGTCTGTCAGGATCGCTACACACTGCACGGAAGCCGACGTATCGAAACAGCATATCGGTGTTGCCAGAGATCTGGGTATGGACACGGTTGGCTTTCTTATGATGTCCCACATGGTCGAGCCTGAGAAATTGGCTGAACAAGCCGCCATGATGGAAAGCTATGGTGCCGAATGTATATATGTCACCGACAGTGGCGGCGCGCTCGACATGGATGGATACATCGCCCGGCTTCAAGCCTATGACAAGGTCCTGAAGCCTGAAACTGAACGGGGTATCCACGCCCACCACAATCTGTCCCTAGGCGTAGCCAATTCCATTGTCGGCGTTCAATATGGCGCAAGACGCGTGGACGCTTCGCTGGCCGGCATGGGTGCCGGGGCCGGAAACGCGCCGCTTGAAGTGTTCATCGCAGCCGCCGAGCGAAAGGGATGGAAGCATGGATGCGATCTTTTTGCGCTCATGAATGCTGCCGAGGAACTTGTCCGCCCACTCCAGGACCGCCCCGTTCGCGTTGATCGCGAAACGCTTTCACTTGGCTATGCCGGCGTGTACTCATCCTTCCTCCGGCATTCAGAGAAGGCAGCGAAAGATTATGGGATCGATACGCGTGAAATCCTGGTTGAACTAGGACGTAGGCGTATGGTTGGTGGCCAGGAGGATATGATCGTCGACGTAGCCCTGGACATATTGAAAGAACGAAAATCCGCTGAATAGTTGCGACGTGAGAGACCAATCCTTATTGACTGTTGCGAGCTCCAATTTGTCTGGACGAACGACGCAGTCAGAACACGCTCAATCAGCTTTTGTGTGTTCAGTGCTTTTAGTCCGGTAAGCACACATTTGCGTGCCCTTTTGCCTTAGGCAAGCAACCTTGCAATCTCCATGATAGATTGAAATTGGCACATGTCCTGCATTCCCCTGAGGCGGGAGGCTGATACATGCTTATTCGCACGATAGAAGACCTGAGCGATATGCTCGTTAGGTATAACTACACCGCCAATCTCTCTCGCGGGAACTGGGCTTGGGAGTTCGCGAGGCGCAATCCTGCCCTGAGGGACGATGCATACGCCGTACTACCTCAGCTGGAAACGGGGACCGCATGTCATGGCATCAAGCTGTTGAAGCTGGTTGAGCAGGACCTCGCCGCCGAAGCCTGGGGGCTCCTATACTTTCCCGATCCCGACCAGACTGCGCTATCAACAAATGTCTTCTGGTCCGATCAGACATTCCCTCGCAAGATCGCGGTCCATGTCCGTGAGCGTGATCCTGACGAAGTTGACAAAATCTTCGAGAAGGGCACACGCCTTTGCAGAATTGTGCACCTGACCGATGCTGCCGGCCGCGAGCACTTCCTCGTCAAAGGGGCAAACTGCTCCGTCCAGATCCGCTGCAGCGGCAAGTCGCTCCTGTGCGGCGAACCCGTGAAAATGGAGTTTTCCGTTTCCGGCTTCGATTGCCCTGACGAATACATCGAGACGCTCAAACGGGCCCACCGCGTCTATGATGCCGAAGCGACGTCGCCGACATGGTCACGCAAGGGACTTGGCTACCGCAACGCCTTGATCGCGCTTGATGCCCTTGAGGCTGGCATGACCTATCGCGAGACAGCAATGGTCTTCTATGGCGAGGATCGCGTCATGAAGGACTGGGCTGGACCGTCCAGCGCCATGAAGTCGGAAATGGCCCGTTTGCTCGCAAAAGGCCAGCGCTTGCGTGACGGGGGATATCGCGAATTGCTTGAGGAAAACCTCTAACCCCTATCAGCCAGCAAAAAGCCGACCCGAATGAACACCTGAGTTCATGAGCCTGATGCAGGAGTTGCCGAGCGTCTGTTCGAGGCGTTGGGGGAGGATCTGAAGGCATCGCCCCTCCCCCGCCCGCTGACGCGGGGCTGTCCGGGCGGCGAGGGCCCTTAACCATTTCCATGTCGCCTGACCGGCCCGGCTCGTCTCCGGTCACGCGTCCTCCCGTTCGGGAGGCCGCGCGCTGCGGGGGCTCGCCGGCGGGGGCCGCGCTTTGCTTCCCACTGGCCTTGCGGCCAGAGGGGTCAGGCGCGCGTGGCCTGTCGAAGCCTCATTCGGCCTCAGGCGATGGCGTAAGCCATTTGCCGAGGACGGTGACATCCTGGCGTTCGTACCCAAGCGCAGTGTAAAAGGCGGCTGCGGTCTCATTGCCTTCACGTACCATGAGCTGCACCTTTGGCGCGCCGCGGGCCGTCAGCCAGAGCTCCGCCTCGGCCATCATCTCGCGTCCATGACCGCGTCCCTGCCGCTCCGGACTGACAGCCAGGTAATAGATCCAGCCGCGATGGCCGTCATGACCGGCCATGACACTGGCGACGACCACGTCATCCACCGTGCCGACGAGTATCGTGGCATCGCGTGACGTAACCGCTCTGTCCACGTCGGCATTCGGGGCATTCCACGGCCGGGTCAGGGCGCACGCCTCCCAGAGCGTGATCAAGGCGACGCGGTCAGCTTCCAGGAACTCTCGTATATGCATGGCCATCAGCAAGATGTCTGGAGGGATTCGTGTCCACGGCGCCAGCCTGCCTGTTTGGCATTTGCAGGTGTGGACAAGCTTTCCCTGCAGCCGTGAGGGGGCGGACGGCGCGTCTGCCCGGGCGCGGCCCGTGCGCAAGGCGCCGGTGACCTGGAGCCGCCCGCGTCTATTCGTGCCTCCTACCTTCCCGCCTTGCCCCCGGCCCTCATACGCCCGGGCGCCCGCACCTTTCGTCCGCCCCCTCCCGCCTGCCGGGAAAGGTGCGCGGGCGAGGATTCATTCTTGCGAGGCTGACATGACCCTTTCACCTGAGACACCTGCCCCCCTTGGAACAGATACCGGACCGGATTTGCGGGAGACACAACGCATCTATGTCGCCTGTCTTGCCGCCTACAATAATGGGCATCTGCATGGGGCTTGGATCGAGGCGACCTCGCCGGATGAGGTCAGGGACAAGGTCCGCGCCATGCTGGCGGCGTCGCCGGAGCCGGACGGGGATGAATGGTCGATCCATGACTATGAAGGGTTCGAAGGCTGCACGATTTCTGAATATGCGAGCTTCGAGACAGTCTGCGCGCTGGCGGCCTTCATTGCCGAGCATGGCGCGCTTGGTGCGAAACTCTACCGCAATTTCGGCGACGATCTTGCACAGGCCGAGGCCGCGTTCGAGGACTATGCGGGTCAGTACCGCAGCGCCGCAGACTTTGCCGAGGAAGTGACGCGTGACAGCGGGACGGAGATTCCGGCCTCACTCGACTACTATATCGACTGGACCGCACTTGCCCGCGACATGGCGCTGAATGGCGAAATCATGTTGTTCCAGACGGGCTTTGATGAAGTCCACATTTTCTGGAGCCGCTAGTCATGGCCTTCCGGGAGAGATTTGACCGCTATGTCTGCGAAGGTGACAGCATTGCCTGCGAGATTGGCGGCTTTCGCGTCACCGCGCGGATCGTCCGTGACGATTGCATGGACGCACCCGACCAGCGCCAGGACGGATTCTGGCCGTCGCTCTACATCAATGATCCCGGCTTCATCGGCCCGGGAAACAATTTCCGCGAGCGGCTGGCGAAGGCACAAGCCGAGGCCGAAGCCGTCATGGAAGCGTGGCGCAGGGATGAGTGGTTCTATTGCGGGATCGTGCTCGCGATTGAATGCGAAGGCGTGGAACTGGACTCAACACAAGCCAGCCTCTGGGGTATCGAGGCTAATTATCCGGGGTCGGACAATGCCTATCTGAGTGAAGTCGCGGGCGAATTGCTCCCGGACGCCTTGGCGGCAGGCCGCACAGCCCTGACGCGGCTGATGGCGTCTGCACCTGCACAGGCGTCACGGGGATGAGCGCGCTGGAGCATATTCTCGGTCCACGTCCGCGCCTGACACTCGTCGTTGAGGCGTCCCGCGTCGTTGAAATCTGGGTCGATGGCCGCGCGCCGCTGATTGCCCTGCATGACTATGACTGGGGCGAAACCGACAGGCACGCGGTGCGCGACGCAGAAGGTTTCCCCTTCACCCCGATCAACTGGAAAGGCCCGGCATGGGCGCTTGGCCTTTCGCTTTACCCGCCAGAACAGGAGGACCATCCCATGGCACAGCCCGCACTGAAAACGATCCCCATCGAACAGCTCCATATCAGCAAGCTCAACATGCGGCATGGACGCAAGGCCCCGGATGTCTCCGATATCCTCCCCTCAATTCGCGAGAAAGGTATCCGTCAGACGCTGCTGGTGCGGCCCGAAGGCGATGGCTTTGGCGTCGTCGCAGGACGCCGACGCTTCCATGCCTTGCAGGTCATCGCGGCCGAGACCGGCAAGCCCGTGATGGTACCGTGCGCGATCATGGAAGCCGATGACGATGCAGCTGCCGTCGAGGCCTCACTCATCGAAAATGTCGCGCGGCTGCCTGCCACGGAAATGGAGCAGTACAACGCGTTCGGGAAACTGGCCCAGTCAGGCCGGACCGTGGACGAGATTGCCGGGCATTTCGGGGTCACGGAGCTGAAAGTCCGCCGCATCCTCGCGCTCGCCAATCTCTCCGGCCCGATCCGCGCCCTCTATGCCAAGGACGAGATCGACCCGGAGACGATCCGCGCGCTCACGCTCGCCACGAAGGACCAGCAGGCCGACTGGCTCGCCCTGTTCAGGAGCGAGACGGAGCGCGCCCCCATGGGGCGCGCCTGCAAGGCATGGATCACGGGCGGAGCCACCATCACCACCGACAAGGCGCTGTTTGACCTGTCGGCCTATGAAGGCAAAGTGGCCGCTGACCTCTTCGGCGAGACAGGTGTGTTCGCCGATACCGACGCGTTCTGGAAAGCCCAATCGGCAGCGCTGGCAGCCAAGGTCGAGAGCTACATTGACACCGGATGGCGCAATGTTGATGTTCTCGAGCGCGGCAAGTATTTTGCCAGCTGGGAGCATGTGAAGCGCCCGCGCACCAAGGGCGGCAAGGTGATTGTCGAAGTCCGGCACGATGGCACGGTGACCTTCCATGAGGGCTACATCACCCAAACCGAAGCCCGCAAACTTGAGACGCGCGCAAGGCCGGACGGTGACGCGGAGGCAGCAGACACCAAGCCTGAAATGTCCGGCCCGCTCGCGCAATACATTGCCCTGCACCGCCATGGCGCAGCCCGCGCGACATTGCTTTCCCACCCTGGAATCGCCCTCCGGCTAATGGTGGCGCATGCCTTGGTCGGATCGACGCTTTGGAATATGAGACGGCATGAATTCCTCGCCCGGAAGGAAGACATTCAGGCCAGCGTGGATGGCTCCCGCGCCGCCGCAGAAATGCGGGCCGCCGGAGACCATGTTCGCAGCCTGTTCGAAGCCCATGGCGTGTCATCCCTGCGCGCGAATGGCGACGCCCATCACCTCAGCGAAGTCTTTGCGGCGCTACTCGGAATGGATGATGCTGAAACTATGAGCGTTCTCGCCTTTGTGATGGCGGATACACTGGAAGCGGGTGGTCCGATTGTGGAAGCCGTGGCCGTCGCCACCGAAACCGACATGGCCGCCTACTGGAAGCCGGAGCCTGCCTTCCTTGATCTCGTCCGCGACAAGCGCGCCATCAATGCCATGGTGGCAGACATCGCATCACCCTCCACGGCGAAAGCGGCGCTAACCGACACGGGCAAAGCCCAGAAGGACCTGATCTGGAACCGGATCGTGGGCGAAGGGTGTGAGGCCAATCCGGGCTGGCGTCCCGGTTGGATGCAGGTGCCGCCCACACGACTTGTCGAGGCTGCGGGGTCGGCGCCAGCAGATGCATGGGCCCGGATCGCCCGCCTGTTCACGTCAGATGAAGGCGACGTTACTCCCGAAGCCCAGCCTGCCGCAGCGCAGGACGCCGCCTGACGGATTGCGGTTCTCTTGTCGATAGAAGTGCAAGCCGTCCGGCAGTGTGCCGGGCGGCTTTTCCGCATGCTTTTACCAGATGGCCCGGCACGCGCGCGGTTCAGATCACGGCAGATGCGCCTCTGGAAAATCGTCCGTCTGTGAGTTTCGTATGGCCTCCGCGTGCGATTGCCAAAGCGGCCTGTTCCGCCCTTCCGCTTGCCCCGAAAGACACCTTGTCTCCGTCTATTGCCGTGTGACCTGGACGATGCAAAACGCTCCTGAAACCGGACAATCCCACGAATTTCCCCGCCGCTCTGCGGCTCCTCGCGAGACAAATTCGCGTCCCTGTCCGGTGCTCCGCTCTGCTGCGCCCTTGCAGGTTCAGACCCGCTCCGCGCCGTCCGGGCGGTCCGGCGTCGACGGGGACAAGGTGTCCCTCGAAGACAGCCACGGAAACGAAAAGGAGACCCCCATGGCAAACGCACTCGGATATGTCAGCGAAACCAAGTCCGGCTTCGAAGGCGCCCTCGCAATGATGAACCTCTCAGCCACCATCCGCATCGAGAAGAATGCAGAGAAAGCCGAAGACGCCCAGCCGGACTACCGTATCTTCGCCGGTGAAACCGCAACTGAAATCGGTGGCGGCTGGATGCGCAAGGCGAAGTCCTCGGGACGCGAATACGTCTCCCTGACCCTCGCGGATCCGCAGATCGGCCCGCGCCGCATCTACGCGAACCTTGCACCGGTCAAGGGCAAGAAAGGCCGCCACGTGATCCTCTGGAACCCCAGGGACTAGGCCAGTACAGATCACCAAACTGGCCGCTCCGGAGATCATTCCGGAGCGGCTTTTGGCGTGTTTACATCGCTCGATAGAAGGGTATCTATAACCACACAAAGCCATATGCGCTGCGCATGGTTAAGTGAGGTGTCGCCGCGACACCGTATATCTTCGTGACTTCCAATTAGAATTTTCTTTTGCTTTCTCGGTCGTGTTGAAGCCGCCACGTTGATCTGTGCCCGGCAAGACGGGGTACGGGGAATGAACGAGGCAAAAGGACGGCCAAGTCCTTTCCTGACGACGAAAGAAGCGGCTGCCTATCTGCGCATCACGGTCCGTACGATGGAAAACTGGCGCTGGTCGAACAATGGACCGCAATACCGGAAACATGGCGGCACCGTCGTCTATCATGTCGATGACCTGAATAAGTATTCGACGGTTTGGAATCGCGCGCGAGGATCAGGAAATGGCTCGTGAAACTACGACCGCCAAGGCGGATTTAGCGGCACTTTCGATAAGACATCGAGCGCTGCATCCTGGCAAATGGAGGGGCAATTCATGAGCCTCCGTGCAGCATTCTGGAGCGGTATTTCTGTGATCGGAGTGGCATTGACAGGCCTTCCCGCGACCGGGATTTTGCCGCCGTTTCTACTCTACAATCCGAGCCAAAGCGCGCCGCTGGGTTGGTATCGCGTCAAGTCTTTGGAGGTGATTTCTAGGGGTGATCTAGTTGTTTCGCACCTTCCGGAATCGGCTTCGAGGCTCGCTGCGGAGCGGGGTTATTTGCCGTCTGGTGTCCCCGTCATCAAGACCGTCCGGGCGCTCGAAGGGGATACGGTTTGCGCGGTTAACGGGGTGTTGCTCATCAACGGAACGCCAGCCGTCCGCCTGCTATCGGACGATAGTATGGGACGCACTCTACCGTCTCCCTGGACGGCCTGTCGGAAGCTTCAAACGGATGAAGTCCTGCTCCTGTCCGACCGCACTCCGGACTCTTTTGATGGACGGTATTTTGGAACTGTTTTGAAGGCGGACATTCTGGGTAGGGCGATCCTCCTAAAGGACCTTGATTTGGCTGCGGAAATTGGTGACCGAGAGCAGTTTGATGGCGAATTTGACTGCAAGATAAAAGCTCATGGAGCCAATGAGGGGCTATCGCCTTGTCTGCACATCGATTTTTATGGCTCCACAGATACTTGCGCAGCTCTGTGGTCTGATGGAAGCCTCAATGAGGACAACAGGTTGGCATGGTTCCATATGCGCAATCTGGCTTGTTTTCCACCGGATTGGCCCGAATGAGCACGCCGCCGGACAATCCTTTCATCCCGAGATCTGGCAGGATTCGATCGGCCGGATCAGGGAGACGGGCGAAGACGTACCTGACGCGAATGACGAAGGCTCTGTCCTCGGCTGGCGGCGTCAGGCGGACGGCCCTGCCCGCCCGGCCCCGTATCGGCCCGCGCGGCGGACAGAGACGCGTGATCGTCAAGGCACGCATCGTGCGGATGTCGGCGTCCAGCGCAGCGGCCCTGGCAGCCCATATCGGATATATCCGGCGCGACGCCGCGCTCGAGGAGAAGGACCGCGGAAAACTGTTTGATGCCACGAGCGAGGATGCAAACGCATCAGGTCTGGTCAAAACCATCACCGATGATCGTCACCATTTCAGGTTCATTGTCTCGCCGGAGGATGGCGCCGAAATGGCCGACCTCAAACCCTTCGTTCGTGATCTCGTTTCACAGATGGAAACCGATCTCGGCACGCGGCTCGAATGGGTTGGCGCCGTTCATCATGACACCGGCAGGCCGCATGCGCACTTGGCCATCCGCGGGCGGCGTGAAGACGGCTCGGACCTTGTCATGCCGCGGGCGTACATCTCGCATGGGATCCGCGAGCGTGCCGTAGATCTCGTCACGCTGGAGCTAGGCCCGGAGACAAGGCTTGAACAGGAGCGGAAACTCCAATCGGATATCGCTGCCGAGCGTGTGACGCGGCTCGATCATTTTATCGCGCGTCAGGTAAGTCCCGAACATGAGTTCCGGTTGAAGGAAAGCCCGTCGCACTATCGCACCTTGCATGCCGCCCGGTTGCGGACGCTGGAGCGGCTAGGGCTCGCCCAGAAACTCGGTGCTGGACGCTGGCAGATGCGGGAGAATTTCCGCGAGGTTCTGCAAGGGCTGTCCGAACGGCACGACATCATCAAGACGATGAATCGCGCACTCGCAGGACGCGGGGACCGGCGGCTCGATGCGGATGTGATCTTCGACAAGTCAGATCCGGACGGTCGGGGCGTGACAGGTGCGGTGCTTCAGACGGGTCTGACGGGTGAAGCGCATGATCGGGCCTACGCCATCATCGACAGTCTCGATGGCCGTGCTGTCTTTGTCGAACTCGGTGTTGCAGGTGAGGTCGAGGAACTGAAGCGCGGCGTGATCGTTACCGTGTCGCCGCCAAACCTCGAGCCGAAGGCATCGGACATCACGATCGACCGGATTGCGCGGGCGAATGACGGGATCTATTCGGCAGGTCTGCACCAGGCGGACGATCCCCGATCCAGTCCTGAGTTTGTCGCTGCCCATGTGCGACGACTGGAGGCTTTGCGGCGCGCCGGCCATGTGGACAGGTCGTCCGATGCGGAATGGAGGATTCCGCCGGACTATCTGGATCGGGCGAGCGCGTATGAGCGAGCTCAGGCACGGTTCAGATCGGCGCAACTGCTCGTGCGATCTGAACTTGGGCTTAAGGATCAGGAATCTGCGCTTGGTGTAACCTGGCTGGATGAGACGCCTCCTCCATCCGGTGTGCCGATTGGGTTTGGCGAGGAGGTCGCCGAGGCGCAAGCGAAACGGCGCGCATTTCTGGCTGGCATTGGTATGAAGGTGGGGGTCGACGCTGGCTTGTCGGCGGCGCAGAAAACTGAGCTGCTGAAGCGAGATCTCGCGCAGGCGGGCCGGACGCTGAGCGAGGCGATCGGCAAGCCGTATTCACCGGCGCCGGTACGGGGTCATGTGGTAGGCAAGTACCGCGAGCCGGTGATGCGGGTGAGCGGGAAGTTTGCGGTCATTGACCGGCAGCGGGATTTTACGATTGTGCCATGGAGACAAGTGCTGGAGCAGCGGCGCGGGATGGCGGTGTCTGGTGTTGTGCGTGGGGGGCGGATTTCCTGGACATTGGGCCGTGGGATCGGGAATGCGGATTGAACGCGGCACTAGTCATACTGAAAGCTCAACTCAGCCGTTCAAACGACCGTCTCAGACTTAGAAGCAGGAGTGTCTAAATTAAGGGATCAGATCAGCGGTGCTGGGTCACTCCATTTCGATGCTTCCCTTTGACTACATGCATGGTTGAAGCAGAAAGTTTGCACAAGTCATATCAAAGCAAATCATCGATATCCCATGTTCGATTGTTCAGCTCCTCGTCCATGGCGTGCTCGACACGGTCCAAAATGTCACCCCATGATTCATCAGGTTTGCCTGCTGCTAGAAAAGGCACGACGAGACCGAAGTGACGATGCAGGGCGCGGCGCGCGAGACCCGCCGACGCCAAGTGCTGCGCCAGTGCGGACTTCTCGACAGAATCATAACCGCGCCTGACGCATCGTCCCAGGTGAGCGATGTTCGGGGGGGTATCATAGTCCTCAATGCCCGCCGCGGCAGCTTTGCTGCGGAGGATCAAGGCCGGAACGCCGAATAGATACGCCAGAGAGGGAATGATTTTCATCACGAATTTCCGTGCGCTGGTGCTGTAGCGCTTTTGCCGGCTATTGGGCGGCAGCATTGCCTGCATTTCGTTGAGCGTCTTGCCGGCCATCCACACCCTCAGAAGAAGGCGTAACCGGGGAAGAGCGTATTTTGCGCGTGCGGCGGCTGATGCCAAATCCTTGAAGGGCTTGCCAAACTGGCTTTCCAGGTCCCCGTATTTAACCACTCGTTCGAGGGCATCAGGATTGGCATCAAGCCAATCCATCATCCAGACGGACCAATCCATGATGTGGGCATTGTCTTCTGGGGGTGAGGACTGGAGGCTGGCTTTGAGCGCTGCAACGATGTCTTCCGGTACACCTGTCGTCGATGAGAGCTCACGATTGGCGCGCGCCTCGTCGGTGAGATCTTCGCTGCCCCGCGCGAAGGCGACAGCGGCGAAAATCCGAGTCTCGATCCATGACTCGTCCAGCTTTTTACGCCGATAGGCGGCGAACGAGCGCCGAAGTGCTTTTGTCAGCGCGATCTCGTCATCTGCAGGATCAGCCCCGTCCTCGCGGCCCGATTGCAGGAGTCTGGAGATTGCATAGTGTTCAGTATCCCCCAGATCATCCGCCTGAGCGTGGATGCGATCGAGTAGCGCGGTCAAAGGGTCATCAATTTCAAGGCACTGATCGGACTGGCCGAACACTTCTCTGAGCGCCGTCCATCTTGAACCGATCGTGCTCTCGGATTCATCCAGCGCTACGATTTTTCCGGGAATGACGATGACGATCCCTGTTGCATTCTGCCCTGCGCGTCCTGCACGACCCGCCGCATTTAGCAGGTCCTGCGCTTCAAGAACTTCCTTGCGGCCTTTGGCTTCATCAAATCGGCTATCGTCGGCGATGATCACCATCTCACTTGGCAAGTTCATGCCTTGACCGAGTGTCGGCGTCGCGGCCAGAGCCGTCAGGCCTTCCCGGCGCTTGTAAAGGGATTCTACGAGTCGGCGTTCTTCGGGAAGGAGCTGGGCATGATGAACCGATGCCGATGCGATGACGCTGTCCCCGTCGACGGCCAGGTAGAGCTGGTCGGGGCTTCCGATTTCATCAAGGGCGGTCGCGAGGTAGACTTTTTCAGCGTCAGTCAGATCGATTTTGACGGCGCCAATCAAGTCCGACGCCTGATTGGCAATCGAATTGGCATTGATGGTCGATTGAGAGAAGACCAGCGTTTTCAAACCCGACTGCGCCGCTCTCGCCGCCAGATGTGCGCTTAGCTCGTTAGCATTCGGCGTCAGCTTCCAGTTGGCGTTCGTGGAGAGGGCAACCTCTTGATCCAAAAAGGGCAGACAGGCGTAATCATCGCGCTCCATACTAGCCCAGGTCTGTTTGACACTGAAAAATCCGAAGGGCTGGGCCGTCAGCTGTGCTTTGACGCTTTGCGGGACGCCGCCTTTGGGTTTCTTCTCATGCTCTGTTTTGAGAAGGTCTTCTAGATATGCCAGCGTGTCGGCTTCATAAACGATACATCCCCGCAACTGCCTTGTCGGCTTCCATCCGAGCGCAAGGCCAAGCGCCTTTCGGCCTGTCAGTTCCACCATCCAGGCCGCAATCTCATCGACATTCTTGACCATCGCCGACAGCAATAGAAGATCGGCTTCCGGCCGGAGACGGACGACATTGAGGAGGCAGAGCATGGCGTCGATCGCCCTGCGGCTTCCATCTCCCTTGTCGTGAAGCAGGTGGCATTCGTCGAACACAAGCAGGCCGACATCATCGAAGGCGGTCGGTTCAAAATGGGTCAGGGTCAGACACGCTTCGGGCGTCATCACAAGAATGTCGGGAAGCTCTTCGCTGCCAGTGTCGAAGCCGAATTCGTCAATACGTTCGCCTCGCACGGTCGCGCGGGGAAACGCGCTTCTCAAATCTCGGGATGTTTGATCGACCAGCGCATGCGTTGGCGCCAGGAATACGACCTTACGACCCGCAAAGAGATGGGCGGCAATCTTCAGCTGAGACACGGTAGATTTTCCGGCGCCTGTCGGAAATCCCACCGCAGCGGAGACCCCGGTTTCCAGCAGACGCTGGGTGATCGCGTCGCGGTGATTTGGCCACAGATATGGCCGGGTACGCGCGATCACTTTCAGGGCGCCGCGCCATTTGCCAGGATCTGTCCCTGGCGGAGAAGGAATGGTGACCACGGCGCCGCCGTCCAATGAGCTTACAACGCCAAGCAACAAGGACGCCAGTTGATGCGGGCCCGAAAAGCTAGATATGATTTCAGGCACCATGCGATCTGCGGCATGAGCCGATGCATGGCTCAGTTGCTGCACTTGACGGCAAGCCTGGACAGGATCGACATCGCTTGTGCCGCCTAGGAGAGACGTCGCGAGCGATCTAACTGCGCGCAACAGCGTATAGTAAAGCGCTGATGCAGCCATTTCAGCATCGGTATCTCCTGCGACATACCGCCGGGAGAGAAGGTCACGATCCGTGATCCTCCGCACCTCGCCGCGCGCGAGCCAGCGCAAGGTCCGCACAAGCTCGCGCTCGACCCGCCGGCCAGCTGGGAGCCCGACATGTTTGGAGACTTCGATTGCATCCGCCGTGGCGTCGCCAATAAGAAACAGAAGCATAGCAGAGACACTGGAGGATATCCCCTGCTGCCAGAGCACTGACCCGTCCAATTCCGTTCCGCCTACGCGTTCTGCCTGGAAGATCAATTGATAGGCGGTCGCGGCGACGAAAGCAGCGGAGGCGCGGTCGTCCCGATCAGGTGAGATGGCGACAAGCGCCTCATTTGTCTGAGCAAGTCGCGTCGCAAAATCAATGATCTCTTCGAGACCGGCATCAGGGCCATCTTCGCGCAATCTGACACGTGCGGCAGCAATCTCGGCATAGGCCCGGGATAATCGATCAGGAAGGGCCTCGCGATCGAGTTCAGGCAAAGCAGGCGTTGACTGGATCAGCGCTGTGGTCACCGCGTCATACATGGGCGGCCTCCATCTCATCGAGCTGTCTCAGAGCCTGATTGGCTATGGCGTCAAGCCAGCCCCTTATATTGGACAAGTGTAGAATTTCAGCGCGGCGCCGTGAAACGTCTCCGGTCACCACGTCTTCATAACCTTTGAAAAGCTTCTTCAGACCATCCGGCGTGCTCTGACGGTCACCTGCAGTCATAGACACGCGATACGCGCGGGCACTCTCCCATAATATACTCGATACAATCTGGTCGGCTTCTTCGCCCAGGCTGTGAATGGTGAGCAGGTCGGTCACTACGGCAACCAGTTCATTGTCGCGCGTGCCGGTTTCAAGTGATTCAAATTCGGGCCACACTTGGCTCGTGATCTTTCCGCGAGGTGTAGTTGTCGCTTTTTCTTCGCAGATAATAACCGTCGCTGAGCCCCCTTTGGTCGGGATGAAACGGACTTGAATGCCATCAAAGCCTTTGTCGGCCTTGATCATCTGCGGTGCGCGGATCAGGTCACCGGGGGACTGTTTGTGAGCGGCGATCCAGGAAATAACTTGAAAGATCCAGCCGTCCCGATGGTAGGGTTTCTCTCCTGCTTGAACCGTGAGGACGTCTCGCGCGCCCGCATAGGCCGACTTCGGCGCCGCCACGGCTGCGCAGTCAGTTTCCCTTAGTATACGTGCGACGTGACGTGCCTGCCCAAGGGCGACTTTAGCGATGTGTAAGGCAAGCGTTTCATCACACGCAACTACCCATGCGGCGCCGGTCCATTTCTTGCCATTGTTGATCGGGGTAAATGAAACCGGCATATCTACCATCCAATTACTATTCTCTATGCCACACTCTTAGAATGGAAAGTGAAATGAAACCTCACTATGTCGATATTATTCCGGAATATGGTTTACTATTCCGGCCATCGCACCTTTCACTCGTCCGGAAATTCATGCCGGCGTGCGTTGAGGAAAGGAAAAACAGTTAGCTGGCCAGACCCAATAGCCGACTCGCTGCCCCATACGGGAGGATAATGATGAAGATCGCCGTTCTCGCATGGGGTTCCCTAATTTGGGATCCTCGTACACTTGCCTGCAATGGAGCATTCGAAACTGGCGGACCAGTGCTGCCCATCGAATTCTCAAGGGTATCGAGAAATGGAAGGCTTACACTTGTAATTGATCCCGTTCACGGGACTCTCTGCTCCACGCAGTTTGCCCAAAGTACACACAGTAAACTAGCTCAAGCTGTAGAGAACTTACGTTCTCGTGAAGGCACCACTCTCAATGGAATTGGCTGGGTCAAGACGAGCGGTCAGGAAATATCTTCGTCTGCCTTCGAACGACATCCAGGTGCAGCTCAAGAAATCATGTCCTGGGCAACCAAGCATAAATGGGACGCGGTAATTTGGACCGCATTAGGAAGCAATTTCGAACGCAGAACAGGCCTCTCCAGTTTTTCAACTGAGAATGCAATTACGTATTTAGGTTCGCTGCCAGCCGAAACAAAACGCCTCGCGATCGAGTACATTCTTAGTGCACCCAGCGAGATTGATAATCCTTTTCGCCGAAAGTTCACGTCTATTTTTCGAACCACTACATGAAGAGCCGAACGGGATACGGTCGCGCCTCTAGCTTCGGCATGCGTTTCACAACTTGAGCGAGCACGTTTGCATACTCAAGCGTAACCGGCATCTGGGTATAAGGCCCATCATTATTCCAATTCATCTTGGTAAGCGCCAACGTCTCTCGGCAAAGGTCATAAAAGTCTCCGCGTCCGGCGTACCGCGTGATCAGGAGCGGGCGAGGGATGCCCTTTCCCTCCTTGTAGTAGCCGCTCCCCTTGCCAATTGTGGGTATGATCCCTTGGGTCCAGAGCAGCGCTTCATTCTCGCCTAAAGCTAGAGCCTGCCCCCGATGTGAAGGATAACCGTCAGCTTTGCCAGATTCGCTAAATAGAACCCCCTGCCAGCCATGACGCGTTTGAACCTGAAGCAACTCAACATCTTTAACATTGCTAAACGCCGCCATGCACCCGTTGACTTCGTCACGGCGAAACTCGGTATTTTTATGAACCACTACACGAGCAGGAACAGCACCAGCATGACGGTGCTGATAAATCTGAAGACTACGTGACATGACACGAAGCATTTGATCCTCGCGAAGATAAGGATTGCTTCGGTCGATCCGGATATCATCAGCCTCGTAGGCGATGAACTCGAGCCCCGCTCCATCCGAATCGAATACCTGCGCGCAGCAGATCGCGAAACGTTCACTCGGGGCGACGTTCGGTCGAAGAGCGTAATCGATACCGATGTAAGCCGTGTCTGGGACAGCGTCAGCCAGAGCCCAAGGCACACCACCTGCCTTAGTGTAGGTGGCAATGGCGAGCCGCCACATAACACTGCAGCGGCAGAAATAGTCGAGCGCCCGTTGAGACTGCCCACCACGAACAATTTGGAGCGATATGCCGGCAGAGGCCGAATAGGCCTTTAGGTAGTCATGTAGATCAAAGTCATCGGTGTCATTACCCTCAAACGCTGCCGACCATTTCTCATCAAGGCCTAAAAACACGACGTCGAAGGCGTGCCGCTGCGACCGAAGAGAAGATATAGCGCCAGTTAGGACGTCCGCCAGGACACGGTGAGGTACGTTCGAAGCCACTATTTCTTGGTCCAAACCGTCAGGTAACATGATTGTGGTTTTTTCATCAGCTGGAGCCACAGACGTTCCGAACACCCGCGTGAATCCTGGGTACGTGATAAGGAATTGCCTTCGCTCCTTTGGGTCATGCTTGGTCTGCAACTCACGGCCGAGTTGGCGCAGGCGAGCCAGCATACTCGCCTGACCGATGAAAGCGATGCGTATGGGGCTCGGAACGCTTGCGAGCCGAAGTTTTCCAAACGGACCATAGTCCAGAAGTCCGCGGAGCGGATGAACATCTGTTGCGGCCGGTTCGGGGTTTCCAAACTTCAACTCAGGTTCACCAAGTCGGCGATGTTGAGGTAGATGGTAGGGTTGAAATTCTGTTGTCATGCAGCAAGCCCGCTGAATGCAGTTACAGGCAGAATTTCAAATAGCGCGCCGATTCCCGTACCGCCATTAATGCCCAGCTGAATCGGAGCCTTACCTGGACCAAACAAGACTTCTACCCACCCGTCGAGAATCTCATTCGATACATTGTTGTAGCGTTTTACCCGTCTCTCCCGCACGAAATCCTTCGCAGCCTGCAAATCGTCTGGCGCCGTGTTTTCGTCATCGTCGAAGATAATACTCGGATCAAGCATGATCCAGAGCCGATCAAGTCGGTAATCGAGCCGCACGTCGCATGCTTCAGCCCAGCTTATACCGCCGCCTAATTCACCGTTGAGCCGCCCAGTTGCTTTGACAAGCTTCTGGCTGTTGAACTTGAAAAACCCTTTATCTGTTCGAAACATTGAGCGCGATCCCCGTTTCACGAGATCAAGACCACAAAAACTTGAAAGAGCTCGGAACAGCGCGTCGCGCAGCAGGCTGCGTTCCCCCGATTCGAACAGCAATCGGTCCGCTAGGATACCATGCATATCAAAGCTCTTAATATTGTGATCCCCAAGCACCCGCTTGATCTCCACATCATCACCATATGCAAGGACACCTTTGCCGATTCGCGATGCCAGAAGATCTGATCCTGCTTCGGATATGGCGGCTTGAATCTCCTTTGCGCCGCCGATGTCGCAATCTACTAGGCGAGCAGTTTTTGGGTATTCTAAAACAGGAATTGCATTGGTGCGCACAAACGGTGTTCGCCAGGTTCGGGCACTGAGATCGATCGGACGTGGTCTGATTTTTCGTTTGTCGTCTAGCTTAATTGACAACTGCTCGGTCTGAGGAAGGTATCGAACGATATCGGAGAGTAATTCATCAAATCCGCCATATCTGACGAAGCTCGCATCGATGCCGGCGGCCTTCGCATCCAGTATCAAGGATTGCACACTAGCGTAAGGTGTGTCCTGCTCGCGTACGAACCAAAATAAGCCGTTAGGAAAACCTACCCCCTCGTTGACGGCTTCTCGCAGCACGTCCATCACGGACGCATCCCGCCCGCTATATCCTGTCACGACAAGACCTTGATTGCGGCACGCGTCGAGGAGGATGCGACGCATGTTTTGATCCTGAGCCAATAATTCCCCACTCGTGTTCTTAAGCGCCTCCGAATGAAAATCACCGTGGAGCTTGGCATAAATCGGCCACTGTTGGTCCGCAAAAGCACGAGAGATTTTTGTCGGTTCTCCTAGATCGCCGATAGTTAAAACAGTTGTTGTTTCGAACACCGTGTGGATTGCATCTTCAACGAGCCGATCAAAATTCGTCGTCCAAATTATCCGCACCATGTCTTTCTTGACGAGATGAGCCAGCGCATGGTGTCCATAACTCGGTTTTGCGTCGCGCATCGCGTTCGCGATATATCTCTGTCGGTCCTGTGCCTCTGGATAAGTCTGCTCGAAGTAGACTGCATATTCCTCTTCGCTGCCACTCGCCGGATTGCTGGTTTCCTTGTCAAAATAGTTCTGAAGAATTTGGCGAGTACGTTCATCACCTAGATCAGAGACAGAGGAGGCAGCAACGCTCTTCGCCGAGCGATAAAGCCGAGCCTTGAAGTCCCAGATCATGTCGTTCGCCGTCCTAATCCCAGAAGCACGAGACGCTCCCGCTCCTAGTAGCCACATGATCCCGGAGGCACGCTGCTCAAATTTCCGAAGAAAAGTTGCGAGATCCAGCAACTCATCTGGGCGCATCTCAGACAATTCATCTGCGGACATTTCGGTACCTTCGACATCAACGGCATGCCACTTCGGTACAAACCCTCGTATGCGGCCATAAACGATAAGTTGAAGCATGATACATTGATTCCGGATCGTCATCCAGCGATAGCCCGTGGCGCCGGAGTTGCGGCTTATTCTAAATGCATCTTAAGCATTCCGGGCGACCCGACTCTCATCTCTCCTCAACAAGATTTTCTGACCTCCGAATTCTTCCCGGAACTTCACGCTCGCCGCCTTACTGTTCCCAAACCTTCAGAATACCCCCCTATTTCCCCCAATTCCCTCTCTGGAGACTGAGGCCCTGATTGGTCAGGTTCTGTGTCATGAAACATGGCACAAACCTCTTCTGGCAGATCCTCCTCGTCTTGGCTGTTGTCCTCACGGCGCTCTGGTGCGCAACGGAATGGACGGCATGGTCGCTTGACTGGTCGCCCCGGCTCGGTGAGCCGCTCTTCGTCATCCTGGACATGCCAGTCTATGTGCCGTGGGCCTTTTTCGGCTGGTGGTATTCCTTCGATGCCTATGCGCCGGATGTGTTTGACCGCGGCGGACTTATCGCCGGTTCGGGCGGGGTTGCTGCGATTGTGATTGCGGTGACTGGGTCGATCCTCCGCGCACGCTGGGACAAGCGGGTCTCAACGTTTGGTTCGGCACGCTGGGCTGAGAGCAAGGATCTGCGCAAGTCGGGTTTGCTGAAGCCTACAGGCGTATTCCTCGGCCAAGCTGAGGGTTCTTATCTCCGCCATGACGGCCCCGACCATGTTATGGCGTTTGCCCCGACGCGGTCCGGCAAGGGCGTCGGGCTTGTCGTGCCCACCCTACTCTCCTGGCCGCATTCTGTTCTTGTACACGACATCAAGGGCGAGAACTGGCAGCTGACAGCCGGCTGGCGGTCGGAATTCTCCCACTGTTTGCGGTTCGATCCGACCGATGTGGCCTCGGCTCACTTCAATCCCCTGATGGAAGTGCGTAAGGGCCCCTGCGAAGTGCGGGATGTCCAGAACATTGCCGACATCCTGGTCGACCCTCAGGGCAAACTCGGTGATCTCGGGCACTGGGTCGACAAGGCGAACTCGCTCCTCGTCGGGGTCATCCTGCATGTCCTCTATGCCGAGCGGGAAAAAACGCTGGCACGGGTGGCGAGCTTCCTCGCCGATCCCGACCGGACGTTTCGTACGACCCTGTCGATCATGCTGCGGACAAACCATCTCGGCACGGGAGATGCACCAAAGGTTCATCCCGTTGTCGCCGAAACAGCCCGCGAACTGATGAACCAGTCGGAGAATGAACTCTCCGGTGTGCTTTCGACGGCGCTTCGGTTCCTGTCGCTATACCGCGACCCTGTGATCGCGGAAGTGACCTCGCGGAGCGATTTCCGGATCGAGGACCTTGTGTCCGGCGACCGGCCGCTGTCGCTCTACCTGGTCGTGCCGCCCTCGGACCTGTCGCGCACGAAGCCGCTGATGCGCCTTATCCTGAACCAGGTGGGCCGGCGCCTGACCGAACATCTCGAAGTGCGCCCGTCGGTCTTGGCGCGTGGCAAGTCGCTTATCGCGAATATGCTCGGGGCATGCGGGCTCGTCTCGCCTGAGCTTGCTCTAGCCGAACCAAAATCCCGCCGGCGGGTCCTGTTCATGCTGGACGAGTTCCCTGCCCTCGGCCGGCTCGACTTCTTTGAAAGCGCTTTGGCCTATATGGCAGGCTATGGTCTCAAAGCCTTCCTGATCGCGCAATCGCTCAACCAGATCGAAAAGGCCTATGGCCCCTCGAATGCGATCCTAGACAATTGTCACGTCCGGGTGGCGTTCGCGACCAATGATGAGCGGACGGCCAAGCGGATTTCCGATGCGCTCGGCACCAAGACCGAACAGCGAGCGATGAAAAATTATGCCGGCCACCGGCTTGCGCCGTGGCTGTCCCACAAGATGGTGTCGCGCCAGGAAACTGCCCGCCAATTGTTGACCCCCGGTGAAGTGATGCAGCTGCCGTCCGATCAGGAACTTGTCCTTGTCGCAGGGTCGCCGCCGGTGCGGGCCCTAAAGCTTCGCTACTATGAAGACCAGAACTTCACCGAGCGCCTCAAAGATGCGCCTGCCTTCGCGGCCAGCATTCCGGACGTGCGGGTCGATGATTGGGGGTCCGAAGTCCGCGCCATCCATGAAGACCTGATGCAGGCAGCCGAGCTCGATCCTGAAGTCGAGGGCCTTGGGCCTCAGAAGGCACGCGATGCGGCCGAGGATCGCGCACGGGTCTCAGCACCCACGAAGCCTGGCAGGTCTCGGGCACAGGCGCGCAATCCCCTGCAGGCCAGCCTCTTCGATGCGCTGGTGCAAGCCGACAGTCTCGAACAGGCGACCGGCATTGATCTCACGGGGAATGGTCAATGAAGCCCCGCATCCAGCCCTATATCTCGCCAGAGAATTTTCACTGGCTGAAGGCCATGGCGAAACGCCCTGGCCTGTCAGAAAGCACGATCATCGATGGGGCAGTGACGGCCTACCGGGCAGGCGAAGCCGACAATAAGCGCGAAGCCGCGATCACTCGTCGGCTCGACCGGCTGACGCGCCAGTTCGGGCGCATTGAGCGGGACAATCTCGTCCTTGCCGAAACGCTCGCGACGTTCGTGCACTATTTCCTGACGGTGACACCGCCGGTGCCTGCCAACCAGGTTGAGGCAGCCCGCGCCAAGGGCGACATGCGGTTTGACCTCTTCGTCCGGCAGGTCGCCGAGGCCCTCCGCTCCGGGCAGCGCATTCTCCAGAACGCCGTCGAGGACGTGACGGCAGAAGCAGCTCCCCTTGAAACCCACCCTGAGCATTTGAATGGGGAGCGGGCCGATGCGTGAGGTTGAGAGTCTGACACGCACCCGCGCCATGCTGGTGACAGCGCTGGGAACCGAGATCGTGGTGGCACTGGAGGATCCGTCCGTCGTCGAGATCATGATCAATCCCGATGGCAAGCTCTGGATCGAACGGCACGGGTCTGGCCGGGCCGAGTCCGGGTTGATCATCACCGCTGGCGACGTGGAGCGCGTCATACGGCTGGTCGCAAGCCATATGGGCCGCCGCGTCGATGCGGCCTCTCCCATCGTGTCAGCAGAGCTGCCAATGGGCGGAGAGCGGTTCGAAGGCGTCCTGCCGCCGGTGGCGCCGGGGCCTTGTTTCTCGATCCGCAAGCCTGCCGGGCGGGTGATCGCTTTGGATGAATATGTCGCCTCCGGCGTAATGGCGCCGCATCATGCAGAAGCCCTGCGGCAGGCCGTTCTGCACCGCGAGAACATTCTCGTCGTCGGCGGCACGGGCTCCGGCAAGACGACACTCGCCAATGCGCTGCTCGCCGAGATAGCCCAGACAGGCGACCGGCTCGTCATCCTCGAAGACACGCGCGAATTGATCTCGACTGCGCGCGATGCCGTGCAGCTGCGGACGCAGCCGGGTTCGGTGACGCTCGCAGACCTTGTCCGCTCGACCCTGCGCCTCCGGCCCGACCGGATCATTATCGGCGAAGTGCGCGGCGCCGAAGCGCTCGACATGCTGAAGGCCTGGAATACCGGCCATCCGGGCGGGGTCGCCACCCTGCATGCAAACTCGGCCCATGGCGGCCTCTCCCGCCTCGAACAGTTGATCGGCGAGACTTCGGCCCAAGTGCCGCACGATCTCATCGCCGAGACGATCGATTGCGTCGTCTACATCACGCGTCGGGCCGGTGCGCACCGGGTCGAAACGGTCGCGCGCATGAACGGGCTCGGGCGTCAGGGCTATGACCTCATCCCCGTCCAGCCAGACCTGCAGCTCGTCCTGCCGAGCCTGCCCTTTTCCGAACCGCTTCTCTCCACCGCTCCCGAAAGGATACATCCAAAATGAACAGAGATATAATCAAAGCCCTGAGCTTGACGGCGTTCGTCGCAGCGCTCGCCTTCCCAGCTCATGCGGCTGGCTCCGGCATGCCCTGGGAAGCCCCACTGCAATCCATTCTCGACTCCATCGAAGGGCCGGTCGCCAAGATCCTCGCAACGATCGTTATCATCCTGACCGGCCTCGGCCTTGCCTTCGGCGAGAGCGGCGGCGGAATGCGCAAACTGTTGCAGATCGTGTTCGGTCTCTCGATCGCCTTTGCCGCGACCTCGTTCTTCCTCTCCTTCTTCTCGTTCGGCGGCGGGGCAACGCTCTGATGGCTGACACGCGCCCCCTGCCGCCTGGCTTTAGCGTGCCTGTGCATCGCTCACTAACCGCGCCGATCCTGCTCGCAGGCGCGCCACGGCTTGCGACCATCGTCAACGGCACGCTGGCGGCCGCGCTTGGCATCGGCCTGCAGCTCTGGGGCGTGGGGCTCGTCTTCTGGATCGTGGCGCAGGGCATCTGCGTCTTCGCCGCCCGGCGCGATCCGCAATTTGCCGACGTTCTGATCCGGCATATCAGGACAAGGGGCTATTACGCATGCTGAATCTCCGAGAATATCGCGCCCGCCCGGCTGCGCTCGCCGACCATCTCAAATGGGCCTGCCTGATCGCGCCCGGCATCATCCTTAATAAGGATGGCAGCCTGCAGCGGACCGTTGCCTATCGCGGACCCGACTTGGAAAGCTCGACGCCGGAAGAACTGGTCGCGGTCACGGCCCGCATGAACAATCTCCTCAGCCGGTTCGGCTCGGGCTGGGCCTTGCATATCGAAGCGGGTCGCAGGCCGTCGGTCACCTATCCGGAAAGTGTCTGGCGCGATCCGGTGGCCTGGCTCGTGGACGAGGAGCGCCGCGCAGCGTTTGAGGAAGCCGGGCGCCATTTCGAGACCGACTGCTACCTCACCCTCACCTGGATGCCGCCGGCGGACCGGACGGCAAGGATCGAACAGCTCTTCATCGAGGATCCGGCGGAAGCCCCGGCGGCGTTCTGGAGCGAGCATCTCGTACATTTCGAAACCGAAACATCCCGGGCGCGCGACATGATGGCGGAGCTGATGCCGGAAGCGCGCTTTCTCGATGATGATGAGACGCTGACCTATCTCCATGCCTGCATCTCTACGGCGCGCCAGAACGTAAATGCCCCTTTGCTACCGATGTGCCTCGATGCGCTCCTGGTCGATACGCCACTGACCGGCGGGCTCAGCCCACGCCTTGGCGAAGAGACATTGAAAGTCCTCACCATCAACGGGTTCCCGGCAACCGGCGAGCCGGGACTGCTCTCCGAACTTGACCAGCTCGGTTTTGCCTATCGCTGGGTGACGCGGTTCCTGCCCCTCGACAAGCCCGAGGCGGAGAAGACGCTGAACGCCTATGTCCGCAACTGGTTTGCAAAGCGCCGGTCGCTGACTTCCTACTTGCGGGAAATCCTCACCAACGAACCGGCCACGTTGCTGAACACAGATGCGGACAACCAGGCAGCCGATGCGGACGAAGCCCTGCAGGCGCTTGGCGCAGGCCATGTCGCGTTCGGATACTGCACGACGGCGATCGTGGTCCGGCATGCGGATGCCGCGATCGCCGAAGACCAGATCCGCGCCGTTGAGCGCGTGATCCGGGGACGCGGCTTCACCTGCGTGACGGAGAGCGTCAACGCGGTGGAGGCCTGGCTCGGCACGCTGCCGGGCGAGGCCTACGCCAATGTCCGCCAACCGCTACTCAACACAATTAATCTCGCCCATATGGCGCCCCTCTCGGCGCTCTGGGCTGGTCCGGAGCGTAACACCCACCTCGATGGCCCCCCGCTGCTGATGGCCCGCTCTGCCAGTTCGACCCCGTTCCGGCTGGTCACGCATCAGGGTGATGTCGGGCATATGATGGTGGTGGGGCCGACGGGCGCTGGTAAGTCGGTGTTGCTATCTCTCCTGGCGTTGCAGTTCCGTCGTTATCAAGACGCGCAGGTTTTCATTTTCGACAAGGGCGGTTCGGCACGCTGCGCGACGCTCGCGCTCGGCAGAACCTGGTATGATCTGGGTCTCGATGGTGACCTCGCGTTCCAGCCTTTGCGGGATTTAGGCAGCGAATCTGGTATCGCCTCAGCGCAAGCTTGGGTGCTCGGCCTGATTGTTCAGGAGAACGTCACGGTTACCCCAGAGGTGAAACAGGCCATCTGGACCGCGCTGCAAAGTCTTGGCGCGGCACCGGTCTCTCAACGCACGCTGACGGGCCTTGTAGCACTGGTGCAGTCGTCAGAGCTCCGGCAGGCGCTTGAACCCTACACGCTGGCCGGTCCCTATGGCGCCCTGCTCGATGCCGATGAGGACAGTCTGGCTAGAGGAGATATGCTCTGCTTCGAAATGGACGCGCTGATGCAGGACAAGCGTCTGGCAGCGCCGGTTCTGGCGCATCTCTTCACGACGCTCGAAGCCCGGTTTGACGGCAGGCCGAGCCTGCTGATCCTCGACGAGGCCTGGCTCTTCCTCGATCATCCCATGTTTGCGGGGCGCCTTCGCGACTGGCTGAAGACACTCCGCAAGAAGAACGTGTCCGTCGTGTTCGCGACGCAGAGCCTGTCGGATGTCTCCACGAGTTCGATTGCGCCGAGCCTGATCGAAAGCGCGCCGACGCGCATCTTCCTCGCCAATGCGCGGGCCGAAGAGCCTTCGCAGCGGGCGACGTATGAAGCTTTCGGGCTGAATGCCCGACAGGTCGAACTGATCGCACGGGCCACGCCGAAGCGAGACTATTATGTTCAGACACCGGACGGAAACCGGCTGTTCGATCTCGACCTCGGGCCAGTGGCCCTCGCCTTTTGCGCGGCCGGTTCGAAAGCCGACCAGAAACTGATCTCGGAGATTTATGCCGCGGCCGGAGCGGAGGGTTTCGCGCCGGCCTGGCTGGACGCGTGCGGGCTCCATTGGGCCGCAGACCTGATCGAAACAAGAGGAGAGATGCCATGCGCCGCCGAATGATTGCCCTTATGCTCGGATCGGTCTCCACATTTGGGCTGGTCGCGCCCCCCGCCCATGCCCTGTTCGGCGTCGGCGATGTCGTGATCGATCCGACAAACCTCGTGCAGAACATCCTGACCGCCACGCATACGCTCGAGCAGATCAACAACCAGATCCAGCAACTCCAGCACGAGGCGCAGATGCTGGTGAACCAGGCCGAGGACCTGAAGCGCCTCGACTATGTATCCATCGAGCATCTGAAACGCCTGCTCGAACGGATCGACACGCTGATGCGCGAAGCGGGCGAGGTGACCTATGAAGTCGAGGAGAGCGGGCGCCAGTACCGCGAAGCCTTCCCGGAAACGTACGAAGACCTCTCCAATGAGGAAATCGTCGTCGAAGCCGCAGACCAGTGGCGGATCAGCCGGGACGCGTTCCGGGCCTCGATCCAGGTCCAGTCGGGGATTGTGACCTCGATTGCGGAATCCCGTGAGACGCTGAGCGACCTCGCCCGCGAGAGCCAGGCGGCAACCGGCAACCTGTCAGTCGCCCAGGCGGGTAACCAGCTCGTCGCACTTTCCGTCGAACAACAGATGCAGATGCAGCAATTGATGGCGGCGCAATACCGGATGGTGGCGCTCGAAGAATCCCGCCGGGCGGCCATCGAGGAACAGGCCCGCATTCGTCACAAACGCTTCCGCGGCGACGGCGTCGCCTACAGGCGGGATTAGGGCCATGGAAGACCTGAGCGTCATCGACCAGTTTGTTGCGACCTTCTCGGCTTACATCGATAGCGGGTTCGGTCTCCTGCAGCCGGATGTCGCTTTCCTGACAAGCGCCCTCATCGCAATTGACATCACGCTCGCCGGACTTTTCTGGGCCATGGGCCCCGATACCGACATTGTCGGCAGGTTCCTGAAGAAGGTCCTCTATGTCGGCGCCTTCGCGCTGATCCTCGGCAATTTCGCGCTCCTGTCGGACGTCGTGTTCATGAGCTTTGCGCAGCTCGGCCTCAATGCCACCGGCGGCACGATCACCGCTGACGATATCATGAAACCCGGCTTCGTCGCGGCGACGGGTTTCGATGCGGCGCTGCCCCTGCTTGACGAAATCGAAAAGCTCACAGGCCCGATCGCCTTCTTCCAGAACATTGTCATCATCGCGGTTCTGTTCCTCGCCTGGATCATCACGCTGCTGGCGTTCTTCTTCCTGGCGATCCAGCTCTTCATGACAATAATTGAGTTCAAGCTGACGACGCTGGCCGGGTTCGTGCTGATCCCGTTCGCGCTCTGGAACAAGACCTCGTTCCTCGCCGAAAAAGTGCTCGGTAACGTCATCGCGTCCGGCATCAAGCTCATGGTGCTGGCGATCATTGTCGGCATCGGCTCGACCATCTTCGGATCGATCACATCGACCTTCCAGCCGGATGAGGTGACGCTTGAACAGGCAGCTTCCGTCATCCTCGGATCGCTCTCCCTTCTCGCGCTCGGCCTGTTCGGGCCTGGGATCGCGACGGGCCTCGTCTCCGGCGCACCACAGCTTGGGGCTGGTGCCGCCATCGGCACAGCCGCCGGTGTCGCCGCCGGAACGGTCGCGGGCGGCACGCTCGCCAAGGCGGGGATTGGAGCGGCTGCGGGTGGCACGCGCAGCGCGGTCGGCGCGGCAGCGTCCATGGCAGGCGGCGCCCGTACGGCTTACCAGATGAATTCTGCCGCTTCCGGCAAGACCGGTGCCGCCGCCAAGATGGCGGGCATGAGCGGTGTCGCAGGCGCAGGCGTTCGCGCCGCCGCCTCGGGTGCCAAGGGCTTTGCACGGCGGGCCTTTGGAACTCCAAGTGAGCGTCATCAGGCCGGAGCACGCGCTGCCTTTGCGGCGACGGGCGGTACGGGCGCGCCAAATGCAGGTCCTGCCAATGGGCAGAACTCATCCCCGGACTGGGCCCGGCGTATCCGCCGCGACCAGTCAACCCGTGATGCCGGGATGATGGCGGCCTCTGCCGTGCGCGACGGCGACCGGCCCGGCGGCGGGACTTCGATACAACTCAGGAACGACGAGGACTGACATGAAGCTCTGGAGGCGAACTTCCACCCGCTATGGCGAGACACCGGAACCGGTCACCCCCTACCAGCGCGCCGCGCAGGCCTGGGACGACCGGATCGGGTCGGCGCGCGTGCAGGCGGCAAACTGGCGGCTGACCGCACTGGGCAGCCTTGCCCTATCGTTCCTGCTCGCAGGCGGCCTTGTCTGGCGCTCCACCCAGTCCTTCGTCACGCCCTATGTGGTCGAGCTGACCGGCGAAGGCGCCGTGCGCGCCGTCGGCCCGGCCGACGGACGCTATGAACCGACCGATGCGCAGATCGCGTTCCACCTCGCAGAATTTGTGAAGAATACGCGGTCCATCTCCATCGATCCGGTGGTCGTCCGGCAGAACTGGCTGAAGGCCTATGCCTATGCGACCGACCGGGCCGCTGCGACGCTGAACGACTATGCCCGTGAGAATGATCCATTTGCGGATCTCGGACGGCGCTCTGTGTCTGTCGACGTGGCGAGCGTCGTGCGGGCGTCGGACGACAGTTTCACCGTCCGCTGGCGCGAGACCGCCTACCGGAACGGCACCGAGACCGGCCAGTCGAACCATACCGGCGTGTTCTCGATCATCATCGACCCGCCGCGCACCGAAGAAGCCCTCCGGGCCAATCCCCTCGGCCTCTACGTCCACGGCCTCAACTGGTCGAAAGACCATCAATAGGAGCACTCCCCCATGAAACGCCTTGCCCTGATCCTCCTCGCCTCGACGGTCCTTGCGGCCTGCGAGACGTTCCCTGCCGCCGTCGGTCCCGACATCACACTTGATGAGCCGGATTATGTCGAAGACCGCTATCTCGCTCCTGACGCGGAAGAGATCGATATCGCCGGCGCGGACGTTTCCCCGACCCCGGTCGTCTACCGGACCTATACGCCGACGACCGTTACTGGCGCGATGCCCGGACAGCTGAAGCCCATGCCAACGGAGGCAGAGGCGCCATCCCTCAAGCCCTACCAGGCCATTGAGACCGCAAACGGCAAGGCGGCGATCGAGCCTTCGCTCGACAATTACATGAACGCAATCCAGGTCTATCCCTATACGGTCGGTGTGCTCTACCAGGTCTATTGCGCGCCGGAGCAGGTCACCGACATTGTCCTGCAGCCCGGCGAGGAACTCGTGTCCGTCTCAGCCGGTGACACAGTTCGCTGGGTACTCGGGGATACGGTCTCAGGGACCGGAACGGACGCCCAGGCGCACATCCTGATCAAGCCGACGCAGGCGGGCCTGAAGACCAACCTCATCATCACGACGAGCCTTCGCGCCTACCATCTTGAACTGCGCGCGTTCGAAGAAACCTATATGGCGGCTGTCTCCTGGCGCTATGCCGACCAGCAATTGGTAACGCGGGTGGCGCGGTCTGGGCCGGCAGGTGCGTCGGAATCGCCGTCGTCTGCGGGGTTGCAGCTCGACCGGCTGAAGTTCCGCTACGACCTTGATGGCGATTTTCCTCACTGGCGACCGGACCGCGTGTTCGATGATGGTCGCAAGGTCTATATCCAGTTCCCGGCTCGGCTCGACCAGGGTGAGGCCCCGGCTCTCTTCGTCATCGGCCGGGACGGCAAGTCCCAGCTCGTGAATTATCGCATGTCCGGCGACTATTATGTCGTTGACCGCCTGTTCGCCCGCGCCGAACTGCGTCTCGGCGAAAAACGCCAGGATGTCGTGAAGATCGCACGCAATGACATTGGCAGCGCGAAGCCATGACAGAGGCCGTTTCTCCTCCAGCCCAACCGCTCGAAATCCGCGGGCGCCCGAGACCCGTGAAGCGGTTCTCCAAACGGGCGCTGATGATCCTGCTCGGAACCGGCAGCGCAATCGTGCTTGGCTCGCTAGCCTTTGCGCTGCAGGGACCGAAGGAAGGCACTGACGGTCCGGCGCGGGAGCTTTACAATACCGGTCATAATCCAGAGGCGGATGGATTGGCCACGCTTCCGAAATCCTATGGTGAGATTGCGCCGGAAGACGATATCCTCGGGCCGCCGCTGCCGGGAGACCTCGGCACGCCAATCCTGAAGGCGCAGCGTGAAGGGCGGATGGGATTGCCTGAGCAGGATGCACCTCAATCTGACCCCATGCATGAACAATTGGCGGAGCTCGAGGCAGAGTTGCGGGCGCGTGAAGCAGCGCTCTCCGATGCGGCGCGCGGGAGCGGAGTGTTTTTCCAGGTGGGATCAGGCGCAGGAGCGAAGAGCATCGGCAGTTCAGTTGCGGCATTGTCAGCGCCTTCGCTGAACTTTCCAGACCTCTCGGCATTTGCGCCATCTGACGGCAGCGCGTTCGGGTCATCCTTAAGTGAAGACCCGAACCGTCAGGTTCGCAAGCTTGACTTTCTCGGTGCCGAGCCTGATCCGTCGATCTACAATCCGCATCGGCTGGAAACGCCGGTCTCACCTTACCAGCTGATGGCGGGAACAATTATTCCGGCAACCCTGCTGACAGGCGTGAACTCCGATCTTCCGGGCCAGATCATCGCGCAGGTGACGAGCCCGGTCTACGATACTGTCACGGGCGAGACAGTACTCGTACCACAGGGCGCGCGCTTGATCGGGCGCTATGACAGCGTCATCGCATTCGGCCAGTCACGCGCACTCCTTGTATGGAGCCGGATCGTCATGCCGGACGGATCCTCCATCCGGATTGACAATCTCGCCGGGGTCGATGCGCGCGGCTACGCCGGGCTCGAAGACAAGGTCGACTATCATTCCTGGAAACTGCTGCAGGGTGTCGCACTGTCGACACTGCTGGGTGTCGGCTCCGAACTCGCAAGCGATGACGAAGGCGACATTGCCCGGGCGCTTCGCCGTTCGGCACAGACCGGCGCCAATGAGGCCGGTCAGGAAATCGTGCGCCGCAATCTCGACGTCCAGCCCTCGATCACGATCCGGCCTGGCTGGCGGTTCGGCATCCTCGTCAACAAGGACATTGTCCTGAAACCCTATGAAGGAGGAGACCAGCCATGAGTGACATCAGTTTGAAGATCGGGGCGTTGCCCGACCGGACACCGCAGAAACTGACGGTGCTCGTCGATCCCCTGCTTGCGTCGGAGTTGGACGCGTATGCGCGGATCCATTCGCAGAAGTACGGGGCGGAAGTTTCGGCCTCGGCACTGGTGCCGCTGATGTTGGAAACCTTTCTGGCGAGTGACACTGGATTCCGGAAGGCAAAAAAATCTTGATCGCGACGGCGACGGATCATCGTCAGATTGTGGAGTATAACCAATGGCAGAAGGCAAAACCAGTGAAGCCGATTTCACCAGTGAGACAAGCTGGCTAACACCCAAACAGTGCGCCGACCTTACTGGGTGGACCGTGTCTGGTCTGGAAAAACGCCGGGTACGCGGTCAATGGCCCCCATTCTCCATACGCGCCGGTCGTCCGCGATATCCTGGAGACTATATCCGGCGGCAATTCGCCGAGGCTGTGGTGACCAATACCGTTCAGGCGTCGACTACCAGCGACAAATTTTAGCAGACGTATGGTCAAGATCGCGGCCCGGTATGCTGACCGAGGTTAAAGATCTTCCAGTTGCCATAAAGCAGTAAGTATTGACTTTTACCGGCATTTTTGTATTTTGCCGGTAAATGACTATCCAGGAACTTCCTCTCGTCATCCAGACCAGTTACGCCGAGCTGCTAGACCAGCTGCGGCTGGCCACAGCGTCCGACTTTCCGGAAGGCTCAACCTTCCGAAAAAGAACCATCTCCGGCAAGGACTACTGGTACGTTCAGGAGCCGACGACCCCACGGGGACGTCCACCCGAACGGTATCTGGGCGTTGATACACCAGAGCGCCGTACCGCCATTGATAGCGCGACGAGTGCGAAGGCCCATGCCGATACGCGCAAGGCGATCCGTCGCTCGCTTTCCGGCGCCGGCCTGCCCGAGCCAGATGGGCTGACGGGAGCCGTTATCGAGGCTCTCGCGGATGCAGGCGTGTTCCGTTTGAGAGGCGTGATTGTCGGCACAATCGCGTTCCAGACCTATGCCGGCCTTCTCGGTGTCAAGCTGCCGAGCGTCTCCATACGAACCGGTGACGTCGACCTTGCCCAAGACTATGGTGTGTCAGTTGCGCTCAATGATTCACTCGACGTCTCACTGATTGATGTCCTGAAAACAGTCGATGCGGCGTTCGCGCCGGTCCCCTCCCTTGCGGGCCCCAACATAGCAGCGACGTACGCTCGCCCTGGTGGATACCGGGTAGACGTCCTGACGACCAATCGCGGCCCTGATCGGGACGCCCCAGTTAACCTGCCCAGCCTCAGATCCGATGCGCTGCCCTTGCGCTTTCTGGACTTCCTGCTGAGAGACACGGTCGAAGCAGCGATCCTCACGCGCTTCGGGGCACTCGTAAACGTTCCATCCCCGGAGCGGTATGCTGTCCACAAACTGATCGTTTCAACCATGCGGAAGGACACTGGCGAGAGTGCCGTAAAGTCCGACAAGGATATTATTCAGGCTGGCCTTCTCGTCGAAGCGCTCATGGCCAAACGCAGGCAGGACGATCTGGCTGCCGCCCTCAACGAGGCCGCCGCACGAGGATCAGCCTGGCAGGAACGGCTCAGCCAGGGCGCCGTGCGACTTGGGGAAGAACCACGGGAAATCGTTCAAGCACTCTTGGGAACAGGCTAACCGACCTGCTCTACTGAAAATCCCACCTGATGCGGTGGAAATCTTGGGGTGGGCAATTCAATAGTCTAAAACACCATAATGGTTGCGCACGGGGCCAAGCCTCGCTATTCCGGCTGCATTGTAACTCAGACGGTGGCTTATTGGTGGCTTGGCGTTTGGAGGTATTGCGGCAAGCGGGGTCCAAACCCACTTAATGCATTGTTTTTTCAGGGGTCTTGCGAAAGACTCGTTCCACCAACTTTCTGGTTTGGGACCAGAGGGGCGGAGGTTCGAATCCCCTCGCTCCGACCCAAAAACTTTCTCGAAGACACGGGGCTGACAGATGGAAGCGCGAATCTACAGACCCAACAAGAGCGCGATGACCTCTGGCCGTGGCAACACCAAGGCCTGGGTGCTTGAGTTCGTCAAACCCGGTGCCCGCCGCAGCGCAGACCCCCTGATGGGCTGGACCAGTATCGACGATACGTCCGGTCAGGTGCGCCTCGAATTCGACACGCAGGAACAAGCCGTCGAATATGCCCAGCGCGAAGGCATGACGTTCCGTGTGGAAGAAGCCCGTGAGCGCAAGCGGTTGGTCAAAACCTACAGCGAGAATTTCGCATTTGACCGCAAGCAGCCCTGGACGCACTAAGGCGCGTCACGACTTGGCCCCTTAGCTCAACTGGATAGAGCACCGGACTTCTAATCCGACGGTTGCAGGTTCAAGTCCTGCAGGGGTCACCATCGGGGTGACCAGCGACCATGTTCATTATCGTGCGTATTTTGATGCGCCTGGTAGCCACGCTACGGATCAGGACGACAGCAGGGTGCGGTGTTTGTCCGAACGGAGCTCCGACTATTCGGCAGGCGCGCCAGTGAGGTCAGCCGCTTCAGATTCCCGTTCGAGCTTTCGCGCAACATCGCCCGGCGATCCGGATCTTCGCGCAAGTAGCGCATAGGTGGTCGGAACGAAGAGGACCGTAATGAAAACGGCTGTGATCACACCAAACAGGATGACCACACCAATTGCCTGACGCGTTTCAGCACCTGCGCCAGCAGACATGATCAGGGGCAGCGAGCCTGCGGCCGTCGTGAGGCCCGTCATCACGATGGGACGGAACCGGGCCAACGCTGCTTCACGTAAAGCCTTGTCGAATTCCATGCCCTGATCACGCAGCTGGTTGGCAAATTCCACGATGAGAATACCGTTCTTGGCCGAGAGACCGACCAACATGATGAGGCCGATCTGTGTGTAGATATTGATCGTGTTGCCCGTCAGCCAAAGACCAAGCAAGCCACCGGCGATGGTCGCCGGCACGCAGAGCATGATGATGATCGGGTGACGGTAACTCTCGAATTGGGCGGCCAACACGAGGAACACAATCACCAGACCAATCGCAAACACGAACAGGATGGAACTGCCGGATTCCCTGAACTCCAGGGACTGACCCTTGAAATCAATCTGCGCCTCGGATGGGAGGACATCGCGGGCGATGCGCTCCATGCCGTCCAGCGCCGTGCCGAGCGACACACCCGGCGCAAGGCCGGCTTCAATCGTGATGGAGCGGACCCTGTTATACCGGTTCAGACTGGGGCTGTCGGCAATCGACTGGATCGAGGTCAGGCTGGACAAGGGAATCAACTGGCCGGAACGAGTCGACCGAACATAGATGTTCTGGATGTCCGTCGGAGAATTCTGTTCCGAGCGCAGGCCTTCGAGGATGACGTCATACTCCTCGCCATTGTCTGTGTAGGTGGTTACCCGGCGCGACCCGAGCATGGTCTGCAACGTGTTGCCAACCTCCGATACGGTAACGCCGAGATCGGCCGCACGTTCATAGTCGATCGCAATGCGGAATTGCGGCTGCGTTTCCTTGTAGTCCCAGTCGATATCGACCAGTCCAGGATTGTCTGCCTCAAGCGCCGCAACAAGCGTATCGCGCCATTCGGTCAGTTGTTCATACGATGGCCCACCAATCACGAACTGGATCGGCTTGCCGTTGCCGCCACCAAGCCCCTGGCGCATGATCGCGAAAGCACGAATGCCGGGCAGATCCGAAAGCTTGCCATTTATTTCGTTGATAATCGTGTCGGCAGGTCGTCGATCAGCCCAGTCATCGAGCACGACAATAACGAAGCCCTCATTGAATCCGGCCGTGCCGAAGCCCGGTGCCCGCAGTAGGAGTCGCTGCGCTTCGCCGGATTCAGCATAAGGCAGCAAACGCCGTTCGATCTCGTCCATATAGGTGGACATGTATTCGAATGACGCGCCTTCCTCGCCTCTCACGCTGATGAAAAAGCTACCACGGTCTTCGCGCGGGACATATTCCTCGTTGATGTTCTGGAACAACCAGACGGCGCCACCAAAAATGCCGAGCAGAAAGATGGAGACAAGGATTGGCCTGTAAATGAGCCGGTCGAGTATCCAACCGTAGGCGGACTTCAGCCCGGAGAATGCGCTGTCTATCACGTAGGGTACGACGCGCAGAATGCCGGTCGTCGCCTTCGGCTTGAGCAGCTTGGATGCCATCATGGGCACAAGCGTGAGCGAAAGCAGACTTGAGAACGCGACAGCGGCCGACATCGTCAGGGCGAATTCGGTGAACAAACGCCCCACATTGCCCTGCAGAAATGTGATGGGAATGAAGACCGAGATCAGGACGAGCGTCGTTGCAATGACCGCAAAGCCAACCTGCCGCGCACCCCGATAGGAGGCGACAAGCGGCGACTCGCCAAATTCATCCATTCGGCGGTGGATATTCTCCAGCACCACGATGGCGTCGTCCACGACCAGGCCAATCGCAAGCACAAGGGCCAGGAGGGTCAGGAGATTGATGGAAAGACCTAGTGCGAACAGGACGATGAATGTCGAGATGATGGAGATCGGTACAGTAATGGCTGGAACGATGGTCGAGCGCAGGCTGCCGAGAAACAGGAAGATCACCAGCGTCACCAGTCCGACGGCAATGAACAGCGTGTTGAAGACTTCGCGAATGGACGCGTCGATGAACACGGATGAATCATAGCTGCGCGCGATGACCATCCCTTCCGGCAGTGTCTCATTCAGCCGTTCAGCCAGTTCGCGCGCCGCCCGTGCAACATCCACCGTGTTGGCGGTCGACTGCTTGCTGATGCCCATGCCCACCATGGGCACGCCATTGCCGCGAAACAGGTTGCGGTCCTCTGCCGTTCCCCGTTCCACGCGAGCGACATCACCGAGACGCACGAGATAGCCATCGTCGCCCTGCGCGATGACCAAGCCAGCAAAATCTTTTGGTGTCCGGAAGGCCCGATCAATGCGTACGGTGAAGGTGCGGGAGTCAGATTCCAGGCTGCCGGCTGGCGCCTCGATGTTCTCGCTTCTAAGCGCGTTTTCGATATCGCTGACGGCCAGATTGCGCGATGCGAGTGCCCGTCGGTTGATCCAGATGCGCAACGCATAGTCGCGAGCGCCGCCGACACGGACACGCGCCACGCCATCCAGCGCGGAAAACCTGTCGACAAGATACCGGTCTGCATAATCGGAAAGTTCGGGCGTGGTGAGATTTTCGCTGGCGAGGTTGAGCCAGATGATCACGTCATCATTGGCGTCGGCCTTTTCGATCTCGGGCGGATCGGCCTCGGGTGGCAGCTGGTCAAGTACGCCTGAGACCCGGTCACGGATATCATTGGCTGCCGCGTCAATGTCCTGATCGACGCTGAACTCGATGCTGATCCGCGAACGTCCGTCGCTTGAATTGGAGTTGATGAACCGGATGCCGGAGACCCCGGCGATGCGATCCTCGATCACGCGGGTGATACGGCTTTCGATAACATTGGCCGACGCACCGGGATATCGGGTGTCAATAGATACGATGGGGGCGTCAATGTCGGGATATTCGCGCAGCGGCAGCCGATTGTAGGCGACCAGACCGAAGATGATCAGGATCAGTGACAGAACCGATGCAAAGACCGGGCGCTTTACCGAGACGTCAGACAGCAGCATCCGGGTTATTGCGCGTTGGCTGCTGCGCCATTGCCGGACGATCCCGGCAATACGGCTGAGCGATCACGCACCTGCACCTCGGCCCCATCGCGTATGCGGATGGCGCCTTCTGTGACGACACGATCACCTGACTTGAGTCCGGAAAGGACTTCGACATCACCGCCCTGGCGAAGCCCAATCTCGATTTTGTGCCTGCGCGCAACCAGCTTGCCATCTTCAGCCTCGGCCAGATACACGAAATTGTCCGGGCCAAGGGGCTGGATGGCCCCTTCAGGAATAGCCAGCGACTTGCGCGGATCGGCGACGATCGTCACACGCATGAACATGCCGGCTTTCAGTTGTTGATCGTTATTTGGCAGGATCGCACGCACACGCACGGACCGGGTTACCGGATCAATGGAATTGTCGATGCTGTCGATGACGCCGGAAAAGGCCACGCCTTCCAGGTCATCCGTCGTCGTGGTCACTTCGACGCCCGGCTTGAGCGACTGGAGAAAGATGGACGGCACGGAAAAGTCGAGCTTCATCTCGCTGTCGTCGACCAGTGTTGCCACGATATCGCCTGGCCGGACATAGGATCCGACACTGACCATGCGAAAGCCGAGAACACCCGCAAACGGCGCGACGAGCACACGGTCCTTCTGGCGCACCTGAACTGCCCGAAGCTGGGCATTAGCGTTGTCGAGATCGCGCCGCGCGGCATCGAGCGCCGTTTGAGCAATCGCATCCTGAGCGGATAGCTGCTTTGCACGCTCAAACTGGCGCCGGGCCTCATCAGCATTTGCTTCGGCGGCCTCGACCAAGGCGACCTGTTCTCGCTGGGCCAAGGACAGCAGTGTTTTGCCGGCAACCACCCGCTCACCGTCGTCGAAATAGATGGCCGTTACGCGGTCAGCGACGTTGAGCGTCAGGTCGACCCGCTCATTGGCCATCAATGTGCCAAGCGCCTCAATCCGCATCGCAAAGTCCTGCTCCGCCACCTCGGCGACGAAAACGCTCGCAGCCGGCCGACCTTGCGCCGAAGACGGCAATGTAACGCACAAAAGCGCTGATAGCGCAGCGACCGGACTGAGCAGCCGGAAACGTTTCAAGCCATTAGCAGGGTTTGCCATTCAAGTGCCTTTGGTATTTCGAAAACACCGTTCAACCAGGATGCTGTTCAGTGCCAATTCGAGTTCGGAAATCTTACCTGTATCGCCAAATAGTCCGGATGTCAGGAAAGCCAATTTTGATTGTAGGCCAAGTATAGCAACAAAAACCCAACCGCTTCACAACGATGACGCAGAATTTACTCGAAAATTGCCCAAAATCAGGATTTTTCGTCAGATTCGACCGTATGGCCTAATCCAAGCTCGGCGAGAACTTCGTTCGTTTGCTCGCCGATCAATGGAGCGGGCGATATTTCGCGTTTTTCCTGACCTTTGAATATGACAGGCGGTTGCGTTTCCCAATAATCGCCTTCGGTGGGATGTGTTCGTTTCTGGAAAAAGCCAACGGCCTGCAAATGAGGGTCGTCTCGTAATTCCCCGATATCATTGACACGCGCGGCGGGAATATCAGAAGCGGTGAATGCGTCCAGCCAGAATTGGGTGGGTTTCGCGAGCAGGTAAGTCTGAACGCGCGCCATCATATAGGGCATGTTGTGATAGCGCCCCCGCCGGTCATTCAGGCGCTCATCCTCCAGTTCCTGCGGCGCTTCCAGTACGTCGAAAAGCCGGATCCAGCGTGCGTCGACATAGGGCGCAATCGTGATCCAGCCATCGGCCGTCTGGAGTGGCTGCCGCGAAGGGTCCACTTGGCGCTGGTAGCAGACCGGGCCATTGGGCGGAATGAACGTGTCGCCATAAAGGTGCTCTTCGAGAAGGAAGTGTGTGACACATTCGAGCATCGGCACTTCGACATGAACTGCCTCACCCGTCCGGTCCCGTTGTCGCAATGCGGCTAGTGTCGCGTATACGGCATGAAGGCCGGATACCTTGTCCGCGATCGCCAGGGGCAGAAAGCGCGGCGCGGGATTGCCATCCACTCTCGGCAACAGGCTGGCTGTGCCCGACAGACCCTGAATAAGATCGTCGTAGGCCGGCCTGCCTGCATAGGGACCCTCCGAGCCGAAACCCGTGCAATGGACATAGACAATGTCGGGCTTGATCGCCTTCACCTCGTCGAAGGTGAGACCAATGCGGGCGACCGCGTCTTCACGTATGTTATGGATGAAAACGTCGCTTTGCTGGATCAGCTTGATCATGGCGGCTTTGCCCTCGTCTGATTTCAGGTCCCATACCACCGAGCGCTTGCCGCGATTGATCGTCAGATGACACGGCCCCATGCTGCGCGTGTTGACTGGTTTTCCGACATTTCGAAAATCATCACCGGCCTCCGGCTCGACCTTCACGACGTCTGCGCCCATGTCAGCCAGAGTCTGCGTGCAATAGGGACCGAAAATGACCGTCGTCATGTCAGCGATACGAATGTCCGAAAGGACGTTGGTGCCAGGCATGGAAGGCTCCGCTTCATCTGTTTTCGTGGTGCCCCGCAAGGCATTCTGGAGCTTTGGTACGGGGTTCGAAAATTCATATCAATGCGCATTGGCGCTGCTGAGCGGTTGGCCTCGCGTCAACAAACGGCATTCCGCAGGGTCAATTTGCAGGGGCTTTTGACTTCCTCTCATTCGATGCCCAAGTGATAGCAAAGCCTGCGTCCGGACCGTCCGTGACCACGACCGCAGCCCTGGAGCCCAAAATGCCAATATTGTCGATTCTTGATCTTGTCCGCGTCACACAGGGCACCGACGCACGCACAGCCATGGACAACGCACGGGACCTGGCCGCCCATGCCGAAAATTGGGACTACAATCGCATCTGGATTGCCGAGCACCACAACATGGCCGGCATTGCCAGTGCCGCCACTTCGCTGGTGATCGCCCACATTGCGGCGGGATCGAAAAAGATCCGTGTCGGCGCAGGTGGCATCATGCTGCCGAACCATTCCCCCATCGTGATCGCCGAACAGTTTGGAACGCTGGAACGCCTGTTTCCCGGTCGGATTGATCTTGGCCTTGGACGCGCACCGGGCACCGACCAGATCACCATCCGCGCGTTGCGTACGACGGCTGAAGCGTCAGAACGGTTTCCTCAGGACGTAATGGAACTGCAGGCGTTCCTTGGCCCGTTGCAGCCGGGCCAGCGCGTCCAGGCCGTACCCGCCGCTGGAACAAATGTGCCCTTGTGGATTTTGGGATCGAGCCATTTTGGCGCTATGCTTGCCGCTGAACTCGGCCTGCCTTACGCATTCGCATCCCACTTTGCGCCGGCGCATCTGATGTCGGCCCTGCAAATCTATCGCAGCCGATTCAAACCGTCTGAGCAATTGGCGAAACCTTACGCGATGGTTGGCGTGAACATCATTGCCGCTGAGACTGACGCCGAGGCTGAGAGGCTGGCGACAACGCAAAAAATGTCGTTCGCCAATTTGCTGCGCGGAACGCGCATGCTCAGCCAGCCGCCGATCGAAAATATCGATACCTATTGGAGTGCTGCGGAAAAAGCGCAGGCGCAGAACATGCTGTCCCGGTCAATCGTCGGATCACCGGACACCGTGCGAGCAGGCATTGCGGCGCTGACCGCAGAGACCCAGGCCGACGAACTCATCATAGTGTCTGATGTTTATGACCATGCTGAACGACTGCGGTCGTTTGAACTTATCGCCTCAACACAAAGCTGAAAAACAGACAAACGGGGAAAAACGCAATGGGACGGAACGATACGGACTTCACGGGCAAGCGCGTGCTTGTGATCGGTGGATCAAGCGGCATCGGCAATGGCATCGCTCAGGCGTTCCTCACGCGTGGGGCGGAAGTCCACGTCTGGGGCACGCGCGCCAATGTCGGTGATTATGATCCCGCGGATGGCAGTGATCTCGCCGGCCTGATTTACCAGCAGGTCGATGTCGGGGACCCCGACGCCATCGCGGCAGCAAAAGCCGATTTCGAAACACTCGACTCACTCGTGCTTTGCCAGGGCACAGTCGTGTACAAACGCGGTGAGTTTGAACGCGAAGGTTGGGACCGCGTCATGGCGGTCAATCTCGACAGCCTGATGCATTGCGCCAACAAAATGAAGCCGCTGCTAACGAAGGCGCAGGGCTCGATCATCATTGTCAGCTCGATATCGGGATATTCGGCGAATGTCGGCAATCCGGCCTACGCCGCATCCAAGGCTGGGGCCATCAGCCTGACCAAGACGTTGGGTCAGGCCTGGGCACCTGAAGGCATTCGCGTGAACGGTCTCGCACCAGGCCTGGTGGACACCAAGCTGACCAAGGTCACGACGGAAAACCCCAAACGGCTGGAAGGCGCGCTTCGCGCGATTCCGGTCGGGCGCATGGGCCTGCCCGGCGACATGGCCGGCGCAGCTATCTTCCTGGCCAGCCCCCTCGCCGCCTATGTTTGCGGGCAGACGCTGATCGTGGATGGTGGATTGTCACTATAAGCCGAGACCAGAATCGCGAACGGGCTGAGGTAAACCTCAGCCCGTTCGACGATAATCAGTCATGATTACAAGAAAATGGCGCGAGTGACGGGACTTGAACCCGCGACCTCCGGCGTGACAGGCCGGCACTCTAACCGACTGAGCTACACCCGCGTATTTTCTTCAGCCGCAAGGCGGCGAGCCGTCTCTCTAGTCAAGCGGACAATGGTGGTCAAGCGAGGAACGTCAGGCCAAGCTCGATTATATGCTTTTCAGTCGTCATTCATCGGTCACATTGTATATCTACCAGTAGAAACGACGGAATCAGGACCCTCCCATGAAACGCATACTTCTCATCGTAGCTGGAATAGTCGGCTTGCTTGTCGTGGCCGCAATGGTGGTGCCGTTTCTGGTACCCAAGGACGTGTACAAGGCGCAGATCGAGAAAGCGGCAACGGGCGCCCTTCAACGCGATGTCACGCTGACTGGCGATGTCAAAATTTCGGTATTTCCGCGGATCGCGGCCAGTGTCGGCGGTGTGACGGTGGCCAATCCGGAAGGGTTTGACCGCTCCAACATGATTGAAGCGGGACAGCTTCGCGGATCTGTCAAATGGCTGCCCCTGCTGTCGCGTCGCGTGGATGTTCAGGAAATTTCCTTCGTCGACGCCAATGTCGACTTGCACAAACTGGCCGATGGCACCTCGAACTGGGAGTTTGGCACCAATGCCGAGCCTGATGCAGATTCCGGCGAATCCGAGGGTGGTTTCGATGCAGGCATCGCCTCTGCCCGTCTTCAGAACGCCAAGCTGACTTACCGAGACGACGCCTCTGGTGCCTCCTATGAGCTTAATGAACTGAACATGCAGGCGTCATTGCAGGCACTCGACAAACCCCTCGACATGGACGCATCGGGCCTGTTTCAGGGTGAGAGTTTCGACGTGGTTATCCGACTTGACTCACCCGATGCCATGACGACTGGAACACCTGCGAACGCGAAATTTACGCTCGAATCGTCACTCGGTGGCGCCAGCTACGAAGGCAGCGTGACGCTCGGCGAGGCAGTCTCACTGTCAGGCGCGTTTACAGCAACATCGGAAGCCTTGGGCAAACTGGTCGCCTTTACGGGGACTGATTTGCCAATGGACCTTTCCCGGCTTGGCAAAGTTGACGCGAGGGGCACGGTTTCCGGCTCCCTGGATGCGCTGAAAATCGACATTGAGAGCTTCAGCCAATCATCTGATCTGGCGAAAACCGATTTCACGGGTAGCATCCTGCTGTCAGATTCGCCGACAATACAGGGCACACTCGGACTGGTTGCGCCCAATGTATTTGAACTCGTCAAGTTTGGCGGAGTCGAATTGCCCGAGACTGCTGCGCCGCTCGGCGCGGCCAACATCAAGGCGGCCCTGTCAGGCAGTCTGACGGCGCCAGAAATGGTGTTTGAGACACTGACCCTGAAGGGCGCGTTGATTGACGCCAACTATACCGGTGGTGTGAAGATCGGCGAGACCATCAGTCTTGAGGGCAAGTTTGCTGCCGTCTTGCCGCAAGCAGGAGATCTGGCGACGCAATTGGGCATAGACTTGCCTGCCAGTGACGCGCTGGAGCGCATGGAAATCAAGGGTGCCTTGAAAGGCGCGTTCGATGCCCTGAAGCTGAGTGAACTCGACGTAAAACACACGGGCGCGCTGCTGAATGCCACGTTTGCCGGCGACGTTGGATTGGGGGGTGAAGGGCGCGTCGACGGTCGTCTATCCGCCTCAAGTGATGAATTGCGGGCATTGCTCAAAGCCGCCGACGTCGAGATGGCACCCGGTGAAACGCTGAAAACGTTCAATGTGAAAAGCGCGATTGCCGGCAGCTTCAAGATATTGGCTTTGACCGACCTGACTCTCGCGCTGGACGGGATAAGCGGCAAAGGAACAGCCGGGATTGATCTTTCGGGAGAACGTCCAAAGCTGACGGGAAACCTGGCGATGGGGCCGCTGGATCTTTCGCCGTTTCTAGGCGAGGCGGACCAGGCTGGAAAACCGAAACAAGCTGGCACGGGTTGGAGCAAGGAACCCCTTGATCTGGCCGGATTGAAAGCCGTTGATGCGGATATCCAGATCACGACGAGCGCGCTGACGATCGGCAAGGTGAAGCTGACCGACGCGGCCGCGTCGACCACGCTGAACCAAGGCGTTCTTGCGACAGACCTGTCGCGCTTCAAGGCCTTTGGCGGCGACTGGAACGGAAAGCTGGGCGTCAATGCGCAAGGCGCAACGCCTGCGTTGGACTTCACGATGAATGGCAGCGACGTCGGCATGTCGAGCCTGCTCGGCACGCTGGCTGGATTCGACAAGCTTAGCGGGACAGGTGGCTTCACTGTGACGGGCGCCGCGACCGGCAACTCGATGAACGACATCATGAACGCGTTGGATGGCAAGGTGACGACGAATCTGACCGATGGCGCACTCAAGGGCCTCAACGTCGCGCAACTGGTGAGGAGCGCGCAATCGCTTCAAACGGCGCTCACATCCGGAAACCTGTCAAACCTGGATTTCTCGCAAGCCTTGTCGCCCTCGGCGGCGACCGATTTTTCGAGTTTTGACACGGTTCTCACCATCACCGATGGCGTCGCCAACGTGGACCTGATGAAACTGATCAACCCGGTGCTCGGGATTGATGGCTCAGGCAAGATCAATCTCGGCGGACAGGCCCTGGATATCAGGCTGGCCACGAGTATCGACAAGTCCGGGTCGGGTTCGGGCAGCGTTGTCCAGTTGAACGGCATACCCGTGCCGGTGCGTGTTTCGGGCTCGTGGAGCAAGCTGAAAGTGTCGCCGGATACGTCTGGCATTCAGACGGCGCTCAAAGCCGAACTCGGTAACAAGCTGAAGGATCAACTGACGGACAAGATTGGTGGCGATGCGGGCTCTATCCTTGGGAATGTACTTGGCGTTCCCTCCACGTCGACCCCTGCCCCGGCCACACCGTCTCCGGACACTGAAACGGGCGCTGAGCCCGCAACAGAGCAGCCCGAAGCGAAGGCGCCAGTGACACTGGAGGAGGCCGCTGAGCAAGCCGCGAAAAATGCAATTGGCGACTTGTTCAAGAAAAAGAAGAAGGAAGAGCCTGCACCTGCTGAGCCTGAATAGAGCCGGTCTTTCCGCTTAATAGGACCGGGTCAGCGCATATTCGATTTGCTGGCCACGGGCCTCGAAGGCGAGCTTTACCCAGCGCCCTTCCGCGTCGTACCAGAGGTCGACGTCAATATCTGAGTCCATCAGGTATCGACGCGCAACCACACGCTGTCCGTCAACGACGACGGTATCCTGCCCTTTGTCCACGACATTGATCTTGATCAGCTCACCATCCTCGGTCGAGAGCAGTTGCGTCGCGCGGGTCTGAGCAACATTCCAATGGCTAGACGGCAAAATGCCGAGCGGGACAGCGCCGGAATAGTCGGTTCCGTTGACGTTCAGGGATTCTCCGGTGCTGGATGCACGGACGGAACCGTCCTTGCCGTCATCGTCAACCTGGCCTTTGAGGCCGACCAACTGCCCGTCTTTCCATGTCTCGGTGGCATCGAGTTCATAGTTGAAAACGGTAATCGGGCCGAGGCCTGCCTTCAGTCTCACATCCGTTGTAGCCGTCAGCGTGCCGTCGGCAGCGACGTCGAACGACACCTTATGCGTACCGAAAGGCTTGCCCTTGCGCAGCACTTTGAAGCTGATCTCGTCCCCGTCTTTCGGCGTCCAGACCGGTGTCGATGCGTTGGGGGCAAGGGTGGGGGTCGATGCGTTGTCAGCGTGGGAAGGGGTCGCCAGAAGGGCCAGAGAGAGTGCGGTCAGGGTGTGGCGGATCATCGGAACAGGTTCCAGAGTGGGTGACTGGTTTCAGCGACGAAACAGATACATGTCTCGTCACCAACGGCGGCTGGCTTGTGGCGCTTGCCGGGTTCGCCCAGAACGAGGTCTCCGCGGGAATAGACACCATGGCCATCGCTGAAACGCCCCTGAAGCACAACGGTTGCCTCTAGCGAGCCGTGACCGTGGGACGGTGCAGACTGGCCGGGGTCCAGGCGCATGAATTTAGCCCCCCGGGTACGAGTGTTGGCGAATGAAACACCCGAAATGCCGCGTTTCCACGGAAGAGAGCGATCAGCCAATGCCAATAGCTCCTGGGCCGTTTCCTGCACCTGATGATGAGGGCGTCGTCGGCCTGGGCGGGCTCTAGCCGAATGTACCGGCATCGGGTCCCGCTCAAGCAGCGCCCCGCCGACAATCGACCATATCTGCGCCTGCTCTGCCCCTGTCGGGCTGAGCATCATGTGCATGTCAGCGGCCAGCGCCAGAGCGTCAGCATGATTGCCTGCCGCATGATCCATCATGAAGGAGGCGTAGGATTCCTGAGTGTTCAAACGACAATTCCAGTTCGGTTTTCGAGTTATACAGGATGGTGTACGGGCCACAGGGCGATCTGGATCACTTTGGATCTCGCAGTTGTGCAATGGACCGCCGCACCTTAGCTTGGCGCGAACTGGCCTCCCAAACTGAACCGGACTGACTGCATGACAATTCACCGCTCCGTCATTGACCTGATCGGAAACACCCCCCTCCTTCGCCTCAACGCGGTATCCGATGCAACCGGATGCGAAATCCTCGGCAAGTGCGAGTTTTTGAACCCTGGACAATCGGTCAAAGACCGCCCGGCATTGGGAATCGTGCGCGATGCCGAAGCCGCCGGCCTGCTCAAACCTGGCGGCACCATTGTTGAAGGCACAGCAGGCAATACAGGCATCGGACTGGCACTTGTTGGCGCGGCACTTGGCTATCGGGTGGTCATCGTGATGCCCCGCAGCCAAAGCCAGGAAAAAAAGGACGCGATCCGGCTGCTCGGCGCAGAGCTCATCGAGGTCGATGCCGTGCCCTATGCCAACCCCAACAATTACATCAAATATTCCGGACGCCTCGCCGAAGACCTCGCCAAGTCAGAACCGAATGGTGCGATCTGGGCCAACCAGTTTGACAATACGTCAAACCGCAAAGCGCATTACGACACGACAGGGCAGGAAATCTGGAACCAAACGGATGGCAAGCTGGATGCCTTTATCTGTGCCGTGGGTTCGGGTGGAACGCTGGGCGGCGTCTCGATGGCGCTCAAGGAAAAGCGCAAGTCTGTCCAGATTGGCCTTGCTGACCCCGGTGGCGCGGCGATGTACGAATATTTCAAGAATGGCGAGTTGAAATCAGAGGGAACATCAATCACCGAAGGCATCGGACAGGGGCGGGTCACGGCAAACCTTGAAGGCATCGAGGTTGACCGCGCGTATCGCTGCACCGACACCGAAGCGCTGCACGTCTTGTTCGACCTGGTCCAGAAAGAAGGCCTGTGCCTCGGCGGATCAGCCGGGATCAATGTTGCCGGCGCGGCCAAGATGGCGCGCGACATGGGGCCGGGACACACGATCGTGACGGTGCTGTGCGATTATGGCAATCGTTATCAATCGAAATTGTACAATCCGGAATTCCTGAAATCGAAGGACCTGCCGGTGCCGCCGTGGATGGAGAAATAAGAAGATGGAATCGGGTGACCCGCTCGTCAGTGCAGACTGGCTGATCAAGAATATCGAAGCGCCGGATGTCCGCGTACTTGACGCAACCTATTTCGCGGATTTCACCAATCCACCTGAAACGGGACGTCAGGCCTGGTCGCGTGGCCACATTCCGGGCGCTTTGCATTTCGACATCGATGACATCGCTGACACATCATCCCACCTGCCACACATGCTGCCGGATTCCGTGAAATTCTCGGCGCGCGTTCGAAAGCTGGGCGTGGGCGACGGCAACCGTATTGTTGTGTATGACCAGAACCGGTTTTTCGCCTCGGCGCGGGTCTGGTGGATGTTGCGCGTCATGGGACACACCGATGTGCACGTGCTTGACGGTGGCCTGAACGCCTGGGTCTCAGAGGGCGGTGAACTTGAAGACCTGCCACCGATCGTAAGCGAACGCCATTTCACGCCGCGCGTTCGCACAGATCTCGTCATTGATGCCGCGGGACTGGAAAAGCTGGTTGGATCGTCACGGACGACGATCGTGGATTCCCGACCGGACGGGCGCTTTTTCGGCCGCGAGCCGGAACCCCGCGCAGGCCTTGCTTCGGGTCATATTCCTGGCAGCGTCAACCTGCCCGGCAGCGCACTGGTGACAGAAGACGGGCACATGAAGCCAGCCGACAAACTGGCTGATCTGTTCAAGGACCCAAAGGCCCCGACCGTGACGACCTGCGGTTCCGGCGTCACCGCAGCCATCGCCGCTTTGGCGCTGGCCCGCCTCGGCAACTGGGACGTCGCCGTCTATGACGGCTCTTGGACCGAATGGGCATCCGATCCCGCCCGACCGGTGGCGACGGACGCCTGATGAAAAAGCCCGAGACGCGTCTGATTCACACCCGCAAGGAGCGCCTCGAACGCGTGACCGTGAATCCGCCTGTGGAGCGGGCATCTACAGTTCTGTTTTCGACCGAAGAAGCGCTCTACGGACCGAAGCCGACGTATGGCCGAATGGGCCTGACAGTTCACCGCGAACTGGAAGCGGCCATGTGCGAACTGGAAGGCGCGACCTATACACGGCTAGCTGCCAACGGTTTGCAGGCGTGCACGCTGGCAATTGCCAGCACGGTGCGCGCTGGCGACCATTTGCTGTTTCCGGACAGTTCGTATGGCCCCACGGCGCGGTTTTGCGAGCGGCGCTTGCCCGCAATGGGTGTGAAGACGTCCCGCTTTGATCCACGCATCGGCGCAGGCATCGCAGATCTCATCCAAGACAACACGAAAGCCATATTCCTTGAATCGCCAGGATCCCTGACGTTTGAAGTTTCCGATACGCCAGCGATAGTCGAAATCGCCAAAGCACGCGGCATTCGCACCATCATGGACAATACCTGGGGTGCGGGCCTGCATCACCAGCCGCTGGCGCTGGGTGTTGACCTGTCGGTGCAGGCGCTGACGAAATATGTGTCCGGACATTCCGATGCGTTTGGTGGCGCGGTGATGACAAGCACGCCCGGCATGGCTGGACGTCTCGAAGCCTTGTCGGAAGACTGGGGGATCAGCCTGTCGCCAGACGATGCCTTCCTTTGCCTGCGCGGGCTGAGGACGTTGAAGACGCGATTGAAAGCGCACGAAGCGGGAGGCCTGGCCGTGTCGCAATGGCTGGCCGCGCGGGATGAAGTCGCCGAAGTGTTGAACCCGGCCCTCCCCTCTCATCCGGATCATGCGCTCTGGAAGCGGGATTTCAGCGGCTCGAATGGTTTGTTCGGTGTGGTGCTCAACCCGGTTGCCGACAAGGGCCTTGAGCGGTTTCTGGAGGCCATGCACCTGTTCTCGATGGGCTTCTCGTGGGGCGGGTTTGAAAGCCTGGTCATTCCATGCGACCAGCAGCTGACCCGCATGAAGGGAAGCTGGACGGACTCCAGGGCTGGCCCATTGCTGCGGTTTCATATCGGGCTTGAGGCCGTGGATGATCTTGTCGCTGACCTTACGACCGGGTTTGCGGCCATGACGGGGAACTGAACGGAACATGGGGGTAAAAAAGGTCGGACTCGTACTGGGCCCCACACTGGCAGGGCTCATGTTGCTGATCGGAGCACCGGAGGGCCTGAGCTTTGCGGCATGGGGCACCGGGGCACTTATGGTGCTGATGGCAACGTGGTGGGCCACCGAGGCGATACCGATCCCGGCGACGTCCCTTTTACCACTCGTTGTGCTGCCCCTGATCGAAGCGGGTACGCCAAGGCAGGTTGGCGCGGATTATGCGAATTATATCGTCCTGCTGCTGCTCGGCGGTTTCATCATTGCGATGGGAATCGAGCGATGGGACCTGCACAAGCGCATCGCGCTGAATGTGATATCCCGTGTTGGCGCGGCGCCCAAGGCGCTGATCTTCGGGTTCATGCTGGCAACCGCGCTCCTATCGATGTGGATATCGAATTCTGCGACGACGCTGATGATGATGCCGATTGCGCTTTCTGCTGCGCAGACGCTGGACGACAAAAGCGGTCGCTTTGCAACGGCCCTGTTGCTGGGCATTTGCTATGCTGCATCCATCGGCGGCGTCGCGACCCCGATCGGCACACCAACCAATCTGATTGCAATCAACTGGCTGCAGGTCGAGACGGGCGGCAATATCGGGTTTCCACAATGGATGGCGTTCGGCGTACCCGCCGCCATGCTGATGGTGCCCGCCGCCTGGTGGTCACTTACACGCACTTTGCCAAAATTCAGTGGTGGCCAGGATGTGCTGGACCGTGTTCGCCACGACAAGCGCGCGCTGGGCCGCATGACACCGCCTGAAAAACGGGTCGCCATCGTGTTCGCCGCGGTCGCGCTGTTCTGGGTTTCGCGGCTGTGGACGGTGGACCTTTTGAATGCTGCAGGTTGGGAAACGCTGGCAGGATATGGCGGTGCAGAAGTGGACATGATGATCGCGATGGCTGGCGCGCTTGTCATGTTCCTGGTGCCTGCCGGCGGCGACGAGAAACGCATGTTGCTGAATTGGGAAGAAGCAGAACGCCTGCCTTGGGGCGTGCTGGTGCTGTTTGGCGGCGGCATTGCGCTTGGCAACGCCATATCGCGCACCGGCCTGTCGGAATGGCTGGGTCAACAATTATCGGTCATGTCGACTTTCCCGCCGATCCTGTTCATTGCGGTCGTCGTAACGCTGGTGATCTTCCTGACCGAACTGACCAGCAATGTGGCGACAATGACGACGCTGGCGCCGATTCTCGGCGCGCTTTCTGTGGCCGTCGGCATGGCACCTGAAAGCCTGCTGGGGCCGGCGGCCGTGGCCGCGTCATGCGCCTTCATGCTGCCGGTGGCGACTGCCCCCAATGCGATCGTTTACTCCACAGGACAGATACCTGTTCAGGAGATGGTGCGTCGTGGCTTGCGGGTGAACCTGATCGGAATTGTCGTCATCACCCTGATTGGGTACCTGATCGCGCCGCTGGTGCTGTGATCGCGCGCAGCCCCCCACTTCAAGGGGTGAGGAAAGTGGGGGGCACCGCTGCGGGTCAGGGGGAGGGTTTGGAGGTACCAACAGCGGGAACGCGAATAGTCGTCATGCCGACCGGGCGGGAAGACCCTGCCGACATCACATGAGTTGAACGCGCGCCCGAGGGTTTCCCGTCGCCGAAAGTGCGATATTTCCGATGACGTTTTTGTCATGAACAAACCGTCAGGTCCTGCTGTGGCTACAACAGGACCGAGCGGAATGTTCAGTTCGGTTCTTCAGAGACCTTGACCACCAGTTTTCCGAGGTTCTTGCCCTCGAAAAGGCGGGACAGACTGGACGGGGCGTTCTCGAGGCCATCGACAATGTCGGTCTCGAATTTGAGTTTCCCCTCCATAAGCCACTGGGCCATTTGCTGGATTCCTTCCGCAAAGCGCGGATAGTAGTCGATAACAATGAAGCCTTTGACGAGCGTCCGGCGCATCAGCAGGTTCTCGAAATTGAAAGGCCCCGGCACAGGCTCGGTGGCGTTATAGGTCGAGATCAGGCCGCATAGTGGCATGCGCGAGAAGTCGTTCAGTCGGGCGATGACGGTGTCCATGATCTTGCCACCGACATTTTCGAAATTGATGTCGATCCCGTTCGGGCAATGCTTGTCGAGCGCTGCGCCGACATCTTCCTTCTTGTAGTTGATGGCCGCATCAAAACCGGCCGTCTCGACCAGCCATTTGCATTTCTCGTCCGAACCCGCGATGCCAACAACCCGGCAGCCCTGAATCTTGGCGATCTGGCCAACCATCGAGCCGACAGCGCCCGCTGCAGCGGAAACCACCACGGTTTCGCCCGCCTTCGGCTTGGCAATATCCATCAGGCCGAAATAGGCGGTCATGCCGGTGGCTCCGATTGGCCCCATGAAGGCCGTGAGCGGGACGCCGGGAAGCTGAGGCATCTTGGCAAGGCTTGCGCCCGGCAACGTGTTGTAGAGCGCCCAATGCGCCAGCCCGGTGTTCACAATGTCGCCTGGCTCCAGCCCGTCAAAACGGCTTTCGGTGACGAGGCTGAGGCCGCCGCCGCGCATGGGTTCGCCCAAGGCGACCGGCGGGAGATAAGCATCCTTATCGCTCATCCAGATTCGATTAGTCGGATCGAGCGAGAGGTAGATGGTGCGCGCGCGCACTTCGCCATCCTGAAGGGGCGCAAGAGGGGCTTCCACCAGTTCGAGGTCGGTTTCCTTGACCTCACCCACCGGACGGTGCCGCAGCACCCAGGTCTTGTTCATCTCTGTCATCGTCTTCTCCCGTTTTTTGGGAGGCTACGATGAAACGGGCTCAGCGCAAGACGTCCCGCCGCGACATCCACCAGGCATAGGCGACGAACAAGGCGGCGATAATTACGATAAACGCGCTCATTACCCCTGCCCCCTCCATGCGCGGGGCGTTCTGGTCGAGCGTTCCGACAAGCATGCTGATTGCAGCACCAAGGAAGGAGGCTGCGAAAATCGGAACCGCCAGTTTCCGGCGGAGCAACAGCAGGACGCTGCCTAAAAGCCCACCGAACACACCAATCACCCATAGCGCCCAAGCCCACATTGGCATCGCGAACCAGTAATCCAGCATTTCCTGCGGATAGGGCTCAAGATAGGCCGCATTGCGGGTCGCCGTCATGGTGAAATCAAAACAGCCGAAGCTGTTCCAGAGTAGGCTTACCACGCCCACCACCCAAAGGTGCCAAGGTGTTTTTGCGCCAGTGGCGCCCATATCGACTGGCATTGGTTTTCCCTCCCAGGAATTTTATTGCAGCACGATACTATGAAAGCTTCCGCTAGGGAATGCTAACGCCCAAATCCGAAGGATGGTGAGGGCATCAGCTTTGAGGCACGCAGCGGGTGACGGGCCTGCCGCAAGCGGCTAAACCAAGCGTCAGCAAAGGATTCCCTGCATATGGCTACCGCACCCGTTACCAAGGACAGTCACCTCTATCTGGTCGATGCGAGCGCCTACATCTTTCGCGCGTTTCACGCCCTGCCTCCGCTGACCCGCGCGTCCGACAAACTGCCCATCGGGGCCGTGGCCGGCTTTTGCAACATGCTGTTCAAGCTGTTGGAAGAAGTGAAAGGCCCCGACCGCCCGACCCATTTCGCGTGCATATTCGATGCTTCGTCGCACACGTTCCGTAATGAAATGTACGACCAGTACAAGGCGAACCGTTCTGAAACACCGGAAGAGCTGGTGCCGCAATTCCCGCTGGTGCGTCGGGCGGCCATCGCGTTTGCTGCGCACGCGCTTGAACTGGAAGGGTTCGAGGCTGATGACCTGATCGCAACCTATGCACGCCAGGCAGAGGCCAAGGGCGCGCGCGTCACCATCGTGTCGTCGGATAAGGACCTGATGCAGCTGGTCTCTGATCGCGTCGTGATGCTGGACACGATGAAGAACAAGACCATGGGCGTTGATGCGGTGCACGAGAAGTTCGGCGTCGGGCCGGAACGTGTGGTGGATGTGCAGTCGCTGGCGGGTGACAGTGTGGACAATGTGCCGGGCGCGCCGGGCATTGGCATCAAGACGGCGGCTCAGCTGATCAATGAATATGGCGACGTCGAAACGCTGTTGGAACGCGCAGGCGAGATCAAGCAACCGAAACGCCGGCAGACCCTGATCGACAATGCAGAGCAGGTGCGCTTGTCGAAACGCCTGGTGACTTTGAAGGATGATGTGCCGGTGACGCTGGACCTGGAAGGGTTGGCGGTGGCCGACCCGGACCCGGAGACGCTGATCGCATTCCTTGAGGAAATGGAGTTCCGCACCATCACGCGGCGCGTGCGTGAGATGATGGAGATGGAAGGCGCGATCGAAGCTGCACGCCCTGAAGGCGATCCGATCGACCGGACGCAATATGAATGCATTCGCGATTTCGAGCGGCTGGAAGAGTGGGTCGCGCGGGCCATCGCACAAGGCTATGTCGCGGTGGATACCGAGACCGACAGCCTCGATTCCGTAGCGGCCAATCTGGTGGGTGTATCGCTGGCACTGTCACCGGGCGAGGCTTGCTACATTCCGCTGGCCCATGTGGACCCGAACGGGGCAGGCGACGGAGACATGTTCGGAGCGGACCCGCCGCGGCAGATCCGCATGAAGGATGCGATCCGCGCGCTGAAGCCAATGCTGGAAGACCCATCTGTCCTGAAGATTGGCCAGAACATAAAATATGATGACAGTATTTTCGCGTCACAGGGCATTCATGTCGCGCCCATCGACGACACAATGTTGCTGTCATACGTGCTGAATGCCGGACGCCACAGCCACGGCATGGATACGCTTTCCGAGCGTTACCTGAACCACAAGCCGATAGCGTTCAAGGAAGTTGCCGGGATCGGCAAGCAGCAGGTCAGCTTTGACCGCGTCGCGCTCGACAAGGCGACCGAATACGCAGCCGAAGATGCCGACGTGACACTTCGCCTGTGGCAGATATTCAAGCCGAAACTTCACAGTGAAAAAGTGACCACGGTTTACGAGACACTGGAGCGCCCGCTTGTGCCTGTGCTGGCGCAGATGGAACGTGAGGGCATCAAGGTGGACCGGGACCAGCTGTCGCGCCTGTCGGCCGATTTCTCTCAGCGTTGTGCCGCATTGGAGGCCGAGGCTGAGGAACAGGCCGGACGCGCATTCAACATTGGCAGCCCGAAACAGCTGGGCGAGATACTGTTCGACGAGATGGGACTGGAAGGCGGCAAGAAGACCAAGACTGGCGCATGGGTGACCGATGCCGACGTGCTGGAAGGCCTGGCGGCAGAGGGCCATGCACTGCCCCGCACGATTGTCGACTGGCGCACGCTATCCAAGTTGCGTTCGACCTATACCGAGGCGCTGCAGGCGGCGATCAACAAGAAGACGGGCCGCGTGCACACGAGTTTTGCCATGGCCGTGGCGCAGACAGGGCGGTTGTCATCCTCAGACCCGAACCTGCAGAACATCCCTGTGCGGACTGAAGAAGGCCGCAAGATTCGCGAAGCCTTCATTGCCGATGAAGGCAACGTTCTGGTCAGCGCCGACTATAGCCAGATCGAGTTGCGCATCCTGGCGCACATGGCCGACATTCCTGCGCTGAAAGACGCGTTCCACAAGGGCCTCGACATTCACGCGATGACGGCGAGCGAGATGTTCGGCGTGCCGATTGAGGGCATGGACCCGATGGTGCGCCGGCAAGCCAAGGCGATCAATTTCGGAATCATCTATGGCATTTCGGGCTTTGGCCTCGCGCGCCAACTCGGCATCCCGCAGGGTGAGGCAGCCGAGTACATCAAGACTTACTTCAAACGCTTCCCCGGCATCCGCGCCTATATGGATGAGACCAAGGCCTTCGCGAAGGAGACCGGCTACGTGCAGACGGCTTTCGGGCGCAAGATCCATCTCGAAGCCATCAAATCCAAGGGACCGGCCAAGGCCTTTGCCGAACGTCAGGCGATCAACGCACCGATCCAGGGCTCGGCCGCCGATATCATCAAGCGCGCAATGATCCGCATGCCGGACGCACTTGCCAGGGCGGGCCTGAAGGCGCGCATGTTGTTGCAGGTGCATGACGAACTGATCTTCGAATGCCCGAAGGCTGAAGCCGATACGCTGATCAAGCTGGCGCAGGACACGATGCAGGGCGCGGCGATGCCCGCGCTGAGCCTGTCCGTGCCGCTGGTGGTGGATGCCCGTGCGGCGAGCAACTGGGCCGAGGCGCACTGAGCCGTCGTTCACAATCATGGCGGCCCGCCTCAATTTTCCTTAAAAGGCCGTAATGTGAGCGTTTGCTTGCCCTAGTCTGCTGTTTTCATTGGAACAGCACCGAAGGAGGGCTTTTGTCATGTCGCGAACCGTGGTTGAACACCATAATGCAAAACGGCCAGACCCCGTGATGGGGTACAGTCTGGTTGAGAAGGATCGAGCGATGACAACTCTGGCACTGGTAGATGACGACGAGAACATTGTTGCGTCGCTGAAAATGTTCTTTGAAGCTGAGGGTTATAATGTCCGCACCTATCATGACGGCGAATCCGCTCTGCCGGCGTTGACGGAAACACCGCCTGACATCGCCATCCTCGACGTGAAGATGCCCAAGATGGACGGTATGGAATTGCTGCGCCGCCTGCGCCAGACCAGCGAGCTGCCGGTGATCTTCCTGACATCGAAGGACGAAGAAATCGACGAAGTGATCGGCTTCAATATCGGTGCTGATGATTTCGTGCGCAAACCCTGTTCCAACCGCCTGCTGGCCGAGCGCGTGAAGGCCGTGCTGCGGCGCGCACGTGGCGGCGTGGCCGGACCGGAAGAGGGCGACCATAAGCCAATCGTTCGCGGCAAGCTGACACTGGACCCGAACCGCCATGCCTGTACCTGGGACGGCCACCCCGTGCGCCTGACCGTGACCGAGTTCCTGATCCTGCAGGCGCTGGCCTCGCGCCCCGGATATGTGAAGAGCCGCGACCAGCTGATGGACGCCGCCTATGACGACCAGATCTATGTCGACGACCGGACCATTGACAGCCACATCAAGCGGCTGCGCAAGAAGTTCCGCGAAGTGACGGACGAGTTCGATGCGATTGAAACGCTCTATGGCGTCGGCTACCGCTATACCGAATAGGCCCATGCCTGACAGAAACGGCGTCGCGGAAGTCTATATCGGCGGCGCTGCGGACGGACAGTCGCGGATTGTGACGAGCTATGTGACCGCACGTCAGAATGCATTGAGAACCAGTGGTGGCACGCGTACGGCGGTCTGGTTCAGCTATTTTGATCTTCATGGCGCGCTTTCCCATTGCATGAATGCACTCTCGGACGGACGGGAAGTCGTGCTGGTTGGGCACAGCTGGGGCAGCGATACAGCGCTCAAGATCGCGCACCAGCTGCCCGCACCAGTCGCCCTTCTGGCTGGAGTGGATCCCGTCATGCGACACGGCAGCCTATTCATGAGTGTGAGCAAAAAGCCCAGAAACGCGAAAAAAGTCGTGCATGTTGACGCTCGACCGATCCGACCAGATCGATCTGACGCCGTGAAGGCAATCGGCATTGTCATGGGACTAGGCCTGGCTCCAGCATTTCGCCATGCCGACATCAGGATCGACACCCAACTCAACCATTGGGCTTTCGCACACATGATAGAAGCCGAAAACTCAGTCGGTGTGTCACTCCGTCAATTGATTAACGACGTGAACGCCACCTAACCAAACAGGCCCAATCGCCAGCTCCAGTTCGGCATCATCAGGGTGAGTCCGAAAAAGGCAAGGCCGATCAGAATGCAGAGCGGCGAGTAGAACCGGCGGTTCAGGCGAAGGAATGGCTGTTCCGGCAAGGCGCGCTCGAAGGTTGGCAACACGCCTATCACCCCACGGAACAGGAACACTGCGGACAGAGCCAGGCCGCCGGGCGCTACCAGCCAGTCAGACACCGGCGCACTGATGACGCGCCCCAGCAAAAGCGCCCAGACCGATGCGCCGAAAAGACAGAGCGCCACGAACGCGGATACCGCCATTGAAGGCATGCGTGTGATGCCCCTGCGCCCGACGACAGCGCGCGCCAGGGCCTGCTCGTTGGCATAGGGAAACGTGCTGCCCAGAGCCCAGGCCAGATGTACCAAACCCGTCATGCCAAGCACGGCAGACAGCAGGACAGAGAGGGAATGCGCAAACATAAGCTGTGGTATCCTGATGCGAGACAATCACATTAACATGCCTGTTGGGCTTGCCGCCATCGCCTTCATTCAATAGCCAGTGATAAAACCGAGCCACAGATAAGGATTTTTCCATGAGCGACCTTGAAAATACACTCCTTCTTGAAACATCAAAAGGAGCCGTGAAGATCGAGCTTCGCCCGGACCTGGCACCAGGCCATGTTGAACGTATCAAGGAACTCGCACGCGAAGAATTCTATGACGGCATCGTCTTCCACCGCGTGATCCCGGGCTTCATGGCTCAGGTTGGTTGCCCGAAAGGCAATGGCACTGGCGGATCGAGCAAGCCGGACATCAAGGCCGAGTTTAATGCCGAGCCACACGTGCGCGGCACATGCTCCATGGCGCGTACAGCTGCGCCCAATTCAGCCAACAGCCAGTTCTTCATCTGCTTTGACGATGCCAGCTTCCTGAACAACCAATATACGGTGTGGGGCAAGGTAACCGAAGGCATGGATGTGATCGACCAGCTTGCGAAAGGTGAGCCGCCGCGCAATCCTGACAGGATCGTAAGCATGCGCGTTGCGGCCGACGTCTAAGAATCGCCGCAGCCCGGAAACAGGGTGAACGGGATGGGCGAGTCAAAACGCATCAGATTGCCGGGTTCAAGGCGCGGATCCATGTTCCTGGGTTCGCGCATTGCCCGGCTGATCTTCGCGTCAAATCTCGCCGGTCTCGCTGTTCTCATCATCGGCGCGATGGTGCTGAACGAAATGCGTGCCGGCTTCGTTGTTTCCAAGAAGCAGGACCTGGTCGCACAGGCACAGATTTTCACCAGCTTGCTGGGCGAGGACGCTACAACACCCCAACCCAGCCTGGACATAGACGCAGCCCGGCAAACAATTGTCAGGCTGAACCTGCCCGGCCGCGTCCGCGCACGTATCTATTCGCCGGAAGGTGAATTGATCGGCGACAGTTTCTATCTTTCAGAGCGTGTCGATATCGACGCCCTTCCTCCCCTGAAGGAGCCAAGCCGCATTGCCCGCATGGGAGCGGCCTTGTCAGAATGGGCCGGCCGTGTGTTCGGCCCCATCATGCCACGGCGCAGCTCAGAAGCCGTTCGGACACAGAGCTTCGAGGAGGAGTTCGACAGCGCTGTACTAGGCGACATTGCCGCCAGCCAGCGGTTTTCGGATCGCGGCCAGCGCATCATCTCCGTGTCCATGCCAATCCAGCGGGTTTCTGCCGTGGTCGGCGTGCTGACACTGGAGGCGAGCGACATAGACGAGATTATCCGGTCGGAACGCGCCGCACTGGTGCCGTTCATTGGCGTGGCCGTGCTGGTGGCCTTTGTCACGTCGTTCCTGCTCACACTTGGTATTGCCCGCCCGATGCGGCGTTTGTCGCTGGCGGCTGACCGCATCCGGTCCGGCGCTTCGGACCGGATCGAAATTCCCGCACTGACCCGCCGCAAGGACGAGATCGGCAATCTTGCCTCTTCCATGCAGGGCATGACGGAAGCCCTGCTGGAACGTATCGAAGCCAACGAGCAGTTTGCAGCAGACGTTGCGCATGAACTGAAAAATCCGCTGACGTCGATCCGGTCCGCCATCGAAACGGCAGAGCGCGTTCAGGATGACCCAGTGGCCAGTGAACGCCTTCGCGAAGTCATCGCATCCGACGTCAAGCGGCTCGACCGCCTCATCACCGATATTTCAAACGCATCGCGGATCGAAGCCGAAATGACCCGCGTTCCCAGCGAGCAGATCGATATCGCGCGTTTTGCACGCGATGTGGTGCACACCTATGAATCGATGAGCGAAGGCGAGAATGCGGTCCAGGTCGTGTTTGAGGATGCAACCATGGGTGCTCGGCTGCTGGTGCGCGCTCGTGAAGGTCCGCTGGGCCAGGTCATTCGCAACCTGGTCGACAATGCTCGCTCATTCTCGCCACCTGGCAGCAGCGTGCACGTCACCCTAGAACAAACCAATAGCGGGCCGCAAACCATCGCGCGCCTGCGTATTGAAGATACTGGTCCCGGCATTCCCGCAGACAAGCTGGAAGAGATTTTCAACCGCTTTTATACAGACCGCCCGAAAGGGACGGCGTTCGGCAACAATTCCGGTCTTGGCCTGTCGATCGTCAAACAGATCATCGCCACACATCGCGGCAACGTCTACGCGGAAAACCGCGAAGAGGGCGGCGCCCGGTTTATCGTGGACCTGCCTGCGATCTAGCGGTTCTGGCGGTTCTCAATCAGGTCGTTCACGACTTCCGGCTCTGCCAGCGTGCTCGTATCTCCCAAATTGGAAAACTCGTTTTCAGCGATCTTGCGCAGGATGCGGCGCATGATCTTGCCGGATCGCGTCTTGGGCAGGCCGGGAGAAAACTGGATCAGGTCAGGAGACGCAATCGGCCCGATTTCGTTGCGGACGTGTTGAACCAGATTCCTGCGCAGATCGTCGTCGACTTCGACGCCCGCGCGCACAGTGACGTAGGCATAGATGCCTTGCCCCTTTATGTCGTGCGGATATCCGACGACCGCCGCTTCTGCCACGGCGTCATGGCTGACCAGCGCGCTTTCGACTTCAGCCGTGCCCATGCGGTGACCGGAGACATTGATGACGTCGTCGACGCGTCCAGTGATCCAGTAGAATCCGTCTTCGTCGCGGCGGCAGCCATCACCGGTGAAATAATTGCCCGGATAGGCGGTGAAGTAGGTGTCGATGAAACGCTGATGGTCTCCATAAACTGTACGCATCTGCCCCGGCCAGCTGTTGGTGATTAGCAGGTTGCCGTCTGCAGCGCCTTCAAGGACGCCTCCTTCGCCATCAACCAATTCAAGCGTCACGCCAAAGAAGGGATGGCTGCCCGCGCCAGGCTTCATATCGGTTGTGCCTGGAATGGGCACGATCATCGTACCGCCGGTTTCGGTCTGCCACCACGTGTCGACGATCGGGCAGCGCGCCTCGCCGACCGTGTGGAAATACCATTCCCAAGCCTCCGGATTGATCGGTTCTCCGACCGTGCCGAGAAGACGGATCGACTTTCGCGATGTCGCGTTCACGGGGCCTTCGCCTTCGCGCATCAATGCGCGGATAGCCGTGGGAGCAGTATAAAAAATCGTGACCTGGTGTTTGTCGCACGCCTGCCAGAAACGGCTCGCATCAGGATAGGTGGGCACACCTTCGAACAGGACACTGGTGGCACCGTTCGCGAGCGGGCCATACACAATGTAAGTGTGACCGGTCACCCAGCCGACATCGGCAGAGCACCAGAACACATCGTCTTCTTTCAGGTCGAAAACATATTCATGCGTCATTGAGGCCCAGACGAGATAGCCGCCTGTTGTGTGCAAGACGCCCTTTGGCTTTCCGGTTGAGCCCGACGTATAGAGAATAAAAAGCGGGTCTTCGGCGTTCATCGGCTCTGGCGGGCAATCTGCCGAGACGGTCGCACCAATCTCATGCAGCCAATGGTCCCGGCCCTCGGTCATCGACACTTCGGCGCCGGTCCGCCGCACGACCAGCATCTTCTTCAACACCCCATTGGCAATTTTGGCCGCAGCATCGGCGTTGACCTTGAGCGGAACCTTGCGCCCGCCACGTACGCCCTCATCAGCGGTGATCAGCACCTCCGATTCACAATCGACGATCCGGCCGGCCAGTGCCTCTGGCGAAAATCCGCCAAACACGATGGAGTGCACTGCACCGATACGAGCGCAGGCGAGCATCGCATACGTCGCCTCCAGGATCATCGGCATGTAGATCGTTACACGATCGCCTTTCTTGACACCGAGTTCCTTGAGGACGTTTGCAAACTTGCTGACGGCGACGTGAAGTTGTTTGTAGGTGACTGTGAAACTATCGTTTGGGCTGTCGCCTTCCCAGATGAATGCCGCCTTGTTGCCGCGCGTCGCCAGGTGGCGGTCGATACAATTGGCCGACACATTCAGCACGCCGTCAGAGTACCATTTCACATGCAGGTCGCCGGTTTCCCAAGACACGTCTTTCACGACGGAATAGGGCGTCATCCAGTCCAGACGCTTGCCATGCTCACTCCAGAAAGCTTCCGGGTCGGCAATCGAGGCCGCATACATTTCCCGGTACTTTTCCGGCGTCAGGTTTGCCTCTGCGGCAAAGTCGGCGGGAACGGGATAGGTCTTGTTGGCGTCGCTCATTACGAGTGTCCTGTATGATGCATTTCAGCAATCCTAACAGATCGCAGACTTGATTGAGAAGTGTGGGCGCCAAGAGATTTACTTGACGGGCGCCATTTCATTATCGGCGATGCCATGTGCCGACCGGGTTCCGGGCACGCGGATGTCTTCGACGAGGTCCTGGATATCTTGTGGCGGTGCCTTGGTCACCAGAGAGACGACTACGCCGACTGCCAAAGCGACGAACATGAACACAAAGCCGATGCCCTCGGGCGAAACGCCGAACAGCCAGTCAGAGGCGGTGGCCGCCTTCCCGGCGCCAAGCTTGAAATGCCAGATATAGGCAAAGGTCGGGACAAGGCCGGACAGCATGGATGCGATGGCGCCTTCCCTGTTCATGCGCTTCCAGAAGATGCCCAAAAATATGGCAGGGAAGAGAGAAGCGGCGGCGAGGCCGAACGCGAATGCAACGACTTGTGCCACGAAGGCCAGCTGGGCTGAATAGATACCCATAAACCCCGCCGCAACGACTGCCCCGGCGGCGGCTGAGCGGGCGATGCGAAGTTCTGCCTTGTCGGACATGCCCTTGAAAAAGGTACGCCGACACAAATCGTGGCTGATGGCGGAAGAGATAACCATCAACAAACCAGCGGCGGTGGACAGCGCGGCGGCAAGGCCGCCAGCAACGACCAGGCCGATCACCCAATCCGGCAGCTTCGCGATTTCCGGGTTCGCGAGGACGTAGATATCGTTGTTGATGGTGACTTCATTCGCGAGGCCGTCAGGCGCTGACGGTCCGCGTATTTGCATCTTCCCATCATCGTTCTTGTCATCAAAGCCGACGAGGCCGGTCTTTTCCCAATTTGCGAACCAGGCCGGGCTGGGCGTTTCGCCTTTTGCGGTGAGCGCAGCTGCGCCGTCTTCATAGGTGGCGGCAGGCACGTAGGTCGTCTCGTTGACCGAGTCGATGACGTTGAGGCGGGCAAACGAGCCGACGGCGGGCGCAACCGTGTAGAGCAGCGCAATGAACACCAGAGCCCAGCCGGCCGAGAGGCGTGCGTCGGATGCCCGGGGGACCGTGAAGAACCGTACGATGACGTGGGGCAAGCCAGCGGTTCCGAACATCAGCGCCGCCGTGATGCAGAAGATGTCAAAGACTGTCTTGTTGGTGCTGGTATATTCGGCAAAGCCGAGCCCGGTGACCGTCTCGTTGAGCTTCTGGAGCATCGAGATGCCCTCGCCCTTGATGTCGGAAATGAAACCGATCTGGGGCACGGGATTGCCGGTCAACATCAGCGATATGAAGATGGCCGGCACTGTATAGGCAAAGATCAGGACACAATACTGGGCGACTTGCGTGTAGGTAACGCCCTTCATGCCGCCGAGCACGGCATAAATGAAGACAATACCCATGCCGATGAAGATGCCGGTGTTGAAGTCGACACCCAGAAAGCGCGAGAAAGCCAGGCCCACGCCCGACATCTGCCCGGCGATATAAGTGAAGGATACGAACAGCGCGCAGACAACGGCCACGAGCCGGGCCGTGTCACTGTAATAGCGGTCGCCGATAAAGTCCGGCACGGTGAACTTGCCGAATTCCCGAAGGAACGGCGCGAGCAGAAGCGCCAGCAGAACATATCCGCCAGTCCAGCCCATCAGATAGACCGAGCCGCCATACCCAAGCCCGGCGATCAAACCCGCCATTGACAGGAATGACGCCGCCGACATCCAGTCGGCCGCCGTTGCCATGCCATTGACGACCGGATGGACCCCATGACCGGCAACGTAGAAATCATTCGTCGAGCCCGCGCGGGCCCAGACAGCAATACCAATATAAAGGGCAAACGTCGCGAAGACCCAAACCAGCGTCCAATCCATGGTTTGCCCCTAACCCTTCACGCCAAATTTGCGCTCAAGACGCCGCATCGCGACGCAATAATAGAAGATCAGGCCCACAAAGACGTAGATCGATCCCTGCTGAGCGAACCAGAAGCCGAGAGGCGCGCCGCCCACAGCAAACTGGTCCAGCCAGTCCCTGAGCAGGATTCCGGCGCCAAATGACACCGCAAACCATATCACCAGCAGGCCCACCGTCAGGCGTATGACCGCCTTCCAATAGGCTTTCCCGTCAATTCCGACCGCCTTTTCCGTCATTATTGCTTGTTCTCCCCGGCTTTTATATTTTCCCACTCATCCCGCAGAACCGCGCGAGAGGCAAACAAGAGTTGTCAAAGGCTGCCTGAAGCCTGTCTGCACTGCTTGCCAGCAGATACCTGATCGCCTATAGGCGCCGACTGGAAACGACGGCGCAAGGCCGTGCGTGTCAGGCTGTCACCGTCCGGATGTCCGGCGGCGGACTTCAGGGCGAAAGGAAACAAGATGTCCAAGAAACAGATTTCATTCAATGTCGAAGTGCGCGAGCGCATCGGTACAGGCGGCGCACGTGAAGCCCGCAATAACGGCTTCGTGCCCGGCGTGCTGTATGGCGGCGCTGAAAAGCCAGTCGCGATCAGCCTGCGTCTCGCCGAAGTCATGAAAGCCATTGAGACGGGCCACTTCCTGTCGTCGACCGCCACGCTGGTCCACAAGGGTGAAAAGCAACTCGTGATCCCACAAGCGATCCAGATGCACCCGATCACGGACCGCCCGGTCCACGTCGACCTGTTCCGCGTGACAGCCAACCAAAAAATCAAGGTTGAAGTGCCAGTGCACTTCAAGGGCGAAGAAGTCTCGCCGGGCCTGAAAAAGGGCGGCACGCTCAACGTTGTTCGCCACACGGTCGAACTGCTGGTTCCTGCTGGCCACATCCCCGAATTCCTCGAAGCTGACGTTTCGGCTCTCGAAGTGGGCGACAACATCAAGATCTCCGATATCAAACTGCCATCGGATGCCGAGCCAACGATCACCGATCGTGACTTCACAGTCGCAACGATTGCCGGCCGTGTGGCCGTTGCTGATACGGAAGAAACAGAAGACGCAGACGCTGCTGAAGCAGAAGGTGACGCCGAAGGCGAAGCCGCTGCTGAAGAAGGCGGCGAAGACTGATCCGTTCGGTCTGGCGCAGCGTGCTTGGCCTATTCAGGCCAGGCACGCGGCCAACCCCTGCCGGGTCGCACGAGGGAGAACGCCCCATGCTGATCCTCGCGGGACAAGGAAACCCGGGCGCGAAGTACGCGGGCAACCGACACAATGCCGGGTTCATGATCCTGGATCGGATACATGCTGATTTCAATTTCCAGCCTTGGCGCTCCAAATTCGAAAGCCAGATTTCCGAAGGCACGATCGAGACACCTTCCGGGCGTATCAAGACCCTGCTGGTGAAACCTGAAACTTTCTACAATGAATCAGGCCGGGCCCTTTCAAAGGCTGCGGCATTCTACAAACTGACCGCTGAGGATGTGGTCGTCTTCCATGACGAAATAGACCTGGCCCCCGGCCGACTGCGCGTAAAACAGGGTGGCGGCCATTCAGGCAACAATGGCATCCGGTCAATGATTGCGCATCTGGGAGAGACGGTTCGGCGCGTACGTGTTGGCGTGGGCCATCCAGGCGACAAGTCGCAGGTCATGCCCTACGTATTGTCAGACTTCTCCAAGTCTGATCAGGACTGGTTCGAGCCACTCCAGAAGGCCATTTCAGGCGCCCTGCCCTTTCTTGCCGCTGGAGACGACGAGCGTTTCCAGAACGAGGTCATGCGCCTCGCGCCCGCGCCGAAAAACGATCCCAAGCAATCACAACGCGGTTAGGTCAGGCGTCCAGCTTGGCCAAAGCTGAAGCTTCGGCAGCCTCCGCCATCGCAACTGCCGCGACAGCCCCATGCGCAGGTACCGGACTGCGGGCCAGCCCGAGACACGCCGCATAGAAACCCTCATCAGCAGCCCCGAGCGGGTCTGGCAGATCAGCTGCAATATTCACGCGCACTTCGTAAGGGGTAGAGTTTTCCAGCTTGCGCGTCAGGAAGTCGATCGCGATCTCGCCCGACGGGTAGATAACCCGCATGGTCCGCTCGCGCACTTCGGCGGCCCGGCTGGCCCGCAATCGTGCTACCCCGCCGCTTGCATATGTGAACTGCGCGCTTGCTTCATCCAGATGCTGCGAATGTACGCGTTTACCCGTGGCCATCACGCCGGTGAATTCGGTGCCGAGCATCATGGCTGCAAGGTCGAGGTCATGGATCATGAGATCCCAGATCACGGACACATCGCCTGCGCGATTCTCGGGTGCAGGCGGCCCAGCGCGAACGGATTCAATCAGCAGCGGGGTCTCTTCAATCGACAGGACCCCCATGGCGCGTGCCACGAAGCGCTCCTGGTGGCCGACCTGAAGAATACGGCCACGGGCAGCCGCTTCATCCGCAAGGCTTCGGGCAGACTTGCCTGTGAGCGCCAACGGCTTCTCGACCAGAACGTGACAGTGCGCCTCGATGGCTTCGCGCGCCAACGGCTCGTGGAATGTTGCCGGTACGGCGATCACTATGGCATCGCACATTTCAAGAAAGGCGCGGTAATCGGACATGCCCGGCGCTCCAAATGTGCTGGCGACCTGCTCGGCCCGCGCCTGATCGATATCGTACACGCCCATGAATTCGGTCCGCGCTGAAGCAGCAGCCTTCTGCGCGTGATAATTGCCGAACACGCCAGCGCCCGCGACGCCCACTTTCAATTTACTCATCAATCAGGCCCTCATCTAGGCGGACATGACACCGCATCGCCCCCTGCTGCAAGGGCTGCAGGCAGCATAGATTGCGACATTCCGCAGCGAGACCCTTCGAAGATATTCGTCCAGCCCCCTTCACAGCCGCAGTGTCACAGTCCACTTAAACGACAGCTGAAAAATGGAGGAAAACGATTATGGCTAAACTGAACTCAACTGAATGGGGCCTCGCTTCTCGTCCTGAGGGCATGCCCAAGCCATCCGACTTCGCGAAAAAGACTGTCGAGATTGCTGAGCCGAAGGATGGCGAAATCCAGGTCCAGAACGAATGGATGTCGGTCGACCCCTACATGCGTGGACGCATGTATGACCGCGAAAGCTATGTGCCGCCCTTCCAGATCGGCGAAACGATGCAGGGCGGCGCTGTTGGCCGCGTAACCGCATCTGCTCACCCTGACTACAAGGTCGGCGACCTTGTCTCCTCCATGCTGGGCTGGCGTACGGCTTGGGTTGCCAAGCCCGAAGCCGCAATGGTTCAGAAACTGCCGGACGTAGGGCTCCCTGAGAGCGCGTTCCTCGGTGTGGCCGGCATGCCCGGCCTGACAGCCTATGCGGGCCTGCTGCGCGTGGCTGAACTCAAAGAGGGCGATGTCGTCTTCGTATCGGGCGCTGCTGGTGCTGTCGGCTCGACCGTGGTGCAAATCGCCAAGAACAAGGGTTGCACGGTGATCGGTTCTGCGGGTGGGGCTGACAAGTGCGCCTTCGTGAAATCCCTCGGCGCAGATCACGTCATCGACTACAAAAAAGCTGGCGGTTTCGCCGGGCTGGTGAAGGCCCTCAAGGAAGCTTCGCCTAAAGGCATCGACGTGTATTTCGACAATGTCGGCGGCGACCACCTGACGGCGGCGATTGAAGCGGCCCGTCCGCTGGCCCGCATGGCGCTGTGCGGAATGATTGCGCAGTATAATGAAACCGGCACGCCAACTGGACCGCACAATATTATCCAGGCGGTAGGCAAACAGCTGAAACTTCAGGGCTTCATTGTGTCGACACATGCCGACATGCAACCAGCCTTCTTCGCGGACATGGCGAAGTGGATCCCAGCCGGGAAGATGAAGTTCGAGCAAACTGTGATGGAAGGTATCGACAAGGCGCCGGAAGCCTTTATGGGCCTCTTCACAGGTGCCAACACCGGCAAGATGTTGGTCAAACTTACCTAACTCTAACTCTCCGCACCGCGTCTGAATGGCCGCGGTGCGGCCACGGAGACGCGAATCATGGCTCGGTTGTTCGACGCCTATATCATGGTGGACTGGAGTGCGGCGACGAAGCCGACACTCGGCGCAAATTCGATCTGGATCGGCATCCTGGCCAAGGACGCCCGCCTGAAACTGCAATTCAAGGCGGTCAATATTGACGCGCGGCTGCAAGCCCGTGCCTTCCTTGAGGACATGGTCGCCAAGCTGACCCGGCGTGGTGATCGTGTCCTGTTGGGCTTTGACTTTTCACTCGGCTACCCTGCCGGAACGGCCGAGGCGCTTGGCCTGAATGTGGCAGCCCAGCCCGCCTGGGCCGCCATGCACGCGCACCTGTCAAAGAAGCTGAAAGACAAGCCGGACAATTCCAACGCGCGTTATGCCATCGCGGCGGGAATGAACTACGCCATCTCAAAAGGCCCCTACCCTTTCTGGGGCGCGCCAACCCGCGACGTTGTCTCGACGTTGTCATCCACCAAGCCGGAATATGCGGGCCAGCCGCTGCCGGAATTCCGCATCACCGAAACTCATCTGCGTGACAACAAGCTGGGCCAGCCCAAGTCTGTCTGGCAACTCGCCTATACCGGAAGTGTCGGTAGTCAGTCGCTGACCGGCATTCCCCACGTCCACGCATTGCGGGCATCCTGGCCAAACGCGAGGATCTGGCCTTTCGAAACCGGAACCGAAGACATGACGGCTGAGGTCCTCGAGGGTATCGATGTCGTGATCGCCGAGATTTACCCCTCTCTGGTGAAGGCAAAAGCGGAAAAGGGTGAAACACTCGACGAAGTACAGGTTCGCGAAATCGCCCGTCATTATTCGCAACTCGACGAAAAAGGGTTGCTTGGAGCCGCTTTTTCCACAGGCAAATCGCTTGACGCGGGAAAAATCGAGCAGATTCAGGCCGAAGAGGGCTGGATTCTGGGCACATAGCCTGTGTTTACTGGCGTTTCGGCGTATTCACACAAAACGAATCGTGGGCATGTCGACGCAACGGCGGGGGATCGCCGTTTAACTTAGAGGAGAACCCCTATGAACAAGGGTGAACTTACAAAGGCAGTTGCTGCCGAATCCGGCCTCTCGCAAAGCGAAGCTGGCAAGGCTGTTGACGCTGTTTTCGACACAATCGCTTCTGCAGCGAAGTCGCGTCAGCAAGTTGCAATCGCCGGCTTTGGTACGTTTGCGGCCAAGACCCGCAACGCACGTGAAGGCCGTAACCCGGCGACTGGTGACAAGATCAAGATCCCAGAAAAGACATCCCTGGCTTTCAAACCAGCCACGGCTCTGAAAGACCTCTAGGGTTTAGGCCTCTCTAGTGGAGGCCAACCCTGAAATTCAGACGGCGCGTTTGCTTGGCAGGCGCGCCGTTTTCCATTCCAGAAGCAATGTCTGGCCCACGCCGGCAATCGCCATCCCGATAAACGCACCCTCCATCATGCCCTGCGCGCCCCTGCCTGCCACGAGGCCGAGGAAATAGCAGGATGGGATCATGGCGAAGAAGAATGAACCAATGTGAATGATGCCGGGCGACCAGACGATCTCTTGCGCCCGTAGTGCCATGGACGCTGTCGCCTGAAGGCCGTCGAAAATCGACGCAGCGGCAGCCAGGAACAACAGGCTGGCGATGGCTGGCGCTAGGACAATACCGTTCAGTACCGCGTCCGGTCGCACCAGAAGACGAGAGATCGGTCCGTGGAAAAGGACGAGGACAATGCCGAGAAAGACACCGACAAGAATTGTGGCGGCCACGCCGAGGCGACCAGCATCCCGAATTTCGTCATTGTTGCCACGTCCAAACGCTTCGGCCACGCGCACGCTCGTTGCCGAGCCAATGCCCAGATAGAACATGAAGCAGAGTCCAATAATCTGGATCGCATAGCCGTAGATCGAGTTTGCCGCGAGGCTGATCCACGTCGCGATAATGAACGTGAAATTGAAGCCGCCCCACTCCGCCACATTGCTGATAGCCGTGCCGATACCGACATCAAATTGACGACGCACTTCTCCAAGTGGTCCAGCAATCGACTTGCGGAAAGCAGGCGTCATCGCCACGACCAGTACGAACATTACGATCGTAAGCGCCCAACGGGAGCCTGTTGTCGCCCATGCGACGCCCTGAGCTCCCATCGGAGTGACGCCCCACCACCCTCCGACAAATGCCAAGTCCAGCACAAGGTTGATCATGAGGCCCAGATACATGACGATCGTCACAAGTAGCGGGCGGCGCAAGGCCTCCAGATAGTAGCTACAGACCTGAGACACCATGAACGCCAAAAGGCCGCTCGACAGAATGCGTGTCACCTTGGCCGTTTCGGAGGCGATCAGTTCAGGCGCGAGTTGGTCTGCCGCTTCCGAGACCGGGGCGATGGTCACGAACATCCAGTGAAACAAAGGCTCCGCGCCAAAATATGTCAGCGCCGTCAACAGCGCGCCCAGCCCGACCGCTGCCCACAAACCCCGCCGGAATATCCTGCCGGTCTCGGCCTTGTGACCTACGCCCAGGAGTTCGGACGTCAAAACCTGTGTGCCCAAAAGCATGCCCATGCCGAAGCCGAGCGATACGCCAATCGGCAACCACGAATTCAGGATGAATGGCAGCTGGCCCGGCGCATACTGTCCGAGCACGATCGCATCGGTGATGCCCATCAGCATCATCGACATGCGCGAAATAGCGATTGGAACGGACAGCCGAAGCAAATCCGAAATGTCGGAGGCCCGCGCCCAGGCGGGCCAGCCTGCGCGAGCCATTGGTTGTTTCGTCCCTGATTATCCGGCCTTGCGGGACACGTTTGGTTCCCCTTGGCTCATTCCCTGCAGCTTTTCGGCGATCATGAACGCGAGTTCAAGCGCCTGTTCGCCATTCAGGCGAGGATCGCAGTGGGTGTGATATCTCGACGACAGGTCGCCTTCCGAAATCGCCTGAGCGCCACCGATACACTCGGTGACATTCTGGCCCGTCATCTCGAAATGAACGCCGCCCGGGTAACAGCCTTCGGTCGACAGCACGTCGATGAACTGGCGCACTTCAGAGAGAATACGATCGACAGGTCGCGTCTTGAAACCACTCTCGGTTTTCAGCGTGTTACCGTGCATTGGATCGCAGGACCACACGACCGTGCGTCCGCTCTTCTTGATGGCGCGTGCCAGAGGGGGCAGCCCCTTTTCGACGCCTTCAGAACCGAAGCGCGAGATCAGCGTGATGCGACCCGCCTCGTCCGTCGGGTTGAGCGTATCGATCAGACGCAGCAGCTCGTCGGTCTCCATGCCCGGTCCACACTTGATGCCGATCGGGTTTTTTACGCCAGCGCAGAAATTGACATGGGCGTGGTCGACCTGGCGTGTCCTGTGGCCGATCCACAACATGTGCGCCGACGTATCGTACCAGTCGCCTGACGTGGAATCGATGCGTGTCATGGCTTCTTCATAACCGAGCAGCAGGGCTTCATGGCTGGTGTAGAATTCCACCTGTGCCATTTGCGGGACGCTGGTCGACGTGACACCGCAGGCCGCCATGAAGTCCATGGACTTGGTGATCTGGTCCGCCAGAGCTTCGTAGCGTTCGCCTTGCGGGCTGCGATCAACGAAGCCCAGCATCCAGCGGTGTACGTTGGACAGGTCCGCATAGCCGCCCTGGCTGAAGGCGCGCAAAAGGTTCAGCGTGGCCGCGGATTGCGAATATGCCTGCATCAGGCGCTCGGGGTCAGGAACACGTGACTCTGACGTGAAATCCATGCCGTTGATATTGTCGCCTCGATAGGACGGCAGCGTAACGCCATCAATGGTTTCGATGGGCTCAGACCGCGGCTTGGCGAACTGGCCCGCGATACGGCCCACTTTCACCACCGGCTTTGCAGCCGCAAAAGTCAGCACGACGGCCATCTGCAAAATCACGCGGAACGTGTCGCGGATATTGTCCGGGTGGAACTCCTTGAAGCTTTCGGCGCAGTCGCCGCCCTGCAGAAGGAACGCTTCGCCCGCCGCAACCTCTGCGAGGCGCTTTTTTAGCCGCCGCGCTTCGCCGGCAAACACGAGTGGCGGATAACCTTTCAAGCGTGTCTCTACCGCAGCGAGCGCTGCAGCGTCGGGATAGTCCGACGGGATATGCTTGGCAGGCAGTTTCCGCCAATCTGAAGGTGTCCAGGTCATGTTCCATTGCTCCATAGGAATGCTGCATAAATCACATGGCGGTCCCTTGCTCAAGTTTCACCACAATTTGACAGCACAAAGGTGGTGGAATCAGCGCGAAGCCCTTTAGAAACGGGATCACAGCCGCCACCTGAAGGACTGTCCAAGCCGCATGTCGCACGTCTACATTAGCCATTCATCCCAGGACCTGGACGCGCTGCTCGAAATCCACGAGGCGCTGCGCACCGCAGCGATTCCAGATTGGTACGCGCCGAACGAGAGCCAGGACCGCCCGAAAGCCGACCAGGCCATCGATGATGCCTTTGCGATGATCGTGCTGGTCTCTGCCAGCGGCGTCAGGTCCAAATCCGTCCGTCAGGACGTGGAACGCGCCAAGGCGCGCAATCTGCGGCTCATTCCCTATCAGATCGACAAGGCCCGCCTGAACGGATTCTTCAAGCATGAGGTACTTCCCCATCTGAAACTGTCCTCGACGCTGCCTGACGGGACGGAGCGCCTCGTGGACGAGGTGCAGAAAGCGTACAAGCGCAAGTGCCCCGTGCTGGCGGTGATGAATTTGAAGGGCGGCGTTGGCAAGACGACGGTCACCAGCCAGGTGTTCGGCGCGTGGCAAGGCGCACTGGGCGGACGCGTACTGCTCGTCGATCTGGACCCCCAGTACAACCTGACCCAGACCTTCTTTGATATGGACTATGCCGATGCGAGCGCGGCGGCTGATCGCTCCGTAATTTCACTGTTCGAGCGCTCACGCCTGCATTCGCGCGATGTGGTGAGCCCCGGTGAAAGCTGGCTGACACTCTCGACCGAGCCATTCTCAGCCGCACCGCGCCAGCAACTGGTTCACGACCTGATGGGCGAAGGCGGTCCCGGGGGGCGGTTGGACCTCATCTCGGGGCAGTTCGAGATTTCCAAATATGCTTTCGCGAATGATTCCGAGGCGCTTCTGAAAGTGAAATCCCAGTTCCTGCGCATGGTCGACAATTATCGCAGCGAGTATGACCTGATCGTTTTCGACACCAACCCGAATGCGACCTTCCTGACACGGTGTGCGCTGGAAGTGGCGGATCGTGTGCTGGCACCCATGCATGCTGACGTCTATTCGCTGCGGGGCGTAAGACTGCTCAATCAGGTGATTTCGGAACAGGTGGAAGAGAGCAAGCGCCCGGCGCTTTCTGTATTGTTCAATGCAGTCGGGCGCAGCGAGCAATCGACGTTCGAAGCCGATGCCCGCAATGGCGAATTCGATGCGAAGGCTGGTTTCCCGCTTTCGAAAGCATTGCTGAAATCAGCCCTGCCTCGCTCCGGTCATCTCGTGGTGAAGACCCCCAAGGACGGCCAGCCACCCTGGCGCCAGCTGGTGATCCACTCCGGCAGAGGCGGCGGGTTGAAGTCCATTCGCGGGAGCCTGAAAACCATCGGCATGGAGTTGCAGACCCTGCTGGAGAAGTAAGGGTTGATGTGGGGCAATGGGTGGGACCACGCCCCACACCATGTGTGGTGAGGGGGTGGCCGATGTGCCCTTGTGTAGGGTCAGGCGGTGACTTCGGGCACCCATTTCTGACGCATCGTGACCAATTCCTCGGCGGCGCTCGGGTGCAGGGCGCATGTCCGGTCAAAGTCCGGTTTGGTGACGCCCATCTTGATCGCGATGCCGACAGCCTGGATCATCTCGGCTGCATCGTCGCCGACGATATGGACACCGACCACCCGCTCGTCGTCCTGCTTGACGACCAGTTTCATGAGCATGCGAGTGGCATCGCCATTCAGCATATTTTTCATGGGCCGGAAGCGTGTCTTGTAGATGTCGACATTTCCAAAGGCCTTGCGGGCTTCGGCTTCAGTCATACCAACGGTTCCGACTTCCGGCTGTGTGAAGACGGCTGTCGCAATGTCTGAATGGTCGAAGTGCCACGGCTTGTCATAGAACTCCGTCTCGGCGAAGGCGTGTCCTTCGCGAATGGCCACAGGTGTCAGCGCAACGCGGTCGGTCACGTCGCCCACAGCCCAGACACTTGGGACATTGGTTTTCGACCATTCGTCAACGATGACGGCGCCCTTGTCATCCAGCGCAATGCCGGCCGCTTCGCAGCCCAGCGAGTCGGTGTTCGGGCGCCGGCCAATTGCCATCATGATCACGTCCGCGTCGAGATGGTGACCGTTCTTGAGCTGGATGCGGAGTGGCAGGTCTCCCTCGGTCTTCTCGATCTTTTCGAACACGGTCTGCGTGATAACGCGCACGCCGGCTTCTTTCAGACCTTCGTGGACGGCCGTGCGGACATCCTCGTCGAATCCGCGCAACACCGTATCTCCGCGATAGACAAGACATGTCTTCACGCCGAGCCCAGCGAAGACGTGCGCAAACTCAACGGCGATATAGCCGCCGCCGGCAATCACGAGGTGTTTCGGAAGTGTCTCAAGGTCGAATATCTCGTTCGACGTAATGGTGTGCTCAACACCCGGCAGGTCCTCAGGCGAGGGCATCCATGGGCGACCGCCAACAGCAATGAGGATTTTGCGAGCGGTGACTGTCTTTCCGCTGGTCTTGAGACGCAGCGTGTTGGAATCGACAAATTCTGCGCGGTCTTCAACCACTTCGACGCCCGCATTCACCAGGTTGCGGTGATAGATTGCGGACAGTCGGTCGACTTCGGCGTGCATCGCGGTGGCGAAAACCTCATGATCGTATGACACGTCACCGACGCTCCAGCCGTATCCCTTGGCGTGCTTGATGTGCTTTCCGTAGCCACTGGCATAGACCATGAACTTTTTCGGTACGCAGCCACGGATAACGCAGGTGCCGCCCATGCGGTATTCCTCAGCCACAGCGACCCTGGCCCCGGACAGCGCAGCCAGGCGTGCAGCACGAACGCCGCCTGAACCGCCTCCGATGACGAAAAGATCAAAGTCGTATGTCGTGTCAGCCATCAGGCAGTCCTTGTGTGCGGCCCGAACCTAATCAACCCACCTTGGGGCGCGGCTGCGGGCAATCCATTGAATCTTGGGGAGATGTAAGGGCCGACCCCTAGAATTCAAACACGGTTGCGCCGTTTTCATTGCCGATGATCACGGTACGCGCGATATCGATGAACAGGCCGTGTTCGACCACACCGGGCACATTGGAGAGGCGCGCGGCGAGCGCTTCAGCATCTGGAATCCGGCCGCAATGGCAGTCGAGGATGTGATTGCCGCCATCAGTGACCAACAGATCCATGCTGCCAGCCTGCTTGCGTAACTCGACTCTCGGACGGTCAATTCCGGCCGCGCACAAAACGTCATAAACCTTCTTCGCGGTGATCGTGTAGCCGAATGGGGTCACTTCAACAGGTAGGGGGAATGCACCGAGCCGTTCGACCTGTTTTGACGGGTCGGCGATCACCACCATGTGATCGCTGGCACTGGCGATAATCTTCTCACGCAGCAGCGCCGCACCGCCGCCCTTGATGAGATAACCGTTGCTGTCGACTTCGTCGGCACCGTCGACAGTGAGGTGGATACGGTCGATCTGTTCAAATGGCACCAGCGGCACGCCGAGGCTGGTGGCCAGTTCGCGGGTTTGCTCGCTTGTCTCGATGCACCGGACAAGCAGGCCATCGGCGACCTCGTCAGCCAGCATCTCGACAAAGTATTTTGCCGTGGAGCCGGTGCCGAGACCGATGGTCATGCCGTCCTCAACATATTCCATCGCGGCCTGCGCCGCGTTTTCCTTTTCGTGCTCGTTTGCCATGCGGCTTAGTCCTTCTTGTTATCGGCGGCCTTTTCGGCGCTCTTACGGGTTCGGAAGCTGATCGCCCAGCCTTCGCGTTTGACGAGTTGTCCGCGCGCAACCGCGAGGGTATCGGCCTCCACATCCTTGGTGATGACGCTGCCTGAACCGACAATTGCACCTTTGCCAATTTCGACTGGCGCGACGAGCGAGGAATTGGACCCGATAAAGGCTCCTTCCCCGATCACGGTCTGGTATTTCATGAAGCCATCATAATTGCAGAAAATGGTGCCGGCGCCGATATTGGCGTTCGCGCCGATACGGCCGTCGCCGAGATAGGCCAGATGGTTTGCCTTGGCGCCTTCCCCCATGTGCGTGTTCTTGGTTTCGACGAAGTTGCCGACGCGAACGCCTGCTTCGAGCACCGTGCCCGCGCGGAGGCGTGCATAGGGACCGACTTCACAATCCGGCCCGACGGTGGCGCCCTCAAGGTGGCTGAAAGCCCGGATGCGTGCGCCGCCTTGAATATGGACGCCCGGCCCGAAAACCACATTTGGCTCGACAAGGACGTCAGCCTCCAGAACCGTATCGTGGGAAAAGAAGACCGTTTCCGGAGCGACCAGCGTGACGCCCGCCGCCATCGCATCAACGCGGCAGCGCGTCTGGAAGATGGCTTCGGCCTCAGCCAGGTCTGACTTGCTGTCACACCCGATCAGATCTGCCTCACCACAGCGCACGGCTTTGCAGATAGCCCCCTCGGCCCGCGCGAGGCCGACAAGGTCTGTCAGGTAATATTCGCCTTTGGCGTTGTCGTTAGTGACCTGGTCGAGCAGCCGGAACATGGTTTCGGCACGGCCCGCCATGACGCCGGAATTGCAGAGGCGAACCGCCAGTTGTTCCGGTGTCGCCTCGCGCGCCTCGACGATGGCATCCAAATCGCCGTCCTTGGCGAGGATGAGGCGACCATAAAGGCCGGGATCAGCCGCTTCAAAACCGAGCACGCCGAGGGCGGCCCCGGTTTCGAGTGCGGCATAGAGATCATCGATGGCGCTGGCAGGCACGAGCGGACTGTCGCCATACAGGACGACCAGATCACCAACCAACCCTGCCAGCGCAGCCTGTGCGCACTGCACGGCGTGGCCTGTGCCTTGTGGCGGATCCTGGAACGCGATGGCAGCGCGGCCAAGGCTTGCCGAAACATGGTCGATAAGCACGGATTGCGACGGATGGGCGATGACCACGATACGCGAACATCCCGCGCGCCTGGCGAGGTCGATCGACCAGTCGATCATCGGACGACCGCCGACGGCATGCATGACCTTTGGCAGGTCAGACTTCATGCGCGTTCCCTTGCCAGCAGCAAGGATAATCGCAGCGCGCTCTCTGGCGATATTCGTCACGGGCAGGCCCTCTCGCTTTCCCCAGACCTTTCGCCTAGACCAAAGGCCGATTCAAGGCGAGTGGCGAGAGAGGAATTCATACAGGCATGGGCAAGGCATTTGACGGATGGACAATTGTTTTCGATCTGGATGGGACCCTGGTGAACACGGCACCCGACCTTTTGGACGCGCTGAACCATGTTCTGGTCGAAGCCGGATTGCAGCCTGTGGGGCTTGAGACCATCGCCAACATGATCGGGCATGGCGCAAGGGCGATGATCGTCAAAGGCATGGCCGCGCAGGGCGTGGAGCCCGAGAGCCACCGTCTGGACGGCCTGTTCAACCAGTTCCTGGCCTATTACGAGGCAAATATCGCGGTGGGGTCGCGACCTTTCGACAACACACTGACCGCGCTGGACGGGCTGGCGGCGGCGGGTGCAACGCTCGCCGTTTGCACGAACAAGCGTCAAAGTTCGACGAATCGGTTGTTGGCGGCGCTCGAAATGACGGATCGGTTCGCAGCGATCGTCGGCGCAGACAGCGTGCCGGACCGCAAGCCCCATGGCGACCATATCCTGCTCACGGTGGACCGCGCAGGCGGGGACCGGTCACGTGCCATCATGGTTGGAGACAGCCGCACAGACGAAAGGGCAGCCCGGAATGCCGGGCTGCCCTTCATTTTCGTTCCATTTGGATACGAGACCGAAACTCAAGAAGAAATTGGCGCTGACGCAGTAGTCAGCAACTATTCGGATCTGATTTCGGCATTACTTGGGTTTGTCAGCTAAGCGGCTGCTTCAGCTCTGGGACGGTAGCTGGGGCGTGCTGCACCAGCTTCGCCTGCCGCACGGCGGCGAGGCATTCCGTTTACCATATTGCTGCGAACATCAGTGCGGGCACTGCGCATTGCGGGAACGAAGCCAGCGTCGATCAGGTCGACATCCACTTCATAGCCACGCTCGGCCCAATATGCATTGATCTTTTCACACAGGCGCTTAGCGCCGTCTTCGTCACACCAGTCTTTCATTTGTCTCTCTCTCCAGGCTTCTTGTTTATGTTGGCGAATTACTTCGCCAAGGCCTGTCCTTCTTTGAATCAACACCGTGAACTGCTCTTCAGTCCATCGTTTATGACCTGAAGATGACTATGTTTGAGGGGTTTCTCAAGGGCGAATTCGAATGAAAATCGCGTAACGTTTCAACATGAACAAGCATTCACTATGAACATTTGTTCATCGGGCGTTACAGCCGCCTCAAATTGGCCCAAAATTCTGCTATTCTGTGCAAAATAGGCATATATCGCTGTGATTTAGCGACATGAGGGCAATCATGATCCTACGGAAGCGAAAATAAGGCAACAGATGTAATGCATGTGAAATTGGGTGATGTTGGGACACAGGTATGCTTTTTTGCATTATCAAAATGGTCGCCATCGGCCGCATGGGGCCGGAAACAGTGTTCCTTGCTTGACGTTGAACGGCCATCGGATTACGGACGCGCTCTCCCGGAAATGGGGCGATTAGCTCAGTGGTAGAGCACTGCCTTCACACGGCAGGGGTCGCAAGTTCGAACCTTGCATCGCCCACCATTCAAAACAAATCAGGTGTCATTGCCAGCAGCCGTGGCGCAAGGCGCAAAGCGAAGTATAAGCGACGCGATGAAGTCCCTGTTCCGTTCCAAGCCTGTTGTCGTCCTGATCGGTTTCCTGATCTGGTTCTGGATGGCCCTGATCGGCCGCAGCGTGCGCTGGACCATTGAAGGTGCGGCGGAGGCGAAAGCGTCATGGGCAACGGCACCGGGGGTGGTCGTCGCCATCTGGCATTCGCGGATCATGCTTATCCCATCAGGGTGGACGCGCCTTATTCGGCACTGGCCGGGACGGACGGCTGATGTAGCCATGCTGATATCCATGTCGGGCGACGGCGAACCGGTAGCGCGCGCGATGCGTCATCTGGGCGTCGGAACGATCCGCGGATCCGCCGGCAACAAGAAGAAGGCCAAGAAGGACAAAGGCGGCGCACGCGCCATCATAGACGCTGTGAAACTGCTGAAGGCTGGCGGGGCGGTTTGCATCACGCCGGACGGCCCCCGTGGACCGAGTGAACAGGTCAGCCTTGGCGCCATCCTGATTGCGCAGCGCGCCGGATCACCCATCTTGCCTTTTGCTGTCACGACCCGGCCCGCAAAACGCCTCAACAGCTGGGACCGGTTCATCATCCCCTTTCCATTCACGAAAGGCGTGATTGTTTTCGGAGAATTGCTGGAAACGCCGCGCGAGGCTGACCCGGAAACGCTGCGCGCCGAATTGCAGCTTCGCCTTGATGCGGCAACGCGCCGATCGGAACGACTGGCAGGATATGATGTATCGCCCGCTGGCGCAGAACCGGCCGCAACATGACGCCAGCCTTTTATCTCTACCGCACCGTTGGACGGATCATTTCGCCTTTCCTGCCCGGATTGCTGAGACGTCGCGGACGGGCCGGCAAGGAAGACTTCGGGCGGTTGAACGAAAGGCTGGCACGCGGGATGCCCAATCGCCGTCCCGGACGTCTGGTCTGGCTGCATGGCGCCAGTGTGGGGGAAAGCCGCCTGTTGCTGGAGCTAGGCCACCGGCTGATGGCAGAGCGGCCGGACCTGATGCTGGTATTCACCAGCCAGACGCAAACATCCGCGCGCCTGTTGGGCCCCGCCCTGCCCGACGCGGCGATCCACCTGATGGCACCAATGGATACGCCTGCCATTGCACGGCGCTTCATACGGCACTGGCAGCCTGATCTATGCGTGTTCGGCGAAGGCGAGATCTGGCCGAACCTGATTTACGAAGCGGGACGAAACGGCGCGAAACGCGCGCTTGTGAACGCCCGCATGACACAAGGCTCAGCGGATGGCTGGGGCCGAGCCAGGAAGCTGTTCAGGCGGCTCGTCGGCGCGTTCGATGTTATTCTGGCCGCCGATACAGACACAGCTCAGCGGCTGGGCAGCCTGCTGGGTAAAACTGTGCGTTCGGCGGGGAACCTGAAATCTGCGTTGCCCGGGCCTGAAGCGAGCGATTTTGAACTGAAACGCATTCGTGGTGCTTTTGTTGGCGAGCGCCGTTGCCTTGTGGCGGCATCGACACATTCGGGAGAAGAGGAACTGTTTCTCGACGCCGTGGCCGACATGCCGGATACCGCGATCATCATTGCGCCGCGCCACCCGGAGCGCGGCGATGAAGTGGAAGCATTGATCAAGGCGCGGGGCCTGTTGCATGCACGCCGGTCCAAGGGTCAGGTAGCGAACACACGCACACGGGTCCTGCTGGCCGATACGATGGGCGAGATGGGATTGTGGTTGCGTCTGGCCGATGCCGTCTACTTGGGGGGCGGACACGCCGATGGGATTGGCGGTCACAACCCGCTGGAACCCGTGCGGTTCGGCAAACCCGTTGTCACCGGCCCGCAAGTGTTCAACTTTGCACCAATGATGGCAGACCTTGAATCGCGCGGCCTGGTCAAAATTGCAGCAGATGCTACAGGCGTGGCCGACGCGCTGAAGAATGCCACACCGCCGTCGAATGCGGCGATCGAGGCGCTGGCGGAACATGCGGATGCGCCGATGGTGGAAACGCTGGCCGCGCTGTTGCCGTTGATCCCTGAACCCGGATTGTTGCAATGAAGGCGCCGCACTTCTGGTCAGCCGGACTGGACCCGAGATCGCGGGAAGCCGCGCCGCTGACCCGCCTGCTGTTGTCGCCACTGGCTTTTGCCTATCGGTTGGGCGTGCAGGCCAAGCTGAAGAAGGCCGTGCCAGTCGGTGTAGGTATTCCAGTCATATGCGTTGGGAACCTGACCGTCGGCGGCGTCGGCAAGACGCCCGTAGTGGCCGCGATACGCAGTGCGTTGACTGCGCGCGGCATGCGGGCAGCCACCCTATCAAGGGGGTACGGAGGGGGTGCCAAGGGTGTGGTAAGGGTGCAGTCCGGCACGCATACGGCAGCCGATGTTGGCGACGAACCCCTGATGCTGGCGGCGAGCGGCGAAAGCTGGATCGGACGGGACCGCGTCGCGGCTGCCCGCGCGATGGAAGCCGACGGCGTGCAGGTGATCGTGATGGATGACGGCCATCAGAACCCGTCTCTACACAAGGACCTGTCCATTATCGTCATTGATACGGCGGCACCATTCGGGAACGGACACTTGCTGCCCAAGGGCCCGCTGCGCGAACCGGTCGCCGATGGCCTGGCGCGGGCGCAAGGCGTCGTGCTGATGGGCGAGGGTGACATGCCAGCGCCGGTGCAGCGTGCGGGCCCGCCTGCCCTGCGCGCGTTTGTCGAACCGGTGGACGCGATGCCGGAGGGACCGCTGGTGGCCTTTGCCGGAATTGGCCGCCCGATCAAATTCTTCGATGCGCTAAAAGCCGCCGGCGCAGACCTGCGCGAAGCGGTCGGCTATGGCGACCACCATGTCTATACCGAGGGCGAGCTGAAATTCCTGCACAAGCTGGCAACCCACCATGGCGCACGGCTGATCACCACGACCAAGGACCATGTGCGCCTTTCGCAGTCGGAACAGCAGCGTGTGCTTGCCTTTCCGGTCGCTGCCCGCTTTGAAGACGCTGGCGCGCTTGACGCGCTGCTGGACCCGATCACCACACCTGCGAGCGCATGACCGAGACGCCCCCCTCCTATGTCCGACCGAAGGACATCGACAACCGCGCGTCTTTTGGCCAGCGGTTACAATGGCGGCTGGAGACGATTGCCTGGGATGTCGTCTACTGGTGGCCAATGAAACTGCTCGGGCCGGACAAGGCGTCTGACTTTGGCGGCTGGGTGATGAAGAAGATCGGCCCCCGCCTGTCGCAGCAAAAGACGACCCGGCGCAACCTGAAGCTCGCCTTTCCGGGCTGGAGCGATGCCGAAATCGACCGCACCGCGCTGGCCGCGTGGGAAAGCGCCGGGCGCACGGCGGGCGAGTTGCCGCATTTGCCGGCGATTGACCCTTATACGAGTGGCCGTGTTGCCGTGGTGGGCGTGGAGCGCCTCGATGAGATCAATGCCAGCGGCAAGGGCGCTGTGTTCATTTCGGGGCATTTTGCCAATTGGGAGATCATGCCTGCGGCCATCTGCAAGCGCATCCCGCATGCCGTGATGACCTACCGTGCGCTGAACAATCCGCATATTGACCGGCGCATTAACACGCTGCGCCACGACTATGGCACAGGCACAGCCGCGCCAAAGGGCATCGGCACACGCGAACTGATGCGGGCATTGGCGCGCGGCGCGCCAATTGCCCTGATGAATGACCAGAAGTTTCGCGAGGGGATTGCCGTCCCGCTGTTCGGGCATGACGCCATGACGGCGCAGGGGCCGACCCGGCTGGCGCTGAAATATGGCGTGCCCATCGTGCCGGTCTCAACCGTGCGCACCGGACCGGCGCGGTTCCGCGTGGAAATCCACGAACCTTTCGTTCCAGAAGACACAGGCGATACGGACGCTGACATCCTCGCGTCTGTCACGCGGATCAACACTTTCCTCGAGGCCTGTATCCGCGCCGAACCCGGCCAGTGGTTCTGGCAACACCGCCGCTGGCCGAAAGAAGCGTGGCGCGAAGCGGGCGTGATTTAGGACGCAGATGGCTGCTTTCGAGCGGTGGCCTGATAGAGGTCATTCGAAAGGTTCGATTTTCTCGTTCGCCTAGACTTGTTCTCAGCCAAAATTCGGGGACTGGTTCGCATTAACCCGGCAGCGACGTTCGTCGATCGCTGGAGTTGCGCCGACACTTTAAGCAGGCATAGCCTCCGCCGCTTTCTGATTCACGTACAGGTCACGCGTGAACGTGCGACCGGAGAGAAGGAAGAACAGTCCTGCGAAGGCGAACAAGCCCGTCGCGACCACGCATGCCCATTTCACACCATAGGCGCGTGCGTCGCGGCAGGCCCCGATCAATTCATCTGACAGGCTTGTATCGGTCAGGCTGCAGGTTGCCGTGATTTGCCCGGCAAAGCCGTTTGCACCGATCCAGTTCGTGGTTAGCAAGTCCGCTACGATGCCCAGCGCAGGGGGGCCGACTCCGTAGCCAATGAGATTCACGACGAAGAGCAGGATAGCAATGGACGTTGCGCGCACGCGCAGGCTGACAACCGCCTGCGCGATGTTGTACTGCGCGCCGAGGTAGGCGTATTGCAAGACGCTGCCGATCATCAACATGACGAGCATCAGGGTACTATTGCCCACCGTGAAGGACGTTGCATAGATCGGCGCACAAATGAGGAAGGATATGCCTGGCACCCACGTTGCCGCCGTCGGCGATGTCCTGGAGGCTTGCTGAGTGAGGTATCCGCCGAGAAAGGCGCCGAGTGTGCCGGCCAATCCCACAGGGGCCATGAACATCAGCGCGGTCTGGGCGGGCGTGTAGCCATGCGTGAACACGACATGCTGCGGCTGCAAGCCGGTAAGTGAATAGCCGGCGAATGCCGCGATTGTTGCGCCCACGGTCATCACCCAGAAGGTGCGCTTGGAAAAAATTTCTGCCAGTGCGACACGGAAGGTGGCGCGCTCCACTTTTGGGGTGCCGGGAGGATCAGAATAACCGCGGGGCGGTTCTTTGACGGTCAGCAGGAAGACAATGCCAAGTATGATGCCGGGCGCACCCACGAAGATGAACGCTTCCCGCCACGTAAAAACATCCAGTATGAAACCGCCGAAGACCTGCGCGAGAACGCCGCCTGCGGTCACGCCCATGGCGTAGATACCGAGCGCCGTTGGGCGCGCCAGCGGGGTATAATAGTCACTGATCATCGAGTTGGCAGGCGGCGTGCAGCCTGCTTCACCAACGCCCACGAGCATGCGAGCCAGCAACAGTGTCACGAACCCGGTGGTGAAGCCGCACAGCACTGTCGCCAGCGACCAGAGGATGACGCAGATGCCGATGATAAGCTTGCGGCTGACTTTCTCCGAAAGATTCGCGATGGGAATGCCTAGCAGGGTGTAGAATAGCGCGAATCCGATGCCCGAGAGAAGGCCGAACTGGAATTGCGAAAGCTGGAATTCATTGATGATCGGAACACTGACAACACTGATCAGGATGCGATCCACAAAATTGAACGTATATATCAGAGTCAGTGACATCAACACATAGGATCTGAATCCGAAGCTTCCAAAGCTTGAGCCCGCCGGGTCTCTGGCCCCGCCGCCAAACCGATCCGACGCACTAACAGATGAATCACTCATGCTTTTGACTCCCGAGGATGTTGTCAGCGCAATTGTTCATGAACAGATACCTGACAGGGCAGGTCACGAACCTGAAAGGCTAATACAATTTTTGAGCAGCAATCATAGGAACAGACTATTGGTATGGTCAGACCGAATGCCGTCATTCGCACCAGCCAAAACTGGTCAAACGGGGAAAGGATTTGCCCCGCCCGGCGCACGTGAATAAGGATTCGGGGTCTCCAAACGAGGAAATTCCCCATGAACAAGAAACTCCTGACGAGCATCGCAGCATTGTGGGTGGTCGGGTGCATCTCTGCGCCGGTAAAAACCGAGGCCGAACAGGCTGATGTGGACAAGGCGGTCGAGATTCTCGGGCGGTCTGTGGCATTCGACACGGTGGAAGGGCGGGGGCAGGTTCCGGCCTATGCTGCCTACCTGGCGAGGGAACTGATCGCCGGCGGATTTGCTGAGGACGACGTTGCGACCGAGCCGTTCGGCGAAACAGCGACACTGATGGCGTATTATGCAGGCCGCAGCGGCGCGACGCCGATTGTGCTGAACGCCCATATGGATGTGGTCGAGGCCGATCCGGCCGACTGGGTACGCGATCCGTTCAGGATGGAAACCGACGGGACGTATTTCTATGGGCGCGGTGTGCTGGACAACAAGTATGGGTTGACCATGCTGGTGACCACGCTGATGCGTTTGAAGCGCGAAGGCTTTGTGCCAGAACATGACATCATCCTTGTCCTGACGGGAGATGAAGAGACGGCGCAGGTGACAGCAGCGGAAATCGCGCCACGCTTCCAGAGCGCGCGCATGGTGCTGAATGCCGATGCAGGCGGCGGAACACTGGGCGAGGACGGCAAGCCCCTGTATTACAGCCTGCAGGCGGGCGAGAAGACCTATGCCGATTTCGAGGTCGTTTTCACCAATCCCGGTGGCCATTCCAGCCGCCCGGCGGGCAGCAATGCCATTGTCGATATGTCAGCTGCGCTGACGCGAGTGGCAGCATATGCCTTTCCGCCGCAGACGAGCGAACTGACGCAGGCCTATTTCCGTGAGACGGCGAAACAGACGCCGGGCGCGCTGGGCGAAGCCATGGCGCGGTTTGCCGAGAACCCGGACGATGCAGAGGCGGTGACCCTGTTGTCGGCCGAACCGGAATATATCGGACAGGTCCGTACGACCTGCGTGGCGACGCAGATTGAAGGCGGCCATGCCCAGAACGCCCTGCCCCAGCATGTCGCGGCCAATATCAATTGCCGAATCTTTCCAGGCGTAGCGCCGCGTACTGTTCAGGCAAAACTGCAGGAACTGGTAGGTGACGCAGGACAGGTGAACTTCCCGCTGGAGTTCCCGCAGAGCGAAACGTCACCGCTGGACGCCGAACTGATGGCGGCGGTCCGCAAGGCGCTGGACACGCAGGCGCCAGGCCTGCCAATTATCCCGAGCATGTCAGCCGGTACGACCGACAGCCTGCTGTTCCGTGGCCAAGGCATTCCAAGCTATGGCGTATCGGGATTGTTCATGAAGCCATCCGACGATTATGCGCACGGCCTGAACGAGCGGGTGCCCGTGGATGCGATTCCGGGTTCTCTGGAATACTGGCACGTGCTGCTGACCGAACTGGCCGGCTAGTCCTCGACGTCTGGCCCAAGTTCGGCGTCTTGCACGGCATTCTCGTTGAGCTTGAGGATGCTGGCGAGAGGCGCGATGGTCCAGCCTTGCGCGATGAGGGACGTCACGACGATAACGAAGACACCATTGAAGAATTCGATAGTGACCGGCCCAGGCGTGATGACGGGATAGATCGCCAGCAAAACCGGAACGGCACCACGCAGGCCGACCCAGCTGAGGAACACGTTTTCGCGCGCAGAATAGCCCATCCAGCCGATGCTGATCATGACGGCGAGCGGCCGGGCCACGAACATGAGCACAGCGGCGATGGCCAGCGACGGCCAGATATCCTCGAGCAGCTGGCTCGGCGCGACCAGCAGGCCGAGCATGAGGAAGAGGGCCATCTGGCTGATCCATTGCAGGGCCTCGTTGAAGTTCAGAATATTGTCGAGGGGGCGCCTGAGCCGGTTCCGGATGACAATGCCGACGATATAGACCGCGAGGAACCCGCTGCCGTCGAGCAGCGCAACGGCAGCATATACGGCCAGCGCACCGGACAGGGCCATGGCCGGATAGGTGCCATTGGGAAGCGTCATCCGGTCGATGGCGAAAGTGACGGCCCGGCCGCCCAGAATGCCGCCGACAAGGCCGACGCCGATCTGGCTGCCGAGGAACATCAGGAAGCCGCCAACTTCCTGCAGGGATTCCGGTGGGCCGACATTCACGACGGCCGTGAGGGACACAACCAGGAAAATGGCCATCGGATCGTTCAGGCCTGACTCGATGATGAGGGTGTTCTTGACCCGCTCGCTGATGCCAGCCTTGCTTTGCTGGATAAGCAGGAAGGTTGCGGCGGCGTCGGTGGAGGCAACTGTCGCACCGAGAAGCAGTCCCACAACCGGCGGCATGCCGAGAACAACGCTGGCGAAAAGACCCACAATCAGCGCCGTAATCAGAACGCCGACTGTCGCCATCATGACCGACGAGTTGCGCGCATTGTGGAACATGCCGCGCTCTGTCTCCAGGCCGCCCGCAAAAAGGATGATGGCGAGCGCGAAGCTGCCGAGATCAAACCCTGTCTGGAAACTGTAGAACCGGATGCCGCCCGGGCCATCGACACCGAGGAGCATGCCAACAACGAGCACGATCAAAAGGATGGGCGCTCCCGATCTCCGGGCAAGCGGCATGAGCGCAAACGTGGCGAACACGACGATGCTCGAGAGAAAGATCACTAATTCCATTTCTTTCCCTTCAAGGACGGGCTGGAGTCGAACAGGTCATGCGTCATGATCGCGGTGCAGCAGCGACCTTCCCCCGTTCGCGCACCGGAGCGGTTCGCGAATGGTTTAATGAGCCCTAATGGTGTTCGGTCACGCAGCGCCAGCGTGTAACCGAAGATATAAGCAGCCCCTACGCTTTCGCAACGAATGCTCTAGATTGGAACCAAGAAGGAGGACGAATAAATGCATTATGGGGAAATCATTTCGCTGCTGGCGCTCGGATTTGGCGCAGTTCTGGGCGTAACGGCGCTTATTTCGCCAAGCTGGGCGTCTGGCGTTGTCCGACTGGTTGAAGACCCGGACCCGGAAAAACCAGGCGGCTATTCGGAATTTCGCGCAACTTTCGGCGGCTTCTTCATGCTCTCGCACATGATGACGGCGGCCCTGCTGCTGACTGTCTCGAAGAGCGACGTGAACCTGCTGAGCATTCTTGTGGTCCTGCCGCTGGCTGCTGCATGGGTCGGTGCGGCATTCGGACGGACGGTGTCCCTGTTGCTCGACGGCAGCAAAAACCGGACGAAGGGAATGATCCCGGTGTGGATTCCGATGGAATTTCTCGTCGGACTTGCTATTGCGGCCCCTCTCCTGCAATTCCTGTAGGATGCCCACAGGGCCAAAACGAAAGATATTGATATGACGGAGCGTCGAGAGACGGGCCGCACGCGCCAGGACAAACCTGGTTCGCGCCCCCAGAAAACCCGCACGGGTGCGGTGAAAAACAGCCCGGACCAAGCGCGGAAAAAGCCCGCACCAAGCCCGAGAACCCTCGCGGAGCCGGACTGGAGCGAAGGCGAGCGCATCGCGAAATATCTCGCGCGCGCAGGTGTCGCCTCACGGCGCGAAGTCGAGCGCATGATCGAAGCCGGCGACGTGATCGTGAACGGCGTGAAGCTGACATCGCCCGCATTCAAAGTGACCGGACGTGAAACGATCAAGGTGGGCCGCAAGGTCGTCAGTGCGCCGGAGCCGACGCGCCTGTGGCGTTATCACAAACCATCCGGCCTGATCAGCACGAACCTGGATCCGGAAGGCCGCCGGACGATCTTTGACGAGTTTCCGAAATCCCTGCCCCGTGTCGTCACTGTCGGACGCCTTGACCTGACGACAGAAGGCCTGCTGCTGCTGACCAATGACGGTGAGCTGGCGCGGGCGCTGGAATTGCCGAAAAACGCGCTGGAGCGGACCTATCGCGTGCGCGCACAGGGCACAGTGACGGACTTCAAGATCGCCGACCTGGCTGCAGGCATGACGGTAGACGGCGTGGATTATGCGCCGATCACGGCTGTGTTCGACCGCGAAAACGGGGCCAATTCCTGGCTGACCGTCACGCTGACCGAAGGCAAGAAACGCGAAGTACGCCGCGCGCTGGAAGCTGTGAACCTGATGGTCAATCGCCTGATCCGTATCAATTACGGTCCGTTCGAACTGGGTGAACTGCGCCCCGGCGCGGTGGAGGAAGTTCCGGCCGAACTGATGCTGGAAACCGTCGGCCACATGATTTCCGACGCCAACAAGCCGCTGGGAGAGGCCCCGAAACGGGCAGCACCTGCCGCCAAGTCACGCCTTGGCACGCGGCCCGGTTCCACTAGACTTGTCGACCGGAAACGCAGACCCAAAAAATAGCAACGGAGACCAACATGGCCGATACCGCGCTTGCCACCCCACCCGAGACCAAAATGGATCCGGGCCGGAAAATGAGCACGGCGGCGGCCGAGACGTGCAACCAGATTGTTGATCCGTCGGTCTATGCGAACCAGCCGGTATTGGACGCCGCGTTTTCAAAGCTGCGCGCCGAAGACCCGCTGGCCTGGTGCGAACCGAGCGATTTCCGGCCGTTCTGGGCAGTGACCAAGCATGCCGATATCATGGAAGTCAGCCGCCAGAACAAGTTGTTCACGAATGGTGAGCGGGAAATGCTGTCCTACAAGCAGGCGGAAGAGGGCGTTTATGCCCAGTTTGGCCAGCCGCATTTGCTGAAGACCCTCGTCCAGTTGGACGATCCGCTACACTTCAAGCTGCGCCACCTGACCCAGGAATGGTTCATGCCGCAGAACGTGAAGAAACGCGAGGACGGGGTGCGCGCGATTGCCAAGCAGTTTGTTGACAGGATGGAAGACCTAGGCGGCGAATGCGATTTCCAGAACGATATCGCCCTGCACTATCCGCTGCGTGTCATCATGCAAATTCTTGGCGTACCGGAATCCGACGAGCCGATGATGCTGAAACTGACGCAGGAGATTTTCGGCGCGCAGGACGAAGATCTCAATCGCAAGAAACGCACGCTGGAAGACGGCGATGTGGAATCGGGACTGGCCTCGATTCAGGAAACGCTGGCCGAGTTCTTCATGTACTTCACGGCGATCACCGCAGATCGCCGCGCCAATCCACGCGATGACGTGTCGACCGTGATCGCCAACGGCATGGTAGACGGCGAGCCGATCGGCCAGCTGGAAGCGATGAGCTATTACATCATCACGGCTGCGGCCGGCCATGATACGACCAGCGCTTCGACCGGAGGCGGCGTTCTGGCCATGCTGCAGGACCCTGCTCAACTGAAGAAGATGATGGATGATCCGAAAGGCATGGCGCGAACTGCTGTCGACGAAGCCATCCGCTGGACCACGCCGGTGAAGCACTTCATGCGCACGGCGCAAGCCAACTATGAGATGCGTGGCAAAACCGTGAAGCAAGGCGAGAGCCTGCTGCTGTGCTATCCGTCAGGCAACCGTGACGAGGACGTGTTCGAGGACCCGTTCAAGTTCAAGGTTGATCGCAGCCCGAACAAGCTGATCTCATTTGGCCATGGCGGCCACATGTGCCTGGGCATGCACCTGGCGCGCCTCGAAATGCAGGTCATTTACGAGGAATTGTTCAGCCGCATCAAATCTTTCGAGCTGGCCGGCGACCCGACCTTCATCAAAGCGAATTTCGTGGGCGGACCAAAGTCCATTCCCGTGCGCTACAAATTTTAGGAGAACGCCATGGGATTCCAGAACGTCACCGAGACCTACCAGGTCGAGCGCGCGCCTTCCACGCCCAAGCACAAGCCAGTGTTTGATCTTGCCCCTCCTGTCGACCTGACATCGCCGACTGTCTTTTCCGATAATGGCGGCTACACATTCGACGCATTTGCGACGATGCGCGAGAAGGCGCCGGTGATGTGGCACCCGGAGGAATATGGCGCAGGATTCTGGGCCGTGACATCCTACGAGCTGGTCAAGAAGATCGAGTTGGACCCAGAAACCTATTCTTCCCAAAAAGGCGGAATACTGATGAATTACGGCATGGAGGGCACACCGCGCCATCCATTGCTGCACTCATCCTCCCTGAATTCTTTGATCAATCTCGACCGGCCCTACCATACGCCACTGCGCATGGAGCACATGGCCTATTTCCGCGCCGACTTTGTGGCCGAGCTGCGCAAGCGCGTTTCGGCCTATGTCGACGTGCTGCTCGACAATATGGTGAAGCAGGGTCAGGTCGTCGACATGGTCGAGTTGTTCTCAGCTGAGTTGCCACTGTTCACGCTGTGCGAAATCCTCGGTGTGCCTGCGGCTGACCGGCCGAAGCTGGTTCACTGGATGCACTTCCTCGAGACGTCACAATACCAGGCGCAGCAGGAAGGCCTTGGCAATGTCAGCATGGAGCAAATGACAGCCTTCCTGAACGAGATCCAGGCAATGTTTGAATATGGCCGGCACCTTCTGGACGCGCGCCGCAAGAACCCGCAGCCCGACCTGTTGAGCGCGATCGCGAATGTCGAGATTGACGGCAAGCCGCTGTCACCAGAATTCCTGGACGGTTCGTGGCTGTTGATCGTGTTCGCAGGCAACGACACGACCCGAAACTCGCTGACCGGCACGATGAAGCTGCTGACCGATAACCCCGACCAGAAGGCAAAGCTGCAAGGCGATGACAGCCTGTTCCCGAATTTCGTGCACGAGTCGATCCGCATGGTGAGCCCGGTGACCTATATGCGCCGGACCGCGACGAAAGAAACGGAGCTTGGCGGACAGGGCATTGGCGAAGGCGAGAAACTGGTGATGTATTATGCCGCCGCCAATCGCGACCCGGCGAAGTTTGATAATCCGGACACGTATGACATTACCCGCGTTAACGCGAAGGAGCATTTGTCCTTCGGGCACGGGCCTCACGTGTGCCTCGGCCAGCGCGTAGCGAACATGCAGCTGGATGCGGCCTATCGCCAGATACTCAGCCGCTTCCCGGACATTGCCTGGACAGGCGAGCAGGAAATTGCGCCCAACAACTTTGTCCACGCGATTTCGAAACTGATGGTGGATATGGGTAAGCCCGCATGAGCGCGCTTGTCACACGAGAAGACAAGGATGGCCTGGCGCTGCTGACGCTGAACCGGCCGGACAAACTGAACTCGTTGACCGTCGGCATGTTTCGCGAATTGCGCGCGCATGCGATCGACCTGAAAAAGGACGAGACGATAGGCTGCGTGGTTCTGCGCGGTGCAGGGCGTTGTTTCTCGGCCGGGCATGATCTTGGTGACATTGCAGAGGGCGAGAAAGTGCCTTCCCCGGGATGGCATTCCGAAACGCTGCGCATGGTGGAAACCCTGCCGCAGCCAGTCATCGCAGCAGTTCACGGGCATTGCTATACAGGCGCGCTGGAAGTGGCGCTGGCGGCAGATTTCATCATCGCAGCCGATACGGCGAAGTTTGGCGACACCCACGCGAAATGGGCGTTGACGCCAATCTGGGGAATGAGCCAGCGCCTGCCACGGCGGGTTGGAGTGGCCACCGCCAAGCGCCTGATGTTTACAGCCGAGATGATCAATGCGGCCGAGGCCCTGCGGATCGGACTGGCCGAACAGGTTGTACCCCTCGATGAGTTCGACACGGCCATCGACGCGCTGGCACGCCAAATCCTGGCGAACTCTCCTTTCTCCCATTCGGCCAATAAGCGGTTGCTTGAAGCCACCGATGCGCGCGACATGGATTCAGGCCTTCAATGGGAAATCCTCAAGAATGAAGGTGTCGGACCTGACATGCAGGCGCGAATCGGCGCTTTCATGCGCAAAGACTAAGGGGACGTAGACAATGGACTATCTGATCAAGCGCGATGACCTTCGCGATTGCCACTGGGCCGATGCACCTGTGACTGGCCTTGCCGATGGTATGGCGCGGTTGCGCGTTGATGCCTTCGCGCTGACCGCGAACAATGTGACCTACGCCACGTTCGGCGAAGCGATGGAATACTGGAAATTTTTCCCGGCTGGTTCACCTGAATTTGGCCGTGTACCCGTCTGGGGTTTCGCAACGGTGATTGAGTCCAGGACAGCCGGTGTGGACGTTGGCAGCAGGGTGTATGGCTACCTGCCGATTTCAAACACGTTTGATGTAAAACCTGCCCGTATCAGCAAGGAAAGCTTCCTTGACGGGGCCGAGCACCGTCAGGGCCTTGCGCCGATCTACAACACCTATGTGCTGACCGCAGCCGACCCGACCTATGACCCGGCGTTCGAGGCGCAGCAGATGCTGTTCCGCCCCTTGTTCACAACAGGCTGGATGATTGATGACTGCCTCATGGAGACGGGCGATCCTGTGCCGGAGACGGTGGTGATCTCCAGCGCTTCGTCCAAGACGGCGATGGCGCTGGCGCACTGCCTGAAAACGCGCGGCGTGGTCGAAGCCGTGGCGCTGACATCGCCCGGCAATGTGAAGTATGTAGAAAGCACAGGGCTGTATGCCCGGACGCAGACCTATGATCAGGTCGACAGCATGCACGCACGCGGGCTGACCGCCTTTGTCGATTTTCTGGGTCGCCCAGCCCTGACGGCAGATGTGCACAATGCGCTGAAAGACCGGCTGGTGCGTAGCCTGGTCATCGGCGTGACGGACTGGGAGGGTAATCGTGCGCCGATCAGCCTGCCCGACCCACAGCCAGAGTTCTTTTTCGTGCCGACATATGCGGCGCAACGGGCAAAGGATGTTGGCGCCGACGTGCTGAACCAGAAGCTGGGCAAATCGCTGATGGCATTCTACCGCGCGTCGTCAGCATTCGTGACGCCGCAGGAAGATGCGGGAATGGACGCCATTGATGCGGCCTGGCACGACACGCTGGAAGGCAAGGTCAGCCCTGCAACGGGACGCATCCTGACCTTCTGATGCCTATCAGGGGCGGCGGGAAATCCTGAATTCTGTCCGCACGTTGCGATCACGGGAATCCGGCGTATCAGCCTTGTCCAGCGGCATGCTTTCGCCGAATCCGATGGCTGTCAGCTGGTCGATCGCGACACCTTTTTCCAGCAGGTATTGGCGGATGGAATCGGCACGTTTCTGCGACAAAACCTGATTGTATTCATCTGACCCGCGGGAATCGGTGTGCGAGCCGATTTCGACAGCGTAGTCGTCACACAGCATGGAAATGCCGGCGACCGCATCAAGCAGGCCGGTGCTGACAGGCGAGATGTCGCTGCGATTTGTAGGGAAGAGAATCTTCTGCCCTTCCATGGTCTGGTTCAAAGCCTGCTGACAGGACGCTTCAGAAATGCCGCCCTGAGCCAGCGCCGCAAGACTTTCGCCTGCGCCGCGCTCACCACTTTCGATGCCAATGCCATCAACGATGAGCGTAATATCCGCTGAAGCAACCGGGTCGGTTTCCAGGGCGGAGGTACCGATTTCGAGCGCCCGCCGTTTTGCATCAGCATCCGGTGCCAAACCGGTGAGAGTTGCCACGTTTTCACGTGCCACAATGCCCATCCATGGATAACCAGCAGCGGTAAGAGCCGTTTCGATCTCACCTGCCCAGCCGGTCGACACGCGCGTCACACGCTCCACGACTTGCGGCTGGGGCGCCGCAGTGGCGGTGAATTTGCCATTTTCGAACACATAGAGACCTTCGGCGATGGTAACGCATTGGGCGTCATCGCCAGCGGCAGGCGTCACCATCTCGGCAGTCTTTTCGCCCGCGCAGGCCGCAAGGCCTATCAAGGCGAAGGACGCGACAATCCGGCCCAGATTGCGGTCAAGATTAGCCATAACTGATCCTGTCCTGACGACGATCCGAGGTGCTGAGGCTTGGAAATTTTGCATGCCCAACTTTCATTCCTTTGCCGCGCAATGTCAAAATGCTTCGCGGATTAGGCGAAGGCATTGCACATTTCGGGCCAGAAATGCCGGGTAGGCGCTATTTCAGGCCCTTGTGAACCACGCCGCCCTTCATGACGAAATCAACGGACTCCAGCTCCGTGATTTTTTTGAGCGGGTCTGCCGTCATCGCAATAAGGTCTGCATATTTCCCGGCTTCCAGCGTTCCGATATCGGAATTCATTTCGAGATGTTTGGACGCGATCACTGTGGCGGAGCGGATTGCGTCTTCCGGTGTGAAACCAGCCTCGACCATCAGTGCGAACTCCTTGGCGTTCTGCCCATGGCGCGAAACGCCTGTGTCAGTCCCAAACGCAACGTTCACGCCGCCCTCATGTGCCCGGCGCAACATGTCGAGCATGAGCGGGCCGACAATGGCGGCTTTCTCGCGCGACGCTTCCGGCAGCCAAGGCTCGTTGGTCCAGCCGGTGACAGTGACGCCGGCGAGCACAGTCGGCACGAGGGTGGCGTCATGCTCCTTGAACAGGGCAATCGTCTCGTCGTCGAGATAAGTGCCGTGCTCGATGGAATCGATACCCGCCCGCAAGGCGGCGTCAATACCGGCCTTGCCGTGGGCATGCCCGGTCACCTGGCGCCCCATGGCGTGAGCGGCTTCGACGATGGCGGCGAGTTCATCATTGGTGAATTGCTGTTCGAGGCCAGCAGATGTGTTCGACAGCACTCCGCCTGTCGCAGTAATCTTGATGACGTCAGCACCTTCCTTGACCTGCTGGCGCACGGCGCGGCGACAGTCGTCAGCGCCGTTGCAGATATTGGTGCCGGTGAACAGTTTCATGACTGGCGAAGAATAGCCGTTCACGTCCCCATGGCCGCCGGTGATGGAGATTGCCTGACCAGCAGCACGCATGCGCGGACCAGCGACGGCCCCGCGGGCAATGGCATCCCGGAGGCCAAACACGGAATCGTTAGATCCGCCGACGTCCTGAACCGTCGTGAAACCCGCTTCAAGGGTGACCTTGGCGAAGGCCGCGCCATCAAACGCCGTGTCGACGGAGGAATCTGTAAACTCCTTGAGGCGGCCTTCCGGGCCATTCTCGCTGGTGATGTGGACATGGCTGTCAATGAGACCGGGAACGACATAGGCGTTCTTGAGGTCGATGACCGTCACGCCTTTGGCGCCGGACTTATAGCCCGGCACGACCGATACGATCCGCCCGTCCTTGACCGTGATGGTCTGCTTCGTGAGATAGCCTTCACCTGGGATAGCGAGGACGTGACCTGCATGCACGACTGCACCCTGCGCACTCGCAGCACCTGCCGCCACGACACAAGCGGTAGAGATGGCGAAGGATTTCAAAACCGTATTCTTCATTAGGTTGGCCTTTCTCACGGCGTCAGGATCATTTTCATCGCGCCGTTTTCACGGGCGTCGAATATTCGATAGGCTTCGGCCCCTTCGGACAGGGGCATGTGGTGGGTGATGGTGCGCTCGGGGCGCAGCTTGCCAGCCTGAACAAGCGGGATCAGTTCCGGCCAGTGGGCGGGCACCGAGCAGGTTCCGGTCCGAAACGTAAGGCCCTTGATGAAGGCGAGCGCCATCGGGAACTTGAAGTCCATGGTCTGGTTGACGCCAATGCAGGACACGGTGCCCGCATTGCGCGCAAGTTTCATCGACAGGTGAATGGCAGCATCCGCGCCAACGCATTCGACCACGCTGTCGCACATATGGCCTGACGTGAGTTCGGCGATCTGGTCGCGCGCCTCGGATGCATCGAATGCAGCAGCGCCAATCTTTTCGGCAAGCTGGCGACGCTCTGGCACGAGGTCTACAGCGAACACACGCGCCGCCCCCATCAGGAACGCGCCTTCAACCGCCATGAGTCCAATTGGACCGCAGCCCACGACCGCGACAGTGCTGCCGGGATTTATGTCCGCATTCTTGAGGCCGAACCAAGCGGTGGGCAGATTGTCTGTTAGCAGGACGGCCTGGTCTTCGGTGACACCATCCGGAATTTTCGCGAGGCCAAAATCGGCGACGGGCACCATCGTGTATTCAGCCTGAACGCCCTGGAGCTTGGGACCGAGTCCGTAGCATCGCCCGCCCATGGTCTCACACTGGGTAACATTTCCCGCCATACAGGACCGGCAGGCGCCGCAACCGACGGCCGCCGAGATCATCACCCGATCACCCGATTTGAAGCGGGATACGGCGCTGCCGGTTTCGATGACTTCACCCACCGCTTCATGGCCGACGCAATAGCCGTTGGTCTCAGAAAATCCGTGCCCTTGATAGATGTGAAGGTCGGAACCGCAAATTCCGCAGGCCGTGATTTTCACGATCGCGCTGCGCGTGTCTTCCGGCTTCGGTTCCGGGGCGTCATCAAAGACGATGTCGCGCGCACCGCGATAAAGGAGACCTTTCATGAGGTGTTCTTCCTTGGTGTGAGTTCGGGATCAGGCCGGCAGCTTGTCGGCTGGATAATGCGGGTAGCTGGCTTTGAGGACACCGTGATTGAGCAAGGTTTCCGCCACCTGCCTGGTGCCCGTGGAATCGAAGATGCGTGTGCGGATCCAGTAATTCTCGGCTCGGCGGCTGGCCGACAGAGCAACGACTTCCCGGCGCAGGATATAGTCTTCGTCGACAAAGAGCGGTCCGTCGATCATGCGCATTTCCAGATCAGCAAACAAGCCGATGGAAGGATGCTTTACCGGCCAGTTGGCCATGCCGCCCGTATAATTGGCAAGGACGCTGACCATTTCGAGCGGGATGATCGGGCGCCCCCATGGGGATGCCTTTGCATCACTGTACCAGTCGCTTGGCTCGGTGATGACAGCGAGTTTCTGGTTCAGGCTGAACGGGTAGAGATTGCCCATGTTCTGGTCGGCGCCCATGCGGACCGGTTCATCCTTCGATGTTTTCAGTCCGACTTTCATATCGGCGAGGATGACGAGGTCGTCAGCCGGGCGCAGCTTCGCCATGCGAGCCTCAAGCAAGGTCTCTCCATGGTCCGGTCCGAGCGTGGCGCTGGCCTCCAGCACGGGTGTGCCATCTTCCTTTTCGGCCCAGCATTTGGCGCGGGTTGCACCGGGCGCCGGGCGCTCGACAAAGGCACGAACCTTTTCACCTTCGAACACCATATTCAGGAAGTGAGTGGAGAGACAGCCGCGCTCGAACCAGTCCTTGCCCCATATATCGTAAAGCATCGGCACGAATTGCTGGAAATGCGTCGGGCCCTCAATCGGGCCTGCCTTGATGCCGAGACGTTCAGCCTCCGCATCATCGTGCAGTGACTTGTGACCGCCATAAGACTGCTCCTGCAGCATCTGGGCAGGCGCGCGGAGAGGGCCTTTGAGGATATCGGTCATGTCTTCTCCCATTCTGGGCGGACTGTGCCACCTTGATGTCTTTGCGTCACCCCGAGAACGAGGCGACGTTTGACTCTATTGCGCGCTTGAATCGATGGCGCGCTGCACGGCCAGATAAAAGGCTTTGCGCGCCTCGAACTCGCCGTCGCGGTCGCCCAGCGCGGAAGTCCAGCTGCTGTTCGATGCGATCACGAGATTACGCGCCGGGTCAATGAAGATGCCTTGCCCGAAAATCCCGTCGGCCTGGAACGAGCCGTCATCCCAAATCCACCATTGATACCCGTAACCTTCACCCGGCACGCCATAGCCAACCTGTTTGCGAGTGGCACTTTCAAGCCACCCGGCCGGCAAGACAGAAACACCGTCCGCCACGCCACCATCGAGGATGAATTGGCCAAAGCGGGCAAAATCGCGCACCGACGCCTGTATGCAGCAGCCGCTGATCTCATGTCCGTCCGTGCCGAGCAGCCAGGTGGCGTCCTGTTGCATGCCATACGGTCGCCAGACCTTTTCCGACAGGTAGTCAGCCAGCGGCTTTCCGGTCGCACGACTGACGAGAACCCCGATCAGATTTGTTTCGCCGGTTGAATAGTTCCAGACATTTCCTGCCGGATGCGCGCGGCCCAGCGACGCCATATAGGTCGCAATCGCGCTTTGGCCGGGTTCAACTGTCATCGTGTCGAACTTCGCTACATCCGAATTCGGATCATCATAATCCTCGTTCCACGCGACGCCCGATGTCATCGTCAGCAATTGCGCGACGGTGACGTCTTCATAAGCCGACCCGCGCAATTCCTCGATATAGGTCGTGAGCGGATCATCTATGCTGGCAATCGCGCCGTCTGCAATGGCCGCACCGACCAGCGTGGATGTCAACGACTTGGCGACCGAAAAGCTGGTCCACCGTCCGTCCGCCTTGAAGTCCAGACTGTAGCGTTCCAGTCGCACTTTGCCATCCTGGACGATCACCAATCCAGAAGTGCGATTTTCGGAAAGATAGATGTCAACGTCCATATCCAGGACGAGCGGATCGCCTTCCGGCAGAGGATGAACGACTTCTCCCGCTTCAACCACGCTGGATTTAATGATGAATGGCACCCGGTCCAGCATGCGGAAGCCCGCGTCGCGCTGGTCCAGGTTCCAGAACAGGACATCCCTGCCATAGGGCTGGTGACTGAGAAATGCGCGCCAGTCGGGCCCGATCCCGATCCAGCCAATCCCCGCCGCAACGACGAAGGCTGCGAGACCAATACCCAAGCGCCGCACAAGTCCCATTCGCCTAGTCCTCACCCGAAATGGCTGGAAGGATTACCCTTCCATGCCGGCCAAGCGCGCATACTTGGCCGCAAACTCTGCGAGTGGCCGCACACGCTCGGCATTGGCCTCGGCATTTGCACTGTTTGCCGTACCGTCGCGCACACGCCCGACGATACCCTGTAGAATGCCAGCCAGACGGAAGGCATTGTAAGCGAAGTAATAGTCAAGTTCCGGCAGGCCATCACGACCCGTATGGGCGCAATACATGCCAACATACTCATCCATTGTCGGGATGCCCCATGCCTTGAGGTCCGGAATGGCCGACAGGGAACCGCGGGTACTATCACCGGGTGGCATGACCCAGTTCATCAGATGGTAGGAGAAGTCGGCGAGCGGATCACCCAACGTGGAGAGTTCCCAGTCGAGTACCGCAATCACTTTCGGCTCGGTCGGGTGCAGCACCATATTGTCGAGGCGGTAATCACCATGAACGATTGTCGTTCTGTCGCCCGCTGGAATATTCTTCGGAAGCCACTCGATCAGCTGTTCCATTTCGGGAATGTGGATCGTTTCTGAGGCCTTGTATTGCTTTGTCCAACGGTGGACCTGGCGAGCGACATAGTCGCCTTCCTTGCCGAAGCCTTCAAGGCCCGCTTTCTTCCAATCGACATTGTGAAGATCGGCAAAGGTCTTCAATTTGGCTTCATAGATCTTGTGGCGCATGGCAGGTTCATAGTCAGGAAGCGTGCCGTCCCAGAGAATGCGGCCTTCAACCATGTCCATGACATAGAAGATCGTACCGACGACATCCTCGTCCATGCAGAGCCCATACGGACGCGCGACAGGATAACCGAGCGGATAAAGAGCGTTGATGACACGGAATTCGCGGTCCACCGCATGCGCGCTGGGCAGGAGATTGCCGGGTGGCTTGCGGCGCATCACGTATTTCTTCTTTGGCGTGACCAGCTGGTACGTCGGATTGGACTGCCCCCCCTTGAACTGACGCACCTCCAACGGGCCCTCATAGCCTTCGACATTTTCTTGCATCCAAGCGGCCAGTTTGGCCTCGTCGAACTTGTGTGATTCAGCAACGGATTTTGTTCCGCTAAACAGGTCCTGTGCAGTTTCTGTCTCTGCCATGGGGTCGCTCTCGCTTCTAAGGTTTGCTGGCAATCACAATAACGGTCACCTGTCCTCTGCCAAGGCCTGCCGTAAGGTCGCCATAATTTCACGTCATGTTTCACGCATGAAACGATTAGCGGCGATAACTTCCCTGCTCCTGCTGGCGGCGTTACCCGCCAATGCCAAGAATTTGAATCCCAACACCTCCATTCGTCCGGAACTGCTCAGCCAGGCCTTGGCGTCACAGGCGGCACATGCCAGTGAGACCAAAGACACGGGCCATATCGTGATTGTCGATTATTCGCGCCATTCGAAAGACGAACGCCTGTTTGTCTTGGATCTGCAAAGTGGCGACATCACGTCCTATCGCACGACGCATGGCAGCGGCTCTGACGCCGATCATGACGGCTTTCTGGACAATTTTTCCGACAAATCAGGTTCCAATGCGAGCCCTCAAGGTGCCTTCCGCACGGCCGAACCCTATTATGGCAAGCATGGACTCAGCCTGCGCCTGGACGGACTGGACGAAACCAACAAGTCATCACGTGCACGCGCTATCGTCGTTCACGCGGCCAAATATGCTGAACCGGAATTCCTGGCCCAGCATGGCAAACTGGGACGGTCGAACGGCTGTATAGCGTTCGCAAAAGGCGACTTTGACGACTTCGTGGCCAGCGTGCCCGAAGGAACGCTTATTTACGTGAGCCGCTAGTCACGCCGCAAAGCGCGCCATCCAATGTCACGCCGACAAAAACCTTCCGGCCAATCAATGCGGTCAACGCCAGCATAGGCGCGCGTGACGGCCTCTTCGAGGTCTGAGCCGGATGCAGTGACATTCAGCACCCGCCCGCCCATCGCGACAATCGCCCCTTCGGAATCCCGATCCGTGCCCGCGTGGAAAACGGTCACGCCCGGCAGATTGTTGGCTTCGCTCAAGCCATTGATCACCGAGCCCTTGGCATAGCTGCCGGGATAGCCATTCGATGCCAGGACGACGGAGGCTGTCGGATCAAAGCGTTCCAGTTCGAGCAGGGATTCGAAGGCTTCTTCATTGCCGTCGAGTCCGCCGGTTGCAGCACCAAGAATGGCCGGGACGATGTCGCCTGCGAGGCCTTTCATCAGCACCTGGCATTCCGGATCGCCGAAACGGGCGTTGAATTCGACAACCCTTGGCCCATCCTCGGTCACCATCACACCGACATAAAGCACGCCCTGATAGGGCATGCCGTCTGCTGCCATGCCTTTGAGCATCGGCTGAACGATCTCGGACTTGATGCGATCCATGACAGCCTGCGTCACAACCGGCGCAGGAGCGTAGGCGCCCATGCCGCCTGTGTTCGGGCCGGTATCGCCGTCACCGACGCGTTTGTGGTCCTGCGCAGCGGGCAGGTAAACGGCGCCATGCCCGTCAGTGATGACGAAAATGCTGGCTTCCTCACCATGCATGAATTCCTCGATGATCAGCGTGGCTGACGCATCACCAAACTTGCCGGACAGCATGTCATCAACTTCGGCGTCTGCCTGTTCAAGACTCTCGGCGATCACCACGCCCTTGCCTGCAGCCAGCCCGTCGGCCTTCAGCACGAAAGGTGCGTCCATCGTGCGCAGGAAGGCCTTCGCCAGACCCGGCGTTGTGAACTCACCATACGCGGCTGTCGGAACGCCATAGGCTTTCATCCGACCCTTGGAGAAGGCTTTGGACGATTCCAGCTGCGCCGCGAGGCGGCCTGGACCGAACACGTCAAACCCCCGAGCCCGCAGGATGTCGGCGAGACCGAGCGCGAGTGGCGCTTCCGGGCCGATGACAACAAGATCCGGCTCAACCTGCAGCGTCAGCTTCACGAGATTATCGATATCGTCAGCGGCCACGTCGAAACACGGCCCGATAACATCCATGCCGGGATTGCCGGGTGTCGAGTGGACGACGTCGACAAGGGGCGACTGGTCGATCTTCCATGCCAGCGCATGTTCACGCCCGCCGGAGCCTATGAGGAGGATGTTCATGGGATTTGGCCCCTCGCCTGCTGCTTCCCAGTCGCTATAAAGGCTGGATGCCCGACTCGCCAGTGTCCAATGACCATGCCGTTTCCGTATCCGAGCTCGCTGCGAGCCTGAAGCGGACAATTGAATCCAATTTTGACCATGTCGTCGTGCGCGGCGAACTTGGCCGGGTGACCATTGCCCGGTCAGGGCACATGTATGCCGACATCAAGGATGAGAAGGCAGTCCTGAACACGATCATGTGGAAGGGCCAGGTCGACAAGCTGCCCTTCAGGCCAGAGGAAGGACTTGAAGTGATCGCGACCGGTCGCCTGTCGATTTACGAAGGCCGGTCAAACTACCAGTTAATCGCAAGCTCAATGCGTCCTGCCGGCGCTGGCGCGCTGATGCAGCTGCTGGAAGAGCGCAAGAAGAAGCTGGCCGCTGAGGGGCTGTTCGACGCGAGCCACAAGAAGAAACTTCCCTACCTGCCCCGCACCATCGGCGTTATCACCAGCCCGACTGGCGCAGTGATCCGTGACATCCTTCATCGCATCCAGGACCGTTTTCCGGTCCGCGTGATCGTGTGGCCAGCACTGGTGCAGGGGGACGCAGCAGCGGCGCAGGTGACCGCTGGCATCAAAGGGTTCAACGCCATGACGGGCGCAGACCGGCCTGACGTGCTGATCGTGGCGCGGGGTGGTGGGTCCATCGAGGACCTGTGGCCGTTCAACGAGGAGATCGTTGTCCGCGCCGCATTCGAAAGCGAGATTCCACTGATTTCGGCCGTCGGACACGAAACCGATACGACGCTGATCGACTATGTATCGGATGCGCGCGCGCCGACCCCAACCGGAGCGGCAGAAATTGCCGTGCCGGTGCGTAGCGAACTATTGTTGAACATCGAAGAGAATGCCGGGCGCCTGAAGCGGGCCCTTGCCCGCCGAACGGCGCGGTCGCGTGACGCGCTGCGCGCAGCACGTATGCCCCGGCCGGAAACATTGCTGCAGTCGAAACGCCAGCGGCTCGATTATGCGGCCGCGAACCTGCCCCGTGCGACGCGCGCATTGATCGAGCGTAGCCGGTCCCGGCTTGCTGCCGCGCAAATCAGTCCAGCTGGACTCAAGGCTGATATTCGCAGGTCACGCCAAAGCCTGAGAGAGACAGCCATTCGGGCCCGCCCTGCCCTGATGCGGCTGATCGAGCGACGGAAGGTTTCGCTGGTTTCGCAGGGCAAGCTGCTCGAAACACTTTCATACCACGCGACGCTTAGCCGGGGGTACGCCATCGTGCGCGGTCAGGATGGCAAGCTGATCCGGTCGTCCGCGGTTGCCGAAACATCTGCGACGCTGCGTGTCAGCTTTTCAGATGGGGATGTCATTGCCGCCCCACTGGATGGCCCCGCCCCGTCGACACCGCCCGCTCCCAAAACGAAAAAAGCCCCGGCCAAGGGAGGCCAGGGCTCTTTATTCTAGGTGGTGTCAGCGATCAGCTGCCTGCAAGGTCTTCCGACAGGACCGTCATCTGGAACTGGTAGGATGTCTCGCCTTCGTCGACGTCCTTGTAGACCAGCGCGATGAACTCGGCGCCAAGATAAACCTCGACGGAATCGTCAGTCTTGTCGCGCGCCAGCAGGCGCAGGCCCGGGTGCAGCTTTTCTTTCAAATACGCCTCGAGACGCAGTGTTTCTTCACGTTCCATGACGCATTCTCCTTAGCAATTCAGCGGCGCAACCTAGTCTTTTTCTTTTGCAGTGCAACAGCCGCCCCTGCAAACGACTGTGGAAGCGACCACAAAGCGCCTGTCAGTTCCGGTCCCTTGCGATACGAAATCCGATTGCGTCGTCGCGGCCCGTGTCGGGATAGGCATCCCGGTAGGCTGAGCGGACATAGGAGGGAATCTTTTCCCAACTGCCGCCGCGCACGGCGCGGGTGCGGCAATTGCGCTTTTCGAGGATCGCGGCACTGCCAGCGCGACCGAGATAGTTCGACGACCAGCAATCGGCGACCCATTCGGCGGCATTGCCATGCATTTCATACAGGCCGAATGGATTGGGCGCATAGGTTTTGGCGGGCATCATCGTGCGCGGCCATCCACCGCGTTTGCTGCCGTTATATTCGCGCGTGGCGTTGAAGTTGGCCGCATCTGCCGGAAGGGCGTCTCCTGTATAGAATGCTGTGGTGGTGCCAGCGCGGGCGGCGTATTCCCATTCGGCTTCGGACAGGAGGCGGTAGGGCTCGCCTTTGACCTGTGTGTTTAGCCAGGTGATGTAGGACTGGGCTTCAGGCCAGGTGATATTCACGACGGGAAATGTCGGCTGGAGCCATTGATCGGAGCGGGTTTCGTCATCAGCCTTGATGTCGGCGCAGCCGCCCGCATCGCGGCAAGCGGTGATGCTGGCCCACGTGACTTCTGTTGCAGATGCTGCGAATTCACCGACCTGAACCTGCCATTGCGGCCCTTCGCCATCCTTGCGCTGGTCTTCGCTTTCGGGCGAGCCCATCGTGAATTTGCCTGCTGGAATCGCCACCATTTCCGGGCAGTCGAGACAGTCCCTGAACGTGCGTTCGGTGAGACCTGATTCAACGGCGGCGGCCGTGAATGCGGCTTCGCGAAGGATGTCGGACACGGCTGTCATGCTGCCGGTGGAGGGGGTGACAGCGGGTGTGGATGATGTGGAGCGTGGTGTGGTGTCAGTGGGGGGTAGACGCCCGGTCGTGGTGGCAGCGACCGGAGCGGGAGCAACCCCGCCATTGCATCCGGCGAAGCAGAAGTCTGCGCCTGTCAGGCCCGAATTATAGAATGGTGTCTGGAGGCCGTTGGTCGATGTCCTGACCCTGTCAGCCACCCGTTTGAACACCTGCTCGGCGATCAGGTTCTGCGTTGTCAGCGTGTCCGCGAGGGCCGAGGCAAAAGCGCTGTTGCCGCCGTCACCATCATAGGCGACGAAACCCGGCGCGGTTGAGTAGGATATCAGCAGTCCGGCAGCGGGCTTCACTTCGGCAAGGCCGCCGCCTGCGCTGCGTGTGGAACTTGGCAGAGGGTTATTTCGGCAGGCATCAAGAATGACGAAATTCACGCTGTTTCCGGCATCCTCGACATAGCGCAGCGCATCACCCAGACGCGGCGCCTGGCGCCAGATATCCTGTTCCGATCGGGCGGACGAATCCACCGGTACCAGATAGTTCAACCCCTGGGATTGAACGCCGTGACCGGCATAATAGATCAGACCAACTGCGGTCGGCCCGGCTGCCTTCAACCGCGCGCCATGCGCGGCAAACGCTTCTTCCATTTCGGCTTCGGTGGCATCAATGACCGTATCGACCTGAAAGCCGACGCGCGCCAGCGAGTCAGCCAGAAGTGCGGCGTCGCGGGCCGGATTTTCCAGCGCCCATCCGGTCTGCGTGTAGGCGGAATTGCCGATCACCAGTGCATAGCGCGGCTCAGGCGGCGCTTTTGCGTAGGATGACAATGTGAATCCAAGACCGATAACGGCCAGAACAAGTAAGCGTATCATGGCGAGCGTCCCTCTCGCGTTAGGACAATAACCCCAGCGCGATGATACTAGACGCAGTTCCCACTGTTTCGAAAGCGGTGGATGCAGCCGCCTATTTGGCCATTTCGTCCGGAATATGCTGATCCATTGTCTTGGCAGGCTGGCAACAGAGGGGTTCGCCGACAATCTTCGCCGGAACGCCAGCGACGGTGCAATGGGCCGGAACGTCCTTGAGCACGACACTGCCAGCGGCCACCTTGGCTTCGTCGCCAATCGTAATGTTGCCGAGGACTTTCGCCCCGACGGACAGGAGTACACCGCGACCGATCTTGGGGTGACGGTCGCCGACTTCCTTGCCGGTGCCGCCCAGCGTCACGCCGTGAAGCAGCGAACATCCATCGCCCACAATGGCCGTTTCACCGATGGTGATACCGGTCGCATGATCAAGCATGACGCCCGTTCCAATACGTGCGGCGGGATGGATGTCGACGCCGAAAAGCTCTGACCCAACGCCCTGAAAATGGAACGCGAGCGATTCCCTGCCCTGCTTCCACAGAACATGCGCGATGCGGTGCGTCTGGAGCGCCAGGAAACCTTTGAAGAAGAGGAATGGCTGCAGCATGCCACGGCAGGCCGGATCGCGCTCAAGCACGGCCTGCATGTCCGCCTCGGCCGCTTCAAGCAGGCTGGGATCGGAATCGTAAGCCGTCGACAGGATGTGGCGGATCTGAAGCGTGCCCATTACGGGGCCGCCGAGCTTCTCGGCCAGATGATAGGAAAGCGCCTGGCAGAGCGACGAATGCGCGAGGATCGCAGCGTTGACGTAACTGGCAAGTGTCGGTTCTTCGGCCGCGGCTGCAGCGGCTTCAAAACGCAGCCTGTGCCATGCTGGTGGCGGGGCACCGATATCAGGGTTTTCGACCATTCAGGCCTCCGTCAAAAATAACTTCCTAGGCACATGGGCAAAGTTTGCCCGCGTATCAAGTTCCAGCGCCGTCACAATTAGCTTACTCGGCCGGGATATGGCGTCGTCCAAACAGGTAAACCAGCGTCTTTCGAATAGGCTTCATCGTCATGATCCTGAACACGGCAGGCGTGAAATAGAGCGCCAGCAATGCTGAACCCGCAACGCCGCCGGAAATACCGGCCGCAAGCGGCATCCAGAAGGAATCACCCGTCAGGAGGATCGGAATAAAGCCGCCCATTGTTGTGAGTGTGGTGGCCACAATATGCCGTGTCGCATCCATCACGATTTCGCGCTGGGCGATGACATCATCTGCCATGGCCGCCGGATTGGCCTTGAGAAGTGACAGAACCACGATCGAACCGTTGATCGCGATGCCGAGCAGGCCTAGGCCGCCGATAATGGCGTTGAACCCGAAGGGCAGATTGAACAGCCAGACCCCAAAGAAAGCGAGGCCAAGAGAGAGAAAGCCCGTGGTCAGGATCAGCAGCATCATGCGGAATGAATTGAACACCAGCATGATCGCGCCAGCCATCACCAGAATGAGCGGAATGCCCACACCCGCAAGGTTGCCGATGGCCTCGCCGGAATTCTCTGCTTCACCGCCAATGCGGATGGCATAGCCGGGCGGCAGCTGGAAATCGCTGGCTTCGAGGCGCGCCTGGAAATCGGCGAAGACCGGTGCCGGCAACGTGTAGGGATCAAGGTAGGCGAGAATCTGGTTCATGCGCTGTCCGTCACGGCGCGACACGACGGCCGTTTTGGCGTCGAGGGACATGGTTCCGAGCGCGGAGAGCGGCGTACCGTCGCCAACGGTCATGGCCCGCAAATCCGTCAATGTGCCACGTCGGCTGTCTGGACCAATGACGATGACGGGTAATTCTTCCGTGCCTTCGACAATCGAGCCAGCGCGCACGCCTTCCAGTTCGGCATTCATGGCTGAGGCCAATTGAGTCAGGCGCTGCCCTGCAAGCGCCGAGGCGGATTCATCGGCCTTGAGGCTGACAGTTGGCGCACCGAGTTCGAGAGACGCGACAGTGTAGGTAACACCAGGCGTCTGCGCCAGAATGGTGCGCGCTTCGTCGCCGAGACGACCGAGCGTTTCGAAGTCATTGCCCAGGATGGTGAAGTCGATCGGCGCATCGGCAGGTGGCCCCTGCTCAAACGGCAGAGCCAGGAAACGCGCGCCGGGAAACGCGTCACGCATCTCGACCTGTACCTTGGCGACGATCTCGTGCGTGCGCTGGTTACCATCCAGTTGGACCCAGCCAGCGGCAAAGCCTTCGACGCCTTCTGTATTGTTGATCATGTTGTAATAGACGCGCGGTGACGGCTCACCCAAGACCCAGGTGACTGACTTCACGCCCTCCATCGCCTCCATGAGTTCGCTGGCATACTTGGTCGACGCGATGGTGTCGGAGAGACTGGCTTCCGGAGGCAATTGCATGGTGATCTGGAATTGATCCCGCTCCGTCTGCGGAAAGAATTGTGAAGGCAGTTGCCCAACCAGGTAGAACCCGAGAATGGCCGGAGCGACGCTGAGGGCGATACCCAACGGCGGGAAGCGCAGGACGGCTTCGACGGTTGCCCGGTAGCCATCGGCAATGAAGTCGACCGTGACACCGTCGCGCCACCAGCGGCGGGGCCGCTTGGCCATGCCCGTTTCCCAGCCACGCGTACGGTCAAACCAACCGGCCATTGCTGGGATGAGGGTCACTGAGATGACAAACGATGCCGTAATCGAGAAAACAACCGACAGGCCGATCATGCCAATGAATTCGCCTGCGCCGCCCGGCAAAAGCGCAATCGGCGCAAACGCCAGAGCCGTGGTCAGCGTCGAAGCCGCCAGCGGGGCGAAGAGATGGCGCAGGCTCTTGTCTATCGCCTCCATGCGCGTCGAACCGCGGGCGCGCATCTGGTCGAAATCATCCACCACCACGATCGCATTATCGATCAGAAGGCCTAGCGAAATGACGAGGCCGGTGACTGACATCTGGTGCAGCGGATGTCCGAAAACCTTGAACAGGATGAGGACGAGGGCGACCGTGAGCGGAATGGCCGATCCGACCACGAGTGCCGAGCGCCAGCCCATCGTGAAGAAGAGCACGATGAACACGATGCAGGCCGACATCAACAGGTTCTTGGCGAGACCGTTCAGGCGCGCATTAGTGTATTTACTCTGATCGAAAACCGTGTCGATGCGCAGACCGGGCGGCGCATTCTCAGCGAAATCACGGACGACTTTCTGGGCAGTTTCAGCCCATTTGTCGACGCGCTGGTCTTCGGAGATGAAGGCACCGACAAAAATGGTACGCTTGCCGTTTTCGAGCGCCATGCGGACGGTTGGATACTCAAATCCCTTCTGAACCGTCGCCACGTCACTGACGCGCACCTCAGAACCATCTGGCCGTTGCAGCAAAGGCACAGACCGGATGCGGGATATGTTGTCAAACTCGCCGCCGACTTCGAGGCCGACATTGCCGCCTTCAGAGCGCAGGCGCCCGGCGGGGGTCTTGCTGTCTGCCGAGGCGATGAGCGACGCCGCCTGACGGACAGTGAGTCCCGCAGCAGAAAGAGCATCGGGATCGACAACGATGCGAATTTCTTCAGCGGGCACGCCATAAAGGTCGGTCAATTCCGTTCCGGGCAGGCGCTGGAAACGGTCCTGAAGTTCACGCGCCATGCGGCCCATCACGGCGAGCGGTGGATCGCCCTCCCCCTCCCAGACGAGCCCGACCACCAGGGTCGCCGCGCCGACATACTGGCGATGAATTTCCGGTGTGTTCGTGCCTGCGGGAAACTTTGATTCCGCAAATGCGACCTTCTGCCGGATCAGTGTCCAGGCATCGTCAACTTCGGCTTCGCTGAGATCTTCCCGAATGTCCAGGGAGACTTGCGAAACGCCGGGGCGCGAGACCGATTTGACCTCGTTAACCTCTGGCAGCTCCATCAGCGCTGCTTCGATGGGCTGCGTGACGAGCGCTTCCATGCGCTCTGCGTCCGCGCCGGGCAATGTCGTGAGCACGAAGCCGTAGCGTTCGATCAGCGTCGGGTCTTCCTGCCGGCCCAGCGAGGAAATCGCCCCGATGCCGCCCACCAGGATGACCATCATGGTAAGGATCGCGAGGCGCGGAAGGCGGAAGAACAGCGTGCGCATGGCGGGTCGCCCCCTCAGCCTTCGTTCCGCGCGTCGGCGCTTGTCGCATCACGCGGCATGACCGGCATGCCGGGGGCAATCCGCTGCAGGCCGTCAATGATCACGCGGTCGCCTTCCTGAACCGGCCCGCGCACAAATCCGCGGCCACCTTCCGAATGAACCATTTCGACAGGGCGGGGCTCGGCGCGCCAACCACTTGCCGATGGCGCGGCAACAAATACTGTCCACAATCCGCGTGAGCCGGTGGACATGGCTTTAACTGGCACCCAGAAGCCGGGCTCGTCAATCTCGCGCTCCATGGACAAGCGTACGACAGCGCCGACAGGAAGTTCGCCGGGATTTTCAATATCAAAGACGGCCGTCACGGTGCGCCTGTCAGCATCGATCACGCCGGTGACGGTGCGCAGTTTGGCATCCACAATGCCCGTGTCCGCACGTAGTGTGTATGTGTCGCCGGGGATCAAGCGGGCGGCGCTGATGGCTGGCAGGCCAATTTTGGATTCCAGATGACCGGCCTCGACGAGTTCGAGGATGGGGGTGCCGGGCCCGGCAATTGCGCCTTCGTCCACCATGCGGGCCGTCACGACGCCGTCGAAGGGTGCCGTAATGCGCGCGAGATCAATCTGGACACGCAGCGTGTCGGCTTGCGCCTTGGCAGCTTCGATACGCGCCAGCGACGTATTCGCCTGCGCGTTTGCCTCGTCTACCCTTTGCTGGGAAACGTGCCCCTGCAGCTGAAGTGTCCGCTGGCGCTCGACCGTGCTCATCGCGAGCGAATGGGATGCGCGGGCTTCCTCAACAACGGCCTGGGCCGATGCGAGTTGGGCGCCGAGGCTGCGCGTATCAAGCTTGGCGAGGATTGCGCCCTTTTTGACCCGGTCGCCAACATCGGCGCCGATCAAATCGATGCGGCCACCGGTCGAAAAGCCCAGCTGGCTCTTGCGGCGGGCTTCGGCGAGGCCGCTGAACGTCTCATCGATCCTGAATTCCTTGGCCAGCCTGACGGGCATCACGGATACCGTAAGCGGGTCAGGCGCGACGGACGCCACTTTGGGGCCTTCCGCGCTGCGCAGCTGCATGGCCGCATACATGAGACCAGCCGCGACGAGGCAAAGGATCACGAGGAAGATGATGCCCTTCAATATGGTCGGGCGCTTCTCGCGGGTTTCGTCGCCCTGATAGTAGTCGGAAGGCGTCATGGTCTTAGTCCTCGAGAGTCAATTCAGTTTGCCGCGCGGCTGCGGGCGTTTGCAATCCCCGGAAAACCAGGTCGGCATGAAAGGCGATAAACGTGCTTGCCGTGACGGGCGGGTTCGACGGCAACAGCGCCGGCACGTTGGGCATATGGGTCATCAATTGAGCCAAGCCGTGCGATGCAGCCCACACAGACTTGGCGGACAGGTATGGGTCCAGCGCGGGATCGAACACGCCCAGTGACTGTCCTTCCTGCACCATGTCGACAAGAATATTGAAGGCGCGCCCTTTGTAGGTCTTTTCAAATTCTTCCCACGCCTGAGGCGGCGCATGCTCATCTGCATCGACACCACGAGGACCCGAGAAGGCGGCCGCATAGTGATGCGGCCGCTCCATGGCTGTTTCGATATAGGTTGAGACGCACGCCCGACCGCGTTGAGAGAACGGCGCATCCGCACAGGATATCTTGTCGACACGCATCAGGAGCCGCTCGAAGAAGGCTTCCTTGAGTTCATCGATCAATTCCTCTTTGGACCCGAAATACTTGTAGATTGCCGAAGGAGAATAGTCGATTTCCTCGGCGAGACGCCTGATGGAAAGACCGGTTTCACCCTCGGTCGCAAACACGCGCTCAGCCGCGTCAATTATGGCGCCGCGAACTTTCAGCCGACGACGCTCGGCCGGGGTGGGTTCAAGGGTCAGATCGGAAGCCATGAAGTGCAATCTATTGCAGATGAATGTTCAAAAAGTGAACGCCGTTCTCTAAACTAATCCTCCTATCAGCCGCCGACAAGCAGAAACATGGGACCCGGCCCTTTCAGCGGCCAGACTGGCTAGCTATGTAGCGGACATGTCACACATCTTCCCTCCTGCGCCGCCGGTTGGCACAACCATGCTTCCGGTACGCCCCAGCGCAGACGCGCGCGCCTTGCTGGCGCTGCGCCGATCTGCAAGCAAGCATCACCTGACAGAGCCTGGCCCCTCGCCCGACGCGCTGGATGAGTTGTTGCGGGTGGCCGCCCGGGTTCCTGACCACCGCAGACTGTCTCCGTGGCGCTTCATCGTTTTCGAAGACGCCGCCCGGATGGCATTCGGCAAGGAACTGGCCCGAATTCATGATGCAAACACGCCGGGGGCAGAATCCAAGGACATCCTCGAAGCCGCGGGCCTGCCGATGCGCGCGCCCACAATGGTGGCCGTGATTTCATCGCCGGACCATGGGCACAAGACACCTGTCTGGGAGCAGGAATTATCGGCGGGTGCGGTGTGCCAAAACCTGCTGCTCGCCGCGAACGCCGCCGGTTGGGGTGGTGTGTGGCTGTCCGAATGGATGGCGTTCGACGCACAAGTGGACAAGCTGCTCGGCCTGACTGAAGGCGAACGCGTCGCCGGCTTCATCTATCTTGGCACCGCAACGATGGGCTGCCCGGAACGGCCCCGTCCGGACATGACTGAAAAAGTCACCCGCTGGACGGCGCCTGCCTGAACTTAACCCCTGCCACGATAGCTGGCGACGCCTGTGTCCGGCACATACAATCCTGCAGGCACATCTGCCGACTGCCAGAACACGTCGATTGGTATCCCGCCGCGCGGGTACCAGTAGGCCGAAATCCGGAGCCATTTGGCTTCCGTGAACTCCTGAATGCGTTTGCCGATCGCGACGGAGCAGTCCTCGTGAAACGCCCCATGATTGCGGAAGCTTGTCAGGTAGAGCTTGAGGCTTTTGCTTTCGACCAGCCACGCGCCAGGTGCGTAGTCGATGACAATATGCGCGAAATCTGGCTGGCCGGTAACCGGGCAAAGCGACGTGAATTCGGGCGCGACAAAGCGCGTGAGATAAAGCGTGTCGGTATGCGGGTTCGGGACGCGCTCAAGCGTTGCCTCTTCCGGCGTGGGTGGGGCGCTGGTCTGCTGGCCAAGCTGGCCGAGCCCCTGATAGATCGGATTGTCAGACATAGGGAAGGATTCCTGGAACGGGGATGAGGTCGAACAACAGACCGAAATAGAGGACATAGGCGAGCAAGAGAACCATGCCCTCCCAGCGCGCGATGCGTTTTCCGGTCATGGCAAACAGCATCAGCAGGAAAACGGACAGGATAAGTGCGCCAATGTCTGTAGACGAGATAATGCTTGAAGAGCGCTCCTGCGACATGGCTTCGACCGCGATATCGCCGCGCAGGCTGAACGGATGCACGATGGCTGTAACACCCAGGATGCCCAGCACATTGAAGATGTTGGAACCGATGACGTTGCCGAGGGCCACATCTGACTTGCCGCGATATGCCGCCACGACCGACGTGACGAGTTCGGGCAGGCTGGTTCCGATAGCCACAATTGTAAGGCCGATGACCGTCTCGCTGAGCCCCAGATCCCGCGCGATCACGACGGCGCCATCCACCAGGAAGCGGGCGCCCAGAACAACGCCGGCCAGTCCACCTACTGCAACGAGCAAACCGACAAACAAGCCATACTGCGCCTCGACCACCTCACCTTCAGCCGCGTGCATGGCCGCCACATCACTATCGCGGCGCTGATCGGCGATGAAGGAATAGGTGAGATAGGCGAGCAGGAGGCCAAGCAGACCGATGCCGACTGGCCGCGCGAAAAGGTCAAACCAGATCAACGCACACAACAGGGCCGTGACCGCCAGCATGATCATGCCGTCGCGGGCCAGAGCGCGCGGATTGGTGAGTATAGGACGAATGACGGCCGCCACACCGAGCACCAGCAGGATGTTGGCGATGTTCGAGCCGACCACATTGCCGACAGCGATCCCCACAGCATCCTGTTCGATTGCCCGCAGGCTGGTCACAAGTTCCGGGACAGACGTGCCGAACCCAACGAGCGTCAGGCCGATGACCAGTTCCGAAATATTGAGCTTCCTCGCGACGCTGACCGAGCCGCGCACGAGCGCTTCGCCACCGATGAATAGAAGCACCAGGCCGCCCAAGACCATCAGATATGTCATTAATTGCCTCGTAAAATGTCAATTCTCCAATCATACGGTGTGTGCAGGCTGGCTGGCAAACGGAGAGTACCGCGGCCACTGCTGCGGCCTGAACGAGGCGGAAAGGCTTCCATTTCCCGCCAAATCTCGCATTAACCTGCAGTGTTCATGGCGAAATATGCGCCAAAACGCCTATCTTCACCCTAGACAGGCCTGTTCAGCCTTCATTTAGGAAAACTGGCGCAATCCTCGCATTCGAATCTGGATGGTAAATTTCACGATGGCACAACGGCTTTCCCGCCTGACCACTGTAGCCGGGAGCGTTCTCACGCACCCGGCCACGGGTGTGTGCCTGTTGGGGGCAGTAACCGCTTGCGCGGGCTTTCCCGGAACGAACGGGAATGGTGCCAGTACGGCGGCCCGAGGCGTGCCTGTCGCGTTCAGCGGTGTGCCGGCCGACCTTGAGGCGAAAGCCAAGACCGTTCTGGAGACCGAGGATGGCCCGGCCCGCAGCGTGCTGGAATCCCGCAACCGGGCGAGCATGTCAGCCGACACGCTGGAAGAGTATCTCGCATCGGAAGGTTATCTGGCAGCAGACGTCTCGCCGGAACTTGTTGAATCGATCGACAAGAAGCCGACGCTCGACGTGACGGCGGGAGAGCTGTTTCGCATCGCGTCGGTCTCCGTGACGCTCGCTACGCCGATCAGTGACTCGTTGCAGGCCAAACTGGACATGGAAAGCAAGACGCTGGCCGTGGAATCCCCTGCCCGGACCCCAGACATTGAAGATCTCGACAACCGCCTGGTTCGCACATTACGTAATGGTGGCCACGCCTTCGCGGAGAGCGGAGGCATCGACGTGCTCGCGTCGCGCAAGAACAAGTCTGTCGAACTGTCCTATGCGCTGGTGCCTGGCCCCTTCGTGCGGCTCGGCGACATGGTCGTGCTGGATTCGGGCAAGTGCCAGGTCAATACGATCTGCGCGCTACGAACATGGACACCCGGAGATGCCTATACGCCCGAAAAGATCGACCAGCTGCGTCTTCGGTTGCGCAGCAGCGGTCTGTTCGATGGCATCGGCGTGGAAGTATCGAAAACGCCGGACGAGAATGGATTCTATCCGGTCGAGCTGACGCTTTCTGACGCGAAGCGCCGCTCCGTCGGTGCGGGTGTTACAGCTTCGACAACTGACGGCGTGGGCACAGATGCGTTCTGGGAACGGCGCAATGTGACCGGTGCGGCCGACACGCTGCGTGTGCAGGCCGAGGTCGCGACACTCGCGCGCGAGCTGAGCACGACCTACACCCGCCCAAATATCGGGCAATACGGACGAACACTGACCGTCGAAACCGGGATACGCGCTGAAGAGACTGACGCCTATGATCTGCAGGGGATCAAATTCGGCGCGGCACTGTCACAGCCGTTCAGGAAGAACTTCACGCTGTCGGCAGGCGCATCGATCGATGCGACTCGCACGGAGGAATTGCGCCTGCGTTCATTGACCGAGCCGCGCGAACTCTACACGCTGTCCTTCCCACTTGCGGCAACCTATTCGAACGTGAAGGAGCCGCTGGATCCGCAGTCTGGGCGCCGGGCCTTTCTGGGTGTCGAACCTGGCCTGTCTGTTGGCGACGCGAATGCCGGCTATACGCGCCTGCTATTGTCAGGATCGACCTATCACAAGATTGCAGACGGCCCCTTCGTGGCCGCATTGCGAGGCGAGTTCGGCGCATTCTTTGGATCTGACGCGGTTCCGCTGGACCGCCTGTTCTTCGCCGGCGGTGGCGGGTCTGTACGCGGGTTTGAATATCAGAGCCTGTCTCCACGCGATTTAACGGGCGCACTCGTTGGTGGCCGCAGCCTGTTCGACGTATCGGCTGAGCTGCGCTGGCGGCGCAGCGACAAGCTTGGTTACGTTCTGTTTGTTGATAGCGGCGCGGCGGCCGACAGTGTCGATGAGGTGTTTGGCGACCTGCGCACTGCGGTTGGCGTCGGCTTGCGCTATTATCCGGGCTTCGGCCCCATTCGCGTGGACATCGCCACGCCCGTCGACAGACGCGATGGCGAGGACCCGGTCCAGTTCTACGTCTCGATTGGTCAGTCCTTCTGATGGCGACGTTGCGTTCTGTCCCCGGCACCATACAACGCCACCCATTCATTTCTGGTGCGCTGGCAATCGTGTTTCTGTTGCTGGCCGCTATTATCGGCCTTCGTCTATGGATCAACAGCGACGGCGGTCGCGCTTATGTTCTCTCACAAATTGATGGTCGTGAGATCGGCAGTCTTGGACGCATCTCCGCGTCGGGCCTGACGGGTGACCCGCTGACGCGGATGGAACTGGAGCACCTGTCCATCGCGGATGATGAAGGAAAGTGGCTCGATACACGCGCCATCAGCCTGAAATGGACACCGCGCTCTCTCCTGTCCCGGACGGTTGATCTCAATCTGGCGAGCGCGGAGGAGATTTCGGTTCTGAGACGGCCCGCAACATCTTCAAGCGAAAGCAGTAGCGGCAGTCGCTGGGTTGTTGAGCTGGACGATCTGAACATTGCCGAGCTGTCGCTCGCTGAAGGTGTGGCCGGCCCCGCTGCTGCGTTTAGTGTTTCGGGCGCCTTCAATACGGGCCGCGATGGCGGGATGAGCGCTCGACTGGACGTTGCCCCGCTGGAGGGGCTTGGCGACCAGCTCAAGATTGATGCCCGCCGGGATGCAGGCGGGCAGTTCAAACTGGATGCAAGCGGATCGGCCCCTGTGGGCGGCACGTTCGCAACGTTGATGCGACTCAAGGATGGTCAGGATGCAGACTTTACCGCTTCTGCGGATGGCACTCTGGAGGAAGGCGACGGCTACTTCCTGCTGAAAGTGTCAGGCAGTGACGCGGCATCCATGACGGCAAAGATTGTAAATGGTCGCCTGACGGCCAATGCCGACCTTGATGGCACCCTGTTGCCCCTGCCAGACGTCGCGCAGCGATTGCTGGGCTCGGGCGCCCGGTTCGTGCTGGACGCCGATATCGACAAGCGCGAGACCGCGTTTGACCTGAGCACGACAATGTTGGCAGGCACACTGTCAGCCAAAGGCACTGCCGACACCAATGCGAGAGCGCTTAACGGGCCGACAGCCATCAAGCTGGACTTCACCGGCTTCTCCGATCTCACCGGGATGGCGGCAAACCTGCAACTGGACGGCGTTGTCGAAATTGCCGAGGACGTGCCGACTTATACAGGGGCCGCGACACTCGTCGCACACGAGACCGCAGATCTGCCTTTCAAGCGTTTGGCAGGACCGGTTGTCGTGTCACTGACACCGCAACAAATACCTTTCAAGGCTGACCTGACGGGCGAGGACGTTTTCACCGGGAATGACAGCCTGTCAGGCCTGATCGGCGGCAAGCCGCATCTTGTGACCAGTGGCGCGTATAATCGCGAGACCGGCATTTTGACCCTCCAGCCCTCTGCGCTTCAACTGCCCGAGGGCCGCGTAACCGCTTCCGGCACTCTGGGAACAAAGGATCGTATGCTGGGCCTGCGTGGCACGGTCGACCAGGCGCTAAGCAGTCTGCCCGGTGGATTTGATGGTCGCGCATCCGGGACATTTCGCTTGTCCGGCGCCCTGGCCCAACCAGAGATCGAGACCAACCTGTCCATCGCAAACTTTTCCGGACTGCCTGAAACTGTTGCGCCGCTGATTGGCTCTTCGCCGAAGGTGGCCGCCTCGCTCGGAATTGACGGCAAGACGATCAGGATCAGCAAAGCGTCCGTGAAGGGCGATAGTGTTGTGTTTGACGGTGGAGGCGCCTACCGGATTGGTGGCCTGATCGCTCTCAAGTTCGACTTCTCGCAATCCGCCCCTCTCTCGATCAGCGAAAATGCTTTCAACGCGCACAAGGGCACTGTCAGGGTATCGGGCCCGTCTAGCGCGCTTGAGATTGGCATCGTTTCCTCGGACGGCGTTTTCAGTATCGCCTCTCGCGATATGACCGAGGTCGCAACTGCTGGCACACTCACCCTAGCCAATGGAAAGATATCAGGCCCACTGACTCTCAATGGACTGCTTGCTGGCGAGACCTTGCAAGTGTCTGCAAACCTGACACAGGCGGACAGCACGACATTGATTGAAAACCTTGTGGGTCGTTATGGGCCGCTTGCGCTTTCGGGACGGGCCGAGATTGGCGATTCAGGCGACCTCGTCGTTGCATTGAATGCCGACGGCGACGGCTTGAAAACAGAAGAAGTGCAGATCGAGAGCTTGCGGGCAGTCGTGAGCATCCTGAAAGAAGGCGATGACCCGATAGCGATCGTGGCTCATGCGGAAGGCAGCGGTGCGCAACTGTCGTCCGCGATCCAACTCGACTCCTTTTCGGCAGACATCAAGAACAACAAGGACGGATACGACTTCAAGGCCACACTCAGGAGTGACGCACCGACACGCCCATTCGACTTCACGTTTTCAGGCAAGGCCGACCTGTCAGGCGACGCGCCCAATGGCACGTTCAGCCTTGCCGGCTCTGCGCTCGGCGAACCGCTGAGCACGCCAGAGCCGGCGCGCTGGAGCCTTGGAGACCGCCCCGACCTGAATGGGCGGCTGTCGATTCTGGGCGGCGAAGTGAAGGCCGAATTGTCCGGCACCGGAGACAGCGCCCTGCTCGCCATTGATGTCAGCGCCGTCGATTTCGGCGCGCTATTCGCGATGGCCAATCTCGGCGACGTCGATGCGCGCCTGAACGGTCATGGCGAATTCCAGCCTATCGGCCTCTCACCGTCCGGTTCATTTGCCTTTTCGGCGACAAGTCCTGTGCCCGGCCTGGACACATCTTTGTCGCTTGATCTGACCGGGCGAATTGATGCCGGCGCGCTGAAGGTCAATGCCAGGAGTAACTATGGCAAGGACCTCGTCCTTGTTGCGGATGTCGCCCTGCCGATCAAACCGTCAGCGGATTCACTCGCCAACCTGGACCGGGAAAAACCGCTTAAAGGCCGCGCAACTCTGAACGGCGACCTTGGCGCACTTCACTCAGCCGCACTGGCCTATGGTCACGATATTGGCGGGCGCGTGGACGCGAGCGCAATCCTGGCCGGGTCGCTTGCCGAGCCCGTTGTCACCGCCAATGCCAAAGTCTCAAACGGTGTCTACGAATTCGGCACAACCGGCCTTCGGCTCACCGCCATCGCTCTGGAATCGTCCTACGCTGATCGGACCCTCAGCCTGAAAGCATCAGGCAACAGCGCGGGCAATGGCACCGTTCGATTTGGCGGCACGCTGAGCCAGGAAAAGGGCAAGCTGGACGCCGATTTGTCCCGGCTTCTGGTGTATGAGCGCAACGGAGACATTGCGCGCCTGAGCGGTAAGGTCTCACTGTCACAGGACAAGGGCGACCGCCTCATATCAGGTAAACTTGTCGTCGATGAAGCGCGCGTGTCGCTCGACAATCTCCCATCTGCCGGTCCGAAGGCCATCGATGTGCGCTGGAGCGATGGCGATGATCCGACCAACGCCCCAAGCAAACTGCGGCAGTCATTAAGTCTCAACCTGGATATTGATGCAGCGCGTCGTGTTTATGTCACCGGGCGCGGACTGGATAGCGAATGGGCACTGGACCTTAAGGCGATGGGCACCGTGTCAGATGTCAGCCTGTCCGGCAAAGCGACCATGGTGCGCGGCGATCTTGACCTCGCGGGACGGCCCTTCGTCTTCGACACTGGCACGATCACCTTCGACGGCGCGATCGATACGGCCCGCATCAACATTGCGGCTGATCGTTCGGTGAATGGCTTTGTCGCCCGCGTTGAAGTCTCCGGCAAGCCGACCAATCCCGTATTCGAATTGTCGAGCACGCCAGACCTGCCACAGGATGAAATCCTTTCGCGCCTCCTGTTCGGGCGTTCATCAATCGACTTGTCCCCGGTAGAGGCGGCGCAACTCGCGTCTTCCATCGCGCGCTTGAGCGGTCGGAACGTGGGGTTCGATCCGGCGGCCGAGTTGCAGGCCGTGCTGGGTGTGGACCGTCTCTCTATCGGTGCGAATGATGCGGGCAATGCTGAACTGGGCGTTGGCCAGTATCTGGCCGAGGACGTCTACCTCCAACTGAATGCAGCAGGCGCCGATGGCAGCTCTGTGGAAGTCGAATGGGAACCAGTCGACCAAGTTTCTGTGACGTCCGAAACGACATCGACCGGTGAGAACAAACTCTCCATTAGGTGGAAAAAAGACTATTAATCGCACTTTGCGCACAATTGGTCGATTGAAACCGAAGGTATTTTTGGAGCGCCTTTTTTCCCGCTTCAATAGTGACTTCACCAGTACGGGAAGTACTGAAGGATTTTGTATTTCAGTTTTTTAATAGCGTTGTCTGTTGCCTAAACACGCGCTGCGCGAAATGCAGTATGGGAGATAGAAGGATCTAAATGTGAAACACCAGCCACGACAGTCCAGCTCACGTGCGCCAACCCCGGTTGATCAGCTCGTTGGCGGGAAGATTCGCACCCTCCGAATCGCTCAGAACCGCACTCTGGCAGAATTGGGATCAGAGCTTGGAATCAGCCACCAACAGTTGCAAAAGTACGAGACAGGCACAAACCGGCTCAGCGCAGGCATGTTGTCAGTGGTGGCAGAAGCCTTGCGCGTTCCGATTGCCGACCTTTTTGAAGACGACAGCAAAAGCGATTCCACCACGCTGGATCCGGCCGTGAGAGTACGCGCCGAATGCCATGATTGGATTGAGCGGACCAAATCGACCGAGAAGCTGGAAACAATGGCGCGTGTTCTGAAGGCCCTCTCAACCGGCTGACGGGTCGGTCGGCGTGAAGGGTTTCAAAGCTTCCCTGCGATTGTGGGCCCGATTGGGATGGACGAAGTGTTCCGAGAACCAGAAAGCATCGTCCGCTTCGAAGATAGAAATTAGCCAGTCGAGCACGATCTTTCCCTGGGGCAGACGCCAGACCCTTTCGGTATAGGTCAGCCAGAACTCAATCGGCGCCACTTCAGGCAATTCGAGCGGGATCAGTGTCGGCGCGACCTGGCCGATGTAAGAGGGCAATAGCGCGATCCCTCCACCGTTCTTGCAAACTTCGATCATCGAGCTCGCCGAATTGCTCACAAAGGCGAAATTAATCATCTTCTTGAGCTCCGACATTTTGGGAGCCCAGCGTTCGATCTGGTTCACGTAGGACTGATGCAGGATGCACCGGTGTCGAAAATACTCGAAGATACTGTTCGGTTCGCCATGCGCGTCGAGGTATTCTTGAGACGCAAAGCTTATGTAGTGAAGCGTGCCCATGCGCCGGGCTATGGTGTCATGGCTCTTCGGCTCAGTGAACTGAATGCCGATGTCAGCTTCGCCACATTCCACGTTGGGCGTTCCCGCAACCACGTTCATCTTGATTTGTATGCGCGGATTTTGCGTCTGGAATTCAGGCAGTCGCGGCGCGATCCAGTAGGGCCCGAGGCCATCGCCCGTCGCCAGCGTAATCACACCCTCAGCGGGCTGGCTCTTGTCCGAGGCTTCTTCGTTGATCAGCTTGGCGGACGCCGCCATGGCATGCGCATGATCCAGCGCAACCTTTCCCGCATCTGTCAGCTCAACGCCCCGCGTCGAGCGCACGAGCAATTGCGTGTTCAGCGCCTTTTCAAGGTCGTCGATCTTGCGGCCAACTGTTGGCGGTGACTCGCCCAGACGTGTGGCCGCTGCGCTCATGCTGCCCAATTCAGCAACGATCCTGAAGACCCGCAGATTGTCCCAATCAATGCGTTCTGACGACATCGCCACATTCCTGACATTTCGCAGAAGGCCGCCCCTTCCGTCAGGCAGTGTATATAGTGAGCACGGTTAGGCGTCATCACATCAATTGGGCGAGTACTCAGACCCAAAATCGCGTGAATACTGTAAATCAGGCCGCCCGCTGCAAAGTGATGAATCCCGGCTCCACAATGACAGATTCGCAGGTAATCTTGAGAACCCAATCGCGAATACTGCCCGGACCGCCGAGAAACAGTCGTCCTTCTCGCCATGAAATGGGAAGGGGGCGAGCCGCGACGGCACCGAGGCGTGAGAAGCCGCGCATGCATTGCGTTTCACACCATTCCCAACGGTCATGGACGGTGGCGCAGCTGAACGGGCCATGCCCGGCCGGCTTTCTGAGAATGTACAGATCCCGGCCGTCGACAATGAGATGGGACACGGCCGTATCAAAGCAGGTGGGCGTTCGGCCACCGAATGTCTGTGGGTCCGTGAGGAAGCGAACCGTTTCGACCTGCGATCCCGAGATTGTCACATTCGGCAACGCATGCCGTGGTATCGACGGCATGCGGGCAGGCACTTCTGGATAAAACATCTGGAGACTCCAATCACGACCAGCAAAAACAGCCCCGCCATCCGTGATCGAGAGAATAAGTCTGCGCAGATCGTGTCGCCAGTTACGATCCCGCCATGTGACGTTAGTTTAAGGTTAGATCAGCGCGCGCGGCGCTAAGAACACGCCCGCCGAGTCAAACTGGAAATGAGATACACGTCACTTAGGTCAGGACCCGGACCAAGCGCTTCGATGCGCCAGCGCTTATGAAAGCCACGTCAGCAGTCTGAGCTGACAGCAGACCGGCAGAATATGCTAATTCCGAGCGCTCATCGCCTTTACCGGGACCTGGAGTTCGTTTGGCTCTTCCAGCGTGGACTGAAGATTCTGGATCTTCCCGATCAATATTTTCATGCCCTTCGCGGTCGCGGCACCGCGCAGCGCAAGTGCGTATCCAAGGGCTGCTGATGGTAGCAACCTGTGGGTTTCAAGCGTGCCCATTGACCAGGAAAGCATCACACCATTGGCAAAAAATGACAGTGTTCTCTCCAGCATGTCGGCCGGAAAAGCCGGGTCGAGCAGGCCTTCATTCTGGGCATCATCGATCAAAGCCTCCCACGCCTTGCTGTTTCGTTCCAGGCGTTCCGGCGTGGCAAGCCCTGTATCATTGACGCCTTGAGCATCCAGAAGCACCTTCCAGAGCGGACGATAGAAATCCGGGTCTTCTGTGAAATAACTGGTCGCCAGCGCATGAGCCTCAAAAATGCGTTCAATCGCATTCTCGGCTTTGATCTTGCTGAACCGTTCAGTGAAATCGCGCTCATCTTCAAAAACAGCCAGAACAACCGCGTGCTTCGAACCAAACAGATTATAGGGCGTAGCAAGACTGACGTCGGCCCGCTTTGCAATCATCCGCATAGACAGGTTTGTGTCGCCGGTCTCGCGTATGAGATCGCGTGCCGCATGAACGATACGCGACCTGCGCTCAGCCTTGGCCTGCTCCCGCTTGCCAGGCTCATCCGTCGACATTGTTCTGGTACCGGCCACCGTGACTTACGACCCCTGTGCAATGCGGTCGATATCCGACTGAAAGTCCAAAGACAATGCCTTCATCATATCCGTACGCTCCGGACCCGGCTTGGGCGTATAGGACGCAGCATTTCGCTTCTTCCCGCGCATCCAGTAATAGATGATCTTGGCCAGATTACCCGGCTTGCCAAGCCACTTGTTGGGGTGCTCCAGCATATGGAACCCGCGCATCGCTTCACGCAGCAGGTTGACGTCGTTGCGCACCGCGATCGCGACACCATCCTCGAAGAAGCTCTCCAGCAGTTTCGCCCGAAAGCTCTTGCGATAGCTTGGCGTGAGAGTCTGGCGAGCCCGTTTTATGGCAGAGCGATCCTGCGTGCGCTGGTTGATATAGTAGGGTCGAAGTTCGTCATGCAGCCGCTTGTGGTAAGCTAGCGTCCGCGCTTCCGGATCAGTCGACTCATCCAGCGTCGTCCGAAGCAATTGTGCGCTCGCCGCAGCGAAAGAACACCCGCGTCCATAGAGAGGATTTGTGCGGATCAAGGTATCGCCCAAGGCGAAATATCCGCGCGTCGCCGGTTTTCCATCAACGACAACTTCACGCCAGCGACTGATCAGGTCGCCCATGCCATGGACGCGGCCGACAGGTTCAGACCGGTCAGCATGCGTCCAGGGTACCAGACCCGGCATCTGCAGGGTCAGGTTGTGGAAAAGTTCTGGATCGAGAATGGCCTTGCGCAGTTCCATTTCGACTTCCGGAATAGCGATGGTGATCGAGAAGCAGCCATTGTCACCCGGGAATACACCGAACTTCAGGAAACCGAGATCGCCGGTGGCAGGTGGATTACCGATCCGTGGGGGTTCTTCCATGCCCGGCTTCAGGCGATAATGTCGCGTGAAATAGAGAATGCCTGACGATTCCTGCTCTTCCGCAAAATGGACGCATTCATCCTTGATCTGGTCGATCAGGAAACCACTCTTTCCCGACGAGTCGACAGTGATATCCGCCTCTAACGTCTCTGCAATTCCACCGCACTCACCGGAAACACCCCGCACCGCGACGACACCGCCCTGCTCTTTTTCAGTGATAAGGCGGCGCACCAGAAAGTCCGACCGTATCGTGACGTTTGGCAGCGTCTCGACATAGCGACGCATGGCCAGCTCCAGCGTGGTACGCCGACTTGTAATGATGGTCAGCTCCGCATCGCCGGGATCAGGCTGATAGGTCTTCATCTGCTCCTCGGTAAGCATTGAATCAAACGGCAACTCCCGGACCCCCAAAGCGAGCAACTCGTCGAGCAACCGAGGGTGATCCCGTTTAAACATCTTCCTGAGCCTGGCCAGGAAGGCATGGCTCTGGCGCAACTGACCGACGCCCGTATGACGCCATTCGTGAAACACCGTATCGGGGTCATCGCTCGGCGGCTTCGCGTCGCGTTCCAGAACAGTGATCTGGCGCCCCGATGGAGCCAATGTAAGCGCAGTGCAAAGGCCGCCGATGCCCGCGCCGACAACAAGGACTGTCTCGCTCATCCGTCGATCTCTTTCAGGAAGGCCAGAATAGATTCATTTACCGCCTCTGGCGCTTCCTGCTGCGTCCAATGACCGATTTTGGGGATCAGCTTGTTCATGCGCAGATCCGTAACGAAATGCGGCATGATCTTGATTGCCTCTTGCGCCATCATGACCACGCCATCATTGCCGCCAGCCAGGAAAAAGGCCGGCTGAGAAATGGTTTGTGGTGCGTCCTTGGTCAGTTCCCATGTCAGGTCGTGGTTGCGATAGTAATTCAGCGGACCACGCATGCCAGAGCGCTTGAACTCCGCTTCATAGAAATCGAGATCTGCCTCAGTCACCCATGCTGGGAGTGGCCCCGGATCGGGCAAATCGGAGAACATGTCATCGTCCTCCTTCTTTACGGGCAGGGCAGACAAGTCTGTTTCGCCACCCGCCATGACGAGGAATTTCTTTAAGGCCATGCGCAGGTCGGTTTCGAATTCAGCTTCGGCCACGCCGGGCTCAAAGAAGTAGAGCTGGTAGAAGAATTGCCCTTTGAACATCTCGCGCATCAGCGCCATGGGTGGCACGGGCGAACGCGGCATGAAGGGAACTGACAGCCCCCCAACCGCGCGCACCACATCAGGATGATTCAAAGCCGTCGCCCAAGCCGTCGGCGCGCCCCAGTCATGCCCGATTACAACGGCCGATTCTTTTCCGAGCGCCGGAATGAGCCCGATAATGTCGTTGACGACCTCGACCTGATTATAGGCATCGATCTCGGCAGGTTTGTCACTCTTCCCATAGCCGCGCATATCCGGCGCGACGACGTGATAGCCTGCATCGGCCAGCGGCTTGAACTGGTGTCGCCAGGAATACCAGGATTCCGGAAATCCATGGAGCAGCAGGACAAGCGGCCCCTCACCGGCTTCGGCAATATTCAGTTCTATACCGTTCGTAGCAATCCGCCGCTCGGAAACACCCGGCCAACTCATGCCGCAACCTTTTTGGCTTCAGCTCCCGGGAGGACTTCGCCACAAGCATCCTTGTATCCGTCCTTCTGTGTCCAGGCGACGCCACCACCAACGATCACGGTATCGATACCGTGAGAGTCACGAACATAGCGATACCCTTCACCCGGCACATCCTTGACGAATTTTTCGGCACCACGTTCGACAGTCGCGGGATCGAAGACGGCAATGTCTGCCACGTAGCCAGCCTGCAACAGGCCGCGCTCGGGGATGCCCCAGATGGCCGCCGTATCAGATGTGATCTTCTTCACAGCCGACTCGAGGCTCATGGCCTTCAGATCACGTACGAAGTGGGAGAAAAGGTATCCTGTGTCGCCATATGTCGAGAAAGACAGGATGTGCGCTCCGCCGTCGCTCGCGCCGATGTGGACGTGAGGATGATTAAGCAGACCGCCGACTGCCGCGGAGTCATTGTGCCCCATGCCGGATGCCAGGAAGTGTGCATCCAGTTCCTCTTCCAGCGACAGGTCAATCATTGCCTCAACCGGGGTGGTCCCTCGCTGTTGCGCAATCTCCGCCAGCGTCTGGCCGATATACTTCTGGTTCGCTTCCGTTTTGGCGTGACGGAAAACCAGGCTTGGCCAAAGCGGTGCGAGTGCGGCAGCTTCTGCTATCAGCTTCTTGCGATTATCCTTGTCGGCGAAAGCCGCCATGATTTCAGCCGGCGTGCCAAACCGCATGATGTGATACCAGGACGGGAAACGAATAAACAGCAGGCTTGGAACAGCGAAGCTGAAACTGATATCGATCGGCCGAGTCTGAACCTGGGGCCACACGCGTGCGCCCCGCGCAAACTGTTCATCCACGCGACTCATCACCTTCGCCACAGCATCGACATTGTCGGCATTCAGGAACAGAGGTGAGAACGTCGTTGGTATGTTGTGCTTGAGAGATGTTTCAGCGAGCTGGTCGAGGCGAGCAATCGTCAGGTCGGCGTCGTAGAACTCCGGGACAATCTGCAGCACACGGCCGTATTCACCCAGCACGCTGGCAAGCGCGTCGACTTCCCTTGCGTCTGCGTAACGGCTTGGCACGGGCTGAAGACGTTCATCCATGTCGACATAACTGGTCGACAATCCAACGGCGCCAGCATCCAGACACTCACGTAAGACACCCTGCATTTCAGCGATTTCCGCATCTGTCGCGATGCGCTGTGTTGCGGCCTCGTTCATGACCCAAAGGCGGATCACGCTGTGGCCGACCAGCGGCGCGACATTGATGGCAAGGCCCTTGCGGATACGGACGATGTATTCGTTGAACGTTTCCCAGTCCCATACAACGCCTTCTTCAAAGGCCTTCAGTGGCATTTCTTCGATCTGGTTGAACATGCCCACCAGCTTCATGCGGTGCTTGGCCTTGAGTGGCGCGAGCGACAATGAGCAGTTGCCCGAGACGATGGTCGTCACCCCGTGCGAAAGCGCAGGCTTGGCACATCCATCCCACAGCAATTGCGCATCGAAATGGGTATGGGGATCAATAAAGCCTGGCGTGACCACTTTGCCTGCAGCGTCGATCTCTTCGCGCGCAGAGCCGGTTACCTTGCCGATCTCAACGATCCGGTTTCCTTTGATGGCTACATCTGCCTTGTAGGCAGGTGCTCCCGAACCATCGACGACATTTCCGTTTCTGATGACAAGATCATGCATTGTCATATCCTTCTCTCACTGATCGTTTGAATTCGAATTCATGAATCTGTTCGAGGACGCTTCGAGCGCATCACGCACGTGTCCCCACCCTTTCCCGACCAGTTGGTCGGGGTGTTCTGCGCGGCACGATTTCATCAGAAACCGCACGGCATGTTCATCCAGTGCGACTGGCGTCTCTCCGCCATTCTCAAACCGAAGCGTCACCATCAGTTCGGCCTCGCCATCGTGGGCGGCCGCAAGCTGTACGCGACTGATGACTGCGCCGCTCATCAGTTAGCGAGCGGCGGCTCGACAAAGATGACGTCGCTGGGGAGGATCGGGTTGGCTGAGCCCGCGCGCCCCATGCCAGCGGCAGCCCGCATGAAGACGTGCAGGTTCCAGCTTTGCAGCTGGGACACCGCGTCATCCTCGGCCACGCCGGGCAGTTCACGCCCCGCAATCTGATTCCAGGTATCGCCCTCGGAGGGGAGAATTGATTTTCGAACCCGCGTAAGACCTTGGTTTGACATCGCGATTCCTCCTTATGTTCTATTTTGAGAGGAATTAGAACGCGTTCTAATTTTATGACAAGCCATTCCCTTGCGGAACATCAGTAAAAACCGGAAACGTCCCGTTTAGTCCGCCTCGCGCCAAACGCTCTAGCTCAACATATCTTCCAATTCCCTGCCCTTCGTTTCACGTACCGCCCACACAACGAATATTATGGAAATGAATGCACAGACGGCATAGAATCCGTAAGCGCCTGCAAGGCCGATGGCAGCGCTTCCCAGCATCATCGGGAATGTCCAGGTGATCATGAAGTTGGCGAACCATTGACAGAAACCCGCCACCGCCAGGCCCGATCCCCTGATCTGGTTTGGGAACATCTCGCCAAGCGACACCCACATCACCGGCCCCCAAGAGCCGTTGAAGAATGCCACATAAACATTCGCAGCCAGCAGCGCGACGATGCCGATATTGCCCGGCAGCACCATTCGCTCGTCGACGAGTTGTGCTTGAGAAAAGCAAAAGACCAGAACCGACAGCGAAATGGCCATGCCAATCGAACCCACAAACAAGAGAGGCTTTCTCCCAACCCGGTCGACCAGAAGCAAAGCCACGATGACCGCGAGAATAGATACGCCCCCGGAAATCACATTGATCAACAACGCGTCACCCTCGGAAAAACCGACCGCCTGCCACAAAACAGCGCCATAGTAGAACACGACGTTGATCCCTACCAATTGCTGGAATACGGCAAGGCCTATTCCAATCCATACAATCGGCCGCAGGAACGTGCCCTTTGATAGCACATCGGAAAGTCTCGGCTGATGATGATCTTGTGAGAGGGATCGCTCAATCTCGCCGACTTTTTCAGCAGCCCGGCTCGCTGCCCCGATCCTTGCGAGAATACTCTTTGCACGATCCTGGTGCCCCTTAACGACGAGGAAGCGAGGGCTCTCTGGAATGAATACCAATGCCGCGAGAAAGACGGAAGCGGGTATCAGTTCTATCCAGAACATCCACCGCCAGGCCTCAAAGCCAAACATCCAGTGGTTCAGAGCCGAACCAGCCGCCCCGGCAATCAGATAGTTGCTCAGGAATGCGATGAACAAGCCACCGATGATGGCGACTTGCTGGATAGAAGATAAACGACCGCGGAACCGCGCCGGGGCGATTTCCGAGATGTAAGCCGGTGACATGACACTCGCGGCGCCGACAGCCAACCCGCCAATGACGCGATAGATAACGAACTCCAGCGATGTCCCTGAAGCACCAGACCCCCATGCGCTGACAATGAACAGAAAGGCCGCCACGATCATCATCGTGCGTCGCCCGAAGATATCTGACAGGCGCCCGGCGAGCGCAGCACCGGCGGCGCAGCCGAGCAACATGGAGGCAACATTGAACCCGGTGCCGATCTCCTCCGATTTAAAGGCCGCCTGCAGGCCATCAACGGTTCCATTTATGACGCCGCTATCAAAGCCGAAGAGGAAGCCCCCAAGCGTGGCGACGCAACTGATTAAAAGTACGAAGGCAAAGTCGCCCTCGAAAGCGGCTTCCGAAATATCTGAATTGGTCATGTCACCTCCCATTGCGGACATACGGATTTAGCTCCGCTTTTGCGTCCAACCCTGCCACCTGACTGCCAGAGCAATTCTCGCAGCGTAGCCTGATCACCAAATCTATGAAAGCGGTTTCATAGACATTTTCAATGGCGCAAATTCTGCCTCAAATATCCGATCCATTGGCGAGGAGATGAGAGATTCCGAGACGCTTGCACAATCCGTTGCTATTGAAAGCGCTGCCTCGAAACTGGCTGGCCCGGATAACGACAGCGAAGTTGTCTTTGATATTGGTATTAATGATCGCTATCAGGCCGCAGGCGAATCTGGCGCCGAGATCGTTCACAATCTCTGTGCCCGGTTGGTCGGTGCGTACCGTGATAGCGGTACGTGGGTCGACTATGTGGATGTTGGTGCAACCGTGATCATGCCATCCATCACCTATGACAATGGACGCACCCGGCTATCGACCATGATCGAGTATTTCGAGCGCGAAATCGATACGTCGTCCCAATTGGTGCCGCTGACGGGAACGGGGGTGCGCTCCCTCTCCGAACGAGCGTTGCATGCCTGCGCGATGCGCATAATGTAGGGTCCAACAATCCATTAAAAAATGGGATTGACGCAGCAAGGCGGTCGAGCGTGTGAAGACTCTCAAGATGGGTGACATGAGTGCGGGCGCCATTGCATACGGATGCTGGCGGTTTGCTGGCACGAGCAGCAACGAAGCAAGTTTGAAGGTCCACACAGCGCTCGAAGTCGGCATGAACCTGATCGACACTGCGGATGTCTATGGATTCGGTCAGCCATGCGGCTTTGGCGGTGCAGAATCGCTGCTTGGAGATGTCCTTCGGTTAGAAAAAGGGCTTCGTGCGCGGCTGATCATTGCAACAAAGGGCGGCGTGGCCCCACCGCGCCCTTACGACTCGCGCGCTGATTACCTTGGCAACGCAGTCGAAGCGTCACTCAGGCGGCTGGGAATCGACCATATCGATTTGTACCAGATCCACCGTCCCGATCTGACCACACCTTTTCACGAAACGGCGAACGCCCTGAACAGGATGATGCGCGACGGCAAGGTTCGCCATGTCGGGGTCTCCAACTTTACGGTTGCCCAGACCCGTGCGCTACAGGCCCACCTTGACTCGCCGCTCGTCTCCACTCAACCCGAATTCTCGGCGATCCATCAGGAACCGATATTCGATGGCACGCTGGATTGGTGCGGCGAGACACGTGCTTGCTGTCTGGCATGGTCTCCCCTTGGAGGCGGACTTCTGGCAACAGGACCATCGGACAATTCAGCAATCCGTCCAGTGATTGACGCACTCGATCATCTGTCAAAAGTCAAACAAGCGACACGTGCGCAGGTCGCCCTGGCGTTCTTGATGCATCATCAGGCAGACGTCATTCCCATAATCGGCAGCCAACAAACAGAGCGCATTCGCGAAGCGTCCGGTGCCGTGCAAGTAAAGATTACTGGCAGGGAGTTTTACGACCTCATTGAAGCCTTTCGAGACGAAGCGATGCCGTAGCCATGCAGACATGGTCTGCCTATGGCTTGATCTGCATCAGGCGGCTGATGCGCTTGGTCATTTCGATCATCGCGCGACCGTTGTGGTAACACCCTTTCCAGGGCCCAGCCCACCACGGGTCCAGTTCCGTATCCAGTCGTGAATGGGATCGCCATTCTCCATGCGGATCGATGATTTCTTTTTCGATGAATTCCCATGACGCTATTGCGGCCCGCACAAACCGCGGATCACTGCTGATTTCGAAAGCATTCAGAAACCCGACGACGGCCTCTGCCTGTATCCACCAGATTCGCGCCTCGTCCGTCACACCCGTCGCGATGTCCCGAGCGTTGTACACTTCACCATGCGGCCCCATCGCTTCGGTGAGAACCGACTCCGCCAAACTCAAAGCGACGGATCGCGCCTTGCCCACGATACGCTCATCGCCCAGAACAATAGCGCCACGATGGATCAGCCAGCTTGCCTCAATATTGTGTCCGAAGGACATTTCCCGTGACTGGTCCGTCCAGTCATCCATCAGGAACAAGCGCAGATTGCCATGATCCGGCGTCACGATGCGATCGAGATGTATCTCGATACAGTGGCGCAAGGCTGCGGCGATTTTCGGCGTCTTGTATGCAGCATATAGTTCGGAATACGCCTCCAGAATGTGGAGATGCGTGTTCATCGTCTTGGGCGCATGGTCATCCTTCTCACTGAGGCGCACGTCGGCAATTGGCGTCCAGTCTTGGGCGAACGCTTCCCAATAGCCTCCGAAACCCACATCGCCGAACCTTGTCTCGACGCAGTGGAACAAATCACACGCCAAACGCAACGCCGACTCGTCGCGCGTCGCGCGATAATGCGCGGCCAGCGCATAGATAGCGAACGCTTGAGCATATCCCTGTTTGCGCGCATCGACCGTCCGCCCCTCATGATCAACCTGCCACACGATCCCGCCATGAACGGGGTCGACGAAACTCGATTCAAAATAGGCCTTCGCGCGTCGCGATTCTGCGAGGTATCTGGAATCTCCAGTATGCCGGGAGACCTCGCTGAAAAACCAGAGGATGCGCGACATCAGCACCGCGCTGAGGGGAACGCCTGCCACCGGCAATCCATCGAGACCCACCTGCCCAAAATAACCGCCCGATGCATGATCGACCGAATGGTCGAGCCACCAATCAGCAACACGGACAAGCTCCCGCGACGCGCGTGGAACCAGGCCCCGCAAGGACGCCAGGATGGGTGGAACAGAGTGACTATCCCCCGTCATAGTGAACCCGAAACATCTCGGTTTCGCGTAATCAATTCATGGCGTTGCCGAACACAGTCCGCGCTGGTCAGCGGGTCTTCTGGTGTGTTGAGACAATAGTCGACCAAGCGCGCAATCGATGTGGTCGCGACATGCAATCGCGTGTCCGAAGAAGCATAGTAGATTTTGACATCACCATTAGGCGCGACAGACCAACCATTGGAAAACACTACGTTTGAAACGTCTCCGACGCGCTCTTCGCCTTCCGGCGCCAGGAAGTAGCCTCCAGGCCGATGGGTCACCAGCCAAGGCGCATCCAGTGCCGTTACAAACATATAAAGCACGTAGCGCAGACCAGCCGCTGTGTTCCGCACGCCATGCGCGAGATGCAACCACCCGTGCGATGTCTTGATGGGGGCCGGCCCCTGACCGTTCTTTGCCTCCTTGATTGTATGATAGACCTTGGGATCGATGACGCTTTCTTGCCCGACTTCGGCGCACGCCATGTCGGCGCACAAGCCCCAACCAATTCCTCCACCAGAACCGACCGAAACGAACCCGTCCTGAGGGCGGGTATAGATTGCATATTGTCCGTCAACGAACTCTGGATGAAGCACAACATTTCGTTGCTGACCGCTGGTAGTTTTCAGGTCTGGGAGACGCTCCCAGGTCTCAAGGTCGCGCGTGCGCACGATGCCGCATTGAGCAATCGCGGCAGACTGGTCATCAGGCTTTTGCCCATCTTTCCGTTCCGTGCAGAAGAGGCCGTAAACCCAGCCGTCTTCATGCTCGGTAAGTCGCATATCATATAGGTTTGTATCCGGACGTTTCGTTTCTGGAATCAGGACCGGAAATTTCCGAAACGCGAACCTGTCAACGCCGCTGTCACTTTCAGCGATGGCGAAAAACGACTTGCGATCAACCCCTTCAATGCGGACCACAAGGACATGACGCCCATTTCGCCAGATCGCTGCGGAATTGAAGACAGCATTTACCCCCATCCGCTCCATCAGGAAGGGATTTGCCGCCCGGTCAAAATCGTAGCGCCAGTCCAAGGGCACATGGTTTGCTGTCAGAACCGGATCGCGCCAACGCTGAAAGACGCCATTCGACAAGCCGAATGGCGAGTTACGCTGGCCTGCACGCCTCGCGTGATCAGTCCTCAGCTCCGCCATGCGTGCATCGAAATCTTCCCGATTGAAATCGCACCCCTCCCTTGAAGTCATGATGTCAGCCAACGGCAACAGCCCGCATCAGGTCCGATCACAGGCAAATCAAGCTTGATCGTGTCTGCGTGCATCTCCGAAATCATCATCTTGAACAGACCCCCATTTTCCAGCGCAACAGCTGATCGGATTACGACGGCATCGCGCAAAGCGCCGCCAATCGTCCTCGCAAAATGTAACCGGTTTCATGACTCAATCAAGTCGTGTTTAGCTGCTGTCTCTGACTGGGATGAGTTGCCCATGATTTTCCGTCGGCGCGTCCACCCGACGATCATTGCTGTCAGGTGGAGACAACGCCCGCGCCAACCAGACTGGCGACGTAGTCCGTATGCCGGGGCAAAGTCTCCACTGCGCTTTCTATGCGCTGTCGGTGCTGTGCCATCGCTGCGGCCATAGCGCCCAGCGGCATGTTGGCCACCAACGGCTCAAAACCCTCTGGTTCGATACCCTGCCCCAGAAAGACGGCTACCCAACTCGTATCCGTGAAGAGGTCAAACGTCCGCAACGGAACACGGCCATGACTTTTGAACAAGGCGATGCGTGCCCTCAATGATTCCGGGATATCCATCGTGCGAACGTGGTTCCAGAAGGGTGAGTCATCACGCTCAGTGGCGCAGTAATGCAGGATGATGAAATCCCGGATCGAATCGAACTCGAACGCAGCCAGTTTGTTGTATTCAGCGATATCCGCAGGCGCAAAGCGGCGGTCTGGGAAATAGTCCAGCAACTTGGTGATCCCCGTCTGGATCAGGTGGATACTGGTGGACTCAAGCGGCTCTAGAAAACCCGATGACAGGCCGATCGACACACAATTCTTTTCCCAGAAACGCTGTCGCCGCCCGGTCCGGAACCGCAGGAAACGCGGTTCGGAAACAGGCTCGGACTCAAGGCCGCGCAGGAATGTTTCGCGCGCAGTCTCATCGTCGGCATATTGCGATGAAAATACATAACCATTGCCCACGCGATGCTGCAGCGGGATCCGCCATTGCCATCCCGCCGCCCGCGCTGTTGAGCGCGTATATGGCACAAGATCGTCTGTATTGGCCGTCGGCGCCGCAATGGCACTGTCACACGGCAGCCAATGAGACCAGTCTTCAAACGGAACGCCCAGAGTACGATCAATCAGCAACCCAAAATGGCCCGTGCAGTCGATGAAGAAGTCCGCTTCAATCTTCCGGTCATCGCCGAGGTCCAAGGCGGCGATGAAGCCTGTTTCAGGATGAACCGATACGGATTTCACCGTCGCTTCAATGCGCGCGATGCCTAACCGCTCCGCGTAACGCCTGAGAAACCGGGCATAAAGCCCCGCATCGAAGTGATAAGCGGACGTCAGCGTCGACTGCGCCTGGGTGGGGTCGACGCCCTGCTGTGCGAATCGATGCGCCCGCGCGGCCAGCGTGCAAAGCGAATAGGCATCAATCGGCGTTTGATCACCTTCCGCACGCAGACGCAGCCATTGTTGGTGAACGTAGCGTGCGTTGATGTCCGCCCCATACACGCCGAATGGGTGAAAGTAGCGATGGTCCAACCGGGTCCAGTCGACAAACTCGATGCCCAGCTTGTAAGTGCCACGCGTCTCCCGAATGAATTCTGCTTCGTCAATGCCGAGCAAACGATTGAAGTTCCGGATGGGTGGTATCGTCGCCTCTCCGACGCCAACCGTCGGAATCTCTGCGCTTTCGACGAGCAGGATTTCCGTGCCTGACCCATGAAGGATTCTGGCGAGCGCAGCGGCCGTCATCCATCCAGCGGTTCCGCCCCCAACAATCGCGATGCGCTTCAGCCGATTATCTTCCATCATTTGAGAATCCTAGCATGTGGGCCCCAGAAATAGAACGACGCCCGAAGGCGCCGTTCCGAAAGCCCCCCCGGGCCCCGCTCAGGTCCGGCGAAAGGGAGGAAAGCCCCCGCCGGACCGTTTGCATTCGCACTAGTTGCCGAAGACGTATCGACCGCCGATCAGGATGCGTCGGCTGCCGGACGAGTAAGTGAACGGCAGATTGTCATATTGCAGATACTGGCTCTGCTCGTCCTCGGACAGGTTCACAGCCTCAAGTGTCAGCTTGAAGTTCGGGGACACCTGGTAGCCGATCTGTGCGTCGAGCTGACCATAGGAGCGATTCCATACCTCGAACGCTCTTGCGCCCGCTGCGCCATCCGAGAAGCCGAAAATGCGCTCGAAGGACTTGTCGCGCCATGTGTAGGACAACCGGGCATCAAAGCCGAAACCTTCGTAGTACACCTGACCATTGAAGGCGTTCTTTGCCACGCCAGGGATCGGAAGGTCCGAATTCAGGTCACTTTCAGTCGGCGATTCGGAATCCGAATACGTGTAGTTGCCGATGAAGCCGAACCCGTTGTCGAAGGCGTATTGGGCACCCAACTCGAAGCCCTTGATGTTGCCACCGTCGCCGTTGACAGGACGCGTCACAGGACCGGTTGTGAACCCGGATTGGTCAGCGACTTCTTCCGGCTTCGTTTCGTTGGTGATGAACGAGTCGACTTCCTTCCAGAACAGTGCCGCTGAAACCAGACCGGAGTCGCCCATATAGTGTTCAACCGCAAAGTCGAACTGGCTTGCCCGGAATGGGTCAAGGTTGGCATTGCCTGCCGTGCCAGATGTAAAGACGAACAGGTTCGTCGCCGGATCACGCGTAAACTCGAACGCCGCACCGCGACCGAGGTCGAACAGGTCCTGGCGGGAAACAACTCGCGCAGCAGATGCGCGAACCTTGGTGTTTTCAGTCACATCCAGTACGCCATTAATACTTGGCAGAATGTCCGTGTAGTCACGGCTGAGGTCTGCCCGAGTGGCATTCTGCGTCACGCCGTTCCAGCTGTCGGTTCCCCAATAGGTCGGATTTTGGGGCGCAACGCCCTGGTTGACCGTCAGATCCGTGTTCACGATGCGAACACCGGCATTGATGTGGTAGCGATCCGTCTCATCGCCGAGATCGGCCATGATATAGGCAGCCGTCTTCTTCTCGGTCACCACGAAGGTTTCAATAGGCTCTTCAAAGAAACCGAATGGCGTGTCGGGATACAGGCCCTGAATCCAGGCCAGCGGATCCGACATGGCGCCGCGATCCTGCACCAGCGCCGAATTGGTGCCGGCATTGCCCGAATTCCAGAAGCCATTGATCGTTTCGACCCTGTTGCCGGCGGAGCCGAATGTCTCGAATGGCGTGATCAAAGGCGGCGAGTTGCCAAAACGTGCATCACAAGCCTGGAGGGCGGGTGAGAGGCTCGCTTGAAGCGCAGCCGGGCGATCCGCGATTGGAACGTCACAAATCTTGTAGCCGATGGCGCCATCCTGGAAGTAGCCATATGGCGTCCAGTTTTGACCAAACGTTGTGCCGTCAGGTTCGCCCTTGCCTGAATAGTCTGCCAGGTAACGACCGGATGCATAGTCCACCTCACGATCGGAATACCGAAGCCCTCCGCTGATTTTCAGCGCCTGCCCTTCGACAAAGTCTGGCGTGTAAGTCGTATCCAGTCGACCAGACCAGTTGGTCAGGTCTGCTTCGTCACCGAATGCCCAGTGCGACTTGAAATATCCGTACGCAGGATTGGTGAACAGGTCCGGCACGTTGACCAGTCCGAAGGACGGCAATGTGCCGCCATTGTTGTTATAGGAGTACTGGTAATTGGCGGGCGCACCAGGGTTTGCCGCCTGATGGCTAAAGCCGGTTGGGCTTCCCGCATCCGCTGTCGGGACGCTGTATTGTGTGTAGCGCACATCCGCGTTGCCCGAATTACTTGTCTGGTCAGCAACCGAGTAATTGATACCACCCGACCACGTGAACGCGCCGCCATCTGCCCAATCGAAATTGAGCTGGAAGTTGTCGGAGCTGGCTTCCAGCTTGTTCACAAAGGAAATCGCTTCGGCAGAATTAGCCGTAATCACGCCGGACAGAAGGACGCCGCGCGAGTCGATCTCATAAGGCTGGCTCGCATCGATCCCTGTCGATTCAGATACGACCGGGAATTTGATTGAGGCTTCTTGAGTGAGTATTTCAATATCAGAGTGGAACCAGTCACCACGTATCTTCAGATCAGGCGTCGCCTGATAGGCAAACCCGAGCGACGCGCCCAAGCGCTCGCGCTCCTGGAAGCGATCGGTCGTATAACGATACTCTGGCGCAAAATAATCGGTCGTGACCGTTGCGGCGTCGGGACGATCCGACAAGGACCAGTTCCCGCGGTTTTGCCCGCCAAGATAATCGGTCTGAACGCCTTGCTTGTCGTAAGAGATCGTTCCGATGAACGCGAACTGGTCGTTGAATTTTTTGCCAAAGGCGACCGCACCCGTGGGCTCCCAATCGTCAGCATCTGTCGATTGCGAAAAGCGAAGGTTGCCACCGAAAAGCCAATCGTCACCCAGCGACATCGGGTCCCGAGTCTTCAGGTTGATCAGGCCGCCGACACCACCTTCAACGAGCGACGCATTCGGAGACTTGTAGACATCCACGCCGGACAGGAGTTCAGCCGGAATACCCTCCAGCGAGTTAGACTTGCGGTCCCGGCCTTCACCCAGCTTGAAAACCTCAAGGCCCGTAAGGAACAGGTCCCCATTGAGGACCGTTTCGTTTTGCTCGAGGCCGCGAATGCGGACTTTCGTCCCCTGACCATTTTCGCGATCAATCTGAATGCCTGGGAGTCTGCCCAGTGATTCCGCAATGTTCTGGTCTGGAAACTTGCCGATATCCTCAGCGGAAATCGACTCGATGATTTCATTGGAATTGCGCTTGATGGCGAGCGCGTCCTCGATGGATTGCCGAAAACCCTGCACAACGACCGTATCAAGAGTTTTCGTATCCGTTCCGTCGTCCGCCTCCTGCGCAACAACCGGCAGAGCCAGAGCGGCCCCTAGCGCGAACGCGGAAACCCCCACACGCCAAGCAACTTTACGACGAGATTTTTGAATCTTCATTGTGTAGTCCTCCCATTAATTTTTCTTATTGACCAATGGCTAGCACGACAATGAAACCCGTTTCAAGAACTATTTGAGTTTGCCGATTGGATTTCCATGCCACCTGCGACGTTTTGGCCACAATCGATTTTTAACACTGTTTTATATAGGTTTTTTGTCATCACTGCTTTCTCTTGTCGACAAACTTTGCGCAAGTCGCAGGCTCGCGCCCAAGCCGCCGGATCGGCTAAAGTCGAGAACATCATATATTTTTGCAATGTTTTCAGCGCGCAACGGGTTTCATTCGATTGCTGATCAATTTTCAGCACCCGGATACGGAAGTCATCACGCTAATCGCCTTGATTACATCAGGCGCTTGGCGCTGGCGCGGATCGTCAGTTCTGTCGGCAGCCGCTGGTGATATTCACCCACCGGCTCGTTCCGCAGAAGATTGCACATCAGCGTCATGGCAATTTCGCCAATGCGCTCAGCGGGCTGCATAACTGTTGTAAGGGGGGGATCGCAGTACTTTCCGAACTCTATGTTGTCGAAGCCCGTGACAGACAGCTCGTCCGGCAATTTCATTCCCCGGTCCAGCGCCGTACGGATCGCTCCAATGGCAATCTCGTCGCTCATGCAGAACAGCGCAGTCACTTGCGGCTGGCGTGACAAGAGCCGCATGGCTGATTGGGCTCCTCCTTGAAGGGAGTAGGGACCGTACTCGACGAGAGCGTCATCATGCGCGATTCCAAAAGCCGTCAGCGCCCTCCGGAAACCGATAAGCCGCTGCTGGGTCACCTTGCGATCCTTCAATCCAGCAAGCACGCCAATGTGCTTATGCCCAAGCGCTGCAAGGTATGTAGCCATCGCTTCCGCAGCGGCTACGTTGTCAATCTTGACGGTCGGATAGTCACCCAATTCGCCTATTTCAACGGCGTGGACAAAGGGCACTTTGCAGTCATCACCGGCCCTGTGAAGGTAACGAAGTGGTCGCTCGCCCAACTGGATAACCCCATCAGCACGGTGCATGTCGACCATGTCGATGCCGGCTTTCTCGACCGCAGTATTGTCGCCGGTATCGGATACCAGGAGAAAATAATTGTTGTCCGCCGCGACCCGCTCAATACCGGACAGGACCCGCGCGAACAGGACGTTCGCAATATCGGGCACCATCACCAGTACGCTGTTTGTCCGCTTTCCCCGGAAAATCTTCGCCAGGGAACTTGGCTTGTAATCCAGATCATCCGCTGCCTTCAACACGCGCTTCAGCGTCTCTTCGGTCAGCTTGCTCGGATCCGAGAAGGCACGGGAGACCGTGGCAGGCGACACGCCGGCTCGTTTTGATACATCTCGGATCTGGACCATCGGGTCACCTTTGTACTGCGCGCCTCGAAACTCTGGCCATGAAACAGAGAAGAACACGAAACCATTGAAACTGCATTGACAATATCCCTCAGGATTTTCACTTGCAATGAAACCGATTACATTACAATTTGCATGCCAGACCCTTCCGCAGTCTCCGGCATGCCGGTTCTAGTGCGGACAGGACTCACATAACACACCGGCACCAGAAGAATGCCGGAGGGGAGAATCCGAATGTCGATCAAAATCACCCCCGAGGTGACCTCATGACAATGCATCCAATCGATGTGCTCATCATTCTTGGGTACATTCTTGTCACGCTTGTCATCGGATTCTGGATTTCCGGTCGCGCGTCCCGAGGTATGCGCAGCTACTTTCTCGGCGGAAACAAATTGCCCTGGTACGCTCTGGGGCTGTCGAACGCGTCGGGCATGTTTGATGTGGCCGGCACGATGTGGCTCGTCAGTATTCTTTTTGTCTACGGGCTAAAAAGCGTCTGGATTCCTTGGTTGTGGCCCGTCTTCAATCAGATCTTTCTGATGGTATTCCTGTCTGTATGGATGCGCCGTTCAGGCGTCCTTACCGGTGCCGAATGGATTACATTCCGATTCGGCGACGGCCCTTCCGCCCGACTCAGCCATCTCATCGTGGTCATTTTCGCACTCATTCTGGTGCTGGCCTACATGGCATTCGGCTTTCTCGGAATCGGCAAGCTGTCGGCCCAATTCATCCCGTTTGACCTGGCGCAACTGCTCGGCCTTCAGGTATTCCTGCCTGAGGCACTGCGACCGGAACTCCTCGGGCCGGACCTCGCGCTACAACGCGATGCGACCATGCTCGCCCTAAACGAACGCGCCTACGGGGCAATCATTGTCGCCTTGACCGCGCTCTATGTCATCAAGGGCGGCATGTATTCTGTGGTGTTCACTGAAGTCCTGCAGTTTGCAGTGATGACAGTCGCCAGTATCGGTATCGCGATCATTGCTCTCATTCACGTCAGTCCGGATGCGCTGATGGCTGCCGTGCCCGATGGCTGGTCCAACCCGTTCTTCGGGTGGGAACTGGGGCTCGACTGGACGGAATTGTTGCCCGCTGCCGATGCAAAGATCGCGACTGAAGGCTACTCCCTGTTCGGCATCTTTTTCATGATGGTGCTGTTTAAAGGCGTGTTCACGTCCCTCGCGGGGCCCGCTCCGAACTATGACATGCAGCGGATTCTGTCGGCGCGCACACCCATCGAAGCCGCCAAGATGAGCTGGCTGGTCAGCCTCGTTCTGAACGTACCCCGCTACCTGATGATTGCAGGGCTTACCGTTCTGGCACTCGTCTATTTCAGTGACGATCTGCGCGGCATGGGCGCCGATGCCGATTTCGAAGCCATCCTGCCCTTTGCTCTGCAGGAGTTTATCCCGGTCGGCCTGCTGGGGCTCGCGCTTGCGGGCTTGCTAGCCGCCTTCATGTCGAGCTTCGCAGCGCCGCTCAACGCCGCGCCCGCCTACGTCGTGAACGATATCTACCTCAAATATATCAATCCCGACGCCACAGAGAAAACGTCGATCCGCATGAGTTATCTGGTATCGACCGTGTTCGTCATCATCGGCACCACACTTGGCCTGTTCCTCACCAGCATCGACAACATCGTGAACTGGATCACTGCCGGCCTATATGGCGGGTACACGGCTGCCAACGTGGTCAAGTGGTACTGGTGGAGAATGAACGGGTACGGATACTTTTTCGGGATGGTATCAGGCATTGGCTTCGCGCTTCTCCTCGGCCTCCCCTTTGTCACGATCAGTCCGCTTCAGGCATTCCCACTTCTGTTTCTCGCGTGCTTGATCGCAGTCGTTGCCGGGTCTCTGCTAACCAAGCCCACCGACATGAATGTGCTTCAGGCCTTTTACAAAAAGACTCGCCCCTGGGGATACTGGGGACCTGTCCTCGAGTCCTTGCGTGCGGAAGGGCAGATGATCAAACCAAACCGTGACTTCCGTCGTGACATGATGAACGTCGCGATCGGTATTGTATGGCAGACATCTCTGGTCGCCCTGCCAATATTCCTCGTCATCCAGGATTGGCCAAAGCTCATTGTGGCACTCCTCATCGCTGTCACCACCAGCTTCATCCTGAAACGCACCTGGTATGATCGCCTCCAGGATTATCCGGCTGACTATCAACCCGATGATGCGTCCAAAAACGAAACCTCGGTGACCCCAGCATGACGCACCGCCCCCCCAAATTCAGCGCCCTGCCTCACGGCTCCGCCCTGATCGCAACACTGGCCTTTTTGTCCGCCTGCGCACAATCCCTACCGGAAGTACCCACAATGCCCGACACGACTGAACACACACAAACTGTCGAAACAGATGGGGTCACCGCCGTGATCCATCCAGACATCTGGCCGGAAATCCAGACGCCCATTCAAAAAGATGCCGTGCTGGAATCCCGCATCGACGTCATCCTTTCCGGCATGTCCCTTGAGCAGAAGGTCGGGCAGGTAATTCAGGCAGATATAGGCTCGGTAACGCCGGAACAGGTGCAAAAGTATCATCTCGGATCAGTGCTCAATGGTGGCAATTCGGCGCCAAATGCCAACCTGCGGGCCACGCCATCGGAATGGCTCAACCTCGCAGATGCCTTCTGGAAGGCGTCGGTTGGGCCGGACGGCACAGGCATCCCTGTGCTCTGGGGCACCGATGCTGTCCACGGTCACAACAACATCATTGGCGCCACGGTCTTCCCACACAATATCGGGCTGGGAGCCGCAGGCGATGCTGACCTCGTTCAGCGCATCGGCGAAGCAACGGCGCTCGACGTGCGCGCTGTCGGCATGGACTGGACCTTTGCGCCGACTGTCGCGGTGACAGAGGATTCCCGCTGGGGCCGCGCATACGAATCCTATTCGGAAGATCCTGCTCTTGTAGCCACGCTGGGCGCAGCGCTTGTCCGCGGCCTGCAGGGAACGCCGGGCACGCCGGACTTCCTGAACGAGGACCACGTCATCGCAACGGCCAAGCACTTCCTGGGCGATGGCGGAACAAAGGACGGTCGCGACCAGGGCGAAACGATTGCAAGCGAAAAGGCTCTCAGGGACATTCACGCCCCAGGTTATGTCACCACGTTGGAAACGGGTGTGCAAAGCGTCATGGCGTCATTCTCAAGCTGGCAAGGTCAGAAAATGCATGGCCGTTCAGACCTGCTGACCGACGTGTTGAAAGACAAATGGCGCTTTGACGGCATGGTGGTCGGCGACTGGAATGGCCATGGTCAGATCGTCGGCTGCACAAATACCGATTGCCCTGATGCGATCAATGCCGGCCTCGACATGTTCATGGCGCCGGATTCATGGCGGGCCTTGTACAACTCTACGCTTGCGCATGCCCGGTCTGGGCGCATCAGCGAAGCCAGGCTCAACGACGCTGTCCGGCGTATCCTGCGCGTCAAGATTCGCGCTGGACTGTTCGAAGCACCCGCGCCGAGCCAACGCGCCCACGCAAACCCTACTGGCGGTCTTGCCAACGCTTCGCACACCGCCCTCGCAGCCGAGGCCGTGCGCAAGTCTGCCGTCTTGCTGAAAAACGAAGGCAACATTCTTCCCCTGTCACCCTCCCTTCGGATTCTGGTCGCTGGCGAAGGCGCTGATAATCTGAGCATGCTTTCGGGCGGCTGGACCCTGTCGTGGCAAGGCGACGGCGTCGAAAAGACAGACTTTCCAGATGCTGAAACCGTTCTTGATGGTGTGCGCCGAATCGTCGGCCAGGCAGGCGGCATTGTCGACTATTCCCCGGATGGCAAATTCTCGAAACAGCCCGATGTCGCAATCTTTGTGTTCGGTGAGGACCCATACGCAGAATTCCGCGGCGATCTGGCCACCCTGGATTACCGCCCTGGCGACGACACAGATGTCGATACCATGCGACGACTGCAGGAAGCCGGCGTCCCGGTCGTAGCCGTCTTCCTCTCCGGTCGCCCGCTTTGGGTCAATCCCGAGATTAACGCATCGACCGCCTTCGTGGCCGCTTTCCTGCCGGGCTCTCAGGCAGGGGCCATGGCGGATGTCCTGTTCGCGGATGTGACCGACCAGCCCGTCCACGACTTCACGGGGCGCTTGTCATTTGCGTGGCCCCTCTACGCCGACCAGTATGATCGTGGCAGCGACGAACGCGATTCCTCTCTGCTCTTCGATATCGGCTATGGGCTGTCTCACGGCGACATGGGCGACATTCCCGAATTGCATGAACAGGGCGTCGCAACGCAGGCGAACAATCTAGTTATTTTCGATCGCGGAGCCGCTATGGGCGGATGGCATGCCCAACTCGCAGACTCGTCAGGCGTGGAAGATTGGGCCTCTCTGCCGACAGCATCGCCTTCAGCCACCATCGGTGCACGCCCCGCAGACCTTGGCCAACAAGAGAACGCGCTGCGCGTCACATGGTCAGGCGCGGGAACAGGGGAATTACAGATTACTCATGCCCCCACCGACCTATCACGTGAGGTCAACGCAGATTTCGCTCTGGTGCTCGACTACGCGATTGAAAAGCCCGCAAAGGGCACCGTGACGCTCCGGTTTGGTTGCGGGCCAGATTGTATAGGTTCGGTCGATGTCTCCGACAGTTTTGGAGCAAATCCTTATGGCGGCGTTTCAAACCTGAGCGTTCCGCTGAAATGCCTCGAAAGCAAGGGTGTGGATTTCACCCGCATCGACACTTTTTCACTCTCGTCGGATAATCCCCTCGAAATCATCGTTGCCCGAATCGCCCTGGTGCCGTCCGTCAATGGCGTCAGTTGTGATACTGAAGATGTCGCCGACTGATCTGCGCTCCCCGCTCCACCGTTGACGAAGCCGGCCAGGACATGTCCACTTGACGTGACCCCACACCCTTCCCACCGTCAATGGACCTGTTCATGCACCAGAACCACACGCTTCCAACCCTGCCCCAGCAGCCTGAACAAACGGCATGGCCGACAGCAGCGTGGCCCGTCGCAGGCCTGGCCAACACAGTGGATGCTGCCGCACTGAATGGCTTGCTCGATCATGCCTTCAGCGACCCGGCACCAGAGATCATGGGAGAGACCCACGCTTTCCTCGCCGTCCACAAAGGCTGCATTGTCAGCGAGCGCTATTGGCGAGACCTCTCAGCAGCGAACACATTCCCTTCTTGGTCAGAAGCCAAGAGCATCACCCATGCGCTGATCGGCATCCTCGCGCGTGAAGGCAGGATTGACGTGCATGCACCTGCAAATGTTCCTGAATGGCAGGCCCAGGACGACCCTCGCCGACACATCACCCTTGACCAACTCCTTCGCATGTCGAGCGGCCTGAAATTCGCTGAAGACTATGTCGATGCGGGCGTATCGGATGTCATCGAAATGTTGTTCGGCGCAGGAAAAGAAGACGTGGCGGGGTTTGCCGCAGGCTTCCCTCTCGCGCATGAACCCGGCACGACGTGGAGTTATGCGAGCGGAACCTCAAACATCGTGGCCCGATGCGCAGCAACGACGCTTGGCGCCAAGGGCGATGAGTTCAAAGCCTGGATGTTCGATGAATTATTCAATCCGATCGGCATCCAGTCAGCCGAGCCAAAATTCGACGCGCACGGCACATTTATCGGATCATCATTCTGTTACGCCACGGCCCGTGATTTCGCCCGTTTCGGCCTGCTCTACATGCGCGACGGTGTGTGGGACGGGCGACGCATTCTGCCTGAAGGCTGGGTGGATTATGCCCGCACGCCGACCGTAACACCGCCAACAGAGCCGCTTGGCTACGGCGCGCATTGGTGGCTGGGCATGTGCGGACCCGGCAGTTTTTCTGCCAATGGTTATCAGGGCCAATACACAGTTATCGTTCCCGAACTGGACCTGATACTCGTCCGTCACGGCAATTCGATGGATGAACAGGGCGATGAAGTCCGGCACTGGCTGGCCCAGGTCGCCGACTGCTTCCGTTAAGCTGCAGTCAGGTGCGCCCGGCGGCCATGTCGCGCGACACCTTGTCGGCGATCATGATCGTCGGCGTATTCGTGTTGCCTGAAACAATTGTCGGCATCACCGATGCGTCGATGACCCGCAAGCCAGAAACGCCATGAACTTTCAAATTCTCATCAACAACAGCCATCGGGTCATCCGCCCTGCCCATCCGCGCAGTGCCGACAGGGTGAAAAATCGTCGTGCCGATATCGCCTGCGGCCTTTGCCAGCGCCGCGTCGCCATTGCCGACCCTAGGTCCAGGCAGGAATTCATCGGGCCGGAACGGTGCCAGCGCTGGCTGAGACATCAATCTGCGTGTTAGCCGGATGGCATCCGCCGCCACCGACCTGTCTTCCTCCGTTGAAAGATAATTTGGATTGATCCGGGGCTTTGCGTCCGCCTCTGGGGAGTCAATTCTCACCTCTCCGCGTGACGTTGGCCGCAAATTACAGGCGCTCGCCGTAATCGCTGGAAAACGATGCAGCGGGTCGCCGAACTTGTCGAGCGACAGTGGTTGAATATGGAACTCGAGATTGGCCCTTCCCTGCGCCGCATCCGAGCGTGCGAAAATACCCAATTGGGATGGCGCCATTGTCAGCGCGCCCCGCCGCCGCACAGCATAGTCCAGCCCCATGCCGGCACGCCCCAGCAGGGAATGGTATGTTTCGTTCAGCGTCCGGCTTCCGGATATCCGAAAGATCGCACGCTGCTGCAAATGGTCCTGCAAATTCCGGCCCACGCCTTGCCGGTCCACGACCGGTGCCACACCGGCCGCTGCCAACCAGTCGGACGGGCCGATGCCGGAGCGATGAAGGATCTGAACTGATCCGATGGCACCGGCGCAAAGAATAACCTCTCCTTTGGCCGTCGCACGTCGCGGGGCCCGGCCTTGCAGATAATCAACGCCCTTCGCGCGCCCGTCCGACAAGACGAGGCGATCAACAAGGCAACCCGTTTCAATTCGCAGGTTCCGCCTGTTCGCGACCGGCTTCAGGAACCCCCGCGCGGCTGACCAGCGCAGGCCACGCTTCTGGTTGACGTGGAAATAGCCTACGCCCTGATTGTCACCTGTATTGAAATCATCCGTTGCCGGAACGCCCATCTGAACGGCGGCATCGCTCACTGCGTCCAGAATGTCCCACCGCACGCGCGGATACTCGACGCGCCATTCGCCGCCTGCGCCGTGATGGGCCGTCTCGCCCAGGAAGTGATCTTCAATTCGCCTGAACACCGGCAACACGTCATCCCAGCCCCATCCGGGCAAGCCGAGATCACGCCAATGGTCAAAGTCTGCCGTCTGTCCCCGCATCGAGATCATCGCATTGATCGCCGAGGACCCGCCCAGCACCTTGCCGCGCGGATAGGACAGCCTGCGTCCGTTCAATCCCGGTTCTTCAACCGTCTCGAACATCCAGTCCGCGCGAGGGTTTCCAATGGCAAAAAGGTATCCAACAGGGATATGGAACCACAGCCAGTTGTCCTTCCCGCCAGCTTCAAGCAGCAGGACACGCTTGTTAGGGTCCGCTGAAAGCCGGTTGGCGACAACGCAACCCGCAGACCCCGCCCCTATGACGATATAATCGTATTCGCCATCAATCAGGTCAGGAGCAGGCAAGGCGTCGGTCCTCAGTTTGGCTAAACTGCCTACATGACAGCTCCGTCCAGCACCAGACGCGTGGCAATGGCTAGCTTGCGATCCGTCCGGCGAAGCGTGCATCGGCACGCATACGGTTCAGCACGACGCCAATCACGCGTCCCCCGCGACTTTCGATCGCGAACTGCGCTTCCGCGACTTCCAATGAGCTCGTGGTTTCAGCCTGAACAACCAACACGACGCCATCAACCTCGCCTGCCACATCGAGCGCAACATCTGATCGGTCCAGCGCCGGTGAATCCACAATGATCCAGTCGGTTGATCGGCGTAGTGCCTGCCACCATTTTGGGTGAGACCGCAGACACGCGCGCTGACCCGCCGCGAGGCGCTCCATTCGAAACCGCGTGACCAGAAGGCGGGTGCCGGTTAAAGGATGCGCCGTCAGCAATTTGGCGTTGGGAACAGCGCCCGCTGGTCGCAGCTCATAGATCGGTGCACACCCGAGCGCTGCATCATAAGCCCGCCCCGGACGCGCCACCTTCCCCACGAATCCTTTGTCAAAGGCGTGGTGAGCCGCATTGTTCATCAGGTCGAGATCAACCAACCACGCGGTGCGTGCTGCATGTTCAGCCGCCATCAAGGCAAACGAGGCCGCCATGCTGCTGGTGCCCTCTCCCGTGCGCGCAGCGACGAACATCAGGCTGCGCGCTCCCTGCATTGGTCGCAAACGCGTTGCGACACTCCACAGCGTGGCAAGATCGGGACGCAAATCAATCATGCAGCGTCAAACCTCCCGAACCGTCGCAAGTACGGGAAGGTCGAGCGTGCGCTCGACGGACCGGCGTGTGACGAAACCCTTTCGCGTCAGTGCTTTCATAAACCCGGCAATCAGTGCTGCGAGGAAGGCCAGCAGAATTGTTATTCCTGCCATCACGGATCGGGTTGGCAAAGGCTCAACAGGCAGGCTGGCTGACTCCAGAACACGTATACCATCAATGGACGCAACCCCGATCATCTTGCCCTGCCCTGCAGCCGCCTGCACCTTGCTTTCCAGCATGTCGCGTTTGCGCACCAGTTCAATGTAACGCGGCGCAATACTGGCCAGATTTGCCTGACGACCGTCGAGAGTCGCAATCTGATTCGCCAGTGCCGCCTTGCGGTCCGTCAGCGCAGCAGCCTGCGCTCGCAATTCGCCGATCGTAGACAGCATCTGTTCGTAACGCGGATTTGGCCCGGTCCGCACCGTTCCGACGGGGCCGTCCAGCGTCGCAATAAACGCTTCGGCGCGCTCAATCCGCCGATCCATGTCCATCACTTCTTGCGATCCGGGAAGATGGTTCACCAGCAGGGCTTCGCGCTCAAGTTTCAGATCGAGCAACGTCTGCCCAGTCGAATCCTCGACAAATAATTGTTGTTGGGGGCGGATCGACCTGAGTTGCGAGCGATAGGCCGTCAGCTGGCTCTCGACCTCTTGCAACCGGGAATCGGTGTCCAACAAGTCCCGTTTAGCTGTCCGCAAATGCGCCTTCACCGTATCAAGCTCGGATTCAAAATTTCCGATATTCTGAGCCTGCAGGAAGTTTCCCATCTCCGTTTGGGCTTCCAGCAACTGCTTTTCCATATCTGCGAAGTCTATCTGAGGCGCCACAGCTTCCGGCTTTCCCAGCACCTGCGTGCGATAGGCGAGATAGGCACCGATCAGCGCGTTCAGTACTTCGGCGGATGTTTCGGCGTCTCCATTGCGATAACGCGCACTGATGATGGGCGCGCGTGATGAAGCAGAGACGCGAAAATCGCGCCGCAAGGCGTCGATACTCAACTGACGGCACTCTGCGGCGAGGCGGCCAAGCCCGTCGGGGTTACCGCGTACGGCACGGCTCCTTGCCTCACAGGCCTTATCTATCTCGGGATAGAGCCGCGACAACGGAAACCGGTCAAGCACACGAGCAGCAACAACGGGACTGCGCAGGAAGGCAAGCTCGGGCTGGACGAGCATGTCATGGCTGGCCGCGCCAGCGGGTGCCACCATCAGGCGTGCGCGCGATTCGTACTGGTCCGACTGTGACAGCGTTGCTGCCAGGCCCAACGCAAGTACGGGCACGAATACCAGCAGCATCAGCCACTTCGCCCGCCAAAACTGCACAATCATGTCCGCAGGCCCCAGGCGTGGCCGTGACGCGGATGCCCGCATCATGCCATGTCCCGCCGGTTCTCGGTTGGGGGCCTCGGAAACAGGCATGTCGATTGCGGCTCCTCACAGCGCGTGAAGAATCAAGATCGCATACCGGCGTTTGATATTTCCTTAAGCTTAACAGCAGGCCAAAACCGACGCATCAGCGCCGCGCCTGCCAGCAAAAGCCTAGTGCATGAGTTTGAGCCATTCACGCGCTGACTGGAGCGCCTGCTTGACCTCATCGGTGCTCATCATGTCAGCCATTTCAGCGCGCTGAATTTTGGCTTCGTCCGAACCACGCAGAGCGGCCAGATTGAACCATTTGTGCGCGGCGATCAGGTCGACGTCCACGTTCAGGCCGGTCGCATAGACCAGCCCTGCCTGATAAAGTTCCTCGGGAGCCGAGTCCGGTCCGAGCATGGATTCGAGGTCGATAGCGTAATCTGCAAAGGGCATTGTCTTGTTCCTGTTTCACCTTGCCATCGCATCGCCGGGATCATTCCCGTGTCTTGCTCTGGCAACCACCACCCGCCTTGTCCGGCGATAGGTGGAGAGTGCCGTCAGAGATTTGCGTTATGGTTAATAACAGCCCCTCCCAAGAGGCAGTGCGTTAACGCCCGGGCCGGCTCGCTTAACCTCCAGTGGAAAACACGGCCAAAATGCCGAATATACATGAATCTGCCCCAAGGGCCTTCGGGCGCAGCTTGCTGCGGCTGAAAGGCCTTTTCGCTCCGGTCACAATCTGGCAAACCAGTTCCATGACCGAGTATTTCAAACCAATCCCCTATGCGCTCTGGCGTCAGGACAAGGCCGCCTTTGCAGAGGCGCTGGGCCAATCTTTCCGCGAAACAGGCTTTGCCGTGATCGCTGGCCATCCCGTGGACCAGCGAGTGATCGACGAGAACCTGCGTGCCACGAAGGCATTCTTTGCACAGCCGGACAGCGTGAAACTCAAATATGACGGGCGCAGCGGCGGCGGTCAGCGTGGCTACACCGCCTTCGCCACCGAGAACGCCAAGGGCGCTGCTAGGGCAGACCTAAAGGAATTCTGGCACACAGGCCGCCTTCTGCCGCACAGTTCGCCTTATCGCGAGACGATGGCGGACACGCCATCCGTAACTGAAGTCGATAATTTTGACCGCGCCACCCGGGCACTCTTTGATGCACTGGACGAAATGGGCCGCGATCTCCTGCGCGCCATCGCGCTGCATCTCGGCCTTGATGAACTCTGGTTCGAAGACCGGGTCGAGATGGGCAACTCCATCCTCCGTCTGCTCCATTATCCGCCACAGGAAAACCCGCCACCTGAAGGCACGGTCCGCGCGGGCGCCCATGAAGACATCAATGTCATCACGCTCCTGCTGGGTGCGGAGGAGGCTGGCCTTGAGGTCAAGCATCGCTCCGGTGAGTGGTTGGCCGTGAACCCGCCGGCTGGCGCACTGGTTATCAATTGTGGAGATATGCTGCAGCGCCTGACCGCAGGCGTGTTGCCGTCGACAACGCACCGCGTCGTCAACCCGTCTCCCGAGCGCGCAAAATTCCCGCGTTACTCGACCCCCTTCTTCCTGCACTTCAATCAGGATGTCGTCATTGAGGCGCTTCCAGACTGTGTGGCCGAAGGCGGCAAGGCCCAGCCCCCGATCACCGCGCAGGACTATCTCATGGAACGCCTCCGCGAGATCGGCCTGGTAAAGGCTTAGCCCAAGGACACCCCTTGCCTCACCGCACGATTGCCCCTGAATAGGCACGACAGCTCTTCAGAAGCTGGCGGTGACGCAGGAGGAAACGCGGGTGTTCAACAATACAGAATGGCTGGCACTGGTTCGCGAAGACATTATCGATCCGGACCGCGAGATCGTCGATCCGCACCATCACCTGTGGCCCAAACCCCATCTCAGCTACGACCTCGAGGAACTTTGGTCCGACACCGAAGACGGCCACCATGTCACTCAGACTGTTTTCATGGAATGCGGCTCGGCCTATCGCAAGGACGGACCAGACCATCTGAAGCCGGTTGGCGAAACCGAATTTGTTGCCGCAGCTGCCGCGCGTTCTGCGTCTGATCCGGGTAAGGCCACGATTGCAGGCATCGTTGCGCATGCCGATCTTCGTCTCGCCAACCTCGATGAAGTCCTCGACGCACAAGTTGGCGCCGCCAACGGCCTGTTCCGCGGCATTCGCCACGCAGGCTCATTTGACCCCCACAAAGATATCTTCTCCATTCCCGGCCGCGCGCCCGAGGGACTCTACTTCGACACCGATTTCCGCCGCGGCGTCGCACGCCTTGGTCAGCGCAACTTCACCTATGACACCTGGAACTACCACCACCAAATCCTCGACTTCGCCGATCTCGCCCGCGCCATACCGGAAACCACAATGGTGCTGGACCATTTCGGAACGCCCATTGGCGTCGGCCCGTATGCCGACAAGCGCGAGGACATTTTCGCCAAATGGAAAGACGACATCGCGGTCGTTGCCGAGAACAAGAATGTCTTCGCCAAGATTGGCGGCCTCGCCATGCCCGACAATGGGTTCGGCTGGAACACGCGGGCCACACCACCCTCTTCCGATGAATTTGTCGAGGCGCAGGCGCGTTACTATCACCACGCCATCAAATGCTTCGGGCCAGAGCGCTGCATGTTCGAAAGCAACTTTCCGGTCGACCGCCTGTCGATCAGCTATCATGTGCTCTGGAACGGTTTGAAAAAGATCGCCGCCGACTATTCCGAGGCAGACCAGACGGCGATGTTCAGCGGCACGGCCCGAAAGGTCTACCGACTCTAGGCTTTCGCCAACCAGTCGGATGCACCCGTGCCAGCCGCCTGGCCCGTCGCCATGCACGCCGTAATCAGGTAACCGCCTGTTGGCGCGTCCCAATCTATCATTTCGCCAGTGCAGAAGACGCCCGGCACATCACGCAGCATAAGCGTGTCATCCAATGCTTCCCAGGCGACTCCGCCCGTTGTCGAAATCGCCTCGTCTAGCGGCGCGGTGTCGGAAATCCTGATCGGCACGGTTTTCATCAGCTTTGCCAGCGCAGTCGGATCACCAGGCAATGGCCCGCCTGTTGCCTCATGCAACAGCGCCAGTTTCACCCCGGACAAGTTCAGGCTCTTGCGCAGATGATTGGCCATCGACTGCTTGCCATGCGGCCTCGCGAGTTTCGCGGCAATCGTACCTTGATCCATGTCCGGCAGCAGGTCCACGAACAGCGTCGCACTTCCATGCAGCCGCAAGGCGTCCACCAGTGCCGCCGAAAGCGTATAGATGCCGCCGCTTTCGACCCCACGCTCAGTAATCACGAATTCAGATCGCGTCTCTTGACGCCTGTCCGCACCATCCGTCCACAAACGTACAGACTTCACCGGATCACCCGGAAACTTTTCTTTCAGATGGTCCGACCAGTCGACAAGGAAACCGCAATTGGATGGCCCGAACGGCACCATGCGAACACCCTTGTCAGTCAGCAGCGGTGCCCATGCCGCATCAGATCCCAGACGCTTCCAACTCGCCCCGCCCAGCGCCAGGATAGTCGCATCAGGCGTCGTCTTCACATCCCCGTCTGGTGTATCAAACACCAGCGATCCTGCTTCGTCCCACCCTTGCCAGCGATGACGCGGATGCAAAACCGCGCCCTGCTCCTGTAAGCGCACCAGCCATGCGCGCAGTAGGGGCGAGGCCTTCATCATTTCAGGGAACACGCGCCCAGTCGGCCCTGTATGGGCAGCAATGCCAAGGCCCTGCATCCATTCAGTGACCTCGCCGGGGCCGAACGCCCGCACCATATCCAGAAGACGCGAATCGCCACGGTAACGCGACAGGAACAAATCCGCGCCCTCGGCATGACTGATGTTCAGGCCACTCTTGCCAGCCATCAGGAACTTGCGCCCAAAGCTCGGCATCGCGTCATAGATATCGACACCGATGCCGCGCTCCGTCAGAGTCTCGGCGGCCATCAGGCCAGCCGGTCCAGCGCCAATGACGGCAGCGTGCAACTAGATCAGCCCGGCAAGGGGCGAACTTGGGTCAGCATACATCTTTTTCGGCATGCGACCCGCAAGATAACCCTCGCGTCCGGCGATCACGGCATGTTTCATCGCGCTCGCCATCAGGATCGGATCCTTCGCCGCTGCAATCGCCGTATTCATCAGCACACCATCACAGCCCAGTTCCATCGCGATCGCCGCATCCGAAGGCGTCCCCACACCTGCGTCCACAATCACAGGCACGCGCGTCTGCTCGACAATGAGGCGGATATTAACCGGATTCATGATACCGAGCCCCGAACCGATCAGGCTGCCGAGTGGCATGATGGCGCAACAGCCCGCATCTTCCAGCATCTTGGCGTAGACCGGGTCGTCAGAGCAGTAGACCATCACTTCGAACCCGTCAGCGATCAGTGCCTTGGCCGCCTCCAGCGTCTCAGGCATGTTCGGATACAGCGTCTTCTGGTCGGCCAGCACTTCCAGCTTCACCAGGTTCCAGCCACCCGCTTCCCGCGCCAGGCGCAAGGTCCGCACCGCTTCATCCGCCGTGTAGCAGCCTGCCGTGTTAGGCAGATAGGCGAACTCGTCCGGCTTGACGAAATCAGTAAGTATTTCCTGGCTCGGGTCAGACAGGTTCACCCGGCGCAGCGCCACCGTGACAATCTCTGCGCCTGCCGCGCGGGCCGCGTCGGCGTTCTGCTGATAGCTGGCATATTTGCCGGTTCCCACGATGAGGCGTGACGAATAGCTTTTTCCGGCAATGATCAGCGGGTCTGTCATGATATCAGTACGGTTCCTTGATGGCGTTTCGGAGAGGTTTCAACGACGTCCCGCTTACCCGCCGCCGACGAACTGCACAAGTTCCAGCCGGTCGCCATCCTCCAGCACGGTCAAGGCATGTTCCGACTTTGGCACGATCTCCAGATTGCGCTCCACGGCTATGCCGCGCGGGTCGCGCCCGGTGGCCTCTGACAGCTCTTCCAGCAGCACTGACAGGGTCGTGCCGGGGTTAACCTGTCGTAACTCACCATTCAGCGTGATCTGCATGTCTGCAGCCTCCGATTCAAAGCCCCTTGCCTTGCCGGGCGTTCCAGAGCAAGACGGGGCCCATGTCTAGACCGATATATGTTCTCGGTGGGCCAAACCTCAACCTGCTCGGTACACGCGAGCCGGAGATTTATGGCCACGAAACACTCGAAGATATCCATGCCCGCCTGCGCACTCTTTGCGGCAGCGTGCCCTTGGAGGCGCGCCAGACCAACCATGAGGGCGAATTGGTGGACTGGGTACAGGAAGCCTCCCGCGAGGGTTCGGCCATCATCCTCAATGCCGGCGCCTACACGCACACCTCTGTGGCCTTGCATGACGCCCTCAGGGCCTGCAAGGTACCGGTCATTGAAGTGCACTTGTCGAATCCGGCAGCGCGCGAGGCTTTCCGCCGAGTGAATTATGTTGCACCTGTTGCAAAAGCTACGATTGCGGGCCTCGGCGCCTATGGTTATGAGCTTGCGCTTCTGGCAGCCAAGTCCCTGACGGGCCAAGGAGATAATTAGCGTCCCATGAGCACTGCAAAAACGAAACTCGATACCGGCCTCGTCCGGGAATTGGCCGCGATCCTTCGGGAGGCAGACCTTGGCGAGGTCGAAATCGAACATGATGGCTTGAGAATCCGGGTCAGCAAGCCAGCCGCGCCTGTCATGCAAAGCGCCGTCATGGCTGCTCCAGCCGCTGCTGCCCCAGTCGCCAGCGCGGCTGCCCCGGCTGCTGCAGCCGCCCCCGCTGCGCCCGCCGCATCGGACAATGCGATCAAATCGCCAATGGTCGGAACCGTTTACCTGTCCCCCGAACCCGGCGCGAAACAGTTCTTCAACATCGGCGACAAGGTCAAAAAGGGCGATACGCTCATGCTGGTCGAAGCCATGAAAACCTTCAATCCGGTTGAAGCCGACCGCGCCGGTACGCTGACAGCGCTTTACGTCACCGATTCCCAGCCGGTGGAATTTGGTGAGCCGCTGGCCCTGATCGAATAGTCATGGCCGAGCAACGCACGATCAAGAAGGTGCTTATCGCCAATCGCGGCGAGATTGCCCTACGTATTCACCGCGCCTGCAAGGAAATGGGCCTCATGACGGTTGTGGTTCACTCCACCGCCGACAAGGACGCCATGGCAGTGCGCCTGGCCGACGAAAGTGTCTGTATCGGCCCGCCGCCATCGTCCGAGAGCTATCTCAAGAAATCCCAGATCCTTGCGGCCGCTGAAATCACCGGCGCCGATGCGATTCACCCAGGCTACGGATTCCTGTCAGAGAATGCCCAGTTCGCCGAAATGGTCGAGGCTCACGGCCTCGCCTTCATCGGCCCCACGGCTGAACACATCCGCATCATGGGCGACAAGATTGCCGCCAAGGTCGCGATGATCGAGGCCGGTGTGCCGTGCGTCCCCGGCTCCGAAGGCGCCTTGTCTTCCATTGCCGAAGCCAAGAAAGCCGCCAAGAAGATCGGTTTCCCGGTCCTCGTGAAAGCCTCTGCCGGAGGCGGTGGCCGCGGCATGAAGCTCGCCAGAACCGAGGCCGACCTCGAAAATGCGGTAAAAACGGCTAAGACCGAGGCCAAGGCCGCCTTCGGCGACGACGCCGTTTATCTCGAGAAATACCTCGAGGGTCCGCGCCATATCGAAGTTCAGATCATCGCCGACACGCATGGTAATGTGGCGCATCTCTGGGAGCGCGACTGCTCGCTCCAGCGCCGCAACCAGAAAGTCCTTGAGGAAGCCCCGTCGCCAGCCCTCAACCAGGCCCAGCGCGAGGAAATCGGTGGTATCTGCGCGCGGGCGATGGAGAAGCTCGGCTATCGCGGCGCTGGCACGATCGAATTCCTCTACGAGGACGGCAAGTTCTACTTCATCGAAATGAATACCCGCCTGCAGGTCGAACACCCCGTGACTGAGATGATTACCGGTATCGACCTGGTGAGGGAGCAAATCCGCATCGCCGAAGGCAAGAAGCTGTCATTCCGCCAGGAAGACGTGATGCTCGTCGGCCATGCCATCGAGTGCCGGATCAATGCCGAACACCCGGAAACCTTCGTGCCTTCACCGGGCCTGATCACAGATTTCCACGCACCAGGTGGGCCGGATGTCCGCCTCGACAGTGCCGTCTATGCCGGATACCGCATCCCGCCTCACTATGACTCGCTGATCGGCAAGCTCATCGTGCACGGCCGCACGCGTCGGGAATGCATCATGCGCTTGCGTCGTGCACTGGCGGAGATGGTCGTAGGGGGCGTGTTTACGACGCTCGACCTGCATCGCCGCCTTGTCGACAATGAGGACGTTCTGGCCGGAAACTACAACATTCACTGGCTCGAAAAATTCCTCGCTGAGAACAAGATTATCGTCGAATAGGCTGTTGGCCTCATCCACAATGGTTTCCATCTGCCCCATGGACAGCTGAGCTAACGAGATTCATATTCGGTTGATGTCGTCACGCTTTGGAACCCAGGATCTGCTGGCCTGCTATCGGCGGGGCGTGTTCCCAATGGCAGATGCACGCGATGATCCAAACCTGTTTCTCGTCGATCCGGACATGCGCGGCATCCTCCCGCTTGATGACTTCCACATTCCAAAACGCCTGAAACGCACGGTCGTTCGCGAGCCCTACCGCGTCACGGTCGACACCGCTTTCACGCGTGTTATGGAATCTTGCGCTGAAGAAACGGATGGTCGCGAAAGCACTTGGATCAATTCAGCCATCCTGAACCTCTACAGCGCGCTGCACCGTGAGGGACACGCGCACTCGGTTGAATGCTGGGACGATGACAAACTCGTCGGCGGGCTCTACGGCGTCGCGATCGGAGGTGCTTTTTTTGGCGAGAGCATGTTTTCGCGTGCGACCGACGCGTCAAAGATTGCGCTGGTCCATCTCGTCGCCCGTCTGATCGAGGGCGGTTTCACCCTGCTTGACGCCCAATTCCACAATCCGCACCTGGAACAGTTTGGCCTGATCGAAATATCGCGCGCGGCGTTCAAGGAACGCCTGCGCAAGGCACTGACTGTCGAGGCGAACTTCTATTCGGGCATTGGCTCGGTATCGAGCGAGAATGGCTCGTCGTCGATCATGGGCTCGTCTGCTGGTGCCGTAACAGGCGCTGTCAGCTTTACCGGGTCCGGCGCCGTGCAGCGGATCACCCAGATATCGTAGACGGGGTGCTCAAGGGCACTCAGACCCGGTGAGGACGCATACATCCAACCCGAAAACAGTTCAGGGTTTGCTTCGTTGACTGTCTCGACCTCTTCAGCAGAAACTGCCGCTTCCATCGTCTCCACTGCAACAGGCTGGGTCGAGTGGATTTTCAGGAAAGCCGCGCTCTCAGGCGCCTCTTCGGGCGGCGTCTGGTAGCAGGTCTTCAGCTCGACTTTCAGCGAACCGAAAACCACCGGCTCACCGACTTTCACGTCGATATCGGTCGACCGTCCGGTAATCTTGTCCAGAGCTCGCAACGTCGCGGTATTCTTTTGCGCAAACGACGCCGCATGCGCGCCGCCCATCAAGCTGAGGCCGATAATAGTCGCAGCAAGCAATCGGATCATTGTCCGTTATCTCCGGCAGGATCAGCATCGTCCACGGGATCGGGAGCAGCAGTAGTTGGCGTTTCCACAGTGGACGGTTCGGAAACAGAAGGTTCTGGCGTTACGACTGGATCAGGCGTGGGTATCTGCGCTGGTTTCGGCTCAGGGTTTACCACTGGCTGCGGCGCTGGCGCGGCAGGTTTTGGCGCCTCCGGCTTTTTCTTCACCACAGGCTGGGGTGCAGATTCTGGAGCAGGTGCCGACTCGGTAATCGTATCGAGTGACTCCGGCTCCGCCGGCGCGGCATCGCCACCACCACCGCCTGCGAATGACGCAAACAGGGTCAGCAGGTCAACACTGCCACGTGTATACTGGATTTCGCCGGTGCCATCCTGGGCGATCGTGTCAAAACCACCGCCCGGTTCGAGCGCGATATAAGCACCACCCAGAAGGCCATCTGTCGAAATGCGCGCATCCGTATCATCCGGAAGCTCCCATTTCTTGTCGAGCGACAGGGTGAGCATGGCCTCGAACCGCTGCGGATCACCTTCAATGGATTTCACCACGCCGGCCTTCACACCGGCAATGCGCACATCGGAACCGCGAGAAATGCCCGACACGTTGTTGAAACGCGCCAGCACATTGTACTGGTCACCCTTTACGTCCGTGTCGCCGCCTACGGCCAGCGCGAACCAGAGGAACACGCCTGCGACCATGACAACCAGCGCACCAACGAGCGTTTCGAAAACCGACTCACGCATCAGGGGTCCAAGCCTCGTAGTCGCCGTCAGACTTTTGACGTTTGCCGCCGCTCGACATGCTGCCTTTTGGCTTAACCGCATAAGGCGTGCCGGTCATATTGGGCGTGTGATCGGTTTCCCAATCGCGTCGCTCCAGCGGCATATGCGTTGGCGGCTCGCTCATCGTATGGTGCAGCCAGCCGTGCCAGTCCGCAGGCACTTTCGACGGTTCAGCCAGGCCCTTGTACATGACGTAACGGCGATGTCGGCCTTCGATCGATGCCTTGCGGTCTTCGAAATATCGATTGCCGTATTCATCGGTGCCGACATAGCCGCTGCGCCGCTTGATATCGAAAGAGGCGCCCACGGTGATACCGCTCCACCAGGTGAAAATCTGCTTCAGCATTATTTGGCTGTCCTGACGTGACTTGATGGCCGCAATATGGCGGTATCCGGGCTGTTAATCCAGACCGCACAGACAGGCAATGCGCCGCAGAGACGGATCGCCCGGCCAAGAAACCGTATGGGCCCTTGCACTGGCTGACTTCGCTACTGAATTCACCTCGCCTCGAAAACTGGAACAGCTGAGATATCAAGGATTCTTCTTCCAAAAGCGGATTAAACGGTTCACGGGAGTTGAAGCCGCCTCGCTGACAAGTCACGCTCTGCGTGAGTGATTCGCGAAGGAGCCGCTTATGACAGACCAGAGCCAGGACGGCATTCTGATCGCTGCCGAGTCCGACGGCCTTCTCTCGCCTGAAATGCCGTTCGGCATTCTCTGTCGCGCCGCCGGGCACACGGCGGTCAGCATGACGCCGCACGCGCTCGACAGCCTTGCCGCAGCCACGTCTGCCGCCAGCCTGCAAAGCGTGTCGCAACTTGCCCTTGCCGAAATGCTGGAACGCCTTGGCCCGGCCCCGCGCAACGCAGACCTGGCCGAAGCGCTCGCGTCTGGCTTGCCGCAGGATTTGCTGGAAGAAGCGCTTCGCTTGCCCGGAGGCATCCTGCGCACCGCAGACGCCTTGCGCGCCGCCGCTGTGGATACGCCTGCCCCGCCACCCGCCGTCTTTACCGCCAGCCCGGTTGATGCCGCGTTGGAACCATCGCTCCTCGCATCCCTGAAAGAGGGCGGTGAAATCTTTTTCCTGCAGGACACGCTTCCGTCGGCCACGGCCCCTGCCCGCATGGTGGATGTGTCCCAGGCCGTCAGTCCAGATGGTTTCCAGGATGGTTTCCTGATCTCGGCCGTCGAATGTGCCGCGGCTGACATGAAAGATGGTGTCTTACTCCTTTCGGGCCTTGGCGCGGCTGTGATGGCGCTGGGCCTCGACTATGCTTCTGACGCAGGCATCGCGGCTGGCGCAGCCCTTTCTACGCTGGTGCGATCGGCGGCTACCGGCTCCGCCTTCAGCGCCGCCAATGCACGGGCATTGAATCTCGAGCCACGCAAGGCCGCCGGAAAGCGCGCATGCCGCGTCCTGATCCTGCCTGTCGCCGATCCCATGATCGGGCTGCCCGATTGCGAAAGCGACGGGACCGCACCGGTTCGCGCCGTGCTCACCTATGGAGACGACGCGCCCAGCCTGTCGCGCGCCGCCCGCATCGGACTGGCCGCACGTTCGCCCGAATCCCTGCCCCATGTCCTCGACCGAATCGCCAATTCCGGCACGCAGGATCTCGAAAGTTCTCTCGGCAGGGAGCGCCTGCGCGACCGCGGATTCACCGAAGCGGCGCTCGACCGGGTCAGTCGCGCACTGGGTGAAGGCCTCCCGCTTAACGCGGCCTTCTCCCGTTGGGTGCTGGGTGACGAGATCATCTCGCACGACCTGAAGCTGACGCCCGAGAATTTCGATGCCGATGGGCGCGGCGTGCTTTCGGCCATGGGCTTCTCACGCGCCGACATTGCCAAGGCCGAAGCCGCTATTGATGGGGCCGGAGAAGCGATTGCCGCCAGCGCGCTGCGGGAATGCGGCTTCATCGTGGACGTTTCCCCCGCCAATGAAATCCGCTTCGCAGCCGCCTGCAACAAGGCGCTCGGCGGCGGGGTCATCGTCTCGGTCGGTGCCCGCTCCGGGCTCGACATGGCCGAGGCTGCGATAGCCGAAGGCCTGTCCGCTCATCTCGTGGGTCACCGCGCGCCCCCGTCAGACGAGGTGCGTGACCGGATGGAACATATCCTGTCACTCGCCGAAGACCTGGCCGAGGAATCATCCATGCCCATGGCATCACAGGAATTCTCGGAAGCCCGGTCTGCCGCGCGCACGCGTCTGCCAGATCGCCGTAAAGGCTACATCCAGAAGGCCACCGTCGGGGGGCACAAGGTCTACCTGCACACGGGTGAATTCGATGATGGCCACCTGGGTGAGATATTCCTCGACATGCACAAGGAAGGCGCCGCCTTCCGCAGCCTGATGAACAATTTCGCCATCGCGACATCGATCGGCCTGCAATACGGCGTGCCGCTGGAAGAATTCGTCGACGCATTCGTGTTCACCCGGTTTGAGCCTGCCGGTCAGGTCACCGGTAATGACCGGATCACCCGCGCCACGTCCATTCTCGACTACATCTTCCGCGAACTCGCCGTGTCCTATCTTGGCCGCGACGACCTTGCCGAAGTCGACGTGACCCATGATGGCCTGGGCCGGGGGGCCGGCGACGCGACGCGCGAGCCTGCTGAATTCACCGATGAAGCCGCCCAGATTATCTCCCGGGGCTTCTCGCGGGGCCACCTTCCGGACAATATCGTCATCCTTGACAAGCGCCGGGCCGAGAAACAGGCCGAGACCGATCTGGAGGCTGAAATCGAAGAGCTCGAATCACCCGCCTATCTCGAACAGGGCTGCGAATCGTGTGGCAGCTTCACGGTTTTTGCGATCAGCGAAGACGGCGACACATCGTGTGATACCTGCGGCGAAGAGGGCCGCGTTTCCAGATAATCGCTTTATGAGGGCGGGTAATCATCGCACTTCCCGTAAGGGAAACGCCTGCGCGGCAGATTGGCAACACTTGTGGCGCTAATGCAGTTGTTACAGTTTGTTCAGTATAGCCGCATAAGACAAAGCGATATTCCGAGTACATGACTGGTATGCCTCTTCGCCTGAACTTGCTTGCCTTGATCGCGCTGTTTGTCGCGTCCATGCCTTCCTTCGCACAAGGAAAGCCCGTTGCGTGGCAACCAGGCTATGTCGGCTCGTGCGGCGGATGCAATCTTGCAGGCCGCAACATGTCTGGCTGGACTCTCAGCGGCGCCAACTATTCCGATGCAAATCTCGAATTCGCCTTCATGCGCGGCATTCAGGCCACCAGTACGAATTTCGAAGGGGCCAATGCGGCAGGTGTCGACCTGCGCAGCGCCCTGCTGACCTCCGCCCGATTCTCGGATGCCATTCTCTCCAATGCCCGTCTCATGGGCATCCAGGCGTCTGGCGCAGACTTCCGTGAAACACTCATGCGCGGCGCAAACCTGCAGGGCGCATTGATGGTTGGGGCCAATTTCTCGAATGCGGATCTGGGCGAAACCCAGCTCGACGAAGCAGATTTCTCGGGCGCAAACCTCACCGATGTGAAATTCGACAAGGCCGTCATGAAGGCCACCATCCTGAATGGAGCCAACATGACCGGCGTCATCATGACAGGTTCTGACGTGGCGGGTGCCTCGTTCCGTGACGTGCGCTTCATTCGCGCAGACCTGTCAGGCATGCATCATCACGACATGGCGAACTTCGCAGGCGCCTGCAGCTCGATCGACACATTGATGCCGCCCGGCCTGCTGCTGCCACTCTGCGGTGATCTGCTCATCGCCGCCAACGCGCCCAAAAACTAGGTTTCGTCAGGCAGGCGACTGGCGCCTCAGGTTTTCGCCTGAGGGGCGAGCCGGATGTTCAGCTCTTTCAGTTGCTTGTCATCCACCGGGCTTGGCGCCCCCATCAACAGGTCGCGGGCCTGCTGGTTCATCGGGAACAGGATCACGTCGCGCAGGTTGTCGACCTCGGCCAGCAACATCACGATGCGGTCCACACCCGGCGCAATCCCGCCATGCGGCGGCGCGCCATAGCGGAACGCGTTCAGCATGCCACCGAACTCGGCCTCAACCACGTCCGGCCCGTATCCCGCCATCTCGAACGCCTTCAGCATGACTTCAGGGCGATGGTTCCGGATCGCACCGGATGACAGCTCAACGCCGTTGCACACGATGTCATACTGGTACGCCTTGATGTCCAGTATCTCATCTTCGGTCTTCGCCGACTCCAGTGTCTCCATGCCGCCTTGCGGCATCGAGAACGGGTTGTGGCTGAAGTCGATCTTCTTGTTGTCCTCATCATATTCGAACATCGGGAAGTCGACGATCCAGCAAAAGCGGAACACGCCCTCTTCGATCAGGCCCAGATCCGAGCCCAGCTTGGTGCGCGCCGCGCCGGCCAGCTTGTAGGCGGCACCCTTGGCACCTGCCGAGAAGAACACGCCATCACCGGCACCCAGCCCCATCGACTTCAACAAGGCTTCAAGGTGCGCCGGTTCGAAATTCTTCAGCACAGGGTCCTGGCTGTCGACACCGCCGCCCTCGGCTTCTTTCAAACGGGCATAACCCAGGCCGGGCGCTTGCATCTCTTTCTTCGCCCACTTGTCCATCTCGTCGAAGAATTTCCGCGATTGCTCTGCGGCGGCCTTCGGCGCGGGAATGGCGATCACCTTGCCCCCGCCCTTGATGATCTTGGCGAAGATGCCAAAGCCGGTCTTGGCTTCATCCACAAAGAATTCGGTCACGTCCGACAGCAGGATCGGGTTGCGAAGGTCCGGCTTGTCGGACCCGTATTTCGACATCGCTTCGGCATACGGAATGTGCGGGAACGGTTCGGTTGGCACCTCGCGCCCCTTGCCATCCCAGTCGGCAAACTCCTCAAATACACCGCGCATGACCGGCTCGATGGCGCTGAACACTTCTTCCTGCGTTACAAAGCTCATTTCGATATCGAGTTGGTAGAACTCGCCGGGGCTGCGGTCAGCGCGGGCATCCTCGTCGCGGAAACACGGCGCAATCTGGAAGTAACGGTCAAAACCCGACACCATCAACAGCTGCTTGAACTGCTGCGGCGCCTGCGGCAGCGCATAGAACTCGCCTGGGTGGATCCGGCTCGGCACCAGGAAGTCGCGTGCGCCTTCGGGGCTCGAGGCTGTCAGGATCGGTGTCTGATACTCGGTAAAGCCCTGCGCGATCATCCGACTGCGCAGGCTGGCAATCACGTTTGACCGCAGGATCATGTTCTTGTGCAGCGTCTCGCGGCGCAGGTCGAGATAGCGGTGCTTCAGGCGGATATCTTCCGGATAGTCCGGCTCGCCGAATACCGGCAGCGGCAGCTCGGCCGCCTCGGACAACACTTCCACGGGGCCCGCCACCAGTTCGATCTCGCCAGTGCCAAGGTTGGGGTTCACGAGGCTTGCATCGCGCGCAACGATCTTGCCCTCAATCGACACAACGCTCTCGGTGCGCAGGCGCTCGACGGTTTCAAAACCGGGCGAGCCGGGATTGAAAACAACCTGAGTCAGGCCGTAATGGTCGCGAAGGTCAATAAACATGACCCCGCCATGGTCGCGGCGGCGGTGCAACCAGCCCGAAAGCTTTACAGTTTCGCCGACATGGGACTTGCGAAGTTCGCCGCAATTATGGGTGCGATAGGCGTGCATCGGATCGTTTCTCCGGAAAGACGGTCATTAGAAATCAGGGGCGCAAGGGCATTTAAGCCCTTTCACTTGTCAAGGGCCTGCGATACGCAACCCCACGATGACTGACAACACCCTGACTCCCATTACTGAGCAATCGGCGCTCGAAGACCTCTGCGGCAAACTCGCGGAATCGGACTTCATTTGCATCGATACCGAATTCCATCGGGAAACGACTTACTGGCCGGAACTCTGCCTCGTGCAGGCCTCTTCGCCCGGTGTGGAAGGCCTGATAGACCCGCTGGCCGAGGATCTGGACATTGGGCCCTTCCTCGACCTGATCGCGGCGGACAACCGGATCAAGGTGTTTCACGCGGCCCGACAGGACATCGAAATATTCAATCGGCTGATCGGCCACCCGCCCGGCCCGATCTTTGACACACAGATCGCTGCCATGGCACTCGGCTTTGGCGATTCGATCTCGTATGACAATCTCGTCCAGCGCGTGGTTCGCCGCCAAATTGACAAATCCAGCCAGTTTACCGACTGGATGCGCCGCCCGTTGAGCCAGAAACAACTTGTTTATGCCCTCGGTGACGTGACCCACCTGCGCGATATCTACCTCATTATGCGTGAGGAACTGGAAAAGACCGGTCGCATGGGCTGGGTACGCGAAGAGATGGCCGATCTCGAAGACCCCGCCAAATACGATACGGACCCACTGAAGGCCTGGCAGCGCCTGAAGCTGCGCAAGCCCAAGAAGGATTATGCCGCTATAGTCGTCGCCGTTGCCGCGTGGCGTGAGCGCGTTGCACAGGACCTCGACAAGCCGCGCCGCCGCATCCTCAAGGATGACGCCATCCAGGAAATCGCCGCCCAGAAGCCCCGGTCAGAAAACGACTATAGCCAGCTTCGCGCGGTTCCCAGCGGGTTCATCCGCTCGAAACACGGCCAGGGCCTGATGGAGGCGGTGACGGAAGCCATCGACGATCCGGACAAGTACGCCCCCGAACTGGAGCCACGCGTCCAGAACGCGCAGATCCCTGCCGGGGCGCCGGAATTGCTGAAGGTCCTGCTCAAGCATGTAAGCGACGAGCACAATGTCGTCCCGCGCCTCATCGCCAATGCCGCCGATATCGACCGCATTGCACGCGGCGAGACTAGCGACGACATCTCGGCCATGACAGGCTGGCGCTATGACATGTTTGGCAGGAAGGCCCAGGCTCTGCTCAGCGGGCAGCTCGCCGTCTCATTCGAAGGAGGCCAGGTCCGCCTGTTCGACGTCTGAGGCGAAACAGGCCTAGCCGGCCACGACTTTCGGTTTGAGCCGCAGCTGGTTAGCTGTCTGAGTCAGGCGCCGGATCACCGTGTCTGACACCATCGGCTCGTCCACTTTCAACACATGAAGCTCAAGGTACGCGCCATTCCGGGCAAGGTTCGCCCGTTGCAGGATCGGCCCTGAGCGGCCTGAAAATACCGCGCCCAGTCGCATGGCGCTGCCCAATTGCTTCGCCCGGTCGGCCTGCTCGTCCGTCGTCAGGCCGAAATAGTCGCTCGGCCGCTTGAAATCCTTCTCGTACCGGCAACCGATCGCATAGGCGATCATGCTCCGCTCCGCATGGGTCACACCCGCATAGGGCGCGCGCAGCGCCTGCTCATAGGCCAGCAGCGAGCGGTGATCCGGATGGAACCGCCCTGCGCTGTCCGCCATCATGCAGGCCGCCTTCTCGATGCGCGCATCGGCTGCGGGTGATCCCAGCAGGTCCGGCTCCGGCGCGAAGGCCGGGCTGACGAATTCATGCAGGGCCTGTCCGAAGGCGATCTGGTTATGGTCCAGCCTCCCGAACGCAATCACACCGTCCAGCAGCGGATCGGTCACAGCCGCACCGGTCAGGTCGCGCAGCACGCCTTCCCGCAGGCCAGCTGACGAGATCGTCACGCCTTCCAGCGGGCTCACGTCCAGCAACTCTTCAAGGATGATCGCCGCAATCGGCAAGTGTTTCGCGCGGCGCCGGTCGACCTTTTCGATCATGTTCCGGGCACCCGGATGGCTCACGCTGTCCAGGCACAGTTTCGCAGTCCGCGCGACCTGGCCTTCGGTCATCTGATATCCGTGCAGTACATGCAGCGGATAATTCTCCACCTCCATGTTCAGCCGCGCAAACGATCGCCACGCACCGCCAACGGCAAAAAAACGCCCCACTGCGCCCGGCAGCACTTTTGACGCCTTCAACTCGGCCCGCACCTTCTTGCGCAATTCGCGCAGGTCGTCTGCATACTCAGCCAGCGACAACGGCCCCAGCAGCAAGCTCTCGCCTTTTGCCTTGCCCGCTCCGATATGCTGAAACTCCAGGCTCGATCCGCCAAGGTCGCCCATCACGCCCTTGGGCAGGTGGAAGCTGGCCTCTACGCCGAGTGTCGACAGTCGCGCTTCGTCAGCCCCTGACAGCACCCTCACCGGGCGCCCCAGAACCCGTCCGGCCTTCCTCACAAATTCCGGGCCGTCCGTTGCCTCTCGCACAGCCGCCGTGGCCACAGCAGTATAGTTGCGCAAGTTGAGCGCCCGCAGGATGGCGCGATACCGGCTCAGCGCATTCATGGCCGCTTCACGTCCGCTCGGCGACAGGGTGCCGCGCTTGACCAGCCCCTCGCCCAGTCCCGCCATGACCTTCTCGTTGAACGTCTGCAGGATCGATGCGCCCAGCACGTCGTAGATCACGAGCCGTACGGAGTTCGACCCGATATCGATGATCCCTGCGCGTTCGGATTTCGGGAACATCATACCAGTTTTCCGCTCCGGTGGGACAGTCTGGGCGGAAGGGTAACTTCCAATGCGCTGCCACGTCCCGACAGGCTAGGATTGTCCATGAAATACTGGTGCGCTGCGAACGCAGTTTCCCGGTTTTCCGGTTTCACCCGGCGATAGGCGCCATTCTCCTGCATCACCCAGCTTTGCATCTCGTCATTCAGGTTGGCGACCATGATCTGGTTCAGCACCTGACGATGCACGGTCGTGTTCTCGATCGGCACCAGCGCCTCCACCCGGCGCGTCAGATTGCGTGGCATCCAGTCGGCTGACGAGATGAACACTTTCGCGTTGGCAGATGGCAGGGCTTCTCCATTGGCAAAACAAACGACACGGGCATGCTCCAGGAACCGGCCGACAATGCTCTTGACCATGATCGTATCCGACAGGCCCGGCACACCCGGTCGCAGGCAACAGATGCCCCGCACGACCAGCATGATGGGCACGCCTGCCTGGCTGGCACGGTAAAGTGCGTCGATCACATCGCCATCCACCAGCGAATTCATCTTCGCCCATATGCCGCTCGGCTGGCCTTTCTTGGCCGCTGCTGCTTCTGCTTCGATCATCTCGACCAGGTGCTGTTTCAGGTTCAGCGGAGACATGGAAAGTTTTTCCAGCTTCGGTCCTACATCCGGTGGCTCGCGATAGGCCGTCACAAAATTGAACAGCCGGTTCGCGTCGCGCCCCAGCGCAGCATCAGCCGTGAACAGCGACAGGTCAGTATAGATGCGCGCATTGATCGGGTGATAGTTCCCCGTCCCGAAGTGTGTGTACGAACGAAGTTCCGTACCTTCACGCCGCACCACCAAAGACACCTTCGCATGCGTCTTGTACTCGATATAGCCATATACGACCTGCACCCCAGCGCGCTCCAGGTCGCGTGCCAGCCGCAAGTTGGCCTCTTCGTCGAACCGCGCCTTGATCTCCACCAGCGCCGTCACGTTCTTGCCGGACTCCGCTGCCTCGATCAGCGCCGCCACAACGGGCGAGTTCGATGTCGTCCGGTACAGCGTCTGCTTGATCGCCACGACAGCGGGGTCCGCCGCCGCCTGACGGATGAACTGCACGACAACGTCAAAACTCTCGAACGGGTGATGGACCAGAATGTCCTTGGCCCGGATCGCCGCAAAACAATCCCCGCCCATTTCGCGAATGCGTTCGGGGTATCGCGGCTCATAGGGCGAAAACTGCAGGTCCAGCCGGTCGTCAACAATCAGTTCCGACAGCTGCGCCATGCCCAGGATGCCGTCATACAGAACCGTGTCGGCCTGTTCGGCGCCAATCTCTCGCGTGATGAATTCCCGCAAGTGCTGTGGCGCGCTCGATTGCATCCTCAGCCGCACGATCCGGCCGCGGCGACGCTGCTTCAGCATCACCTCGAATTCCCGGATCAGGTCCTCGGCCTCTTCCTCGATCTCGATATCGCTGTCGCGCACCACACGGAACAGGCAGCGGTCCTTTTCCTTAAAGCCCGGGAACAGGTCTTCCAGGAAAATCCCGATCACATCTTCCAGCGCAATGAAACGCAGCTTGCCCTTGGTCGAATTCGGCAACCGGATGAAGCGCCGCACAAAGGCAGGCAACGGCACGATGCCGACATGCCCGACACCGCCGGAATGCGACACCAGATCCACGGCAATCGAGAAGCCGAGGTTCGGAATGAAGGGAAACGGATGCGCCGGGTCCACCGCCAGCGGGGTCAGTACCGGAAAAATATTGCTCTGATAGTACGTCTCGAGTTCGGCGCGCTCTTTCTTGGTCAGCGCGTCGGCGGACAGGACGTGGATATTCTCCGCCGCCATCTCGCTCTTCAGGGTTCGCCATTGTTCCTGCTGGCCGGCAATCAGCTTCAGCGACGCCTTCTCTATTTTCTCGACCTGCTCAGACGGTTTTAGCCCGTCCTGGCTCGGCTTGACGATGCCGGCCCGGACCTGCTCGCGCAGGCCCGCATAGCGCACCATTTCGAACTCATCGAGATTGCTGGCCGAAATCGACAGGAACCGCAGACGTTCCAGCAGGGGATGAGCCGGATTGGCCGATTCCTCCAACACACGCTGGTTGAACTCCAGCCACGACAATTCCCTGTTGAGGAAACGGTCGGGCGATGCCATCAGCGCCTTGTTGGTTCGTCCTGATCCGTCTGCCATATTAGCCCCGCCAGCTCTTCAGTTCATCAATCCGGTTTTGCCCGGCTTGCAGCGTCTGCGTCCATCGAGTCGAGTATATCCTTGACCAGCGGCACACTTGGCGCCCGGCCCAAGTCAGTCACGCCATCGCTCAACCGCTCGGCAAAAGTCTCAATGGCCTCATAGGAGAGATCAAGCCGCGGAACCAGATATTTGAGGGCATCCGGCTCCAGTTTGAGGAAATGCCGCACCGCCGCCGCGTTCAGGCGGCCCAGCATCATCTCCTCGTCCGGCGCATAGATTTCCGCCACCGGCATGGAATTCAGGCGCGACTTCAGGTCCGGCGACGGCGCCTGCCAGTTTGGCGGCGCCCGGTTTGCGGTCAGCAACAGCCGCCCCGCGCCAGCCGATACCAGGTTGATCAGCGACAACAGACGGTCTCCGGCCGCCACCCGGTCGGCGCCATCAATCGCCGTATACGTTGCCGCGCGCGCATCCACTTCACGTGCCTTGGCCGAGGCAAATGCCTTGGCCTCGAACACATCGCCGCCAAACTTGCGTGCCCACGCATGGGCAATTGTCGTCAGGCCGGATTTCGGGGGGCCGACAAGGCAAAGCACCGGTGTCGGCCAGTTTTCAGGTCGCTGTACAATCCCCAGCGCACTCTCGTTGACCGGTGACATGACCAGATCGTCAAACCCGAGCCCCGGGGCCGGAAATCCAAAACTCAACTGATCTGGCATACCCGGACTGCCGACTCTGTTACTGCCTCGCCGCAGCAGACACAGCCGAGCGCAACACCAGCCCTTGAGCATCATGGGTCTCGGCCAGCGACACGCCGCGTTGCAACAGGTCGTTCTGCAGGCGGGGCTCATCGCCCGCATAGGCAAACGTCACCAGCGCGCCATCACGAGCAATCGCGGTGATCTTGAAATCAGACACCAGCGGAGACCGTGCCAGCGCCGTGCGCAGCGTGTTCCACTCGGCCAACGAAGTGTAGCGAACACTGGCGCTGGTCGTCGTGCGCGCACCCCCGCGAATAATCGACCGGCGCTTCCAGTCTTCATCCATAAATGCGGTTGCCGCGTCCACCGCGCCCTGCATCGATGCCGAAGAACTCGTCGTGCCCAGCAATTCCGTTCCGGCGGCTGTCACAGTCGACAGGGTCACGCGATACGCGCCGCCGCTGCCGGAAAGCTCGGCCAGAACGCCCCGGCGCGCGCCAACCGTCGCGGCTTCGGTCGAGAAGGCTGACCAGTCGGAAAAAGCCGTATAACCAGGGTTGGACGCCGTCACATAAGGCGCCAGCGCACTTGCATTGCCTGTGCCGAGCGCGGCGCGCCAGGATTCCTGCGTCGAGTAATTGCTCGCCAGCGGCACGATCAGGCTTTTCGGCCCCTGCGTGTCGACATAGGGCACGCCCAGCCCGTCAAGATGCGCCCGCACCATCAGCGGGTTCAGCACGACGGAAAGCACACCGCGATAGCGCCCGGCGCCCGCTGTCTCTTCCTGCACGTCCACGGCGGCTGACAGGCGTTCGGCCAGCGCGTAGTCGACCGGCAGGCCGCTAGCCGCTGCGCGGTCATCGGACAGTGTGATCTTGGTCAACAGGGCGCGCGCCGCCTTCTGGCGCGCTACAGACATCGCTTTGTCGCGCGCTTCGATGACGCTCGCCGCCTGCTCGTCCACTTCGATGTTGCGCACCGTATAAACGTCACGCGTGTCTGCGTGGGCCGGCAAAGCCATACATGCAAGGATAACCGAAGCGAGAAGCAAGCGAATCATGGTCAACGACCTCCGTGTCAGCCTTCCTTGTAGCAAGCTGATGCGGTGGCTGGAACCGCAAGCAACACTGGATAAGGCGATTTCCCCATGCTAACGCGCGAGACATCATGACAGAAACGCCAAAAACGCCCCTTTCATACCGTGACGCTGGTGTCGATATTGAGGCAGGTGAGCGCCTCGTCGGCGCCATCGGCCCCATGGCAAAAGCCACCGCCCGCGCCGGCGTTATGGGCGGCCTCGGCGGCTTCGGCGCCTTGTTTGATTTGAGAAAAGCCGGCTATGACGACCCGATCCTGGTCTCTGGCACGGACGGTGTCGGCACCAAGCTGATGCTCGCCTTCGAAGCGGGCCAGCACAGCACGGTCGGCATCGACCTTGTCGCCATGTGCGCCAATGATGTTCTGGCCCAAGGCGCTGAGCCTCTCTTTTTTCTCGACTATTTTGCCACCGGCAAGCTCGAAGGCGGCATCGCCGAAGCGGTCGTCTCCGGTATTGCCGAAGGCTGCCGCCAGTCCGGCTGCGCCCTTGTCGGCGGCGAAACGGCTGAAATGCCGGGCATGTACCCGCCCGGCCACTATGATCTGGCCGGTTTCGTGGTTGGCGCGGTCAACCGCGACAAGGTCCTGCCCCGTATGGACGACATGGTCCCTGGCGACGTCCTGATCGGCATCGCCTCCTCCGGCCCGCACTCCAACGGATATTCCCTGATCCGCCGCATCGTCGAGCGCGAAGGCCTGAACCACGCCTCACCGTCGCCGTTCAGCAACCAGACACTTGGCGAAGCCTTGCTGACGCCCACCCGCCTCTATGCCGGTGTCGCCCTGCCGCTGATCCGTTCGGGCCTTGTCAAAGGCCTCGCCCATATCACGGGCGGCGGCCTCACGGAGAACACGCCCCGCATGGTGCCCGATCACCTGAACCCGGTTATCGACCGCACGGCCTGGACACCGCTCCCGGTTTTCCAGTGGCTCCAGGAAGCCGGCAACGTCACCGAAGACGAGATGCACCGCACCTTCAACATGGGCATCGGCCTCATCTTCGCCGTCGCGGCAGAAGATGCAGACGCCGCCATGGCCCAGCTTTCTGAAGCAGGTGAAGCGCCGGTCATTCTCGGCCACCTCGCCGCGAAATGAGTCGCCTGAACCTCGCGATCCTGATTTCCGGCCGCGGCTCGAACATGGAGGCGCTACTGAAGGCCGCCGCCGCGCCGGACTACCCGGCAAAGCCCGTCCTCGTCCTCTCCAACCGGCCCGATGCCCGTGGCCTCGAAACCGCGCGCGCGTCCGGCGTGCAGGCGGTCGCAATTGACCACAAGTCCTTCGGCAAAGACCGCGAAGCCTTCGAACGCGCGATGGACGCTGCCCTTGTCGGCGCGAGCACCCAGATCATCGCTCTGGCCGGGTTCATGCGTGTGCTGACGCCCTGGTTCGTCAACAAATGGCAGGGCCGGATGATCAATATCCATCCGTCGCTCCTGCCCAAATACAAGGGCCTCGACACCCACCAGCGCGCCATAGACGCCGGCGACGCCGAGGCCGGCGCAACCGTCCACTGGGTCAGCCCCGGCGTCGATGACGGCGAAATCATCCAGCAGGCAAGCCTGCCCATCCTGCCCGGCGACACAGCCGACACCCTCGCTGTCCGCCTCCTGCCCGTCGAGCACACGCTCTATCCGGAAGCGCTGGCAAAGGCGTGCTCGACGCTGGCATCGGCAGGCTAGATTAGCGAGACCACCCCGACACAAGTCTTGGTGAATGATCGTGGATGCGGTATGAACGTCGCATCGAACCGGAGATTTTATGTCCCGATAATATTGGTCCGCATGGTGCGGCCAAAACAAGTTCCAGAAGATCAGACTCGACGTGCTTTCCCACGCTGAGCGCTTTGACTTGATTCACAAAATCCCAAGTAACGCGCCCGGCACCCGTCGGGGCGCAAACTATGAAAGGGGTCTCTGACGATGATCAGACCCTATACTGACCACGATGCAGATATCGTGGTGTCCATCTGGCGAGCCGCCAGCGAACTCGCTCACCCGTTTCTGTCCACTTCGTTTCTGGATGCGGAAGCGGCGAACGTGAGGAACGTCTATCCCCAGTTCGCTGAAATCTGGGTGCTGGAAAATCACGGCACGCCCATCGGCTTCATCGCCCTGATCGATGCAGAAGTCGGTGCGATCTTCCTGCAACCCGAACATCATGGACGCGGACACGGCCGCGCCATGATGGATTTCGCAGTGTCGAGGAAGGGCGCCGTGACCCTGGATGTGTTCAAGGCCAATATCATCGGACGCGCCTTTTATGACCGGTACGGCTTCACGCAGGTTGGTGAATATGTCCACGAAGGTTCGGGACAGGAAACGCTAAAACTGGCATTCATGCCGGCGGAAAGCTGACAAACAGGGGGCGCCGCTTTCGGGCGGCGCTCCCACTCATGCTTCAGGGATTTCAACAGCCGTCCAGCCAGGATTCAACGCTCTCTCTCCCTTCCCGGAACCCAATAGCCCTCGCGTATTCCGTGCGCACAATCCGACCCTAATCCCAGGCATGCCATAATATTATGGCCGCGCGGTCATCTCCCGGGCGGCAGCAAGCGGGGGAGGCCGGGTCGCGACCAGTCTACCCAAACACACCAATGCCAGCGGCCCCGATTCCCCCGCTCGCTTCAAAACAACAAAACCGGAGGGCATTGGTCCGTCCGGTCTTCGATGCTGACTGGAATGCCTGACTGCTGGTCACTGGCGCCACCCGCGCTTCAGCGCACAACGGTATTCAGGCCGCGGAGCGATGATCAGACGATGAAGAACCCGCCGCCATGAACCGCACCGGATCCGCGTTGAACCTACGTGCCCATTCTGGCGCTTCAGCAGGGCTCAGCGCTTTCGAGAAATAGAAACCCTGTGCCTCGTGCGCGCCCGCATCCGTCACAAACCTCAGGGCATCAGACGTTTCCACCCCTTCTGCCACCGATTTGATTCCCAGCGTATCCGCAAACCTCAGACCGGTCTCAACGGCCAACTGCGCGAACGCGTCTTCCTGAGCGGCCATCACGAACTTGCGGTCGATCTTCAGCTCCGTAAACGGAAAATTCCGTAGCTGTTCGATGCTGGCTGCGCCGGTTCCGAAATCATCAAGGCTCAGTTTGAAACCAGCCAGACGGAGACGCGACAAGACTTCCAGCGTATCGACCTGGTTATCCAGCAGCCTGTCTTCCGTAATTTCGAATGTGATCGACCGGGGGTCGATTCCAGCCGATGTAAATTTGTGGAGCAGCTTGTCAGGCAAGGCAGGATTGAGAATACAGACCGGACTCATATTGATGGCCAGTCCGAACGGACCGATCTGGCGCTCCCAGTCTCGAACGTCGTTAATCGCCTGATCAATCATCGCGCGTGTCAGCTGTCCGATCATGCTGTGGACCATCGCCGCCCTGATATAATCGACAGGTCCTGATTCCGAGCCGTCAGGTGCGATATGCCGACACAGAACCTCAAAGCCGGAAACAGAGTGAGTGCGCAGGTCAATCTTGGGTTGGTAGTACGGGCGCAGACGCCCATGCTCCAGCGCTTCAGCCAGTTGCGACTGGCTCAATATGGAACTGCTCTCCGAAGTCGCAACTTGATGGCTTTCCAACAACGCCTTCATGCGGACAGGGTCGATAGGCTTTTGCATCGTCCCCGCTATGTGAACGCTAAGCATTTTGCTCATGTTATGGACGGTCCGGATCAGATCACCATCCTCACCGCTGAAAATAATGACTTTCCCGGGATATTTCATGCGGGCCAGTGCGCGGATCACGCCAACCCCATCAAGGTTCGGCATGTTCAGGTCGCAAATGATCAGGTCGAATTTGTCCGGGGCCTCGGCAATGCGTGCCATGGCGACTTCGCCATCTTCAGCCAATTCCACGCATTGCAAACCCGCGTCCAGCAGGAATGCTTCCACGATCGTCAGCAATAGCGGGTCATCGTCAATGATAAGGGCACTGTTGTGTCTCATGTCAGCGCACCGCATTTCATACGGCCCATAACCGCATTGATCACGCCCTTGGCACCTGCCAAAACGTGCAATCTGTATTCGTCCATGAGCAATTGTGCCGACAGCGGTTTGGCCCCGTTTGAGTATTCGAACAAACGGCGTAGCAAATTAAGGTGTGGCAACAGACAAATAGATCGATCAAATTTGGTGGATATCTTGGCAGCATGAGTCGCTGAACCATGCGGCCTGCCGCGGATGGCCTTCTGGCGATGGCACCAAGAAAAAGGGCCCAACCTTGCGGCGGGGCCCTCTTTAAATCTCTGTCGCCGCAAAAAGCCGCGCAGACTTAGCCGACGATCTGGTCAGCCGTGAAGAATTGCGCGATCTCGATTTCGGCGTTCTCGGCGGAGTCCGACCCGTGGACCGAGTTTTCGCCGATCGACAGCGCGAACAGTTTGCGGATCGTGCCATCGGCAGCGTCAGCAGGGTTCGTGGCGCCCATCACATCGCGATAGGCTGCAACGCCGTTCTCGCCTTCGAGAACCTGAACCACAACCGGCGCAGATGTCATGAACTCAACCAGTTCACCAAAGAAAGGGCGTTCCTTGTGGACACCGTAGAATTCTTCGGCCTGGGCCTGGCTCATCTGGATGCGGCGCTGGGCGACAATGCGCAGGCCAGCCTTTTCGATCACGGCATTGATCGCGCCGGTCAGGTTACGATTGGTCGCGTCGGGCTTGATGATGGAAAATGTACGCTGGACAGCCATGAGGAAGTTCCTGTTGTGAGGGAATTGGGAGTGTTGGCGCGGCCTATAGCGGCGCCCGCCCGTCGGGGCAAGCATTCAGGGCTGCCTTGCGCAGAGGCGGGATGCGGCCTAGGGGCGGTTATCACTGCTGCCAAGGACCACCCCTCATGAACGCCCTGCCGCCTTGCCCCAAATGCCAGTCCGAATTCACCTATGAAGACGGCCCCATGCTGGTCTGCCCGGAATGCGCCCACGAATGGACCGCAGACGAGGCTGCGGAGGCGGGCGGCAAGGTGATCAATGACTCCAATGGCAACCCGCTCGCCGATGGTGACACGGTCACCGTGATCAAGGACCTGAAGGTCAAGGGCAGCTCCCTCGTCGTGAAGCGCGGCACCAAGGTGAAGAACATCCGTCTCGTCGACGGCGACCACGACATCGACTGCAAGATCGACGGCATCGGCGCGATGGGCCTCAAGTCCGAGTTTGTGAAGAAGGCCTAAACCCCCGCCTCGCTCCAGCCGCCCTTCGGTGTCTGCTGGAAATAGCGCGTCACGAGGCCCGCGTCCTTGGCCGCCTTGAACTGCGCGCGCGCCTTGGTCCGCGCGCCGCTGTCGCCATCGTCGAACATCACCATGCAGCGCGTATAGGGCGCATCCACCGGCACCGTGACACCATCCATCAGCACCAGCGCCGCGGCCCCGTTCACATTGTCCGCCTTGGCTGACAGCAGCACCGGCTGGCGGGTAGCATCCAGCCCCGGCGCTTCGGCCTGGCCATGCGGCAGGAAGCTCTGGTCATCATAGGTCCACAGCGCCGCGTCCAGCGCCGCACGCCGCTCGGAATTGGGTGAAACCGCCAGCACGCGCCACCCGGCTTCCAGGCATTTCGCCATTAACGGCGCCGCCGCCTGCTCCAGCGTGGTACGGGAGAGATGGTAGAACCACCATTCGGGGGAAACAGGCGTTTCGGACATGGATACGTTTTGGACGCGTGACGGCCTCATATCAATGGCCCTGATGCGCGGCCCTGCAGGCACGGTCTTTTTGGCTGCGCGCGTTCCGGTGGTATGCTGTCCCCGACAATGAGCGGGGGGGATAACACCGTGACCTTGGAAACCATCTATTATATCGGCCAGACCGTGGCGGCGGCCGGCATCCTCGGCTCGCTCATTGCGATCTGGTTACAGCAAAAGCTGGCGACAAAGATCGCGCGCGCGGACATGACTGAGCGTACCCTGGGCAAGTTCTATGACGCGATGCAACTGATGGCGCAGGATCCTGACCTGTCGCTTCATTACATCCGGTTGATCCGGGGGCAGGTCCCGTCAGACGAGGCCATTGTCGCCCGTCTCGTCTGGTTCTTCAGCATGATGATGCAGGCCCATTCCAGCAGTTATTTCCTGTGGCGTGACAAGCTCTCGGATGAGCGCACCATCGACCCGCACAACAAGACGCTGCTGGTGCATCTGAAAGTCCCCCTGTTCAACAGGGAGTGGGAGCGCACGCGCAAGCGCGGCACATTCCCGCCAGACTATATGGCCTATGTCGAGAAACTTCGCCTTGAGGCGGACCGCGCATCCAAGGCGATGGCCCCGTCATGAACGGAGCTTATCCTCCCCCGTTTACGGGGAGGATAAGAAGGCCACACACCCGCTTAGATCAGTCCTCGTAGTTCTCGGCGATCCAGCGATCCAGCAGGCGCGGGCCGAAGCCGGATGCCCATGTCACGTCGATCGCTTCCTTGTGTCCTTCAACCCAGGCGACGCCGGCAATATCAAGGTGCGCCCACTTCACGCCGTCCTTGACGAAGCGCTTCAGAAATTGCGCTGCTGTGATCGAACCGGCTGCCCGACCGCCAATATTGCGCATGTCGGCAAATTTGGATTTCAGGAGCGAGTCATATTCGGGGCCCATCGGCAAGCGCCACACGCGCTCGCCCTCAAACAGGCCTGCCTTGGTCAACTCGTCGGCGAGGTCATCGCTACCCGTGAACAAGCCGGCATGGTGGTGGCCGAGCGAGATCACGATAGCGCCAGTCAGCGTGGCAAGATCGACCATCGCCTTCGGCTTGAAATGCTCCTGCGCATACCAGAGAACGTCGCACAGAACGAGGCGGCCTTCCGCGTCGGTATTCTGCACTTCGATGGTCTGGCCACTGGCCGATTTCAGGATATCGCCGGGGCGGATTGCGTCACCGTCCGGCATGTTTTCCACCAAGCCGACCAGGCCCACGACGTTCACCTTGGCCTTGCGCTGGGCCAGTGCCCGCATCGCACCGGTCACCGCGGCTGCGCCGCCCATGTCGCCGCGCATGTCTTCCATGCCCGGTCCCGGCTTCAGCGACACGCCGCCTGTATCAAAGCAGACGCCTTTGCCGACCAGGATCACGGGATCCTCGCCCGGCTTTCCGCCATTCCATTTCATGACGCCAAGCTGGCTTTCCTTGCGCGAGCCCTGCCCGACCCCCAGCAGCGCGTTCATGCCAAGCTTCTTCATCGCGGCCTCGCCGAGGATTTCCACCTCAACGCCGAATTCCGACAGGTCCTTCAGTTTTGCAGCAAAGCTCGCTGGATAAAGATCGTTGGGCGGCATGTTGACCAGATCCCTGGCGAGGTTCGTGCCTTCGCCAGCGGCCTCCAGAGGCACGAACGCCGCTTTGGCCGCCTTTGCGTCATCCACCACCAGCGTGACGCTTGTCAGGCTCGGCTTCTGATCAGGCTTCATCTTGGTAAAATAGGAATCGAACCGATAGGCAGCGAGCTGCGCGCCAAGCGCCACGCGTGCCGCATCTTCTGCGCTGCCAACGTGTACGGCGAGCGATTTGAAGCCGCTCTTGGCCTGCGATTTCACCAGATTGGCCCCGATGGACTCCAGAATGCGCGCATCGCGCTTCTTCGCCTTGCCTCCGCCGATCAGCACCGCGCGGCGAGATTCACCGCCCTTGGGAAGTACGATCAGGGCCTGCTGGTCTTTCTTCCCATCGAACCGCGCGCCGGTCAGCGCTTCAGTCAACAGGCCCCCGGATGCCTTATCCAGGCCCGCAGCGGTGGTCGGCAAGCCGTCACCCTCATCAACGATAAACGCGACGATATCGGCCTTGGCGACGTCCGCGAATGAAATTTTCATGTGTGTATTCTCCATTTGCGACGGAAACTAAACGTCGACGTGCGCAGCGCAACTCGTTAGCTAAGAAAAAAACATGCCCATATGGGGCAGAATGCCGGAAATTATGTCCACTTGAGCGTATGAGCAAAGTCCAGACCTATCTTTTTTATGCAGTCCTGCGCGCCGTACTCATTATCGTCGGCGGTCTGGCCATGCTCGCCATGCTTGCACAGGGGCTTTCCCGCACCGATTTGATCCTGGAGAATCGCCAGTCAGCGCTGACATATTTCTACATTGTCATGCTCGGCGCCCCGCAGGTCATCGCCCTGCTCACGCCGCTCGCCCTCTTCGTGGCAGGCGTCTGGTCGCTCAACCGCATCCACAAGGACAGCGAGATCGTCGTCGCTCAGGCTGCCGGCATGACCCCCTGGCAGGTCGCTTCGCCTATCATGCGCCTCGCCGCCCTGTGTGCCATCGCCCATCTGGCCGTGAACCTCTGGGTCCAGCCATCGGCCCAGCGCGCCATGCGCGAAACCGTCTCCCACGCCCGCGCTGACCTTGCCGCCGCCCTTATCCGCCCCGGCCAGTTCACCTCCAATGGTGAACGCCTTACCTTCTATGCGCGCGAACAGATCAATGGCGAACTGCGCGGCGTCCTCATCTCGGACATGACAGATCCGGAATTCCCGACCGACATCCTTGCCCGTAGTGCCGCCCTTGTTGAAGTCGAAGGTCGCCCGACCCTGCTTCTGCGCGAAGCCATCAGCCAGCAGCTCGATGACAATCAGCAGCTCTCGATCCTCGAATTCGACCAGTACATGTTCGATCTGACCGACTTCATGAAGGAGGATTCAGACCTCGTCCTGAAGGCCTCCGACAAATATCTCTACGAACTCTTCTTCGTGGACCGATCCAACTATTTCGAAGCCAAGGAAGCTGACAATCTGCTGGCAGAGGCCCACGCCCGCCTCACCACGCCCCTGTTGAATATCGTCATGGCCATGATCGCCATCTTCGCAGTGCTCGGTGGCGATTTCAGCCGCAAGGGCTATGGCAAGCGCATCGCGCTCGCCGGTGCGGGCGCCATCGTGGTGTTAATCGTGCAACTGGCACTGCAATCGGCCGCCGCCGATGACCCCGCGCTAAACATCCTGCAATGGTTGCTGCCGATCATGGTCGTCGGCGCGCTCGGCTACATTTATTTCCATCGCGGTCGCAAGATTGGCCGGGTCGAACCGCCTGACACAGGCCGCTTTGGCCCCGGCGAACCGGCCCCGGCATGAGACTCAGCTTTTCCCGCATCCAGCGCTATATCCTGCGCGAATGCCTCTCGGGCCTCATGCTCGTGCTGGGCGTGCTCCTGCTTGCCATCCTGATGATCGACGTGGTGGAGCAATTGCGCACGGTCGGCGGCGATGTGAAGCTCGGCCTGGCCGGTGCCCTGCGCCTGTCGCTGATGAAACTGCCGCAAATCATGGAGCAAACCCTGCCCTTTGCCATTCTCGTAGCATCGATGCTGGCATTCACCCGCCTCAACCGGCGGTCGGAACTCTCAATCATCCGTGCCAGCGGCATCTCGGCCTGGCGGTTTCTCGCCCCGATCATTGTCCTCGCACTGGTGCTGGGCATCTTCACAACGACGATCCTCAACCCCTTCGCGGCCAAGCTGACGTCTTCCTTTGAGCAGGAACGGGCCCGCCTCCTGAATGATGGCCGTGAGACCTTGGCGGTGTCCGATACCGGCGTCTGGCTGCGTCAGGGCGACGATACCAGCCAGATCGTCATCCACGCCAAGCGTGTCGAAGACGGCGGCATCGTGCTGATCGACGTCAAACTGATCGAGGAAGAGCGCCTCTTTGCCGGCAACCAGCCAACCAATGATTACACGTTCGTCCGCCGGATCGACGCGGATCGCGCCTATCTGCGCAATGGTTTCTGGCAACTCGAGAATGTCATAGAAAACGTCCCGAACCTGCCCCCGGAACGCAAAGCCAACCTCGCCATCCCGACATCGCTGGACGCGGTCACACTGCTCGACAAGTTCGCGTCGCCCAACACAATCGGCTTTTGGCAATTGCCGCGATTTGTCAGCCAGACCCAGGCGGCGGGCCTTGATGCCTCGCGTTACAAGATGCGCTGGAACAGCCTGATGGCGACCCCGGCGCTGTTTGTCGCCATGGGCCTCATCGGTGCCATTGTCTGCCTGCGCCTGTCACGCCTTGGCGGCACGTCGCGCCTGCTCGCCATCGGCACGTTGATGGCCGTTGGCCTCTATTTCTTCACGCAATTCTCGTCCAGTCTGGGGGCGACCGGCGCTGCGCCAGCCTTTGTCGCAGCGTGGAGCCCCCCCTTGTTTGTGCTCTTCTGCACCCTCACCTTCCTGGCGTATCGCGAAGACGGTTGATCCACTTCCTGCCTTGACAGGCGGCGCATACGCACTCCATCACTCCCGCCCTTGAAGAGGTGCCCCCATGAAACTTGTCGTCGTCGAGTCGCCCGCAAAGGCTAAAACGATCAACAAATACCTCGGCAAGGACTATACGGTTCTGGCCTCCTACGGACACATCCGTGACCTGCCGTCCAAGAATGGATCGGTCGATCCCGACAATGATTTCGAGATGGTCTGGGAGGCAGATTCCAAGTCTGCCAAGCGTATCACCGACATTGTGAACGCGCTCAAAGACTCCGACACGCTCATTCTCGCGACCGACCCTGATCGCGAAGGCGAGGCTATTTCCTGGCATTTGGTCGAGGCCCTGAAGAAGCGCCGCGCCCTAAAGAAGGATGTGCATGTTGAGCGCGTCGTCTTCAACGCGATCACCAAGAATGCCGTCACCACGGCAATGGAACATCCGCGCGAGATCGATCAGGAACTGGTTGACGCCTATCTTGCCCGCCGCGCCCTCGACTATCTTGTCGGCTTCACACTGTCCCCGGTCCTCTGGCGCAAATTGCCCGGCAGCCGCTCGGCTGGCCGCGTTCAGTCTGTGGCCCTTCGCATCGTCTGCGACCGTGAGAACGAGATCGAACTGTTTCGCCCGCAGGAATACTGGAACATCGCCGCCACGCTGCGTGCACCTGACGGCACGGATTTCGAAGCCCGCCTCCACGCAATGGACGGCGAAACGCTCAAGAAATTCACGCTTGGCAACAAGGGCGACGCCGACAAGGCGCTCGAGATGGTCAAGGCCGGCGGCTATTCGGTCTCCAACGTGGAGGCCAAGCCCGTCAAGCGTAACCCCCCGCCTCCGTTCATCACTTCGACCCTCCAGCAGGAAGCCTCTCGCAAGCTCGGATTCGGCGCCAAGCGCACCATGCAGGCCGCCCAGAAGCTCTACGAAGAAGGCCGCATCACCTACATGCGTACCGACGGCGTGAACATGGCGGAGGAGGCCTATTCCGCCGCGCGCCAGATGATCCAGTCGAACTATGGCGCCCGCTACCTGCCGGAAAATACCCGCCGCTATTCGTCCAAGGCCAAGAACGCGCAGGAGGCCCACGAGGCGGTCCGCCCAACCGATTTCAATACCCGCCCTGAAGACTATCATGGCGATGGTGACCTGAAGAAACTCTACACCCTGATCTGGCGCCGCGCCGTGGCCAGCCAGATGGAAACCGCCCTGTTCGAGCGCACCACCATCGACCTCAAGTCGAAAGACCAGCGCGCCCAGCTGCGCGCCACCGGCCAGGTCCTCGTGTTTGACGGCTTCATCAAACTCTACACCGAAGGCCACGATGCCGGCGACGATGATGACGACGCCGAAGGCCGCCTGCCCAAGATGGAGCAGGGCCAGCACGCTGACCTCCTGAAAGCCGATGCGAACCAGTCGTTCACCGCGCCGCCGCCGCGCTATACAGAGGCCTCGCTCGTCAAGCGCCTCGAGGAACTCGGCATTGGCCGCCCATCGACTTACGCCTCCACAATGTCGACGCTGGAAGACCGCGGCTATGTTCGCATCGAAGGCAAGGCCCTGATGCCGGAAGACAAGGGCCGCCTTGTCACCGCGTTCCTTGAGAACTTCTTCGCCCGCTACGTGGAATATGATTTCACCGCAGGCCTCGAGGAAAAACTCGACGTCATCTCAGACGGCAAGCTCGACTGGAAAGCCTTCCTGCACGAGTTCTGGAAACAGTTCGCCGCTGACATTGACGACACCAAGGACCTGCGCGTTTCTGCCGTGCTCGATGCCCTCAACGAAACGCTCGGCGCCTATGTCTTCCCGCGCCAGGATGCGGACGGCAACACGATTGAAAACCCGCGCCAGTGCCCGCTTTGCAAGGAGGGCGAGCTGTCCATGAAGCTCGGCCGGTTCGGCGCTTTCGTCGGCTGCTCCCGCCATCCGGACTGCAAGTTCACGCGCCAGTTCAGTGCCGACGGCGATGCCGCTGCGATCAATCCGGACGGCAACGAACTCGGCCTGCACCCGGAAACGGGCGAGATGATCTATCTCAAGACCGGCCGCTTCGGCCCCTATGTCGAGATGGCCAACGGCGAGAAGCCGAAACGCGCCTCCCTCACCAAGGCCGAGAAGGAAAAGCCGCAGGACCTGACGCTGGAACGCGCGGTCGAGCTCCTCCTGCTGCCCCGCGAAGTCGGCAAACACCCGGACGACAATGAGCCGATCTACGCCAACTTTGGCCGCTTCGGCCCCTACGTTCAGCACGGCAAGACCTATGCGAACCTGAAAGACCCTGCCGACGTCTTCGCCATTGGCCTTAACCGCGCTGTCGCGCTGATCGAGGACAAGAAGACCAATCCGGGCCGCGGTCGCGGCGGCGCCACGGCGCTGAAGGAACTCGGCAACCACCCGGACGGTGAGCCGCTCCAGGTCTTTGCAGGCCGCTATGGCCCATATGTGAAGCATGGCAAGGTCAACGCCACGATCCCGAAAGAAATCGAGCCTGACGCCATCACGCTCGAACAGGCCGTGGAACTGGTGAACGCCCGCGCAGCCAAGGCCCCTGCCAAGAAAAAGGCTCCGGCGAAAAAGAAGGCCCCAGCCAAAAAGAAACCGGCGGCCAAGAAAAAGCCTGCCGCGAAGAAAGAGGACTGACCTGGTCCGGGCCCCCGTGGCCCGGCAGGCGCTCCAGCGATGACGATCACGATGCGCCCGTTCGCGCCTTACGCCCTGCTCGTCGCGTGCGTCGCAGGGATTTACGCGCTGCAACCGGCCCCCGCACCGCTGCCTGCCATTGAGGAAGTGGTCGAACCGCCGCCCCCGCCCATCCCCACATTCGATTTCCCGGTTTCGATATCGCTTTGCCCAAAGCTCAACGTCGCCAACGCGCCAGCGGCGGATGCCAGCCTGCACGTCATCGGCTACACCGCCCTGATCGAAGTAAACGCGCACATCATGCTGGCCCGCGCGCCGCTCGAACAGGCTTGCGTCTCATCAGGCTTCGGGGCGCGGAACGGCCAGACCCATACCGGCATCGATTATTACAATCTCGATCCGGTCAGCATCTATGCAGCTGGCGACGGCGTGATCCGCGAAGCCGTAACCCGCGCCGATTTCGGCAACATGCTGGTCATCGACCACGGCCACGGTGTGTTCACCCGATACGCCCATCTCGACAATTTCGACGGTATGGAAGTCGGCACCCCCGTGATCTCGGGCCAGGTGATCGCGGTGATGGGCAATACGGCCAGCTACACCATCCCCCGCCACCTCCACTACGAAATCCTCACCGGCGAGTGGGGCGAGCAGGCCGGCTCCTTCGCCCTCACGCCCATCGATCCTTTAGCGCCAGAAGATGCAATTGAATAAAATTCGCTTTTTAGGAGACTTTTTAATCCACTGATTGTATATGCCCGCTCCATGGGCGGACCGATACGAATCAGCACCCAGATACAAACGTCTCTCCCCCTTGTGGAGAAACTGTCGATTCCACGACAGAAGCGGATGACCTTCCTGGTTCGGAATTTCCTGCACGATGTCGAATTCCGGGGCGCCTGCGGGATCAAGCCACCCGAAGAAGTGCTCTTCAGGGTTGCATCGCATGCCTGTCTTCTTTTGCTCAACCGGAAACAGAACCGCTTTGATATCGGTCTTCGCGTCGTCATACATGCAAACGGTATTCATCCACGGACTGCGGGCAGTGCGCGACAGTTCAGGTGGGGCCACATGGACATTGACTGGGGCGAAATCTGGCGGGACGGTACAACATCAGCCGCCGGCATCACGCGGGTAATGCACGAATTCTGCCATCGCCTCGACAGATCAAATATGCGCGCTGACATCACTCCGGCCTTGCTTTCCTCCGAATGCCACGCCACATGGGCAAAAGTGATGAACGAGGAACGCGAAGTCCTCTGCGCACGACTGGACTATGGCGTACCAACCCCGCTGGATCCTGACGCTGCAACAAATCACGCAGAATTCTTCGCTCGCACGACGGAAGCCTACTTTGAGCGACCCGACATGCTGCGAGACGAATTTCCCCGCGTCTACGCCCAGCTGGCCCACTTTTACGAGGACGGCGCGTAGGTATTTCCCACAAGCCTTTCCAATAAGAATCCACTATATCCACACACATGACATTTCCAGATAAACAAACCGTCCTTGATTTCATTCGGGACAATCCAGACGCCACCACGAAACAAGCGATTGCCAAGGGCCTCCGGGTCAAAGGTGAGCAGCGCAATGTATTGCGCGCCATCCTCAAGGAACTCGAAGCCGAAGGCGCCCTCCAGCGCACCGGCAAACGGGCCTGGGCCCAGGCTGACCGCCCGCCGCCGACCGGCGTGGTGGAGTTCACACGCATCGACAAGAATGGCGACCTGATCGGCCAGTCCGTTGGCGACAATGGCCCCTTCGGCCCCGACATCGTCTATGCAGGCCCGTCCGGCAAACCCAAGGCGAAAGCCCCCGGCATTGGCGACAAAGCCCTTTGCAAGATCAGCGAGCACAATGGCGAATGGCGCGCCCGGTCCATCACGATCTTTGAAAAGCGCCTCTCCGACCGCCTGATCGGCCTGTATTCCACCGGTCCGAATGGTGGCAAGGTTTCGCCGTCCAGCCGCAAGGAACGCCGCGAATTCGTGATCCAGGAAGCTGATACCCACGGCGCGAAGGATGGTGACCTCGTCGTCGCTGAACCCAAGCCCCAGGGCCGCCGCCACTATGGCCCGGCACTGGGTGAAATCGTCGAGATCATCGGTCACATTTCCGATCCCCGCTCGGCCAGCCTGCTCGCTATCCACGCCCACGACATACCCACCGAATTTCCGGAAGCCGCCATCGAACAGGCACGCAACCCGAAACCGGCCGCCAGCGAGCGCGAAGACCTCACGCAGATTCCGCTGATCACAATCGACCCGCACGATGCGCGCGATCATGATGATGCCGTCTTTGCCGAAAAGCTGGACGATGGCTGGCGCGTGATCGTCGCCATTGCCGACGTGGCCGCCTATGTCACCGAGGGTTCGCCCCTCGACAAGGAAGCCCTCAAGCGCGGTAACTCAACCTACTTCCCCGACCGCGTCGTCCCGATGCTCCCATTCGAGCTGTCGGCTGACGAATGCTCGCTGAAGGAGGGCGAACTGCGCCGCACACTGGCTGTCGAAATGATCTTCGGCACGGATGGCCACAAACGCTCCCACCGCTTCATTCGCGGCATGATGCAATCGGCCGCCAAACTGTCCTATGAAGAGGCGCAGGCCGCGATAGACGGCAAACCGGGCGGCAAGGCTGGCGAAATGCTGGAAGAGGTGCTCAAGCCGCTTTGGGGCGCCTATGCCGCCCTCTCCAAGGCACGTGACAAACGCGCCCCCCTCGATCTCGACCTCCCGGAACGCCGCATCAAGTTCAAGGAAAACGGCGAAATTGACGGCATCTACACCAAGGAACGTCTTGAAGCGCACCGCCTGATCGAAGAGATGATGATTCAGGCCAACGTCGCCGCAGCCGAAACACTGGAGCGCGAGAAAAGCCCGCTGATCTACCGCGTCCACGACACGCCAACCGATGCCAAGATCGCAGCCTTTGCCGAATTCCTGCAAACCATCGAACTCAAATGGACGATCGGCGAGCGCCCCCAGACGCACAAGTTCAACAAGCTCATCGGCGAACTGAAAGACGGCGAATACGACCAGATGGTCACCCAGATGATCTTGCGCACACAGGCGCAGGCCATCTATAGCGAAGAAAATCTCGGCCATTTCGGCCTGAACCTGGTGCGCTACGCTCACTTTACCTCGCCGATCCGTCGCTATGCTGACACCATCGTCCACCGTGCCCTGATCTCGGCGTTGAAGCTCGGCCCTGATGGCCTCAGCCGGGAAGCCGCGTCACAACTTGAACAGACCGCGCAGCACATTTCCGACACCGAACGCCGCTCGATGGCTGCCGAACGTGAAGCAACCGACCGTTATCTCGCGATCTTCCTGAAAGACCGGGTCGGCGTCGAATTCGATGGCCGCATCACCGGCGTCACCGGTTCGGGATTGTTCGTTCAACTCGCCGGCATCGGTGCCGACGGGTTCATCCCGATCTCGACCATCTCGAAAGACTATTGGGTTCAGGATGAGGCGGCGATGGCGCTCTATGCGCGTGGCAGCGGCGACACTTACAGCCTCGGCCAGATTGTTAGGGTAAAACTGAAGGAAGTGACGCCCCTGCAAGGCGGCCTCCTGCTGCAAATGCTGTCCGATCCGATGCCGGCCCCGGAAGGCCGCCAGGAACATCGGCGCAAGATGGATATCGGCCACGTTCCCCGCCGTAAGGGTGGACCGGGCCGTTCCGGCAAGCCAAAGTTCAACAAGAAAACGCTCCCCAAGCATAAAAGAACAAGCAAGGCTAAGGGACCCAAGAGATGAACAATCGCCTTCCGGGATTGAAATCTGCCTTCGACAAGGAGGATGACGGCGACGTGGTCGTCACCAGCGAGCGCAGCCCACGCCCGAAAGATGCCGCCACCCTGATCCTGGTCCGCCAGGATGGTCCCGCGCCCCGCGTCCTGCTCGGCAAGCGCTCTGGCGGCCACAGCTTCATGCCGGAAAAATACGTCTTCCCAGGCGGCAAGGTTGACCCGCACGACGCACGTGCCCCCATCCTTACCCCCCTCTCTACCCCCGTCACTGCCAAGCTGGCCATAGGCACCCGCCGCGCCCCTCACGCCTTCGCGCTGACGGCCATCCGCGAGACTTTTGAGGAAACTGGCCTGATTGTCGGCCGCGAGGGTCTGGCGACCGGCAAGGCACCGCAGGGCTGGGACCGCTATTACAGCGAGGGCGTCATGCCCTGCCTGCAATCCTTCCAATTCATCGGACGCGCCATCACGCCGCCCTACCGGCCCAAGCGCTTTGATGCCCGATTCTTCATGGCCGACGCCGAAGATGCCCTGATCGACGAGCGCCCGCCCGTTGACGGCGCCGAACTGTCAGATCTTCAATGGGTGACGCTGGCAGACGCGATGGACCTCGACCTGCCCTCGGTCACCCGGTTCATGCTCGGCGAAATCGACGAGCGACTGGCCAAGCCGAAAACCGCGAAAGGCCCGCCTTTCCTGCGCTGGACACGCACTGGGCACACGACAGACAGGCTTTAGCGCAGGAACACTGCTTGACTTCCCCCCCGGGCCCCGCCATTAAGCCGCTTTCCAGTTTCAGACGCTAGCATAAGCGAGCCAATCCCATGGCCAAACCAGCCACCATCAAAATCCGCCTCAATTCGACGGCCGACACCGGATTCTTCTACGTCACCAAGAAGAACCCACGCACGAAGACCGAAAAGCTCGTCGTGAAAAAGTATGACCCGGTCATCCGCAAGCACGTCGAATTCAAAGAAGGCAAGATCAAGTAAGATCCTGTTTTTCGGTACGTTTTAGCAGAGCCCGTTCGCAAGAGCGGGCTTTTTGCGTTTACGGGCTTCAGGTGTCCGGATTGCCCGTGTGCAGGTTGCGTGCGCGGCGGATGCCCGGGAACATGGCAGACCATGCCGCCGCAACACCCACTGCGGCATAGCCGCCCGCCACCACCGTAAACACAGCGCCCCACTTGGCCGCCATGAACCCGGCCCGCGCTTCACCCAGTTCGTTCGATGCGCCCAGGAAGATGGAATTGACTGCGTTTACCCGCCCCCGCACCTGGTCTGGCGTCCACAGCTGCAGCAGCACTTCGCGAATATAGACCGACACCATGTCGAACGCGCCGACACAAACCAGCGCCAGGATCGACAGCCACGCAACGGTCGAGTGCCCGAATACCGTGGTCGACAGGCCGAACAGCGCCACGCAGACAAACAGGATGATCCCTGCATGGTCCCGGATCGGAAAGGCTGTGATCAGCCCGGTCACGATCAACGCGCCAATGCCTGGCGCCGCCCGCATCAGGCCCAGCCCGGTTTCACCCACTTGCAGGATATCGCGCGCATAAACCGGCATCAGCGCCACGGCGCCGCCCAGCAGCACGGCAAACAGGTCCAGCGAGATCGCGCCAAGAACGATCTTCTGCTTCCAGATATAGGTGAACCCGCCCAACACCATGCTCAGCGTCTTCGGCTCGCTGCTCGCGCTCTGTGGCGGCTTGGGGATCGAGAAGATCAGCGTCGCCGCGACGGCGAAGAGAATCACCGCCGTGGAATAGGCGATCCACGGCGCAACGCCGTACAGCAGGCTGCCGACAACCGGCCCGATAATCGACGCCATTTGCCACGCAGAGGCCGTCCAGCCCACCGCATTGGCAAAGTCTTCCCTCGGCACGACATTGACGGCAAGGCTTGCCGAGGCAGGTGACAGGAACGCCCGCGCCACGCCGAACAGGGTGAGAATGGACAGGATCCAGATCGGGTGGAATTGCTGCGTGACCGCCAGGTACAGGATGGCCGCCGCACACCCCATTTCGACCAGGATCGACAGGCCCATGACAAGACGCCGCCCGAACGTGTCGGAGGCAAGGCCTGTCACGAATACCAGCAGCAGCGCGGGCAAAAATTGCACCAGCCCGATCCAGCCGAGATAGATCGGGTTCTGCGTTTCATCATAGATTTGCCAGGCGACCGACACGGAAACGATCTGCGCGGCAAAGGCGGTGAAGAAGCGCGACGTGAAATACCGGCTGTAGGAAAGGTGCCTGAACGCTGCAAAGCGGTCTGTCATGTCCGGAAATCCGCCTCAGCCAATTGACAGGTCACGTGGGCTGCATCGCAGTCCAAGTCAATCAGGCAGCAAGGCTTTCGACACGGTTTCGGCCGGCCGATTTGGCTTGGTAGAGCGCCGTGTCGGCGCGTTTGGTCAGGTCCGCCATCGTGTCGTGTTCACCGGCAATCGTGGAGACACCCGCGCTCAGGGTGATGGATATCTCGCGCCGCCCGCCGCTTACTTCAAAAGACTTGCTGGCTATCGCACGACGAATGCGCTCGCCCGCGGCACAGGCAAGGTCGCCCGGCGTATCGGGCATGATCACGAGAAATTCTTCACCGCCCGGGCGACAGACAACATCCATCGGCCGCACATTTTCGCGCAGCCGGTTGGCCACTTCCACCAGCACTTCGTCGCCAACATCGTGCCCATACGTATCGTTGACTGATTTGAAGTGGTCGATGTCGCACATCACCACCGAGACCGGTTTGCCGCCCATAACCGAGCGATGCATCAGCTGCTGTAACTGGCTCACCATGTAGCGGCGATTGTACAGACCGGTCAGCTGGTCGATGACGGATAGCTCAAGGCCACGGTCAACCCGTTTGCGAAGCAGGTCGATATAGCGCGAGCGCCGCGTTTGCGTGCGTACCCGCGCCATCAGTTCCTGTCGGTCGACAGGCGAAATGATGACATCGCTCGCACCGATATCCAGTCCCTTGCCGGCTTTCGCACGTTCGGACTGATCACACACGAGAATGATCGAGATCGCCCGCGTAGCTTCAGTCATCTTGAAGTGCGCGCAAAGTTTCAATGGGTCGAAGGATTGTGATGACAGGGACAGGATCATGATATCCACGCCCTGTTCCGCAAGGTTCGACATATCACCCGCCTCAATCAGCGTCGTGGCCACATGGCCGGCATCACGCAGCATGTTGGCCATGCGCAGCGATGTGCGGGGATTGTCATCCACGATGAACACGCGCGCAGGGCGGCTGAGTTCTTCTTCGCTGATCAGATCGACGGATCCGGCCTTCAGGCCGCTTGCCTGGCGCTGGCGCAATTCGGACGCAACGGCATTGTAGCGCATCAGCGCGCCCATGCGCGACATCAGCGCAAAATCGTCCACAGGCTTTGTCAGAAAGTCTTCCGCGCCCACGTCCAGGCCCCGGATACGATCCTCGGAATCGCTGAGCGCTGTCACCATGACAACCGGAATAAAGGATGTGCGCGGGTCCGCCTTCAGTTGAAGGCAGGTTTCGTACCCGTCCATGCCCGGCATCATCACGTCGAGCAGAATGATTTCAGGCAGTTCCGCCCGCGCGATGTCCAGCGCCTGCTGGCCATTCTCGGCATGCATGACGGTGAAATACTGCGCTTCAAGCTTGGCTTGCAGCAGGCGGCGGTTGGCCTCGATATCGTCAACAACAAGGATGCGGGCGCTCATGCCGGCTCCTTCGGCATCAGCGCTTCCACGGCCTTGATAAAGGTCATGATCTGGATCGGCTTGGACAGGTAGCCTTCGCACCCCGCCTCGCGCACACGCTGTTCGTCAGCGCGCATCGCAAAGGCCGTCACGGCCAGCACCGGAATGTGCGCCACCTTCTCGTCGTCCTTCAGCCATCGGGTGATGTCGAGACCCGACACTTCCGGCAACTGGATGTCCATGATGATCAGGTCCGGAAGTTCCCGGCGGGCAATCTCTACCGCCTTGGCACCGTCACGGCACTGATATGTCCCGTAACCATAGGCATCGAGCAAGTCGCAAAACAGGCGCATGTTGAGTTCGTTATCCTCAACAACCAGCACTTTTCTGGTGCGCTTATCCGCCATGATTCCCCGTAAATACTCGTGATTCGGAAGGTTTATAGTCAATCCGGCCCAGCTAACCTTTAAATGCTTAACACCGCTTTACGCGGCGTCGTACCCTTCATTGCCCTGACTCGCGGAACATGGCATGAACATTCCGGATATGTATGCACTTTGTCGCGATTGCCTGCATCTGCAGCACGGTGCTGCAGTCGCCTGTTCCAGCTGTGGACGGGGCCGAATTCTGTCCCACCCTGCCCTGACACAGCTCAGCATCGCCCATATGGACTGCGATGCCTTCTTTGCAGCTGTCGAGAAACGCGACGACCCAAGCCTCAAGGACAAGCCCGTCATTGTCGGCGGCGGCCAGCGGGGTGTCGTCTCCACCTGCTGCTACATTGCCCGGCTCTACGGCGTCCGGTCGGCCATGCCCATGTTCACCGCCTTGAAGCTCTGTCCGGATGCAGTCGTCATCGGCTCGAACTTCGACAAATACCGCGAAGCGGCGACCATCATTCGGGAAAAAATGGATGCGCTGACGCCGCTGGTCCAACCCGTGTCGATTGACGAGGCCTATATGGATCTGTCCGGCACCGAGACCATGCATCATGCGCCGCCGGTCGTCAGTCTTGCCCGTCTCGCCCGCGACATTGAGCGGGACGTCGGCATCACGGTCTCCATTGGACTCTCATCCAACAAATTCCTCGCCAAGACCGCCAGCGAACTCGACAAGCCCCGCGGTTTCGCCGTCATCTCACCAGACGAAGCTGAAGCCCTGCTTGGCCCCAAATCCATCGACTTCCTGCATGGCGTCGGCCCCAAATTCGCCGAGAAACTCGCCCGCGACGGCTTCGACACCGTCAAGGACATCCAGGACACCGAACTGAAGGCCCTGGTCAATCGCTATGGCGAGACGGGCATGTGGCTCAAGCAACGCGCCCACGGCCTCGATACGCGCCCTGTGCGCAATGATGAGGAGCGCAAGTCAGTCTCCAGCGAAACAACGTTCCGCAACGACCTAAGCGATCCTGCCGCCCTCGAAGACCAGCTCTGGCAGCTTTGCGTCAAGACAGCCGACCGGGCGAAATCAGCCGGTGTGGTGGGTGTCGTCGTCACGCTGAAACTCAAGACCAGCAATTTCCGTGCGCTCACCCGGCGCATCTCGCTGACCGAACCGACCCAACTCGCCCAGGAAATCTTCCGCGCGGCCCGGCCCCTGCTCGCGCGTGAGGCGAATGGTCGTGAACGCTTCCGCCTTATCGGCATCGGCCTGACCAACCTCCACGACCACCGCGCCGACTCAGCCGACCTGCTGGATCCCAGCGTCGCCAAGCGCGCCGCCGCCGAGCGCGCCTCCGATGCGGCCCGGGCGAAATTCGGCAAGGACGCCGTCGTCACCGGGCGCGCGGCCCGTATCGCCAAGGCCCGCGAAATCGACAGCTGACTTGCCGGAAGCGGCAACGTGCGGCATGTCATCGGGTGAGCCTCAATCACAACGGGATTCGATCTGACGATGTCCACACCCGAAAGCCGCCTCGATGCGCTTGGTATAGAATTGCCAAAACCGATGGCGCCCGTCGCCAATTATGTGCCCTTCGTGATCACCGGAAACATGCTCTTCGTATCCGGCCAGGTCAGCGCCACCCCCACTGGACGTATCAATGGCCGCCTCGGCGACGACATGGAATTGTCGGCAGGCCAGCACGCCGCGCGCCAGTGTGGCATCAACCTGATCGCCCAGTGCAAGGCCGCCTTGGGAGACCTCAGCCGCATCAAGCGCGTCGTGAAACTCGGCGGTTTCGTCAATGCGTCTCCTGACTTCACCGACATCCCGCAAGTGATCAATGGCTGCTCAGACCTGATGGTCGAAGTGTTCGGGGATGCCGGCCGTCATGCGCGCTCGGCGGTTGCCTGCCCTGTCCTGCCCATGGGTGTGGCCGTTGAAGTTGATGGTGTGTTCGAAATCACAGGATAAACCTCGATGGCCCGGCACTTTGACCTGAATGCCTTCACCTATGCCCATCGCGGACTTTGGTCTGCCGACGGCCATCCCGAAAATTCGCTGGCCGCATTCAAGGCCGCCGCCGAAGCCGGCCTCGGCATCGAATACGACGTGCGCCCGTCAAAGTCCGGCGAGGTCATGGTTTTCCACGACCGAACGCTGACGCGCATGACCGGCGTGGAAGGCGTGTTCGAGGAACAGGACATGTCCGTCCTGGAATCGCTGCGCCTCGCTGAAAGCAACCAGCCGATCCCGACGCTTGAAGCCCTGCTCGACATCTGGCCGAGTTCACTGCCGCTGCTCACAGAACTGAAGATTGACGGCGAGACAGACCCCGAAGCCTTCGCCGTGGCCGTGGGCGAACAATTGATGGGCCATATCGGTCCCGCTGCCGCCATGAGCTTTTCGGAGCCTGCCGTCGACGCCCTGCCTGCGACGCTGATGCGCGGCCAGCTGATCCACCCCATTCGGCGCACCAACGAAACCGAATTCGATGCCAAGCTGGCACGCGCCGTGGATCGCAAGGTCGACTATCTCGCCGTCAACGTTGATGACGCCGAACGCGCCGCCGTCATACTGGGCGGAAGCCTGCCCTTCGTGGTGTGGACTGTCCGCACCATGGCAGACGTGCGCCGCATACGCCTGCTCAGCGGCGCAGTTATTTTCGAACACCTGCCCGTTCCGCTGGCATCCTGATGCCCTGCGACCTAGATTGAAGGGCATGGACGACAGCGCCCTCAAGATCACCATCGCCCCCGGCCTGGCCGAGGTGTCGCCCGAGGAGTGGAATGCCGTCGCCAATCCGCCCGGTGAACGCTACGATCCCTTCCTCAGCTGGGAATTCCTCGAGGCAATGGAAAGCTCCGGCGCCGCCACACCGGCGACCGGCTGGGTGCCACGTCACCTGCTGGTCCGCGGCGACAATGGCCGCCTTCGCGCCGCCATGCCGCTCTACGCGAAGATGCATTCGCGCGGCGAGTTCGTGTTCGACCAGAGCTGGGCCGATGCCTATGAACGCGCGGGCGGGTCCTACTATCCAAAACTGCTCGCTGCCGTGCCGTTCACGCCCGTCACCGGTCGCCGCCGCCTCGTGCCGCGCGGCCCGGATGAAGCCCAGCTGAAAGCCGCGCTACTGGCCGGCGCCATCCAGCTGGCGGAGGAGAATAAACTCTCCTCGCTCCACATCAATTTCGTCGACCTTGAAGACGCTGAAACGCTCGCCAATACCGGCCTCCTGTCACGCACCGACCAGCAATTTCGTTGGGTGAATCACGGCTACTCCACGTTCGACGATTTCCTCGCCGCGCTATCCTCCGCCAAGCGCAAGAACCTGCGCAAGGAGCGCGCCAAGGCGCAGGACGGCCTTGAATTCGTCCACCTCACCGGCGACGCAATCACCGAGGATCATCTCGACGCTTTCTACCATTTCTACATCGACACCGGCAGCCGCAAATGGGGCTCGCCCTATCTCACCCGCCTCAGTTTCTCCCTGCTGCGTGAGCGCATGGCCGACGACCTGCTCTTCATCTTCGCCATGGAGAATGGCGAGCCCATCGCCGGCGCCATGAATCTGATCGGTTCCGACACGCTCTATGGCCGCTATTGGGGCTGCAGCGACCAACGCTCAATGCTCCACTTCGAAACCTGCTATTACCAGGCCATCGACTTCGCCATCGAACGCGGCCTGCAATATGTCGAAGCAGGCGCCCAGGGCGGCCACAAGCTCGCGCGCGGCTACGTCCCCGTCCTCACCCGCTCGGCCCACTGGATCGCCCATCCGGGCCTGCGCGACGCCGTCGCCGACTATCTCACCCGCGAACGCGACGCGGTTGAATCCGACATGGACTATCTCACAGATAGAACGCCGTTTAAGAAAGACGGATGAATCCATCTGCCGTCCTGCGCAACTATTGCCGTGTCGAGGAAGCCCTTGTGGTCTGTTCCGCGCTACAGGATGCAGGGTTCGATGCGGCCATCGATAACCTTAACCACGCAACGTTGGAATGGTATCTTGTCCCCGCTCTAGGAGGAATTCAGGTCCGCATCCCTGCGTCACAACTAAAGCCTGCCAAAGCATACCACAACGAGATTTTCCACACTGCCGAACAACGGTTGCTCGAAGCCACCGGTGAAACGGCAGACCCGATCCATCGCCGCAGATATTGGCGCGCGTGGATAGGCATAGCCATCTGGTTCGGGGTGGCTGATTTGCTTGGCATTGCCACCCTTTGGCTGGCCTTGAAACTGGTGCCTCCGGACTGGTGGCCGAAGCCAGATGAAATGGGTGTACCCAAGTATGAGCTGGGGACGACAATCGCTCAGCCGCCCGACCTCAGCAATATTCTGACCGGGTTGCTTTTTCTTTTAATGCTGGTCCTGATAACCTGGAACGAAATGT
>JAVJOM010000055.1:0-289284 GCA_040216775.1 Hyphomonas sp.
AAAACGTTTCCGGCTTCGACCCTGCAGGTCATTTTTCCAGCTCTGGCCGGCAGCGCGGTTTCGTTGTAGCGGGATGGGTAGGAAATGCTGGTTCGCTGTCTGCCCTCAGTTTGACTGGACTGATGCCATCAATAAAGTCTGCCAATGAGCGTCCATCTCTGCTAGTCGTCCGTCAATTCCCTCTGGTGCGATTCCACACCATAACTCCGGTACCTTCTTTCTTGTTTTCAAAGAAGGCGGCGCGCATCGGCGCAGCAAAGCTTGGATCGTCGAACTTGACGGAAAGGTAAGAGGTTTCGCCGTCATTCGAATCCTGATGCCAAGCGGCGCCGAGTTCGGCACCGCCTGCAAATAAGCGGAAGTCGGGCGCATCATCATTCACCTTTGCCTTGTTAGGGACAAGCTGGGCTTTGACATTGATTGTCATGGTCCGGATCGTCCCGGTCCATGTGCCGTCCTTGTGTGTGAAGGTTCCTATTTGTGCCATGGGTCAGTTTCCTTTGCTGGCGTGAAGGGCGCGGCGCGCCCGTTGGACCCGGGATCATTCCCGGGAAAATGTTCGAGCATGGCCGGGATCCGTGTACCGGGTTCTTCTTCAGTCCCGTAGGCTTGCCTGTAGATTCCAGGATGGTCGGTGAGCGCGCGGGCAATGTCCTGGGCGGCGGAAATACCAAGCCTGGCAGGCGTGCGGTCGGGACGTCTCTCAAGGCGAAGGACCATTGGTTGCGTCTCCTGTTCAGTGCGGCCTGAGGACAAGGTCACGGGTGACGAGGACCCGGACTGGCCAGCCGGGACGGACCCGTATCGTTGGCTGGATGCCGAGATTGCGGTCGACGACGCGCTGGCCGGCCTGGCTGACCGTGTCGCTCGTGCCGCGGCGGATCGCCCGGACAATGTCATCGTCATCCCCATTGCCGAGTTCCGAGCCGATTCCGAGAAGCGTGGTGAGGCCCGCAGCGGCAAAGACGCGGCGCCAGTGATGGTCAGTCCTGTCAGCGAGGCCGGAAGCACCCTGCGCGTCGGCGCTAGGCTCCGAGATCGTGATCGAAGCGCCGTCGGGGAAGATTATCCGGTCCCAGAGGACGAGTGCGCGGTCCTGCCCGAATGACACTTCTGACTGGTAGCGTCCGATCAGGCGGGATCCCTGGGGGATGAGTACGAACTGGCCTGTCACGGTGTCGTAGACCGGCTGGGTCACCTGCGCGATAATCGTGCCGGGCAGGTCGGAGTTGATGCCCGTCACAAGGGAGGCCGGGATCAGGGTGCCCGCCATGACCTGGTAAGGCGAGAGCGGGTCTTCGACCCGGTGGGGATTGTAGGTATCGCTGGAAGCCTCTTGCCCTGAGAACGCCTGCTTTCTGTCCTGGAAGTTCGGATCACCGGCGGCGCTGGGCCCGGCCGGCATGGTTGGTGGTGTTGCGGCAAGCGCAAGGAGCTCAGACTCGTACTTTGCGCGCGGGAACGCCGCGCCAGGATTCTCCGGGCTTGCCGGGCTCGCCGTGCCAGCCAGCTTGAAGAAGACCGGTGCCCTGGCCGCGTCCTCGGCCATCGCGGCTTCGCGCAGGCGGCGCGCGCGGGCCGCCTCGTCGACGGGGTTGGGACGGAAATCATCTTCGAAGCGCGCCGTGTGCTCCGGTTCAATCCCGAGATTGCGCTCGGCCGCGAGGATGGTGCCGCCGAGATCTCCGGCTAGCGGTGGACCAAGCTGGGGTGTGCCCGGCTCCAGGTCAGCATAGCTTGCGGGAAGGGTGGTCAGGCCCTCGGGCGTGCGCTTATTGGTCGTGTTATAGATATCGGGATTTCTGGCGGCGTTTGCGGCGAGTGGGGGTTTGAGTGCCGCGCTCGCAATGGCGAACAGGGCAATCGCGCCGACACAGGCACCCAGCATCAGGACCTTGCGATTGATACGGGTGACCGGACGTGGGCGGGCGCGGATCTTCAGGGCCTCGGCCTGGGCTTCGAATGGGATCGGGTTGGCCATGGCTCAGCCCCCAAACAGGGCGGCAAGGCCCGAGCGCTTTTCGGTCTTCGTGATGCGCACCACGGTCTGGCGCTTTTCGCCGAGGCGGAGTTCCGCTGCCCGGAAGAGGCGGTCGACAATGTAATAGTTGGATCTGACACGGTAATTGACGAGCTCTGCCTTGTCCCCTTCGCCGATCACGAACAGCGGAGGCAGGTCACGCGTCGCCATATCGTCCGGCATCTGGATGAAGACCTGCCGACCATCGTCAAAAACACGCAAGGGGGCCCAGTCCGGCGTGTCGCCCGACAGCGTGTAATTGAAATCCATGCCTTCCAGCATCACGCCAGTGCTGATCGTGTTCTCCTCGCGCGAAAAGGCGCGTGCATTGCGCGCCATGCGATCCGTGAGGTCGTCCTGCGGATAGCGCCAGGACAGGGCCGCCATATAGCCGTCGCCTGTGCTCTCAAGCTCGAGATGATAGACCCGGCGGTCAGTGGCGATCATCAGGTTCGTGTGGATGCCGGCGCTGATCGGCTTGACGAGCACATGGGCCCGCGCGGTCGGGCCCGCGCCCGATACGGTATCGCCGACCACCCAGCGGACGGTGTCGCCCGCAGACACGGAAACGAGCTGCTCACCGGGCTGCAGGGCGATGTCGCTGACCTGTCCGGGGCTCGCATAGAGCCGGTAGAGCGCGCCCTCGGTATAGGGATAGACTTGGATGGCGTTCACATAGCCATCGACCGAGGGTTCGATCAGTGCGCCCTTGCGGCCCTGGTCGATCGCAGCTTCCGGCGCGATAGGAGGTCCTGCTTCCTGGTCCCGTGCGGCCTGTCCCGCAAGATTGCCTGGTACAGGCTTGAGCTGCCCGGGCAGGGGAAGGGCTTCCGCGACAGGCACGATTTCGACAGGTCGGTCAGTGACCTCGGCCAGCTCTGAGGCTGCGATGAAGTGTGGTGCCATTTCGGGCGTGACCTGGGCGGCAGGCGTCGCGCATGCCGCCGTCATTGCCAGTGCCGAACTGGCGAACAGTAAGCGGATCATTGTGTGTCTCCTTTGACGAGGTCCTGGCTCCAGTTGAGCGAGCGGACATAGAGGCCGAGTGGATTGGCGCGCAGGGTGCCGGCATCCCTTGGCGCCTGCGTGATAATGGCGAAAAGCCCGGTGAACCGTTCAGCCCCCGTCAGCGCGCCGCCTTCATAGGTCTTTTCGATCCAGCGGGCCTGGAAAGACGTGTCCGATACCCGCACCACGCTCACCACATCGACCGTCCGGGACTTGCGGCCGATCTGGGCGAAGGGGTCATTGTCCCTGGCATATTCATTGAGCGTGATGGCAGCTTCCGCTGTCACGAATTCATAGGCTCTCAGCCAGTTCTCGCGCACCACGACCGGATCGGTGCTGAGGTCACGGACATCCTGGATGAAATTGGCAAGGTGATGTGCGATCTGCGCGTCACTCGGCGAATAGTGTGCGTCCAGCGGGGCGACGGCGCGAGCTGCGCCGGTCTCGTCGACCTCGACCACATAAGGCGTGACGGTCGATTGCAGGCTGCGCCAGACGAGCGCGCCGCTGCTCAGGAACGAAAGGGTGAGACACCCAAGGGCCATCAGCCGCCAGTTCCTGGCCTGGACGCGCGCTGCGCCGATCCGCTCATCCCAGGCCTGCCCCGCTTTCTGGTAGGGTGTCTCAGGAAACGGGCTTGTCCCATAATGTGTTGCGCTTCGCCGGAAGGCCATGATGTCAGTCCTCTTTGTCGTCCAGGTGCGGCGCGGCGCCGCTCGATCCCCGGTCACCATCGCGCAGCGTGTGCACGGCGAGGGTTCCGGCGTGTTGCAGGCGCTGCTCGCCTCTCAGGCGCCGCGCCCAGGCAGGGCCTGGCGACGCGCTCGGAGCCTGCGATGAAGGGCCGGATCCGCCCGTTGCGCTGAAGGCTTGCTGGCTGCCGCGCCGGTAGGCGTCCTGGACGCCCTGCAGGGGACCGCCCGCCGTCCGGCGAAGCGTGTCGGCGCCGGCGCTTGCGACCCCGCTGAGACCCGCCATTGCGCCGCGCGCACCCGATGCGCCGGAGGCGACCTGGCCCATGTCGTAGGATGTGCGTGCCGCGCCGGCGAGGGAGGCGCCGGCCTTGACCGCTGCGGACGCCCCGCGCATCACGGCAGCGCCGCCTGCGCCAGCAAGGACAGTGCCCGCACCGACAGCGGCGAGCGTACCGGCGCCTGACCCGGCGCCGAGTTGTGGCGCACCCGTGATCAGTCCGGACGCAATGCCAGGTCCGAACACGCCCATCCAGAGGAAGACGAGCGAGGCCAGCACAGTGCCCATCACCTGGGCGAGCGTGACGTCCTCTGTCCCGGTGAACGCATCCGTGACACTGGCAAACAGGGTCGATCCAATGCCGATAATGATGGCGAGCACCATCAGTTTGAGGCCGGACGTGATGACATTGCCGAGCACACGCTCAGCAAGGAATGACGTCTTGTTCCAGAGGGCGAAGGGGACGAGCACGAACCCGGCAAGTGTCGTCAGCTTGAATTCCAGGATGGCGACAAAGAGCTGGATCGCGAGGACGAAGAAGGCGATCAGGATCACCGCCCAGGCAATCAGCATGACGGCGATCAGGACAAAGTTCTCAAAGAAGCCAATCGGGCCAAGCATGCCGCCGACCTCTTCCAGCAGGGGCAGGGCCGCTTCGAACCCGACCCCTGCGATAAAGCCGGGACGCATCAGGTCTGCGGCGGAGAGCGTGCCGGAGCCGCCCTTGATGCCAAGCTCGGCAAAGCTTTCGAAGATCACGTTCGAGAGGAAGGAAAAATTACCGAGCAGGAAGGCAAAGAAGCCGACATAGAGGACTTTCCTGAGGAGCCCGGACATCACATCCGCATTCTGGGAGAGTGCCCAGAAGAGGCCGGCCAGCGTCACGTCAATGACAATGAGCGTCGAGGTGAGATAGGCGACATCGCCTGCCAGCAGGCCGAACCCGCTATCGATATAGGCGATGAAGGTTTCCAGGAACCGGTCGATCACGTCCATCTCTTCCATGACCTGTCAGTCCCCAAGGAAGGCTTTGAGCCGGGCCCGGCCACGTGTCGCTTCGGCCAGCCGGCTCGCCGCGTCCATCGCTTCGGCGCGGTAATTTGCGGCCATGAGGGATTCGATCTGGATCAGCTGTTCGGCGGTCAGCGCGCCAATCTGGTTGCCAGCCTGCAGGGCCTGGAGATTGCCGACCGCGCCCTGGCTATTGCTGACAAGGCTCGAAAGCGCGTCCGCATCACTGGCATTCGATGAGGCCGTTTCAGCCACCATCATCAGGACATGCCTGTGCGCCGCCCGCGATTGCTGCCAGCGGGCGCGGGCGCCTTCCAGGAGGACGCGCGCAGCGGGCGGCGTCTCGCCATAGTCGTCCGGGTAGAGGATTTCATAGTCGCGTTCGACCTGTTCGACCTCATAGCCGATGCCCTCGGCCCGTTCGAGGAGCGCGGCAATGCGGGAGATCCTGTCCGCGATAATCGCATGCGCGACCTCGGCTGGAAGCGTTTCGAGGTCGCGCGCCATATTCTCGAGCATGTCGATCTCGTGGGTGAGCTGGCGGACCTGGTTGTCGACTTCCTGCAAGGCGCGCACGGCCTGCAGGATGTTCTGGGCATGATTGGCCGGATCGTAGACGATGAGCTGGGCTTCGGCGGGCATTGGCGCGACGATCCAGAGCGGGACCGCGCCGATCGGCACAAGACAGAGGGCAATGGAGGAAAGCGCGCGTTTCATGGAAATGACCTATTCGGCAGCAATGGCGTGGGACGGGCCTGGCTCCTGGCCCGGCCAGCTTGTGAGCAGGCCTGCCGCCCAGGACAGGCCTTTCTCAATGAGCCAGGTCCCGGCGAAATCCTCCCCTTCGGTCTCGGCCCAGACACGGTCGAGGCGCGCCTGGTCCGCGGGAGAGCCGGCGGCGCAGATCGCGCGTGCAACTGGCCCGAGCCCGAGATCGAACAGCCGGCATCCGAGCGGAGACTGGTAATAATAGTCCTGCTTCGGGGTCGCGTGGGCGATCAGGTCAACCTGGCGGTCATTGAGGCCGAAGCGCTGGTAGGTCTCCTTTGACTGCGGCTCGCTCGCCCGTTCATTCGGAAGGAAGATGCGGGTCGGGCAGGATTCGACCAGCGCTGGGGCGATCGAGCTTGCCGCAATGTCGGCAAGCGACTGGGTCGCGAACACGACCGCGACATTCTTCTTGCGCAGGGTCTTTAGCCATTCGCGCAGGCGCGCGGCAAACAGCGCATTGTCGAGGAAGAGCCAGGCCTCATCCAGGATGAGGAGCGTCGGCCGGCCGGTGAACCGGGCCTCGAGCCGGTGGAAGAGATAGGTGATGACGGGCAGGGCCGCGCCCCGCGCCTGCATCAGGTCCTCCATTTCGAAACAGGCCGTGTCGGCGAGAGAGAGGCTTTCATGGTCGGCGTCGAGCAGGCGGCCATGAGGGCATTCCAGTGTGTAGGGATGCAGGGCCGCCTTGAGCATGTCGTCCTGGAGGAGGAGACAGAGGCCTGTCAGCGTTCGCTCAGTCTCCGGCGCGCTGGCAAGCGCTTCGATCCCCTCCCAGAGGCAGGCCTTCAGGTGCGGTGTCATTGCGAGGCCCTCATGGGTGCAGAGCCCGGCGAGCCAGTCGGCGGCAAATTGCGCGCCAGTCCCTGTATCGACATCTTTCAGGGGTTGCAGGCTGGGCCGTCGCTTGCTGCCGAAATCGACATGCGCGCCGCCCATCGCGAGCACGGCCGCGCGGGCCGAGCGGCCCTTGTCGAAGATGAAGACCTGCGCGCCCGCATAGCGCTGCCATTGCAGGGCAAGCAGCGACAGGAGCACCGATTTGCCTGCGCCGGTCGGGCCGACAATGAGCGTGTGACCAACGTCGCCGACATGGAGATTGAGGCGGAACGGCGTTGTCCCATCGGTCTGCGCCTGAATAAGCGCGGGCGCGCCGAGATGACGGTTCCCGGCCTCTCCTGCCCAGACCGCAGACAGGGGAACCATATGGGCGAGGTTCAGCGTGTGCAGGATCGGCTGGCGGACATTGGCATAGGCATGGCCGGGAAGGGAGCCGAGCCAGGCATCGACGGCGTTCAGGGTCTCACGGATCGCCGTGAACCCGCGGCCATTCACGATGCGCTCGGCCACGCGGATATGTTCGTCGACCGCGCGCCGGTCTTCGCTGGCGACGGTAATCGTGGTCGTCACATAGCCATAGGAAACAAGGTCGCTTCCAAGCTCCTGGAGCGCAGCATCTGCGTCGACCGCCTTATTGTCGGCATCGCTGTCGAGCAGCGCGGCCTGCTCGTTGAACAGGGTCTCGCGAAGCACGGCGCCCATCGATTTGCGCTTGGCAAACCAGTGGCGGCGCTTGCGGCCGAGGATCTTTTCCGCTTCCGCCTTGTCCATGGCGATGAACCGGGTCGTCCAGCGATAGGCAAAACCCTGCCGGTTCAACTCATCGAGCATGCCCGGCAGCGTCGAGGCCGGAAAACCGAGTATGGTCAGCGTGCGCAGGTGCGCATCGCCGATCATCGGCTCAAGGCCTCCGGCAAAGGGTTCGTCTGCGAGAATCGCATCGAGGAAGACCGGAAGGTCGGGCGTCCTGACGCCATGGTGCTTTGTGGAAATACAGGCGTGCAGGTAGGTGAGGGTCTCGTCATCGGTCAGCGGCGCAATCTCGGCAAGACAGGTGGCAAGGAGATCGAGCGTGCGGCGGGCCTGCTGCTCGAACGTCGCGAGACGGTGGCGCCAGGTGGCGGCGTCTTCGCTGTCGGCGCGGGTGATCAGGGCCTTTTCGGCGCGGCCTGCCGCGTCAGGCGGCGGGAGCCAGAGCAGGGTCAGGTAATAGTGACTTTCAAAGCGGGCGCCGGTCTCATCGGCTCGCAGCGCGCGTTCCTGGTCGATCAGCCAGGAGACGGCATCCGGGAAGGTGCAGTCTGGATAATCATGCGCCTCGACCCGCACGGCCTCGAAGAAGAGTGCCCAGCCGGAACCGAACCGGCGCAGCACATTGTTGACGCGGGCGGTAATGGCGACAAGTCCGGCCTCGGTGGAGCTTTCAAGATCCGGTCCGCGATAACGAAAAGTGGTCTGGAAGCTGCCATCCTTGTTGAGCACCACACCGGGCGCGACAAGACAGGCCCAAGGGAGATAGTCGGCCAACAGTTTCGGTGTCTCGGCATATTCCCTGAGGTTCAGCATGAGAGGTGTTCCTTGTGCCGGGTCGAGCGGCTCGCGACGTTCATGAAATCCGGGTCAGACCGGGCCATGAAGGCGGCGGCAGAATGTCCGATGACCCAGACGAGGAGGCCGGGGATCCAGAGCCTCAGGCCAAGCCCGAGCACGGCCGCGAGGGTCCCGATGGCAATGGCGGCAGCGCGTGGCGCGCCTGCCATCAGGATGGGCTCGGCCAGGGAGCGATGCAGCGGGATCTCAAAGCCTTCAATCATCAGACCAGCGCCCCGCCACCAAAAGAGAAGAAGGTGAGGAAGAAGCTCGTTGCTGCAAACGCGATCGAGAGGCCGAACACGATCTGGATGAGCTTGCGCATGCCGCCCGATGTCTCCCCGAACGCAAGCGCGAGGCCCGTCAGGGTAATGATGATGACCGACACGATCCGGGCGACGGGTCCTTCGATTGATTGCAGGATCTGGTCGAGCGGGCCTTCCCAGGGCATGCCGGAACCGGCCGCATGGGCGGGAAGCGTGATGAGCAGGGCGACGGCAAGGCCGGCGGCGATCCTGGCTGGCTTGCTGGCAGGCCTGTTTCTGGGGGTGGCGGTCATTGGGACTCTCCATGTTTAACGAGCGACAGCGCGCGCGAGATGAGGGGTTCGGTCACGTAGGCGTCTCCGTCGAAACTGCGGACGCGGAGGGCATCTTCGACCCGGCGCTGTCCGTCCTTGCGGCTCATGAACACGACAATGTCGATCGCCTCGGCGATGAGGTCGAAAGGCGCACGGGCGCTCGCTTCGAGTGACAGGTGTTCAAGCCGTGAGAGGGCACCGAGTGCGGAATTGGCATGCAGCGTCGTGATCCCGCCGGGATGGCCCGTGTTCCAGGCCTTGAGCAGGTCAAGCGCTTCGGGGCCGCGCACTTCGCCGACAATGATCCTGTCCGGTCGCAGGCGGAGCGTCGATCGGACGAGCTGCTGCAGCGAAACGCTGTCTTTGTGGGTGCGCAGCTGCACCGAATTGGGCGCCGCGCATTGCAGTTCGCGCGTATCTTCCAGGATCACGATCCGGTCTTCGTGGAACGCAGCTTCGGCGAGGAGCGCGTTCGCAAATGTGGTCTTGCCCGAAGATGTACCCCCCGCGATCAGGATATTGTCGCGCGTCTCGATGGCGGACCTTAGCGCGAGGGCGAGGGCGGGCGAGAGGGCGTCACGCCCGACATAGGTATCGAGCGAGTGCCGGGCCTGGGCCGGTTTGCGGATTGAAAAACACGGCGCGACCGAGACAGGTGGGAGAAGCCCCTCAAACCGCTCGCCGCTGCCAGGCAGTTCGGCAGAGACGATCGGGGAGGCGCGACTGACGGGCTCTCCCACCCCGGAGGCAACGAGACGGATGACGCGTTCGCGGTCTTCGGCAGCAAGGCGATCACCAGAATCGTTGACGCCAGCGCCCTGGGTCTCGATCCAGACCGATCCGTCGGGATTGGCCATGATCTCGATCGTGTCAGGTGCATCGAGCGCATTGCGGATGACCGGACAGAAGGCCGTGCGCAGCATGGCGGTCCGGCGGCTGTCTGTTTCCTGAGCGTGTCCCGCGATTGCCATGGGGCAAGGCCTTCCTGTCTGGTCAGGTCAAACCTCTCAGATCAGGTGGCAGCAGACGAGTTGGAGCGTGGGCCAGTCTATGCAGCACCGCGCGTTCGGATGAGACGCGATGCAAAACGAAGGTCAGGCGTCTCGATCCGGGTCACCCGCACGCTCAAGGCTTTTGGCAATGACGGCCATCGCCTCGGTGATGTCGCTCCGCACGGTTCGCGGGGAGACGGACAGGCGCTCGGCAATTTCCTTATGGGTGAGGCGCTCAAGCCGGCTGAGCAGCAGGGCCTCGCGTTTGCGCGGTTCGAGCGCCGTAAGGGCCGCCTGGACGATCGCCAGCTGCTGTGTGTCTCTCAGCTGGGTTTCAGGTGTCACCGAGCGCGGGCATGCGAGAAATTCGCCCATGTCGCCGATCTCGGACGATGATCGCCTTTGCCTGGCATAGCCTGATTTGAGATAGTCCAGCGTGAGGTTGCGCAGGGCCGTGAACAGGAGCGGTCGCAATTCGTCAATCCCCTTGTCGAGATAGGCCCGCCTAACAGACAGGAAAGCATCCTGGACGAGGTCCTCGGCGTCTGCAGCATGGCTGATCCGTATCCGGCAGAAGCGAAGCAGCTGGTCATATTGAAGTCGAAAGATCTCGTCGAGCGCCGCACTGCCCCGTAGCGCGAAAGACTCTCCCACGAAGGGACGCCTGGAGATTTGCGGAATACCGGGGTCCTGCATCGTCATTTTCGAACCGTCAGCGGTTCAGCGCCTCGCCCGCTTTTCCGGGCGAGCGCTTCGGCAACTTCCGCAATGGCATCGGCGAGGTCCTTCTTGACCGTCGAGCGCGAGACAGACAGGCGCTCTGCGATCTCGTCATAGGTCAGGTGCTCGAAACGGTGGAGTTTCAGCACGTCCCGGCGGCGCGGTGCCATCGCCGCGATGGCCTGCTCGGCAATGGCCAGCAATTGCGCGTCCATGAGCTGGGTCTCCGGCGTCACCGTGCGGGGACAGCCGAGGCGGTCATCACTTCCGAGCAATTCCACCGATGCCTGCCGACGTTTGGTATTGCCGGATTTCAGGTAGTTGAGGGTCAGGTTCCGGAGCGTCGTGAATAGGAGTGGCCGGAGCTCGTCGACCCCCTTGTCGGGATAGGCCCTCCGAACCGAGACGAAGGCATCCTGTACCAGGTCCTCGGCGTCTGCAGAATTGCTGATCCGGATTCGGCAGAAGCGAAGCAGCTGGCCGTGTTTCTCGCGGTATAGCGTGTTCAGGGCATCGTCGCCAACGCGCACTTCGGACGGGAGCGCTAGTGCGCTGGCAGGCGCGCCGCGCCTGCTCTGCTCTGGTGTTGACTGCGCACCCGACATGCCATGCCCTCGCTTCTGCTCTTTCGTCAGAATGGCTGGTGCAAAGCTGCAGGCCCCGCGTGTGATCACGCGGGTGAGTTCAGCCATGCTTCACCAGGGTTTCCGACGCCCTGCGCACCTGTGAACCAGGAGCCCCGGATACGCGCACGGACAGTGGCAGTCGCAATAAGACCTTCTGTGCTGGAACGCACATGTGGTGGGATCATGCTCTGCCAGGGTTTCCGACGCCCCGAGCCTCTTCATGCAAAGATGCTAATTAATATTCTAGGGGAGGAGGCGCGAATTTGCAACCTGAAAAGGAAATAGGTGGGCCGTCGGAAAACCGCGAAGCATGCGCAACGGGGCACAGGTTTTGATCCGGAGACCTTATCGCTGTGCCGGCCCACCCGGGGTGGACATCTAGCTGATTGCAACCTGAATTGGAAGGTGGGTTGCGGAGCCCCGCTCTTCTTGAATGTCTCAGGTTTCCTTCCTCCGAAGATCGGAGGGGGTATAGTGATGTCAGCCAAAAAAAATCTCCGCACTGGCTAGGTGCGGAGATTACTGTCTAGGTTACGCCTTCGTCTTGAAATCTAGTCGTCATTTTTGGTTCTTAGATGGGTATTCGAAGTTGGCATCGAATGCAGCCCATAGTGCCACAGTGCATGCAACCGTGCCGAAGCTGATCCCATTCGGGGAAATTGGTTATCATGAGAGTGTCCTTGGTTGATGGTCGCTGCCCGACCATTGCGGCTGGTGGACGGCCCTCCACCGGGGGGACCCTATCCGAGCGTCCTCAAGTTCGCTCGGATAGGGTCGGTTGTCGTTACTTGGTCACCGGCCACCAGCCGAGCCAGTCTCTCTCTTCGACTACGCCGCTGTCCGGATTGATGCGAATTTCACCCATCACAAGATCTCCAGTTACGTGGACACCGCCTGACCACAATGGCTGACGGAACACCTCCGTCGGGGAGCTGACTCGGGCCGTTGGATGGCCCTGTTCAAACTTTCCTAGCCGTTGCAATCGCCATCGCACGAGCCACCGGCGCCGCCCGGTCCGCAATCGCCACCGCAACCGCCTGCGCTCATCGTGATTTCATATTCGTAGACCATCTGTAGTACTCCGTGTGGAACTTTTGTCCCGGTTGATTTGGCCGTTGGTTTTCTGCCAGGCCCGGCCTCTCCTGACGCCTCGATCTCTACTGCGCCGGTCGCCGGTATAGATACAGGAAGAACAGGTACTTGCGGTAAGCGACCGGCATGTTACCGTTGGTTACCGAACTCTACCCTGATATGCTTGGATACTCAGCAGCATGGACGAAATTGAAGAGCGATTTCATTTTCCAGTAGAACTTGAGTGTGCATCTTTGAGTAAGATTTTTTCGCACATGATGCATGCGGGCTTTTCGAAAGAGAAGCATATAGGGCAGGTAGGCTCCTGGACCCAAGTAGACTTCAGCGCTGACGAGAAGGACAGAACGCTCCTCGGGATCAATCGTAAAACACTTGCTCGGATTCGGACAGGCAAAGGCGTAAACCGGGCAACTGTTGAAAGAATCGTCGATTTTTTTCTCTTGGAAATCGTTGAGCGACGTCAGCTTCACGGCAAGTGGAGCGAAAAAATACGCGATGCAGCGGGCCGGGCGCGTCAATTGGTTGAACCAAATCCATTTCAACGAAATGATACTGTTGAGGAAGACCACAAAACTCAGATCTGGCCAGATTGGGCAGCTTGTTTGAGCGGAGATGGGCACCCAGTTCGGCGGCAGTTACTCGAGCACATTCAAACTTGTCGAGACCGCGTCTTCCTTATCATGTGTATAAGTCCAGAAGGCTTTTTACCTTTGTTGCCCGACATCGCGAAAGCAGTGGCTGAAGGTAGAGCAAACGTACATTGGGCGTACCATCCTCACAACGAGTGGTCACGGGGCGTTGAGGGTAAGGCATCGAACAAATCAGTCGACCCTTTGCACAACTTGCAACTACAGAGACTGACATTGTCGTCCCGATACAAAACTAACACTGGCCGATTGGCCCAAACGAGAACCAGAAATGCACAGATTGACAATTTGATCGCTGCCCGAGATGACGCCCACCGGCAGCGTGAAGCAACGACGAACAGCGACCTGGGGCATTTTTTACTCTACGAGAGCCGGGTATTTCATTACTTTATGGGCCTCATATCACTTCCGGAAAATTCTCACGGTCGCCATGGCACAGCATCTGCTGGCGACCAGTACATCATCGACGATGTCTGCGGATTCATTCAGCTATACACTCCATTCCCATCAACATATGCTGGCAGGCCGGGGTTATTCTTTCCGGCTGCGGATGATGTATCTAAAATTTACGCGAGATCGATGGTGGAGTTTTTCGATAAAGCTCCTTGCGTTCACTTTTTGGACGAAAAGGAAGAAAAGGGTTCGGTCGAATTGCTGAGGAGAGTTGACTAGAGCGCATCCAATCGGGGTAACAATTTTGACCGCGTCAGCGCTCAAAATTGTTTGGAGCAAGATTCTCTGTCGAGTGACGGTCTGAACTGGACCACTCTAACCATTGTATTACTAATTGTGCGCCGAAGCGGATTTGAACGTCTTGGCCTCGGCTTCAAGCTTTGCTAGCCGTTCCTGGCAGGATGCCTCGGCCAGTTCCAGGAGCCGCGCGATGCGTTCGGCTTGCCAGTTCAGGATTTCTGCATTGGCCTCATAGGCCGGTGAATAGCGGGCTTCGACATAGGCGCGGCGCAGGAGTTCGAAATAGCGCTTGAAAGGTTTGCGTTCAGGACCCCAGGCCTCGGCGAGACGCGGATCAATCGCTTCGCAGCGTTGGCGTAACTTGCCGAGATGATGCGTAGCCGGAGCGTAGAGCGTGACGGTGAGCAGGACCATCCGGTAGATGGCTTCGGCGGCCTGGTGAAGCTGGAAGGCAGAAAATCTGGTCCAATCAGGCCCTCTGGCATTACTTTCGCTTCCGACTACCAGGAACTGAGATGCGGACCGTTTCCAATAAGCGAAGTACTCAGATGACAGCTCTAACGCTCGCTGCGGATGAGGGATCGCGCGTTCGGCCAGCGTTGAGTGGGCCTTATCAGTCGGAGTTTTGGCTTGATCCGCATAGAGTAGGACACCTTGGTTGATGACCTCGGCAAAGAAGTACTGTCCGTCTTTCAGGGCTGCATTCACCTCCCTGAGCGTATGAACGATGAGCGACACATCCTTCTGGATCTTCGGATCCCGTAATAATCGATCTTCGACACCGGCCCAGAATTTGGACATGTCGGTAAGTGCCTTGTGCGACACGATGACGAGGAAGTCATAGTCAGAAGCCCGTCCGGATTTGCGGTCGTCGAACCAGGTCCCGCGCGCGAAGCTTCCATAGAGGACAACTTTGAGAATGCGGTAGCGTGCCGCCCGTTTCGATGTGGACTTGCGAAGGCGCGCCTCAAGCTCTTGGAGTATTACCTTGCGGATATAGGCGACCTCCTTCTGCTTTTGCAGGTTGAGATGATCGAGACTGTTCTTCACGAGCTGCGCGTTTCCTGTTGTGGCACGTGTCTGCGCCTCTACCTGTCGTCACCACCAGAGACCAGAGTTCTCCAAGACATGCAATTCTGTTCCCCGTATACAGCCCTGAGCCGGTCGAGGTGCTCAAGACACAGTGCATCTGCGAGACTGATCAGCAGTTCGATCCGATCGGCCTGCCAGGCGAGTATGTCAGCGTGAGTCTCATAGTCGGATGAGTAGCGGGCTTCGAGATAGGCCCGCTGCAACAGTTGAAAATATTGACTATAGGGCTTCTGCTGCGGCGCCCAGGCGTCATCGATTCTGGGGTCGATTGCCCTGGCGAGGCTGCGGAGCTTGCCGAGATGATGACTGGCCGGGGCATACTGGGTCACAGTTAGCAGGAACATGCGATAAATGCTCTCGGCTGCTTGATTCAGCTGGAATGCCGTATTGTTTCGCCAGGCAGGTCCAGCTTGGAGCCCCTGCCTGCTAACGATCAGGAATTGCTCCGCCGACCTTTTCCAATATTGATGATGCTCCAATCCGATTTCAAATGCTCTTTGAGAATCGGAGCCTGGTAGCCTGGCAAGGATGTTCTTCAGGCGCCCATCTTTGCCGGGTTCCATGTCCTCATGGATCATTATGCCGTGCCTGATGATCTCGGTGAAGAAATAGGCGCCATCTTTGATGTGCCGGTTCACGTCTGGAAGCGTGTGAATAATGAGCGTCACCGGGCATTTGACCTGGTGGTCATTTCCGATGCGGTCTTCGACTTCATCCCAGAAGGCGCTCATCCCGGTGAGGTCGCGGTGGCTGACGATCACGAGCAGGTTCATGCCGGCTTTCGTGCCCGGGGGCGTGTCGCCGGGGCCGGTTCCCTTGGCGAACTGGCCGAACAGGATGAGTTTCAGGAGCCGGTGGCGTTTTGCCTTTGATGTGCCCCTAGATTCGGCCCTGGCCTGCAGCTCTTCCAGGATGATGTCCCTGGCGCGGGCCAGGGCCTGTTGCCGCTTTGGGCTGAGATGATCGAGGGACTGGTTCAACGACAAGGCTTTGCCTGTTTGGGTGGGATTTTATGGATTTTGCTTTCTACCAAAGAGAGATATTAGCCCGGGATTTTCTGCTCGTAAAGGTGGCTGTGGGACGGTGGTCTGTCGAATCTTCCATTAGTACTTGTGAGAGCTAGAGTGTAATCTAAGGTAGAAAATGGTATTGTTCTTGCAAGCCTGCCGGGCGGAAGGAGCAGGTCCATGAAGACGTATACCTTGAAGAGCGATGGCGTCCTGAAACGCTATGATTATCTCTGGCGCCTGTCGCCCGATCGCTGGGCCTGGGAGTATCTCCGCAGGAATCCTGAATTCCGTCGTGACGCCGCGATGCGAGGGGCGGAGGATATTTCGGAGATGATGGCGCCGTGCGCGCCGATACGCCTGTTGCGATCGCGAATCGACCAGACACTGGCTCATCGCTGGGGGCTCATGATCATGCCGGATCCTGAAAGGAACGGCTTTGAGGCCGATGTGTTCTGGAGCCGTGCGGCCCATCCGGGTCAGGTCGAGGTTCATTGCAGTCCGCGCGCTGAGATGGAAGCCTGCAGCATCTGGGAGCGTACCGTCCCGCATTGCGCAATCACCCACCTGACCGACCGGCAGGGACGCGAATACTTCCTGCTACGCGGCAATGGCTGCGTTGCCCAGGCGCGGTGCACGGGGCTGTCCCTGCTTGGTCTGGAGAAGGTGCGCATGAAGCTCACGATCTCCGATGTCGACGGCTTCGATCGCAGGATGAAAGCCCAACGCGAGGCGTTTGAAATCTATGGCGATGACTTTGGCAAGCAGGCCCCGCTCTGGAGCAAGCGAACGCAGATCCTCAGGGACGGACTGATCGTGCTTGATTGCCTTGAACTCGGCATGAGCCGGCGTGAGATTGCCACTGTGCTCTTTGGTCGGGACGCCGTTGATGAAGGTTGGTCCGATGACCGGGGCGCCATGAAGGATGCGATCCGATATCTGGTGAACAAGGCTCAGGGCCTGCGCGATGGCGGGTATCTCACGGAGTTGCTCGGCGGGCGTCTGGGGCCATATCAGGAGGCTGCGTGATGGTGGAGTGTGAACGGGCATGGGAATTCTCGCTACATGCCCCTTGTTGATATTATCGCTAGTTTTTGTTGCACTATTTGAATGCGCAGGTTTAAGTTATTTGATAAATACTCACCTATGGTGAGTATTATGAGGATTATTCAAACTTGACTTTAGTTTGAACAAGTGCCATTTAGCTCACTATGAGTGAGCAAAAATATCAAAAATTAAACCAACTCCTGGCATGGCTGCCGGATGGAAGTGTGGTTGATGCTGCAACGCTGGATCAGCGGGGCTATCCATCAAACCTGCGCGCAAAGTATCTTGATGCGAACTGGCTGAGCTCTCCCGTACGGGGTCTGTTCACGCGTCCCGGCCAAATCCTCTCCTGGCAATCCGTCGTCTATTCAATGCAAACCCTGATGTCTAAGGACGTGCTCGTTGGCGGCCGCACGGCGCTCGAACTCAAAGGCTACGCCCATTATCTTGAGCTCAGCGGCGCGCAGGAAGTCATGCTCTATTGCGATACGCGATTGCCATCATGGCTCGAAAACCTGCCCGTGCCCGGCGTTCGGTTTGTCACCCACAAACCAGACCGTCTGTTTGGCGCCGGGGACCTTGCCCGTGTCTTCGAAGCTCATCGATTGATGCACGATGCAGGCGGCTCTTCCATAGATCTGGAGCCCTTCGTCTGGGGGCCGACTGGCCAGCCGGTCCTCATATCGACGCTGGAGCGGGCCGTACTCGAACTCCTCGAAGCGCTTCCGGACGATCAAAGCTTCCACCAGGTCGACCTGGTCTTTGAAAGCCTGACCTCGCTCCGGCCGCGCCGCATGCAGGCGCTGTTGGAACGCTGCAGGAGCGTCAAGACGAAACGCCTGTTCTTCGTCTTCGCTCAGCGCCACAAGCACGGTTGGCTCAAATATCTCGACGAGTCGAAAGTCGATCTCGGCAGCGGCAAGCGATCCCTCGTCAAGGGTGGAACGCTTGATACCCGCTATCTCATAACGGTGCCGGATGAGCTCGTGGGGGAGACCGCAGGCGGCTGAACTTCCAGCCGTTCTCTGGAAGGTCCGGAATATTCGGAAACTCAAGCAGCAGCAGGCGGAGCGCTTCGCCGAAGCCGGGCGCCAATTGGAGCAGCTCCTTTGTTGAGCGCCGGGGTTTGATCTGGAGGCGCGCAAGTGTGAGGCGATGGCGGGGGGAGAGCGTCTGGTGTCCGGGCTGTCGGAGGGTTTGCTTGGACGCGTCTGACGTCATCCACGGTCGCTCGGCCGATAGATCGCTTTTATGCGACCCCCAGGTCTATTCAAACGAGGTCAGATCAGAGCAGTTTTGCCGTTGACGTTCTTGGCTTCGAACCGTAATACCCCGCCTTCCAATACTGTGCCCAGATGGCGGAATTGGTAGACGCGCTACGTTCAGGTCGTAGTTCTCGTAAGGGAGTGGAGGTTCGAGTCCTCTTCTGGGCACCAGTAGGTTGATTTAATTGGATAAAATCATTTTCCGGTACCATCGGCGGTTGCCCCGTCGCGGTGGCGTTTGGTAAGGTCCGGCACCCTCCAAAACGACCTGATCGACGTACTCATGCCGCTCACCGATTCCGAGATTGAAGACTTCGAGCCTCGAGAACAGTCCTACAAGCGTTCGGACGGCCATGCGCTCTACATCTTCATCAGGCCGAACGGGTCAAAACTCTGGCGCATGAACTATCACTTCGAGGGCAAGCAGAAGACGCTCTCGTTCGGATCCTACCCGGTCGTCACCATCGAAGAAGCCCGCGACCTCCGCACGAAAGCGAAGAGGCTGCTTAGGCAGGATATCGACCCCGGCGCAGTTCAAAAGTCGCGCAAGGCACGCAGACGCGGCCGCGCTCCAAACACGTTTGATGTGATCGCCGACGAGTTTCTGGAAAAGCGAAGGTTGGAGGGCCTCGCGCAGACCACGCTGACAAAGAAGGCTTGGCTTCTCGATTTCGCAAGGGAGGAGTTGGGGGTGATGCCAATCGCCGATATCAAGCCAGGTGATGTCCTGACAGTGTTGAGGACTATCGAAGCGAAGGGGAATTACGAGACTGCCAAGCGCTTACGTACAACCGTGGGCGAGGTCTTCCGTTATGCCGTCGCCACTCTGCGAGCCGAGGCGGATCCGACGCCGGTCCTGCGCGGCGCGCTGATTTCGCCGAAAGTGCGCCACATGCCGGCGATCGTCGAAGCGCCTAAATTTGCGCTCTTGGTTCGCGCGATCTGGGGCTATGAAGGCCGAGGCAGCACTGCCAGCGCTCTTAAGCTCATGGCGCTTCTGTTCCCCAGGCCGGGTGAACTCAGAAAGGCCACGTGGTCGGAAATCGACTTCAACACATCGACATGGACGATACCGGCCGCGCGCATGAAGATGCGGCGGGAACACAAGAAGTCGTTGCCTCCTCCCGCGCTACATATCCTGCTCGACCTGAGGGGCACGAGCCGTCGAACCGACTTTGTCTTTCCCGCAACGACAAGACCTGATCGCCCGATCAGTGAAAACACGATGAACCTCGCGCTGCAACGGCTTGGGTTTAGCGGAGACGAGATGACGCCACATGGCTTTCGCGCGAGTGCGTCGACTTTTCTGAATGAAAGCGGCTTGTGGAACCCTGACGCGATCGAAACTGAGCTCGCCCATGTGGACACGAAAAGTGCCAGGGGCATATACAACCGCGCGCGGTATTGGGATGAGCGGGTTCGGATGATGCAATGGTGGTCCGATCATGTGCTTCGGCAAACAAACGGCTAGATACACGCGACGAGGGTGGGGTTGTAGTTCCTCGGTGTAGTGGTCGAAGCAATCGAGACCTCCTAGTCCGGTCCTCTATGTTCGTCTGGCTTCGGCGTTTCCTCAGCACATGACTTAATCACACAAACCGCATGAGTTGATATGTGAACAACTTAGCGAAATCATACGAGCTGCTTCTCAGGCTACCGACTACTTCGGCGGTATGATCTCGGAGCGCTCAATAGCGTTCGCGGCGCGCTGCACACTGTTTGGCAATTCGCAGTGTGAAGTAGAAGGTTAAAGTTGCGGCTGATGTTGATCGTGCCAACGCCATCGAACGTAGAAATCAGAGTGCTGTCTGTTCTAAAGCGCTTAATAGACATTCTACGGCCTCATCGACTTGTGATGCATCTGAATAGCGCCCTAAACTGAACCGAACGCATTCAACGGCAACTGCCCGTGAATGTCCCATCGCCTGAATGATCCGGGAAGGTTCGATGCTTCCCGAGTTGCAAGCCGATTGAGATGAGGCCGCGAGGCGCGGTTGGACGCGCGAGAGGAGGTCGCCAGCGTTAATGCCGGGAAAATGCATCAAGGCATTGCCGGGATGGCGCGAGGTCCGGCTGCCGATCAGTCGGGCCACCCTGAGCGTTTCTAGCTTGGCGACAAATGCGTCCCGTAAAGCGGCAACACGCATACGTTCGGCGCCGCCTTCAGATGCCAGGATGCTGCATGCTTCTCCAAAACCGACACACAGTTCGGTCGGCAGGGTTCCGCCACGGCGCCCGTTTTGTTGGCCACCACCAAGAACAACGGGCGAAATCCATTTGGCGGCCTGCGGCGTCGCGACGAGGGCTCCGATTCCTTTGGGGCCATAGATCTTGTGAGAAGAAATAGTCGCAAAGGAAAGGCCGGCCTCGAACATGTCTACGTTCAGCGTGAGCAGGGCTTGAGACAGGTCTGCGTGAAAGATGGCGCCGGATGTTGCGCAAAGCTTTGCTGCGGTGTCTAGATCCGTGATCGCGCCGGTCTCATTGCTAACGCCGATCAAGCTCACGATCGCCGTCCGCTCACTGATCATTTGTGAAAGAGCCACCATGTCAGGCACGCCCTCCTGATCCAAAGGGATCATGCGAACTAGAAGTTCGGATGCGCCCGCTTCGTTCAGAATGGAGCTGTGGTCGCCTTCACCTATCAGGATTTCGGTGCGGCCGGTATCGCCGGCCAATCGGCGGGCGGCATGGAAAACCATGGCATTGGCCTCGCTCGCTCCGGAGGTGAAGGTGACATCGTCCCCGTCCAAACCAAGCAGATCTGCGATCTGCCGGGCGGCTTCGGAGATGGCTGCAGCGGCTCGCCACCCGAGGACGTGATCGGCAGCGTGGGGATTGGCGAAGAGATGGACTTCAGCTTCACGCATGACGTGCCCGACGCGCGGATCAAGCGGCGTTGCGGCCTGATAGTCAAAATAGAGGGTTTCTCCGATGCGCATCGCGTCTTCTGCTTTACTGGACACCCCTTCCAGTACTATGAAGAGTCATACTTTACTACTGGATGATGATCCCAGGAGGGCATTTTGGCCACAACCCCACTACTTGCTGCAGGCTACGGTCCAACCTTTTCGGGTCACGAGACCTTTCCCCTGCGATATGGCTGGCTTCAAAAGGCCTATGATGCCGTCGTCGAGGCCGGCTCAGGCGCTGATGCCGTCCATGTATTTCGTGACCCCTCATCTATCGCGCGATTCGGTGTAGGCCGGAACATGGTCGGCTCTATGCGCTATTGGGCAACCGGAGCGGGAATTTTGAAAGAGGTCGATGGTGGGCTTGTGGCGGATTGGCTGGGCGATCTCCTTTTTGGTGCAGCGGGGATAGATCCCTATCTCGAGGAGGAGGGCTCCTTATGGTTGCTGCATTGGCACCTTGCGAGCCGGCCGAAACTCACCGCCTTTTACTGGCTCTTCAATGAGTTTTCCGGCGGGATTTTTACCCGTAAGGACGTCGTCAGGCCACTCCTGACCCTGGCCGAGGACGCGTCCTGGCAACGGGTCGCCGAAACGACGGTTGACCGGGACCTGCAATGCCTCCTCAGAACCTATGTCGGCGGCCGCGGTGAAAGCGAAGCAGGCGAGTCCATTCTTGCAGAGCTCGGTCTAGTCAGGCCGCTCGGACAATCACGTTTCAGCATCTCAAGAGGTCAAAAGCCGGGCCTGCCGGATGCCGTGTTCCTGAGCGCGCTGTGGGACTTCTGGCAATCCTCCGCTATAGATCGGACGACGCTCTCCTATGAAGCCGTCGCCTTTCAGGGTGGCTCGCCGGGGCGTGTCTTTTCGCTGGACGAGACTGCTCTGGTCGAACGGCTCGAAGGACTTGAGCAGGCAAGCGGCGGCGCCCTTGCTTGGTCGGAGACCGCAGGGCTGCGCCAAATCGTCCGCAGGCAAGAACTGGATCGCAGCGCCCTGATTGCACTGCTCCGCGATGATTTCAATTCACCTGCGAAGAGGGCGGCGGCATGAACATGGTTCTGGAGCTTCGCCCCCGGTTTCGTCGATCGGTCCGGATTGACACTGATTATGCCTCTGCGACGGCCATTGATGGCTTTCAATGCCCACGTTCTTTTGCATCGACAATTGAATTCATGGCCCAGCATGTCGCGGAAACTGGGCAGGGGGCATTTACTTGGACTGGGCCCTATGGCGGAGGAAAGTCGAGCCTCGCACTCGCATTTGCCTGCCTCGCTGGGGCCAAAAAGCCGCTCCGCGATCAGGCAATCGGTATTTTCGGGGAACGGACGGTCACTGCCCTCAAATCGGCCTTGCCGTACTTTCCCTCGCGCTGGGATGTCATTCCGGTGGTTACCGAGAAACGGTCTTTGACAGAACAACTCGCAGAAAAACTCAATCTGACTGACAAAAAGGCGGTTTCTGCGCAGGCCGTTCTCAAGGAGCTGACCAGGCGATCCGCTGAGCGAGGCCTCGTCCTGATCATGGATGAGCTCGGCCGGGGCCTTGAAGCAGCTGCCGTAGGCGAGGGCGATGTCCATATCCTGCAGGATATCGCAGAGCTCGCGTCGCGAAGCGAAGGGCGGTTTCTGTTCATTGGGATCCTGCATCAGGCTTTCGAAGAATATGCAGAGAAACTCGGACGCGAGGCCCGCGATTCCTGGGCAAAAATCCAAGGCCGTTTTGTCGACATGTCGATTTCAGTGTCGCTCGATGAGACAATCGATCTGATCGCCGAAGCGATCGGGACGAAACGCTTGAACGCCAAGCTGAAGCCGCTCGCCGAAGACTGCGTTCGGGAACTGCGTCCGGCACGGTCGGAAACCGAAGCCGGGCGGCTCACGGCGAGTCTCGCCAAATGCGGACCGCTCCACCCGATGACGGCGTGCCTGATCGGCCCCTTGTCGCGGCGGCGGTTCGGTCAGAACCAACGCAGCGTTTTTTCGTTTCTTGCGTCTTCAGAGCAATATGGCCTTCAGGACGCGCTGGCGGCCAACGGAGCTGACAGCCTCTATCCGGTCTACCGGCTGTGGGATTATGTTCGCGCCAATCTCGAAAGTGCCGTGCTGGCATCACCGGACAGCCGGCGCTGGGCGGTTGCGTCGGACGCGATCGAGCGATGTTCGGCGCGTGGCGGGTCAGAGACGGAAGTCCGATTACTCAAATCGATCGGTATTATTGAGCTTCTGAAAGACAGGTCAGGCCTGCTCTGCGCGCCTTCGACGCTCAAGCTCGCGCTCAGCGACGTCAATCCCAAGATGGTCGAGTCGGCGCTACGCAATCTCGAGCGCTCCACCGAAATTGTCTTTCGCAAGCATGCCAATGCCTACGTGCTCTATTCAGGATCGGATTTCGATGTCGATTCGAAAGTCGAGGACGCGCTCGCGGCCATGGGCGAACCGGACGTATCGCTGATCCGGTCACTCGCCGATCTTCAACTCTTGCTCGCCAAGCGTCATCACCGCGAGACGGGAGCGATGCGCTGGTTTGACATCGCAATCGATGCCATCGGCGATCTTGCAGGTCGGGATTTCCGATCGCCCAGAGCCGATGTGATCGGTCAGATTATCCTCGCCATTCCGGCACGGGGCGAAACTGAGAAGGAAGCTGGCAGAGCCATTCATGACGCGCTCGGCCGGGCTAATGGGCGGCCGCTGCTGATCGGGTTCAATCCCGACAGCACGAAACTGGTCGACTATTCCCGCGAGCTTTCTGCGTTGTTGAGTCTGAAAAGCCGACATCCTGAACTGCGCGGCGATGCCGTGGCAAGACGTGAGATTGAAGCACGCTCGGCGGATCTGCGCCGACGGATAGAGGAGGAAATCCAGTCACTCTTCGAACGGTCTGAGTGGCATTCCAGTACTGGGACAAAACGCCAATTGTCGAAGCGGGCGCTCAGCGAAACCTTGTCGGATATTGCCGAGCAGGCCTTCCCGCGTGCGCCCCGCATCCATAATGAGCTGCTCAATTGTTCCGCGCCGTCCTCGAATGCGGTGAGCGCTCGGACCAAGCTGATGAAACACATGGTTCGGAACAGCGCGGATCAGGATCTCGGCTTTGGCGGCAAGAACTATCCAGCCGAGCGTGGCTTGTACGAATCGCTCCTCAAGGAGACAGGCCTGCATGCAAATAGCCCGCTAGGTGCCAGATTTATCGTGCCGGATGATGATGCGGCCAATCTTCATGAACTGTGGCGCGCCGCCGACACGCTGGTCGGATCGCACACTTCAGGCATGGTGACCGCACAGGAATTGATCGATGTTTGGGCTGCCCCGCCGATCGGGCTCAAACAGGGGCTTGGTCCTGTCTATGTCATCGCCTATGCGCAATCGCGAAAGGAACAGATCGCGATCTATGGGGAAGGTGTTTTCCAGTCGCGCTTTACCGATCTCTGTGTTGAGTTCTTAGCGCGCAATCCAGCTGACATTTCGCTTCGGTGGGTCGAGATGGAAGGGCTGACGACCGAGATCCTCACGCAGCTCGGCGAGCTTCTCGAACTTGATACGCGTGATGAACCGCTTGCGGTCGCGCGTGCCATCGTTGCCCAGTTCGATGATCTCGTTCCCTGGACTAGTAAGACACAATCCCTCTTGCCAGCGACACTCCGCGTGCGCGAGATCCTGAAGCGCGCGAGTGATCCCAACAAGCTCCTGTTCGACGATCTACCGGCGTTGGTTAAACCGGAAAAGGATGGCGCTTTTGATCCGAACAAAGTCGCGCGGCTCGTCCGCGATGCGCTCGCCGAGATGCGGGCCGCCTATCCTAATACGCTCGCGGAGCTCAAAGCGCTGATGCTGAATGAGCTCGATGTGCGCGCAGAGACACAGGATGCGATCGCGGATCTGAGAGAGCGCGCCGAGAATATCCGTCAGATAGGCGGTGATCTTCGTCTCGATGCCTTCATCGGCCGGCTCGCCCAATTCCATGGCACGCAGGAAGACATGGAAGGGCTCGCCAGCATTGCTGCAAACAAACTGCCAAGAGACTGGAATGATTCTGATCGGGAGCGGGCACGGGTCGGGGTCGCCGAGCTTGCAGGGGCATTCCTGAAGCTCGAAACCATGGCCCGGGTCAAGGGCCGCAAGGGCCGGCGTCAGGCGATTGCTGTCATGGTGGGGCAGGACGGCGTGCCTTTACCACTTTTTGGCGAGTTTGAAGTCTCCGATGCCGATCGTAAGGATGTCAGCGCACTCGCCACAGCAGTGGATGCGGCGCTCGCCCATTCGGACCACAAACGGCGAGAGGTCATTATGGCTGCGCTCGCTGAAGTCATGTCGCGCTATCTCGACGAGACGAGTCAAACCAAACAAAGGAAGCGCGCATGACCAAAACACGCCACGTTCTCGGACTTTCCGGCGGACGCGACAGTGCGTCGCTCGCGGTATTCATGCGCCAGCGCCACCCGGAAATCGATGTGGAATATTTCTTCACCGATACAGGTAAGGAATTACCGGAAGTCTATGATTATCTAACCCGGCTCGAAGGCTATCTCGGCAAACCCATACGCCGTCTCAATCCGGACCGGGATTTCGATTACTGGCTCAAGAGCTACAAGAACTATCTGCCCTCGGCGCAATCGCGCTGGTGTACCCGTCAGCTCAAGTTGCGCCCCTTCGAGGGTTGGGTGCGCGAGTTCCTTGATGCGGGCGAAACGGTTATCTCCTATGTCGCCATCCGGAGCGACGAGGATTACCGGGAGGGCTATCAGTCCAACAAGGACAAGCTTCTCATCCAGTTGCCGTTTAAGGAAGCTGGGATCGACAAGGCCGGTGTAATCGAGATTCTCGACGGTTCGGGCCTTGGTCTTCCGGAATACTATGATTGGCGTACCCGAAGTGGCTGCACCTTCTGTTTCTTCCAGCAAAAGATTGAATGGGTCCGCCTGCGCGAGCGCCATCCCGATGCCTTTGAGGAAGCCAAGCGCTACGAAAAGACGGCCATGGACCATGGCTCACCCTTTACCTGGAGCCAGGGAGAACCCCTCTCCAGTCTCGAATGTCCCAAGCGCCAGCAGGAAATCCGTGATGATCATGAACGCCGCGTCGCCCGCGCCCGTGCCAAGCTGCAAGCTAACCCGCTTAGACCAGATACCGAACTCGATGACGACGATATCTATGGCTCAGCGGCCAAGGCCTGTCTGACTTGTCATAAATAGATGTCTGGTCATCGCCGCGCATAATCTAAACAGGCGTCGCGAATGCAGTCACTAGTCAATTGGGAGGAAGAGCGGCAATTGCGCCATTTCGCCCTTCAAATGCATTGTTTCAAATAGCGTTCCAGCCTCTGCTTTTTCAAGCTCCTCGTTGTTGGATAGCGGAATTGAAACATTGAGGTCTGTAAGCTTGAGCTTCACGAGCAATTGGATTAGCACAAGAATTAGTTTTGACGCAGAATAAAAGCGGCGAAACGCCCAAGTGCCATCAAAGTTGTAAATAGGAATTGGGTCGCGACCATGGATAACATGGTTGCGGAATAGTCGAACGATTTCAGCTCCATAAGATGATGGTCTGTTGAGCTGGTCAATTTTGATATTCGATATTTGAGTTTGGAGTTCATCAGAGGTGTCAAAACAGCTTCGCGCGAGCTTGGTCAAGTAGGCCAAGCTCGGTGTGCTGTCCACACTTGAAGTTTCCTCTGCGAATATTTTGCGCGCCTTGACGGCAGGCTTATCATGACGAAATCGGTCGTTGAATTTTTCAAGGAGCAAAGATTCGTATGACATCCAAATGAAACTGAATATTGACAGGGCAGCCGCATATTTTGACGCTTGCTCGCGATCATATTCGTCACTTTCCCAAGCGGCACTACACCAATATGCCGCGCCTGAATCGTCAACATAGGAAGGATCCGCAAAAACGTCCTCTATGCTGGCGGCCATTTGGAGCGAATAAATTGTTCCAGCATATGATTCTACAGAACCATTTGCGTTTTCGAATAGTCCTTCGTGGTCGGCTGACAGTATCGCCCGTATAAGCATGGCGATATGTTCTCTGAACGGACGCAATCGTGCAATTTGGCAATCAGCTTGTCCGCACCCGCAAGTAAATAACTCTATGGCTGGGTCTGTTGCTCGAAAGTCGCGTTGTATTTGCATGCGTCAATGATGGCCCTAGGCTGACGATACTAACTTTCAGAATCCATATTGTTTCGACTCCAGAATGGCATCGATCACTGATTCAATATCTTCGTCTGACATGAACGGTGCCTGAGCAAATATGATTGCTGGTTCACCGCTCAGCCTCGCCGCAAGGTGCCCCAATCCCAATAGCTGTTCGGCGCCCTTCGTACCCAAGGCAATCTCTGATGTTCCGACGCTTGAGACCTTGAGGATCAAACGATTACCAAGATTATCCCGAAGTTGCATCGGCATGACGTTGGCGTCTGGTCGCTGCGCTGCGAAAATGAGATGCATCCCAGCCGCACGCGCCTTGACGCCTAAGCGGGACACATTCGACGTGACTGCAGTCTTGTACTCTTCTGTGAGCATCCATTCAGCGAACTCATCGTGAACGAGGAAGATGTATGGCAGGCGGTCAGTGCCAAGCGCTTGCATGTTGAAAGTGCGTATATCCCGCGCGCCTTTGCTACGGAACAGTTCATAGCGACGCTCCATTTCAGCGACCAAGCCTTCCATGACCTCGACTGCACGAGTTTGATCGATAATAACGCCGCCTTGCAGGTGAGGCAGGCGCTCGAGGGCGACATAGTCTACCCCCATTTTGGGATCGATCAGATAAATATGGGCAAGAGAGCTTGGATTGGTTGCCGCAATGTCGAGCAAGAGTGTTTGAATGAGAACGGATTTGCCCGACCCTGTCGATCCAGCGACGAGCGTGTGAGGTTCATGCTGTTGTCCGCCCGCGAATGGACCGCCGAGATTCAAATAGAGAACGTCTCCATCAAGTTCCCTCAGGCCAAGGACAAACGACGTATTCACACCGGCCGAGTTTCGGTTGATTTTTCGCCTTGCCCAGACATCCCACAGGGAAACGATTTGCCGCTCGGGTCGTGCGACGCCGACAACAATTTCTCCAGGTAAAGGTGATACCGAAATCAAGCGAAGACCATGCGTTGTGAGGAGCGCAGATTGGCGTGCTTCTATGTCTTCCACCCTCAACCGGTCGGAGCCCTTGAATCGAACCAGCGCGGCATTGGGTGTCAGGCGCGTGCCTTCGACTTTGGCCTGCAAATTGTATCCCATTAAAGCTGCGCGCAGCCTTTGAGCCGTGACCTCAAGCCAGGCTCGCTCATCAGCAGAATCTTCCAAGGATTGATGCGCGCGGGTCTCAATTAATTGATCGATGCCGGTATTGGCATCTCGGCTTGGAGGGACAAGGTCTCCGGCTGGCGTAGGTGAGGGCATGACTGCGTCATTTCCTCCGGATGGTACGTTGCCCCCTCTGTCACCTTGCACCTGTTGGGATTCTGCTGGCGGATCAGCAAGTGTCGATGATGAGCCGATTGATGCCTCGGATTCAGTAGGTTCCAGCTCGCTCTCATCGTCCTCCTGCTCATAGTCGTGAGAGCTCGGCGTGGTTGAGGGCGTCACTTCCAACCCGATTTCTGTCGTCCAATTTACGCGAGTTGCCGGAATACGCATGTTGGGCATCGTCCAGCGATGTGTCTCGCCGAGCTCAGCGCGAACAGCGGTGAGCGGTGTGCAGGCCTCATAGGCCTTAACTAAGCGGCGCACACCTTCACGCGTAAAAGTCTCCTGCAAACCTCCTTGGGGTTTGGCGAGGTCTAGTTGGTCTCCCAAGGAGCCGCTCTCTGACGCCGGGCCATGCACAAACACATGTGAGTAGCCGCGTAAATCGATCGGAATTTCGCCTTTACGCAGACTATCCCGGACCTGTTCGAGTAATTCGGGTTGGCCGAGAGAAGACGTACCATCGAGCAGCAAATCTGAAATGCGCGACAGCCACAAATCCCGATCGAGTCGACCTGGATCGCCAAAAAGAGCTTCATCCATTCTTGATATCGTCTGGAAAAGTTGGCTGCGTGACTTGCGGGCGGCTTCGGCCACGCCTTGCTGATCAACATATTTGGCCTCAGTCACGATTGCCCTTAACGCGATGGATCCCTCGTCATCTCTCACGATACTGAGGCCTAGAATGTCGGCGATCCCTTCTTCCTTCTGGCCGAGCCACTCGGCATAGTCATCAAGAAGAAACCATGCAGCTCCTGACTGAGGATCAAACTCTTCCGCAATCAGTGCGCGGCTCAACACTAGGCCAATAAGTTCGCCTGCAGAGACGCCGTGTTTGGCCGCTCGCATAACAATATCGCCAGAAATTTCGTTGGCGTCTTCGATCATTCTCTTGGCAAGACCAGAGAGACGGTCGTCGTCTAGACCGAGAGACAGCTCCGCCAAGCGACGACGGACCAGAACATGCAGTATTCTGAGTTCTGAGGTGGATGAGACCACCATATTGCGGCCGTGGGTGTGTTGCCGACGGTACCGAATGACATTGATACCTTGCGCCGCCAATTGGCGTTTGTCGAGCAAATCGTCGTAGGTCGCGACCCATTCCGCAAGTTTGTGCACCTCGTCGAACATGCCTTTGAGGTCACGGTCCTGGAATGATATCTGCCTGGCGGGCAGAAAGTGTTCATCCGTGCCGTGCGCCTGCCGCCTGATGACATTTGCAACAGCGTCGATATAAGCCCAACCGGCACGCGGCTGCCTCGGGCAAGTCAAATAGTTGGTGGCCTTGAGTTCATCTTCGGCGGTGACGCGTCGATACGACCATCGGGCCGGAACGTGATCGGTCAGTTCGGGCGTGTTGCGTTCGGCTGGTACGGAAAACCATTCTTCGCGGGCTTGGCGCGATACCACATCGTGGAGGAAAGCAACATCTACGGGGCGAGCCGGGCCTTTATTTTCGATGGTGTCGCCTTCGAGCATGACACCGATCCGCAATTTAGACATGAAGTTGGGTGACGTTTCACTGACAACGAGAGCGTCGGGGTCGCTTTCGGATCTTTCCAATAGTTCACTATAGATACGGGACAGGCGCGATCGGTCGCGATGCCGGACCAGGACATTACAGTGAACCGCTTCTTGATCCTGGACGGATCCAAGAGCGCTAACGGTTGCAAGGGGAAGACCGGCAGCATCACAATTGTACAGCATTATGCTTAAGTTTGAGCATTCGTGTGGCTGCAAATCGAGATATCGCTCTATCAGTGAACGGATTTGCCGTGCGGCGTCTGTTGGATCGACATCCGTCGATTCTTCTGACGGGTTACGAACAGGACGCTCGAGTAGACTATATTCATTTGTGGTCAGTGTTTCAGTTAGAAGGACGGGTTCGTCGCCTTGGTACCCGACAGCAATTTCCGGGTAGAACGGGTGTGACAATTCGTTACGCAAATCAGAGAAGAAGAGATGCTGATCGCCGAAGTTTACATCAACGTCGGTCAGAAGATAACGCACCAGCCCGGCAATCGAGCGCATTTTCGCGGCGGACCCTGCAAGCCGCAGTGGATGCCAGGGTGCAACAATCGCAGAGGGAGGGCCACCAAGTATTTTAACGACTCCAAGCTGGAGAACCGGTTCAAGTAGGTCACGGCGATTTATGTCTCCCCGAGCATGCACCGCGAGAGCTTGTAGCAAGTCTCCATAGGCTTCTGCTTGGGTGAGGAGCGAAGTAGAAGCATAGCCAGATGCCTGTAATCCACCGAGCGCGGACTTATATTGGTTTGCAAAAGTCTCCCACGCCGCAACGATCGCATTTACGCTATCGGAGGTCAGGCGCCCTGATTGAAGCGCGTCTTTCAGGGATTTGACAAAGGTTTTGGCGATGTCATGACTACCGGTAGTGCGGGGCACCAAAGTACCCGAATCCTGCCCAAACGCAGGCTGCAGTGTGCCTATATCATTGAGGGCGACAGATTGAAGTGCGCCTTTGCGATTGACTAGCAACCGGGAAACGGAACAGGCCGCAAATGGACGTTTCAGCAGACGACCTAAATCCTTTGGCAGTTCCAGTCCTATCGAGGTGGGCTGACCGCTCCAGATTAGCTGAACGGTCGCACTTTCAGATTCTGTTGAAAGCGTGAGATCGAATTTTATTTGCAGCGAGCTACGCGCGGCCGAGACATTGCGGCGATATTTTTTTTGTTTTGATCTGGCGTGCTCAAGCAGTTCCTCATATTGGAATAGGTGGGCCACGTCCCAATTAACCGATGGACCCATGAGTTCCGGCAGGCCACGATATCGCATGCCAAAAGCGAGTCCGACATCTGCATTAAGATCCAGCCAGCTATTACGCGAACGGCGCCCGGAGCGAATGGTCAGTTGGCGCTGTTCACTTGTGGCAGCCATTTGACCAAAGAGCCGTTCGATTGCGACGAGCGTACCATCGAGAAAATCTGTGCATTCGATGGGACGTCCAAATACAAACCGCTCCCATTTTGCACGGAGGGATTTGTCTTTGCCGATCTCGTCGCGGTGAGCTTCAAAGAATTCCCGATCGTCGTCTCGCGTCTCCTTCAGGGAGCGTTTTTTGAGAGCGTTGAGATAGTCTCGATCAGATGGACTCAGACGATCGGAAAACTCGAACTCATAGAAATTTATAGTCTCTTCGGGGAGCGTCGTCTTTTTTAGCTTGATGCCGGAAAAGAGCTGAAGAACGTTCTGCGCTTCCCACTCAAATGCGGCAAGTGAATCAGATTGGGAGCTCCAACCAGGTGAAGCTTCGATAAAGGCCTCAATAGCGGGATGTACTTCCACAGGAATTTCGTCCCGAACGTCCGCAAAATGACTGCGCAGCTCGTCGCTCTCGATGATTTGCCGATTGGGTCGTTGCTTGGCCAATAAGGGTCTGCGATCGGTCAGAAGCTTTTCAAAGAGTTTTTTCCAACGCGCGGGCTGTTCGCGATCCTTCTCACGAAGGCTGAGGAAGTAGGCGCTGTCTCGCGGAAGTTTCAAGGCGGGCAGCGCCCAACCCAAAGCATCGGAAACAGGTACAGACTCGTTCTCAACGCGTTTCCGTGTCAATGCGATGTAGGATGCAATTTGGTGCAAGGACCAGTCGTCTGCGCGCGTCAGCCCGTTCAGAGCAGCCTTCCAGACAGCGATTTGATTTTCCGCAATCGCTAGACCTGCGGAGGCGGCGTCAATCCAGGGGCCTACCTCTTCGGTGAGTTGTTTCGCCCCGATCAAAGTCAAATCCCCTAGCGATGCACCTTGATCATCATCGGTGTTTGCAATGAGCAGCGCGGGGCGGTCGCACTCTGCGTTACGTATGGCAACGGTGCGTTCGTCGGTGAGAACCGCTTCGGGTAGGTCAAATTCCGCAAAAAGTTGTCGAGGCAAAGCGATCTTGAGTTTGTCTGATGTCTGCGTATCCCGGAGGAGTGCTCTAGTGATCGCTGCCACTTGATCGCCAGTCAGCCGGTCCAGCAGATAGCGGGCAATCCCGTCCTCTGGAGTGAGCGCATTCACGCGTTGGCGGATCGAAATCGCGCCGGCAGTGCCGATGAGTTCAGAAGGTGTCACGCGGATCTAGCTCTTTGAAAGGGATTTTCAACGTAGGCGCAGCTATCAGAAAGCCGTTTGAGCAAACCAAGGCTTGCGAGTCTTTGTTCGAGGCGGATGGCATTGTCAGAAAAGTCTTCTTGATCTGCTGCGCCGGAATCGATTGAGGGCCTTGCTTGTACATCACCAATGATAAAGCCATAGCGTGCATGCAAAAGCGCGAGAAAATCTTTGAATTCGATGCGTTCGTCAACGCACGCCACAACCAGGGTTTTCAATAGCCTGTCAGTAGGCGCGTAGCGAACGCGCCGGCTTGACCGGCGTGAAGACAAGCCGATCGCGCGTGACCAGGTCATATGCACTTTTCCAACATGTTGCTTGTGGCGTGTTGTGGCCCGGCGAACCAGGTCCTCGATGATTTGATCTGGCTCCTCGGCCAAGTCTTCTTCGTCCTGCTCATCAGGCCAGAAGAACACCCGTCTGAGGATTTCAATCGCGCTCAACTTAGGGTCATCTGCGGTGATCGCGGATTGCCATTCGGGTGTTTCGGAAATGCGCCGGACCAATCTTTCCATTGCTTGCAGCGGCAGAAGATTATTTTGTTGGTAGGAGTCCGCTGATAGGTCGCGTATCACGGTTTTCTTCGGAGCGACGATTTCGCAAACCATGCTTATCGGATCATTTCCAAGGAGCTCGCGGCCGCGATCAAGTTGATACAGAAGCATATTCAAACCCGCTAAGGTGACGAGGTGCGGGATGGCGTCATGAACCGGAATTGAAAGCTTCAGTATGGCCAGCCAGTCTTCTGCAAGTCGATCGAATGCCGCATGGCTGGAGCAGGGCAAATATGAACCTGATCGCTCAGACTTCGCCAACTGAGTCTCACCTTGCAGCGCGGCTGCGATAGCATCATGCGGGGAGGCGCAATCGAGGAATCCGTTGACAAGCAATGGCTTCAATTCATTCACGTGGCGGCTGCGAGCGAGCATGAGGTAGAGAAGTTCACCCGTTCGCGCAAAGAAACGCCGATCATTTGAGACACTTCCGCCAGGCTTTACGTTTGTGTCTTCGTAAAGGGAGTTCGGTCCAAACGGAAAGACGAATTTCGAGCTCCACCGCTTATTGCTTGTGCCTTCGATCGCTGAATTCCTGAGGAAGTGCAGGACAGCGACGAAGTCGCTGAAGGAATTGAAGCGTTCGCGAAGGTACGAGAAGTCTGAATTCGACAGGCCGCCGGCATTCTCTGCCATTCTAGCAAGCCATTCGCTCCATGCGGCATCATCTGAGACACCTTCGGTCCGGATCGTCATAATGTGCGGGTTATTGAATACGAGATTCCGAAGCCGCAATTGAAGTTGGGGCTGGTAGGAGAGACTATTAAGCCGCGCTTCAACGAGGGCTCGACCGGCCCGATGTTCACCATGGAGCACTGTCAGAAATTCAAGAAACGTTAGCCATGGTGACTGCTCGTCGTGAAGGCGATGTCCCCAAATGGCTTCATCGATCCAGTAAGCGGGCCCATGACGGTCGTCGAGTTCGGAGGGGCGGGCAAGGAATTCCATCTTCAAGCTCGCACGATGACGTTGCGGGGAAGAGCGCGACCATCCGGGCCAAGCTCTATAAAACGCAGCACGACATCTTCGCCCGGAAATTGTTGATCATCGTCACGCTTGCGCCTCTTTTCTGTTTCTCTAAGAAGGCGCGCTTTGAACGCAAGCAGATCTTCGTGGCATTCCAACGAGAAACTGCTCGGGAGGGCGCCCTCCGCAACACGGCCCAGAAATTCAAATCTTGTGGGGGTTAGGGGCAGTCGAAGTGGTTTAAGGTCATCATCCCGCACAAGCCTGACGACTAAGCTAATCCCGCCTGTATCCGTATCGGAGAGGATGCTAACTTCCTCTCCGCTTTGCCTGTGAACTGAAATAAGCGCATCAAGCAGGGGGCTTAGTTTGGATTGCGTATAGCTGCCGGACGTAGCCAGGACGAGCTGGTCATCGTTCTGGACAAGCATTCCGGTGAAGATACGGTTGAGGCCCCGAACGAGCACTTGCAGGGCCGTTCTGGGGGGCGGCTTGTCCGCCATCATATTTTTCGAAACATCAAGATACAAGCCAGCATACCGAAAAACCGTAAGGTCCCAAAGATCATAGGCTGCAACTTTGTCTTCAGGCAGAGTAAAAAAGAGTCGCTGACGTTGGGTCTTCAGGTCGTTGAGAAAAGCGCTGCGATCATTTACATCCCCGCCTTCAAGATATCGGCGTTGAGCAGCTGCGTACGCAGGTGTGGCGCCATAGGCAGAATCTGATGCGACGAGTTCACTATAGTCGTTAGCATATGCAGGATCATCAGCCCCATAGACGAGAAGATTATCGATTTGGTTGCTGGTTTCGGCACCGATCCCGAAGGCATTTAATTTGCGGAATAGATCAGACTTTGCCGCGCGTCTCGGTGAGAGATTTTCACCAAAAATATTCCGGTAGAGGCTCGCCCGATCGGATTGTCCCGATTGTTGGATATTCGACACATCGCGGCACATCATTAGGCCATCGCGTGCATCAGGGTGTCCCAATAGACAATTTGCGACAAGAGCCAGTAATTGCCGGATTGGAAAGTGACTGCCATTGCGTTCGCTCAACTCGATGAGTGAGGTTAACCGATCCTTAAACGGATCATTTGCCTCATTGTTAGCAAGACGTTTCCGGTTTTCCATGATGGGGCAAAATTGACCGTTCGCATGTGCCGGGCAGTTTTCGCAATCGGCCCAGCCTTCATGTTCCGTGACGGCTTGGATGATTTCCCGGATCATGCTGGAGGCTGGCAGACGGCTCAAATCGTCAAGTTGGAGGCGTATTTCCTTGTCCGAACTTGATCCGGTGACCAGTAGATCTTCGATTACCTTCGTGGCGCGCTCGAGTGCAGGACTATTCGGCGCCGATTTCAGCTTCTCAAGCAATTGACCATGATTTGCTGCGAGGAGGTAAAATCGGGTCGAGGCGGGATTCGCGATATCCTGGACAAAGTCAGAAAGAAGCTCATCACTTTCGACCTTTTTAAGCTCGCTCAAATCCTTGACGATGACGAAATCATTTTGACCGAGCCTGAGTGTCTGAATCTTTTCACCGCGGTTCCAAACATCCTCGTCTCCGCCAAGAGCGGTCCAGACTTCCCGGCAATGATAGGTTTTACCGTCGCCAGCCGTTCCTGTGATGATTTGAGATGAGGGCGTGTTGCTCTGAAAAGTCTCAATGATTTTGTCCCGCAGCGGCGCCGGGAGGGCGATCGGACGGATTTTATGTCGACGCAGCGCTCGCTGAATCGATTCATCATACATGTTGTCGTTGGTTGGGATGGGACCGTAATTTCTCAGAAACCGGACCCAAACATCGGTGGATGACAAGATTTACGCGCCCCCTAAACTTCAAGTTGCCGTTACCTTCTAGTCATTCAGCGATTCTTATCAACAAGGTTCGGGGTAATTCCCGGAATAGTATCGAAATTCCTGGTGACTGGCGATCTTCGCTTATCCAATCGCAGAGCCCAAGCAATCATAGGCATCCGAAGGGGTGAATCTCGAGCGTTCGAACACCATAGATCGCGTGGCTTTTGCGCCTAATTTGGAACCTAGGACAATCGTCTCACAATATCATCTCTTGGGTTGATAGAGGTTTGCGTGGCGAATAGCTGAAGCGGGACCTAGTTGACGGCTGAGTAATTCATACGTTTGCCATCGCCTCAATTTCTCTCCGCAGCAGCCGGGTCCGGGCGGACGGTGCGTCTGCCAGAGCGCGGTCCCCGCACAAGGGGGCGGGACTTTGTCATCTAAGATCGATTCTAGGTTTTCTACCTACGGCTTCCCCTTGTGCGGGGCCCTTATGCGCTCCGGCTGAGCACCTTTTCGCCGCCCACCCCCGCCTGATGCGGGAAAGAAAGCCAGGCGGCGCGAAGGAGACTGACATGACTGACCAATTCACATCCGATGATCACGCCGGACCAGCTAATGCGCTCGATGCTTCTCACCGTCCCCGCATCTATGTGGCCTGCCTTGCCGCCTATAATAATGGCCGCCTGCACGGGGCATGGATCCACGCCACCAACCCGGACGAAATCTCGGAACAGGTGCGTGACATGCTCGCCGCTTCCCCGGAATCAGACGCCGAAGAATGGGCGATCCACGATGACGAGAACTTCCATGGCTGCCGGATTTCCGAATGGGCGAGCTTCGATACCGTGTGCGAGCTTGCAGACTTCATCGAGGAGCACGGCGAGCTCGGCGCGAAGCTTTACAGCCAGTTCGGCGATGACCTTGAACAGGCAGAGGCCGCGTTCGAGGACTATGCCGGAGAATACCGCAGCGCTGCAGACTTTGCCGAAGAATTTGTACGGGAGACCGGCACTGAAATCCCGGCTTCGCTCGACTATTACATCGACTGGACAGCGCTTGCCCGTGACATGGCCCTCAATGGCGAGATCATGGTGTTCCAGACGGGCTTTGATGAAGTCCACGTGTTCTGGAGCCGCTGATCATGGCATTCACAGAACGCTTCGACGCATTCGTATGCGAGGGCGATTGCATCGCTTGCGAACAGGACGGCTTCCGGATCGTCGCGCGCATTGTGCGTGACGATTGCCCGGACGCGCCGGACCAGCGGCAGGACGGATTTTGGCCATCCCTCTACAAGGATGCGCCGGGGTTCATCGGCCCCGGAAACAATTTCCGGGAACGCTTTGCCAGGGCGCAGGCCGAATCCGAGGCGGTCATGGAGGCATGGCGGCGGGATGACTGGTTCTATTGCGGCATCGTCCTCTCTGTCTCACTGGATGGTGTCATTCTGGACGAGCACGCCATCAGCCTCTGGGGTGTCGAAGCCAATTATCCCGGGTCGGATAATGCACACTTGACGGAGGCTGCAGATGAGCTTCTTGCCGACGCCATCGCGATCGGCCTCAAGGCAGCGCAGCGCCTCTGTGCGACGCTCGCCCGTCTTGAGGCGCGCATGTGAGCGCGTGTGCTTGCCGATGCATGGGCACGGATTGCCGACCTGTCTGAAGGTGGACGAGAGACTTTTCAGCCAGTCGCCCATGCCTTTGCAGGACCGGACGCCGCCTGAGGATTCAGTCTCCTGTTCAGGCGAAATGGAGGCCGTCCGGTGCCCGGCATCGGGCGGCTTGTCTCGCAGGCTTGTCTTGTGCATCGGTGCCAGCAAAGGGAGGGGTTCATTCGAAGAGGGCGGACAATTTTCACCGTCTTTGGGTCTCACAGTGTATCCGTGATCGTCAGCCCGTTCATTTCCTTCCATTTCCGCGCCCCGCGTTCCGGACCCCTTGTTCCCGTCTCAAGCCGTATGACCTGGACGAGGCCAGCCAGTCCTGAAACCGGCGCCACGAAGAATTTTCCCCGCCGCTGTGCGGCTTCCTCGCGCCTCAAAATTCTCCGCCGCGCCGGTGCTTCGCTTCGCTGCGCCCCCCTTGGGGTTCAGGCCTGCCTGGCCCCCTCCTTTCGGTCCGGCGTCGACGGGGACAAGGGGTCCCCGGGACAGGAGCAAAAACGAAAGGAAAGACAAGAAATGGCAAACGCACTCGGATATGTCTCGGAGACCAAAAACGGCTTCGAAGGCGCCCTCGCAATGATGAACCTCAACAGCCCCATCCGCATCGAAAAGAACGCGGAGAAAGTATCAGACGGTCAGCCCGACTATCGCATCTTCGCCGGAGAGACCTCGACCGAAATCGGTGGTGGCTGGGTGCGCAAGGCGAAAGCATCGGGACGGGAATATGTCTCGCTGACCCTTGCAGACCCGCAGATCAGTGCCCGCAAGATCTACGCGAACCTCGCCCCTGTGAAAGGCAAGAAAGGCCGTCATGTGATCCTCTGGAACCCACGGGACTAAGCTCACATTTCAACACCACAATTTGCCGCTCCGGAGATCACCTCCGGGGCGGCTTTTGTATGCCTGCGGCATGGTAAAGCCGGCAGGAAAAAATCGTGGAGGCGCTTTCTTCCTCTCAAAAACGGCGCAGCAGTCGGCACTCTGATCGCATCGGACAATACCTCACGAAAGGAGATACCGATGAATGACCAGGACAAGACATTGCCCCTACCGGCCAACGACAATGACCTCTTCAATGTCGTGGAAGCGGCTGCATTCCTGCGGCTGAAACGGTCCACGCTCGATCATTACCGCTGCGAAGGACGCGGGCCGATCTATCGCAAACACGGCACCCGCGTTTTCTACACAAGGGCAAGCCTTCTCGCCTGGTCCGAAGCGCAGATGTTCTCGTCAACCTCCTCGCGCGTCCAGCGCACGAAATGAGAAAAGCGCCGGCGATTGTCGTCTCGGGCGCCATCCTTTTGAGCCTGATTGGCTTTGTATTCGACCCCCAGGACAGGCTGATCTGGAACCGTACCGGTAGCGCGCCAGAAGGTTTCTACTGGCTGAGTGACGCCCCTTTCACCCCCGGGCGATGGGGCGTCATCTCAGCCAGAAGCGGTGAAGCGGAATGGGCCGCGGCGCGCGGATTTGTGGGCCGGGACTGGCCGCTGATCAAACGGATTGCCGCCATGCCTGGCGATGAAATCTGCAGGCATGGGGAGCTTGTTTCCGTGAATGGAAAGGATGTTGCGGTGGCGCTATCTGTCGATCACCTGGGCCGCGAACTGCCTATCTGGAGCGGCTGCTTTGTGTTGAACGACACGGAAGTCTTTCTCCTCAATCCGCATCCCCGCTCGCTCGATGGCCGATACTTCGGCCCGACGAAACGCGAAGACCTGGACGGCGTTGCCGTCCTCCTCTGGACAACAGATTAAGTGGACCCGGCGAAGGCTGGGCAAGGCGATGCAAGCGTGAGCAAGGATTTGGAGAGCGGACCCGGTAGGGCAAGATTAAAGCTGTGGCACCAACCCCTGGTTAGCGCCTTGTCTGCACATCTCATTTTTGGTGCCTCTTGCGCGCTTTCGAGGTGCACAGGATTGCCTGAATCGCCTGAATCGACTGGGATTGAGAAGGTGCACGGGCCATGAGAGGCGAGGATGATTTCACGCCGCGCCTCGGACGTCCCGGTGATGCGGGCGCCGCAGGTGGCAAGCGGTTCAGGCAACGTGTCGCGAAGGCGGCCGCCCGGCTTGCGAAGCCGGCGGGAAAACCAGGGTTTACCGGAAGCCGGTATGGACGCGGCGCAGTGGCAGGGCGCATGACGTCTGTCCGAGGCCAGCGGCTGCCGCGATACCGTATGCGACGTGTCATGGTCAAAGTGCATATCGCCCGGCCCAAATCCGGCGCCGGGCGGGCGGCCTTCAACGCCCACCTCAAATACCTACAACGCGATGGCGTCGACCGGGACGGGCGAGGGGGTGAACTCTACGCCTCACGGGAGGATGGGATTGGGTCGCGGGAATTCCTCGAACGCAGCGAAAGCGACCGCCATCAGTTCCGGATCATCGTGTCGCCGGAAGACGGTGACCAGTTGGGTGATCTCAAGTCAAACACGCGCCATCTCATGGACCGGATGGAGAGTGATCTCGGGACACGTCTTGATTGGGTAGCTGTCGACCATCACAATACCGGCCATCCCCACACGCATGTCGTCATTCGCGGAAAGGACCAGCTCGGACGTGACCTCATCATCGCCCGCGAATACCTGACACAAGGCCTCCGACGGCAAGCCGAAGACATTGCCACCCAGACGCTCGGTCCTCGTCGCGACCTTGAGATCCTCCGCTCCCGCCAGAGCGAAGTCAGTCAGGACAGGTTTACAGGGATTGATCGCCAACTCCTGGGCGAGGTGCGTGATGGCGCGGTTGTGATCGCGCCAGCATCCAGCAGTGCGGACCGGTTCCAGCGGTCTCTCAAGCTTGCCCGGCTGAAGTATCTTGAAGGCTTACGGCTGGCAGCGCGAACGGGCGCCAGCCAATTCCAGCTTCAACAAGGATGGGACGACACGCTCCGGCAGATGGGCCGAAGGGGAGATATTATCCGCACCTTGTCGGCGTCCCACACGCAGGCGCGGATCGCTGATTTGCAGATGTTCGAGACGAGGGCGTCGGGCGCAGGCCCAATTCTTGGAGAAGTGATTGCATCAGGGCCGGCGGATGAACTGCGCGATACGCGATATTTGCTCGTGCGGGAGTTCGACGGCGCGACCTGGCATGTGGATGCGGCAGGCCTTGATGCCGGAAACCTGCCGCCGAAAGGGGCGATTGTCGAAGTATCGTCTGCACGTGGTGAACCGCGCGCAGCAGATCGAACGATCGCGAGGATCGCGGAGCGGTCTGGCGGGATTTATTCTGAGGAACTGCACGCGTCTGCGGAGCCAGGTTCACGTGCGGCGTACCGGCTGGCGCACAAGCGGCGGCTTGAAGCGCTGCGCCGGGCGGGACTTGTGATGCGGCGTTCGGACGGGTCGTGGTCGGTCGGAGCGGACTATCTTGAGCGGGCAGGTGAGCATGAGCGAACGCGCGCGGGCGGCGCCCAGATTGCGGTTAGGTCATGGATTAGCGTGAGCGAGCAGCTGGAGCATCTGGGGGCGACGTGGCTTGATACGCTCGGTGGCGCATCAGATGAGAGATTGGCACCGAGTGGCCTGGCAACTGCGAGAGTAGAACGGTCCAACATTTTGCGCGACCGCGGATTACTCAAAGAGGGTGAGACGCGTGTTACCGACGAGGTCCTGGCGAGATTGAAATCGGAAGAATTGCGCCGGACGCGGAAAGATATGGCGCCGCAGACGGGGCAGGGCGTGGTGGACATCGAGGTTGGGGGCAGTTTTCGCGGGGTCGTTCAATCGACCGTCGACCTGGCGCAAGGCCGCATGGCGGTGGTGGGGAATGGAAAAGAGTTTGTGCTTGTGCCCTGGCGAAAGGGGCTGGGCCAAAACCTAGGGCGCGGAATCGAAGTAAAAAGAGCCGGCGCTGGAATTTCCTGGACACTTGAGAACGGTGTGTCGCGGGGCGTTGGGAGGTAGGTCTTAAAAGTCCCGGAAGAAGACATTCGTAGCCGCAGGCTCGAAAGGTACAGACTCGCCAAAATCAGTCAGTCATGGATTAACAGCGGACGGCGGATTTTGCGTCCAAGCAGACGTTAGCGAATTGAGGAGCGACCGCGATTGTTGGTCTGAGAGTGAGGTTCAATCACCATTTTCGAAAGGTGGCTGCAAATCACTGAATGTCACGAGGGTTAACTCCCGTCATTCGTTTGAAAGCCCGTGAAAATGCTGCAGGATCAGCGTAGCCCAGTAAATAGGCCGTCTCGCTGACAGACAATTTGTCTGAACTCAAATACGCTTTGGCTAGCGTCTCTCTCGTATTTTCGATTATCTCGCGAAAGCTTGTTCCCTCCGCTTTCAGTTTTCGATGAAGGGTTTGGCGACTCATGCCCAACATCTGAGCGACACTTTCCGCTGATACGGATCCTGTATGCAAGACAGACGTTAAGTGCCGCTCAACCCTTCTCTGAAGAGTTCCTGAGGGGCGCTGTTCTTCGAGCATCTGGTCGGCGTGTTTGACAAGTATTTCAAAAACATAATCGGGCTCAGCGGCGACTGGCCACGACCCAACGTCCGGATGGAGTTTGAGCGCATTCCATCGGCAAGAGAAATGCACAGGGCAATTAAAGACGCGCTCATAGACAGCAGCGTAACCGGGATCATCATGCCTGAAGTGAGCTTCAAGTACATGAGGCTGATCCAGAAATCGGCGTGGCCCGCACGTAAGTCTGGCAAAGGATATTTCTGTTAGCTCATAAAAGCTATCTGCGTCGGCGCGACGTTCCACAAGCCAAAATCCTTTCTCAATCTGCTCCAAGCTTAACTGGGTCTTTGAAGAAAGCGATTCAGTTTCATACGCCAGGCGCGAGTAGCGTTGGAGTTGTTCGAAAGCCTCGGCCATTGTCTCCGATGCGTTCATGATCAGTCCAACAATAGACAATTCAGACATATCTACTTCAGCAGCCCATTTCAGAGCAATTGCCCTATCTTCGCAAAGCCGCTGAGCCGCATTAATCAAGGCTTTATACGTGGTGATCGGGAGATGATTGTCTTTGTTATGGAGGTCATTTTCTTGAATGCCTGATTGCCGCATAAGATCCAGGCGGGGCGCACCATTGTGTTCGGAAAATTCGATAAGCCCTTTAACCAGCCCAACAGATACGGTGGAAAAATTCTCCATTAGAACCTCAGCTTGATACAAATTATCATGCAAATGATATGAACAATCATTGGCTAAACATCAAATGGAGGCAACACTTGCCGCATGAGATGCCTTGTTCTTGGAGCCAATGGTCGTACGGGTCGACTGTTCATTGATCGCGCCATCGACCATGGCATGAGCGTTACCGCCATAGTCCGCTCCACAGACCGTCTTAGCGACATTTCACATGATGCTCTCACAATAGAATCTGCAGATGCCACAAATGCGGAAGAGTTGATTCCGCTAATGTCAGAGCACGACGCCATAATCTCGACACTCGGGCCACGGTCACCCAGCAAATCAGCAAGTTCTATATACTCAAAATCCGGTCTGGCGATTTCAGAAGCCATGCAAACGAGCGGTGTCACGCGTGTAATTGTGACATCATCAGCCCTGCTTTTCCCAAATAAAGGTATCGTCGACAAAGCTTTATCATTGGTCGTGCGCCCCATGATAATCGAAGCGCGAAGAATGGAGGCACGAATTGTGTCTGCGGATTTGGACTGGACCATTGTTCGATTTGGATTTTTGACGAACGAGAGTGATGATCGCTATTGCCTGTCCAAAGGGTCCTCGGCGGGAGAAGGCCGCTCAATTCCCAGAGCTGCCGTTGCGAAGTTTCTCATCGACGAACTTATTACCCCCGCGCACAAGAAAACAATCATTGGCCTGGGCAAACCGCAATGAGAAAAGCCGCGTTCGTTCTAATACTCTTCATACCCATTTTGACGGTGTTGCCAGCGTATGACGCAGTAGCCGATACACTTGAGATCGCTTCATCAGAACCGCGCTGGAAGCATGTGGGGGCACTCGTTCTACTTTACGCCCACATTGGCGGTGGCGCAATTGGACTGGCCTCCGGGCTTGTTGCAAGTTTTTCAAAGAAGGGCGCTCGTATCCACCGCGCATCGGGCAAGGTATTTTTTGCATCAATGTTGGTTACGTATTTGATCGGCGCTGGAGTTGCGCCCTTTTTGGAGACAGGCCAGAGACCGAACTTTGTGGCTGGGGTGCTCGCGCTTTATCTTCTTTTTACAGGTGTTAGGGCAGCGCAGAAGAAGGTCATTCTGCGCGACAAGAGTGTATGGGTTGGAGCGATCATAGCGGCTTCTATTGCGGTCATGGGACTCACCTTCCTGATTATGGGAGCAAACCATGAATCTGGCACTGTAGATGGGTCTCCACCTCAGGCTTTCATCGTCTTCATCGTTGGTGGCTCTTTTGCAGTCGCCGGAGAAATCAATGTTCTCGTGAAGAAGAAGATCATTGGAGGTGCTCGCATTACCCGGCATCTTTGGCGGATGTGTGCATCCTTCTTTTTTGCATCTGGGTCGTTGTTTTTTGGACAACCGCAGGTGTTCCCAGATTGGTTTAACGGGTCACCACTTCCTTTCTTCTGCTCCTTTTTACCTATCTTCGTTCTTCTTTACTGGGTTGTCCGTATCAAACTCTTACGTCGTTCGTGGACTTGATGATCAACTTGAGAAATTGTCTCGACTGCACTTGGCGATTTACCGCCGATTGATGGTCCACCTCGTTTGGCCGGACTTTGCGCTAAATCTGCCGTTCGAAAATCCAGATCAACCGTCAACTAAGGGCCAACAATGCCCTTTCGAGAAGCCTCGGCCATCTGGCTGGAACCGCCGGAAGCAGTCATTGACGACAGAGCAGAATTGCCGACAGTCAGCCTAGGAATTCTACTCCAGATCTGGCAGCGGCGCCCCGTAAAACACATGCAAGCCCTGTACATCCATGTCCGACAGACTGCCGCCATTACTGTACATGTTAAAGCAATAATTCATGACGGATTCTGGATCATAGGGGGTCAGGATTGCTGTGCCATCTGAACCTTGAGAAGGCGCCGTGCACTCTCCCGGGCGATCCCACCTGTTGTGCTCATGCGAGAAGCCAATCGCATGGCCGAATTCGTGTATCGCGATCGCACGAATACAGTTCTGGCGCATCTCCTCGTTTCGCCCACAAAGCGTCCCCCAGTCCTGGAAAGTGAAGTTCAGCAGCATCCCATCACGTCTTTCGTTGAGGGCTGCCCCCAAGCCACGTGTATGAGGCCCCCTGTCTGCGATAAGTATCCGAATTCCTCGTTGAGTATATGAGCAGCGCCCCCAGCCAACGAACTCTATCCTGGAATTGGCTGCCCAGGTTTCTTCGGCGGCGGCTTTGACCGCCGCCCGATTTTCTTCCGAACCCGCCGCAGGGTTTTCCCAGCACACCGGGATGACGACGCGCTCATCACCCGGCCAGCGCTCATTCAGCGCGACAAATGCAAAGTCTTCGCCTTCACGCGAAAGGGTTGTTATGTCCGGATCATAGCCAACAATGCCTTCCTGTGCATGGCTGGCACCGCCAACCCAGAACATTGAGCCGGCCAGAATCAACATCCCGCCGATCCTGAAAAGCAAATTCAACATCGGTTTGTCCCCCATCAGGCATTCTCTCAAAACGTCCATGAGATGGACGTACCAAACGTGATCCAGCATCTCGTGACGCGAAATTATTCGACCAGAACTCGCTCATGAGTTGACCAGAAGTTAACCTTATGTCAACCATTCGCCCGAGGCGAAGATGGAAAGAAACATCGATTTCCGGAACTGGGGGGCATTATGATTATTCTTCCGCGTGTGCTGGCGGCACTTTTTATCACTGCCACTCTTGCCTGTAGCGGGCCTGCATTTGCGCAGAGAATTCAGTTGTCCAAAGATGACGCTACCGTCGGACCTAACGCCCTTGATGTCATTGCTTTCGTGGAGGACAGGCAGCTTGGTATTTCCAAGGTTTTCGTCGACCGCGATCCGAAGGTGATTCCGGGAACTATCGTTTTCAAGTATGCCTCTCCTGACGGACGTGACAGGTATTTTCCAATTGAAATACTGACCAAGCAGCAACGATCCGAGCTGGTTTCAGTCAGCCCGATTGATGACGAGGTCGAAAACCGCGTCGACCTCATGCTGTCCAAAAAGGAAGGTGGGAAAGCATCCCTCTTATCCTTCCTTGGCGTCGAATTTTCGAAGGACCAGTTAATGCACTTCCGGTTCGGGCCCGTTCTGCGGTCGAACGGGCCGACATACGGGGTCGGGAATCCCGAAGTAACTGCAGCTATCGAGAGAGCTGCGGGACAGCTCGCGGAAAAAGGCATTGAAAGCTGGTACGTGAACGGAGTGACACTCTACAGATCGCGAGTTGATGCCTATAACCGCCAAAGTGGGAAAGCAGATGCTGGCTTCTCGTTTGTGTCCGGTGGAGGGTACTACAAAAGGGACGATACGAGCACTGTGCAGAAGACGTTTTTAGTGTTCGATGCTGTTCCGGTCTACAATATTCAGGCTGTTTTGTCGGCAACCGCAGAAGGGGAAGCCGCGCAAAAGTATCTTGAGCAATCGGTCGCCCAGTCTCTGACCGATAGCGCGAGGGCCGTGCCGGGGTCGGATTTTGCGCTGGCGATCTCGAACTCCCCGGAACTGCAGACCCTGGCCCCGGGTGAATAAACACTCGGCAAGCCGATATGGGGCGCCAGAGTAGCGCTCACCAAAGAACAGGGACAGGCGACATGCGATATTTGTTTCTGCTACTGGTTTTCGTGATGGCGCACGCTCAGGTGTCTTTTGCGCAGCTGTCTCCGGAGCTGAGAACGGCAGCGGAGAAATCGATCGTCTATGTCAGTACGCCCGTTCTTGATTCCGGGACAGGGGGCATCCTTTATCGGAATGGCTCGGGCGTCCTGATCTCCAGTCAGGGACATGTCCTGGTTTCCCATCATGTGGTCGATCCAGATGACCTCGCGGCTGTAAGTCAGAACCTGCTTGCCAGCGAACGCGATGACCCAAAATTCACCACAAGGGGATCGGTGGACGGGCGCTATAATCTGCGTCCGATGAACCTGGTCAAGACGCTTCCCGATCTCGATGTCACCCTGATGAAAATCCAGGACTTCAGTGCCGGCAGCGCCATCCCGGCAACGATCTGCCTCGACTATGACTATCGTAAGGAAAGCTCGCTCTGGGGTTTCGGCTATCCGGCAGGACAGGCCCTGCAGCCGGTGGAGGTGACGGTCGGTAGTGATGACGGACGCCTGTGGAACGTATCATCCAGCTTCTTCGGCGGGATGAGTGGAGGACCGATCTTTTCTCCTTCTGGAAAGTATGTCGTCGCCCTGATCAAAGGTGGCACAAGGCTGACCACACCTGACGGGAATGCACAAAGCATCGCCGCCATGCAGAAGGCGGTCCCTCTCAATATCGCCTCGCAGCTGATCAGTCTCATCCCGGGAAATGCTGTGTCAGACTGCTCCGACACCCCATCTCCAGCTGGAGACCAAAAGACTTCGAACGCCAATCAGAGCAACACGAATGCCTCTGCAACGAGACGCGGCTCAATCGATCCGTCCGTTGAATTTGAGACCGGACAGAGCATGTACGCGAACCGAAGATTTGTAGAGGCGTTGGGTCACTTCCAAGCAGCGTGTGAGGCTGAACTGGCACGTTCCTGTTTCGAGGCTGGACAATTGATGCGTTACGCCGATGACCGAGCCTACAACCACTATCGGGCGCTTCCGGTCGACTATCGTCTAGCTAAGGCATATTATGAGCGAGGTTGCGATGGGAATTATCCGCGCGCTTGCACCGAGTTGGGCCTACTGTACTCCAATGGCATCGGTGCGCCTGAAGACGACGAAACCGCAAGAGCACTTTTTGAGCGCGCGTGTTCGTTGGATGACAGTGAAGGATGTTTGAACCTAGGATATCTTCAGTACGAGGGCCTAGGTGGTCCCAAAAATCAGGCCCAAGGTGCTGCGCGCATATTCGAATCTTGTCAGGCGGGTCATAACCGGAGCTGCGAATGGGTATGTGCAAACTTGAGAATCGGAGATGGGATCAGTCTACCCGCTGGCCAAGAATGCTCTTGATCTGGTAACGTCAGCGGAGCCGGCCTCTGTAAGCCGCGCCTGTGTTCCCCAAAGACGATCCGGGTCGATCAGGGATCAGAGTTCATTTCGCGGGACCTCGACCTATGGGCCTATGCCAACAACGTAACCCTCGACTTTTCACGCCCGGGAAAGCCGACGGACAATGCGTATACTGAGTCGTTGAACGGGCGGTTCAGGGCCGAATGCCTGAACCAACACTGATTCATGAGCCTGGCTGATGCGAGAGAAAAGCTGGAGGCTTGGCGTCGAGAATACAACACGATAAGATCGCACAGTGCGATCGGGAACAAACCCCCGATAACGCAAATGAATCGCCTCGGCGAAGCCAGCCCGCCTAGGTGAGGAAGAGCAAAACACTCCAGCTCCGAATAAAGGGCGCGTTGGGGAGCAGTCCAGACCCCTGCAGCCCAAAACGTGGTTTGCAGTTCACGAGGGCCTTGGTCCGTAGCAGGCAAAGATGGAGATGAACTGTCGTCCCAGTAGCGTTCGAGCATAGATGGAGTGTACGCTGTTGCTACCGTCTGCCTACGGTGTCCGGAATTGGCCGCGCGTCAAACTGTTAAGTCCGGATGTTGGGCGGCATTCTCTGGATAGAACATCTGGAGTGGTAGCATGTCGCCGACAAAAATACTTATTGGTCAAATCATTGTTGTGTTTGCGATTGTCTTGGGCGCGACTTGGTGCTCCACTCAATGGACGGCTGATGCGCTCGGTTATCAAGGGGCGCTTGGACGGCCCTGGTTCGTTTTGGGAGACCAGGCCATCTACAAGCCCTGGCGGATTTATCAGTGGTGGTACGCCTACGAGGCCTATGCGCCGGATGTGTTCAACCGGGCCGGACTGATTGCTTTGAGCGGGGGTGGTCTCGGCATCGTGGCGGCGGTCATCGGTTCTGTCCTGCGCAGTCGGCATGACCGAAATGTCAACACCTACGGGTCGGCGCGCTGGGCGCAAGTTCGAGAGATGAAATCAGCCGGCCTCTTCTCGGGCGCCGGCGTTTTTCTCGGCCGGTGGAAGGGGCGCTATCTGAGGCATGCAGGGCCCGAGCATGTCATGGCCTTTGCACCGACACGATCGGGGAAGGGGGTAGGGCTGGTGATCCCGACGCTCCTGTCCTGGACAGGCAGCGCTGTCATACACGATATCAAGGGAGAGAACTGGGACCTGACATCCGGCTGGAGATCGCAGTTCAGCACGTGCATTCGGTTCGATCCAACCGATCCGGCCTCGCCGCGCTACAATCCCCTTCTCGACGTGCGACGGGGCGAATGGGAGGTGCGCGATGTGCAGAATATTGCCGACATCCTGGTGGATCCCGAAGGCAGCCTTGAACGGCGTAATCACTGGGAGAAGACCAGCCACGCGCTCCTCGTGGGAACCATCCTTCATGTCCTTTATGCCGAGACGGACAAGACCTTGTCAGGGTGTGCACGGTTTTTGTCTGATCCGAAGCGGAGTTTTGAGGCAACTCTCACCGCGATGATGAACACGGGGCACAAGGGCGGCTCGGTGCATCTGGTTGTCGCGCAGACGGCCAGGTCACTACTGAATAAATCTGAGAACGAGCGTTCGGGCGTCTTGTCGACCGCGCTCAGTTTTATGGATCTCTATCAGGATCCGGTCGTCGCGACTGTCACGGGTGCAAGTGATTGGCGCATTTCTGATCTTGTCGATGCCGAGAGGCCGGTTTCTCTATACTTGGTGTGCCCGCCATCAGACCTGTCTCGCACCAAGCCCCTGATGCGCTTGCTACTCAACCAGATCGGACGGAGGCTGACGGAAGAAAAGCCGGACCCAGCGCGACGCAAGCTGCTCCTGATGCTGGACGAGTTCCCGGCGCTCGGGCGGCTAGACTTCTTCGAACAAACACTGGCCTTCATCGCCGGGTTCGGTATCCGGGCCTACCTGATTGCGCAATCGCTGAACCAGATTGAAAAGGCCTATGGCCCGAACAATTCGATTCTGGACAATTGTCACGTGCGGATTGCGTTTGCGACCAATGACGAACGAACCGCCAAACGGGTTTCAGAAGCGCTTGGAACGGCAACTGAGCTGCGCGCGCAGAAGAACTATGCAGGCCACAGGCTGGCGCCCTGGCTTGCTCACATGATGGTGTCGCGACAGGAAACCAGCCGGCCGCTACTGACGCCCGGCGAAATCATGCAGCTGCCGTCCAGTGACGAACTGGTCATGGTGTCCGGCGTGCCGCCCGTCAGGGCGCAAAAGCTCAGGTATTATGCCGACCGGAATTTTATGGATCGTGTGCTCGCCCCCGCGCCCAGGCAAATCAGCCTGCGCACTTCACGCGATGAATGGAGCGATACCTGCGCGGAGAATGCAGAAGCCGAGACTAGTCGGCGAAGTAGCGGTGAGCGCTCGGATGGCAGTTTGGAGACTGTGCCGGAACTTGCCGTGGCGCCCAAATTTCCCAGCAAGGACGCCGCGAGCGACAACCAGCCCGATCTGGACGACACACAGGATGCTGGTGATGCCGATCGCCTTGACGCGGTTCGCCGCGCCGTCGCCATGGATCGCGGTGACAAAGACATCCTGCCGGACTTCTGATCATGCCGAAACCGCGAGCCAATCTCAGATTGTCACCCAAACTGAATGACGCGCTGTGCGCAGCGGCCGAACGTCCTGGCGTGACGAAAACGGCGATCCTTGAAGCGGCCCTGCAGCAGTTCCTGTTCCCGGAAGAAGAACGGGGGCTGGAAGCGCGACTTATCGGCCGCATGGATGCCTTCGATGCGCGGCAGGGCCAGATAGAGCGTGACGTCGCCCTGACGCTGGAAACGCTCGCGCATTATGTCTTTTATTGGCTCACGCGTACAGATCCGATTCCGGAAGGGGAGCGTGATTCGGCTCATGCGCTCGGGCAGCGCCGGTTCGACTTTTTCATCGAACAGGTCGCCCGAAAAGTTTCAGGGCAGGGCTCCTTGGCGGATCGTATTCCGTTGGAACATGACGATCTGGACTAGTTCAAAGATTAGGCCCTCCGGCCGCGCGCAAAATTGACGATCATGTCCGCACTGAGGTGGGTGTAACGCTTCAGCATCTTCCAGTCCTTGTGACCCGTCACGAGCGCAACCTGTTCGATCTGGAGACCCGCTTCGAACAGACGACTGGTCCCTTCATGGCGAAGATCGTGAAAATGCAGGTCTTCAATCTCTAGTTCCTGGCAGGCGCGGCGAAACGCTGCGCCAATCGAACGCGGATTGTATGGGAATATCCGGCCCTTGGTTTTGCGGTATGCGCGCTGTTCTGCGAGTAGCAGCCAGGCGTCATATCCGGTCAGGTCGACGAGCGGCACACGCTGGTCGTTTCCATCCTTGTTGCGAGGGTCCTTGCGGTCGCGGACAAGGACCGTGCACTTGCGCTCATCAATGTCAGACCATTCGATTGTGCAGATTTCCGATTGGCGCATTGCGGTTGCGATCGCGAACTTGACGATTCGGGCCATGGGTGAGCTCAGCCGCTCATTGGAATCGAAATAAGCAATCAGTTGGTCAAGTTCTTGCGGTGTCGGGCGCCGGTCGCGCTCACGACCCTTTCCGACGAGGCCGAGCCGAGCGAGCGCGATCCGTGCAAGATCAACCTGTTCGATCTGGAGCGGCACGCCGTGGACGGCTGTTGCGTGCAGCATGATGGTCTTCAGGTAGGAGATGTCCATGGCGATGGTGACGGGACCAGCCCCTTCGTTCCGGCGATCCCTCGCGAACTCGATGATCCTTTCGCGCTCGATCTGGTTAAGGCGCAGGTGGCCGATATCGTTTCGCAGCTTGTTCAGGGAGTAAGCCTTCGAACGGCGCAACGGTTTGCGGACATCCAGCATGTCCGCGATGTGGAGATCGACGAGATCGGCAACAGTGTTTATAAGGTCGGGGCGGTGCTTGGAGACAGTTTCTCCACGGTCCACCCGGCGCTCCATTTTCAGCGCCCATTCCTCGGCGTCCTTGCGGCGAAGGAATGACTGGGACACATACCGACCTTTGCGGCGGACCTGTGCCCGCCAACTGCCGGAAGGAAGTTTCGTGATTGATGACATTTCGTGTGCGCTCCGTGTGCACAGAGGGATCAAAACCGGTACAAATGTGCGCAAATCAGTGCACACGAATTGCACACGTTCTCGTTATAGTCCTTTGAAACTACTGAAAAAATGAATAAAAATCAAGTACATAGATTTTCCATTGCACCTATGATGGACTGGACGGATGCGCACTGCCGCGCCTTCCATCGATGCCTGACGAAGTCGGCGCTGCTTTACACTGAAATGGTGACCGCCGACGCCATCATTCATGGCAATCAGCAGCGGCTGCTTTGGGAGGCGTCCAGCAATAGCCCAACCGCACTCCAGCTTGGAGGTTCCGATCCGGACAAGCTGGCAAAGGCCACCGCGATAGGAGCGGAATGGGACTATAAGGAAATCAACCTGAACTGCGGGTGCCCGTCCAGCCGTGTCCAGTCGGGCTCCTTCGGCGCTTGCCTCATGGCCGAACCGGACCTTGTCGCCACGTGCGTCTTGGCCATGGGCAATGTAACGGACCTGCCAATCACCGTGAAGTGCCGCATCGCCATTGATGACCTGCCAGCCCGCGAAACCCTCTTCACCTTTATCGACAAGGTCGCTGCGGCGGGCTGCAACAGCTTCACGGTTCATGCCCGCAAGGCTTGGCTGAAAGGCCTCAGCCCGAAGGAGAACCGAGAAGTTCCGCCGCTCGATTACGGGCTCGTTGCGGACCTTAAAGCGGAGCGTCCTGAACTGTCGATCATGCTGAATGGTGGCATCACGACGATCGAGGAATGCCGCGATCATCTCGAAACGTTCGATGGTGTCATGCTGGGCCGGGCGGCGTACCAGAACCCGTCTCTCCTCGGCGGCGTTGACGCGGCCTTAGGCGGGGAAGGGGCGATGACGGTTTCACCGCATGAGGCGATTATTGCCTATCGTCCGTATATGGCAGAGCGCCTGGATGAAGGCGTCGGCCTGCATGCGATGACCCGCCACATGCTCGGCCTGTTCAACGGCCAGCCCGGCGCCCGCACCTGGCGCCGCATTTTGTCAGAGCGTGCTCCTAAACAAGGCGCCGGTCTCGAAGTTCTCGATGCCGCGGTCGAAGCGATAACGGGACAGCCAACAGTCGTCGCCTGACGCGAACACGCTAGGATTTTGTCCTTCCTTTGTTCGTTACCCGGTGTGAACGCTTTTCCCGCTGAAGGGGATAAGGGAAAAGTCGCGCGGACGATGGCCGACCTTGATGGCGCGGGCGGCGTTCGCCGGCTGCATATTGCTGAGGCGCTGACCTATCGCCGCCGCGCTCCGGGGCAGGCTGAAGGGGTCCATGCGGGCGCGCTCGCCCGTTAGGACTCCGGCGCAGGTCATTAAACCAATGCTAAAGCCTTGGGCCTAGTCTTGCTGAGACATGACAGACACGCCCGACACACCCAAAAGCAACTCATCGCCGGAAGATGCCTTCCTGGCGACCGCCAGCCATGAGATTCGCACGCCGCTCAATGGCATTCTCGGAACGGTTTCTCTTCTGCTGGAAACCAGTCTTGAACCCGCGCAACGCGAATATGCCGAGGCGATCCGCCAAAGTGGCGCGCGCCTGCTCGATCTGCTGAACAATGTGCTCGATTACGCCCGCCTCGATGCGTCGGCCGTCGAGCTTGAAACCGAGAGCTTCTGCCCAGTCCGTCTTGGCCGAGAAGTGGTTGAACTGCTCAGCCCCCGTGCGCACGCGAGCGGCCTCGACCTGGCTGTCCGCACATCGCAGCTGCCCATGCCGACGCATTCGGGTGATGCGGGCCGCATTCGCCAGATTCTCTTCAATCTGGTTGGAAACGCGCTGAAATTCACACAAACAGGTGGCGTGCTTCTGGATATTTCTGCGCGCGATGACGGTCTCGAATTCCGTATCATTGATACCGGTCCGGGCATCGCGCCGGATGATCTCGACCGTTTGTTTGACGCCTTCCGTCAGGTGGGTGCGGGAGACGCTTACAAGGATGGCGGTGTCGGGCTCGGCCTTGCGATCGTGAAACGTCTCACCGATCTGCTCGATGGCAGGATCAACGTCGTCAGCACACCAGGCTTCGGCGCCTCATTCTCGGTCTTCCTGCCAGTCTCCCGCTCCGATCAGGATCCCAGCCATGATGAAACCATTCTTGGCGGCAAGGTCGGTTTGCTTGGTTTGCCTGCTGTTACTTGCCTTTCCATCGCCGCTGCCCTGGAACATGCGGCAGCCACCCCAATTCTGGTCGATCCCTCACGCGGAAAACTGCCGGACGGGGTTGATGTCCTGCTGATCGGTGCCGATCTGCCCGAAGCGACAGTCAAAGCTTATGCGAAACTGGCACCGGCCATTATCGTTCTGCGACCGGAAGATCGCGGCGCGCTGCCGCGCTTCCGGATGCTGGGGTGTGTGGGCTGGCTGGTGCGCCCATTGCGAACATCTTCGCTGGCGGAGCGCATTTTCCTTGTTCGTTCCGGAGGGGAGGCGTCAGATGAACCCGAGCTCGAAACCGGCGTGGGTCATGTGCTGATTGCGGATGATAACCCTGTGAATGCGCTGATTGCACGCCGCGCCTTGGAATCGACGGGATTTACCGTCACTGTGGCGTCAACCGGCAGCGAAGCACTGGAGGCCGCAGAAGCGATGAATCCCGTTCTCATCCTCATGGACCTGCGCATGCCGGTCATGGACGGTTTTGAAGCCATGCGCCGCTTGCGTGCGGGTGGCTCTCGCACGCCGATCATTGCTGTATCGGCCGAGATCAATCCGGATATCGAACGCCAGGCGATTGCGGCGGGTGCCGACGGTGTGGCGGCGAAACCGCTGGACGCTGAAGCGCTTCGCAGCCTGGCGCTTCGCTGGTCGGGCAATGGCCTGCCTTCGGCAGGCGTTGCATGAGCCAGTCGGCGCTTCCTCCCGAAACATTGAAGCCGCCGCCCCGCGCTGTACGGGCCCTGAAAGCCCTTCAGGACCGCCGCATGGCCGCCATGGCGCTGTTCGCTTTTGCCGCGGGTCTGCCAATGGGCGTCACGCTCGGCCTGCTGAACGCATGGCTGACCAAGCTCGGCATTACCCCGTCGACGATTGGCACATTGTCGCTGCTGACGCTCGGCTATTCCTTCAAATATCTCTGGGCGCCGATCTTCCAGACAGCTCACCCCGCACCGATCACCGGCTTCCTCGGCGGGCGTCGCTCATGGTTGCTCCTGTTCCAGGCCATTATGGTCGTCCTGATCTGTATCTTCGCGTTCACGAACCCATCGGAGAATATTGGTCTCGTTGCGCTCATTGCCCTCGCCATCGCGCTGATATCACCGACGCATGACATCGTGCTGGATGCGTGGCGCATCGAAGTGGCCCGGTCCGATGAAGACAAGGACCTGATGTCGGCCCTCTACCAGTTCGGCTACAAGTCAGCAGGCTTCATCTCCGGCTTCATCGCCTTGCTCGTTGCGGCGCGGGCGGGGTGGACGGCCACATTCCTGATGGTGGCGTTTGTTCTGGCTCTGTCTATGATCGGCAGCATCATCGCGCCCGAACCGGCCAGTTCGAAAAAGCCAAATGCTGACCGTCTTTCTTTCCTGCCAAGCCTGCCGCGACGTATCGCAACGCCAGCTGTCACGGTCGTGGCCATCGGGTGGCTTATCGGCTTTGCAATGATCCTCGTCTTCGTGATGCAATCCCTGTTTTCCGCGACACCGCCATCGGGTGGTACATTCGTTCGCACCGAAGGGCCGTGGATCGTCGGCCTGACCGTACTGGTGCCTGCGCTGGTTTCGGCCATCCTTGTTTTCCGCTTTGGCGCGAAAGCCGCAGATACGCCCGCGCACATCGCAAATGAAACCCGGGCAGAATCAGTGCTTCGCAACCTGTTCCGGGCGATTTTCGATCCGCTTATGGAGCTGATATCGCGCCTCAAATGGGGCGCGGTTCTCGTGCTTCTCTTAGCGCTGACCTACCGTTTCACCGATGCTGTCTGGGGCGCCTTCGCCTACCCATTCTATCTGGGCGACCAATTTGGCGCGCTCGGCCATTCGCTTGATGATGTGGCCATCGCGTCGAAATTCTTTGGCGTTGTCGCCACGATTCTCGGCTCTTTGCTCGGCGCTGTTCTAATCGCGGTGCTCGGCCGGATGCCCGTCTTTTTCGTCGGCGGCATCGTCGCCGCTGCCACCAATCTCCTCTATGCAGACCTCGCTGCAGGCGCCGTTGTGCTCGATGCCTTCCTTGAACTTTCCCGTCTCGGGCCACCGCTCAGCGCCTTGGCAGACTGGGCGGCGAAACTCTCTCCGGATGTTGTGGCGGCCGATCAGGGGCAACGCATGGCGCGCCTCATGGTCACGATCTTCGCCGAAAACATTGCCGGCGGCTTCGCCCTTGTTGCGATTACCGCTTACCTGACATCGGTGGTGAATCCGCGCTTCGCTGCCGTGCAGTATGCTTTGCTGGCCTCGCTAACCATGCTGATCGGCACGTTGGGCCGGCCCTGGCTCGGCGAGATTATTGAGCGTCAGGGCTATTACAGCGTCTTCATGATCACATTCTGGCTGGGCGGCGTCGCCGTCATCCTGTCGATCCTTGAATGGATCCGCCAGGCTCGCGACACAAGCGGGTCCACGAGCCTGGTTCTGGAACAGGATGACTAGGCGGTATCAGTCGCCATGTACGCGGTCGACATCATAGGCCGCGATGGTGGCAAGGTTCACGATGTCTCCAACCGTCGCGCCGAGCGATGCAATCTGCACCGGTTTTTCGAGGCCCAGCAGCATGGGTCCAATCACTGTTGCGCGGCTCATGGATTCCAGCAGTTTGGTAGAGATCGATGCGGCGTGGATGGCCGGCATCACCAGCACATTGGCGGGGCCGGTCAGGCGCGAGAACGGGTAGAGCAGCGAATGACCCGGATTGAGCGCAATATCCGCGTTCATGTCGCCTTCGTATTCAAAATCGATATCGGCCATTTCGTCCAGGATCGAAACTGCCTCGCGCACTTTCTCTCCGCGTTCGCCCATCGGGTTGCCGAAGGTGGAATAGGACAGGAAGGCTACACGCGGTGTGAAACCCATGGCGCGCACGGCAGCCGCAGCTTCGAGTGCAATGTTTGCCAGATCCTCGCCTTGCGGCAGTTCGGTAACGCTCGTATCGGCGATAAACACTGTCCGGCCACGGTTGATCACCATGGACATGCCGATCAGGGCCTTATTTGGCAGGGCATCCAGCACCAGAAGGGCATCATTCAGCGCAACGTCATAATTCCGGGTCACACCCGTAACCATGCCGTCGGCATCGCCATTCTTCAGCATGCAGCAGCCGAAGATGTTGCGGTCCTGGTTCACCAGTCGCTGCACATCGCGCTTCAGGTACCCTTCGCGCTGCAGGCGCGCGTAGAGCAGGTCAGTATAGACCGGGTTATTGTCGGACAGGCGCGCATTGATGATGTCCAGCGAGCCGGCAGGCACACCCATCTGTTCCATCGTGCGTTCGACCTGGGCTTCCCGTCCGATCAGGATCGGTTGGCCAAGGCCTTGATTCTTGAAGCTGAACGCGGCGCGAACCACGGCAGGCTCTTCGCCTTCTGCAAACACGATGCGGCGCTGCACATCCTTGGCGCGTGCCTGGACGCCTTCCAGGAAGGCCGCCGACGGGTCGGCGCGGCGTTTCAGCGAGTTGCGATAGGCGTCCATGTCGGCGATCGGCTTGCGCGCGACGCCAGTGTCCATCGCGGCCTGTGCCACGAAAGGCGGAATGAAGCTGATGAGCCGCGGATCAAACGGTGACGGGATGATGTATTCCCGGCCAAAACTTGGACGCGCGCCGTGATAGGCCGCGGCGACTTCATCAGGCACGTCCTCGCGCGCCAACTCAGCCAGCGCCTTGGCGCAGGCAACTTTCATTTCTTCGTTGATGCTACGCGCGCGCACGTCCAGTGCCCCGCGGAAAATGTACGGGAAACCCAACACGTTGTTGACCTGGTTGGGATAATCCGACCGGCCAGTGGCAATGATGGCATCGTCGCGGACGGACTTGATGTCTTCCGGCGTGATCTCAGGGTCAGGGTTGGCCATGGCGAAGATGATCGGGTTCTTGGCCATGGATTTGACCATCTCTTTCGAGACAGCGCCCTTGGCCGACAGGCCCAGCAGACAGTCGACACCCACCATGGCTTCGGTCAGCGTACGCTTGGACGTCTTCACGGCAAAGGCCGATTTGAACTGGTCCATACGTTCAGTGCGGCCTTCGTAGACAACGCCCGTGGAGTCGCACATCAGGATGTTCTCGGCCTTCACGCCAAGGTGCCGGATCAGGCCGGCAACAGACAGGCCAGCCGCTCCCGCGCCGGAAACGGCCACGGTCAGGTCCTTCAGTTTGCGGCCGGTGATATCGCAGGCATTGATGATGCCTGCGGCGGCGATGATGGCGGTGCCATGCTGGTCGTCATGGAAAACGGGAATGTCGAGTTCTTCGCGCAGGCGGCTTTCGATGATGAAGCAATCGGGCGAACCGATGTCTTCCAGATTGATGCCGCCCCACGTATCGCCGATATTGCGAACGGTGCGGATGAAGTCGTCCACGTCCGTCGTGTTCACTTCAACATCGATACTGTCGATATCGGCAAAGCGTTTGAACAGGACAGACTTGCCCTCCATCACGGGTTTTGACGCCATGTGACCGAGGTTGCCGAGACCAAGGATCGCGGTACCGTTCGAAATCACCGCAACCATGTTGCCCTTCGACGTGTAGTCATACGCTTTGTCCGCGTCCTCAGCGATCGCGAGCACAGGAATGGCCACGCCCGGGCTGTAGGCCAATGAAAGATCACGCTGGGTGCCCATCGGTTTGGTCGGCGCCATGGATATCTTTCCCGGCGTCGGTTTTGAATGGAAATCGAGAGCTTCCTGGTCGGTGAAGCTGGGGCGCTTGGTTGTCATGGAAGGGGTAGTCCAGTGCTAACAGGTGAAAAGGCGGCTAGCGGTCAACCCTAGGCCTCGCTGCCGAGTGTGCCAACCGCAAATATGGTCCATGTCGTCGCGCTTTTGGACTATTTCATGACCGTCCGCGGTGCGAACGCTTTGCGAATCTCATGGCGAAGCGTTAGCGTCCGCCACCATGCCCGACACCACGATTCCCTTGAAACCTGCTGCCGCAAAATCCCGCGAGCCATCGCCGTTCATGGTGCAATACTTGGGAATCAAAGCTCGGCATCCGGAAGCGCTGCTGTTCTTCCGGATGGGAGATTTCTACGAGCTGTTCTTCGAGGATGCGGTTGAGGCAGCCCGTATCCTCGACATCACGCTCACGGCACGGGGTGAATATGGCGGCAAACCCATCCCGATGGCGGGCGTGCCGTATCATGCGGCCGAGGGGTACCTTGCCCGGCTCATCAAGTCCGGCGCGCGCGTCGCCGTTTGCGAGCAGACCGAGAGCCCGGCGGAAGCCAGGAAACGTGGTTCCAAATCCATCGTCAATCGGGACATCGTCCGGATCGTCACGCCCGGTACGCTGACCGAGGACTCGTTGCTTCCGGCGCGGCAGGGGCAGGCGCTGGCTGCCGTCGCCCTGGCGAATGGCGGCGCCGACGCGGCCATCGCGGTCTGCGATGTCTCGACCGGACGTTTCGATGTGGCACCTGTTCAGCCGGGCGCGCTAGCAGATGCCTTGCTGGGCTGGCCCCTGAATGAGTTGCTCGTCAGCAGCGCTGATCTCGACCGCCCGCTCATGGCCGCTGTGCTCGCCGCTTCAAGTGCACCTGTCACCGAACGACCGGCACGGTCCGCGACGCCAAAATCGGGCGAGGCCCTGTTGAAGCAGACCTTTGAAGTAGCTGCGCTGGAAGCGTTCGGCGATTTCTCCAAGGCTGAGCTGTCTGCCATCGGCCTGCTCCTCGACTATGTCCTGCTGACACAGGCCGGCGCCGACATTCGCCTCGACCCGCCTCAGCGTCCTCCTGCCAGCGGGCATCTCGCCATTGACCACGCTACACGCGCCAGCCTGGAAATTGATCGCGCGATGAACGGCTCGCGCGACGGATCCCTGCTCGGCACGATCGACCGCACTGTTACCGCGCCCGGCGCCCGACTGCTGGCCAGCCACTTGTCGCGGCCATCTCTGGATCGCGATGAAATCGAATCCCGCCTTGAGGCTGTCGCATGGCTGGTGGCTGAACCGGACATTCTGGGCGAACTGCGCAGCCGCCTGAAAGCGGCGCCTGATCTTGAGCGGGCGCGCACACGGTTGCGGCTTCTGCGCGGCGGCCCGCGCGATCTGCAGGCGATTGGTCTGGCTCTTGAGGCAGGCGATGCCGCCGCGCACGGCCTCGTCAAGATCGAGGGCGGTGTGCCTGTCCGGATACAAAACACGACGCAGGTGCTCTTGTTGGCCAATTCTCCCGAGCTTCAGGTTCTGGCCGCAGACTTGCTGCGCGCTCTGAACGACAGCTTGCCGATGCTGGCCCGCGATGGTGGGTTCATTGCGCCCGGCTGGGACAAGGCATTGGATGAGGCGCGGGCCCTGCGCGATGACAGCCGGCGCATTATCGCCGAACTGCAGGCTCGTTATTCCGACGAGACGGGTATCACGGCACTGAAAATCAAGTTCAATAATGTGCTTGGCTATTTCATTGATGTGCCTGCCCGCCACGGTGACGCCCTGATGGCGCCGCCTCTGTCGGAAACCTTCATCCACCGTCAGACCCTTGCGGGCAATATCCGCTTCTCGACACGCGAACTGTCAGATCTTGCCGGGCGCATATCCCGCGCCGAAGAAGAAGCGAAGGCGCGCGAGGGCGAACTTTTCGCCGCCTTGTGCGGCCGGGTTGAAAGTCTCAATGAGGCGCTTGCGCAATCAGCGCGGGCGATTGCCGAACTTGACGTCGCTGCGGCAAATGCGGCCTGGGCCATTGAGTGCGACGCTGTCCGGCCTAGCCTCGCCGACACACCCTGCTTTTCAGCCGTGGGCCTGCGCCACCCGGTGGTCGAAACGGCCTTGAAGCGTGATGGCAAGGGCTTCACCGCAAATGATCTTCACCTTGATGCGGGCGGGGAAGGGGGCTCGCGGCTCCTTCTGGTCACCGGCCCGAACATGGCGGGCAAGTCGACCTATCTGCGTCAGGCGGCGCTCGCGGTCATCATGGCTCAGGCGGGTTGCTTCGTTCCGGCCCGCTCGCTCACGCTCGGCCTTGCCGACCGCGTGTTTTCGCGTGTCGGCGCGTCTGACGATCTGGCGCGCGGCAGGTCAACCTTCATGGTTGAAATGGTGGAAACAGCGGCGATCCTTACCCAGGCCACCCCGGACAGTTTCGTGATCCTCGATGAAGTTGGTCGCGGCACGTCGACTTATGACGGCCTCGCCATTGCCTGGGCGGCCGTTGAACACCTGCACGGCGTCAACGCGTGCCGCGCTCTGTTCGCGACCCACTATCACGAGCTGACGCAATTGGCTGAGGATCTTCCCTCGGCTGCCAACGCCTCCCTGCGCGCGCGCGAGTGGAAGAATGACCTGGTCTTCCTGCATGAGGTCCAGCCGGGGCCTGCTGACCGGTCATATGGCGTTCAAGTTGCGCGCCTTGCGGGCCTGCCAAAACGGGCGGTTGCGCGGGCGTCACAAATCCTGAAGCGCCTTGAGGCCGATCCCAAAGCGGCCGAAAGCCTCCCGCTTTTTGCCACCGTCGCAGAGCCCGAAATGCCTTTCAGTGCCGATGAGACAGATTCGGCCACGCTCAGGATCATGCAGATACTTGCGGATGTTGATCCAGATTCCCTGACCCCCCGCGAGGCACTAGACATCTTGTATCGCCTTAAAGTAGAAGAAGAAAACGTGTAGATATCCCCCAAATGGAGGATACGTATCCTGCCTGAAATGGCGTTTATACACGAGGTGCCAGCGGTGGACCTGAAACGTCTGTCCGGAATAAGCGAACACAAGGGCGCTTTGGCATGGGGGATGGAACAAATACCGGAGGGCACCAACATGACCGGAAGGTCGGCAAATCGGAACACAATGGCAATTTCGCCTGCACAGCTTCGGCTTGAGCTGGATGTGGCGAGCAAGACAGTTGACCGACTGGCTCGCACGATTCAGTTGGTGGGCGATTCCGGTGTGACGGACCCTGAGACATCGATTGAGCTGGAAACGCATCTCGGCGCGGCCTTTGCGGCGGCGCACCGGTGGTTGCTTGAAACACGCCTTAGCGCGACCGGAACGGACGTGGCAACCACGCGCTGAGGTTCAGCGATCTATTTGCTGATTTCGAGAGCTTGCAGAAGCCGAACCGCAGCCTGCAGGTCGTCTGCATCACCGATCTGGTCGATCAGCTTTTTCGCATCGCGCCGCAGGTCTTTCACTTTCAGGCGCGTTTCGGCGATCTGTGATTTCTTTCCCATCGGCTCGAACGGCTCGTAGAAATAGCTGATCGGTTTTTTCAGCGCAATAGCCACTTCACGCAGACGCCCCGCAGACATACGGCTGTGACCGGCTTCGTATTTCTGGATCTGCTGGAAGGTCACACCGAGCAGCTGGGCGAGCCCATCCTGGGTCAGCCCCATCTCGCGGCGCCCTTGTCGCAATTGCTGACCAACGAAGCGATCTGCGTCTGTTGGCTTTCGGGCGTCGTGGCCACCGGTGGTTTTTGATTTCAACATAATAAAACCCACTACTCTGTATATGTTATGTGAAACAAGGCGTTTGAGCAGGTGTTTTTACCGAAAAAGCGCTCCGACGGGGAATTTGACTGCAAAAAAACATTCAAATCGCTCCCGACGGGGACATTTTTTGTGTTTGAGCGTCTATTCGATGGCTCCGCCCAGCGCGAGATAAAGCGTGATTCGCGATTCGATTTCTGAACGCCGCAGCGACAGTAGGGTGCGGTCTGCCTGGAAACTGCGTTGGCGGAATGTCAGAACGTCCAGCAGGTCAATGGCGCCTTCCTTGTACTGGATTTCAGCAAGCTGGAGCGTCTCGCGGGCATTCGCGGCTGCCGTCTCCACGAAAGCAGACCGGTTGCGCAAGGTCTCGACATCGTCCAGGCGCCCTTCGACATCGGCATACGCGTCCAGCACGGCGGATCCGTAATTGGCGAGTGCGATCTGGCCGCTGGCTTCAGCCGCTTCGATCCGGGCATCCGTCAGGCCACCATCAAACAATGTGTCGGCAAGGCGCAGACCCAGCGAGAGGGCAAGGGCGGCCGGGTCCAGCACGTCACCGATTTCGCTCGTGGCGCTGGAAATCCCGCCCGACAGGGAGAGGCTCGGCCAGCGGCTGGCCTTGGTCAAGGCGGTATTGGCAAAGGCTGCGCGTACATTCGCTTCGGCAGACAGTACATCCGGTCGACGCCGCAGCAGGTCGGCTGGCTGTCCCGCCAGCACCACGTCGACGACCACCGGCAGGGCGTCGGGCACTGTCATCGTGCCGTTCGGATAGCGGCCCAGCAAAACTTCCATCGCCCGGATAGCGCTGCGCTGCGAGGCCAGAGCCAGCTCCAGCGAGTCACGGGCGCTTGCCACGTCGGATTCAGCGAGCACTTGTTCGCGGCGATCGGCCGCCCCCAGATCATAACGGACATTGACGATGCGCAGGGTTTCTTCCTGTGCCGTCAGGGTTGCGCGCGCCAGGTCCACCTGATGGCGCGCATCAATGGCGAACACGTAGGCTCTGGCAACACTGGCCGCGAGCGATTCACGGCTGGCGCGATAAACTGCCTGAGCACTTTGCAGGTCATATTCCGAGGCAAGGATGTCAGAGCGTATGGCGCCCCAGAGGTCAGCCTCCCAACTCGCATCCAGACTCGCCGAGTAGCGTTCTGTCAGGTCGAATTCTTCGAGATCAGAGGAGCCTGTCGCGCCTGCGCTGGCGCCGACACTTGGCAGCAGTCCGGATCGGGACTGGCGCAGGAAGGCTTCAGAGCGCCGCACACTTTCGGCGCTTGCGCGCAGGCTCGGATTGGCCGCGAGGGCCTCTTCCATCAGCGCCAGCAGCGCGTCATCGCTGATGACCCCGGCCCATGTATCGGCCACGACGCCATCCACTTCCGGCCCGAAAGCCCATGCGTCCGGCGCGTTCAGCGCCCCGGTTTCCTGCGCAATCAGGCTGGCCGGTGCCGCCGTCTTTTCTGTCGTCGTGCACGCAGGGGCGAAGAGGGTCACTAAGGCAAGCGCAAGGGCAGGGGATAGCTTATTCATGTCGAAGTGCCTCGATGGGGTTGAGCCTCGCCGCGCGTCGCGCGGGAAAGAATCCGAAGAACAGGCCGATCAGCGCTGATGCGCCAATGGCTATGATCGCAATACGCGGGGAAATCTCAACAGGAAACTCCCCCATTTTCGCAGCAAGCTCAGCAGCGCCCACACCAAGGGCAGAGCCGATCAACCCGCCGACAAGGCACAGCGCCAGCGCCTCGGCAAGGAACTGGCCGAGAATATCAATGCCGCGCGCCCCGATCGCCATACGCAGGCCGATCTCCCGTGTGCGTTCGGTCACCGACACCAGCATGATGTTCATCACGCCTACGCCGCCCACAATCAGGGACACGGCCGCTGTGAAGGCGAGCAGTACGCCGAACGTCGCCTGCGTGCTCGACCGGGCGCGAATGAAGTCGGCAATGTTGAACACGCGGAAATCGTCTGTGCCGCCGGGCGCAATACGCCGGATCTCCCGCAGCCGTGCTTCCAGCTGCTCCTGCGCGTCGGTCATATCGTAGCCATCGGCGATGCCGACCTCCATGCCGGTCACATATTTGGCGACCGTCGGGTTACCGCCGGTGATCCGGTTGCGGGCTGTGTTGATGGGAACGATGATTACGTCGTCACGGTCGCCGCCGGGGCCGGCAGACGCGCCGCGCGATTCCAGTACGCCAATGATTTCCAGTGGTACATTGTTCGCGCGAATGGTTTGCCCGACCGGGTTGGTACCTTCGAACAGGCTGTCTGCCACGGTCTTGCCAATCAGGGCGACAGCGGCCCCTGAACTTACTTCGCGATCATCGAAGAAGCGGCCCTCGGCTGTATTCAGGGATTGCGTGATGAAATAGTCGGTATTGGTCCCGTACAGACTGGTTGACCAATTGTCCTGCCCCGAAATGAGCGTGACAGAGCCGGAATTGCGGGCCGCAACAGCAGTGACAAAGGATTCCTGCCGGATCAGATCAATGTCGGCATCGGTGAAGGGTTGGTCTGATGATGCCCCGCCTGAGCGGGGGCCGCGGCGCGATGCGCCCGGATAGATGGTCAGGTTGCTGGCGCCGAGACTGGCGATCTGGTCATCCACCTGTTTGGCGGCGCCTTCGCTGATCGCCATCATCGCCATCACCGAGGCGACGCCGATCATGATGCCCAGCATGGTAAGAAAGCTGCGCAGCGGGTTGGCGATCAATGCTTCAAGGGCAGAGCGGAGTGCGACACCGATTTTCATACGCTTTTCCTTTCATCCCGCTCGACCTGCCCGTCGCGGAAATGGATCTTGCGGGTCGCATAGTCTGCGACTTCGGTCTCGTGCGTCACCAGAATGACCGTAATGCCGTCCGATGCGAGACCCGTCAGCAATTCCATGATCTCTTCCGACGTCTTGGTATCCAGTGCGCCGGTCGGCTCGTCAGCCAGTAGGATGGAAGGGCGGCCTGCCAGCGCGCGGGCAATCGCCACACGCTGCTGCTGGCCACCCGACAATTGCATCGGCCGGTGATCCATCCGGTCACCCAGTCCGACCATTTCCAGGCATTCGCGTGCGCGCGCCGCCGCATCGTCGACTGGTGTGCGCGAATAGAGCAGGGGCAGTTTCACATTGGCCAGCGCGCTGGCGCGGTGAAGCAGATTGAACTGCTGAAAGACGAAGCCGATGGTCTCGTTTCTGAGGTCTGCCAATTCATCGCGATTGAGTTTTGAAAGCGCGCGCCCCTTGATCGTCAGCTCTCCACTGGTCGGCACGTCCAGCGCGCCTATCAGGTTCATCAGGGTCGACTTGCCAGAGCCTGACGGCCCCATGATGGCGGTCATCTCGCCTTCAGCGAAATCGAGGTTTACACCGCGCAGGGCATAAACATCCTGCGTACCCATGCGGTAAACCTTGGTCAGGTCCCGGCACGTAATGATGGGGGCCGCAGTGCTCTGCATGCCTATTTGCCCGTCGCCGCAAAGGTCAGGCGGGTGACAAACGTGTCGCCTTCTTCTGCGCCGCGCAGAATTTCGACATTCTGCCCGTCCGACAGCCCGACTGAGACAGTTGCGGTTTTCAGCGTGCCGTCGCCGACAGGCTGGTAGAGCTCCACACGGCGCTGGGCCACGCGTTCATTGATGGTTTTCTGAACCACCGCGAGCTCTTCGCGGCTCAGATTGTCACGCAACACTTTGTCCATGCGTGACTGAATGCGTGCGCGCATGCCGGCCCGGTCGAATGTGGCGCCGGCGTCGCCCATGCTCTCGCGCACCTTGTCCATCTCGGCCTGCATTTCCGTCTCGATCTTGGTCTTGCGCTCGGCATCAAGATCGAGACCTGCCAGCATCGCCTGGCCAGGCGATCCACGCGCGCCATCCCGCTGACCGCCACGCCGTTCTTGCGTTTCGCCGTCAGCATCGGACGAGGCAATGGTGACGCCCTCGCTTGGCGGGCGAAACCGAATGGCCGATTCAGCCAGGCGCAGCACGCCTTCGCGCTGTTCGGCCGTGATCTCGACATTGGCGGTCATGCCCGGCAGCAGGCGACCAGACCGGTTCTCAGCGGCAATGACGACCGTGTAGGTCACGACGTTTGACAGGGTTTCAGACGCGAGCCGCACCTGCTCTACCTTGCCCGTGAATGTTTCGTTCGGATAGGCGTCCACCTTGAACGTGGCCGGGTCTCCGGCATCAATCCCGCCAATATCGGATTCCACCACGGCCGCATCGATACGGATGTCTTCAAGATTCTGCGCAATCTGGAAAAGGATGGGCGCCGAGAACGAGGCTGCAACCGTCTGTCCGACATCGACTGATCGCTCAATGACGACGCCGTCGATGGGCGAGCGGATGATCGTGCGGTCCAGGTCGAGCTGCGCCGACTGGAGCGAGGCCTGACGCTGGCTCAGCGTTGCTTGCGACGATCGCAGCTGTGCGCGCGATACGTCAAGCGAAGCCTTGGCGACGGCCAGGGACCGTTCGGCGTCTTCCAGCGATGATTGCGCAATGGCGTCCTGGTCGTACAGCGCCTTTACACGATTGTAGTCTTTCTCGGACTGGGCGAAGCTTGCCTCAGCCGATGCGATATTGGCTCGCTGGACGTCAAGACTGGCTCTTGCACTGGCAATGTCGGCCTGTGCTGAAGCCACGCGGCTTTCAAATGTCTGAGGGTCGATCCGGGCGATGATGTCGCCTTCCTTCACTTCGGAATTGAAGTCGGCGTTCAACGCAATGATTTGCCCTGAAACCTGCGAGCCGACTTCCACGGTGGTCAGTGCGCGTACAGCGCCGGACGCTGTCACCAGTCGGGCAACATCGCCGCGCTCAACAGCGTTGGTTTCAAGGGTGAAGTCGCCGGGCTTTGCCTCGCCGTTCCCGCGCAGGAACAGGGCCCAAAAGGCGACCAGAGCCACCAGTGCGCCAAGGCTGTAAACCAGTCTTTTGTCGATCTTGCGGGTCAATGTTGTGCTCTCGCTCTCGGGTCCAATACTGATCCGGCCGACCCACGCTGGCGCGGACTGGACGAATGCGAACTTTATTTGGAGCGTTGCAACGCACCTGCCAGATAAAACGCCCGAACGGCGCTAATCCGTCGGCGAGAACTGCAAGTTATCGCTGAAAAAGTAGAAAAACGGCCCGGACCGGGCGGATTTCCTATTTCTTGGGGGTGAGGCGGATGATGTCATCCTCTGGGGCGGCGCTCTCGCCAGCCGGAACCGTGCCCAGCGCCGGGACGTCATCCTCGAGATCCAGGTTGAGATCGACTGCCGGGTCACTACCGAAATCGGCGCCGCCAAAGGTGCCGGAACCGATCAGGCGGGTTTCGTCGGAACCACCGCCAATATTCAGGTTCAAGCCACCGCTTGAGGCACCGGTCGTCTCTGTCGTGCTCGGAAGCGACAGGTTGAACGTGCCCGACGCACCTTCATCAGCTGAAACCGTCTGGACTTCGGTGGTCTTGGTTTCCGTGGCCTGTGAGCAGGCGACGCCTGCAAAGGCAACTGAAGCGAGGGCGAAAGCAGTGATCGATTTCATATTCATGCACCTGATCTTGCAGCGGCCATCAGCGGTCCGCAAGCTTCTGTTGCACAACGTCCCAGAAAATGGCGGCACTATCAATGCCGGAGAGCGCCTTGATCGCCTGAACGCCGGTCGGTGAGGTAACATTGACCTCTGTCAGGCGCCCGCCAATCACATCGATTCCGGTCAGGATCAGCCCGCGTCGTTGCAGTTCCGGGCCGATCACGTCGCAGATCTTGCGGTCGGCATCGCTCAGATCGGATTTCTCGGCAGTGCCGCCGACGACGAGGTTTGAACGCACCTGTCCCGATTGGGGGCGGCGATTGATGGCGCCCACAGGCTCGCCGTCGATCAGGATGATCCGCTTGTCACCCTCGCTGACGGCCGGCAGGAAACCTTGAACCATGACGGGCTCGCGTGAGCGGGTGAAGAACATTTCCAGCAGGGATTCCAGGTTGGAATCGTCCTGCTTCAGGCGGAACACACCGGCGCCGCCATGGCCGTAAAGCGGCTTGACGATGATGTCCGTGTGGCGGGCGCGAAAGTCGGTGATGTCCCGCATATCGCGCGATACCAGCGTCGGCGGCATGATCTCCGGATACAGCAGCGGGAAGATTTTCTCCGGGCTGGACCGAACACCTTCCGGATCATTGACCACCAATGTCTCGCCCGAGATGATCTCCAGCAGGTGACAGGCCGTGATATAATTCATGTCAAAAGGCGGGTCCTGACGCATCAGGATGACATCAACATCCTTGGCGAGGTCCAGCTTGACCGTCTCACCGAAGATACCCGGCGTTTCCTTCACGCGCTGGACCTTTGCCGGCCGCGCCCAGGCCGTCACCCGGCCCTGTTCGAACGACATGTGGTCCGGGCCGTAGACGAACAGTTCCGCGCCGCGCGCCTGCGCCACCTCGGCCAGTGCAAAGGTCGTATCGCCGTCAATCTTGACGTCTTCCAGCGGATCCATCTGGACCCCGACTCGCAATGTCATGAAATACCCGCTCCCGTTGGCAACCGGGCAGGCGGACTAGAGGCGCGCCGAACCGGTCAGTAATTCACGCCGAGCAGTTCTGCATCGGTCTCGGTTCCATATGTAGGATCGGGCGCCTGATTGTAAGAGGGGGCCGCTTGCGTTGTCGGCGCCGGTGTTGCCACGGCGGGCTCTCGGATGCGGACATAGGACACGACCTGCCTCACGCCGGCAACGACGCTGGCTTCGTGGGCGGCGCGTTTCAATTCGTCCGCCGTGCGCGCGGTGCCCATCAGGTAGACGATGCGGTCATAGGTTTCGATATTGTAGTTCAGGCTCTTTACCGTGCTCGAGCCGATCAGGCGGGCGCGCACGCGACCGGAAATGATCTCGTCAGACACATTGGCGATAAACCCGCCAGCGGGCTCTATCTTGATTTCATTGGCCACGTCATGCGCGCCAACGGCGGTCCATGCGATGCCTTCGGCCTCGACCCGGTCTGTCGGCGCATCGACACGGCCGGACAACAGGACCAGGCCGTCATTCACTTCCACGTCCACTTCGGCGAAGCGGTTGAAGCTTTCAGACAGGAGTTTCGCCTTGATCTCGCCTGACGTCGTCGTGTCGTCGACTGACTCGCCCAGCGACTTGTCCTTGGCGGCCGCAAGGCCAACGGCACCTGCCGCACCCACCGCTGCAACAGCGCAGCCTCCTAATGGCATGGCGAGCAACAGCGCGGCGGCGGCATAGCGCAGGGTCATGTCAAACACTCCAAAGGCAGGCGGTCCGGAACTCCGCAAGAATCATCCTGTTCCAGACTTACGGCGAAAATCTGGCAGCGGCCAAGAAAAACGCCACTGAAACTGCAATTCCGGCTGGGAGCAGGCCCCTGCGGGTTTGGGCTGGTTGTGCCTCGTCATGCGTGGTACTATTTGAAGATATATAACAGAAGGAATTGAGACCCTGACTTCCAGCGCCCCGCGGACACTGCCCGCAAAGAGTGCCACACTTGAAGACATCCGTGCCGTGGCCGAAGCTCTCGCCCAGGCCCTTGAGGATGACAAGGCAGAAGACCTTCTGTTCATAGACCTGGACGGAAAATCATCCCTCGCCGATTTCATGATCATTGCGTCAGGCCGTTCCGGCCGACATGTCGCAGCGCTTGCAGACCATCTTTCCCATCAGGTGAAAAAGCTCACGGGCCGTCCGGCCAGTGTTGAGGGCATGCCGAATGCTGACTGGGTTCTTATCGATACAGGCGACGTGATCGTCCACCTGTTCCGTCCGGAAGTGCGCGAATTTTACAATCTGGAAAAGATATGGGCGTCGGATACCAGCGCCCACCGCGCCACCCAGCACTAAACACCAATGCGGCTAACCATCCTGTCTGTCGGACGCCTGAAATCAGGCGCCGAACGCGACCTGTTTGACGAATACGTCAAACGGGCCCTGCCGGTGGCCCGCAGCCTCGGTTTTCGGGGCATAGACGCGATTGAGGTTGCCAGTGGCGGCGGGCTCGATGCTGAAGCCGAGCGTATCCTCGCCAAAATTCCGGCTGGCGCCAATGTCATCCGGCTAGATGAGTTTGGCCGCAATACGCCGTCGGCTGACTTTGCCCGGCAGATCGCGCGGCTGCGTGATCAGGGTGTGCCTGATCTTGTGTTCCTGATCGGCGGCGCGGAGGGGTATGGCGAGGCCGTCCGGCGCGCGGCGCCCGACACGATGGCGTTCGGCGCGCAGACCTGGCCGCACAGGCTCGTCCGGGCGATGCTGGCTGAACAGGTGTATCGCGCAGTCTCGATTCTGGCGGGCATGCCCTACCACAAGGCCTGACACACAAATTTTTGGGAGAAGGGAAAAGAAACCCCGAAGCCAAAGTGGGGGGACGCGGCTTCGGGGCCTCTTTTTAGACGGCCGGCTCTAGGGAGGGTTCAGTCGGGAGGGACTTAAGCCAGCCATCTTGAAAGCTTTACGCGCATCCTCGCTGGTTGGTTCCCGCCGCAGCGAGAAAATTTTCAACCGGCAAAAAGCGATGGAGACGGGGCGAGGGCCATGATCAGCATGGCGGTGGCGAACAGGCCCAGCGTGGCGACCGTTACGGCTTTTGCAATCGCGTTTGAATAACTCATGGCGGTCTCTTTCTGTCTTCCTTCACCCCAGATGGGGCGTGAGATCCTTGATGAACACTTTCTAAACGGAATAGGTTCCATGCGCGGCGCGTATAAGGCATTTTCAGGGCATGCGGGCGCATGTGATTGATCCGGCAGTCATGACAGCCTAGACCAGAAGCCGGGACGTATCTGACAGAAGGTGGGACGCTGCATGGTTACGGCCGCAAAGGATTTCCTTAAAATCTACTGGCCGCTCGTCCTTGTGGCGATCGGCGGGCTTGTCCTTACACTGGTGCTGATGGATCCGGCCCCTCCGAAGACGATCAGGTTTGCAGCCGGTTCGCCCGGCGGTGCCTATTATGCCTATGCCGAGCGCTACCAACGGCTTCTCGCAGAAGAAGACATCTCGGTTGAACTTGTCCAGACAGCCGGCTCGGTCGAAAACCTTCGACTTCTCGATGAAGGTCAGGTTGATGTGGCGCTTGTCCAGGGCGGGCTTGCAACCCGCGGCGATGCCGAAAAACTGCGCTCCCTTGGCGGCCTCTTCCATGAACCCTTCTGGGTTTTCGTGCGCGATGAGGTCGGCGCCACCGAGTATGGCCAGTTGCGGGGCAAGCGGTTGGCAATTGGTCCGGTCGGGTCAGGCAGCCGCCTCCTCGGAATCGAATTGCAGGATGAATTTGACGGCGTCTGGCCTGAAACGTCGCGCAACAGCCTGTCGGGAACGGCAGCAGCTGGCGCCCTGATCGAGGGAAAGCTTGATGCCGCCGCATTCGCGGCCTCGCCGGACGCGCCTTATGTGCAAACCCTCCTGCGGGCGCCCGGCATTTCCCTGATGCCTTTTGAACGGGCCGAAGCCCTGTCGCGCCGCCAGCCGGCACTCGCAGCCGTGACGCTGCTGCGCGGCGTGGTTGATATCGGCGCTGACCTGCCTGCGCACGATATTCCGCTGGTCGCGCCGGTGGCCCAGCTTGTTGTCGACAAGTCGCTGCACCCGGCCATTGAGGCCCTGCTTGTCGATGCTGCCTCCGCAATACACCAGGATGGCAGCCTCCTGGCCCGTGCAGGAACCTTCCCTGATGCCGATGCGACAGACCTGCCGGTCAGTCGCCAGGTCGTGCGATACTATGAGAATGGGCCGTCTTTCCTGCGCCGCTATTTCTCGTTCGATGTGGCCAATTTTCTTGATCGGGCATGGATCCTGGCCATTCCGCTGCTCACCCTGCTTTTCCCCCTCGTCCGGGTCGCGCCGCCGATCTACCGCTGGCGCGTACGGCGCAAGATCTACATCTGGTACAAGGATCTGCGCGACCTTGAAGCGCGCGGTCGCTCGATGCCGACCAAGGAAGAGCGCGTGGCGATCACTGATGAGCTGGAGGATCTTCAGGCCGAGATCGGTGAGCTGGACGTGCCGCTATCCTATACCGACGACCTCTACCGGCTTCGCAACCATGTCGAATTCGTCAAACATCTTGTCATGAACACACGCCCGACACCGGGTCTCGGCCTCTAGCTGAGGCCGGCATCCTTTACGGCTGACTGATAGGTCCGGGACACGGGGGCTTCTTTGCCGGACTTTAGTACAAGGTACAGCTTGCCGGCTTCGCGCCGCGCATCTGCCACCCCCTCCTTCGCCACCCACCACGACCGGTGCGTTTGCAGGCCATCGGTGCCGTCCAGTTCGCGCATGGCATCAGCCAGGCGCATCAGGATCAATTCCTCGCCGAGGCTGGTATGGACGCGAAGATAATGATCCTCGGATGACACGGCCCACAGCGCCGCTGTGCGGAATTTGACGGGCAGCCGCTGCATGAATTGCGCAGTCACGTCTTTCGCCTGCGCCGCCTCCAGCAGGGGCGTGGCAGCCTTGGCCCGCGAGACGATGATGCCCCCCGTCACCATCACCACGCACACCGCATAGACATACAGGTACTGGCTTGGCACGTCGCCGGGCTGCACATGGCCACCCAGCAGCATGAAAAATACCAGCAGTGACGCCGTCACGGGCAGGGCGATAATCGCCGATGACAGCGCCACCTGAATGACGACATTCTGCTCCGCGAACCGTTTCTCGAACACAGTGGGAATGATCCAGGTCGCCGACACGCCACCCGCGATCATGGTCACAAGCCACATGCTAAACCGCAAACTGGCCGGCGCGTTGAAATCATACACGCCGAACCAGGTGAACAGGGCCGAAAGGCCAATCAGTATGGCGGCGGGCCGCAGGAGCTGCCTCAATCGTTCACGCATGGTCGAAAAGCCCCCTGCATTTCGCGCTTCGTGAACCGTTCTGGCTGCATTTCGCGAAGGATTCCAGTCACTCCATGCAATCTCGCTGGCAGCGGGCCAGGGCAGGCGGCACCTATGGGCCAACGCCAGACCGACAGGAGTTTCCCATGACCGACACTACACTCACCGCACATGCTTCCCGCCCCCTGCGTACCCACATCCGCGCCCGCCAGCACACCCTCATCATCGCCATCGCGCTCATGGCCTATGCGGCGCTCAGCTATTCCATCCTGGCCTCCTCAGGTAATCCGCCCCTGCATTTCCGCTTCGACGTGTCCCCGCTATTGCGCTCGCCCTGGGTGCTGAAGGCCCATGTTTTCGGCGCGGTCGCCTCCTTTGGTATCGGTTCTGTCCTGCTTTTGGGCGTCAAAGGCCGCACCATGCACCGCGTCCTCGGCTATGGCTGGGTCGCGACAATGAGCCTGACCGCCATCTCATCCTTCTTCCTGGTGGGATTGAATGGCAACAATTTCAGCTTTATTCACGCCATCTCGGCCTGGTCCGTCATTGTGCTGCCCATGGGTATTGCCGCCGCGCGCCGTCACGACATCCAATCCCACCGCAAACACATGACCGGCATGTTTGTCGGCGGCATGGCCATTGCCGGCCTGTTCAGCTTCCTGCCGGGCCGGATGATGTGGTCGATTTTCTTCGGCGTTTGATCCATTCGTCCCTTACTGCCGGTCCCGAAGCCCGCTACACATACAGGAAGAGGCAAAATTGGGAGCGGACACATGATGCGTGCAATCGTTTTGATCGGCTTGATGGGGCTTGCTGCATGTCAGTCGCCCGGCCCGATTTCCATTCCCGGCATCACCCGCGCGCCCTCCAGTGCCGAAGATGCCCTGGAAGCCTATTACAAGACGCTTCCGGATGATTTCTATCCACGGGCACCTGCAGGGCTTTCGCTGCCTCCCGCAGATCAGCCTATCACGCGCGTTTTGGTGGCTTCCTGCCTGGACGAAGAAGTGGCCACCGCACCCGTCATGGACGAAATCGCCAAGGAGAAGGCCGATCTGTTCCTGATGATCGGTGACAATGTTTGCGGTGATCGTGACGGCAAGAATTACGTCAACAACCAGGCCGATCTCGATGAGCTGCGCGAGAGCTTTCGTGATCTGGCTGCGCGACCCGACTTTCAGGCCGTACGCGCGGCCCACCCGATGATGGTGGCTTGGGACGATCATGACATGGGCGCCAATGATGGCGGCAAGGACTTCCCCTTCCGGCGTCTCGCAGAGCGGGTTCACGAGCGGTTTTGGGGGCTCGAGAAAAAGGATGTCGGCGCATGGCCGGGCACGTATTACGCCCGCACATTTGGCCCCGAGGGGCAGCGTACGCAGGTGATCATGCTCGACACGCGCTTTTTCCGTACGCCCCTGACGCCGACCGACGAATGGGGTGTGAAGGGCAAGGAGCGTTATATCCCTTCCGCCGACGTCCAGCAGGACATGCTGGGCACTGACCAATGGACCTGGCTTGAAAACCAGCTGCAGCAGCCAGCCGATCTCCGCCTGGTCGTATCGTCGATTCAAGTCCTTCCAACTGACGCGCATGGCTGGGAAGACTGGTCACGCCTGCCAATGGAGCAGGAACGACTGTACAACCTGATCAATGAGACCGGCGCGAACGGCGTGGTATTCGTCTCGGGCGACCGGCATATGGCGTTCCTCTACCGCAAGGAGGGTGTGCTCTCCTATCCGGCCTACGAGCTGACGGCATCGTCGATCAACGTCTCTTTCGCGGATGAAACGACCGAGATGGATAGTGCGCAGCTCGGCGAGGGCTATCCGCCAGAGAATTTCGGTGCCATCGATATTGACTGGACAACTGGCACAGCTGCCTTGTCTATCAAGGCCAATGATGGTTCGACGGTTCGTGAGACTTCGGTCAAGTTCAAGTAATCAACGTGCGCCGGATAACCGGCTATTCACGTTCCCAGGTAGTTGATGTCCGATACGCGTAACGTCTTTGTCCTGATCCTGTCCGTGATGATCGTTCAGATCGCCGGCGGGCTACTCAGCATGCTCACGCCGCTGGGGCTGGAATCCATGGGGGCAGGGCCGCAGACGATCGGTGTGATCGCGGGCTTCAATGCGGCCGGCTACATGATCGGGGCGTGGACAGCCCCGCGCGCGCTGGGCCAGGTCGGCAATATCCGCCTGTTTGCGGCCGCCTCCGCCGTCAACGCCGTTGCTGTTCTGTCCTTGTCGCTCTGGCATGACGCCTCCTTCTGGGCCCTTCTACGGATCGTTCAGGGCATCTGCTTTGCCTACATGTTCACCAGCATCGAAAGCTGGATGGGTGAGGCCGTGCCGGACAAGTCGCGCGGCAATGTCATGGGAATCTACCATACCGGCGCCAAGCTCTCTCTCATGCTCGGCCCGTTCTTTGTGGCGGGCATGTCGCCGCTCGACAGCCGGGCCTATGCCTGGGCGGGCCTGTTCCTCGCGCTCGCGCTCGTACCTGTCTGCCTGACGCGCCAGAAAGAACCGCCGCCGCCTGACCGGAAATCCATGCCCGTCTCCGAATTGTTCAGCATTGCGCCAGCAGCCGTTTTCGGCGTTTTCCTGGCGGGCGTCATCAATACCGGCACACTGGCCCTGCTGCCTGTCTATTTCGAACGTTTCGATCTTGCCGGAGGCGGAACGGCTGCGGTCGCCATTGCCGGGGCGGCGGCCTGGCTGGGCGGCCTCGTGCTGCAATGGCCGGCGGGCGTCCTGTCTGACCGAATCGAGCGCCGTCTCGTGATTGCCGGCATGTGTACCATGTCGGGCATCGCCTCGCTGCTGATCGCCATTTTCGGCGTCGCGCTGGGTGAAATTGGCGTCATCGCGGTCCTCACGGTCTGGGGGGCGGGGGCCCTGTCATTCTATGGCCTGTGTGTTGCCCACGCGATTGACCGAACGCCGAGTGGCCGCGTGCCGCAGGTGATGTCCACACTCCTCTTCGTCTGGGCGGCCGGGTCGATCCTCGGTCCGTTGATGTCGGGTTACGCCATGCGCGTTGCAGATCGCGTCGGTCTGTTCGGTCTGGCGGGTGTTCTGCTTCTGGTATTGGCCGCACTGATGGTCATCCGTGTGCGCCAGCGGGCTGCGCCAACCGAAGCCCAGCAGGAGGAATGGAGTCCCGTCACACCAACCTCGCTGGCCGGGGTGGAACTCGACCCGCGCAATCCGGACGTCGACTCATAAGGCTGCATCCAGTATCGCGTACTCAGCCAGTTGTCGGCACGAATAAGCCTGTTATACAGCCCCCACAAATACCGGGGCGGCGCACGGCCTTCCTGCACACGACGCAACCATCAGGGCATTCCATATGAACATTCACGAATACCAGGCAAAAGCGGTGCTGAAATCATTCGGTGCGCCTGTCGCCGAAGGCGTACCAGTCCTCTCCCTCGACGACATTCAAAAGGCAGTCGACACGCTGCCCGGACCGCTCTGGGTCGTGAAAAGCCAGATCCACGCCGGTGGGCGCGGCAAGGGCAAGTTCGTCGAGAAGGATGCCGGTGAAAAAGGCGGTGTCCGCCTGGCGTTCAGCAAGGAAGACGTCCTCTCCAATGCCAAGCAGATGCTCGGTCACCATCTTGTGACCGCGCAGACCGGTCCGGAAGGCAAGCAGGTCAACCGCCTCTACATTGAAGACGGCGCCGACATTGACCGCGAACTCTATCTCTCGATCCTCGTTGATCGTGAATCCGGCAAGGTCGCTTTCGTCGTCTCGACTGAAGGCGGCATGGATATCGAGGCCGTGGCCCACGATACACCGGAAAAGATCATGACCCTGCCGGTTGATAACGGCGTCACCGAAGCTGACGCGTCCAAGCTCTGCGACGCGCTCAAGCTCGAAGGCACCGCGCGCGCCGACGGCATGAAACTCTTCCCGATCCTCTACAAGGCCTTCACCGAGAAGGACATGGCCATGCTTGAGGTCAACCCGCTGATCGTCATGGAAGACGGCCACCTGCGTGTTCTCGACGCCAAGGTCAGCTTCGACGGCAACGCCCTGTTCCGTCACCCGGATATCATCGAGCTGCGCGACAAGACCGAAGAAGACGAAAAGGAAATCGAGGCCTCTGAATGGGACCTCGCCTATATCGCCCTCGAAGGCACGATCGGCTGCATGGTCAACGGTGCCGGCCTCGCAATGGCGACGATGGACATCATCAAGCTATACGGCGAAGAGCCCGCCAATTTCTGTGACGTCGGCGGCGGCGCCGGCAAGGAGAAAGTGGCAGCAGCTTTCAAGATCATCATGAAAGACCCGAACGTGAAGGGTATTCTCGTGAATATCTTCGGCGGCATCATGAAATGTGACGTCATTGCCGAAGGCGTGATCGCGGCGGTCAAGGAAACCAACCTCGCCGTGCCGCTGGTCGTTCGCCTCGAAGGCACGAATGTCGACCTCGGCAAGAAGATCATTGCCGAATCCGGTCTTAACGTCATCTCCGCCGACGATCTCGACGACGCGGCCCAGAAAATTGTCAACGCGGTTCGCGGCTAAGGAATATTCATGTCCATTCTTATCGATAACAACACCAAGATCCTCACCCAGGGCATGACCGGCAATACCGGTTCGTTCCACACCAACCAGGCGCTGGCTTATTTCGGCACCAAGATGGTTGGCGGCATCCACCCCAAGAAGGGTGGCACCATGTGGGCGGCCGATAATGGCCAGGAATTGCCGATCTTCGCGACCGTCGCTGAAGGCAAGGCGGCCACCGGCGCCACCGCATCGGTGGTCTACGTGCCGCCTGCGGGCGCGGCTGCGGCCATTGAGGAAGCCATCGACGCGGAAATCCCGCTGATCGTCTGCATCACCGAAGGCGTTCCCGTGCTTGATATGGTTCGCGTCAAGGCCAAGCTCGAAAAGTCCAAGTCGCGCCTGATCGGCCCGAACTGCCCGGGGGTCATTACGGCCAATGAGTGCAAGATCGGCATCATGCCCGGTTCCATCTTCAAGAAGGGCAATGTCGGCATCGTCTCGCGTTCCGGCACGCTGACCTATGAAGCCGTGTTCCAGACCACGCAGGCTGGCCTCGGCCAGACAACGGCTGTCGGCATTGGCGGCGACCCGGTCAAAGGCACTGAATTCATCGACATGCTGGAAATGTTCCTTGCTGATGATGAAACAAAGTCCATCATCATGATTGGTGAAATTGGCGGCAGCGCCGAAGAAGACGCTGCACAATTCCTCATCGACGAGGCCAAGAAAGGCCGCAAGAAACCGATGGTCGGCTTCATTGCCGGTCGGACCGCTCCAAAAGGCCGCACAATGGGCCATGCAGGCGCGATCGTATCCGGTGGCAAGGGTGATGCAGAAAGCAAGATTGCTGCGATGGAGGCTGCAGGTATCCGCGTGTCGCCATCGCCTGCACGTCTCGGCACAACACTTGTCGACGTGCTGAAGGGCTAAGCTGCCCTGCATCGAGTAAGCCAGGGCGGCCGGAAGGCCCGTCTGGCGAGGCCAGGTTCTGACCGCGTCGGCCGTCCTGCAAAAAGTTCCTAGCGATAGGAACTAGGCAATATATCGTTCCTATATGTCGGGGAATGATTTGGTCCAGAGGACGGATAATACATGGCAGACGATGGCAGCCCGATGAATGGCGCACGCAGCAAGGGCAACGCTGCGATGCTCGACACGGCATTCCTTTATGGCGGTTCGGCCCAGTGGCTTGAACAGATGCAGGCGGCCTACGCCAAGAACCCTGCCTCAGTGCCGGAAAGCTGGCGTACATTCTTCGCCGATCTAGGCGACGAATCTGCCAGCGCGGCGGCCAACGCCGCCGGTGCCAGCTGGAAGCGGGGCGATTGGCCCCTGCAGAAAAAGGGCGACGAAGTTGCCGCCTTTGACGGCAACTGGGCTGTTGCCGATCCCAAGCTCGAGAAGAAGATCAAGGCTGACAAGCCCGGCGCGTCGGAAGCCGACATCTCCCTGGCGGTCAAGGATTCCATCCACGCGATCATGATGATCCGCGCCTTCCGCATGCGCGGCCACCTTGCTGCCAAGCTTGATCCGCTCGGCATCGACAATTTTGGCGCCCAGCCGGAACTTGATCCTGAAACCTACGGGTTCACGGCCGCCGACATGGACCGGCGCATCTTCATCGACGGCTATCTTGGTCTCGACTACGCCAATGTGCGGGAAATGCTGGAAATCCTCCAGCGCACCTATTGCTCGACCATCGGCATTGAGTTCATGCACATTTCCGATCCAAACGAGAAGTCCTGGCTGCAGGAACGGATCGAAGGTCCGGACAAGGGCATCGCCTTCACCACGGAAGGCAAGAAGGCGATTCTTGCCAAGCTGATCGAAGCAGAAACGTTTGAGCGCTTCCTCCACAAACGCTATCCCGGCACCAAGCGTTTCGGCCTTGATGGCGGTGAAGCTGCGGTTCCGGCACTGGAGCAAATCATCAAGCGCGGCGGTGCTCTTGGCGTTGAAGAAATCGTCGTCGGCATGTCCCACCGCGGCCGCCTCAACATGCTGGCCGCCGTCATGGGCAAGCCGTACGAGCAGATATTCTTCGAATTCCAGGGCGGCAATACGCAGGGCGCTGACCAGTTCGGGTCCGGCGACGTGAAATACCACCTGGGTGCCTCATCCGACCGCGTGTTCGACGGCAACGAAGTTCACCTCTCGATGAACGCCAACCCGTCCCACCTTGAAGCGGTCGATCCTGTCGTGCTCGGCAAGTCGCGTTCGAAGCAGGAAATGCTGCACCGGGAAACCGGCACGCTCAATCGCGGCAAAGTGCTGCCGCTGCTCCTCCATGGCGATGCAGCCTTTGCAGGGCAGGGGGTTGTGGCCGAATGTTTCGCGCTGTCGGGCCTGTCCGGCTATCGCACGGGCGGCACCATTCACTTCATCGTCAATAACCAGATCGGCTTTACCACCAGCCCGATGTATTCGCGCTCCTCGCCTTATCCGTCGGATGTCGCTCTGATGGTTCAGGCCCCGATCTTCCACGTCAATGGCGATGATCCCGAAGCGGTGACCTATGCGGCCAAGGTCGCGACCGAATTCCGTCAGAAGTTCGCCAAGGACGTTGTCATCGACATGTTCTGCTATCGCCGCTTTGGTCATAACGAGGGCGACGAGCCCATGTTCACCCAGCCGGTCATGTACAATGAGATCAAGAACCACCCGTCGACCCGCGAACTGTATGGCCAGCGGCTTGTTGCCGAAGGCATCCTGACGGCCGAAGCGGTCGACAAGCAGGTCACGGATTTCGAGGATTATCTCGACAGGGAATTCGAGACGAGCAAGAAATTCAAGGCCAAGAAAGCCGACTGGCTGGACGGCGAATGGAAAGGTCTGGGCCTGCCGGAAGACGACGAGCGTCGCGGCAAGACCGGTGTTGCCAAGAAGCGCATCCAGCAGCTTGGCCAGACCCTCACCACGGTTCCGGAAGATATCGACATCCACAAGACGCTTGCCCGCGTCATTGATGGCCGCGCCACGGCGATCGCCAAGGGCGAAGGGCTCGACTGGGCGACAGCCGAGCATCTCGCTTTCGGCACGCTTCTGGACGAAGGCTTCCCGGTCCGTCTGTCCGGCCAGGATGTCGGGCGGGGCACGTTCTCGCAACGCCACAGCCATTTCGTCGATCAGACATCTGGTGAACGCTATACGCCGCTGAATCATATCAGCGAGAAGCAGGCCCATTACGAAGTCATCGACTCGCTCCTCTCCGAGGAAGCGGTGCTGGGTTATGAATATGGCTACTCGCTGGCCGACCCGAACACGCTGACCCTGTGGGAAGCCCAGTTCGGAGACTTCGCCAACGGCGCGCAGGTTTTCTTCGACCAATTCATTTCCTCGGCAGAGCGCAAATGGCTGCGCATGTCAGGTCTCGTCTGTCTCCTGCCGCATGGCTATGAGGGGCAGGGGCCGGAACACTCCTCCGCCCGTCTCGAACGCTTCCTGCAGATGTGCGCCGAAGACAATATGCAGGTCTGCAACCTGACGACCCCGGCGAACTATTTCCATGCCATCCGTCGCCAGATCCACCGTGACTTCCGCAAGCCGCTGATCATCATGACGCCCAAGTCGCTGCTGCGTCACAAGCTGGCAACCTCCTCGCTCGACGACATGACGACAAGATCCTCATTCCACCGCATCCTGTGGGATGACGCGGAAACGCCGGGTCGCGAAGGCAAGGTGAAGCTGGCAAAAGACAACAAGATCCGCCGTGTCGTGATGTGCTCGGGCAAGGTCTATTACGACCTGTTCGAAGCGCGAGAGGAAGCCGGCATGGATGACGTGTACCTGATGCGCATCGAACAATTCTATCCTGTGCCGCGCCGGTCGATCATGAATGAACTCAAGCGTTTCAAGGGCGCCGAGCTAGTCTGGTGCCAGGAAGAACCGCGCAACATGGGCGGCTGGTCATTCATTCGCGACGAAATCGAATGGTGTGCCACGCAGATTGAGGCAAAGCTGCCGCGTCCGCGCTATGCCGGTCGTCCGCCATCGGCGGCCACCGCCACGGGCCTCATGTCCAAGCACAAGGCCGAAATGGCCGCCTTCATCAACGCGGCTCTCGGGCCCGATCCGGTTGACGACAAGATCGTCGCCTCCTGATCGCCCTTCCCAGATTTTCCAAGACGGACCCAAAATCATGACCGATATCTCAGTCCCCACACTCGGCGAAAGCGTCACCGAAGCCACTGTTGGCCAATGGCTCAAATCTGCCGGTGACACGGTGAAGCGCGATGACGTGCTCGTCGAACTCGAAACCGACAAGGTCTCTGTCGAGGTTTCGGCCTCCGAAGACGGCGTCCTCTCCGAAATCGTCGCCAATGTCGGCGACACCGTCGAAATCGGCGCCCTGCTTGGCCGGCTCAATGCCGGCAATGGCGCGGCCAAGGCGGCGCCGGCGAAGGCCGCGGCTGAACCTGCCAAGGAAACCAAGGCCGCGCCTGCTGCGTCCGGTGGCAAGCTGGTTGATGTTGCCGTCCCGACAATGGGCGAAAGCGTCGCCGAGGGCACGCTCTCGACCTTCCTCAAAAAGGTCGGTGACAGCGTCAAGAAAGACGAGACCATCGCCGAAATCGAAACCGACAAGGTTGCGCTCGAAGTGCCGGCCAGCGCCGATGGCGTGATTGCCGAACTGGTCGTCTCGGAAGGTGACAGTGTCACGCCGGGCGCCGTGATTGCCCGCATCAGCGCGGGTGGCGCCGCTGCCGCACCCGCCGCGACACCTTCCTCCCCACCACCGGCTGCAACAGCCGTCGCTTCCAGCAGCGCGGTCGCCCCGTCTGTGCGCCGCATCTCCACCGAAGCCGGTGTCGATCCGTCCACCATCCCCGGCACAGGCCGTGATGGCCGCGCCACCAAGGCCGATGCGCTCGCTTATGTGAATTCCGCGCCGAAAGCCCCTGCAGCCGCTCCCGCCCAGGCCCGCGCGCCTCGCGATGTCGGCCCGCGTGAAGAGCGTGTGCGCATGACGCGCCTGCGCCAGACCATCGCCCGCCGCCTCAAGGAAGCGCAGGACAGCGCTGCCATGCTCACCACATTCAATGACGTCGACATGGGCGCCATCATGGACCTGCGGAAAAAGCATCAGGACAGCTTCGTCGCCAAGCATGGCATCAAGCTTGGCTTCATGAGCTTCTTTGTGAAGGCCTGCGTCAACGCGCTGAAGGAAGTGCCTGCGGTCAATGCCGAGATCGACGGCACCGACATCATCTACAAGAACTATTATGACATCGGCGTCGCCGTCGGCACCGACAAAGGTCTCGTCGTGCCGGTCGTGCGCGACAGTGATGACTTGTCCCTCGCCGGTATCGAGAAATATATCGCAGACCTCGGCAAGCGCGCTCGTGATGGTGACTTGACGATCGGAGACATGCAGGGCGGCACGTTCACCATCTCGAATGGCGGCATCTATGGCTCGCTGATGTCCACGCCGATCCTGAATCCCCCGCAATCCGGCGTGCTGGGTATGCACCGCATCGAACAGCGTCCGGTCGCGGTCAACGGCCAGGTCGTGATCCGTCCGATGATGTATCTCGCGCTCAGCTACGATCACCGCATCGTTGACGGCAAGGAAGCGGTCACCTTCCTTGTCCGCGTCAAGGAAGCGCTGGAAGATCCGGAACGCATGCTGCTCGAAGTCTAGCAGGACATCATGCTCAGCCTGTTCGACGCCATCGGCATCCTTGGCGTCGTCCTGACCCTGGTTGCCTATCTCCTGCTGCAAACGGAGCGCCTCGATTCCCGCTCGCGGGCCTATTCGGCGCTCAACCTGTTCGGTTCGGTCGCCATCCTCGTGTCGCTGGCCTTTGATTTCAACATCTCGGCGGCGCTCATGGAGGGTTGCTGGGCAGTGATCAGCCTTTATGGGCTGGTCAAGGCCGTGCGTGCCATGCGCCGCGCGCCGCCTGTCTATAAGTGAAGGCAGGAGGCGTTCTGCAATCTGCCATTCAGGCCTTTGAAGTCAGCCATGTCCGGATGAGCAGAGTCTGGAGCAAAAGCGAAGGGGGCGCGAACCCGTTCTCCTTCATCAACGTCTCCACCGCCGACGGTGTTTGCACAGCGAAATCCCGGCCAAACCCCGCCCGATAGTTTTCCAGGCTTTCAGCACTCGCCCCGGATTCCGTCATCATCTGTTTCCACGCCGCGAAGACGCGCTGGTTTGCTGGATTGGTCAGGTTCGCAGCAAGGTCGGCATTCACCAGCAGGCCGCCCGGCTTCAGGCGCGCCGCGATCTGCGCAAAAAATGCGCCACGTGCGCTGTCAGTTTGCAGGAAATGCGAGACGAGCAGGCTCATGGCGGCGTCGTGCAGCGGGGTCTCTCGATAAGTGTCGAGATAGCCTTCATGGATGTCACATCGCGAGAGTATGCCAGCGGTTTGCGCTTTCTCGCGGAAGACATCCAGCATCGCACCTGCGGGATCTACCGCTGTAAAGTGCCACCCCGGATGACGCGCGGCTAGGGCAAGTATCTCCATCCCGGTCCCGGCACCGACCACAAGGATGCGCGCATCTTCTGGCAGTGCGACGAAAGAAAAATCCGTTACAAGATGAATGACGTCGCGGAAAAGATTGGCGCGGCCGAAGCGCGTATCATACTGCGCGGCGTGTTCTTTGTTGAACACAAGGGCAGGGTCGGTCTGTGACATGAAAACTCCCGGGAGAACTGAAAGACCAAAATGTTATAAAATAACAATTGTTGTTTTTAAAGCAAGCCCGCGCTTCGGCGTCGCACCTTCCTGTCTTGCCGCCTTCATCATCCCCATGTATCGGGCACGCTTAGCAAAACGGGGCCAAAGCCCATGACGACATATACATCCGACCAGCGCCACCATACGGCCAAGACGTCCGAGACGATGGCCCAGGTGCGCTACGAGATTGATCGTATCGACCGCCTGCTTGTCGAAATCCTGGCCGAGCGCCAGTCCTTCATGGACGCCGCTGCCCGCATCAAGGGTGACCGCAATATCGTGCATGATCGCGCCCGCATCGAAGACGTGATCTCGAAGGTGAAGGGCGCTTGCGCTGATGCCGGCCTGTCACCGGCGATTGCAGAGCCAGTCTGGCGCACGCTGATCGACCGATGCATTGCCTATGAGTTCGGCAGTTATGATGCTCTGGTCGCCCCGGAAGACGCCAAGTCGTAAGCCGCCTTGGCGACCGCTTCCAGTGTATCGCCCAGCGTATCCTTGATATCGCCCAGCATCACGGCAGCCGCTGTGACGCTGGGCGGTGTATCCGCCCGGCCCAGCCGCTCCGCCCGGCCACAGATTGCCGCCAGTCGCACAGCGCCAATACCAAGGCTTGCGCCCTTCAGCGTATGCGCTGCGTCCGCCCATTGGCTGGCATCGGCGCGCGGGTCCAGCAGGCGGGACCAGATGTCGGCCTGTTGCCGAAAGATATCGATCACCTCGACAGCCAGCGATACATCGCCCCCTGTCATCGCTGTCAAATGGTCCCGGTCGAGCAATGCCAGCGGGGCAGGGGTGTCATCGGTCATGGTTGATACTCCGGAGGATTGACCCACTGTCTCACGATGACCATTCCGCATTGGTTAACGCCGGGCACTGATCCGTTCACCAATCCTTACCAATATTTATCGTTTGTCGAAAAGCAGATTTTGCGATAGAAAAACGCCCATCGGGGTATGTAATTGCCCCTTTCTGCTTGTTGGGGAATATCATGGCCGCGATCATCGTGCTCATCCGAAACCTTGTCCTTGCTGGGATTCTTGCCTGGCTCGGCATCGAATTCGCGCCGGCAGACAATGACGACACGGCGGACAATCGTCCTGCAGAGAACGTCCTCGTCCGTATGCTGGGTTAGGCAAGGACCCTGCGGGGCCTTGAAAAAGCCTGTATTCCGGCCTCGCCGTGGGCTTATTGTCGCGGTATAGTCTGCCCATGACGGATACGCCTTCAGCTCGCCCGTCCGGCCGGGATCTCCAGGCCAGGCAAGAGGCGTCGGAAAACTTCGAGTACGCCCGCAATGGTGGCGGCTGGATGGTTGCCACAGGATTCTTCATCGCAACTCTCTGGTTCATCGGTGTCGCTGCAGCGGCATTGGGCCTGTTGGGCATTGATGCCGTGCTCGCCTTTCCGCCAGCCGTGCTGGTCGCAGGAGGTATCGGCACGCTCATCCCCGGGCTGATCATCATCATGGCGGGCTTCATGGCCCGCACCAACCGCCGCGCCGCCGCATCCAACGCTCTTGTCATGGAAGCCGCCATCCGCCTGCTCGCGCCCGCCCGTGAAGCCGGCACCGAAGGCATCTCCATTGCCGAACAAATGAAACAGTCTGCCGCCGAAGTCGATCAGGCCATGGCCCATGCCATCTCGGCCATGAAGGCCATGTCCGGCGAAATCGGCGATGAACGCATGCGCCTTGAATCGGTTGCCTATGCCAGCGCTGATAATGCCCGTGACCTTGCCCAGCGTCTCGGCGCGGAGCGGGCGGCTCTGGAAAGCCTGGCCCGTGACCTGCGCGCCCAGACACATGAAATGAGCGAGGCCATCCCGCGCCAGGCCCAGCAAATGGTCGATGCCGCGCGTCAGGCCGGCCAGGAGGTCGCCATCGCTGACGAAGCCCTCGAAGCGCGCCTCAACGGTATGCGCGCGGCGGGTGAATCCCTGGCCTCCAAGCTCGTGGATCTCGATGGCCTTGCGCGTGACGCTTCCTCGCGCACCGAAACGCTCACCTTCGCGGTTAGCCGCGTTGAGGAAAAACTCGAACAGTCACGCAAACTGGTCGATGCCGCCGTGCGGGCAGGGGAGATTGCGGCGGCCGCCGCCTCCACCACCGGGGATGCACTGAAGGATGCAGTCTCGTCCGCGCTCGATGGGGCACGTCTTGCCAATCGCGAAATCAACCAGTCGGCCTTGTCGGCGTCAGAGGAGGCCGCCAGATCGCTCGCCCGGCTGCGCGAAGCTGGCGAGCACGCCACGGCCTCAGTCCGCGCTGCCGGCAATGCCGCCCGGGCCGAGACAGACCTGCTCAATCGCCGCCTCGGTGCGCAGCCATCCGGCGCGCCTATCATCCCGTCAAAGGCGGCGCAGCCGTCACCTTTGGCAGCCGCGTCCCCAGCGCCGTCCACCCCATCAACCCCACCTGTCACCCCCACGCCTCCCCCCGCAGTGACACCCCCGCCCACACCGTCTGCGACACCCGTGAACGGCCATGCCAACGGCGCCCTCAACGGGCATACGAATGGTCATGCGACGCCCGCGGCAGGCCTTTCGGGCACCACGGGCACACCTGCGCCCCGCCCGGCTCCCACCCGTTCAACGCCCCGTCCAAGCATGGAAGACGAGCTCTTTGACGCCGCTGCTGACCTGCTTGCCTCTGCCAGCCTCGACGCCAATTCCGACGGCGACTCGAAGAAAGACAAGCCGCTTGAACTCGGCCGCGACATTGATCCCAAGGATCCAAACCCGCTGACACTGCGCCGCCGCTTCGACGATGATGCTGACAAACCAGCCACGCCCGCCCGTCGCGCAACAGACATTCTGCCCTCGCAATCCACTGGTGGTGCGCTTGTGCCGTCGCCTGGACGGGCAGTTCAATCCGGCAATGACATGGGCTGGCGCGACATCATTTCAGACATGAGCCGGGATGAATCGGGTGACAAACCTGACCGGGAAGACATTGCCGATGAACTCATCCAGCGTCTTCAGACATCAGGAATCCTGTTGCCCGAAGCGTTCCGTCCGAAAGCCAAGCGCAAAATTGCCGAGGCAGCCCGGAATGGCGAACGCGAGCGGCGTGCTGCCATTATGGACAATGCAGGTCGTCAGGTTGAACGTGTCACTCAGCGCCTGCGAAGTGATCGCGACCTGCAGGCGCTCGCCCGCGAATTCATTACGCTGGAAGAGGCAGATGCGCTCAACGCCTTGGAGCAGACGCAGAAGACCAGTCGCAATGCCAGCCCGCGCCTTGCCGCCTATCTGCTGCTTGATGCGGCGTCCGGGGCCAGCCACTAAACGCCGACAATCTCGCCTTTGTTGGCTTCGGTTTTGACCCATTTCATGAACGCGCGCACATCTGGCGACAGGTGACGGCCTTTGGGCCAGACCAGCCAGTAGCCGAAATCGATAAGCGTCGATCCATCGGCGAATGGCGCCACCAGCCGACCTGACGCAAGGTCTGATGCGGCGATTGCCTGCTTGGCCAACGCGACACCGCGCCCAGCAGCCGCTGACTCGATTACCAGAATCGCCTGGTTGAACCGGGGGCCGCGCGTGCCGTCTACGCCTTCCACGCCCCGTGCGCGCAGCCAGCTTGTCCAGTCAGGGCAGGAGGGATCATTTTCGCCACTCTCATCGTGCAGCAGCGCGTGGTGGCGCAGGTCTTCCGGCTTTCTGATCGCATCGGGGCCTTCAAGCAGGGCAGGGGAGCAAACCGGCAGGACTGTCTCATCCAGCAGCTTTTCCGACTTGAGGCCGTCATAGCTGCCCCGGCCGTAGCGGATCGCGAAATCGGCATCGGCCATCGTGAAATCGGTCAGGCCCATGTCCGCCGAAATCCATGCTTCGACGCCCTCATGGGTGCGATGGAATCCATCCAGCTTCGGGGCCAGCCATTTGGCTGCAAAACTGGGCGCGCATGAAACCATCACCCGTCCCTTGCGGGCAGGCGCCTGCATGATGCGGCCGGCTTCGGCAATCCGCTCGAACGCCTCGCGTACCAGCGGCAGGCTGGCCTGCGCCGCGTCCGTCAGCAGGACGGAACGGCCGGTACGCTTGAACAGCGGCGTCCCGGCATAGTCTTCCAGTTGACGAATTTGTTGCGAAATTGCGCCGGGCGTAACATTGAGTTCATCGGCCGCCTGTGTGAAAGACAGGCGTCTTGCGGCAGCTTCAAAGGCGCGCAAGGCATTCAGGGGCGGCAGGCGGTCGTTCGGGTCTGACATAAAATAGTATCTCTAAAGGCTCGCTGTAGGGGTTCACGGTTGCGCATCAGCCGTCAAGAGCCATCTTGGCGACTGATCGATCAGCAATACTAAACAAGAGTGGCCTCGCATGCGCCAATTCCCGGCCTTCTTCAACATGGATGATGCGTCTGTCGTCGTATTTGGCGGGGGCGAAGAGGCACGCCGCAAGGTGAGGTTGCTTGCGGCCACACCTGCCAGAATTACCGTAATCGTCAGCGAAATCGATCCAGGCTTCGCAGAAGAGTTTGCCGGTCGCATCACCATTGCGCCGCCCGCCCATGCTGGTCCGGCGCTGGATGTGGCCCGGTTTGCCATTGTCGCGAACCGGCTGGATTATAACGCCGAAAAAGCCATCTCCATGGCCCGCCAGTATGGCGTCCCGCTGAATGTAGTGGACCATCCCGAACTTTGTGATTTTACCGTCCCGTCGATCATAGATCGCGGCGATGTGGTGGCCGCCATCGGCACCAATGGCACCGCGCCTGTGCTCGCCAAGTCGATCCGCGAGAAGCTTGAAGCCCTGTTGCCGAAACGCATCGGCGACCTCGCCGCACTGGCCAGCCGCCTGCGCCCCGACGTGAAGGCCGCGATTGCCGACAGCAAGGCCCGCCGGCGATTCTGGGAAAACGCCCTGACCGGACCGACCGCCGATCTCGCCTATGCCGGCAACCTCGATGGCGCCGAAGCGGCCATGCGCCAGCAGATGCAATCCGGCGCGGCTGCCGAAGGCATCGTTCATATTGTCGGCGCGGGCCCCGGTGACCCGGAACTTCTCACGCTGAAAGCCCTTCGCCTGATCCAGGAAGCAGACATTGTCTATTATGACCGTCTCGTCAGCCCAGAAATCTTGACCCTGATCCGCCGCGACGCAGATCGCGTGTCAGTTGGCAAATCCAAGGGCGATCATTCTGTCCCTCAGGAAACCATCCACGAATTGCTCATCACATCGGCCCGCGAAGGCAAGCGCGTCGTCCGCCTCAAAGGTGGCGACCCATTCATTTTCGGGCGCGGCGGGGAAGAACTCGAGGCTGTCCGCAGCGCCGGTGTTGCCGCGACAGTTGTACCCGGCATTTCGTCGGCGCTTGGTTGCGCCGCCAATGCCGGCCTGCCGCTGACCCATCGCGACCATGCCCAAAGCCTCACCTTCGTCACTGGCCACGCGAAAGAGGGCGGTGTGCCTGACCTGGACTGGCACGCGCTGGCCCGCCCCGCGCAGACGGTTGTCGTCTTCATGGGCGTCGGCACATCGGCGACAATCGCCCAGCATCTTATTCAGGCTGGCCGTGCACCATCGACCCCCGTCGCTGTCATCGAGAATGGCACGCGAGAGAATGAAATCCGTGTCTTCGGCACGCTGTCGGAACTGCCCCATCTTATTCAGCGCGCTGGAATCAAGGGGCCTGCGCTGCTCGTCATTGGCGAGGTGGCCTCCCTGCCCGAAGAGGCCATCGCCCGCGCATTCAAGGAAAACGTCGCATGAGCTCGGTCCGCCCCAAACTGAAACCAGAAACCCCGAAATCCGTCACGGCCTGGGAAACCGCATCCGGCCGCACGGTCTGGATGGACGCCGACGGCAACTGGACGACAGATGCTGCGCGCATCGCGGCCTTTACCGGTGATGCAGCCGAGGCGCATCTGGCGCGCGCCCTCAAGCAGGAAGGCGCCGTCACCGATCCCTATTTCATGGAAGTGACTGAAGCCGGTGCCATTGCCGGTCGCGAAACCCTGCGCGAAACCATCCGCGTCAAAGGACCGACCGTGGCCTATGGAGAAGACGCATGATCCGCATCTTCGGCGACTCCATTTCCGGCAATTGCCAGAAGGTAAAATGGGTGGTCACGCGCCTGTCGCGTCCGCATGAATGGATCGAGATCGACGTCCTGAAGGGCGAGACGCGCACGGATGAATTCCTTGCTCTCAACCCGTTTGGACAGGTGCCGGTCATCCAGTTCGACGATGGCCGCACGCTGGCCCAGTCCAATGCAATCGTCCTTCACCTCGCCGAAGGGACTGACCTGATCCCGGACGAGGCTTTCGAACGCGCCAAGATGCTCGAATGGATGTTCTGGGAGCAATATTCCCACGAGCCGGTGATCGCCGTGCGCCGGTTCCATAAACTTTACCTGAACACACCCGACGACGAGATTGATCCGGACCTGCTGGCCAAGGGCCGCCGTGCTCTCGGTCGCATGGAAATGGCCCTCATTTCCAGCGACTGGATTGCCGGCGGCGACGCCATCACGCTCGCCGACATTTCGCTGCTGGCCTATACGCGCCTGTCGCACGAAGGCGGGTTCGACCTGAACGAATTCCCCGCCGTGCAGGCATGGGTCGCCCGCTGCGAGCTCGAACTCGGTCTGCCACACCTTCACGAGGTTACTCATGTATAGATACGATGAATTCGACGAACAGATCGTCCGTGAACGGGTTGCCCAGTTCGGCGGCCAGGTGGCGCGGCGTCTGTCCGGCGAGCTGCTGGAAGACGAGTTCAAGCCGCTACGCCTTCAGAACGGCGTCTACCTGCAAATGCATTCCTACATGCTGCGCATCGCCATTCCCTATGGCCAGCTCAGTCCGCGCCAGATGCGCCAGCTGGCCCGCATCGCGCGGGACTTCGACAAGGGCTATGGCCACTTCACGACGCGCCAGAACATACAGTTCCACTGGATCGCGTTGAAGGATGTGCCGGAAGTTCTCGGTCTTCTGGCCGATGTCGAGATGCATGCCATCCAGACCAGCGGTAACTGCATCCGAAACACGACGTCGGATCATTTCGCCGGCGCGGCCCGCGACGAGATCAAGGACCCGCGCCCCTGGTGCGAGATCATCCGGCAGTGGAGCACGTTCCACCCGGAATTCGCTTTCCTGCCGCGCAAGTTTAAGATCGCGGTCACGGCCGCCGAAACGGACCGCGCCGCCATCCGTGTCCACGATATCGGCCTGCACATGCGCCAGCGCGGCGATACGGTCGGCTTCGAGGTCCATGTCGGCGGCGGGCAGGGGCGCACACCGGTGATCGCCTCGCTGGTCAACGAATTTGTTCCCGAAGACCGCCTGCTCGACTATCTCGAAGCCATCATGCGCGTCTACAACCTGCACGGACGACGCGACAACAAGTACAAGGCCCGCATCAAGATCCTCGTCACCGAACTTGGCGAGGCGGAATTCACCCGTCAGGTCGAAGCCGAATTCGCGTCGCAACAGCCGCACGAGAAGATTGACCTGCCGCGTGAGGAAATCGACCGCATCCACGCCTATTTCGGGCGACCGGACTTTCCGGCCAAGCCAGACGTCTCTGACGCTTTCGAGGCAGCCAAGGCGAATGATGCCGGCTTTGCCCGCTGGGTAAAGAACAATCTCCATCCGCATGTCACGCCGGGCTACACGTCTGTCACGATCAGCCTGAAACCGGTTGGTGGCACCACAGGCGACGCAACGGCGGCCCAGATGGAAACCGTCGCTGACCTTGCCGAAACCCACGGCTTCGGCGACGTGCGCGTCACCCACACTCAGAACCTGATCCTGCCGCATGTCGCGCTCGACGACCTGCCGACCATCTACGCCGCACTGGTTGCTGCCGGCATCGCCACGCCGAACGAGGGCCTGATCACTGACATGATCGTCTGCCCCGGTCTCGATTTCTGCACGCTGGCCAATGCGCGCTCGATTCCCGTCGGCCAGGCCGTGCAGCAGGTCTTCGCCGATCCCGACTATCAGGAAGACATTGGCCGCCTGCACCTGAATATTTCCGGCTGCATCAATGCTTGCGGCCACCACCATATCGGCCATATCGGCATTCTCGGCGTCGACAAGAAAGGCGAGGAATTCTACCAGATCAGCCTCGGCGGACGTGCCGACGAGAAAGCCGCTATTGGCGACATTACAGGCCCGGGCCTGAAATCCGAGGAAGTCCCTGGCGCCCTCAAGCGCGTCATCGACACCTATCGCAACCTGCGCACCAGTAAGGATGAACTGTTCATCGACACGCTGACGCGCCTCGGCCACGACCCATTCAAGGAGGCGCTCTATGCCGCTGATTAAGCACGGAGCCGAATCCGACGATCCCTGGGACTATATTGAGGGTGAAGCTGATCTATCGGATGGCGGGTATTTCACTGTGCGGCTGAGCCGTTTCCTGGCTGAAGCACCGACCCTTTCCGACCGCAATACGCGCGTCGGGGTGCGCCTCGCATCAGACGACGATATCGAGGAACTGGTGCCATACCTGCAGCAAATACAGCTGATCGAGATCGATTTCCCGAAATATACCGATGGGCGCGGCTACTCGCAGGCACAGCTCCTGCGTCGCCGCCACGGTTATAAAGGCGAGCTGCGCGCAGTCGGTCACGTTTTGCGGGATCAGATATTCTATATGAACCGTTCAGGCATCGACGCTTACGATACGGCGCGCGCCGACCTACCTTCAGTGCTGGAAGCATTGAAGGAATATTCCGAAGTCTACCAGCCCGGAGCGGGTGGTCAGGTGCCGGTGTTCCGCAAGAGACACGGAAGTTAGTACCTGATGCCTTATGGTGACGTTATTGCCCGGAACGCTGAGGCGCCGGAACTCCGCCTTGCACGTTTGAATGGTGAGCTGCGCGATGCGTCGGCCCAGACGATCCTGCGCGTCTCGATGATCCGCGAATGGCCCGAGCGCATGACCTATGTGTCCAGCTTCGGTGCCGAAAGCGTCGCCATGCTGGCGCTGATCGCCGATGTCGATCCGTCACTGCCCATCGTGTTCCTCGATACCGGCATGCACTTTCCGCAAACGCTGGATCATCGCGACGAAGTCATTGAACGCCTCGGCCTCACCGGCGTGCGTTCGATTCCGCCGAACGAGACAGAGCGCAAGGTGCTCGATCCAAAGAACGACCTCTGGAAAACCGATACCGATGCCTGCTGCGCTTTGCGCAAGGTCCGCCCGCTGGAACCTGCACTTGAAGGCTTTTCGGCCTGGATCACCGGCCGCAAGCGGTTCCATGGCGGCGCACGCATGTCGCTGCCGGTCTTTGAATTCGCCAATGGCCGTTACAAGATCAATCCGCTGGCCAACTGGACACCGGAAGATGTCGACCTGATGATCAAGCAGCGCAACCTGCCGCGTCACCCGCTGGTCGAGCAGGGTTATCCCTCGATTGGCTGCTGGCCGTGCACCAAGCCCGTAGCCGAAGGGGAAGACGTGCGCGCAGGTCGCTGGGCCGGCCAGAACAAGACCGAGTGCGGCCTGCATGTCGACAAGAACGAGCGCCCTCGGGTATTCTAGACAGACACTCCGGGTGGGGCGTCACACACCGCATTCCCGCAACGCCCTCTCCTGTCTGGAGGGGGCGTTTTCTTGTCAGGCCCGCGCGGCGAAGGCCTGGGCCAGCGCAATTGCCCCGGCGGTGGCCACATTAACGCTGTCAAAGCCTGCCGACATGGGGATGCGCACCGATACGGCCGCCTCAATCAGATCATCTGGCAGGCCCGGCCCCTCGGCCCCCAGCAGGATGGCGAGCTTCTCCGGCACGGGCAGCGATCCGAGCGGCGCTGCATTGGCGCGCGGCGTCATGGCCCACACGGTGTAGCCTGCGTCCTGCGTCGCTTTCACCATCTCTCCCCCGCTGCCGCCATGCGCAAAGGGCAGCCACAGGCTCGCGCCCGACGCGACACGGATCGCCTTGCGATACAGCGGGTCGCAACTCTGGCCATCCAGCAGAATGCCATCGGCGCCGAATGCCGCCGCATTGCGAAAGCACGCACCGACATTGTCATGGTTGGACAGGTCAGACAGCAAAAGCAGGGTGGACGGGGTTGCCGCCATCCCTTCGAGCAGGGCAGGGGCCGCCCCGGCGTCCCCCTTGATTCCGCAGGCCAGGACGCCCCGGTGCATCGGAAATCCCGCCACGGCATCCATGACGTCCTGTGGCGCCACATAGACGGGAACACCCGAAGGCACATGCGTCAGGATATCTGCCAGCGGTTCCAGCCGGGTCTCGCACAGGAACAGGCTTTCGACCGCGAACCGTGAACGCTTCAATAGCGTGTCCAGCGTCACCTTGCCCTCGACAATGAACCGCCCGCCATGACCGGTTGTCAGGTCCTTTTCGCGGATGGATGTATAGGGCGCGATACGGGGATCGCTTGCAACCAGAATGTGTATTGCTTGCTCAGGAGACATCTGCTTGGTTGCCTTAAACATGAGACGGAAGGGTCTTCGCACGAATGTCGGATACAACTGGACCCCAGCCTTATGAGCAATCGCCGCCGCCGCGCAAGTCCCGCAAGGTGTTCTGGATCGTCGGCGGCCTTGTCATTGCGACCGTCCTGCTGGGCACCTGCATCAATGGCGGCGTCAAGGCGTTTCAGGCCGTCAGCGCGCGCAGCGAAGCCACCGACAAGCTGGTTAGGCAGTACTTCGCGGACGGGTTGCCCGCCGCTACGGATCCTATCTATTCCCGGCGTATCGAAATCACCCAGAAAGCGGTGGACGATACGAATCGCTACATTCGGCAGTACGGCGCGGTGTCGGAATTCTCTGACGCTGCATGCAACGTGCGCTCAGCCACCAACACGGATGCTGCCAAGTCCGGCACGTTCGCCGATTGCACGCTTACGGTTGTCTCCGAACACTCTCCCGGCGTGGTTTCCGTTCAATGGGTCAGGGAAGATGAGATGTGGAAGATCATCGGAATGAATGTGACCTACAGCGATCAGCGCGTGCTTCTGGACAAAGCTGAACAGGCGGACGCTCAGTCGGAAGCGGCAGCCGAACCCGAAACGGATACGGCTGCCGAAGAATGATCTAGTTCACCACTGCGCCCGGCGAAATGGGCAGGCCCTGTTCCTTGGCCATGCGCTTCATTGCCTTTTGCAGCTTTTCGAATGCCCGCACTTCGATCTGGCGGATACGCTCGCGGCTGACATTGTAGGTCTCCGACAGCTCTTCGAGCGTTTTAGGCTCTTCCGACAGGCGGCGTTCGGTCAGGATGTGACGCTCACGCTCATTCAGGTCTTCCATCGCGTTCGACAGTAGGTCCATACGGGCATCATATTCCTGGCGATCGGCGAATTCTGCAGCCTGGCCCTGGTCATCATCGGCCAGCCAGTCCTGCCATTCCATGTCGCCATCGGTGCCCATCGGCACGTTCAGTGAAGCATCCGAGCCCGACATGCGCCCATTCATCGAATAGACTTCCGCTTCGGTGACGTTCAGCTTTTCAGCGATCAGTTTCGCCTGTTCGGGCTTCAGGTCACCTTCATCAAGTGCTTTCATCTCACCTTTCAGGCGGCGCAGGTTGAAGAACAGCTTTTTCTGCGCGGCCGTCGTGCCGAGTTTCACCAGGCTCCACGAGCGCAGGATATATTCCTGGATCGCGGCGCGGATCCACCACATCGCATAAGTGGCGAGGCGGAAGCCCTTTTCAGGGTCGAATTTCTTGACGGCCTGCATCAGGCCGACATTACCTTCTGAAATCACTTCTGCCATGGGCAAGCCATAGCCGCGATAGCCCATCGCGATCTTCGCCACGAGGCGCAGGTGCGAGGTCACCATCTTTTCAGCGGCTTCAGTGTCATCATTCTCGAGCCATTTGCGGGCGAGCATGAATTCTTCGTTTTTCTCAAGCATCGGGAACTTGCGAATCTCGCTGAGATACCGGCTGAGACCCTGTTCCGGGCTGAGGGCTGCAGAGCTGCGAGCAGATACTGGGTTAGCCATGATAATTTCCTCCAATTGAAACCAATCCCGCTTTGCGGCGACGGTTCCCGTTTCAGGTGTTCCGAGGATGTTCTTAGCCCCGCTTTGCGGCAGCGTATTCCCCGGAAATGCGCATGTATGTCATCGCGCTGCAGCATAAATAGGAAATACGGCCACTCTAGGGAAGGGGAAAGGCACGATCGCGTGACCGATTTTCACCCATCCGTGACGGCGCGGTGTTCTTCGGCGAAATACGCGGTCGAGCGCATTTCGTGCAGGCGGCTGGCGGTGCGCTGGAACTCGAAACTGCCATCGCCGGTCGGATAAAGCGCATCAGGCTCGGCTGCCGCGCTGGCCACCAGTTTCACCCGTGCTTCGTACAACTCGTCGATGAGCGTCACGAAACGGGCCGCTTCATTTCGGTTCTCGGGCGAGAGCAGGGGGATTCCGGCCAGGATCACGGTATGGAAATTGGCGCCAATCGTGTGGTAGTCGCGCGCGCCGAGGGGCCTGGCGCACAATTCCGCGAAGGTGAACCGGGCAACCCCTGCCGCTTCGCGGCTCACTTCCAGCTTGCGGCCCTTCACGGTCAGCGTGCAATGCTGGGGCTGCGCGCCCAGCGTCAGGCGGTCCCAGGCCCGGTCCAGCGCCGAATCGGCTGCCGCATCCAGCGGCGCATACCAGACGGGTGCTTCGCTCAGACGGTCCAGCCGGTAGTCGCGGTCCGATTTCAGCTCGAAGACGTCCGTGTTTGCTTTGAGGATTTCAACGAAGGGCAGGAAGAGCGGCCGGTTGATGCCATCGGCGTAGAGGTCATCCGGGTGCCGGTTCGATGTTGCCACCACGGTCACGCCTGCGTCGAACAGGGCGTCGAACAGGCGCGACAGGATCATCGCATCGGCAATCTGCGTCACCTGGAATTCGTCAAAGCACAGCAGGCTCGCGCCAGAGGCGATCCGTTTCGCGGCAGGCGCGATCGGGTCATCGCCTGCTCCCCTGACATGCCACGCGGACCGCTTGCGTTCGCGGCCATCCATCTTGCGCCACTCGGCCAGCATGTCGTGCACGCCGCCCATGAATTCGTGAAAGTGCACGCGCCGTTTGGATGCGATGGGGGCTGCGTCGAAGAACAAGTCCATCAGCATCGACTTGCCACGCCCCACGCCGCCCCACAGGTAGAGGCCGGTCACGGGTTTCGGCTTCGAGAACCAGCCGCCCTTACCTTTGCGTCGCAGCGCTGTCGCCAGCGCATCAAGGCGTGTGGCGGCTTCCGCCTGCGCCGTATCGGCATCGAGCACACCGTCCGAAATCCGGGCTTCGTAACGTTCCAGAACGGAAGGCGTTTCGCGCTCAGCCAATCCGGTTCGCCACCTGTTCGATCATCTGCCGCCAGGCTTCCGGGCGCAGCAGCATGGCGATCACCAGTCCGGTCAGTGCGCCGCCAAGGTGGGCTCCGTGCGCCACCATGGTCTGGTCGCGCTGCGACAGGATAAAGCTGCCCACGATGAAGCCGATGCCAAACACGATGGCCCACATCGGAATCGCGAAAAACAGGTACAGCATCGTGAAGGGGAAGAACAGGCAGAACCCGGTGATCACGCCGGATGTTGCGCCCGAAGCGCCGACAGCCCGGTAGCCGGCTTCATTATGCTTGTCGGCATATTCCCACAGGTTGCCGCCCAGCAGGGAGGCGAAATACAGGATCAGGAACCCGCCGGACCCGACATAGGCCTCAAGAATCTGACCGAACATGTACAGCACGTACATATTGATCAGAAGGTGCAGGCCATTGACGTGTAAAAAGGCCGACGTGACGAAGCGATACCATTCCTCGCCCTGCCGGATCGGACCGATCCAGAAACAGAACCGGTCGAAAAAATCGCGATTGTTGAATGCAACTACGCTCGCGATCACGTTCAGCGCGATCAGCACCAGAGTCGCAGGATAGACGAGCAGTGCGTTCATGCATTCAGGGTCCATAAATGGGCTAAGCCGCCCGGTAGGTTAACCCGGGCGGCTTAGCAAGGTCGAGGCTGAGTCTGCAAGCACAAGCACCTGTATGGCGAGTGGCTCAGGCAGCGCGCGCCGGGGCAGCGGCAGCAGGCATCTGTTCGAGCAGGAAATCCTCGAATGTGTCGGGACGCTGGATGAACCGGTTGAAGGGCAGGGTGGCCTTGAATACGGCTTTCGGCGCGATATTGGCACCGCACCGCAGCGCGGCGGCCACCACCTGGTCACGCGTATCCATCGAGGAGACAACCGCGATGCGATACTTGCCCATATTGGCGACGCGGGCGATCGTCATGTCAGGATCAACGCTGTCCGGCAGGCCGAGGTCGAGCACGACAAGGTCGAAGCGCTCAAGCCGAAGGCGTGCCTCGGCGGCCATCAATGTTGGCGCCATGACGAGATCGACCTGGATGCGCGAGCGGGCTGCCTTGTCGGCGGCAATGGCCAACATGTCTCGAACCGGCTCGTGATCTTCAACCCAAAGAACTTTCATATACTCTACCCCGAAATGTTTCCTGCAACTTGGACGTCTGTGTTCCTGCGCCCGTCTGGAGATGAACTTGCCACGCGGGCCTTACGGCTTGGTAAAGCAGAACTTTCCGAAGTGTTGAAATCTCAACAGATCGCACTCTGCGGGAAAGTTTTTTGGGGGCGTCTGACATGCCGCATCCGCTTTCCCGTAAGGGGACTTCATGTATGGTGACCATCAGCGCGCCTTCCGTGAATAAAAAATGCAAAAAAGATATGTCAGACGAAATCGTCACCTCTCCAGCTGCCTCGCGCACGGTTTCTGCCTTCCTCGAGGACGAGACTGACGACAACAGGCACATCGTCGACGTGCTGATCGAGGAGCGCTGCCCCAAGCTGCGGGCGAGCTGGAGCTGGCCACTGGTCCGGCCTGCGCTCTACCAGATGCTCGGCTATGGCAAGGCGCGCCGCATGGCCGACGAGATCGTGCAACTCAATGGCCGCGAATCCTTTGACCGCCTGTCTGGCCAACTCGCCTTCGACCTGTCGGTCGACGCAATCGAGCGCATGCCGACAACCGGGCGGCTGATCGTTGCGGCCAACCATCCGACAGGCCTCGCGGACGGCGTGGCAGTCTGGGATCTTCTAAAGCAGGTGCGCGATGATATCGTCTTCTTTGCCAATGCTGATGCGGTCCGCGTCAATCCGAAATTCGAGGATGTCATCATCCCGGTCGAATGGGTCGCCGCCAAGCGCACGCCAGCCAAGACGCGCGAGACGCTGAAGCGCGCCGCTGAAGCCTTCGCCCAGGAGAAGTGTGTTGTCATCTTCCCGTCAGGCCGTCTCGCGCGCCGGGTCGATGGCGTACTCGAAGAGAAAGACTGGTTCTCTACGGTCGTCGGTCTTGCCCGCAAGCAGAAGGCCCCCATCCTTCCACTGAATGTCGATGCGCGAAACTCCGCTCTCTATTACCTGTTCTGCGATCTCAATGACGAGCTGCGCGACATCACGCTGTTCAATGAACTGCTCAACAAGCGCGGTTCCAAATTCAACATGACGTTCGGCAACCTGATTCCGCCGGACCACCTGCAAGGCGATCCCACGGCGCTGACCAACCGCCTCAAGCAGCATGTTGCTTACGCGCTGTTGGCGGATCGCGATGCCGTGTTCACACCCCACCCGGCTTAGGTGATCTGTTGGTCGCGTCAGAACCCGAACGCAAAATGGATCGCACAGTAGGCCTTCGCGGGGCGGTCCTGCTCGGTCTCGGCTCGATCCTCGGCACGGGTGTCTTCGTCAGTCTCGGCCTCGCGGTCGGCGTAACCGGCGCGTGGGCCGTGCCCGCCCTCTGTCTCGCAGCCTGTCTTGCCGGTTTGAACGCCCTGTCGAGCGCAGAGCTTGCAGCCAACCATCCGGTCAGCGGCGGCACCTATGCCTATGGCTATCGCTACCTCAATCCGGATTTCGGCTTTGGGGCGGGCCTTGCCTTCCTGCTTGCCAAGTCTGCCAGCGCCGCTGCAGCGGCCATCGGGCTGGCGGGTTATGTGCTGGCTGGTCTCGGCCTCGATCCCGCGCTCACCAATGTGATGGCGGCGGTGACAGCGATGGCCGTGACTGCGCTGGTCGCGCTTGGCCTGCGCCGCGCCAATCCGGTCAACGCTGTTCTGGTTGCCGTCACGCTTGGCGTGCTCATCCTCCTCGCTGTCATGGCCCTCGTCTCACCGGCCACTTCGCCGTATGTCGCGCCCGCGACGCAGTTTGCCCCCGCCGGCTTCCTTGAGGCCACCGCGCTCCTCTTCGTCGCCTTCACCGGCTATGGCCGCATCGCGACCCTCGGCGAGGAAGTCCGCGCGCCGCGCCGCACCATTCCCCGCGCCATCATCCTCACGCTGATTGTTTCTACCTTGCTCTACCTTGGCATCCTGCTGGGCGGCCTGAACGTGCTCGGCTCCGCCCGGTTCGCCGCTGCGACCACCAGCACCGCTGCGCCCCTGCAGGCCGTTGCTGTCCAGCTTGGCGCGCCCTGGCTTCGACTGCTCGTTATCGTCGCCGCCGTCACGGCCATGGCGGGCGTTCTCCTGAACCTCATCCTTGGCCTGTCGCGTGTTGTCCTCGCCATGGGCCGGGAAGGGGACCTGCCCGCACGCCTCGGCCTGCTTGATCGCACGGGCCAGCCACTCGCCGCCGCCCTCTGCGTAGGGGTGGTCATCACCCTGATTGCCGCCTTTGGCGGGCTCGCACTGGTCTGGAGTTTCAGCGCCTTCACCGTGCTTCTCTATTATGCACTCACCAATCTCGCGGCCCTGCGTCTCAGCAAGGCCGACCGTCTTTATCCCCCCATCATTCCTGCGCTGGGCTTGCTCGGCTGCCTCGGGCTCTCGATGTGGCTGCAGCCGGTCGTGATTATTAGCGGCTTGGCCATTCTGGGTGTCGCCCTTGTGTCCAGGCGCCTGATAAGGGGCTGGATGGCCTGACACGGCAAGGAATTCTCCGGTAGAGAGAAACCCCTGCAATTCTAAATTCCTGTTCATCCTGCATTGCAAAACGATATGCGATAACGCCCTCACCGGGATGCTGGCGCCATAGGGGCGACGCGCTACCCGGTGAAACAAGGGGCTGAATATGGAAGAATTCTGGAACAATCTCGTGGTGCAGGCACAAACCTATGGGCCGAACCTCATAAAAGCGGCGCTCGTCATGATCGCCTTCATCATCGCGGCCATGATCGTACGATGGCTGGTCAGCGCGGCAATCGACAAGACCGGCCTGGCCAAGCGCGCTAACACGCTGAAGACCACCGATAGCAAAAGCCTCGGCGCCAGCCTGGCATCGGCTGCCTTCTGGATCATCATTCTTGTCGGTCTCATGCAATCGCTCGCGATTGCCGGTGCGACACAAATCTCCGATGCGCTGAATGGCGTGATCGCCCCGATCATGGCCTATGGCGACAATATCATTGGGGCCGTCCTTGTCTTCGGTATTTTCCTGATCGTCGCGAATGTCGTGAAACAGGCTCTCTCGGCTATTCTCGTCTTCGCTGACGGATTGCCGGAACAGCTCGGTCTCGCTTCAGGGCCGGTCAAGGTGTCGAGCATTACCGCTACCATCGCTTCGGCCTTCATCGTGCTGATCGGTGCCATCACCGCGTTCGACGTGCTTGACATGGCGGCTATCTCCGATCCGGCCAATGCCTTGCTTGGAGACATTGTCGGCATCCTGCCGAACCTGCTGGCGGCGATCGTCATCCTCGGCATCTTCGTCATCGTGGCGCGCTTTGTCGGCGGCCTGATCGCCCGTGTGCTTCCCGGCATGGGCCTTGACGGGGCAGTTGCTGAGCTCGGCATCCTCAAGGGCGCTGATTCCGGCCTCACGGCTTCGGTCATCGCCTCGCGTGTCGCGCAGTTCTTCATCGTCCTGCTTGGCATGATCGCGGCGCTCAACGCGCTCGGCATTCCCTCGCTCAGCTATGCGATGGATGTCGTCCTTTCGATGGGTGCGCAGATCGTGTTCGGCGCGGTCATCATCTTCGCTGGTGTGTTCATCGCCCGTCTGGTCACGTCAGCCATGGCTTCGACCGGATCAGGCGCAACCGATGTGGCTGCAAACCTGGTCAAGTGGATCATCATCATCCTGTCGGTCATCCTCGGCATTTCGCGCATGGGTCTCGACCCGACAGGCGGCGTGTTCATTCTCAATGTTGCGCAATACCTCGTCATGGGCGGCGCAGCGGCCTTCGCCATCGCGTTCGGCTGGGGTGGCAAGGACTGGGCGGCCCGACAACTCGAAAACTGGCGCGCCTCGCGCTAGGCCAACCGGTCTGTCATCTCGGAAAGGCCGCCTGTCTTCGGGCGGCCTTTTTTATTGCAACACGACCGGATGCACCTTAAGGCCGCTCGCCATGCTTCAAATCATCCCCGAAACCCCTGCCATCCATGCCGTCGCGATCGAAAACCTCTTCGATGCCACGTTCGGTCCCGGCCACTTTGCCAAGACGGCAGAACGCCTGCGCGAATATTCGCGCTCGCTGCCGGAGATCAGCCGCGTCGCAGTGCTGGATGGTGAGGTGATTGGCGTGTGCCGCGTCTGGCCACTGACAGTCGGGCCGGCGCGGCACAAGGCCCTGTTCTACGGCCCGGTGGCTGTTGCGCCATCGCACCGCGGCGGCCGCCTCGGTCTCACGGTCACGGGTGAAGCGCTCGAAGCTGGCAAGGCCGCTGGCTGGCCCGCCGCCATCCTGATCGGTGCGCCTGCCTATTTCAGCGAAATCGGCTTTGCCGTCACACCGAAGAACCAGCTCATATTTCCCGGTCCTCAGGATCAGGCGCGCGTCATGGTGCAGGACCTCGCAGGGGACGCCAGCGCGCTGTCAGGCCTTGTCACGGCGCTGTAGGCCCGTTCGGCCTCCCGGATAGTATGCCACATGGGCAACCGCCAGGCTGGCCGTTATCGAACCGGCATGTTGAAGGGCTTTCTTCGTCCTGGCGCCGCCGTGCGGTTTGGCATCATCACAGCGATTGCCCTGCTGATGGTGGCGCGCGGACTCGTGCCGACAGGCTACATGCTGGATCGTTCGCCTGACGCCGACAGCATTGTCATCCGCATCTGCGGCGGCTTTGGCGAGCGTATGATGTCGCTTGATCCCCACAGCGGAAAAATGTCCGAGATAACCGTTGATGAGCACGGTGCTCCAACACTGCCTCATGATGATGACCGGGCGGCCAGCGATACATGTCCGTATGCCACGACATCTGTCTTTGACCTGCCTTTGGCGCCCGACGTTTTCCTGGCGGCTGTTTTCGGCCCACCGCTTCTGGGCGGCCAGCCGGTTATCAACACCGTTTCCCATTGGCGCGCCCATGCGCCGTTCCCGCCAAGGGCACCCCCCATCCGCACCTGATTGATCCAGACACATCACTCTAATCAGACACTGGCCCGGCACGATCCGGGCTGAACGGATGAATATCATGAAATCACACTTGTTTTGCAGCGCGGGGCTGATGGCCCTGTCCGTCCTCTCGCCTGCTGCCCACGCACAAGACGCCGAACCTGCCCTTCAGGACGTTATCGTCGTCACGGGCTCACGCCAGCAACTGGCAACCGAACTGACCGTCACGCCCGATAGCGGTCCGCTTCAGGGCGGCGATATCACCTATCTCTCCGCGCGCACGCCTGGCGGTGCCCGCATCGCGAATGGCGAACTCTCCGGCCAGATGGCCTATCGCGGCCTGTTCGGCGAGCGACTCAATCTGCGCGTTGACGGCCAGCGCTTTGCGTCCGGCGGGCCAAACCTGATGGACCCCGTCTTCCACTATGCCCCCGCACCGCTTGTCGCTGCTTTGGTGATCGACCGCGGTGTCAGTCCGGTCTCGGCAGGCCCTGGCCTCGCTGGCGGCGCGAATGCCGTTTTCAAGCGCATTGACTATGCCTCCGGCGACGCGGCCCGGTATGGCTATGATCTCTCCTTCGGTGCGCGCAGCATCAACGACAGCGTGTCCGCCGGCGGTATTGTCGGCGCGGCGACCGACACCTGGCGGTTCAATCTGCTCGGCGCTTACGAAGAGGGCGGCGACACTGACTATGCCGATGGCACGATTGGCGGCACGTCTTTCGACCGTAGCGTGTTTGGTGTCTCCACCGGCATCAAAACAGATCTTGGCGAGTTCGGCCTGGACCTGCGCCGGCAGAATACCCGCCAGTCGGGCAATCCGCCTTTCCCGATGGACATACAGTATTTCGATACAGACTTCGCCCGGCTCACCTATGCGACAGATATCGGCGGGGCCTCGCTTGAGGCATCGGTGCATTACACGGATGTCGCGCACCTTATGGATAATTTCAGCATGCGGCCCTCACCCGGCATGATGGCCGAGCGGGCATCCTATGCCGACGCGAGGACGCGCGGCGCAGACGTGGCTCTCGCCTTTGCGCAATGGGGAGGTGAACTGAAAACCGGTCTCGACACTGAAGAGTCCGAACATTCAGTTGCCATCACCAATCCGAACAATGCGGGCTTCATCGTCACGCCGTTTCCGGACATCAGGCTGCGCCGCACGGGCGCGTTTGCAGAATGGACGGGGCCGGTTGGGTCATTCGAATCCGAACTCGGCCTTCGCGTTGACCAGAATGAGTATGAGGCCGGTGATGCCACGGTCGGTTCGGCCCTGCCAATGGGGCCGCGTATGCTGGCGAGTGCGTTCAATGCGGCTGTGACGGATGGCGAAGACACCACCGTTGATGCCGTGGCCCGGTTATGGACCCCGGCGGAGCACGGTGTTTCGTGGCGCATGACGCTGGCGCGCAAGCAGAAGATGCCTGGCTATATCCAGCGCTATGGCTGGTTACCGATCAATGCCAGCGGCGGGCTGGCCGATGGCAACATCTATGTCGGTGATCTTGCCCTCAAGCCTGAAACGGCCTGGCTTGCCGAGGCGGGTGTCGACTATGCCACACCGCGCGCCTTTGTCCGCCCAACGCTCTTTATCCGGCAGGTTGACGACTACATCCAGGGTGTCGCCTTTGATGCCACACCAGGCGTCGCAGACTCGCCGGTTGAAATGATCGCGGCCATGAATGGCGATCCGACACCGCTCCGATGGGCCAATGTCGATGCCCGGCTCTATGGGCTCGATCTGGATGCCGGGTATGATTTCGACGGCCCGCTGCGGGTCGACGGCGTGTTCAGCTTTGTCCGTGGCGAGCGGCGGGACATAGACGACAATCTCTACCGCATCGCGCCGCCAAACCTGACGGCGGGTGTTACATGGGAAGAGGCAGACTGGTCGGCCACGCTGGAAATGCGCGCCGTGGCTGAACAATCCGATGTCTCGGTTGCAAACAGCGAGGCGGAAACGCCGGGCTATGTCGTCTTGAACCTGTTCGGCGACTGGCAGGTGCGCGACGGCATGCGTGTATCCGCCGGGGTCGAAAATCTGCTCGACCAGGTCTACCGCAATCACCTGTCAGGCTATAATCGCAACGCAGACAGCGATGTCGCGGTCGGCACGCGCGTGCCGGGGCCGGGACGCGGCGCTTTCATTCGCCTGTCGCTCACACACTAGCCTTATCGGGCGGCCCGGCGACGGGTCGCCCCTTTACGTGTCGTGCGGCCATCGCATGTGATATACTGCCATTGAGCCGCGCGCGAACGTGCGCGCCCTGGCTCGCCCGGTGCGCGAGCGTCCTATGCCTTGCCGCCGGCGCCCCCTAAGCACGTCCCGATGTCCCGTACCAACCGAAACACGCTATCATGACCGACCTTCGCCTGATCCATTATTTCGAGGTCGTCTACCGCCTGCTCAGCTTTTCCAAGGCGGCGGAGGAGCTGCACCTCACCCACTCGGCTGTCACGCGCAGCATCAAGACGCTGGAAGAGGCCTGGGGCACCCAGCTTTTCTACCGGACCACGCGTTCGGTTGAGCCCACCGAGGCCGGCACACGCCTCTATCCGATGGCGGTGGAGTTGCTGGCCTTCTCCGAGACCGTGCAGCGCGAAACCATATCCGGCGACCGGGAACTCAAGCTGATCGGCGGGCCGATCGCGTTCGAAATCGTGCTGCCGGCCGCCATTCTTGCCTACCGAGATACAGCGCCGGGAATCAATGTGTTCGCCGATGTCATGCCGCCACATCTCGCTATCGAGGAACTGGTCCAACGACGGACGCACATGGTCCTGTTCAACATGGCCACGCTTGAATCCATGCCCCATGCCGGTCGCCTCCGGTTCAGGGAAATCATGGCCGATCAATTGGTCATGGTGTGCCGGCCCGGCCATCCGATCCTGACGGGTGAAATAAGCCTCGAGCGATTGCTGGAACACCCCTGGGCTTTTCCAGGTTATATAAATTTTCTCGATGGCAGTCTGCCGCCGGACTGGACCGAGGCCATGGCCCGTGCGGGCATTCCGCAGTACACGCTCTACAGTCCCGCTTCCACGATGACCCTGGCGATCACGTCAGACGTGCTGACCGTGCTGCCCCTATCGCTGGCGGCGGCCAATCTGGAAGCGGGCCGCATCGCCGCACGCTATCTTCCGGGCGTTCCAGACTATCGCAGCGGCGTCGCATTCCGCCGCGAAACAGAGCGTGAGCCCAATATCAGCCGGTTTCTCGAAGCGCTCTCTGAGGCTGCACGCACACTTGAAGCGAGCAATGCCGAGCGCATGAAGCGCCTGCTCTAGACTGCCGTCGCGCATTCATTTGTGACTCGCGCGATCACATATGCTACAATTACTCAATTGTATTCACCAGTTTGGGCACGTACTCAAATGGCTGTCTTTGTGACGTGGGCGTCCCCCACCTAGTTCTGCGTTACAGTCCACAAGACAGCTGTTGCCAGGTGGTGTTATCCCCGCCGCCTGGCAACACATACAAGATCCCGCAAATCCCTCCGCCCTTTGCGCGCTCATTGCCGCCCGGCGCGCAGGCGCTTACCCTGACCCCGGAACAGCAACAGGGGAGGGGCCCACGATGAGCCGCATTTTCGGAAAGGTCTGCCAGAACGGCTATGTCGTGCGCGATATTACGGCCGCGATGGATCACTGGATCAATGTCATGGGTGTCGGTCCGTGGTTCTATATCGAGGATGTGAAGACAGACTGGTTCCGCCATCGCGGCGCGCCCTCCGACGCGCGCATGTCCATCGCCCTCGCCAATTCCGGCGACCTGCAGATTGAGCTGATCCAACAGCGCAATGACGCGCCCTCCATGTACAAGGAATTCCTCGATGCGGGCCATGAAGGCCTCCAGCACATGTCCTACTGGACCGAGGATTATCAGGGCCTCTACGACACCGCCCTCAGCCTCGGCTATCGCATAGGCCACGAAGGCTGCATTGGGGGTGAAAAAGGCCGCTTCGCCTATTTCGATACCGAGGCCCATCCCGGCACCGTGGTCGAGATTTCCGACATTTCCGGCACCAAGGGCCGCACCTTCGCGCATATCCGCAAGGTCGCCGAAGGTTGGGACGGCACCGATCCGATCCGGGTGATCAAATAATCGCGCCCTCCCGCGCCCACAGCGTTTGACGATTGCCGCCCGCGCCAATACAGAATCGCACCACACGCGCCCCGCACACACAGGATGACCCCCGCATGAGACCCCTGACTGCGCTCGCCACCGGCCTCGTCCTTGTCGGCTGCACACCGGAAAACAGCCGCGACACCGTCACCTTCAGCTGCGAAGCGCCTGACGCCGCCGATCCGGGCACAGACCGCCGTGTCGTCTTCCATTTCGAAGACCGGTTCCTGTTCGTCACTAATGATTCTGGCGACGCAGACAATGTCTGCACCCAGGTCGGCACGCGCCTCTGCGATGTGAAGATGACCGACGCGAAGCTCACCCTGCGCCAGCAGATCGACACGCCCTATTGCGGCTGGCGCGACTCGGCCTCCACCATGCTCGACATCAACCGCGATACAGGCGCCTTCACCTTCCACCAGGAAGGCTGCGACCCGGACTCCGACATGCACTTGACCGGCCTGTGCGACATGCAGGTGAAAGACTAGGCGCCTGCCCGGCGCGCGCCACAGGTCATTCGCCCGCGCGCTTCACCGGAATCATCACCTCATTGCGCTTCAGTGGCGCGGGCACCCATGGCGCATCATACCCGGCATAGCGGGCCGGGCCGGTGGGAACATAGCCGTTTGCGTCCATCCAGGTTTCCAGCGCCGCCTGCTTCTTCACATGCACGCTCTCGCGCCCGGTGCCGCTGAACCGGATCGCGGCAATCATCTCGCCCGGCACGGCGCGCAGCGTCACATCCGGGTTGTTCGGTTCCGGCAGTGTCTCCATCGTCCACTCGTCCGGCATCACAAACCCCACCACCCAGTCGCCGCCATCAGTCTGCGTGCGGGTTACAGGGGCCGTCATCTCGATCTTCTGCGAAGCGGGCGTGCGCGTCACCGGCGCGGTCATCTTGATGCTTTGCTTCGCCGTATTGTTGCCGAATATGTAATCGGCCAACGGACGGAACCCGGAATTGTCCGCCCGGCGCATATCGCCGGTCACGGTCACTTCCGCCACCACTTGCGGCGCATAGTCCCGCACTTCGATCTTGCCATCCTGGGCAACCACGCTGTGGGGCGGTTCCTCGGCCGCATGGGCCGTCATCGGGCTGGCCATCGCAACCGCCATGGCCGCGCCGGCAACAAGGAAAGAACGCATGAGAGAGCCTCCATCTGGATCATGCCCTCTATACGTAGCGCGCAGCGAACTGGTTCAGGGAAAGGGCAGTGATGGTTCGACAGCGGCGCCTGCCATCAAAGACCGGACACGCCCCCGCCCGGTCCATACAGGCCACCGCACTAAGGGAAAACCCCGAGGGACGAACCCGCATTTTGCCCGTAGACAGGTGCGGGTCAGGCTGCGTCTGGCGGCAATTGAGGATGACAGGTCATGACAGGTACAGAACAACCAATGGTGCGCGAAGCGGTCGGCGTTTTTCAAACCGAAAAAGACATGCAGGCGGCGATTGACGACTTGCTGACCAATGGCTTCAACCGCGCGGAAATCAGCCTGCTTGCCTCGACAGAGGCCGTCGAGGCCAAGCTCGGTCACAGCTATAAATCGGTGAAAGCGCTCGAAGACGATCCCGACGCCGCCACCATTGCCTATGCCACGATTGAGGGGCCGGGCGCTGCCGAAGGTGCGGTCATCGGCACGCTGGCCTATCTCGGCGCCCTGGCGGCGTTCGTTCCGATTGTCGCCGGGGGCGGCGCGCTCGCGGCGGCGCTGATCGCGCTGGGTGTCGGCGGCGGCAGCGGCGCCACTATCGGCGCGTTTCTGGCGCGGCTGATCGAAAAACACCATGCCGACTATATTGCCGACGAACTCGCGCATGGCGGCCTGGTCGTCTGGGTGCGCACATGGAACCAGGCCGACGAAGCCACGGCCACCCGGATTCTCAAGTCGCATTCCGGCGCCGATGTCCATGTCCACGGCTTGCCGGACATGGATGCCACAAGCTGAGCCTTGCAAGCCGTTTCAAAGGTGCGCGATGAGCGATGCGCTACCCTTCAACCAACATCACCCTCTCCCCACCTGAATCCCTCCCGCCCTATACTACCCCCATGAACGCGACGGATGATTTCATTTCGCATGGGCTGGAGCAGGCGCGCTATGCGTTGCTGGACGTGCGCAACCTGACAGACATGGTGCGCGCGCCGGTCACGCTGCGGCGCGGGGTGGCGCAGCGGGCGGCGTCGCGGCTGAATGTGCTGGAGGTCATCGTGCGGCGGCTGGTCCTGCTGCTGGCGCTCGGCCTGCGGCTCGCGCCCGTCCGCCCCCGTTTCCCCACTTCAACCGCCCCCTTGCCGCACGGGGTTGAGGACGTCACCCACACTTACCCCGCATTGCCGGCCCCCCATCGCCTCGCCCTTGCCGGGCGCGCCGTGCCGGTATGGGGGGATGATCCGTTCGGTCCGCTTTCGGGCTGTGCCCGTGATTGCGGGCCGGTGCCGGCGGCGCCCCTGTTCGCGCGCAGCCTTGACCGCCTGAAACGCAAGGGGGAGGCGACCCCCGCCTGCCTGCTCACGGGCTCTGCCTTCCGGCTCAGGCCGGAACTTGGCCTCATCGCCCGCGCCCTGTCGGGCATGGTCACCGCCGCGCTCGGCACATGGTCGGGGCCGGGTGTGGGGAATGATACGTCCTAATCCACCGCTCTTTCCACGGAGTGTGCCGGGCGTCTTCGGGCGCGCCGGGCCGGGGCGCAGGCGCTACTGCCCCTCGCGCCGCCATGCGAGAATCAGAAAGATCACCAGCAGGCCCGCCGCCAGAATGCCGGGCAGCAAAGGCTGGCTGGTCGAGGAGCGTACGGCATAGGCACCGCGTTCGCGCAGACCCAGCCATCCGGCCCCCGCCGCATTGGCGCGCGCGCTGACGCGGCGAATATCCGGCAGGTTTGTGCCCGCCTCATTCAGGCGGAAAACGCCGCCGCCGGTTTCATTGGCGAACGGCTCCAGGATGGTGGTGGAGGATTGCAGGTCGGCATATTCCTTGGGGTTGGCCGGGCCGTTCAGGGCCACGGCTTCAAGGCCCCCGGCCTCGGCCCGGTAAAGGCCCAGCTGGTCGATCGGGGCTTCGGCGCTGAAAATGCCCGGCGCCTTCTGTGTCCAGACCGGCTCGATGATGCGGCCTTCGGGGGTTTCCAGCTGCAGCGGCGGGGCAGAGTCCAGAAGGGTGCGCAGCTCCATTTTCGCCGTGTCGCCTTCGGCTGTCAGGCTCAGGCGGCGCTCTTCCAGTTCCGGTTCCTTCATCATCCAGTGGACAACCCGCCGGATCAGTTCCGAAAACGGCCCGCCGCCATCATGGCCGCGTGCCCACAGCCAGATCTGGTCTGACATCAACATCCCAACCCGGCCCTTTTCCACCCGGTCGACAATCAGCAGGGGCTTGCCTTCCGGCCCGCTCATCAAAACATCGCCCGCCGGGGCGGTCGCCTCGATATAGCGCATCCAGCCGCCCCATGTCTGGCCTTCCAGTGGCGAAGTCACGGCGTGGCGTTTACCTGCCTCGGTCAACTGCGGAACAAACTCTCCCGTCCGGATCGTCCCCGTGGGAGAGGCTGGCAACACAGAGGCGAGCGGTGAACGCGCCAGGCTGCCCGGCCCGGCGAACGGCTCACCCGCAGCGATCAGCAGCGCGCCGCCATCGGCCACATAGCGGGCCATATTGGCCAGATAGCTCTGGGTGATGACGCCCCGGCGCTCATACTGATCGAAGATGATCAGGTCGAAATCCTTGAGCTTGTCTTCAAACAGCTCTTCGGTCGGAAAGGCGATCAGCGCCAGCTCTTCGGGCGGCGTATAATCAGTCTTGTAGGGCGGGCGCAGGATCGTGAAGTGAACCAGGTCAACCGACGGGTCTGATTTCAGCAAGTCCCGCCAGACCCGGCCAGCCTGGTTCGGCTTGCCGGTCACCAGCAGAACCCGCAGCCGGTCGCGAACCCCGGCCAGCGTTGCGGCTGTCCTGTTGTTGGCCAGTGTCAGTTCCTCGCGGCCCGGCGGCACCTCCACAACGATCACATTTTCGCCGCGCCGCTCGATCTCGATTGGCAGCGGCGTATTCTCGCCGGCCTTCACCTGAACGCGTTCGGCCGTTCCGCCATTCAGTGAGACGCTGACCTCGATCTCACCACCATCCGGATCGTCCACGCGCACAACCAGGTTTGCCGTCTCGCCGACAATCCCGAAATTCGGCGCATCGACAATCTGGACCCGCCGGTCGCCGCGATCGGGATCACCCACGACCAGCCCGTGCACCGGGCCAATCGCATTGTCCCGCGCCTCGCCCGAAGGCAGGTCGTGCACCTGGCCATCGGTCACAAGGATCGCCCCGGCAATCCGGTCTCGCGGCACATCGGCCATCAGGCCTTCCAGCGCGCCATAAAGGTGGGTGCCATCATCGCGCGGATCGGATTCAAGTATCCGCACTTCCAGCGAGGTGTCGGTCTCCAGCTTTGCTTTCAGGTCATTGAACGCTGTCTGGGCCGCGCTCGCGCGATCTCCGAACTGCATGCTTTCCGACCGGTCGAGCACGATGGCCGCAACTGAGGGCAGGGGCTCGCGCTCTTCTTCGACGAGCGATGGATTGGAGAGCGCAGCAGCGAGAAGCGTCAGGCCCAGCCCCCGCGTCAGCGCGGCACGGCCTCGGAGAAAGACATAGGCCAGCCAGGCCAGCGCGGCGATCCCGACGACGATCCAGAGCGCCGGCCAGCCAAGGAAGGGATCGAACCCGATACGGGTGGCGTCAATCATTGCGGCCCTCCCTCAGGCAGGCGGTCTGGCAGGCGCGGATCTTCCGCTGCATCGCCATCGCCCAGCCGCTCCAGCAGGGCTGGCAGGTGGACCTGATCGTCCTTGTAGTTGCCGGTCAGTACATACATCACAAGGTTCACGCCAAAGCGGCGCGCCATTTCGCGCTGCTGAGGCCCGCCATCAACGGAATAGAGATCGCGTCCGCGCTCATCGACAGCCCAGGCAGACACCCAGTCTGCGTCGCCGATAAACAATCGCGAGACGCCGTCGCCGCGCGGAGCGTTCGGTCCACCCGTCCGTTCGATCCAGAGGCGTCTGTTGGCAAACCGGCCCGGATAATCGTCGAGCAGGTAGAAGCTGCGGGCCAGAACATGATTGGCCGGCGTCGGCTGCAGCGGCGGTGCATCGAGACCCTCAAGCAGGGTTTCGAGTGGGCCAACATCCGTATCTGTTCCAATCGTGCCGCCCGCCCGGGTATCAATCACGAGCGCACCGCCCGAGCGCAAGTAAGTGTTGAGATGACCAATCGCTGTCCCAGACAGGGCTGGGGCATTCTCCGGCACGCTGAAATAGATCAGGGGATAAAGTTCCAGCGCGTCTGTTTCCAGGTTTAACGGGTCAGGTTCTGCCGGTTCAACAGAGGTCCGCAGGCTGAGCACGGACGAGAGGCCTGACAGGCCGGCACGCGTGCGCTCGTTCAGGGCGCGATCTGTGGTTTCGACATAGCCTAGCCGCATTGTCAGCGCCGCATCTATTTCCTTCTGTGTCGTGTTCCCCGACCGTGCAATTGGCACGACCTGCGGAGCGGTGGACACACGCCGGAAGGTGCCATCGGGCATTTGCTGGTAACGATAGGTCTGGGCCTCGGCCGGCGATGACAGCCCAAAGCCGAGCACGCAGACGAGCAGCACAGCCGCAGCACCTTTCGCGCGGTGCCGGAGGCGCGGCAGATGGCCGGCAACAAACAACGCGATAAACAGATCCATCGCCAACAGGATAGCGGCCAGTGACAGAAGCGGCCCGGCGAGGCGCAATGAGCGTGCCTCTGCATCTCCCAGCAAGCGTGCCGCTGGTGGCCAGGCCTCAATCAGCGACGGCTTGGCGCCTGCGCCAGTGTTCAGGGCGCGGGTGCCGGAGGGGCCTTGATAGAGACCGGGCGGGTGCGCCTCCGATGGCTTGATCGTTCCGAAGTCAGAGGCCTTCAGCGGCGCTGCATTAGCGCCCGCTGCGGCGAGACGGCCATAACCGTCGAGGATCAGTTGCGGAGAATAGGCACCTTCCGCATCATTCACGGACTCGCCGCGTCCTGCCGCAATCGACCGACGCAGCATCTGTTCAAAGGTTCCCGAATAAGGCAGGTCCGACCAGTCCGGCCCGGCGGTGATATGGAACAGGATCAGCGTGCCGCTGCCGCGAGCATCAGCGGTCACAAGCGGGCTGCCATCGGCGAGCCGCGCCCAGGTCTTGCCGGCTAGATCCGGTGCGGGTTTGGCGAGCACCTGCTGCTTGATGCGAACGTCAGGTGGGATGACCAGGCCATCAAAGGGTGAGTTGGCGGGAAAGCGTGCCATCGCCTGCGGTTCGTCCCAGGCAAGCGCCCCGCCCAGCGCGCGGGAGGATCTCCGCAGTGCCACAGGCAGCAGGTCATCGCCCTGCGCAGCCAGATGCGGCCCGGCAAAGCGGATCAAGGCGCCGCCCTGTTCAACCCATTCTGCCAGCCGCGTGGCATCGTCTGGCTGGATCTGGCCGATATCCGTCAGGATGATCGCATCGGGCGAGGTCGACACCAGCGCTTCGATATTGCCTTCGGTGATCGAGGCGAACGGCTCCAGTGCCTTGCGGACGTAGTGCATGTCAGAGAGCAGCGGCTGGGCGACAGATCCGGTATCGACAAGGCCAACCCGGCGCGAGCGATTGGCCGAATCCCAGAGCCACACCGTTCCCGCGCCCTGCCGACCTGTCGCCGTAAACCGGGCAACCCTTGAAAGGGCGGCGGCGGGAATCGAGAAGCTCGCAACCGTTTCGCGTTCGCCGTCATTGAACACCGCTTCGGCTGTTGCGAGCGCCGAGCCGTCGAGCGTGAGGGCGGACACAAAGCTGCGCTCTTCGCCGCGCGATTGCACCCGGCGCAGCGCCACCGCAACGGAATCGGTTTGCGACGCGATGCTGGTAATCGCCGCCGGGCCATTGGGCGGGGCAGCATAGACAGACAGCGGCGCCATGGCGGAGAGCGCGGCGGCAAAGGCGCGCCCGCCTTCATCCTCAATTCCGTCAGTCGCCCAGAAGATGCGCGCAGGTTTCAGGCCTGATGCCTTCAAGCGCGCCAGCGTTTCGGTCCGGTCCGTGCTCCACGATTGCGGGCGCAGCGAGGACAGGCGCTTGGCCATGTCAGCGCGCGACAGGCGCATCGCCGGATCGACATTCAGCGTTTGCGGCGCGGTGAGCAGCAGGTGGGTGGCCGCATCGCGTCCACCTGTGTCGAGCGTCGCTGTGGCTGAATCAATGAGTTCGCTCCAGCGCGGCGCAGACGGCCAGCCATTGTCGATCACAACCAGCAATGCGCCGCCGGCATCAGGTGCTTCATTGCGCGCACCCGGAGCATATACGGGTTGCGACAGGCCGGCGATTGCGGCAGCGGCTGCCAGCGTGCGGATCAACCAGACCCACCAGGGCGTGCGGGACGGAGTTTCTTCTTTCGGCTCTACATCATCGAGCAAGCGCATCGAGGGGAGTTCGACATCCTTCGGCGCAGGCGGGGTTGCCCGCAACACCCACCAGATGATTGGCAGCGACAGCAGGGCAAACAGCGCCAGCGGCGCGCCAAACAGGAAGGGGCCAAGCGCCATCATGCGCGCGCCCCGAAACTCTCAAGCGCCATTTTTAGCCGCGCGGCGCCATGCAGGCTGGGCGTGGCGGTCGTATGCGTGACAAGGCGCCAGCCAATCTGGGTGGCCAGTGCAAGCAGGGCCTCGCGTTGCTGGGTAAACTTGCGCTGGTAATCCTCGCGCATCGTTTCGGCCCGTCCAAGAATACGGTCGGTCGCGGCACCCGGGCGACGCAGCTTCACGCGGCCCTGGAACGGGAAGTCGAGTTCGACCGGCGCCGCCACGGCTAGCAGTACGCCTTCGGGGCATTTGGCGGCGAGCGGCTTCAGGCGCGCCTGCCATTCCGGGATCGGATCGTAGAAATCGGATGCGATGACCAAGGTTGCCGAAGCGCGCGGTGGCGGCGGGAAGGGGCGGCCTGCGCCATTGGAAATGTCCTCGGCAAGTCGGTCGACGGCGCGCTTGCCAAAGCTGGGCGTGCGCCCTGCGCCGAGCGCGCCAATGCGTTCGCCATCCTTTGACATCATAAGGCCGAGCGTCAGCATCAACAGGCGCGCTTCGTCTGCCTTGGTCCGAATGTCGCCGTCTCCTTTCCAATTGAAACCTGGATGCGGGTCGCACCAGAACAGCACTGTGCGCGCCGTTTCGAGTTCGGTCTCGCGCACAAACAGGTCGCTGCCCTTGGCCGAGCGGCGCCAGTCGACGCGGTCAGCGGCATCTTCCTGTGTATGGCGGCGATATTGCCAGAACTGCTCGCCCGTGCCCGCGCGGCGGCGACCGGCGCTGCCGATATGGGCGGCCTCAGAGGCCTCGGCCTTGAAGTTCAGGTTCGGCAGCTGGCGGGCCAGCGCCTCAGCTTCAGCACGAAGATCGGAGGAGGGACTCATTCCGGGAAATTCACGCCACCTTCCGCGCGAGGTCGTTGATCAGGTCGGTGAGGCTTGGCGCTTCGCCGGTCGGGTCATAGCGCATGGCCATGCGGTGGCCGAGGGCGGGTTCGGCGAGCGCTTCCACGTCCTCGATGCTCGGCGCGAGGCGTCCGCGCAAAAGGGCGCGGGAACGCGCGGCGAGCATCAGAGCCTGCCCGGCGCGGGGGCTGGGACCCCAGTCGACAAGGCGCTGGACGCGCGCATCGCTCGTTTGCTCCGGGCGGGCTTCGCGGATCAGGTTCAGGATTGCCGCGACGATCTTCTCGCCGACCGGCATGCGGCGCACGAGGGCCTGGATCGAGATCAGCTGCGCGGCGTCGAGTGCCGGGCGTACCGTGCCTTCGGCCCCGCCGGTTGTTTCGATCAGGATTCGGCGTTCAGTATCCAGGTCCGGATAAGCGACATCCACTTTCAGCAGGAAACGGTCGAGTTGGGCTTCGGGCAGCGGATAGGTGCCTTCTTGCTCAATGGGGTTCTGCGTGGCCAGCACATGGAAGGGCGCAGGCAGGTCGTGGCGCACACCCGCGACAGTGACATGGCGCTCTTGCATGGCCTGCAGAAGGGCAGACTGGGTGCGCGGGCTGGCGCGGTTGATCTCGTCCGCCATCAGCAATTGGGTGAAAATCGGGCCCTTCAGGAAGCGGAAGGTGCGCTGGCCGCCGGCGCTCTCGTCCATCACTTCAGAACCCAGAATATCGGATGGCATCAGGTCAGGCGTGAACTGGATGCGCTGGTTCGACAGGCCAAGCGCCGTGCCCATCGCCTCCACGAGGCGTGTCTTGGCGAGGCCCGGCGCGCCGATCAACAGCGCGTGACCGCCTGCGAGGACCGCCGCCAGCGCCTGTTCGATGACGCGTTCCTGCCCGAAGACGGCCTTGCCGATTTCTGCCTTGACCTGACGCAGGGTCTCGGTTGCTGCCTCGGCCTCGGCAACTATGTCATTCGTATCTACTGCAGTATCGGCCATATAAAGGGCGCCTCCGGCTTCACGTATCTGGCAAACAAACCTATGTCTAAGGCCTCATCATGGCGGAGCGCGACGTGAAATCCAGTCCCGGCAACACAATCAGCCTCGAAGAGACGCTTAAGGCCATAATGCCGGATGGCAAGCTGTCGGCGAAGCTACCGCCTGTGGAATCGTGGAATCCGACCCATTGCGGCGATATCGACGTGGTTATTCGCGCTGATGGCAGCTGGTGGCATGAAGGCGGTCGGATGAACCGCGAACGCATGGTGAAGATGTTCTCCCGCATCCTGCGCAAGGATGAAGACGGGGTGACTTACCTCGTGACGCCCTATGAAAAAGTGGCGGTTGAGGTCGAGGACGCACCCTTCATTGCGGTGCGGGTTGACCGGGCTGGCGCGCCGGGACCAGACCAGGCGCTCGCCTTCCTTACCAATGTCGGAGATGTGGCTGTTGCAAGCGCCGATCTGCCGCTGCGTGTCGAAACCGACAGCGAGACGGGCGAACCGGCACCCTATGTGCGCGTGCGCGGGCGGCTCGACGCGAAGCTCGCCCGGCCGGTCTTCTATGAACTGGCGGGCATGGCGGTGGCCAATCCGGATGGCTCGGACACGCTGGGCGTATGGAGCCAGGGCGTGTTTTTCCCTATCGGCGCGGCAGCCTGACTCCCATGGCATACACAAATCTCGATGATTTCCTGACACGCGCGGCTGCGCGTCTTGATCCGCCCGTTGGTGCGATGAACCTTCAGGAAACCGGAGACATGGACTTTCTTACACCGGAAGAAGTGGCGATTATCCGGCCTGCAGCCGTGCTGATCGGCGTGATCCCGCGCAAGCACGGCGCCACGGCGCTTTTGACTGTTCGCCCGACAACCATGTCCACCCATGCCGGGCAGGTTGCCTTCCCGGGTGGCAAGGTCGATCCGATCGACGTGGATGAAGTGGCTGCGGCCTTGCGCGAAGCCGAGGAAGAGGTTGGCGTCGTACCCGCAGATGTCGACGTCATTGGCAAGGGTGCGCCCTATGTCACCGGTACGCGCTTTCGCATCACGCCCGTTCTAGGCGTGCTTCCGGCCGATTTCGTCGCTGTGCCGGACCCGACCGAAGTCGCCGATGTATTCGAAACGCCGCTCGATTTCTTGATGAACACCGCGAACCACCAGTCCAATCAGACCTTCTACAAGGGCAAAAGCCGGCAATATTACGAGATGCCGCACAATGGCTACCGGATTTGGGGCGTGACAGCCGGGATTATCCGGCGCCTGTACCAAACGCTCTATGAGGGCTGAAAATGCCAAGCGCGATTAGGGGTTTGGATTAGGCCAAGGTCGGCTTATCTAGAGAGTAACCTGAATTGGAGGGGAATTTTGGCAGGCAGGCTGGCCTTTGAGGTCTTCATTTTTTCGATCCCGTTCATTCTGTTCGGACTGTACGTGCTCGCCACGGCCAGTGCGGAGGAGGAGGGCAAACGCAAATGGCCGGTCCAGATATTGTTCCTGTCGGGCATGGCGCTCGCCACGGTGACATGGTTCGTCCTGATCGCTCTCGAAAAGAAAGAACGCGACGTCTGCCACGAGCCGGCCCGCTACGAGAATGGCGTGATCATTCCTGCGCGCGACTATCCGTGCGAGCAAAACGTCAGAGATGTAGGCGTGCCTTTGAGAAAGGATCCGGGGGTTGTGCCTGAAGGCGCAGATGGTCCCGGCAATTCACGTGACCCATCAGATATCCAGGCGCGCTTCCCGGAAACCGAGGCGTCGAATAGCCCCGATGACCCCAATTGAGCGCATTGCGCCGCCTTGGCTGACCCATCCCGGCACGCGCGCCGTCATGGCCGCGCTTGAGGCGGCCCGTCCGGCCGGATCACGCTTTGTCGGCGGTTGTGTGCGTAATGTCTTCCGCGCCACGACCCATAGCGACGACGATATCGACATCGCGACCCAGCTGGAGCCGCCAGCGGTGATCGCCGCGCTGCAGGCCGCCGGCATTCGCGCCCTGCCGACAGGCATCAAGCACGGCACAATCACGGCCATTTTTGACCGCCGCCCCTTCGAGATCACGACGTTGAGGCGCGATGTCGAAACGGACGGGCGCCGGGCCGTCGTGGCCTTCACCGAGAACTGGGCAGAAGATGCCGCTCGCCGGGACTTCCGGCTGAACGCGCTCTATGCCGATGCAGACGGAAATGTTGCAGAGCCGATCAGTGGCAGCCTTGCGGACGCCAAGTCCGGCCGTGTCATCTTCATTGGCGATGGTGACGAGCGCCTGCGCGAAGATTATCTGCGCATTCTGCGCTTTTTCCGTTTCAACGCCTGGTATGGCGAAGCCATCGATAGGCCAGGCCTCGACGCCTGTGCACGCCAGAAAGCGGGCCTGCAGAAGATTGCCGCCGAGCGAATCTGGAAGGAATTGAAAAAGCTACTCGCCGCTCCGGATCCGTCGGCCGCCATGCTGGCCATGGAGGAGTGCGGCGTGCTGGAAGAAATCCTGCCCGGTGCGCATGCCGATGGTGTGGTGGCGCTATGCGAGGCAGAACGTCAGGCTAGGCTTGATGTCGACCCGATGCGGCGGGTGATGGCCATGCTGCCCCGTCGCGGGCGCGAAATGGACGCGGTCGCGCACCGCCTCAGGCTGTCGAATGACGAACATCGCCGCCTGTCCGCATGGGCCAGCGCCGGCATGGACCATGTTCAGGGCCTTGCGCCGCGTGATCTGCATGCGTCGATTTATGCCTATGGCCACGAGGCGGTGGCAGACCGGGCGCTACTGGAAGCGGCCCAGACCGAACAGGTCAGTGATCTTGCCGCACGCCTGAAGGCGATCATGAACTGGCCTCGGCCCGGTTTCCCCATTGGCGGGGATGACGCATTGGCTGCCGGGCTGGCCGGACAGGACGTGGGCAAGGCGCTGCGTGCCGCCGAAGCGGCCTGGATCGACAGTGATTTCACGCTTGGCCGCGCGGCACTTCTCGATCGGCTCAAGCCGCAGAATTGATGCCCCATGTGGCGGCCGTCAGGTAGGCCGCAAACATCAACCAGCCGAGATAGGGCAGTTGCAGGAGAGCCGCCGTGCGCGAATACCTGTCGAATTCACGCACCAGCGCAAAGGCCAGAATCAGCACGACCGTCATCACGCCGAATGCCAGCCCCGCATCTGCCAGTCCGAAAAAGGCAAGATTCCAGATCATCCCGCCCGCCAGCAAGGTGAAGTAAAGTCCGAGCGCGCTGCTCGCATCCCGGAAGCTGCCTGTCTCCTTGGCGACGAGCAGGGCTCCGGCCACGACTGCAATCAGCGCTACAGGCCAGGCCAGAATGATCACGTCGCCGGGCGGCGCCAGGGGCGGCTTGATGAGTGCGGAGTACCATTCGCGCGCCGCATCGTTTGCCAACAACAGACCCAGCACACTGACGCCCGCCGCACTGATCACGATCAGCACAGCGCTCATCCAGGGCATGGGATATCTGCGGACCAACATGGCGGGAGTGTAAACGCATGCGGACGATCCGTCATTGCACGTCTTTGAAGTTAAGCGATTTTTTGGCTGCTCTGCTCGCGACTGCAGCAGATGCTGCTATTCCCGGTCGAGGATGTCTCCCGGCTTGCAGTCCAACACCGCGCATATCTTGTCCAGCGTCTCGAACCGCACGCCTTTGACGTGCCCCTGTCGTAGCTGCGACAGGTTCTGCTCGGATATACCGATTGCCGCTGCCAGTTCCTTGGACTTCATCTTGCGCAAGGCAAGCATCACATCGAGGCGGACTATGATGGCCATCAGATGAACTGCTCATTCTCGTGAGCAATGTCTGTCGCCTGAGTCAGGATCTGACCGATAACCAGGATCACCGCGCCAATCATCAACAAGATGACGGTATTGGAATTTATTCCAAGTGTGAGTGCCCGGTTGCCCGGTCCATTGTCATAGGTCAGGGCCAGCACCATCAGCGTAGGCAGGATCAGCTGAACGGCAGCATACAGGAAAATTGTCAGGCCCAGGAAGCGCACTGCCCGGACGGCGGCGGGCGCAAATACCACGCCTTTCTGGAACACGCTGAAGACACGCGCAGCGCCGATGACGATCAGGGTAAGGCTGAAATATCCGATGGCAGCAAGGACATGCAGGCGCAGTTTCTTCCCCCCGGAATAAGAGACATCCTCCCGGACATGCGGCTGAAGGCCCTCCCAGGCCGAATCCCGGATGGAGGTTGAAACATCCATCAGGAAATAGGCTGCCACCATCAGGACGAGGATGAGGAGTGCGAGCCATTTCAAGACGCGGCAGACGAGGCGTGTCCGGTCGGACAGGAGTGTGGGAGTGTTCATTATTCGTCCTTGCTATTTAAAAATTCATGTTTTACGTGAATTAATTCTTGAAGGAAGGTTATCTGTATGTTCGCCATTATCGCAAGGATTTTCGTCATCGGCGCAGGTGTTTTTCTGCCCATTGCCTGCGCAAGCGTGCCGGTGACTAGCCTGCCGAAACTCGCCGCGCTGGATCCGACGACCATGGATGCCAGCCAAGTCGAGGTCGCTGTGCGCGCGCCGGATGACTACGACTTGCCCGAGGACGCAGCAACGCTCGTCTTGTCAGTCTGGCAGGAAGAGGGGGACAAGACCCGGGAAGAGTTGTTTCACCTTGTCCCCGTGCCGGACGCGCCAACCCGTTTCCTGAACAAGCGCGCAAAGGCAGGGTACATAATTCATCGGCTGCATATCCACCCAAAGGACGCGCCGCGCATGGACGATTTCCGCGCGCATGTGCTGAGCCTCAAGGAGACGTCCGGTCAGAAGAGGCTTTCCATCAGCGTCACCACGCGGCCTTGCCTGAAGCATGGTATAAGTCCCTTCAAGGACCCCCGCATCGCCATCTATCTACGCCCGGAACAGGACGAGGATTACTTCACCCTTGTGAAGGAGCGGAAAATCTCGATTGAAATGCCGGATGGTGACGTACGTTATTGCGCGGCAGACTAGGGCCTCACGGCCATTTCACGACGGGTGGCATGCTCGACAGGATGCTGGTCACGTTGCCACCGGTCTTCAGGCCGAACGTGGTTCCCCGATCGTAAAGCAGGTTGAATTCGACATAGCGTCCGCGCTGGATCAGTTGTTCTTCGCGCTCGGCTTCGCTCCATGGCCGCTTCATCCGGCGGGCGACAAGTTGTGGGTAGATGTCGGCAAACTGCCGCCCAACGTCCTGCGTGAAGGCGAAATCGCCCTCCCAGTCGCCGGTATTGAAGCGATCATAGAAGATGCCGCCGGTGCCGCGCGGCTCATTGCGGTGAGGCAGATGGAAATATGTGTCGCAGGTTTCGCGCATCGCGGCGAAGTCTGCGCCTGCATACGAATCGCACGCTGATTTCATCGCGGCATGGAAATCCACAGAATCTTCAAACGTCTGGTCGCGCTGATAGTCGAGCAGGGGGTTGAGGTCGCCGCCGCCGCCGAACCAGCTTTCACTGGTGACCAGCATGCGCGTGTTCATGTGGGCTGCGGGCACATGGGGATTGCGCGGGTGGGCGATCAGGCTGACACCGCTGGCCCAGAAGTGGCCATCGGACTTGTCCGCGCCGGGAATTTGCGCCGCGAAGGCTTCGGAAAATGTCCCGTGCACAAGGGAAAAGTGCACGCCCACCTTCTCGAACACCTTGCCGCGCATCAGGCCCATGCGACCACCGCCCAGGTCTTCCGACCCGTCGCCGCGATGCCATTCGGTCATCTCGAACCGTCCTGGCTGGCCCTTGTAGAGTGGCGGCTCGGCCGCATCTTCCAGCGCTTCGAAGCGGCTGCAAATGTCGGCCTGAAGCGATTTGAACCAGGCGCTGGCGCGCGCTTTGCGGGCATTTAGATCATCATTGGTCATGGACCAATTGATGCGCTGTCCGGCATCCTGCGACAAGCGCGCTGTTGTCACAGGCGACAAGTCAGGATAACGCGCGTCATTAAGTGTTTTACCGGGGGCTCCCGTGTCGCCTTGCCGCAATGGGCAGGGTAGGAGGCCTTGTGTAATACGGGGCCAAGAATCTGCCTTGAAGGACGGGTACAGCGTGACTGATCAAACTGCACATTCCCAAGACGAAGCCGTCGACGAAGACCGCCGCAATTTTATCCACATCGCAACCGGCGCTGTCGCGTTCGGCGGCGCTGCTGCTTTCGCGATTGCCGCGATCGACCAGTGGAACCCGGCGGCCGATACGCGCGCTGCCTCGTCGCTCGACGTCGATATTTCAAAAGTGCCGCTGGGCGGCGAAATTCGCGTGCTGATCGGCGGCAAGCCGTTCTTCGTGCGCCACCGCACACCAGCGGAGATTTCTTCCGCTGAAGCGGTCAATGTGACGACACTGCGCGACCCGGAAACCGATGACGAGCGCCTGCGCCCGATGGCGGACGGCAAGCTTAACCGCGCCTTCCTCATTACCTCGGGTGCCTGCACCCACCTTGGCTGCGTCCCGGTTGGTCCGACGCAAGGCAATGTTGGCGCCTATGGCGGTTGGTACTGCCCGTGCCACGGCTCGCAATATGACACGTCCGGCCGGATTCGCAGCGGCCCGGCCCCCACCAATCTCCCGATTCCGAACTACAGATATGTGTCGGATACCGTGGTCAACATTTCCCTCTAAGGAAGGATATCTCTGATGAGCGGACATGAATCATCCTACACGCCCAATTCCGGCTTCGAGAAATGGCTCGACAAGCGCTTGCCCATCATTCGTTTTGCGAACGATACGGCGATCAGCTTCCCGACGCCCAAGAACCTGAATTACTGGTACACGTTTGGCGGAATCCTCGCGATCTGCCTCGTGGTCCAGATCCTGACCGGCGTTATCCTCGCCATGCACTATGAAGCCAGCGTCGACGGGGCCTTCGCCTCGGTTGAGCGTATAATGCGCGACGTGCCGTTTGGCTGGTTGCTGCGTTACATCCACGCCAATGGCGCGTCGATGTTCTTCTTCGCAGTGTATATCCATATGTTCCGCGGCCTCTATTACGGGTCGTACAAGGCACCGCGCGAAGTCCTCTGGATCCTCGGCTGCGTCATCTTTCTGCTCATGATTGCAACCGCTTTTCTTGGCTACATGCTGCCATGGGGCCAGATGTCCTATCATGGCGCCAACGTGATCACGTCGCTGTTCGGTGCGATCCCGCTGGTTGGTGAAAGCCTGCAGACATGGCTCCTCGGCGGACCGTCGATCGGTAACCAGACGCTGCAGCGTTTCTTCTCGCTGCACTACCTGCTGCCGTTCATGATTGCCGCTGTCGTGATCCTGCACATCTGGGCGCTGCATGTGCCCGGCAACAACAACCCGACCGGCGTTGAAGTCCAGGATGTGGAAAAGGACACCGTGCCTTTCCACCCCTATTACACTGTCAAGGACGCCTTCGCGATCGTGCTGTTCCTCATGCTGTTCGCCGCCTTCGTATTTTATGCGCCGAACGCACTGGGTCACGCTGACCAGTCGATCGAGGCCAACCCGCTCGTGACACCCGCGCACATCGTGCCTGAGTGGTACATGCTGCCATTCTACGCCATCCTGCGTGCCATCACGTTCGATCTCGGCCCGATCCCTGCCAAGCTGCTCGGCGTGATCTTCATGTTCGCCGCCATCGCGATCCTGTTCGTGCTGCCTTGGCTGGACACGTCGAAGGTCAAATCGATGCGCTACCGTCCGGTTGCCCGTCAGTTCTTCTTCGGCTTCGTGGTCGTTTGTGTGTTGCTTGGCTGGTGCGGTGCGAAAGCCCCTGACGCCCCTGTCATCCCGGCCCTTCAGGGCGAGAAGATGCTGGTGGTCAGCTACACAGAGAACGGCCTGGAAGCGACCAGCGAATACAAGGGCGGCAACGAAGCCTATGTTGATGCCAAGCGCTTCATGGAAAGCCTGCCAGCGGAGTCCAATCCGTCACTGGCTGCCGTGGCGCCCAAGACGTTCCAGTTCAGCCAGCTCTCGCTGATCCTGACCATCTGTTATTTCGGGTACTTCTTCATGCTGTTCTTCATCGGATTGACCGAGAAGACGAAGGAACTGCCGGAATCCATCCACAAATCTGTGCTCAAGCGCCACAAGGCGTCGACAGCCACCGCCGTTCCGGGCGAATAGGGAGCCTCGAGGTAGATCCATGAAAGCGTTCCGCATTCTCGCCGCCGGTCTTGCCGGCCTCAGCCTCGCAGCCATGGCGCACGCCGAAGGCGGCGCCGCTCATCCCCACGAACCTGATGGTGGCTGGCCCTTCGACGGCATTACAGGCCAGTTCGACATGCCATCCGTCCAGCGCGGTTATCAGGTCTATCGTGAGGTTTGTGCGTCCTGCCACTCGATGAAACTGATGAGCTATCGCAATCTCGGTGAACCGGGCGGCCCGTTCTATGATGCCGACTATCCGAATGCGAACGAGAACCCGTTCGTGAAGGCGCTGGCAGCAGACGTTGAAATCCAGAGCCCGACACCGAATGATATCGGCGACTATGATTTCCGCCCTGCAACACCTGCCGACCAGTTCCGCTCGCCCTATGCGAACGAGAACGCGGCCCGTGCAGCCAATAATGGTGCCGCCCCGCCTGATCTTTCGGTCATCGCCAAGGCCCGCCATGGCGGTGCCAGCTATATCTACAGCCTTCTTGCCGGCTATCCTTCGGAAGATGCGATCAGCACCCGCGAAGTGACCCCGGCTGCAGTGACAACACCTGCCTCTGACAATGGTACGCCAGACGATCCGACAGACGATGTGGCCGAAGTTTCGACACCCGCTGTCACGCAAACCGTTATCGACATGTCGAAAGTCCACATTCCCGGACATGACGCTGCCGAAGGTGATCATGGTGAAGCCGGCGTTCTGGTTCAGCCTGCGGGCCAATACTATAACCCGTTCATGGCCGGTGACACGACACCACAATATGAAGGTGACCCGCGCCACGCCCCGGCAGGCGGTTTCCTCGCCATGGGCCCGCAATTGCCGCCTGGCCGCGTCACCTTCAATGATGGCACCGAGTCCACAACCGAGCAGATGTCACATGATGTCGCCCAGTTCCTGGCTTGGGCCAGTGAACCGAAGCAGACCACTCGCAAGTCGCTTGGCCTGCCGGTGATGATCTATCTGGGCATCCTGACCATCCTGCTCTGGTTCTCGTACAAGCGCATCTGGCGCAAGGTCGAGCACTAGGCGGCTTGCCCCACAAGGCGACACATATTGCCGTCCGCAGCGCCTGTGCTGCGGACGGCTTTTTGATTGAGGCACTGACGCGCCGCATCTGGACAGGCCGTGTCAGTCCTGAATCGACTGTTTTCCGTGAAACGCCCGCCAGCGTGTCGGTCCAACTCGCCAGTGGCGGCGGAGTGCTGCTTGAGAATGAGGGCGAATTCATCGGCTCCGGTCGGTTTGTCCGCGTCCCTGGGCCGGGCGGGCAGGGAAACTGGATCGAGATCAAGCGTATCGGCGTATTGCCGACCTTTCAGAAACAGGGTCTGGGCGCTGTCATCCTCCATGCTCTGGAAGACATGGGCCGTGAAATCGGCGCGGAGGGGGCGCAACTGGCGATCCGTGCCGACCAGCCTCGCCTGATCGTGTTTTATCAGGGGCTTGATTACCTGCCTGCAGATGATGTTGAGCTGACCACGCACAATCCCCGTTCGCCGCCACCGTTCGGCATGCGCAAGATATTAAGGACTGACACATGACCAAATGGACGCTCGGCATCATCGGTGGCTCCGGCCTGTATGAAATTGATGGTCTCGAAGACCGCCGGGAAGATCACGTGCAGACGATCTGGGGCGCGCCCTCCGATACGCTCGTGCGTGGCCGGATCGGCCCGGTTGAGCTTGTCTTTCTGCCACGCCATGGCAAGGGGCACCGCCTGTCCCCATCGACCGTGCCCTACCGGGCGAACATCGCCGCGCTCAAGGCGGCCGGCGTTACGGACATTCTGTCGATTTCGGCCTGCGGCAGCCTTAAGGAACAATATGTCCCTGGCCATTTCGTGGCGGTGGACCAGTTTATCGACCGCACGGTGACGCGCGAGTCGACATTCTTTGGTCCTGGCATGGTGGCGCACGTCTCTATAGCCCGGCCTGTCTGTTCCCGATTGGCTGCGTTGGCAGCCGATTCAGCTGAAGCCGTTGGCGCCACAATGCACCGGGGCGGCACCTATCTCGCCATGGAAGGCCCGCAATTCTCGTCGCTCGCCGAATCCAGGCTCTACCGCCAGTGGGGCTGTGACGTCATCGGTATGACCGGCATGCCCGAGGCCAAACTCGCCCGTGAGGCAGAACTGCCTTACGCAACGCTGGCCATGGTCACCGATTATGATTGCTGGCGGGAGGAAGAAGAGGCGGTCAGCGTCACCAATGTGCTGGAAATCATGGGCCAGAACAGCGCCTTGGCGCGCCAGGCGGTTGTGCGGTTGGCAACGGAACTTGCCGATACACCGCGCACCGCATCGCCTGACGGTATCGAAACCTGCCTTGACTACGCGTTGATTACTGCGCCAACCGCCCGTGACCCCGCTTTGCTTGAAAAGCTGCAAGTGATTGCAGGCCGCGCGCTTGGCGGTTAAGCTTTCCTTACAATTGGCCGGGGGCAAGGCTGTTCAGGCCGCGCAGGACAATTGAAGGGGACCTCAGAATGAGCGAGTCGGATTTCTATACGTTTTTTACCGGTGGCCTTGGCCTGCTCATTGCGGCGGCGTTGATGATAGCCTGGCAGCTTTGGCGCCTGCGCGACGATGAACGCGATGGTGCCCTGTCCGCGCTTGAAGGTGTCAGCCATGAATTGCGCATCAATCTACAGCGCATGGTCAATGAGGTCGCCCAGATTGCCGCCAATCACGAAGCTGGGCCCGATGCCCTCCTGCCGATCCGTCATCCGCAACTTGATGGTGTGAACTCCACCATGATCCGCGCCAACCGCAATGCGATTGCCGTTGTTGGCGCCACCTATCAGGAACTTGAAGCCCGCAAGATGGGCCTGCGCGCCACGCTCGCCCAGGGCCGCGATCCGGCGACATCGCTGGACGATGCCATGGACGCCGTCATCAACGGCATTGCCACGCTCTATATGTGGGAAGTGCACGATGGCGCCCGCCCGTCAGACGCCGGCACCGTGCGCAGCTGGCATGTGCGCGATTGGATGAAGGGCCACGGTTTCACGCAGGATGCGCTTCCGGGCATGTACCTGCGCGATGAAGTCGTTGAGCGCCTGCGCTCATACGGTCTGCACCTGACGCCGCAACCGCTGACCCATACCGCCCACGAATATTACAACATGCAATATGACAGGCATGCCGACATTCGCGGCCCGCTCGGCAAGCGCAAGCCGCCAAAGGCCGTCGAAGACGACGATGCGGAAAGCGATGATGACGCGGAAGTGACGGCTGTGAATGGCAGTGTCGAAGCTGCGGAAGCAGATCTTCACTAGTCGCCTCATAGGCGAAATTTGACATCTTCGGGGCATTCCGGATGCCGGGGGAACTGTTGCGGGAGTGGGGCGTCAGTCTGGCTCTCTACGCAACAGGAGCCCCAAGATGAAAATCACGCTGACCGCCACTGCCGCCATCCTCGCCCTGATGGGCGTACCTGCCTATGCGCAGGTTTCCGGCATCGACACCACGACCACCGCCGCAACCGATGCAGACATTGATGTCACCGCGCCGAACATGGAAATCGGCGCTGAAATCACGGTCGATGGTGCGCCCCGTCCTGACGATGCCCTGGACATTGAAGCGCAGGGCGACGCGGACATATACGACTCCGAGACTGACTCTGATATTGATCCAGACGCCAGCGTTCCGGTCAATCCGACCGTCGAGACCGAACTGAGAAGCGAATTCGAGCCGGAACCCGATCTGGACATCGACTCGGCACTCGATCTGAAAATCAACGACAAGTAATGCCGCAACATTGCATTCGCGGCGTCCGGTTCCACCCCACCGGGCGCTTGCGAGCGGCCCGGCTCGCCCTTTCGTGGCGGGCCGGGCTTTTTCGTTTGGCGAACATGGTTACAGTCTCACCAGCATCCCTGCATCAGGTTGGAGACACCCCGCATGAAACACCTCATCGCCGCCGTTGCCCTCGCGCTGCCTGTTACTGCGTGCACGACCTCTCAGGCCACACAAGCGCCCATCGTGATGGCCGCGCAAATCGAGGCTGAAACGGCGAGCATCATCTCGGTGCTTGAAGCGCAGGATGCGGCCTGGAATCGCGGCGACATTGACGCTTTCATGGACGGATACTGGCGCTCGCCGTACCTGCGCTTCGCGTCCGGTGGTAATATTACGCGCGGCTGGGATGAAACCAATGCCCGCTACAAGCGCGTCTATGCCACGCCGGAGCTGATGGGCCAGCTCTCGACATCTGATTATGAGATCGTGATCCTGTCGCCCGATGCGGCCATCGCCCATGGGGCCTGGCGGCTTGACCGGGCAGGCGACCGCCCGTCCGGCCTCTACACGCTTGTCATGCGCAAGATCGACGGCGCATGGTTGATCGTCTCCGATACGACGACATCAGCCGACTGAATTCGAACTGGGCAATTGGCAGGGCGTGCCGTAGAAGGCAAAACACCTCACGGGCGACGCAACCGGCGACGGAGGTTAAGGCATGACGCGAGCAACACTCGACCATGAGACCAGCAATTTTGCGCTGGAGCGCGAGATTGAGCGCCCCTGGTTCCGGCATCTCATCACGATCCTGATCGTCATCAATGCCGTCGTCCTTGGCGTTCTGACGTATCATGACAGCCTGCCGGGGGGCCTCGTCCAGGCATTGGAAATATTCGATGTCGCGGTGACGTGGGTGTTCGCGACCGAAATCCTGCTGAAACTGATCGTCTACAGGGTCCAGTTCTTCAAATCCGGCTGGAACTGGTTCGATTTTGTGGTGATCGGCGTGTCGATGATTCCGGGCAGTGCTGCGTTCAGCGTTCTGCGCGCCATGCGTGTCCTGCGAATCCTGCGCCTGCTGCACATTGTTCCCGTCATGAAGCGCATTACCGAAGCCCTGATGAAAGCGCTTCCCGGCATGGGCGCCATCTTCGCTGTTCTGGCGCTGGTTACCTATGTCGGCGCTGTCATGGCCACCAACATGTTCGGCGAAACCACCGATCCCGAAGTTGCCCTCCTGTTCGGCGACCTGCCGAAATCGGCCTATTCCCTGTTCCAGGTCATGACGATGGATGGCTGGCGCTTCGAAGTGGTTCAGAAAGTCATTGATGACGGCAATCCCTATGCGTGGATTTTCTTTATCATCTTCATCTTCATCGCCAGCTTCGCGATCCTCAACCTGTTCATCGCCCTCGTCGTGGATGCGCTTGCATCCGAGCAGAAAGCCCTTCTGGAAGAGGGACTTGAGGAGATCGAGGACGAAATCGAGGAAGAGCTGGAAGGGGCCCATGTCCAGCGGGATGAAATGCTGAAGATGTTGAACGCGATGCGCGCCGAGATTGCAGAACTTAAACAGCTGGTCAGTGCGCGTGACGGGTAATTGGCCGGCATCGCCCGGGCAATTGCTTCACAAACTTGTCAGCATGCCTCACTCACAATCGGCGGATAATCTGCTATAAGCGCGCAAGATGAGCCTGTGGACACGACTGCTAGAGGGTGGAAATCGCCCGTTTGAACCGGATTCGTCAACCGAACCGGAAATCGACGGTATCGAATGTGCCCCCGATCCCAATGATGTTGGTTTTACCGCTGCGGTTGTCGGCCTCGGGGCCAAGCTGGCCATGGCCGATGGTGCGGTCACCGATCAGGAAATCATGGTATTCTCGCGCGTCTTCCGCGCCGCGCCGGAAGACGCAGACAATGTCCGCCGCGTCTTCAATATCGCGCGCCAGACAGTGCGGGGATATGAGAGCTATGCCCGGCGGATCGGTCGCAAATACAAGCACCGGCCCTGCCTGCTGGAAGGCGTTCTGGATGGCCTGTTCCAGATTGCCGGGGCCGACGGTGTCGTAACCGATGCCGAGATGCAGTTCCTGAAGAATGTGAGCCATGCTTTCGGCTTTAGCGATGGCACCTTCCGGCGCATCCGCGCCAGCCATCTTGGCGCCGAGCGGGACGATCCCTACGAGATCCTCGGCGTGCCGCACGATGCTGAATTCAAGTCGATCCGCGCTGCCTATCGCCAACTGATGTCGGATCATCACCCTGACCGGGTCGTGCAGATGGGGGCGCCGCGCGAATTCGAAACGGCCGCCCACGCTAAGGCCGCATCAATCACGGCGGCCTATGCCCAGATACGCACAGAGCGCGGTCTTCTGGTGAGGCCGGAATAGGCGCGCCATACAATTGGCACGCCACTGGCATCAAGCGTGATTGACGGGCTGCCATCATGCCGCCATGTTGGTATGTGATAGAAGGATCTGACATGACACATAACGCATCAGGCCTGTTTCCTTTCAATCTCGCTGGCGCCGCGCGCGGCGGGGTGGCCCTCTTCCTTCAGGTGATGATCGGCATGTTGCTGGTTGCCGCCGCTGGCCTGTTTGCCGTGATGACCGCGATTGCCGGATTGATCCTGGCAGGTGCGGCCCTTGTCATGAGGTTTTCCGGTCGACGCCCGATGCCTGCGCCCCGCGCCCCTTCCGAAGATGAGCCACTGACGCTCGATGCCCGCCGCACACCACGCGGCTGGACTGTGGAATAAGCCGGCTACATAAACTGACAATTCATCACGTATGCGGTCCTGTTTCAGCTGCCATCCTCAGGGATGAGGCCGAACCCTAGCGGTCGAACAGTTTCGAGACGCTCTCTTCGTTCGCGATGCGGCGGATCGCTTCGCCGAGCAGGGGCGCGATGGGCAGGACGCGAATCGATTTGGATTTCCGGGCTTCGTCGGATGGCTGGATCGTGTCGGTCATCACCAGTTCGTCGAGCACGGAGTTTTCGATCCGCTTGACCGCTTCGCCGGACAGCACGCCATGCGTAACATAGGCGGAAACCGATTCCGCGCCGTGTTCCTTCAGCGCCGCTGCAGCATTGGCGAGCGTTCCGCCACTGTCACACATGTCATCAAGCATGATGCAATGAGCGCCTTTGACGTCGCCGATTATGTTCATCACTTCCGATTTGCCCGCTTCGGGGCGCCGCTTGTCGACGATGGCAAGGTCGGCATCGATCCGTTTGGCCAACGCCCGCGCCCGAACAACGCCGCCGACATCCGGCGAAACAACGATGACCTTGCCCTTTGTGAAGCGCTCCTGGATATCGTCCACCATGACCGGACCGCCGAACAGGTTGTCGGTCGGGATGTCGAAAAAGCCCTGGATCTGGCCGGCATGAAGATCAACGGTCAGCACGCGGTCTGCGCCCGCCGAGCAGATAAGGTTCGCCACCAGCTTGGCAGAGATGGGTGTGCGGCCATCGGTTTTACGGTCCTGCCGGGCATATCCGAAATAGGGGATCACGGCCGTGATGCGCCTTGCGGAGGCGCGCTTCAGCGCGTCCATGCAGATCAGCAGTTCCATCAGGTTGTCATTGGCCGGGAAGGACGTCGACTGAATCACGAACACATCTTCGCCACGAACATTTTCGTCGATGCGAACGAAAATCTCCTGGTCGGCGAAGGATTTGACTTCTGAACGTGTAAGTCGCGTGTCGAGATAGTCCGCAATGGCTTCCGCCAATGGCCGGTTCGCGTTGCACGTTAGAAGTTTCATGGTTTCATAACCCCAAGCTGCCCGGCACCCGTGTCGCTTTTGTAACAAAGTCCTGCGAGTCGCAACCGGCAATGAACGCGATGATGCAATGCGTGGGTCATGAAGTGGCGGGCGCGATGAATCAGCAACACTGTGCGCAGTTGCCTCAGTCCTTCAGCAGGATGACAGACCCGTTGCGGCCATAATCCGCTTCGCCGCGATGGTTGCGCCGCCGGTTGGAAAAATACTCCGCTTCCATCGCGCATGTGTCGTGGCCCACATCGCTGATCGCGCCGATGCCGACGGCATCCAGTCGCTGGCGCGCAAAGCCTGGCAGGTCGAACTGGAACCGGTCGCCCTTGCCAGGCCGGAACAGCACGTCGCTTCCGGGCAGGCTGGACATGAACGTGTCGCGGAATTCAGGGCCCACCTCGTAACTCGCCTGGCCAATCGTCGGCCCGATGGCGGCGTGGATGCGGGAACGCTCGGCCCCCATTTTCGTCATCGCAGCGACGGTCGCTTCCAGCACACCGCCCAACGCGCCCTTCCACCCGGCATGCGCCGCGCCGATGATGCCAGCCTCTGCGTCGGCAAACAGGACCGGCGTGCAGTCGGCGGTCAGGATGCACAGGCCGATGCCGGGACGGTTCGTCACCATCGCATCGGCTTCGGGCCGGTCGGTCCACGGCGCGTCGACCGGAATGACGCGGGCCGAATGAACCTGGTAACAGGACAGCAGGTGCTTCGCGCCCAGTGTGGCGGAGACAAGTGTGCGATTGCGCTCAATCGCATCCGGCTTGTCATCAGAGCCTACGCCTACATTCAGGCTGTCATAAAGGCCGGTGGAGACGCCGCCCTGCCGTCCGAAAAAGCCGTGAGTAATGCCGGGCAATCGTGCGAGGCTCGGACAGGTGCTGAACGGTATGGCCATGCCTGTATCGGTGAAATGCGCGGCGACCAGTGTCAAGCCCGGTCGCCGCGCAGGTCGCTAGTAATGGTAGGCGCTTTCACCATGGCTGGACGCATCCAGTCCGGTTTCCTCGGCCTCCGCGCCAACCCGCAATGGCACGAACACTCTGATGCCCAGCAGCAATACGATGGTGACCAGCGCCGAGTAGCCAGCGACGACCACAACGCCCATCAGTTGCACGCCAAACTGGCTGATCACGGATACTTCACCAAGGCCCGGCGCCATCGGGCCGAGGGATGCAAGGAATGGAATGGCCAGCGTGCCCAGAATGCCACCCACACCATGAACGGCAAACACGTCCAGGCTGTCATCAATGTGCATCCGGTTGCGGATCAGTACGACAGCGCCATAGCAGACGACGGCCGCCAGGATGCCGATAATCACAGCACCAATCGGGCCGACGGAACCTGCTGCCGGGGTGATCGTTGCCAGTCCTGCCACCATGCCGGTGGCTATGCCGACAAGGGTGGGGCGCTTGAAGCTCACCCATTCAATGGTCATCCAGACCAGCGAGGCGGTAGCGGCTGCCGTATGCGTCACCAGCATCGCGCGCGCCGCATCGCCATTCGCTCCAAGAGCCGATCCGGCGTTGAAGCCAAACCAGCCAACCCACAGCATGGATGCGCCCAGCATGACATAGGCCGGATTGTGCGGTGGGTGCATATCTTTCGGGAAATTCTGGCGCTTGCCCAGTACCAGTGCAAAGACCAGCGCGGATATCCCTGCAGTCGTGTGGACTACAACGCCGCCCGCAAAGTCTGTCAGGCCACGTTGTGCCAACCAGCCGCCGCCCCATACCCAATGTGCGACGGGCGCATAACAGACCAGCATCCAAAGGCCCGAGAAGATTAGCACGGCGGCGAAGTTCACCCGTTCGGCGAACGCGCCCAGGATCAGCGCAGGTGTGATGATGGCGAATGTCATCTGGAACATCATGAACAGGGCTTCGGGTATGGTCTGCCCCTCCAGCGGGGTGTCAGTGATACCTGCCGCAAAGCTTTTGGCGAATCCGCCGAACAGGCCACCGCTACCCGGACCGAAGGCAATCGAATAGCCGAATGCCAGCCAAAGAAGGCTCATCAGGCAGGCAATGGCGAAACATTGCATCAGCACTGATAACAGGTTTTTCGATTGGACGAGGCCGCCATAGAACAGGGCCAGACCCGGCAGGGTCATGAACAGGACCAGCGCCGTCGCTGTCAGTATCCATGCCGTATCGCCCGTGTCGGCGAAGGCGGGGGCCGCGACCAGCCCCGCAAGAAATGTGAGTGCGCCAATGCGCTTGATGATGTGTGTGACCCCGGTCAACGCAGCCTCCCCTGTTTCTGGCGCTTTGTTGCGCTCTGCACCTCTTCATTCGACAGAATGCCCGCCGGAACAACCGTAAATGCAACAGGTCGGTGGTTTGAATGAGGTCAGTCGTTGTCGTGCGGTGGTAAGCGGCGAGCCGGCACGGGCAGGCTGCACACGTCCAGTACCAAAGGCGGCGTGTGTACAAAGGCGTCAATTTCAGAATAGTCTCGCTTGGAGATTTTCAGCGCCTCCCATTCCGGGCCGGGGGTTACCATAACTTCATAGGTCGGCCGGTCATCGGCAGGTAGGTCGGCTCCCAGCGCGGCGGATACGATTTCATTGCCAGCCAGGCGTGCCGCGCGGTTTGCAAAGGCGGCCTTTGACGTGGCCTCATCCCTTTCAAACAAGTCCGGGTAATTCTCTTCGGCTTCCGGATCGACCCGTTTCAGCCGGTGCACATTGTCCATGCCATCTATCACGCGTCCAAAGACGGTGTAATTGCGATCAAGATAGCGGCGCGGTCCCAGCGGGATGAAGAACTCGATCGATCCGGAAGCCGGCGCGGCATTGCGCGCCATGCCCAGCGCGCCGGTGCAATTGAGCAACCATTCCTGTTCACCCTCCCGTCCGGCGGCAAAGCCGTTGCGTTGACCTGCTGTTTCGGCAAACAGGTCTGCATTTCCTAACGGATCAAACCCGGTCGCTGGCACCGTGCGTTCCGCCTCCAACGGCAGTTCGGGCCAGTCGCCCAGACGCTGTTCAAATTCGAGGCCCGCCTGCGCAACATGGCCTTCCACCACCCGGTAAAAGTATTCGCCTTCAAACACGCCTGACCGGATGGCCTCGCGGAACTGGGCGGAATGCTTCGGTGCTGCCTCTGCGGCGAGTTCGATGGCAACGGTGCCGGTCTTGGTTTCGAGCAGGACGAGGTTCTCTGGTGCGACCGGTCTCCACGTCTCAACCCCACTGTCGGCACGCACTGTCTGCCCCCCGACACACCCTGCAACCCCCATCATCGCGGCCGCGACTGCACACTTCCCCCACATCCCTTGTTCCCCCTTGCGTATCACGCCTCTGGCGCCCGGACGCCTTGCCTGCTAAGCGCCTGCGCCATGTACCAGATAACCGCCAAAGGCGCACGGGCGCCAATCGAAACTGCGTGGGATGCGCTTGCCTGGGCGGATCCGTCGCCGGCTGGCGCGGTCGATGCCAAGGAAGATGGCCGCCTGGCCTGGCGCCTCGACGCGTTTACCGAAACGCTCGAAGATGCCGAATCCTGCGTTGAAATCATTCACGAAACGTCGCCAGATTTGACAGCGCGGATCGAAGAACTCGAAGATCGAGACTGGGTCACCCTGTCGCTCGAAGGCCTGCCGCCCGTTGCCGCCGGGCCGTTTTTCGTCGCCGGCAGTCACGCTCTTGCCAAGATGGCACCCGGCAAGATCGCAGTGCTGATCGAGGCTGGCCCCGCCTTCGGCACGGGTCACCACGGCACCACGCTCGGGTGCCTCCTCGCCCTCGACGAAGTCCGCCGCCGCCGTGCCATCGGAAAAGTGCTTGATCTCGGAACAGGTTCAGGCGTGCTGGCAATTGCTGCCATGAAGGCAGGCGCCCGCTCAGCCATCGGTACGGACATCGATTTTGACAGCGTCCGGGTCGCCAACGAGAATGCCGAGAAGAACCAGGTGACCGGGTTCACGGCCTTGCACGTGACGGGCGCAAACACACCGCGCATCCGTCAAGGCGGACCCTACGACACCGTATTTGCGAACATCCTGATGAAGCCGCTCATCGCGCTCGCCCCCACCATTGCCCCCCTTACGGCCCCGGGTGGAACCATCATCCTGTCAGGCTTGCTGCACCATCAGGCAGGACCAGTTCGCAACGCGTTCGCGTCGCGCGGCCTTGGCTTCCAGCGCCGGATCAAGCAGGACGGCTGGTCTACATTGGTTTTTCGGAAGCCGGGTACGGCTCAGGTATAGGCGACCCGGCGCGCCCAGCGTGCCGACCGGCGGGCCAGAATGTACGGGCGTTGGCTACATTCTGTCCGGGATTTTTCGGGCAGATGACGAGCCTGCGCGGCAGGCGTCACGTTGCTGATGGTCATTTCAGCAACTGGTGTGGTTTCGATAAGCGTTTTCATATCTCAGTTCCATATTTATTGTGCACTGCACAATTTCGGGTATGCCGTGCATATGGCTCTCAGAGGTAAACATTTTAGTATGGACTTGGGGCTGAATGCATACCAAAATGCATAGCACCGATGCGCCTTTCAAACATCTCAAAGCGGCGTTAAGACTACGTCCATGAGACAGACATTTGATATCAAGGGTGGGCCGCAAGACGGTCGGGCCCATTTGCCGCTCCTTCGCAAGGAGCTTTCCGCAATGAAACTCGACGGCCTTTATGTGCCGCACGATGACGAATACCAGAATGAATACTTGCCGGATGCAAATGAGCGTCTCGCATGGGTCAGCGGTTTTACCGGGTCATTCGGCAACGCGTTCATCTTTACCGATCGCGCCGTATTGTTCGCGGATGGCCGCTACACAATTCAGGCAGCGGACCAGACAGACCCTGATCTATTTGAAATCCAGGGCACGCCGGAACCCGGCGCATTTGGCTGGCTGAAGATGCAGGACATGACCGGCAAGACGATCGGCTATGATCCGAAGCTGGTCAGCCCGAATGAAGTAACGCTGCTGAAGCAAGCCGCCGCGTCTGCGGGCGCGAAACTTGTAGCTGTTGCCGAAAACCCGATCGACCGGGCCTGGACTGACCGTCCAGATCAGCCGTTGGCACCCGTCGTGGCGCATGCGGTCGAATATGCAGGCATGGAACATGCCGAGAAGCGCGCACAGATCGGCCAGTCCCTGAAGGCCGACAAGGCCGATGCGGCTGTGATCACGTCACCCGCGTCAATCGCCTGGGCGTTCAACATTCGCGGCGGTGATGTCAGCTGTACGCCGCTGCCGCTGGGCCGCGCGATCCTGCGTGCTGACGGCTCCGCTGACCTCTTCATTGATGAAGCCAAGGTCGGCGACGCTCTTCGTACCCATCTTGGCAATGGCGTGACGGTTCGTCCGCTATCACAGCTGGAAAGCGCGCTTGATGACCTAACTGGCAAGACGGTAAGTGTCGATCCTGACACCGCCTCGGCCTGGTTCTTCGATACGCTAGAGACAGCAGGCGCAAAGATTCTGCGCCAGCGCGACCCGGTCGCGCTACCAAAAGCGTGCAAGAATGCGGCAGAAATTGCCGGCTCGACAGCCGCGCATGCGCGCGATGGCGTAGCGTTGACGCGGTTCCTGCACTGGCTCGATACTGAGGCCCAAAGCGGCACGGTCACCGAAATTGACGCCGTCATGCAGCTGGAAGCTTTCCGCGAGGAGCTGAACGCCATGAACGACATGTCCTTCCCGACCATCTCCGGTGCCGGGCCGCATGGTGCCTTGCCGCATTATCGCGTGTCGACGGCCTCGAACCGCGTACTTGAGTTAGGTTCGCTCTTCCTTGTTGATTCTGGCGGCCAATATCTCGATGGGACCACCGATGTAACGCGCACAGTTCCGATTGGCGAAGCCAGCGACGACATGCGGCGGCATTATACGCTGGTGCTGAAGGGTCATATCGCACTGGCTGCGGTGCGGTTCCCGCATGGTACGACCGGCACGCACCTTGACGTACTGGCCCGCCACGCGCTGTGGCAGGCCGGCCTAGACTACCAGCATGGCACCGGACACGGTGTCGGCGCCTATCTCGGTGTCCATGAGGGTCCGCAGCGGATTGCCAAGCCGTGGAATGCCGTACCTTTGTCACCGGGCATGATCTTGTCGAATGAGCCTGGCTATTACCGCGAAGGCGAGTACGGCATTCGCATAGAGAACCTGCAATATGTGACTGCACCCGCGGCGATAGCTGGCGGTGAGATCGACATGTTGGGTTTTGAATGCCTCACGTTCGCGCCGCTCTCACGCGACTTGATCGTGACGGACATGTTGTCCGAGACTGAACGCGCATGGGTCGATGACTATCACGCAAGGGTTTGGAGCCTGATATCCGGACGGCTCGAAAGCGATGTGAAAGCGTGGTTGAAGGCTGCTTGCGAACCGCTCTGATCGCGCACTGAAAATTATGGTTGTTCTTGATTTGTTCCAATGGTATTGGAACAGGCATGATCCTGTCTATTTCGATCCGTGATTTCGTTCTGATTGACCGCCTGGACATCGAGCCGGGTGCAGGCTTTACCGCGCTCACCGGTGAAACGGGTGCTGGCAAGTCGATCATTCTTGATGCCTTGTCACTGGCCATGGGGGCGGGTGCTGACCGGTCCTTCATACGGGCCGGCACAGAGCAGGCCAGCGTGGCCGTGGAATTCGGCCCTCCAGCGCGCCATCCGGTCTGGATGGCGTTGCAGGAGCAAGGTATTGAGGCATCCGTTGATGAGGCGTTGACCTTGAAGCGCGTGGTGCGTTCCAGCGGACCGGCCCGGGCGTTCGTGAACGATCAGGCTGTCAGCGCGGCCTTCCTGGCCGAGATCGGCGAAATGCTCGTCGAGATTCATGGGCAACACGCAGCGTCAGCCCTGATGCGTCCGTCGATGCACAGGCGTTTGCTGGACCAGTTCGCGGGCAATGAGAAACTGCTCGGTGCCTGTGCAGATGCGTTTGATACACTTGATGCGGCGCGCGATACGCGCAGTCGGCTAGAGACTGAACAAGCAGACGCCATCGCGGCGCGTGAATGGCTGTCGCAGGCGGTCGAGGAGCTTGATCGTCTGTCCCCCGTGTCGGGCGAAGCCGAAGCGCTTGCACTCCAACGCGTGCGTCTGATGCAGTCTGAGCGGGTCACTGAGTGCGTTGGTGAAGCGGAGTCGGCGCTTGAAGGCGCCGATATTGATACGGCCCTGTCGCGGGCCTCAAGGGCTCTTGAGCGGATTTGCCGTCTGCCGGGGTTTGACGGGTCTTCCGAGCCGCTTCCGGAAGCCGCAAGGAATGCAGTTGAAGCCGTTGAACGGGCGCTAATCGAAACCCGCGAAGCCAGCGCGGCTGTTTTCGGTCTTGAGCGTTTGATCCACCACGATACCGAGGCGTTGGAGTCAGCGGAGGCGCGCCTGTTCGCCCTCCGGGCGCTGGCGCGCAAGCATACGACGGAAGCTGAATTACTGCCCGATCTGTTGGTGCGCCTGCGCGGTCGCCTTGACCTCGCAGAGGCAGGTGAAGATGCGCTGATCGCGGCACGCAAAGCGGAAATTGCCGCCAAGGCGCGTTGGCATCAGGCCGCAGAGAAGTTGACAGCGGCGCGCAAGGCGGCAGCGAAGCAGCTTGAGAAAGCGATTGCGAAAGAATTGGCGCCACTGAAACTTGGGCGTGCAACAATCCTGATCAGTGTTCATGCCCTGCCGGATGGCGAAGGTGGCGCACAGGGCGCAGACCGGGTCGAGTTTGAAGCAGAGACCAATCCGGGCGCCGGGTTCGGCCCACTTCGCAAGATTGCTTCAGGCGGTGAACTCGCGCGGTTCTCGCTCGCTCTGAAATGTGCGCTCGCCGAAGCCGGGTCGGCACAGACCCTGATCTTTGATGAGGTTGACCAGGGTGTCGGCGGTTCGGTCGCGGCAGCGGTTGGTGAGCGGCTCGTGCGCCTTGCCGGTGCCAAGCAGGTGTTTGCGATTACGCACAGTCCTCAGGTCGCGGCCTCGGCGGCGACGCAGTGGCTCGTCGAAAAAGACCATGACCAAAAGTCTGGCGGGACGCGCATTCGCGGGCTAGATGACAGTTCGCGGCAGGAAGAGATTGCCCGAATGCTCTCAGGCGCCGAGGTCACCGAAGAGGCTCGGGCTGCTGCAGGGAGGTTGCTGGAGGATGCATGATCAAGCCGGTACCCGTCGACGCGCTGACGCCTCAAGCGGCTGAAGAAGAACTTGCGCGGCTTGCTGAAGCCATTCGCGAGGCAGATGATGCCTATTACCGCAATGATGCGCCGGATCTGACGGACGCCGAGTATGACGCGCTGCGTCAACGCAATCTGGCCATTGAGGCCCGGTTCCCGGAACTGAAACGCGCTGACAGCCCGGCCGATCGGGTCGGATCCGGATTAGGGGACGGGTTCAGCAAAGCGCCGCATGCCGCGCCAATGCTGTCGCTCGACAACGCCTTTTCCGATGAAGATGTGACCGAATTCGTGGCGAGGGTCCGGCGCTTTCTCGGGTTGGAAGAAACGGAGGCCATCGCGCTCACCGCAGAGCCCAAGATCGACGGATTGTCACTGAGCCTGACCTACGAAAAGGGTCGGCTACTGCGTGCAGCCACGCGCGGAGATGGACAGGTTGGGGAGGATGTCACGGCGAACGCCGGGACGCTGTCTGACATTCCCGCGAAATTGAATGGCAAGGGGTGGCCGGACCGCATCGAAATTCGGGGTGAAGTCTATATGAGCCATGCAGATTTCGTGGCGCTGAATGCGCGCGAAGCAGAAGCGGGGCGCAAGGTCTTTGCCAACCCGCGTAATGCAGCGGCCGGTAGCCTGCGCCAGTTGGATATCGCGATCACGAAATCTCGCCCGCTCAAATTCTTCGCCTATGCTTGGGCGGCCACGAGCGCGCCCTTCGCGACCACCCAGACCGAAGCTGTCACCTTGTTTGCCGACTGGGGGTTCCAGGTGAACCCCCTGATGACCCGGTCAGAAACGGTTGATGGATTGATCGACGCTTACAAGCATCTCGAACAGAACCGGGCAGGCCTCGGCTACGATATTGACGGCGTTGTTTACAAGGTAGACCGGCTCGATTGGCAGCAGCGTCTCGGCTTTGTCAGTCGTGCGCCGCGCTGGGCGATTGCGCACAAGTTTCCTGCAGAGAAGGCAACGACGATTCTGGAGGGAATCGATATCCAGGTGGGTCGAACCGGGTCATTGACCCCCGTGGCACGTTTGACACCGGTGACAGTCGGCGGCGTTGTTGTGTCCAATGCGACGCTACACAATGAAGATGAAATCGCGCGTCTTGGTGTGAAGGTTGGGGACACTGTCGAAATCCAACGCGCCGGCGATGTGATCCCGCAGGTGTTGCGGGTCGTTTCGGATGGCGGAGGCGCACCGTTCAAAATGCCCCATGAGTGTCCTGTATGCGGGTCTGCAGCGGTGCGCGATGTGGACGACAAGGGTGAGGCAGATGTGCGGCGGCGGTGCACCGGGGGGCTTGTCTGTCCGGCGCAGGCTGTTGAGCGCCTAAAGCATTTCGTCTCCCGCAAATCGCTGGACATTGATGGCCTTGGGGCCAGGCAGGTTCAGCTTTTCTATGAAAAGGGCGTCGTGCATGCGCCGCAGGATATTTTCAGGCTTGAAGCGCGGATTGCTGATGCCGGCCTTCCGCCGCTGGCCGAATGGGACGGGTTCGGGCCGGCATCAGCGGCCAAGCTTATCGCGGCCATCGATGCGCGCCGACATGCGCCCTTCGCCCGGTTCCTGAACGGTCTGGGCATCCGTCATGTGGGCCAGACAACAGCGAACCAGTTCGCGCGCCATTTCCTATCGTGGAAAGCTTTCTGGGCCGCCGTGGAAGATGCGGCTGAACGGGGCCCCGACAACGAATCTTATGTCGAATTGATCGGCATTGATGGCATTGGGGGCGCCGCCGTTGGCGCCCTCTGCGCGTTCGCGACTGAGCCTCACAATATGGAGATGTTGTCGGCGCTCTTGTCAGAGGTCACAGTCGAGGATGAAGCAGCCGCGGCGAGCGACAGTCCGGTTGCTGGCAAGACGGTCGTTTTTACCGGTACTCTGGAACAGATGACGCGGGATGAGGCCAAGGCACGGGCAAGTTCCCTTGGTGCCAAGGTGTCAGGATCGGTATCGGCAAAGACGGATATCCTGGTCGCAGGACCGGGCGCAGGATCCAAGCTCACCAAAGCACAATCCCTTGGCGTCAAAACGCTGACCGAAGCGGAGTGGCTGGCCCTGATCGCTGACGCGTAAGGCCTATTTACCGCCCGGAAGAATTTTCTGGATCAGCGTACGACGCGGTGCTGAAGCCGCCTCGGGATCCAGGCCCTGCTTGGTCAGGAGGCGATAGCTCATCTTGTACCAATCGCTGCGGGGATAATTGTATCCAAGCGTCGCGCCAGCCGCGAGAGCCTGATCCCGCAGGCCGAGGCTCAGATAGGATTCGACCAGGCGATGCAGCGCCTCAGGCGTATGCGAGGTCGTATCATACGTGGTCACGACGGTCTTGAACCGGTTAACGGCAGCCAGTGTCTGGTTCGACCGCAGGTACCAGCGGCCGATCTCCATTTCCTTGCCGGCAAGCTGGTCGTTGACCATATCGATCTTCAGGCTGGCATCACGTGCGTAGGAACTGTTGGGAAAGCGCCGGGTCACATCCTGCAGGGCCGACAGGGCCAGTTCGGTTGTCCTTTGGTCGCGTCCGATATCGACGATCTGGTCGAAATAGCTGACGGCAATCAGGTAGTAGGCGTAATCTGCTTCTGAACCACCCGGGTGGAGGCTGAGATATGATTGGGCGCCCGAAATGGCTTCATCATAGTCGTTGGCCTGGTAGGACGCATAGGCGGTCATGACCATGGATTTGCGGGCCCACTCGGAATAGGGGTGCTGGCGCTCGACTTCATTGAAAAGCAGGATCGCGCGATCATAGTTGCGCTTGTCGAGTTCCAGGGCGGCCTGATTGTACAGCTGCTCCACTGGACGCTCGACATAGGCGAGTTCCTGTTTGCGTTTATTGGCAGACTGGCACCCGGAAACGGCAACAATACAGGCCAGGATCAGGAGGCTTGGGCGGAGTTTCAGAAGGGACATGCCGGTCAGGAACTTTCAGCTGTGAATGTCTACAGCTTGATTAGCCTGAACCGCGCTGGATTTCCAAGGATGATTGTCAGGCCGACCGTTATGAATTGGCGATACGGGCTGATGTTTCAGACAGCAGCGCGGGCGCGCTCGGTATTATGGACGCGTGTTTCCACGTCCGATTCCCAACGCCAGGCCGATGGCGTGGCGAGGAGTTTACGCACCAATGCGTTATTCAGCGCATGGCCCGGTTGGACAGCATCATAGCTGCCTGCGATTGGCGCACCGGCCAGCATCAGGTCTCCGACGGCGTCAAGCATCTTGTGGCGCACGAATTCGTCTTCGGTGCGCAGGCCTTCGGGGTTCACGACTGCGCCGTCTTCCAGCACGACCGCATTGTCCAGCGAGCCGCCGCGCGCAAGGCCGATGGACCGTAACATCTCGACATCGCGGGCAAATCCGTAGGTACGAGCAAATGCCAGATCCCGCGCAAACATGCCGGGCGCAAGGCGCAAGGCCATTTGCTGGATACCAATCACGGAATCGTCGTACTCAATGCGCGCACGCAGCGTAAGAACCGTGTCATCCGATGGCGAAAGGCTTGCGCGCTTGGGGCCGTCGACAATTTCAATGCGGTCCAGGATACGGATGCGGCGACGGGGCAAAGATTGCGTTTTCAGACCGGCCTGAAGCAGCAATTCGCAATAGACAGCCGATGACCCGTCCATGATCGGTACTTCCGGGCCGTCTATCTCGATAATGAGATTGTCCACGCCCAGCCCGGCAAGTGCCGCCATCAGGTGCTCCACAACGGCGACAGAGACTCCCGCCTCGTTCGTCAGAGTGGTGCCAAGGCGCGTGTCGGACACAGAATCAGCGTGCGCGTGGATCTCGATATTGCTGGCATCAAGATCAGTCCGACGAAATATGACGCCAGTACCGACAGGTGCAGGTTTCAAAACCAGCCGGGCTTTTTCGCCGCTGTGAACGCCAATACCGGCACACACTGCCGGACGTTCAATTGTCTGTTGCATCTGCACGCCACTCAACACCGCATCGACCCTCCGCTACAAACTGCAATCTGGATGTGGTTAAGCGCCAGCACAAAACACGGCTTGTTTCGCCGTGTTACAAAAAGGGCTGCAACTCGCGTTACAGCCCTGTATAAATTGAACTTATTTTGTAACAAGCGCGGTTATTGCGATTGCAGTTTCCGCGTAAAAATCAGTGATTGGCCGAGCGGCGGAGGAAAGCCGGGATTTCGAGGTCGGCATCATCAAAAGGAGCGGCTTCCGGATGGTCATCGGGCGAGGAGATGATTTGCGACGGAACAGCTGTCTCAGGTGCGTCGTCATTCTCGCCCTGCGGGTTCCGCCGCCAGCCGAAAAGATGGGAAAATCCCGATGAACCCTGTTCAGGACGGGCCTTGTCCGGGGCAGGGGCTTCCTTGCGTGACCCGAAGACGGCATCGGCAGACACTTCGTCGTCTCCGTCTGCACCTTCATAATGGTCAGCAGGCAATGGCTGGCCGGAAAAATCCGAACGCGGGTCGCTCTCTTCGGAGCGAAGCGAAGGTGCATGGCCCGTAATTACCAAAGGCCGGTCATCGCTCTCAATTTCGGCCGCGGGTTCCACGACTTCGTCGGCAATCGGCTCGGCAATGGGTTGGCGCACTGTCTCGCGGATCGGCTCGGGCGCTGGCTTTGAATTGGCTTCTGCGTCGAGGCCTGCTGCGACGACAGACACGCGGATCTTGCCTTCAAGTTCGCTGTCAAATGCCGAACCGAGAATGATATTGGCGTTCGGGTCGATCTCTCGGCGGATTTCGTTGGCCGCCTCATCAAGCTCGAACAGCGTCATGTCATAGCCGCCCGTGATGTTGATCAGCACGCCTTTGGCGCCCTTCAGGCTCACTTCGTCAAGCAGCGGATTGTCGATGGCAGCGCGCGCCGCTTCCAGGGCGCGTCCTTCGCCTTCTGCTTCACCCATGCCCATCATGGCGGAGCCCATGCCGCGCATGATCGAGCCGACATCAGCAAAGTCGAGATTGATCAGGCCGGGCATGACCATCAGGTCAGTGATGCCGCGGACACCGGAATAGAGCACGTCATCTGCCATTCGGAATGCTTCGGCGAACGTCGTGCGGTCATTCGCAATGCGGAAAAGGTTCTGGTTCGGCACGACGATCATCGTATCGACATTGTCACGGATCTCGACGAGGCCCTGATCAGCCAGGGTCATACGGCGTGCGCCTTCGAAGCCGAAAGGCTTGGTCACAACGGCGACGGTGAGAATGCCCATTTCCTGCGCGGCACGTGCGATAACAGGTGCGGCGCCGGTGCCGGTCCCGCCGCCCATGCCGGCCGCGATGAAAACCATGTGCGCACCTTCGAGATACATCTTGATCTCGTCGATGGACTCTTCAGCGGCCTTTGCGCCGACTTCGGGGCGCGCGCCAGCGCCAAAGCCTGCCGTGGTTTCAGGGCCAAGCTGGATGCGTTGTTCGGTCTTGGAACGGAAGAGGGCCTGCGCGTCCGTATTGGCGACGATGAACTCGACACCCTGCAGGTTCGCCTCGATCATGTTGTCGACTGCGTTGCCGCCTGCGCCGCCAACCCCGAAAACGAGGATCCTGGGTTTGAGTTCATGTGTCATTCGCGTACCTCAATATACATTCCTGGAACCGGTATATGGGCACCTTGGCCCCTCACGGCTAAAAGACAGTTAAGTCAGCGCAAAAGGCGTCAGAAATTTTCTTTCAACCAATGGAACGCCTTGTTCACTGCTCCGCTTCCGGTTTCAGCTCCGTATTCTTTCAACGCAACGCCAGCCCGCGCAGCGTCCACAAACCCCAGTTCAGAATACAGTAGCAGACCTGACGCTGTAGAAAAAGCAGGGGTTCCCAGCGTTTCGCCTAGAAATTCGGCCATGGTTGGGCGGCCGAGCCGCACAGGTGCGTTCAGGACGCGGGTGGCAACCTCGCGCACACCCGAAAGCTGGCTAGCGCCGCCGGTCAGAACGATGCGGCGTGGCAGAACCGACCGTACACCGCTGGCATCGAGGATTTTTTGTACCAGCTCAAAGGTTTCCTCGATGCGTGGCGCGATGATTTCGGCGAGCGCGCTTTTTTCCATGCGCATGCCGTGCAGGCGGCCATCATCGCCGAGACGGGGCGCTTCAATACGCTCGGCCAGTCCCGGCCCTTCAAGATTGGCCGTGCCATAGACAGATTTCAGGCGCTCGGCGGCGGCGAACGTAGTGCCGATGCCTTGCGCAATGTCACCGGTGACGTGCGTCCCGCCGGTGGGCACAAGGCCGAGCCAGGCGGGAGAGCCATTGAGGTAGACAGATACGGCGGTCACGCCGGCGCCCATGTCGATGCAGATCGCGCCATTGTCGATTTCATCGTCGATCAGGGTGCCGGATCCGCTGGCAATGGAAGAGGGGACAAGGGCTGAAATGCCAAGATGGGCGCGACCAACACACTCAACCAGATTCTTGATGATGGGGCGCGGCGCCGTGACGACTGACAGCAATATACCGAGTTGCTCGGCATACATGCCGGCGGGCTGTCGCACGCCTTCCTGCTGGTCAACGCGATAGGCGACAGGCCAGGCAGCCAGGATGTCGACACCCTTGGTCGGCACCTTGGTGAGCGCGAGGGCCTGAAGCCGTTTGATTTCCTTGTGGGTGATTGCGCGTCCGCCAATGTCGATGGAGGCGGTCACCAAAGTACAGGCGAGTTTCGGGCCTGTAATGCCGAGAATAACTTCGCTGATCTGTTCGCCTGCTTCACGCTCGGCGTCTTCAACAGCGAGACGTATGGAGCGCTCAAGGCCTTCCATGTCGGTGATCGCGCCGCCGGTAAAACCGCGCGATTGCTGACGCCCGCCGCCGAGGATCTGGAACCGGCGCGGGCCTGAGCCATCATTGCGCCCGATCAGGCAGGTGATCTTGGAACAGCCAATATCCAGCGCTGCCACCGTGCCGGTGCGGCGAGACCCATTGGGGGCGATACGTCTGGATTGGACATTTGCCATCAGGAACGGGCTGCCTCTGCGAGTTTGCGGGAGCCGGCGCTCTGGGCAGGGGACAGGTAGATGCGCCCCTTGTTGCGCAGGTCAATCATTGTGACCGGGCGCTGCATCAGCGCCGTACGGGTCTGCAATTTGGTCAGGCGGGCGAGGGCGCTTTCCATCGTGTCATCTTCCGGCAGGCGAACGGTCGCGCCGTTCACAAGCCGAACATCCCAGCGCCGGTCCGCTATACGTGTTGCGATGGCAAGGCGGGCCGAAACATCCGGCGCGTCCTTCAGTGCTTTTACCAGCGCCGGTGCAGCGCTTGGCGCGCCCCGGCCCGCGAGGCGCACGAGCGTTTTGAAGTCGGTCGAATTCGCGTCAGGTACGATACGACCGAGGCCGTCAACCACGGTCCAGTCTTTGCCGTCATGCCACAGGGCAACCGGTTCGGCCGCGTCAGCAATGATAACGATCTGGCCGGGCCACAGGCGGTGGACCCGCACGTTCAGCACTTTGCGTGTCGACTCGACGCGGCGCCGGATCAATTGGGGGTCGGCGCGGAACATGTTCTCGCCGGGCTCGATCATTGCGGCGGCGCGAACGTCGTCAGCAAGAGCCGGATTTTGTTCGAGGCCCAGAACGGACACATCATTGACCGAGACACCAGCCATGCGGGCCGTGTCATCGAGAAATCCGCCAAAGCGTGTTTCGATCTGCGAAAGCGATCCACCCATCCAGGCGGCCGTGGCAACAACAATGGCCACGAGCATGACAAGTCCGAACAGGACAGACGATACGCGGATTTCTTCGCCCGTCGATTCATCAACAATCGTTGCAGGGCGGCGGCGCGAGCGGGAAGGGACTGACTGGTTCCGGTTTACCTTTGGCATGAGGCATCCTCGATCATCCAGGCGACAAGCGCTTCGAAGGACATGCCAACGAAAGCGGCCTGCTCGGGGACAAGCGAGGTGGGCGTCATGCCGGGCTGGGTATTTGTTTCCAGGATCACGAGGCGGTCTCTCTTGTCATCATAGCGAAAGTCGGATCGCGTCGCGCCCCGGCAGCCTAGTGCTTGATGTGCCCTGAGAGCAGCGTCCATTGCGGCTTCGGTCACGTGTGCAGGCAGGTTTGCCGGGATCACATGCTGCGATCCGCCCGCCTGATATTTCGCATCAAAATCGTAATAGTCCCTTAAGGTCGTGATCTCGGTGACAGCCAGCGCGCGATCACCGAGAACGCCCACTGTCAGTTCGCGCCCGGGGATGAACTCCTCGGCCATGAGATTGTCGCCATAGTGCCATCCCGATCCAAGCAATTCCCGGGGCGGTGTGTTGGCGCCTTCGCGTACGATGAGCACGCCAAAGCTCGATCCTTCGGACACCGGTTTAATGACGTAAGGCGGCTTCAATGGGTGGTTCGCCGCGGCTTCTTCGCGCGTGACCCGCTTGTCTTCCGCCACGGTCAGTCCGGCCTCGCGGTAGACGGCTTTCGATTTCAGCTTGTCCATGGCCAGCGCAGAGGCAAGCACGCCGGAGTGGGAGTAGGGAAGGCCCATGACCTCGAGAAGGCCCTGCACACAACCGTCTTCTCCCCACGGGCCGTGAAGGCCGTTCAGGACGCAGTCGGGCGCGGCCTCGGCAAGCTGTGTGGCGAGATCGCGTCCTGCATCAATGTCGACCACGTCATAGCCAGCCGTGCGCGCGGCCTCGGCCATTTGGCGCCCTGATGACAGGGAGACTTCGCGCTCGGACGACCAGCCTCCGAAAATTACTGCTACACGTTTCATGGCCGGTCCTTCTTGCATTTTGTGTGCGGATATTCTGCCGCCTGCCATTGCCTGTGCCGCAGGAAAGCGGCGCGAGTCAGGCGAAACCCGATCATGATCCGGTTCAAGTTACGAAAAAGTCACCAAGCAGATATTGCCAACACATGACTACACGCGTAGTCATTCCATATCGATAGACGATGAGAACGTTGCGAAACTCGGTGTTCTCCAGAAAATAATTATCGTGAGGGGACGTCTGAATGGGATACCGTACGCAACTGTGTGCAAGCGTGTTTTTGGCCTGCTCGGTCGCTGAAGCTTACGCCGCCGATCTTGCGCCCGCGATAGGTCCACCTGACAAGACCGTCTATTCGGCACAGGACTTTGCGCAGTTTGCTCCGCGTACAGCGCTCGATATTGTCCGCCGCATTCCCGGCTTTTCCATAGATAGCGGCGACAGCGGTTCACGCGGATTTGGCCAGGCGACTGGTAATGTTCTGATCAATGGGCAACGGGTTTCCGGTAAATCAAATGACGCCCAATCTGTCCTTGGGCGCATCTCGACAACCAATATCGACAAGATTGAAGTGGTCGACGGCACGGCGCTTGGCATTCCCGGACTGTCCGGACAGGTCGTGAATGTCACGACCAGGGATTCCGGTGGCGTTTCGGGAACCTGGCACTGGAAGGTCCGCAGCAGAGAGAACCTGCGCCCCACCTATAACGATTTCGGTGCGACCGTGTCAGGCCAGAAAGGTGCGTTAAGCTGGGCACTGGAAGCTGAGAGTGACCCCGAGCGTGGTGCCAGTGCGGGGCCCGAAAGGATTACCGATGGTGCTGGCCAGGTAATCGAAACTCGCAAGGAAGACTACACATATGATGTGGAGGCCGGATCGATTGCCGGTTCGCTGGCATGGAATCCAGACAATGGCACGGTCGCGAACCTCAGCGCAAAGTTCGCGGCCTATCAACCGGACAACAAGGAAGTGTCCAAGCTGTTCCCCGTGCAGGGCGCGGTTGGGCGACGGTTGTTTCAGGGCTCTGAAGATGAAACCAAATCCGAAATCGGCGCAGACTATGCTTTCGGCTTTGGCCCTGGTCGCCTGAAGACAATTGCACTTGTTCGTCGTGAAGACAGCCCGATAGTCGACCATGTTCTTCGCGGAAACCTTGATGGCACGGACATTTCAGAATCAGTGTTCGAGCAAACTGTTGATGAGGGCGAGTACATCCTTCGCAGTGAATATGCCTGGGTGCCTTCGGAAGGACGTGACTGGCAGGTCTCTCTGGAAGGCGCCTTCAACTATCTGGATGCCGAGTCAGCGTTGTCCCGGTCGAGGAACGGTGAGCCGCTGGTGGAACTGGCATTGCCGAACGCCAACTCGCGCGTGGAAGAACAGCGTGGAGAAGTCTCCGTTACACACGGCCGTGTGCTCTCGCCAAATATGAATTTGCAAGTTTCTCTGGCGATGGAGATGTCGGAGCTCTCCCAGTCGGGAGACGCAGAGAATGTACGGTCTTTTGCGCGTCCGAAGGGGTTTGCCAGCCTGTCCTGGCAAGTTGATCCATCGTTCCAACTCGTCACGCGTCTGGATCGGGAAGTGGGCCAGCTCGACTTCTTCGATTTTGTTTCATCGGTAAATTTGAATCAGGGCAATGGCAGCCAGGGCAATTCCGAGATCGTGCCTGAACAAGCCTGGAAACTGAGCCTCACGGCCAAAAAGGACTTGAAGGATTGGGGCGCCGCAACGCTGACCCTGTTCGGATCGGACATTGAAGACATTGTCGACAGGATTCCGATCGGAACCGGGGATGGCCCGGGCAATATCGATTCAGCATGGCGGGTGGGCGCAGATCTCGATGCGACGATCAAGTTGGCGAAGCTTGGGTGGTCAGGAACGGAGCTGACATTCGGCGGCGAATGGCGCGATTCCCGTGTCGAGGATCCATTGACGGGCGTTGAACGTCCGATCAATGGCAGTACCATCTACTACCTCGATGCAGAGCTTCGCCGAGACATTCCGCTGACGGATTGGGCTGTTGGGGTTTTTCTGGAATCCTATAATGGCAATCCCGAATATACACTCAATGAGCGCTTTCATTCAGGCAATCAGCCCCCTTTCTCCTACGCCTATGTCGAACACAAGAACGTGCTGGGCATGACGGGAAAGTTCGTCGTGGGAAATATTCTCGACCAGCATGACTGGCTGCGCAGGGATGTTTATGAACCCAACCGTCTCGGCACGCGGGTTCGCTCCGAGTCCCGGACACGTCATTTCGGTCCGATCTTCACATTCGAATTGAACGGTACATTCTAGCCTGAATCAGGACGGGGGCTGGAGCCGCCCGATGCGGCGCACCTCCCACCGCAACTGAATGCCGCTATGGTCGAACACGCGCGCGCGCACCAGTTCGCCGAGCGCCTCAAGGTCTGCTGCGGTCGCGTTGCCCGTATTGATCAGAAAATTGCAGTGCTTTTCCGACACCTGTGCGCCGCCCACGTGCAAGCCGCGGCATCCCGCAGCGTCGATTACCTTCCAGGCCGAGCGCTGATCGGGGGTTCCCGGCGGATCGGGATTGGCGAAGGTTGAACCGGACGTCTTGTCGCGAACGGGCTGGGTTTCGCCGCGGCGTGACTGGAGCGTTTCGATGTCGGCCAGGATCGCATTCGGGTCGTCGACATCATCTCCGGACAGGAGAAGGCGGGTGACGATGAAATCTTCCGGCAATTCGGAATGGCGATAATCCATCTGCACGGTCGGCAAGCCGTAATCGACCATGCCGCCCTGATAGACAATGTGCTCTCCGCTCCGCGTGACGCCTTCAAGCTGGTTCAGGACATCCTTCAACTCACGGCCATAGCAGCCGGCATTGGTGCGGGTCGCCCCGCCGATCGAGCCGGGAATACCGGACAGGAATTCAAGGCCGCGTGTGCCATTGGCTGCTGCGGCTTTGGCGACCACGAGGTCAAGCGCACCGGCACCAGCCGCAAGCGTGGTGGCGTTGACGGCGGTAACCTGGCCCCAATACTTGCCCATCAACCGGATGACAACGCCTTCGATGCCGCCGTCGCGCACGATCAAGTTTGATCCAACACCAAGCGTGGTCACCGGAACAGCGGGATCAAGTGCCGTCAGGAATTGCGATAGATCCTCGGCATCTGCAGGCAGGAACAGGTAATCAGCCGGCCCGCCGACCCTGAACCACGTATAGGGCGCAAGGCTGGCATCTGGGAGGATTTTGCCCCGGACAGGGGGGAGGGAGAGGTCAGTTTTCACGATGCTGAGGTCGCCGGACTTGGGAGGCGTGTCAAGCGGAAGGCCGTTCCGCGAATGACCCTAAGAGCCGGGGCGTTTGGCCGAATCCGGCAGGGCGGCAAGCTGCTGCGCCTGGCTCACCCATTTGTCACGTTGTATCCTGCCCTTGAAATGCATCAGTTTTTCATCGACCCAGTCCACATCCTTCGCGCTCCACTCGGCCACCTGCCAGAAATAGAACACGCCGATTTCGTGCAGCAATTCGCACAGCATCGGGCCGACACCATTGATCCGCTCCAGTTCGTCAGCGTCACCGAAGGCGGCCTCGACCAGAAGGTTGGCTTCGTCATCTTCACGGCGCGCCGCGTTGATGGGGTCGATGTCGCGGGACGGTGGGGGCGCGGGGGTGACAGGGGGGGAGGCACGACGTTCAGTCGTGGGGATGGTGCGCGCAGCAGGCGCGGTCCGGGCGCGTGGTTCGCGCTCCGTGCGCGACGCGCCGGCATCCGGACGTGCACGCAATGTGTGGTGGATGGCTGCCAATCCGTATTCGATTGCGTTCAGCCGGTTTTCCATTGCTTCCAGATCGAGATTGCCTTCGATGGACTGGACCGCATTCAACACCGGCGTAAGGTCGGGCGGGGTTTGAGTGAGGAAGGCTTCCTGCAGGCTGGCAATGCGCCGTTCGACCAGCGAGAGGTCCGGCGTGGCGGGAAGGTTGGTGCGCACGGCGGCGAGCGATTCTTCGAGCGCTGCCAGCCGCTCATAAAGCGGCGTCATGTTGGGTTCGGGAATGGTGAAGCTGGCGATCGCGTGCTCGACGCTGACCAGTCTTTGATAGATCGAGCCGAGGTCGGGCATTTCGATGCCGGACACGCCAGAGGCAACACCTGTGATTTCCGATGAGAGTTTCTCGAAGTCGCGCTTCTGCGCCGCTTCGAGGCGGTCACCCAGAAGCGAGATGCGTGTTTCGAATTCTGTCAGCCGTGTCTGGATCGGTCCGAGATCGGTTTGCGGACGGTCCAGCCCGGCAATTGTGAGGTCAAGACGGGCGAGACCGCTGTGCAGCGGGCCAAGGTCTACTTCAGGCACCTTGATACCGGCCAGGGATTCCTCAAGTTTGCCGAAGCGCCCGTCTAGCGGGCCGATTTCGGTACTGCGAAGGTCGGAAACAGAGGATGCGAGATCTGAAAGGCGCGATTCAAGCCTGTCCAGTTTGCTTTCAAGCGGGCCAAGGTCGGTTTCAGGCAGTGTGAAGCCCGTAATGGCGCGCTCGATCTGATTGAGCCGCGTGTCCACACCGTCGAGCTGGCTGCCCAGCGGGCCAAGGTCGGTTTCAGGCATGACGATGCCAGCGAAAGCCCCTTCGACAGAGGCAAGGCGCTGGTTCACGGGGTTCATGTCGGGCATTTGAAGTGACCGTACAGCTGAAGAGATGAGCGCCATTCCGGCCTCATAGTCTTCCCGGGCAGCCGGTTCGGGACGGGCGCTGATCGCGTCCAGCCGCTCGGTAATCCGCTCGTAAGATTCTGTGATGTCTTCGTGACGATTTCTCAGCCACCAATAGGTCAGCACGGCGCCGAGAATGGCGGCCAGCAGCAGCAGGGGGAAGATCTGAGTAAGAAGAAACCACATGATATTATCTCGCTATCCCAAATGAGCCCGAATGGGCCGCCGGGGTCAATCGGATGCACGGACGACGCGAATTTCGATGCGCCGATTGTGCGCGCGGCCCGCCGCCGTGCTGTTGTCGTCAATCGGCCTGCGCGCACCAAATCCTTCGGCACGCAGGCGCTCTGCGGGCACCCCGCTTGCGATCAATGCGTCGCGCACCGCTTCGGCACGGGCATCGCCCAGCAATTCATTGGCATTGGCCGTTCCCATGCTGTCAGTATGGCCTTCAATGCGCAACGTGCCGGGGCAGGCAGCCGCCGCATCGGCGACAGATTGTAGAAGCGACGAACTACGCGGATCAATCTCGGCGCTGGATGGGGCAAATTGTATCTGGGCCGTGCCGAGCAGGTCAGCGAGGGAGGTCTCGCAGGTCGCGACCGCCTCGTTTGGCAGGATATCGACGTTTCCCAGGCGACCGATGGCCAGCGGACGGGCGATCAATTGTTGAACGGCGGCGGTGCCCGCTTCCGGCAACTCGCATTTCAGTGAGAATTCATCGTTCAGGAAAGTGGCCACGCCGCGATCACAGCGGCTGACCGTCTCGATTCCGTGCAGGGCGATCTGGGTATATTCCGGATTGCTGGCAACGTGCGTAACATCAAGAAAATCGGCAATACTGGCAATGCGCGGCGGATCGATTTTGCCTTCGGCTGCAGCGACCAGTGATGCGCGCGTCACGTCGTCCGGCACGGTGCCTTCCAGTCTGAGCACGCCGTCGGTGAGGCGATACGTCCATTCGGGTTTACGCATCGCTGTCGGCATCACCACCGTAGAACCGAACTTGTCGTATACACGGGTTACAGGCGTTGCGGACCCAAGCCAGGTGGGCGTTTGCGCCGCGCGCACCAAGGCGATCAGTTGCTCGCCTTCCATGCGCGACGGCGGTTGACCTTCAAGCCAGACCCATTGGCCGGATACGACAGCGCTGGCCCAGTCGGCGCCATTGGCCGCGAGGGTCTGTTCGGCGGACTGGATGGCGCGCTGTTCAATTATGTGACGGGCGAATGGCCCCATACCCATCCAGAAGACGACCACGAGGCCCAGCAAGGGAACCAGGCCGTAGGGGATGAAAGGCAGATGCCGACTCGACCGCCGACGCACTCGTGTCGTGACGGTGCGTTCTTCTGAATAGCTGAGATTGGTCATAATCCCCGGTCCCGGCGCGTTCTGCACGGCTTCATCTAACAGGCACGGTTAAAGCCGCGCAAGGCAACTGTCCTGATACGGGAATTTCACGCGCATCAGCCGAAGGGCAGGGCAGACCAGACACGTAGCAGCACCCAGATGGCACCAGCGAGCCCGGCGACTGCACCAATCAGCACGACACCGTCGCGTGCCGTCAGGCCAAGCCCGAACAGCAAGACGGCCAAGCCGGGCAGCAGGGGGCCGAACGGCACGAGGCCAAGCGGGAAGGTGATGAGCGCGGCTGCAACGCAGACCAGCGCCGACAGGCTGATGAATGGCGCGCGCGACAGGAAGGACAGGCGCGGCTTCAGCACCCGGTCGATGGGGCGGGCATATTTGCGGGCCTGTTCGACGCCCGTCACAAGGGCCGAACGGGGAAACTCGATATCAAGGAAGCGGCGCGGCACCCACGGAAACGCGCGGCCCAGCACGATCTGGCCGGCGATCAGCAATGTCAGCAGGGCGACAATCCAGCTTGTACCCGGAATGATGGTCAGCGGCGAAATCGCGATGAAACCGAGCAGAAGCAGGATCGGGCCGTAGGAGCGCCGCCCCACAGCGTTCAGCATGTCACGCACGGTGACATCTTCGCCGGACGTGCATTCCGTCAGGCTCGCCAGAAGCGATTCCAGATTGTTAACCTTGGCCATGCCCGCTTCCTAACGCGATCCTGTGTGTCTGCACACCAGAATCGCGTGAGGTGCGGAATGGTTCCTCAGGCCGCCTTGCGCTTGGCCTTGCGGGCCTCAAGCTTGTTCAGGGCGTGGAGATAGGCCTTGGCGCTGGCGACAAGCGTGTCAGGATCGGATGAACGCCCGGTGGCCATGATGCCTTCCCCATTCAGCCGGACAGACACGGTCGCTTGCGCATCCGTGCCGCCCGTCACGGCGTGCACCTGGTAAAGGTCCAGCGTTGCGTCATGCTGGATGATCTGGCGAACGGCGTTGAACACTGCGTCGACCGGGCCATTGCCACGGGCGATGGCGTATCTTTCCTCGCCATCAATTGTCAGGTCGATCTCGGCGGTTTGGGGGCCGTCCGTACCGCACACGACGCGCAGGCGTTTGAACACAATACGCTCGCCTTCGGCGGCCAGCTGGTCGTCAACCAGAACGGCGATGTCATCGTCGAAAACGTGCTTCTTCTTGTCGGCCAGCGTCTTGAAGCGCTTGAAAGCGTCGTTCAGGGCGTCGCCTTCGAGGAAATAACCCATACTTTCAAGCTTGTCGCGGAAGGCATGACGGCCCGAATGCTTGCCCATGACCAGTGAGGTTTTCGCGACGCCGACATCTTCCGGCTTCATGATCTCATAGGTCTCGGAATTCTTCAGCATGCCGTCCTGGTGGATGCCGCTTTCATGCGCGAAGGCATTCTTGCCGACGATGGCCTTGTTGTACTGGACAGGGAAGCCGGTGATGCGGCTGACCATCGCAGAGGCGCGCGACAGGTAGGACGGATCAATGCCGGTGGAGAAAGGCAGGGTGTCTTCGCGCACCTTCATTGCCATGACGACTTCCTCGAGCGCAGCATTGCCCGCCCGTTCGCCAAGGCCGTTTATTGCGCACTCGATCTGGCGCGCGCCATTGGCAACGGCCGAGATGGAGTTGGCCACGGCGAGGCCGAGGTCATTGTGGCAATGGGCCGACCAGATTGCCTTGTCGGAATTGGCCACGGTCTCAATCAGGCGGCGGAACAGCGCGCCATATTCATCCGGGTGGGAATAGCCGACCGTGTCAGGCACGTTGATCGTGGTGGCGCCTGATGCGATGGCCACGTCGATACATTTGCACAGGAAGTCGAAATCGGTGCGGGTGGCGTCTTCGGCGCTCCACTCGACATCGTCTGTATGGTTGCGTGCCTGTGCGACGGAACGGCCGACGGCCTCCAACACCGCGTTCGGCCCCATTTTCAGCTTGTGCTTCATATGCACGGGACTGGTGGAGATGAATGTGTGGATGCGCGGACGGGCGGCCTGTTTGACGGCTTCGGCGCAGCGTTCGATATCGCCGGGGGTCGAACGGGCGAGACCGCAGATGATGGCGCTTTTCGACTGGGCAGCGATGGCGCTGACGGCGGCGAAGTCACCGTCGGATGCGGCGGGAAAACCGGCTTCGATTACGTCGACGCCCATGTCTTCCATCAGGCTCGCGAGTTCGAGCTTTTCCGTATGGGTCATGGACGCGCCGGGCGATTGTTCGCCGTCACGCAGGGTCGTGTCGAAAATTCGGATATGAGGATTGGTGGTCATGATTTGCGGCTCTGCTTGATTCGTAGGGGGGCTAAAGCATTCCCCTGGCCGCGCGACTGCCTCTGGTTAGGCAGACGGCTCCGGCCAGGGGCCGGTAAGCAGGAGGCTAAGGGGCAAATTCTTCCACATGTGTCCTTTAATCATCCCGTTTATCCCCCGTGTCAACCGGAGGATCAGTGATCAGGGGAACAGATTGCCCCTTGGGTCCCATGCGGGTCCGGGCGTAAAGCGCGATCGCGCCGTAGATCGCGGCGGCAATGAAAGCGGCGAGGATGGCGAGACCGGGATTGCCCTTGAGGGCGGCAAACAGGCTCTGGCCTGCAAAGGCGATCAGCGCGAGCTTGGGCAGGATGCCGAAAGCCATGCCGATGGCGAAATCGCGGTACTTCGCCGTGCTGACGCCGAATGCCATGTTGACCATGATGAACGGCCCGGTCGGCACGTTGCGTACCAGGGCACTGGTCGCCATCGCATTGCGCCCCACGAACGCTGCCAGCCGGTTGGCCGTTGCCCCGGCATACCGCCGGAAAACCTGTTCGCCTGCCAACCGGCCAACCCAGAAGGTCAACGATCCCGAAAACATGTTGGCAATCCAGGCATAGGCAAATCCGAGCCAGGGTCCGAACAGGGCCACAGCTGCAGCAATCAATGCAAATTGTGGGACGCCGAGAAAAGCGGCGATGCAGAAGACCATGATCAGGGCTGGCAGGCCCCAGGGGCTGCCGGCAACAGTTTCCATCCAGGCGTTGAGCGTTTCTGCACGGGGCAGAAAGCCGAGTTTCCCGAGGATGAAGATGAGGACAACGGCGACCAACAGTCCGCCGCCGAGGAGCAGTGTCCGTCGGGCAGGCTGGCTGGCGGTCTTTTCAGGCTGGCGCATGGGGCCATCGAATGAGGCCAGCGGGGCCTTGCGTCAAGCAGTGTGATACATCGGATTCAGGCTACGGCGGCACCCGCTGCAGCGGCGGCGGCGCTGGCCCATGCCCACTGGAAATTGTAGCCGCCGAGCCAGCCCGTCACATCAACGCATTCGCCGATGAAATAGAGTCCGGGAACATGGCGGCTTTCCATGGTGCGCGATGACAGGCCGCGTGTGTCTATTCCACCTGCTGTTACCTCTGCCGTGCGCCATCCCTCGGTGCCGGCAGGGCGTACGACCCATGCAGACAGTGTGTGGGCGAGGGTGTCGATGGTGGTGTGGGAGATGTCGGCAAGGCGTGTGGTTGGGGGGTGGTTAGCCCGTTTGAGGATGAGGTCAACGAGCCGGTTGGCGAACAGGCCCTCGAGCGCGGCCCCCAGCGTTTGCATGGGCCGGTCGCGCTTGGCGGTCTTCAGGGTTTCGGCAATGTCGGTGCCGGGCAACAGCCTGAGCGTGACGGGCTCACCGGGTGACCAATATGAGGAGACCTGCAGGATTGCCGGGCCGGACAGGCCGCGATGGGTGAACAGCATCGCTTCGTCAAAACTGGCGCGCGCCGTGCTGGCGCGCGCGTCGCACGCAACGCCGGAAATCGAGGCGAAGTCTTCATGGTCCGCGCCGGTGAACGTGAAGGGCACCAGCGCGGCGCGGGTTGGAACCACGTCATGTCCGAACTGGCGGGCAATGTCATAGGCAAGGCCGGTCGCGCCCATTTTCGGGATCGACAGGCCGCCGGTGGCGACAATGAGTTTTGGCGCGCTGACCGGTCCGGCCGGTGTGTCCACCATGAACCGGTCATCTGACTGGCTGACTGACTTTATCTCGGTGGCGAGGCGCAGCTCTCCGCCAACCACTTCCAGTTCGTCCAGCAGCATCTGGATGATGGCGCCGGATTTCTGATCGCAAAACAGCTGGCCCAGCGTTTTCTCATGCCAGGTGATCTGGTGGCGGGCGAGGAGATCGAGAAAGTCCTGCGGTATGTAGCGGGCGAGGGCCGATTTGGCGAAATGCGGATTCTCGGAAATGAACCTGTCGGCTGCGGTGTGTATATTGGTGAAATTGCAGCGCCCGCCGCCTGATATTCGCACTTTCTCGGCCGGTTTGGCAGCATGATCCAGCACCAGCGTCTTCAGGCCCATCTGCCCCATGCGGCTGGCGCAGAACAGGCCAGCGGCGCCTGCACCAAGAACGATGGCGTCAAATTGAGAGGGGAGCGGGGCGGTGGCCATGTCTGGCCTATGCAGCAGGCGGGCCCCGGGGCGCAAGCGTGATACCCCGCCAGATGGCGGCGGACAGGAAAAAGCGCCCTCCGCATGGAGAGCGCTTTTCCAATTCTACCATCCACTCATTCGAGTGAATTTCCGGGATCAGGCCGTTACGGACTGACGCTGTTCGGCATGTTTGCCTTCGCAGATTTCCTCAACGATCTTGGCGTTGAAATCTCCGAGGTCATCGGGCGAACGCGATGTCACGAGACCGGCATCCACAACGACCGACTGGTCGAGCACGCGGGCACCTGCATTCTTGAGATCCTGCTGGATGGCCGGGTAGCCTGTCATTTCACGACCGTTCACGAGGTTGGCCGAGATGAGAACCTGCGGTCCGTGACAGATCGAGAAAACCGGCTTTTTCTGGCGGAAGAAGTCCGATGCGAAATCCTTGGCTTTCTGGTTCATGCGCAGGGCGTCCGGGCTGAACAGGCCGCCGGGAATGAGCAGGGCGTCAAAATCTTCCGCCTTTGCATCGTCCAGAATCATGTCGACTTTATATGTGTCGCCGTGTTCGCGGTGCTTGTTCGCCTGGATCGTGCCGTGTTCGATCGAAACGATGGTGGTTTCGCCGCCGGCATTTTCGATGGCCTCCTTGGGCGAGGTCAGTTCGATCTCTTCGAAACCGTCGGCTGCGAGGATGGCGAGTTTTCGTCCTTGAGCGCGTTGGGTCATTCTATGTCTCCTTGCTGTATGTTCTGGCGCGTCAGCAGGCCGGTGAGGCCTGCGCCGCTTCAGGAATATGCCTGTGCCTAAACAATGCGCGGGCCCGCAGATCGTTGCAGCCAATTGCAGTTGCGCCCGACATCGAGGATGCCGGGGCCAAGCAATTCAAAGAGAGTGAGGCCTATTTCGTCTGGCCACCATCGACGGGCAGGACGGCGCCTGTGACGAAGCTGGCCAGCGGGCTGAGCAGATAGGCTGCCGCCGAGCCAATCTCGTCTGGCCGACCGAACCGGTTGAGCGGCACTTCACGCTTGATCCATTTCATCCATGCGCCGCCGCGCTCTCCCTGCGAACGGGTTTCCCAGTCGCCCCCCGGGAAGATGATGTTGCCGGGCGCAATTGCATTGACGCGCACGCCGGACGGACCAGCGACTCGTGCGAGTTCCTTGGCCAGATGGTTCATGGCGGCCTTCGACGTGCCGTAGGTGACGGGCGTGCCGAGCGCGCCGAGCCCGGCAATGGATGTGATCAACAGGACGGAGCCGTCGCCGCGCGGTGTCATCTTGCGCAGGGCGGAACGAGCGAGCTTGAACGCGGAGTCGAGGTTCTGGCTGATGCCGCCATCCCATGTCTCATCATCCACCTCAAAGCCGGGAGGGCAGGGATGCAGGCCGACATTGGCCACAGCGCCCCAGAGCGGGCCGAATTCGGTTTCGATGGCGTCAATCATGGAATCAATTGTCTTGGTGTCGCGCAGGTCTCCGGCGCGGGCCCAGATTTTATCTTCGCCATATTGCTTGGCGAGGCGGGCGCGCTGGTCTTCCAGCGCCTCTGCGCCGCGCGCGGCGATGGCCACCTTGGCCCCTTCGGCGAGGCAGGCCTCAACGATGCCCAGACCGATGCCCCGGCTGGCACCGGCCACGAAAATTACCTTGTCTTTCAGATTCAGATCCATCTGCGTCAGTCTCCCTGTTGTTGTTTTGTTGCGTCTGTAGGGGGTTCTGCCACGGCCGCAAAGGGCGGATTCCGGCTGATCACGAACACGGCTCCGACCGCCAGCAACCCGAGGCTGACTGCCAGCGTCCAAGGCATCCGCCAGAGCAGGAAGATCATGCCTGCCGCCGCCAGCGCCATGCCCGACAGGGCGGCAGCCTTGCTGCGCATGTCCATGCGCCCGGTTTCCGCGAAGTCCCGGATCGGCTTTCCAATGCCGGGGCGGTTGTAGATCCAGTTTGCCCACGTGGGATTGGACTTGGCAAAGGCGAGCGCTGCGGCGACCCAGAAGATGGTGGTTGGCCATATCGGCAAGACGAGGCCGATCGCGCCCATCGCGAAGGCAATCATTCCAAGGATGCGCCAGGCCCACATGATTGCTTACATCGGTTGCAATGTGTCGACTGGCAAGGCTGACCGCAGGGCCAACTGGACCCGAACGGCATGACGAAAACGCAATATTCCTTTGAATTGACCCAATCACGCCCTGTTGGCGACGCACCCAAGCGGTGTATGGATATCAACAGAAAATACAGGAGAGGTTCATGTCGCAGTTCATCACGGGCACGCGGGGCAAGTTTCGGATCGCTGTCGCGGCCATCCTTTTCGGTCTCGTCGCAGCGTGTGGGGGCGGCGACAAGGACAAGGCATCTGACACGGTCAGCCCGGCTGGCGAAGTGGTGCAGCGGGCGCCCAAGGACCAGGTCGCTGCCCGCCAGCGTGAACAGCGCCGCCAGAAGGCCCTCGCAGCACAGGAACAGGAATTCTCATATTTTCGCTACCGGATCGACACCGGCGGTGAACAGCCGCTGGCCTGCCTCGTGTTCTCGGCCGCGCTGGACCCCAAAACCGACTATTCGCCCTATGTCGATTTCCGCCCGGCCTTTCGGCCGGCGCTCAGCGTCGAGGGACGCGAGCTGTGCATTGGTGGCCTGACATTCGGCACCAGCCGAACGGCTACGATCCTGTCCGGACTGCCAGCCGCTGACGGACGCACATTGAAGCGCGAAGAATCCGTGCCGATCGATTTTGCCGACCGCCCGCCTTATGTCGGCTTCAAGGGCGCAGGCGTGATCCTGCCGCGCGAGGATGCTGACGGCCTGCCAATCGAGACGGTCAATGTTGAGAAGGTGAATATCAGCGTGTCGCGCGTGAATGACCGCGCGCTGGCCTTCAAGAGCATTACAGAAGGCGAGACGACCGGACAGGGCCGCTATTCCTATGCCTGGGGCAATGACAGCCCGAGCGACGTGGAAGAGGAAATCTGGGCCGGCACGATGGAAATTGCCGCCGAACAGAATGCGCCAATCGTGTCGATCTTCCCGTTGCAGGATGTCATCGCGACGATGGAGCCAGGCGCTTACTATGTGCGCATCTCCGACGCTGCGAAGCTTGACCCCCAGCAAGGCCCGCCTGCTTCGTCCAGTCGCTGGATCATGCTGACCGATCTGGCGATCACCGCCTATGAAGGCGAGAACGGTCTCGATATCACGCTGCGCTCGCTGCAGGACGGCAAACCGGTGCCGGATACGACCGTGCAGCTGGTTGCGATGAGCAACGAGATACTCGCCGAAACCCGCAGCAATGAGCAGGGCCGCGTCGCGTTCGACAAGCCGCTGACCAATGGCGCTGGTAACATGGCACCCAAAATGGTGCTGGCCTTCAGCGCCAAGGGCGAACTGGCCGCGCTGGACCTGACGCGTGCACCGGTCGACCTGTCGGAACATGTCGTTGGCGGTCGCCGGACACCCGGCCTTGTTGACGCCTATGTCTATACGGATCGCGGCATCTATCGCCCCGGCGAAGCGGTGAAGATTTCCGCCCTGCTGCGCGATCGTGCCGGCCGTCAGGTTGATGACCGGACCGGCAATCTCGTGATCTATCGCCCGAACGGGCTCGTCGCGGAGAAAATCCGTTTCGATGATCCGGAATCCGGCGCTGTGCTGAAGAGTTTCAACCTGCCCAAGGGCGCATCGCGTGGCCAGTGGCGCGCCGCCCTCGAAGTGGACGGCTTGACCGACACATCGGGCGCCGCGACATTTGCGGTCGAGGATTTCGTGCCGCAGCGAATCGCGGTTGACCTGAAAGCAGACGACAAGACGGCGATGAAGCTGGCCGGCACGCGTGAGATCACTGTGGCGTCGCGCTTTCTCTATGGCGCGCCCGGTGCCGGCCTGACGGTCAAGGCTGAGGCCCGGCTTGAGCCGCAGCCCAATCCGTTTCCGGCTTTTGATGGCTTCGCCTTCGGTCGCCATGATGCCGCGTTCGAAGAGCGCATCATTGAACTGCCTGACCAGACGACGGACGGGGCAGGGGCGGCAATTGTTCGTCTGTCACCCGGCAATGCCGGCAGCAATGCGGGCCGGCCCTTGCGTATCAATACGGTTGTCAGCGTGCTGGAACCGGGCGGCCGCGCCGTGACTGACAGCGTGCGAATCCCGTATCGCCCGGAAAACCTGTATGTTGGCCTGAAGCCCGGCTTCGATGACTCTGTCGAAGAAGGCGGCGACTCGGTGTTCCAGGTGGTTGCGGTGAATTCCGATGGTGCGGCGGTTGCCCAGCGCCTTGCATGGAAGATGCTGGCCATCGACTATCATTATGACTGGTACCGGGATGGTGACGAATGGCGCTGGCGCCGGTCGCGCACCGTGACCAAGGTGAATGAAGGTGTTGTCTCCACGACGACTGGCGGAACCGCCGAGATCAAGGTGAGCGGCCTCGAATGGGGCAGCCATGAACTCATCGTCGAAGCCGAAGGCGTCAATGTCGGCGCTGCTGCCAGCGATGACTTCTATGTCGGCTGGGGTGGCCGTGTATCCGACGATGGTGTCGAGGCACCAGACCGCGTTCGCGTGATGGGCCCTGAAAAGTCGCCAAGCCCCGGCCAGTCAGCCGAAATCACGATTGTCCCGCCCTATGACGGGCAGGCGCAGATCGTGGTGGCCACCGACAAGGTTCTGTCGGTCCAGAATATCAATGTGACGGCAGGCGGCACCCGCGTGACGCTGCCGGTGTCTGATGCCTGGGGCGAAGGCGCCTATGTCATGGTCAACGTCTATACGGCGCGCGACCCGATCCTGCAGGCCAAGCCACGCCGCGCCGTTGGCGTGGCGCATGTGCCGGTCAACATGGATGCACGGACGTTCGCGCTGACCGTCACGGCACCGAAGGTCGCCCGTCCGCGCGGCGAACAGGTGATCGAGGTTGATTTCGGCAATGGCCCGCGTGAGCCCGTTTACCTGACTCTCGCCGCTGTCGACGAAGGCATCCTGCAACTCACAAAGTTCAAGAGCCCTGACCCGGTCGCCTATTATTACGGTCAGAAGGCGCTGGGTGTTGAGCTCTATGACGATTATGGACGCCTGCTTGATCCGAACATGGGCCTGCCTGCTGAAGTGCGCACCGGTGGTGACCAGCTTGGCGGCGAAGGCCTGACAGTTGTGCCGGTCAAGTCGGTGGCGCTGTATTCCGGCCTCGTCGAGGTCGGGCGCTCAGGCAAGGCGAAGGTGCGTTTCGATCTGCCGGACTTCAATGGCGAACTGCGCATCATGGCTGTGGCCTGGTCGAAGTCCGGCCTCGGCAAGGGTGAGGCCAAGATGACGGTCCGCGATCCGGCGCCGTCTGACCTGATCCTGCCACGCTTCATGGCGCCAGGTGATGAAGCCTTCCTCACAGCGAGCATCGACAATGTCGAATTGCCATCCGGCGAGTTCACGGCGCAGATTTCTGCGGCGGGTCCGATCTCGGTGGCGGAAAGCCGTCTGACCCGCTCTGTGCAGACAGGCAAGCGTTCGGATGCGCCAGTGCGTGTCGAAGCGGAGTCCGAGGGCATCTCTCAGGTGCGTATCGCGGTGTCCGGCCCCAACAAGTATGAGGTGGCACACACGTACGACATCCAGACCCGCTCGCCCTACCTGCCGGAAACCCGCTCGACGAGCGCGCTGATGCAGCCCGGCCAGCAATACTCGATCGATCCGAAGCTGCTGGCGGGCTACGTGCCGGGATCAGTGGACGTGACAGTTGGCTTCTCCAGCATCCCGGTTGATCCGGCGACACTGTATGCCTCGCTCGACCGTTATCCCTATGGCTGCACCGAACAGACGGTCAGTCGTGCCATGCCGCTTCTCTATTCCGAACAGCTGGTGGCAATGGGGGCACGCGGATCGCGGGACAATGCGCGTGACCGGGTGCAGACCGCCGTCAACACGATCCTGAATCGTCAGGGTGCGGAAGGCGCGTTCGGCCTATGGCGCGAGGGTGATGGCAATGCCTCACCGTGGCTCGGGGCGTATTCGACCGACTTCATCTACCGCGCCAAGGCCGCAGGCTATGCCGTGCCGGATGAGGCGCTGGACCGGGCCTATGGCGCACTGCGCGCTGTATCGACCGGCGACCAGTGGCGCATCTATGGCTACGATACGGATGTCTATGAAGGCCAGTATTCAAACGATACGACCGAACAGATGATGTATCGCGCCTCGGCCTATGCGCTCTATGTGCTGGCCAAGGCAGGGGAGGCGGACATTTCCCGCCTGCGCTATCTGCATGACCGCGACCTGCCCAAGATCGACAGCCCGCTGGCCCGGGCCCAGATCGGTGCGGGCCTTGCTTATATGGGTGACCGGTCACGGGCGACATCGGCCTTTGAATCGGCAGAGAAAGCCCTCGGCTACAAGAATAGCGGCGACTATTACCAGTCCCCGCTGCGCGACCTGGCCGGTGTTATGGCGCTGGCGAGCGAAGTGGACATGACAACCATCGTGGCCACTCTCGCCGAGCGTCTCGGTAAGGACGTGCCGGATGAGGATCAAATGACGACGCAGGAGAAGGCGTTTATTCTTCTGGCGGTCAATGACTTCAACAAGGGTGAGAACGCGTTCCGCCTGATCGTTGAAGGCCTCGGCCGTGGCAATGACAATGACCGCCAATACCTGATCTCGGAACAGCAGGTTGCCTCTGGTGTGAATTTCAAGCTGGAAGGCAAGGCACCGATGTTCCGCACTGTGCTGGTGACAGGCGCGCCGGAGAAGGCACCGCCTGCTGCCTCGTCCAAACTGAAGACCGACAAGACGTTCTACACGATGTCGGGTGGCCGTGTGGACCTCTCGCGCGTCAATCAGGGCGACCAATTGGTCGTGCAGGTCTCAGTCACGCCGCTTGAGCGCCGCCTCAATCCGGTGATCATTGCCGACCTGTTGCCAGCCGGTTTCGAAATCGAGACCGTTCTGCGTCCGGCCGATGGCCGTCAGCAGGGCGGCACGTCAGGCGCGTTCGGCTTTGTTGGCGAGATTGCCTTCACCCAGACACAGCAGGCGCAGGATGATCGCTTCGTCGCCGCTGTCGATGTGTATGGCGAGCCTGTCACGCTGGCTTATGTCGTGCGGGCCGTCACACCGGGATCGTTCGCGCTGCCGGGCGTAGTCGCCGAAGACATGTATCGTCCCGGCGTCTATGCGCGCTCGAAGGCAGGCCGTGTGACCGTGGTCGGCGCGCCTGGAACGACGGCAGGAGGCAAGTAGGTTCATGGGTCCGGCCGGGCGTCTTCTCGCCGCCTTTGCCTTGCTGGTTGGCACGGCCTTCGCGCTGGACGCCATACTGCCACCTCCGCTCGAACGGGCAGGGGAAATTTCGGCTCTGGTCACTGACCGGGCCGGGAAACCCCTGCGCGCCTTTCCGACCGATGATGGCCGGTGGCGCTTCCATGGCGATCTCGACAAGATCGACCCTGAATTCATCGAGGCGCTGATCCGTGTTGAGGATCAACGCTTTCGCCAGCACAAGGGAACCGACTGGCTCGGCATGGTGCGGGCGGCCGTTGATTCGGCCCTCTCTGGGCGTGTTGTCTCCGGCGGTTCCACGATCACGATGCAGACCGCGCGCATGCTGGAGCCGCGCGACCGCAATATCGGGTCCAAGCTGATCGAGATTGTCAGGGCCCACCAGATCGAGCGGCGCCTCAGCAAGGATGACATCCTCGCGCTTTACCTGACGCTGACACCTTATGGCGGCAACCTTGAAGGCGTGCGGGCGGCAAGCTGGAGCTATTTCGGGCACGAAGCGGACCGATTGTCAGATGACGAGATCGCCCTGTTGATCGCACTGCCGCAATCGCCTGAGGCACGCCGCCCTGACCGTCGACCGGAAAACGCCGCCAAGGCGCGTGACTGGGTGGCGCAGAAACTGGCCAATTATGGCGTCTTCTCGGAAGCAGATGTGGCCGATGTTGCCGCGTCCGGTGTGCCGGACCGTCGCCGGGATTTCCCGGACCGCGCCTGGCATGGCACGGCCAAGGCGCTGGCCAGCGGGCCGCGCGGCGATGTGCGCGCGACGCTGGATGCAGGGTTGCAGGCCGAAGTGGAGCGTATCGCGCTGACACAGGCCGAGGCCGCAGGGGCCGAAGTTCAGGTTTCAGCGCTGGTTGTGCATATTCCGACACGCGCCGTGCGGGCGATTGCCGGGTCAGCCTCGCGTGACCGGCCGGGCGGGTGGCTGGACCTGACCGCGCAGGCTCGCTCGCCGGGCTCGACACTGAAACCCTTTATCTATGCGATGGCGTTTGATGACGGCACGGCCGCATCCGACACGCTGATCTCGGATCTGCCGAAACGCTTTGCTGCCTACCAGCCGGAAAATTTCGACCGCATGTTCCGGGGCGATGTGCGTGTGTCTGATGCCCTGCAACACTCGCTGAATGTTCCCGCGGTGATGATGCTGGACAAGGTCGGGCCGGAGCGCTTCGTTGCCCAGCTGGCGCTTGCCGGGGCCAGTCCGCGTATTGCAGGTTCGGCGAGCCATGAAGCGGGGCTGGCGATTGCGCTTGGCGGCGCGGGCCTGACGGCGCGTGAACTGGCTGTGCTGTATGCCGCGCTTGGTGACAACGGCGTTGCCAAACCGCTTGTCTGGCGCGCGGATGAAGAAGCCGCCTCTCTTGATCGCGCCGGAAGGCGCCTTATCGGAGAGGCGAGCGCTGACGAAATTATCCGTATTCTGCAAAATGGTCCGACACCGGAAGGGCGTGTGCCGGGTCGCCTGACGGAAAACGCGCCGCAGATCGCGTTCAAGACGGGCACGTCCTATGGCTATCGCGATGCCTGGGCGGCGGGTGTTGCGGGTGATCTTGCGATTATTGTCTGGGTGGGGCGCGCGGATGGTGCGCCCCGGCCCGGCGTGACGGGCGGTGATGCGGCCCTGCCAATCCTGTTCGAGATCGCTGACCGGGCGGCCCATCATTTGCGCGATACGGGCGAGGCGCGCGGACGCCTGACTTCAGAGAAGCGGATGAAGTCCAAGGGTGCGATGCGCGACTTTGCCACCGCCGCGCCGCCGCAGATCCTGTTCCCGCCGCGCGACGCGGAGCTGTGGGCTGGCGCTGTCGATGGCGCTCCGGCTCGCGGGTTTGTGCTGGCCGGTCGGGGCGACGGAAAGCTGTCCTGGTATGTCGATGGTGCGCCGTGCGAGATTGATGATGCGGGCGCGCCGGTCTGGTCGCCGACCCGTGAGGGCTTTTACACGGTGACTGCAGTGGATTCTGCAGGTCGTGCCAGCCGTGTGCGTGTGCGTGTGTTGACGGGGCCTGCCTAAAAACACGGCAATGCCGCAATTTCGACACCCGCTGACAACACGCGATCAACACAAATCTGTTAGGAATGCGTTTGCTGTCTTCCCGGCAGGCGGGTTGGTCCCATATGTGGGATCAAACGGCGCGTGTTGTCGCCGTCCTGTAATTGAGTGAGTGTTTCATGCGTGCCCGTTCTGCTCCCGTTGTTGCCATCGTCGCTGGCCTTGCCGCGACCGGCCTTGCCTTCTTTTCAAGCGCGGGTGCCGAAGACAAACCCACCAATGAAGTGCCCAAGCGGATGGCGTCTGCCGTGTTTGCAGGCGGTTGCTTCTGGTGCGTCGAGTCTGATTTCGACAAGGTTGACGGCGTCATCGACACGATGTCCGGCTATACGGGCGGGCATCTCGCCAATCCGACCTACAAGCAGGTCAGCCATGAAAATACCGGTCACTATGAGGCCGTGAAGGTCACTTATGACCCCGATGTCGTCTCGTATGACTATCTGGTCTCCTACTTCCTGCACCATGTCGATCCGACTGATGCCGATGGCCAGTTCTGCGACAAGGGCGATAGCTATCGCACCGCCATTTTCGTGGCGAGCCCGCAGGAGCGCGAGATTGCAGAAGCTGATATTGCCGCTGTCGAAACCTCAGGGGTTTTGCCCGGTCCGGTCGTAACCAAGGTGATCGGCGCTGACACGTTCTGGCCAGCCGAAGACTATCATCAGGATTACTACACCAAGAACCCGATCAAGTACCGCTACTATCGGGCGTCCTGCGGACGTGATGGCCGGATCAAGGATATCTGGGGCGACAGCGCCGTCGCACACTAGTCCTTTGGTGCAGGGCAGGGTGGCTCGGGGAATTCCGACTGCCCCTTGTGACGCACTTCCCAAGCTTCGTCATGACGTTCAGGCGCGAAGCCGGACGCGGCGTACAATTGGAACCGCCGCGTGATCGGGCAGCCATTGCTGCGCCGGCCCAGCGGGATTGCAATCTCTCCCACCGATTCAAATGTCGTAAAATCGCTGCGCAGCATCGGCCGCATTTCCGCATGCAAGGACACGACCAGAACCTTGTCGTCCAGCGGCGCCGCAAGCGGAACGGATTCCGAGAAGCTTTTCGGCACGCCATAGCGCCGCCAGGAAATCAGAGGCAGCGCGCGGTCACGCGCATAATAGTCCAGCCCGTGCCAGACCTCCCGCTCATCGACCAGCACCGATGTTGCGCCAAGTGCTTCTGCCTGCTGGAACACCTCGGTTGCCGCCGTATCCCATCCGCGCGTGCGTTTCTGCGCATTGTCGAAGCCAAGCTCGGTCGACATGTGCGCTGGGATCAGGGCGACGGTCATGAAGAAGGCAGCCAGCAGTGTGTGGGCGACGAGGCTGGCCCATAACAGCCCGGCCGGACGATAGGCCTGAAAGTGGCCATAGCCGATCATGGTGCCCGCAATGACGCCGCCGATCAGCAGGCGGAGCCAGAGCGCAAGGTCAGGTGCGGCCAGCAGGGCCACGAAGGTGAGCCCGGCAATCCAGAACCAGAGGCTGCGATTGGGCTGCGCGCGGATCAGCCAGCCTGCCACCAGCACGCTGGCCGCTGGCCATGCCGTCACTGCCCAGTTGGCATTGGCGCGTGACAGCACCGCCTGGAACAGGATGATCACCAGCACCGGTATCACGAAGCAGAGCAGCCAGCGGTCGCGGCCCATCAGGCCAGCATCCGAGCGCCGCATCACGAACAGTCCGAACACCAGCGAAATCAGGCTGATCGGCCCGAACACGCCCATCTGGTCGACGAGGAATTCAAGCGCGTGTTCGGGATTGAACAGGTCTCCGCCGAGATTGGCATTGTCCACGGTGTGGCTGACTGTCTTGAAATCATTGGCGGCGTTCCAGGCAAGGTGCGGCGCGAAGATTGCCGCCGCCACCCCAAGCGCGACCAGCCCGCGCACCGACAGCAATGCCTTGCGCGAGTCGCGATCCAGAATCAGCGTCAGGCCGATCCCAATCAGGAAATAGAGCATCGCATATTTTGACAGGAAGCCTGCACCCAGTGCGATGCCCAGCCCCACCGCACTGGCCCATCGGCCCTCGCCACTGCGCAGGCGCCAGAACGCATACAGGCCTGCGCACCAGAAGGGCAGCAGGACGCCATCGGTGGATATCACGGCGGATGACAGGATGACGCCGGGCATTAGCGCATACCCGAAAGCCGCCATCATGCCGGTGCGGGCACCATACATCGCGCGGCCGATCATGAACAGGAACACCGCGCCGATCGTGTGCAGGAAAGGCGCGGACAGCCGCACGGCCCATTCGTCATTGCCAAACAGGGCTGTCACCGCATGGATCACCCAGGCGATCATGGGCGGCTTGGAATAGTAGCCCCAGTCCAGCGTCTCGCCCCACCGCCAGTATTGTGCCTCGTCGGCATACAGGTTTAGCGGGGACAGCGTGAGGAATACGATTCGCAGCACAAGGAGGAAAGCGAGACCCAGCAGAGTCACGCGCAAATACAGGGATTCCGAATCGCGACTCACGTCTGCCATGTCTTCTCACCTTGATACGTTAATTGCTTATGCAGCGCACAGCGTGTCGAATACAGCCCCCATATCAGGCAAGCCCTGCCCCTCAATGCCCTAAAGCGTGGCTTTTTTGCATCGCAGCAAATCGAATGACAGGATTCACCCTTCCCTACGTTGAACTGTTAAAAACTTGTCACTAATCCGTCATGCAGCGGGAGTAAGCGACCGCAAACCGGCCATGCCCAGAGTTTCAGGTCGGGGGATCATTCGCATCAGGGGAATATCATGATGAATTGGAATACTTTCGGTCGCGGCATGGCGGTTTCCGCCATCGCGCTCAGCGTGGCAGGCCTTGCCGCCGCGCAGGTAACGACGTCCAGCATTCGCGGACAAGTGACAAATTCCGACGGCGCAGCCGTTTCGGGTGCGACTGTCACGATCCTTCACGTGCCAACCGGCACGGTTGCGGTCACGACAACCACCGCAACCGGTGCTTTCGGCGCTCAGAACCTCCGCGTTGGTGGCCCTTACAGCGTAACGGTTACCGGCCCGGGCTTCGTTCCTAGCCGCGCCGACGACATCTATGCCAACCTTGGCGACGCGACATCCCTTGACCTGGTTGTTGAATCTGCCAGCGACGACACCGCCCGCATGGAAACTGTCGTGATCACGGGTTCAGCCGTTTCCGCTGCCCAGGTCGCTTCCGGTCCGTCCTCAACCTACAACCTGTCGACGCTGGAAAATGCTCCGGCCATGAACCGCGACATCAAGGACATCGTTCGCCTTGACCCACGCGTCTATGTCGATGAAGCCTTCAACGACTCGATCAGCTGTGCCGGTGCCAACCCGCGTTACAACTCGCTGACCGTCGACGGCGCACGCCTCAACGACAATTTTGGCCTGAACTCCAACGGTTACCCAACCGAGCGGATCCCGTTCTCGTATGACTCGATCGAACAGGTTTCGGTTGAGCTCGCGCCATTCGACGTTGAATACGGCCAGTTCACGGCTTGTAACATCAACGCCGTCACAAAATCCGGCTCCAACGAATTCCACGGCGGCGCCTTCTACGACTACACAAGCGACGGTTTTACCGGCGACAAGGTTGACGGCACGGACGTCGATCTCGGTGACTTTGAAGAAAAGCGCTACGGCTTCAACGTCGGCGGCCCGATCATCAAGGACAAACTGTTCTTCTTCGGTTCGTACGAAAAGTTCGAAGGCGCGAGCATCTTCGGCTTCACGCCTGAAAGCGCCGGCATCACGCAAGCTGACTATGACCAGATCATCGGCATTGCTGAAGGTTACGGCTACATCGCCGGCGGCCTGCCAACGTCGATCCCGGTCGAAGACGAGAAAATCTTCGCCAAGCTTGACTGGAACATTACCAACAATCACCGCGCCATCCTGACTTACAACTACAATGACGGCTTCAACTTCAGCCCGTCCGATGATGGTTCGAGCCGCCTTTCCGACGGCAACCACTATTATGAGCGCGGCGCGAAACTGCAGAACTATACTGGCGCTCTCTACTCCGACTGGACCGAGAACCTGTCGACTGAGTTCCGGGTAACCTATGTTGATCTTGAAAACCGCCAGATCCCTGTCGGCGGTCTCGACAATTTCGGTGAAGTCCAGGTCCGCGTTGGCGGTTCGACTGTCTACCTCGGTGCCGACGACAGCCGTCATGCCAACGAGCTGACCTATGAAACACTGAACTTCAAAGGCAAGGTCGACTACACGATGGGCGACCATCTGTTCACCTTCGGTGCCGAGCGTGAAGAGTTTGAAGTGTTCAACCTGTTCATTCAGGAAGTTCAGGGCGAGTGGGTATTCAATTCGATCGCCGATTTCGCCGCAGGCCAGTTCTCTGACTATCGTTACGAGAACGCAGCTGGCACCAACAACCAGGACGATGGCGCTGCCGCTTTTGCCTACGCGATCAACACGTTCTATGCTCAGGACGAGTGGCAGGTCACAGACAAGCTGAACATCGTGGCCGGTCTTCGCTACGACACCTACCAGTCGGACGATGCACCTGCATTCAACCAGACCTTCCTCACCAATTATGGTGTGCGTAACGATGAAACCATGGACGGCCGCGATCTGCTGCAGCCGCGCTTCGGCTTCAAGTACGAGTTCAGCGACAATGTTGAATTCCACGGGGGTGCCGGCCTCTATTCCGGCGGCAACCCGAACGTCTGGATCGCCAACAACTACTCCAACAATGGTGTGACACTGTTCGAATCGCGCGTCCGCGGTGGCAACATTGCCGACTTCACCTATGCTGGTGGCACGGGCAGCCCGTTCATCGACGTGGCTGACGAATCCATCGCAGCAGTCGCTGCTGCGGCTGGTGGTGGCCCCGTCAACGCAATCGACCCGAACTTCGAAATTCCATCCGAATGGAAATTCGCCCTCGGTACGGTCATCGATTATGACAGCCCGAACCCTGTGATCGGCAGCGACTGGCGCATCATGGCTGACATTCTTTATTCCAAGACGAATGAAGCAGCCCTGTCCCAGCCAATCAGCTGGATCCAGACCGATACGGCCCCTGATGGTCGCCCGATCTACGGTCTGGGCAACACAAATGACTTCCTGCTGACCAATGCGAAAGAGAAGGGCTCCGCGCTCGTCCTGTCGCTTGGCGTGTCGAAGCAATATGACAACGGCATGGATTGGTCGCTTGGCTACGCCTATACGGATGCCAAGGATGCCAACCCGATGACGTCTTCGGTGGCTTTCTCGAACTTCATCAACTTCGCAACGGATGATGCCTACCAGCCGGACCTGGGCACGAGCGACTATGAAATCGCTCACCGCTTCACGTTCCAGTTCAATTACGAGAAAGACTTCATCAACAACCTGACCACCCGCGCTTCGCTGTTCGGCACGGCAAGCGAAGGTGCGCCATACAGCTACACACTGGCTTCGAGCACTGGCCTCTTCTCGCCAACGTTCGGTAACCAGCGTGCGCTGGCCTACATCCCGCAGGGCCTGAACGATACGAACATCTCGCCTCTGTCGGATCCGGCTACGGTTGCGGCCCTGAACCAGTTCGTCAACGAGAACGAGGAACTGTGGGACTATCGTGGTGGCGTTATCGAACGTGGCTCGGCTGCTGATGACTGGTGGACGAAGTTTGACCTTCGTCTGTCGCAGGAACTGCCAGGCTTCCGTGAGAATGACCGCACCGAAGCGTTTGTTGTCATCGAGAACCTCGGCAACCTGCTGAACAACGAGTGGGGCGTCCTGCGCGAGCATGGCTTCCCAGGCAACGCTGAACTGTACAGCGTCGACAGCATCGTTAACGGCCAGTACGTCATCTCCGGCTTCAACGCCGACGCTGACCGTGACCGGATCGTCAACAGTGCTTCGCTGTGGCAGGTCCACTTCGGCGTGAAGTACAAGTTCTAGGTCTTAACTGACACGGACTATCAGATCGGGAAGGGCGGCCTGTCATGCAGGCCGCCCTTTTCCTTGTTTCAAACCTATGGCAAGGCCAGCGACCATGACCGATATGCCCCGTTTCCTCCCGCCCGAATGGGCCCCGCAATCCGCGCTCTGGTGCGGCTGGCCCCGTCTTGCTGACGAATGGGGAGGTGATTTTGAAGGCGCGCGAACCGAAATTGCCGCCTTTGCCCGTGCAGCAGCAGGGTTTCTGCCGGTCAAGCTGGCCGCCGGGTCAGACGCGGCCGCCCAGTCGGCCCGCGAGGCGGTCGGCGACGCGGCCGAAATCGTTGAAGTGCCAACCGGCGATATCTGGCTGCGCGACACCGGGCCGATCATCACGACCGGTCAGGACGGCCCGCAGGCTGAAACCTTCCGCTTCAATGGCTGGGGCGGCAAATACCTGATGCCCGGCGATACCGAGACGGCCGCTGCCGTTGCCAGCGTCGAAGGCATCAAGGTTCGCGCGCATGACATTGTACTGGAAGGCGGCGCAATCGATGTCGACGGGGAAGGGCGCCTCCTGACAACCCGGCAATGCCTGCTCAATCCGAACCGGAATGGCAACTGGACCGAGGCAGATGCCGAAGCCGCCTTTGCCGAAGCCTTTGGCGTGAATGAAGTGATCTGGCTGGGCGATGGCCTGCTGAACGACCATACCGATGGCCATGTCGACAACATTGCGCGCTTCATCGCACCCGGGCATGTCCTCTGCCAGCACCCGACCGGGAAGGAAGACCCAAATGCCGAAATACTCCTCGCCATCGAGGACCGGCTTCGTACCGCTGGCCTGATGGTGTCGACCATCTCCTCGCCGGGGCCAGTTCATTTTGGCGACGGTGTGCCCGTGCCGGCCAGCCACATGAACTTCACCATCACGAATGGCGCCGTCATTGTACCGACCTATGACGAGCGTTTCAGCCTCGTCGCGCTTGCCGAACTCAAGCCGCTGTTTCCCGGCCGGAAGGTCATTGGCCTGTCGGCATTGAACATTCTGCGCGGGGGCGGCAGTTTCCATTGCATGACCCGCGAAATACCCGCCTGACCCCTACCTAACCTCACACCACTCCCCATATCATCCCACCCCTGCGATCACCGTTCGGACACCTGCCCATGACCCGCTCGATTACACTTGCCGCCATCCAGTTTTCGCCCAGCGATGATATCCAGGGGAATATCGACCGTGTGGCCGGCTTTGTTGAGCAGGCTGCAGCCGAGGGCGCAGATGTCGTGCTGCCGCCGGAACTCTTCTGCGGCCACTATTTCTGCAAGACGCAGGAAGAAGCGCATTTCGCCCGCGCCCTGCCATGGGAAACCCATCCTGCTGTTGTTCAACTGGCTGAAATTGCGAAGAAATTCGGCGTTGTGATCCCTGTGTCGATCTACGAGAAAGATGGTCCCGCCTATTACAACTCGCTGGTTATGCTGGATGCTGACGGCACAGCGCTTGGCATCTATCGCAAGAGCCATATCCCCGACGGGCCAGGCTATCAGGAGAAATTCTACTTCCGGCCTGGCGATACCGGTTTCCGCGTGTGGGACACGCAAAAAGGCCGGATCGGCGTGGGTATCTGCTGGGATCAATGGTTCCCGGAAGCTGCCCGCGCGATGACGCTGATGGGCGCCGATGTGCTGCTTTACCCGACTGCGATTGGCGCCGAGCCACAGGATTCCGCTCTCGATACAGCGGGCCGCTGGCGACGGGCAATGCTGGGCCATGCGGTGTCAAACGTGATTCCGGTGTGCGCGGCGAACCGCATGGGCGACGAAGATGGACAGGTTTTCTACGGAACCAGCTTCATCGCTGACCAGTCAGGCGAAGTCGTTACGGATTTGGGACGTACTGAGGAAGGCGTGATTCACGCAACGTTCGACCTTGATGTGGTCGACCGCGACCGCGCAGCATGGGGCTTTTTCCGCGACCGCCGGCCCGATCTCTACGGATCGCTGGTCTAGTCCTTCGTTATTCGGCGGGCCTGGTCGAACCAGTCCGTCATCACACCGCCGGGTACGCGTGACAGGTCACGGTACCAGTCGGGCAGTCTGTTCACAGCATCGGCTGTCTCACCCCAGCGGCGCAGGTTGGCATCGGCCGCCTCATGAAAGGCGTCGCGCATGCTTGCCTCGTCCATGGACTGGAAATTTGACATGCCCTGTGCGCTGGCAAAGCCCTTCTGAGCCTTGAGCGTCATTTCAAGCATCGAAGCCGTGAGGGCGAGGGATGCGCGCCAAGGCGCCAGCCAGAGGTCCATCATGATGGAAAATCCTTGTTTCTGAACGTGATACTAGGCCGATATTGTGCGGTGCACAACAAATCTCATGCCAAACTTGCTTGGCTGCCCCGTTTTCGCCGCGAGCGAATGCAAATAGTCTTTTGCCATGACAGACTTTCAATTCACCAATTTCGCTCCCTCTCCGGCCCGTGGCCGGGTCCTGGTCTTTGATTCCGGGGTCGGGGGATTGACCGTTGCCGAGGAAATCCGGGCGTTAGGGCCCGCCCTGGGGGTGCACTATGCCGCCGACAGTGGCTTTTTCCCTTATGGCGACAAGTCTGATGAAGCGCTCAAGGAACGCTTGCCGCGCGTTGCGAAGATATTGTGCGACCATGTTCGTCCGGACGTTTTTGTCATCGCCTGCAACACTGCCAGCACGCTGGCGCTGGAAGATGTGCGCGCCGTGCTGGATATTCCCGTGGTTGGCACTGTGCCCGCCATCAAGCCGGCTGCCGCGTTCAGCGAGACCGGGACCATTGGCCTGTTGGCGACACCCGGTACGATCCGACGCGCTTATACCGCTCGGCTGATCAATCAGTTTGCGGGCGACCGGCACGTCATCATGCACGGCAGTATCGAGCTGGTCCGCCTGGCTGAAGCGCATGCGCGCGGGGAGGATGTACCGATTGAAGCTATCGCGGCCGCGCAAGCGCCAATGTTCGATGCGCCGGGCGGCGACCAGATCGACACGGTCGTGCTGGCGTGCACGCACTTTCCACTCGTGCGCGGGCAATTGATCGCCAGTGCGCCGCATGGCGTCAGCTATGTCGATTCAGGGGCTGCGATTGCGCGTCAGACCATTCGCGTACTGCCGCCGGAAACCGAAGCCCGCGGAATTGGCGGTTCAGCCTATCTGACCAGTCCGCCCGAGGAGTCGCCGGATCTGGCGCTTGTCCTCAGGCGTTACGGTTTCCCGGATGTTCACTTGGTCGCTTTTGAACCGATCGCGATGACTTCGGCGCCAACCGCGTTGTAGAGGCTCGGCCACGGGGCGTCGTGCACGATGGCAACTTCAGTTTCACCGAAGCCATTGAAGCGGCTGGACATTGCACGGCCATAAGCGCCGATGTTCCCGAATTCCAGATAGTCCCCCTCTGTCAGGCCTGCAGGCAGCCAGACTTTGTCGGGGAACTTGTCGGTGGAATCACAGGTCGGTCCATAGACTGTGTACTCGGCCATGCCGCGCAGCTTGCGTCCGTCGCCTGTGATCGCACGCACCGGGAAAGCCCAGCGCTCGTGCACGGCATCATAGAGCGACCCATAGGAGCCATCATTGATGTAGATGGAACCGGGCTTTGCGAGTTCGACACGCACGAGCAGGCTTTCGGCTTCGGCGACAAGCGCGCGACCGGGCTCGCACCAAAGGTCAGCGTTCTCGAGAACGAACATGCTTTCGAACGAAGCTTCCACCATGTCGGCATAGGCTTCCAGCGACGGCGGCGGTGTATCGGCATAGATCGACGGGAAGCCGCCGCCGACGTCAACGATATCGACTGTGACACCAGCAGAGATGATGATGCGCGAGACGTCGGCCATTGCGGTTGCCCAGGCCGAAGGTTTCATTGCCTGGCTGCCAACATGGAATGATACGCCGAGCTCATCGGCATAGCGGCGGGCTTCGCGCAGGATTTCTGCCGCGTCGTCTTCGTTCGCGCCGAATTTGCCGGTCAGAGGCAGGGTCGCACCGTCATTCGAGACGCCGATGCGCACGATAATGGTGAGATCCCGCGCGTAGCCGGTTTCTTCGAGAATCTTCTTCAGTTCGGCCTGCGTGTCGGTCACGAAGATGCGCACGCCATACTGATGGTAGGCGCGGGCAATCGCGCGGCGGTTCTTCACGGGGTGAAGGAACGCCATGCGTGCGCCGGGGAACCGGTTGTAGATCAGTTCGATTTCATTTTCCGACGCCACATCAAAGCTGTTGATGCCAGCAGCCCACAGCGCATCAAGCACGTGCACGCCGGGATTGGCTTTCACAGCGTAGAAGGGCTGGGCCGGAAAGCTTTCCCGGAACCATTTTGCAGCCGCCGTCACCCGATCAGGGCGGAAGCAGTAGACAGGAACATCGGGCTCTTGCGAGCGAACGATATTATAGGGGGTAGCATAGGAGTGCATGACACCTAACCTCCAAAGGGCTTTTAACCAGCTTCGGGCGTTAGTGCAGGGGGCCCCCAGTTTAAGGGTTGGCCCAGATGTCCGCCACATCCGTATTCGGGGTGTGAGATATGCGAACTCAATCGCAAGCGCAAGTGAAAAAATGAGTCATGTTTGCAGGTCGTCGCAAAACCGTCACACAACTTCGATGTGGCTGTCATGTCCGAGGTGTAGTGGAACGCAGGAAATCCCGTTCCGGGAGTGGGTTGTTTAGGAGGCATACCATGAAATCTGGCGTTCTTATCGGGGCGACGCTTGCGCTGATGCTGGCGATTACCGGCTGTGGAAAATCAGACTTGTCTACGCTTGAGGCCGCAGATGCTGTTCCCGAGCGGCCGCCCATGGCCGGCGATACGCAGAAGATCAAGATTGTGGGTTCCTCAACGGTCGCGCCCTTTTCGACAACGGTCGCCGAGCGGTTCGGGGCAACATCCGGCTACCCGACACCGATTGTCGAGACCACGGGTACCGGTGGTGGCTTCAAGGCGTTCTGCCAGGGAGTCGGGCCGGACGAGCCGTCACTGTCAAATGCTTCGCGGCCAATGAAGGCGAGCGAAACGACCTTGTGCGCCAGCAATGGCGTGACGGATATTGCAGCGATCGAGGTCGGCTTTGACGGGATCGTCGTTGCGAACTCCAAGCTCGGTCCCGACTTCAACATCACCAAGACCCAACTCTACCTCGCGCTGGCGCAAGATATTCCGGACGGTTCGGGCGCGTTCATAACTAATCCCTACAAATCCTGGAACGAAGTTGATCCCGGCCTGCCAGCCGAGCCGATCACTGTCTTCGGCCCGCCGCCCACCTCCGGCACACGGGATGCCTTCGTTGAACTTGGCATGGAGCATGGCGCGGAGACTTTGCCCGAGATGGCAGCGTTGAAGGCAAGCGACAGTGACGCGTTCAAGATACGCGCCCACACGATCCGCACCGATGGCGCCTGGATCGACTTCGGCGAGAATGACACGGCGATTGTCCAGTCACTCGTCAAAACGCCGACGGCGATTGGCATTCTTGGATATTCATTCCTTGAGCAGAATGGTGACCGGATAAAAGGCGCTGCGCTTGCGGGCGTTCCGGCAACGTTCGACAACATCAATTCAGGCCAGTACGGCCTGTCGCGTGTGATGTTCATTTATGTGAAGAAACAGAACCTGCCGCTGGTACCCGGCCTGTTCGATTTCATTGACTATTACACCGACGAAAATGCGTTCGGGCCGGAAGGCTACCTCATCGAGAAGGGGCTGATCCCGCTAAGCGACGCCGACAGGGACGCGCAGCGCGAATTGGTTGCCGGTATGGAAATCGGAGCGGCCAGATAGGCGCCTCTACAGGCCTTCTACAGGGGGCTTCCTGCGGCGGCGCAGACGAATCTTCTGCCAGAACCTGCGGCGAGCAGGGGCTGGCAGGGGCTGCAGGTTTTCGATAAATGCCTCGGCGCAGGCTTTCCAGCTATAGGTTTCCGCATACGTGCGGCAGGTGTCGCGGCTGAGCGCCAGGCACTCACGCGCGCCTTGGGCAAGGTCGCCGCCCACTGGCGTGATCGTCCCGGCATTGGAGCCGGGGATCACGTCACGCGGACCGGTGGCCTCGTACGCCGCGACAGGCAGGCCGGATGCCATGGCTTCCAGCACAACCAGCCCGAACGTATCCGTCAGGCTGGGGAAGACGAAGACGTCTGCGCTGGCATAGATCGCGGACAGTTCCTCGCCGAACTTGCCGCCCAGGAAGATCACGTTTGGATAGTTCCGCTTCAGTTCTTCCAGTTGCGGGCCGTCGCCAACGATGACTTTCGAGCCCGGCAGGTCGAGTTCGACAAAGGCTTCGATATTTTTTTCCACGGAGACGCGGCCTACATTCAGGAAAATTGGCCGAGGCAGACCCTTGAATGGATCATTCTCCGTACCCTCTTTGATACGCTTGGCAGGATTGAACAGTTCGGTGTCCACGCCGCGCGTCCAGGCGACAAGATTGATGAACTTCCGTTCCCGCAATTCCTCGACCATTGAGGGGGTAGGGACCATGACCTTGCCGGAATATTTATGGAACCAGTGTACAAAGGAATAGCCGACCGATGTCGGGACAGGCAGGCGGGCCGATACGTATTCCGGGAATCGCGTGTGATAGGCGGTCGAGAAGGGGTGCTTGACGGTCAGGCACATGGTGCGGCCCGCCATGCCAAGTGTGCCCTCCGTAGCGATGTGGATCGCATCGGGCTCGAATTCGTGAAACCGTTCCTCGATCTTCTTGCGGGCGAAGAGGGCCAGCTTGATTTCGGGATAGGTCGGCAGAGGCACGGTGCGGAACCCGTCGCCAGGGTGAACGATCTCCCAGATGTGCCCCATCGCTTCAGATTCAGCGATCACCCGCTTCATCGTGCGAACGACTCCGTTGACCTGGGGATCCCAGGCGTCGGTAATCAGCATGATGCGCATGGAGGCTCCTTGAGGCCGATGTCCGGTCGGCGGCAATGTGGCGGGGTTGGCTCCACGCGTAAAGAGGTGGAACCGCTGCAATGTCGCTCGCGTTTGGTTCTATGAGACGATATATCTGTGCCCGTAAACAAGAAAAAGCGGGCACAATTTCACCTTCTCGCTAAGCCGCTCCTCTCATACTAACCACTTGGAATTCCATATGCCTGATTCGCTACCACTCGACGCCCCTGACTGGGACATCCTGGACGCTCACAAATTTGACGATGAGGAGGCGCTGCTTGAGGGGTTGCTGAAGGAGGCGCCGCTTGATGATGGCGCCCGGCTGGCGGCTGTACGTCGCGGACGCGAACTGGTGGAAATCGCCCGCAGCCGCGGACGCAAGAAAGGCATGATGGAGAGCTTTCTTGAGGAATTCGGTTTGTCGAATTCCGAAGGGCTCGCGCTCATGTGCCTGGCCGAGGCGCTGCTGCGCGTACCGGATGCCGAAACCCGCGACGACCTGATTGCCGAGAAAATCCGGTCGGGGGATTGGGCGTCTCATCTTGGCCAGTCGGAAAGCTGGCTGGTCAATGCATCCACTTGGGGCCTGATGCTGACAGGCCGTGTGATCGGTGTGCCGAAATCCCTGCAGAAGGGCCCGGGTGCTTTCGTTTCAGGATTGATCCGCGAAAGTGGCGAGCCCGTCATCCGCGCAGCCATGATGCAGGCCATGCGGATCATGGGCGAACAGTTCGTCCTTGGACGCACAGTGAAAGAAGCGCTCAAGCGCGGCAAGCGCATGGTCAAATCCGGCGAAGCGGCCCATTTCAGTTTCGACATGTTGGGCGAGGGCGCACGCACCGCAGATGATGCTGCCCGCTACCTGAAAGCCTATGAGCTGGCGATTGATGCCGTGGCCGCCGAGAAGGACAAGGCGGTCGCGCCGGAAAAGGCGAGCGGTGTGTCGGTGAAGCTTTCGGCCCTGCATCCGCGCTTTGAGGCGGTGAACGAAAAGCGGATCATGAATGAGCTTTACCCTCGCTTGCTGGCGCTGTGCGAAAAGGCTGCCGCGGCGAACATTCACCTTTGTCTCGATGCGGAAGAGGCTGATCGCCTTGTGCTGAGCCTCAAGCTTATGGACCGGCTGGCACATGAGCCCTCGCTGAAGAACTGGACCGGGCTCGGCCTGGCCGTGCAGGCCTACCAGAAACGCACACTCTCGGTGATCGAGAAGCTGACGCGGCTGGCAGAACAGACGGGACACCGCTTCATGGTGCGCCTGGTCAAAGGCGCATATTGGGACAGTGAGATCAAGCATGCGCAGGTCGAAGGCTTTCCGAACTTCCCGGTCTTTACGACCAAGCCGGGAACTGACTTCCATTATCTGGCTTGCGCGAAGCTGATGCTTGAAGCGTCGCCAACAATCTATCCGCAATTCGCGACCCACAATGCGCACACGCTTGCAGCGGTCGATATTCTCGCCGAAGCCGCTGGGGTCACCGACTATGAATTCCAGCGCCTGCACGGAATGGGCGAGGCGCTCTACGATGCAGCTGAAGCGGGCCGCCGGGTGCGGGTCTATGCGCCAGTGGGCGCGCACAAAGACCTTTTGCCTTACCTCGTGCGCCGTTTGTTGGAGAATGGCGCGAATGCCAGCTTCGTGCACTCGTTCCTTGATCCCGATGTGCCAGTGGAAGACGTGGTTGACGATCCGATCACGCGTGTCGAGATTGGCCCTCGGCGCCATCCCGGGATTCCGACCCCGCCGCGCCTCTATGGCCCGGAACGGCGCAATTCGACCGGTCTGGACCTGAGCCAGAAAGCCGTTCGTGACGCCACGGCTTCAGCGTTGAAATCCTTCCGCGACAGTCCGGCGATCTCTGCCGGGGCGATTGTTTCCGGAAAGCCAGATGCAGGTGGCGGCGACATGATCCGTGTGCCGTTCGATACAGAACATGTGCTTGGCGCTTGCAAGGAGGCCAGCCCGGAGGCGATCGAAAAGGCATTGAGCGCAGCGGTCAAGTTCCAGCCCGACTGGGACGATCTTGGCGGATCAAAGCGGGCCGAACACCTGCGCGCGATGGGCGATATTCTTGAAGAGAATGCGTCGCGCCTGATTGCCCTGATGGCGCGTGAGGCTGGCAAGACGCTCGCCGATGGTGTGGCCGAAGTGCGCGAAGCGGTGGATTTCTGTCGGTACTACGCTGCGCAGGCCGAGCACGAGTTTGAGGGCGCAGTGCGTCTTCCCGGGCCGACGGGCGAAACCAATCACCTGTCACTGCATGGGCGCGGTGTGTTCTGCTGTATCAGCCCGTGGAACTTCCCGCTGGCCATCTTTACCGGCCAGATCGCGGCGGCACTGGCGGCGGGCAATACGGTTGTTGCCAAGCCGGCTGAACAGACACCGCTGGTGGCGTTTGAGGCGGTTCGTTTATTCCAGAAGGCCGGCTTGCCGGTAAACGCACTCCACCTGTTGCCGGGGAAGGGCGAAACGGTTGGCGCTGCGCTGACGGCGGACCTTCGCGTTTCCGGCGTCTGCTTTACCGGCGGCACGTCGACGGCGCGCATGATCAACCGGGCGCTGGCCGACCGGGACGGCGCGATCATTCCACTGATCGCGGAGACGGGCGGCCTGAACGGCCTGTTCGTGGATACGACGGCTCTTCGCGAGCAGGTGATTGATGACATGATCGTGTCGGCCTTCGGCTCGGCCGGCCAGCGTTGTTCGGCGCTTCGCATTGCCTTCATTCCGAAGTCGACATCGCAAAGCCTGATCGATGGGCTGATCGGCGCGATGGATGAACTGAAGATGGGTGATCCAGCCGAGGCCGACACTGATGTCGGCCCGGTGATCGATGCCGACGCCCGCGCGCTGCTGGAGGCGCATCTGGACAAGATGCGCAAGGAGGCGAAGGTCCTGCACCAGATCGATGCTGGCAAGATTGGCGAAGAGGGCTACGGCTTTGGTCCGGCATTGATCGAACTGACATCCATGGACCAGATTCAGGAAGAGAATTTCGGGGCGATTCTTCATGTGCTTCGCTATGATCCGGATGATATCGATAAGGTGGGTGCCGCGCTGAAGGCCAAGGGATATGGATTGACGCTGGGGGTGCATTCAAGGCTGGAGAGCTTCCATGCTGCGGTCAAAGCGGCCTGCCCTGTAGGGAATACGTATGTGAACCGGTCAATGACCGGGGCAGTTGTGGGTGTGCAACCGTTTGGCGGGGAGGGGCTTTCCGGCACCGGACCCAAGGCGGGCGGACCACATTATCTCCATCGTTTTGCCAATGAACGCGTGGTAACGGTGAATATCACGGCGCAGGGAGGCGATGCCGAGCTTCTGAGCCTGTAAAATGGAGACCAGCCAATGCTGAGATTAGCCTGCTGCGCCGTAATGAGCGCGCTTTTGATGACTGCGTGCACGAAGAAGCCTGACTCGCCGGATACCGGAGTGACGCAAGGGGTGGAGCAGCTCGCAGGTGAGGTTGCGGCGTTGACGGATTCGAGCGCCGTGAAGACGCCGCACGAGATCGAAGTTTCGACGGATTATTTCAACGGATCTGCCAGCGTGGATGACGCGCTGTTCGCGGTAGCGCCGGCGCTGGCGGCTGATCTGATGGCCGGCTCGCGGGTGCGGATCGAGGCGATGGACGAGGATGCGCGAACCTATAAAGAGGCGGACCCGGAATATTTCAACGCCTACAGCCTGTCGATTGTCTGGACCCTGGTGGCACAGGCCGGGGACCTGATCAGCATTGAGGGTTTCACCGGCGCTTATTCCGGCGGGGCGCACGGCAATTACGGAACCGATGCACGGATTTATGATGTCGCAGCGAAGACCGACATGTCGCTGGGCGACCTGCTGGCGGATCCGGGCGGCGCGATGGCGGAAAGCCTGCCGGTCATCCTAGGCGATATTGCCGGCCAGCGCAGCGAGAAGGTTGGCGGAGGCCAGTCGGCCGACATGTTTCGGTCAGAGGCGGCAGATGCGATCTCGGCGGACAGTATCCTGGACGGAGAAATCGGGCTGGCTGCATCGACCGAAGCAGGCCGGTTTGGCGGATTCATTGTGCACTTTGCGCCTTACGAAATCGGCTCTTATGCAGAGGGCGCCTATAAGGTGACCGTGCCGCAGGCCGTGTTCCATGATTTCCTCAAGCCGGAATATGCAGACTTGTTTGCGGGCGAGCCTGTCATTGCGGAATAGGGCAGGGGACAAAGTCAAAGTCCCTAGCGTTTGACCCATCCGTCAACGAAATGCGGGCGGAAAGCCCGGCCTCTGTCGTGCGATAGGCGATGACCTGCGGATAGTCATGGTCCGGGTTGGCGAAGGTGATGGATGCGCCGGTGCGCGCCTTTTCAGGGAAAGGCGAGGGGCCGATCCCTGCCGGATAGGCATTGAACATGGCCGATTTGCCGGGATCGATACGCATCTGTTCGAAGAAGGAAACGGACCCGTCTTTCAGCGACACGGCATAACCGAAAAAGTGTCCCTGTTCCGATTGCGACCAGATTTCCCGATACGACCTGTCGGCGCGTTCCCAGCAGCCGGTCAGCCAATCGAGCGGCGGGGCAGCCGCATGCGGTTCGGCGCTGACGGTGTTGCAGCCAGCAAGCAGGATGAGGATCGCACATCGTCTCATTGTCGGCCTTCCTTAAGGGGTTTTTGACCCTGCGTGGATCAGGAACGCGCAGACTACATGGTTTTGCGCAGACAGGCGACGCCCGGTGAGGCGCTTGGAGGCGGGCGAATTGTCAGAACCGGGTTTTGCGTCAGGTGTCGGGAATGGTGACCGCGTAGTGCCGGTGCAGGCCGGTATTTGGCGCAATCATTGCGGACAGGATGGCCTGAAGCCCCGGTATGGGCAGGGGACACGGAGTCGTTGCGTCCATCACGGCAAGCCTTAGCCGGGCCGAGACGGGGGCCCGGAAACTGCACAAAGGATGCCCGGAGAGATCATCCGATGCACCGATGAGCACGACATGGCCATTCCACATCACGCCCCATAGCATTTGAGCGTCAGGGCCGCCTGCCGCGCGGAACCATGTCTTGAGGCGCTGGATGCCCCAGAGGATCAGTGGCCAGAGAGGCAGTAGGTACATGGCAGGCCCGGCAAGGGCGAGAGGAGGGAGAAGTGTGGCATCACGGTGCAGTATACACCGGGGATGATGGGGGGTGGATAAGTTGGCGAGGTCAGGCGGCCTTGAAGCCGAGATAGACGGCCTGGGTGTGATGCTTGTCCTGCAACGGATTGTAGAAGGTGACCGGTTCACCCCACGCCTCAGCAAACACGCCTGACAGGCGCTGCACGAAGGCCTCGTCTGGCGGAACATCGGACCACAGGCCCATGAGTCCGCCGGGCTTCAGGTGCGTCAGCAGCTTTCGCAGGCCCGCCTCGCTGTAGAAATGTCCGCTTCTTGCGTCGAGCAACCAGTCCGGCGTGTGATCAATGTCGATCAGGATGGCGTGGAACTGGCGGCCCGGATGGTCGGCATCAAAGCCGGTGTCTGACTGGGCAAGGGCGAAGAAATCATCGCGCACGATCTGGCAGCGATCATCGGCGCTGAGCGGCGGGTCGAGCGGCACCAGCCCGGCATCGTGCCAGTCGGCCACGGCGTCCAGCATCTCCACCACGCGCAATGACGCAACGCGTGGATATTCCAGCACCGCGCCGGCCGTGTAACCGAGGCCGAGGCCGCCAACGACGATATCCCATTTATCCTCCGAGCCGGGGCTGAGACTGGCGAGCTTGTCGAGGCCGAGGCGGGCAAGCGCGATTTCGGACACGGTGAAAATGTTCGACATCAAATGTTCGTCGCCGAGGATGATTTCGAACACGTCCACCTTCAGCAGGGGATGGAAGCGCCGCCGCAGACTGATCGGCCCGATCGGCGTGTCGCGATAGTCCAGTTCTTCAAACAGGCGGTTCATGGGGCATCCTTGCGGTCTTGCGCCTGACTAGCCGGTTCAGGCGGCCGGGCATAGGCGGGAACCGGGTCAGTCGCCGCCGACCATGAAGTGGGCCATCAGTGTGGTGACGGGTTTGGATTTCTCGTCCTGCCACGCGACGGCCTGGACCGAGCACATGCGGCGGCCCATCTTGGTGATGGTGGCGCGGGCGTAGAGGTCTTTCGCGTGGGCTTGGCGCAAATAGTCGATGGTGAGGTTGATGGGCCGCGGCGGGCGGGTCAGGTGTTCGGTGACGAGGAAGACCTGCGCCATCGCCGTGATCTCGAGGAACGCGCCGATGGCGCCGCCATGAATGGCGCGGATGGCGACATTGCCGACGAGCTTGTCCCGGAAAGGGAGGACGGCGGTCATCTCGTCGCCCATGACTTCGCAATGCATGCCGAGTTCCTGCGCGAACGGCGTGCGGGCGATGAAGGCGGCGACTTCTTCGGCGCGGCTGAGCGTGGTTTCACTCGGCATCATTGCCTCCCATGGCGGACGGTGCGCGCGGCTTGGTGATGGCAAAGGCCCCGGCAGCGGTGGCGATCACTTTGTCGCGGGTTTCGTGGAAGGCCCATGCGCGGGTGAAGCAGATCGAGCGGGTGACATGATAGCACTCGGCCTCGCCGAGAATGTCGCGGCGCGGTTCGGCCGGGCGCATATAGTCAATGCGCAGGTCGAGCGTTGCGACATAGCGCAAATGCTCCATCGCCGATCCGGCAGCCGTGCCGCAGAGATTGTCGAGGAAGGCGGTGAGGACACCGCCATGGATGACGCCTGTGTCGGGGTCGCCCACGAGGCGCTCTTTCCACGGCTGGACACCCCAGACATGCCCCTTTTCCACCTTGGTCATACGGAAGCCGAGACGGCGGCCCCACGGGATGACACCCGAGATCAAATCGAGGTTCCCCTGCATCAATTCCAGCGGATCGGGAGCTGACGTCGCGTCATCGCTCATGTGCAGGCCTCTTCATTTGACGTTCCAGTCGCCCCGGATAACATTTGGGCCATGACGTGGAAACAGTTCACGCAGCGGGAGGAGACGGCCTATGGCATTTGACGGCAGCAGCAAACCGAAAACGTGCATCATTGGTGCCGGCTGTTCGGGTTTTACCATGGCCAAGCGCCTGAAGGACAAGGGCCTGCCGTACGACTGTTTCGAGATGTCGGACAATATTGGCGGCAACTGGTACTACAAGAACCCGAACGGGACTTCGTCATGCTATCAGAGTCTGCACATCGACACGTCGAAATGGCGGCTGGCATTTGAAGACTATCCGGTGCCGGACGACTGGCCGGATTTCCCCCACCATGCCCAGCTGTTGCAATACTTCCATGATTACGTGGACCATTTCGGCCTGCGAGAAGCGATCACGTTCAACACGGCGGTGACCGATGTGGCGCGCCTGCCGGACGGGCGCTGGAAGGTGACGCTGTCGACCGGCGAGAGCCGCGAATACGACGCCGTCGCGGTGGCCAATGGCCACCACTGGGATGCGCGGATGCCGACCTATCCCGGGCATTTTGATGGTTATCAAGTGCATTCCCACCATTATCGCGACCCGTTCGAGCCTTATGACTTTCGCGGCAAGAACGTGATGATTGTCGGCGCGGGCAATTCGGCGATGGATATCTCGTCGGAACTGTCGCAGCGGCCGATTGCGCACAAGCTGTTCATCTCGATGCGGCGCGGTGTGTGGGTGCTGCCGAAATACATGGACGGGACGCCGGCGGACAAGGCGGCGCTGCCGCCCTGGTTGCCGTCGAAGCTGGGCCGCAAGCTGGCGCGGGCCAAGATCAAGAAAACCATCGGCATGATGGAAGATTATGGCCTGCCGAAGCCCGACCATGAGCCGCTGGACGGGCACCCTTCAGTTTCGGGCGAATTCCTGACGCGGGTTGGTTGCGGTGACATCCTGCCAAAGGGGGGAATCGAGCGGCTGGACGGCGACGGTGTCGTGTTCAGTGATGGCAGCCGCGAGAAGGTGGATGCGATTGTCTGGGCGACCGGATACAATGTGACTTTCCCGTTCCTGAAGCAGAAGGAACTGATGCCGCAGGAGAACACATTCCCGCTGTACAAGCGCATGGTGAAGCCGGGATTCGAGACCATGTTTTTCCTTGGGTTGGCCCAGCCGCTGCCGACATTGGTTAATTTTGCCGAGCAGCAGTCAAAGCTGGTCGCGGCGGCATTGGCCGGGGAGTATGCGTTTCCGGACGCTGCCGAAATGGACCGGATCACCATGGCAGACGAGAAAGAACACCTCGGCCATTTCTATGACAGCCCGCGCCACAGGATGCAGGTGGATTTCGGCGTTTACGTCGCTGACCTGCTGAAAGAGTTAAAGCGCGGCGCAAAACGTGCCGGTGTGGTTGCCTGATATTAAGACAGGTGGCGTATAGTGCATCGGATGTTGCGCTTGTTCCCAGCCCTGATGTTGCTGATGATGGCTGCTGCGTGTGCCTCTGCGCCGCCGCAGGTGATCACGCCGCGCGTGGTGGTGAATTACGGCCCGCCGGGCGATCCGCACAATCCCGCACAGGGGCCTTACCAGCCAAACCAGTACCTGCAGGTATGTGGCGGCATGACCGTGAGCAATTCGCCGCCCCACTATCCGGGCGGCTGGGTTCAGGATTTCAAGCCGGTGATCGATGTGAACGGCATCGTTCTGGTGACCGTGCCGACCAATGATGCCTGCCTGTCTTCGGGATTTGGCATTCGCGGCGGGCGCATGCATGACGGCGTGGACCTGACTCGGCGCCCGTCCGGGCCGGTTTATGCAGCGGCACCGGGGCGGATCATCGAGGCGCGCCATTCGAACGGCTATGGCTGGCAAGTGCTGATCGACCATGGCAGGGGCGTCTATACGCGCTATGCGCACCTGGCGCATTTTGATCCGAACGTGGCCGTAGGCCGGGAAATCGGTTTTGGCCAACCCGTGGGCCTGATGGGCGATTCCGGCAATGCGACCGCAATCCACCTGCACTATGAAATCCTGACAGGGAATTATCACAATCCCCGTGGCTCCAAGGGGCTGGAAGTGCGTGACCCGTTCAGTTTTCCTGCTTATGAACTAACCTTCGCGGGGTCTTGAGCGGGGAGCGGGGGACAATGATACTTACAGGCAGGGCGGCATGAAGGGCCACTTTTTCGACCCGTCGCTGGTGGCGCGGACATTTCGGGATCCGCTGGCCTGGCTGAGCCTTGGCGTCGACCTGGTGCCGATCATTGCGATCATCCTGTTCCATTGGGGACCGACACCGCTTGTGGCGCTGTACTGGCTCGAGAATCTCGTGATTGGCGGCTATACGATCCTGCGGCTGGCGGGCAGCGCAGTGACGGGGATCGGCAATCTGCTGATTGCGCTATTCATGATCCCGTTTTTCACGCTGCATTACGGCATGTTCTGTTACGGGCATGGCATCTTCATCAAGTCCTTCTCCGGCGATAGCGGCGGCGGTGACGGCTATATGGATATTGTGAACTGGGCGCTGGGTTCCGGCGAGGGAATGGTCTGGTTCGTGGCCGTGATCGCCCTGTCGAATGCGGTGTTCTATCTTGCAGACTTTATCGGCAAGGGTGAGTTCCGGCGTACCAATCCGCCGGCCGAGATGTTTGCCCCCTATGGCCGGATCGTGACGCTGCACGTGGCGATCATTCTGGGGGCGTTCCTGTCGATCGCGACCAATCAGCCGCTGCTGGGCGTACTGGTACTGATCGTGATCCGGGTCGTGTTCGGGATTGTGCTGTCAGTACTGCGGCGGATGCGCCTTGATGGCCAACTGGGTAAACTTGCAGACAAGTTCGCGCAGCCCGTGTAAAAAGTTGACGTTTGATGACGGGTTGCGCAATGTGTGCCTGATCAGCCGTACAAACGGCAATAAAGGAAACAGAATGCCTCCTGCCACCGACACACTTGCCGCAACCGGAAAACGCGCAAAATCCAAGGCAGCCAACCGCCGCGCAATCCTTGAGGCGGGCCGCCGCGTGTTCGCGCGAATCGGCTTTGACGCAACGAACGTGCGCGACATCATCCGCGAAACGGACCTGGCGGCCGGTACGTTCTATAATTACTTCAAGTCCAAGGAAGAAGTGTTCGAGGCCATTGCCGAAGATTCGACCTATCGCTTCCGGACGCACCTTAGCGATGTGCGCGCCCGCGCCACGACCTTCGAGGACTATATTCACCAAGCCTATCACGCCTATTTCAGCTTTATCGCGGCTGAGAATGAAGAGGCGATCAAGGGTGGCGCGCCGCACCTTGCGCTGATTGGGGTGCGCGTGGATACGCCGGAAATGCTGGCTGTTGCAGCCGAGATCCGGTCTGACCTCGACCATGTGTTGTCAGCGGCGAGCGCGCCGGTGATTGATATCGACTACCTCACGGCAGCAGCGATCGGCATTGCGCGGGAAATGGGCGATCATATGCTGCAGCGCCGACCGGTTGATGCCAGTGCCGCCACGCGATTTGCGGCGGCTCTGCTATTGGCCGGCGTGCGGGACATTGCCGGCAAGCCGATCTGAGGAAGCGCTTGGCGGACCTCGGGGAAGGGCGCTAAGCTGACCTGAACAGGGCAGTTTGGGAGCCGGGCCATGAGTCTACAGCAGACAATAACGAAACTGATATTCAAATTGCCGGGCGGATTGCTCGTGCGGATGGCAGGTGGCAAGCCACTCGAAATCAATGGTCGGGTGCTGGAACCGCAATTGCAGATGGTGGCCTGGAACGGGCGTAATGCGCCTGCGCTGTCAACGCTGCCTGCAGAGGTGGTTCAGGCCGCCACACGCGAACAGCTTGCCATGCTGGCCGCCGCACCTGAGCCCGGTGTGATCATCGAAAATTCCAAGATTCCGGGACCGGACAAGAACGAAATCCCTGTGCGGATTTACCTGCCCGACGAGCAGGACACATCCCGGCCCATGATGGTGTACTATCACATGGGTGGCGGCGTGATCGGCGATCTCGATACGTGCAATGCGTTCTGTTCGATCATCGCCAGCGTGGCCAAGTGCGCGGTGATGTCTGTCGATTATCGCCTTGCACCGCCGCACAAGTTTCCGGCGGGCATCAACGACGCGATCGCGGCCTACGAATGGGCGCTACGCAATGCGAGCAAATATGGGGCGCCGGACGGCGTGGCTGCTGTGGGCGGCGACAGCATGGGCGGCAATTTCGCCGCCATTGTCTCGCAGGAGATGAAGCGGCAGGACAAGCCGGTTCCCGCGCTGCAATTGCTGATCTACCCAGCGGTGGACCTGGTGGAGGAATTCCCGTCGCGTAAGGATTTTGCCAATAATTTCTCGCTGTCGACCGACACGATGAACTGGTTCATGGAACAGTATTTGCCCGAGGGGCAGGATCGTGGCGATCCGCTGCTGTCACCGGGCCAGGCCGGCGACCTGTCGGGCCTGCCACCTGCTGTTGTGATCACGGCCGGGCATGACCCGCTGGTTGATGAGGGGGATGATTATGCCCTGCGGCTGGGGCGAGATGGCGTGTATGTGAAGCACAAGCGTTATGACAACCTTGCCCATGCGTTTACGGCGTTCACGGATTTCTCTCCGGGATCGCGTCGGGCCTGCGTTCAGATAGCAGGCATGGTGCGTGACATGTACGGTCGGCTGTGAGGGCGCTTGTGTGTCATACGCTAACGGATGATTTCTCCGGGACTGAGGTGCGGGATGTGCCGATGCCAGTGCCGGGCCCCGGTGAAGTGCTGGTCAGGGTAAAGGCGGCGAGCGTCAACTTTCCGGACCTGTTGCTGACGCAGGGCAAATACCAGCTGAAACTGGAACCGCCGTTTACGCCGGGCATGGACTTTTCCGGCATCATCGACACGCTGGGTGAAGGCGTGACCGGCCCGTTGCGCGAAGGGACCGATGTTGCGGGCGGTGTGCGGTCTGGAGCCTTTGCCGAGTATATCGTTGTGCCGGTTGATTCACTTCAGAAGAAACCACCAGCGATGAGCTTTGCAGAAGCCGCGTCCTATTCGGCGGCCTACCTGACGGCCTATGTGGCACTGGTGCGCCGGGCCAATTTGCAGCCGGGTGAAACATTGCTGGTGCATGGCGCGAGCGGCGGTGTGGGGCTGGCTGCGGTGGATGTTGGCAAGCTGCTGGGCGCGACGGTTATCGCCACGAGCGCATCGGACGAGAAGCTGGATAAGGTGATCGCGCACGGCGCCGACTTTGCGATCAACGTGACGCAGGGCTTTCGCGACAAGGTGAAGACGCTGACCAAGGGGCGCGGCGCGGATGTGATCTTTGATCCGGTCGGCGGCGACGTGTTCGACGAGAGCGTGCGGTGCATCGCATTTGACGGGCGGCTTTTGGTGATCGGGTTCACGTCTGGTCGGATCGCGACCGTTTCCACGAACATGCCTTTGATCAAGGGCTTTTCCGTAGTGGGCGTGCGGGCGGGTGAATATGGCCGTCAGTTTCCCGAAAAGGGCCGCGAAAATGTTGAGACGATCTGGAACTGGGCGCGCGAGGGCAAGGTGAACCCGCGTGTGCATGCAGAGGTGCCGCTGGAGCAGGCCATGGATGCCTTCTCAATGCTGTGGAACCGCCAGGTGATCGGCAAGGTGGTGGTGACGCCCTAGCGTGCGTGGAGCACGAGCCCCAGAATGCCGAGGGAGACCAGCAGCACGCCGATGATTTCACGCGCGCTGACCTTTTCCTTGAAGAACAGGATCGACGCACCGATCATGAATACGACTTCGATCTGGCCAAGGGCGCGCACGTGAGCGGCGTTCTGCAGGGTGAAAGCCGTGAACCAGGCCAGCGATCCCAGCATGCCGACAAGGCCGACCCAACCCGCACTGCGCCAGCTGTGCAGCAGGCGGCCGGCTTGGCCCGGCTCACGCAGCCGGAGGTAAGCCAGCACGGCTAGCGCCTGGAACGCGGTGACGAAGGCGAGTGTCGTCACCGCGCGCAGGAAGACATCGCCTTCCACCAGTGACAAGGACGCTCCGCGATAGGCGACGGCAGACAGGCCGAACAGGCCGCCGGACGCGATGCCGATAAGGGCCTTGCGATCAAGGAAGTTGCGGCGGCCGACAGCATCTGCCGGGATCGAGATCAGGATGACGCCGGCGAGGCTGACCAGGATGGCGAGCGCGACTGGCAGGGACAGCCGGTCACCGAGCAGGACGATGCCGAACAGGGCCGTCTGGACCGGCTCTGTCTTGGTGAAGGCCGTGGCGACGGTGAAGTTCTTGTGGGAGAAGAGGTGGATCAACAGGCCGGTCGCCAGGATCTGGGCAAGGCCGCCGAGAATGCCGCTGGTGATGAATGTCGGGTTGAGCGGCGGGACGCTTTGGCTGGTCGAGGCAAGCAGGGCGATCAGAAGCAGTGCCGCGAGCGGCGCAGCAAAGACAAAACGCGCTGCCGTGACGCCCCATGTGCTGAGCGTATCTTTTAGGCGCTTCTGCAGAACCGAGCGCAGGTTCTGCAGGAAGGCCGCAGCAATGGTGATGGGGATCCAGATTTCCATCCGGCGCTTGGACAGCAGGTGGTACCTGTTGTCAAAGTCTCTTCAGTCGGAGCGATCTATCGGACGCGTGTGCATTGTGGGTAGGTTGTCGTGCCGTTTTGCAGCACGGCGAAAGGGCCCTGATCCCAGAATACGACGCGCGAGGGGCCAATGCCTGACTGGTAACGCATGCCGCGTTCAGCCTCGACCTGTTCCAGCTGGTGAACCTGGCCATTGAACATTACGGTGGCTGACGTGCCGACAACGCTCGCCTCAAGCTGGAGCGCGCCGCATTCGTAATAGGGGGAAATGACATCCGACGCGTAGGGCTGAGTGTAGGCGGGGTCATTCGCCATGCGCAGGTCGCCCTGCTGGCTGGTTGCGGGCGGGGTGACCGCGCAGGCAGCTGCAGATGCGGCGAGCGCGAGGAGGGCGATGGGGCGGATGGCTGTCATGGCGGTGTCTCCAATGTGTCTCACTGCCGACACAAGCAATGAGACAGTGTGGGGTTCCGGGCGTTGCGCAGCGATGCCTAGCGGCGTGCCGTTATCGTGTCGCCATTCGGGGCATAGATCACGAGCGCGCCATCCGGCGCGATGGTGTATTGGCGCGCGCTGCCGAGAATGTCAGTGAAGGCGCGTTCCTGGTTCATCAGCGCTGGCGGGCAGGCCTTACGTGTAAGCACCATCTCGGTGAGGCGAAGATCCTGCTGCGGCGTGGCCGTGTAGCCAGCTGAGTAGGTGTTGCACGATGCATTGCCGCTGATCCGGCCCGCCGTGTCGAAGTTGAACGTGGCGCGGGAGAAATCGATTACTCCGCGGCGGTTGATGTCCTCGACCACCCATTCAGGGCCGGTCAGACCTGTGTAGGCACCGGGGGCTGATGGGTATTGGGTGTCGGGATAGGCTCTGGAAGGTGTGCTGCTGACGAGGAAAAGCGTGCCGAGATCGGTATAGGGAGCCGACAGCTCCACCCGATAGGCAGTGTCCGTTGTCCAATAGAGTTCGCCAGCGGGGCTGCGGATCGTGGCGCGCACGGTGTACATGCCACGCGGGTCAAGGTCGCGGTCATCGACAGTGATGCTGAAGGGGACGGGGACTTGCGATGTGCCGAGGTTCATGACCGCCTCTTCGAGAACGATTGCCGGAACGTCCATCCGCGACGTGTCACTGACCGTTATCGTCGCCGTGCTGCCGGGGGGCAGGGCGATACGTTCACGGTAGGAAAGCTGACCGGTGATAACATGATCCGAGACGACGTCCTGCGCGGGGTATTGGGTCGGTGTCGCGGCGCAGGCGACAGCCATGGAGGCGAGGGCGACGGAGGCGAGGAGCGTTGCGATTTTCATTGTGGCGTTTCCTTCAGAAAAACTGTCGGGACGCCGCGTATCTCTTTGGCAGACTACGCAATTCCCGTTCGCAGATGCCAACGGCCCTGCGAACGGAAAGTTCCGCGTCTACACGGTTCGCTTTGCCTTGTCGGCGTCATTGGTGGCTGTGATGGCATCCTTGGCGGCTTGCCATTCTGTATCGCCCCAGGCAGCGAGCTGGGAGAAGTTGCCGCCGGATGCGTTGTACATGGCGCCGTCTATCGCGATGGTCTGGCCGTTAATGTATTCCGCACCGGGGCCCATCAACAGCGTGGCCAGATTGACCAGTTCGTGCATTTCGCCGACGCGGCCCATCGGGTTGGCCGTGCCGCTGTCCATACGCTTGGCACCGTCAGCATCCGGGGCGAGGCGCTTTGACATGCCTTCGGTGGGAAAGGGGCCGGGCGCAATGGCGTTGAAGCGCAGGCCGTAGCGGGCCCATTCGACGGCGAGGCTTTGCGTCATCGTGTTGACGGCGGCTTTCGACATGGCCGAGGGCACGACAAACGGGCCGCCATTCCAGACCCAAGTGGTGAGGATGGAAATGACATTGCCGCGCGTTCCGCCCTTGATCCAGCGCGTTCCGATATCGTGCGTCATGTAGAACGTGCCTCGAAAGACAATATTGGCAATGGCGTCAAACCCACGAATCGAAAGGTCTTCAGTGCGCGAAATGAAGTTGCCGGCGGCATTGTTGACGAGGCCGGTGAGGGGGCCGTGCTTGGCCCAGATCTCGTCATTCATGTCGGTGATGGCTTCGGCGACGCGGATATCGCAGGCATGGGGCACGACCTTGCCGCCATGCTTTTCCATCAGCTCTTTCGCTGTTTCCTCGCACACGCCGCCGCGACGCCCACAGATGTGCACCTCGGCACCGAGTTTCAGGAAGCCTTCGGCCATTTCCTTGCCAAGGCCGGTGCCGCCGCCTGTGACGAGGATGCGTTCACCTTGCATCAGGCCATCACGAAACATGAGTTTTGTCGTGTCCATCGGTATTCTCCCTGTGTGTTTTCTGGTAGTGAGTATAGCTCGCTTGAAGCCGGAGACATCCCATGAAACCTGTCCTTTTTGCCTTTGTCGCCCTTGCCCTTGGGGCAGGAAGTGCCGCTGCCGATCCGCTGGATGTGTTCGGCACCTACGCGACGGAAGAAGAGAACTCGCATGTCGAGATTGCCGATTGCGGTGACGGCACGCCCTGCGGCACGATTGTCTGGATCGATCCGGCCAGCGTAACGGATGGAAAATCGCCAGAGACGGTGACGGATGCTGACGGCAAGAAAATACTCGGCCTCACCATGCTGGAGGGGTTCCAGAAGAAGGCCAAGGGCTGGACCGGCGGCACGATCTACAATCCGAAGGAAGGCAAGACCTATGGCTCGCGCATCAAGCGGCTGGAGGATGGCATTCTGGAAGTGAAGGGTTGTATCGGCCCGCTCTGCAAGACTCAGCTGTGGAAGCCGGTCGGCTAAGGCCGCACTATTTCCGGAAGGGCAGGCTGACCAGCCGCCAGAGTACCCAGATCGGCAGAACGATACCTGCTCCAGCGAGGGCAGGTTTCCAGAAATTGCGGATGGCCCACCCGGCGGCGGCCAATGTCTGGCTCGCAATCGAGGCGATGGCTTCGGGAATGTTCACATCCGGTGAGGCCGGGTTGAAGTTCGCGGCGAGCACGACGAAGCCGACAAGGATGCACAGGCCGAGCAGCTTGAGAACGCCCCACGGGCCGATGCCGAACAGGCGAATCAGGACAGACCGTGGCGGTGTCTTCGCGGCTTTGGCCGGCTTCGCCGCAGGTTGAGGCTCTGGCGGCGGCGCAAGCGGTTCTACGACGGGCGGTTCATTCTCGCTCATGGTCCGCCTTGTTCTCCGATGCATTGCCTTTGTACGAAACGTTGACCTGATGCGGGTAAGGGATCGTGATGCCTTCGCGGTCAAACGCTTCCTTCACGGCTTTCGTGATGTCGGCGCGGATCTGAACGAATTCGGGCGTCGACACCCAGGCCCGCATGCGAAGCTTCACGCTCCAGTCGGCAAGCGCATGCACACCGACCCATGTTTCCGCCTTGGACAGGATGCGCGGATGATCATTGACCACGTCGTGCACGACCTGCAGGGCGTGATCCATGTTGTCGTCATATGAGATGTCGAAATAGAGGTCGAACCGGCGGCGGGTCTGGCGCGTGTGATTGATGAGCGGCGAGGCCCAGACCTGATCATTGGTGACGATGACGATCTTGTTGTCGACCTGTTTCAGCGACGTGGTGAAGGGCGAGATGTCGGTGACTTCGCCCTCCAGTCCGGCCAGATTGACATAGTCGCCGATGCGGAAGGGTCGCAGGACGGCGAGCATGACGCCTGCAGCGACGGATTTCATCGTGTCCTGCAAACCAAGACCAATAGCGAGGCCGCCAGCGGCAAGCACAGCCGTGAGCGATGAGGTCGGGAAGCCAAGCTGGGTCAGCGCCATGACGATGGCGATGGCGAACACCAGGTATTTTACAAGCGAGCCGCCAAACGCGAACATCGTATCGTCAGCACCCGAGCGGCGATGGGCCTTGCCCCCAAAGCTGCGCATCGAGCGGGCGACCCAGTTTGCAAACAGGATGGCGACGATAAGGATGGCCACGGCGGCAACCGCGCCCGGTCCACGCTCCTCGACAAGGACCCTCCAGTCAAAGCCCGCGAGGCCGAGCGGCAGCGGCGACATCAGGATCAGCGCGAACAGGCGTGCGACCGAGGCGCCGAGATCCCAGCTGGAGCCTTCGAAGCTCTGATCCTTCGGCGTTGCCAGCCTGCCGATGAGCATGACCAGTCGCTTGACTGCGATGGCGGCAATCCAGATCAGGATCGTCGCGCCAAGTACCAGTAACCATTTAAGGATCTGGGGTTCAGCGGCCTGTGCCCATGCGGGCCAGCCAGAGGTGTCGATTTGCGGTATCATGGCGCTGTCATGTCACGCACCGCGCGGGCCATCAACTGTCGGCTTTGTTGACATTGACCTGATGCGGATACGGAATCGAGATGCCGGCCTCATCCAGGGCTGCCTTGACGTTCTTTGTCAGGGCCCAGCGTGTCTCCCAGTAATCGGGTGTCTTCACCCACGGACGGGCGATGATGTCGACCGAGCTGGCGCCAAGTTCGCTGACACGTACAACAGGGGCAGGGTCGGCCAGGACGCGCTTGTCTGCCTTGATCACGCCTTCGATCACGCTGACGGCGTGCTCCATGCCGTCGCCATAATCGATGCCGAAAACGAGATCGATGCGGCGCGTGGGATAGCCCGCATAGTTCTTGATAACGCCGTCGATAGCCTGACTGTTGGGAACGATGACCTGCACATTGTCCGGTGTGGCCAGGATCGACTGGAACAGGTTGATTTCCTTCACCGTGCCGCCAACACCCGCGACCTCGATATACTGGCCGACGCCGTAGGGGCGAAACAGCATGATCATGATGCCAGAGGCGATATTGCCCAGTGCACCTTGCAGGGACAGGCCGATGGCCAGGGTCATGGCGCCTAGGATGGCGACGAAGCTGGTGGCCTGAACGCCGAACAGCTGCAGCGCTGCGATGATCGTGGCAGCGGTCAGGAACCAGCGCACCAGCGAGGCAAAGAAGCTGCCAAGGGTTTCATCGATATTGGGACGTTTAAGAGCCTGTTTGCGGACTGTGCTGGCCATGGCGCCCGAAATGCGCAGCCCGATGATCAGGACAACAAATGCGCCGAGCGCCTTCAGGCCGTACGCCGCCAGGACAGGCCAGTGTTCGGCGAACTGGGCTTGCCAGTCGATCGTGTTCAGAAATTCCATGAATTACTCCAGAAGGGTCAGGCGGCCGCGGCCGCGCCATGCGCGCCGCGTGTCATCCGCAGATAAAGGACGAGAACTGCAACCACGCCGGTGATGATGGCGAGCCAGTTCATGCCCGTCACAGTCCAGTTGTTGAGAAGAATGCCGAGCAAGCCCCAGCCAAGTGCCACGAAGAACCAGGCGCTGCGGCTGACGAAACGCGTGAAGAACCAGGCAGCGAGGGCGGCGGGCACGAGTGTCGCCCACAGCATCAGCCACGGATAGTCTGTCGGGCCGAGAGTCGTGGTGTGTCGAATGGTAATGGGAACGGAAATCGCTGCGGCGACCGTAATCCAACCGGACAACAGGCCGGTGACCGCATCAGCCGTCAGCTTTGCAGCGCTGCCACCCATGCCGCGCATGCGGTCAAAACGCCATGCCGAATACCAGGCCGCTACGCCAATCGGGAACAGCAGCGCGAAATCAACGGGCGGCGAGACGATGAGCTGCGCGCTCAGCATCCAGATGACATTCAGCATACCGGCAATGACGAGCGGCAAAGCGATTCGTTCCATCCAGGTCTCGCGGCGAAAAATGGCGAAGAGCGAAAACACAAGATAGGCGAGGAAAATCAGGCTCCAGATCGAGAAAAACACCGGCAGCGGCTGTTCGGGCGCGCCGAGATCGCGCGTCGCATTCCCGATAGGCGTGCCGATATCCAGCAACGGCGCCAGTGCACCTGACAGGGGCTGGAGTACGGCGAGGAGGAGCAGAATCAAGGGCGGTTGCTTTTGCATGTGTCACATATGACCTTGAAGCCGCGCAGGGCAAATCGCTTGTACTGAAAAAAGTGTGATGGCAGCGGGCAGATTTGCGTTATAGGCCGTCGCCTCTGCGGAGATTTAACAAAGGATTTTGCTCATGGCAAAGACACCTGTGGCCAAGAAGGCCCCTGCAAAACCGGCAGCTAAAAAAGCTGTTGCAAAACCGGCAGCCGCTCGTGCTGCTGCGAAACCTGCTGCCACCAAGGCAGTTGCAGCCAAGAAAGTCGCTGCAAAGCCAGCGGCCAAGGCAGCACCTGCTGCGGCCAAGCCGGCAACGAAAACAGCAACGACTGTCACACTGCGCCAAATGTCGGTTGAAATCGCTGAGGCCCACGGCCTTACGAAGAAGCAATCGCAAGAATTGTTTGACGACATGGCAGTACGAATCACGAAACGCCTGAAGAAGGGCGAGCGTATTCGCATGAACGGCCTCGGCACGCTGGAAGTGCGCAAGCGCCCAGCCCGCATGGGCCGCAACCCTGCAACTGGCGAAGCGATCAAGATCAAGGCTTCCAAGAAAGTTGCCTTCCGCGTCGCCAAGGAACTCAAAGAAACCGTCTGATAGCGGACGTCTTCTGAAATTCCGGAAAGGGTCGGGCTTGCAGAGAGCCTGGCCCTTTTTTTTGCGCGCAACTATGCGGGCAAGAGCGCTTCGAGAGTTTCAAGGCGGTCGGCTTCGGCGGTGGGCTTGTCCCAACGGATTCGGTTGATGCGCGGAAAACGCATGGCGATGCCCGACTTGTGACGCGGAGAGCGTTGCAGGCCTTCAAAGGCCACCTCCAGAACAATTCCGGTCTCCTTGTTCGCAGTCACCGCGCGAACCGGTCCGAACCGGTCGATCGTGTTGGCGCGAACAAACGCATCAAGCTGCTTCAATTCCTCATCGGTGAACCCGAAATAGGCCTTGCCGACCGGGGCAAGTCTGTCTTCGCCATCTTCATCGCGCCAGACGCCGAATGTGAAATCGGAATAGAAGCTGGAACGCTTGCCGTGGCCGCGTTGGGCGTACATCAAAACGGCATCCACCAAGAAAGGGTCGCGCTTCCATTTGTACCAGAAGCCCTTGGGCCGTCCGGCAAGGTAGGCACTGTCCCAGCGTTTCAGCATAATGCCTTCGATTTCCGGGGCGGGTGGATCCAGGCGGGCTTTGTCCAGCGCGGCGAGCGTGGTGATCGGCACGAGCGGGGAAAGGTCGAACCGGTCGGTCCCGATATTGGGGATGAAGCGCTCGAGGCGTTTCCGCCGTTCGCGGAAGGTTTGTTCGCGCAGGTCCTGAGAACCTTCCAGCAAGACATCATAGGCGCGGATAAAGGCGGGGTGGGTTTCCATCTGGCGTTTGGACACGGTCTTGCGGTTGAGGCGCTGCTGCAGCGCATTAAACGGCGCGACGGTGCCGTCTGGATTACGCACCAGAAGTTCGCCGTCGAGCGTGCCTTCAAAACCCATCGCGGCAACCACATCCGGAAAGGCGTGGGAAATGTCGTCGCCGGTGCGTGTGTAGATCCTCCGCGCTCCCCGTTCGGCAGAGGCCTGCACGCGTATGCCGTCATATTTCCATTCGGCTGCGAACGTGTCGGTCGTGATGAGAGTGGGGTTCACAGCATCCGGCGTATCCCTATCTGCCTTCGGCACAAGCGGGTGGGCCAGCATGACCGGGCGGAACGGAGCGGCAATGTCTGGCGCAGGTTTCTCGGCGCGGTCTTCCAGCCAGGTGAACAGCGTGTCGTAAGGCGGTGCCAGCCCGTGCCAGATTTCCTCGATCTCGGTGATTGGCTTGTTGCCGAACTGGGCGAGCGCCAGCTTGGCAAGGCGCGCAGACACGCCGATGCGGAGGCCGCCGGTAAGCAGTTTCAGGAAGGCCCAGCGCCCGGTCGCATCGAGGCTGTCGAGCCAGCCAGTGACAAGTTTCATCGCTTCGGCGCGGGTCACGTCGCTGAGCGTTTCAACAATCTCGGACAATGGCGGGGTGCGATTGGCGCCCCGCGATTCCGGCCAGACAAGGCTGACCGTTTCGGCCAGATCGCCGACATAATCATACGACAGGGCAAATAGTTCCGGGTCCATGCGCCCGTCCATAAGCGTGCGAATCATGGCAGGTTTGACGCTTGGAATGTTCAGTTCACCTGTTATGGCCGCAAGGGCGTATCCGCGGTCCGGATCAGGGGCTGTGCTGAAATAGTCGACCATCAGGCGCAGCTTGCCGTTGCGCGAGGGCGTCAGCACCAGTCTGTCCAACAGGTCGGCAAAGGCTTGCATGCAAGCATACATAGGGCCAAACACGCCGGATGACAGCGCCTGACATCAGGCTGTGCGACATAAGCCAGACATCCAAAGGGAAAACGACATGACGCTAACGCTCCATCACCTGAACGCTTCACGCTCGCAGCGGATTGTTTGGCTGCTCGCCGAAATGGGTATCCCGCACGAGATTGTTCACTACAAGCGCAATGAGGTGACGAACCTGGCCCCGCCGGAGCTGCTGAAGATCCACCCGATGGGAAAATCCCCACTTCTGGAAGACGGTGATGTCGTGATTGCCGAGACCGGTGCCATCGCGGAATACCTGATGGGCAAGTATGATACGGCTTTCCAATTACACCCGCGCCCGGGCTCGCCAGATTTTCCGCGATACCTGGAATGGGTACATGCTGCAGAAGGCGCCATTTTCCTGCCGGGCCTGTTGCAGGTTTATTTTGCCCGTGTCGACATGACCGGCAATCCGGCGCAGGCCATGATGGCGGCAGAGCGAGAGAAGGCGGCAGCGACGATTGAGGCGCACCTTTCGAAATATCCTTATTTCGCTGGCGAGAACTTTTCGGCGGCTGACTGCCTGATGGGCTTCCAGATTCTCATGTCGAACGCACAGGGTGGATTGGAAAACCGGCCCGCGACCAAGGCGTGGTTCGAAAAGATGCAGGCGCGTCCGGCCTGGCAGAAAATGATGGAAGTCGGGATCTAGTCGGGGCTTATTTGCACGCGCCCGGATTGGCGTCACACAGCGCCATGACGGAATCCATCCAGCCCGCATAGCCCTGAAGGTTTGTGTAGCGGCCATTATAGTCACCGGCGCAGAATTCGCCGGTGGCGCGTTTCTGCTCGACGACGGACAGGACGCCGACAACAGTCCGGCTGCCATCCGCTTCCGTGACATAGAGCGGTCCGCCGCTGTCGCCCACACAGGGACCGGCACCACCAGCGCTGGCAACATTGATCAATGACGGGCCATCCGCCGTGATTTGCAGCTTGGTGGTCAACAGGTCATTCGAGAGCTGGCCGCCATAATGAGTCAGGCCCCACCCGGCCATGTCGGCCATCGGATAGTTGGCAGGGGCGAGCGGTTTCACGGTCGCGCCGTAACGGGCAATCGGTACATCAGCGATGGGCGCGATCTGGTTATCGTCAAGGCGGATCAGAGCGAGATCATTGGCATAGCCATTAGCCGTACCGAGATAGCCGCCATGGCAAACCGCCAGCGTGCCGCTTGTGACCTTCGCAAGCGGGCTGCGCAAATTGGCGGCGTCGCCGATGAGGCGCAGTTCCTGATAGTCATCATCAACGCAATGGGCGGCCGTGACGAACCAGTTGCTGGCAATACGCGTGGCGCCGCAATGGCCGCTGGCAACCGTGCCGTCGGCCTGGGCTGTGCGGGGCTCCAGTTTCACGATGCCGGGAAAGCTGGCGAGGCTGGCAGCGAGGCCGTTCACGGCCTCTGTTCCGACCATGACCTGTGTCTGCGATGTGGCCCCGGCGACCGTTGCGACAGTGGGCGTCGGCGCGCTGTCGGAAGGGAGGCCGCAGGTGGAGGCATTGAGGGCCGCCAGTGTGGGAAGGGGGGTAGGAAGGGTGAGAGCAAGGCCGCCAGCCGAATCGGGTTGCACTGCAGCGTCATCTGGCGTTTCGGTTGGGACGGCATCTTCCGGCATGGATTCAACTGGCGCGGCTTCATCGGTGGCCGCAGACGTATCAGCGGGCGTGGCGGAGAGGTCAGTTGCCGGGGCCGTTGCCGGGGCTCCGGGCACCACTTCGACCGAATTGGCGCTGTCGTCTTCGAACGCGTCGGCTGGCAACTGGTCGAGGATGGCGGAGGCTTCGTCTTCGATCTTGGCCTGTGTCTCGGTGTCTGATGGATTGACGCCGGGCACGCGTATGGCGTCACACGCAGTCAGCACGAGTAGCGCGGCGCTGGCCGCCAGGAGGGCTTGGCGTTTCATGTTGTCCCCTTTGAATACACCTATTAACCGCCACTAAAGGCCCCAAGCCGGGGTGGGGTCAACCAGCCTCGTCAGCATAGGCGACCATGCGCAGGGGGCGCGCGCGGCGTCCTTCGAGCTCTGCCCAGCGCACGAGCGCATCTTCGCGGCCATAGGTGACCCACAGCTCTTCCGGGTTCACTTCACGCACGGTGGCGGTCAGCTCATCCCAGTCGGCATGGTCTGAAATCACCAGTGGCAGCTCTACACCGCGCTGTTTGGCGCGTTGCTTGATGCTCATCCAGCCGGACGCGAACGCGATGATGGGGTCGGGGAAGTTCTGGGCCCATTTGCCTTCGAAACTGCCGGGCGGGGCAACGACGATCTGGCCGCGATAAGTTTCACGCTGGGCCTTCGGCATGTCGCCGGAGGGCACGGTGACCAGCGTGCCAAGGTCGATGCCGACCGATTTGTAGTGGGCGCAGATCTTTTCGAGGCTGGAATGGATGTAGATCGGGGCGTCATGGCCCGCCATTCGCAGGTGGCGGATGACGCGCTGGGCTTTGCCAAGTGAATAAGCGCCGACGCAATGGCTGCGCTCCGGGAACTGTTGCAGGCTCTGCAGGAGGCGGTCAATTTCATGGCCTGTCTCGGGATGCCGGAAGACTGGCAGAGCGAAGGTTGCCTCGGAAATGAACACGTGGGTGCCGTTGACCGGCTCGAAACGGGCGCAGGTCGGGTCGAAGCGGCGCTTGTAGTCGCCGGTAAAGGTCATGCGTAGGCCCTTGTGCTCGACCACGACCTGGGCCGAGCCGAGGATGTGGCCAGCCGGGGCGAGCCAGACCGTGACGCCGTTTATCTCGACGGTTTCACCATATTCGAGCGCTTGCGTGGATTTGGCGAAGGTCTGACCATAGCGGCAGGCCATGATGGCCAGCGTGTCCGGGTGGGCGAGAACCTTGCCGTGTCCGCCGCGCGCATGATCGGAATGGCCGTGGCTGATCACCGCCCGATCGACCGCGCCGCGCACAGGATCAAGATAGAAATCCCCCGGCGGACAGTACAGGCCCTTGGGTGTGGGTTGCAGCAGGAGGTCCGGGCGGAGCATGGGGGGAATGTAGGAGGTTACGGTGTGGGGGGAAGGGGTGGCAGCAGTCCCTTTCGCTTTCGGGCCAAGTGGGGTAGGCGACGGGGCCGCATTCCCCATCAAGGGCACCTCCCATGCAAGTTGGCATTGATTTCGGCACATCGAACACGTCCGTCGCTATTCAAGGGCCGGGTGGTGCATTCCTGCTCGAACTGGAACCCGGATCGACGTCGATTCCGACGGCCGTGTTTTACGGATTGGATTCCGGCGAGTATGCAGTCGGTTCGCTGGCCGTCAGCGAGTACGAGTCCGGTGAAGACGGGCGGTTGATGCGGTCGATCAAGTCGGTGCTGGGGTCGGCCCTGATCGACGAGGCGACCGAAGTGGGCAGCCGGCGTTTGCCGTTCCGTGATGTGATCGCGCACTTCCTGCGCCGGGTGATCGCGGATGCCGAGCGACTGACTGGCGAGCGCGTGGAGTCAGTTATCCAGGGGCGCCCGGTGTCGTTCAATGACAAGCATGCCGACCTTGACCATCGCGCCCAGACAATCCTCGAATCCTGCCTGCATGAGGCCGGTGTGGCCCATGTCGAGTTTGTCGAGGAGCCAGTGGCGGCGGCGCGTTCGGTTGCTTTCCCGACAGGCCGGGAGAAGCTGATCTTCGTGGTCGATATTGGCGGCGGTACGTCTGACTTCTCGGTCGTGCGCATCTCGGACGACAATTCGGAATTTGATGTGCTGGGCAGCGCAGGGCTGTATATCGGCGGCAATGATTTCGATCACAAGCTGAGCTTCTTTGAGCTGTCACGACTGTTCGGGAACTGGGAAACGCTGGAGCTGAACGGCCTGCCAGCGCCTTCGGGGCCGTATTCGACGCTGTCTGACTGGAAGAGCCTGAATAAGCTGTACACGCGCGACACCCAGAAACAGATCAGCTGGATGATCCTGAACAGCCCGAAGAGCAAGGGCATCCGGGCGTTCGACCATCTGGTGAACAATCATGAGGGGCACACTTACGCAAAGCGTACCGAGCATATCAAGATTGGCCTCAGCGACGCAGAGCAGCAGACATTCATCTACGAGACCCCGGAGGCGCATCTGGAGCGCTTGGTGGAACGCAAGACGTTCGAAGGGCTGATCGAGGATGCGGTGTCCAAGATGGATGCCGTTGCTGTCGCCTGCCTTGAGCAGGCAGGCGTGCAGCCCGACCAGATAACCGATATTGTGATGGTTGGCGGCTCTACCTTCATCCCGCTGGTGCAGACGCGGCTGGCCGGACGGTTCGAGAATGCGGAGATGTCAGCCAATGACCGTTTCGGCGCGGTCGCCAAGGGCCTCGCCCGGCATGGGGCGGCGACGCGGCGAAGATAAGCGGTTATTGCGGCCACGTTTGCGGCAGGCGGGAGCTAATGAAACCCTAACTGCCCCGCCATACTTGCGACATGAAATGATGTGCATACACTCACATACGTAACAGGAGAGTTTTACCCATGCGTCCCGTCAGAGCCGTGATCGTATCCCTTGCTGCGCTTGCAGTATCCGCCGTTCCTGTCATCGCCCAGGAGGGCGGCAATACAAGTGATATGGACGACGCGCTGGCAGCTGGCTGGAAAGCCGCGTTCACATGCTCAGGCCTGTTCAACGCACGGCAGACACAGGCCGAAATCGACCAGAACGAGCTGAGCGGCATCTATCCCGATTACCAGCGGTCTTTCGACAAGCTGGCACCTGCGCAGGTGAACACGGCCATGAAGACCGTCTCGGTCAGCTATTCAGCGACCATGCCGCCACGCCTTGCCGCCTGGCGCCCCGGCTTTGGCTGTACGCAGCTGCCCATCGGCGCCGATGCCAGCCTGATTTCCTTCCTGCCGCATTTTGCCAGCTGGCCAGCCGCGGCTGCGCAGGACCGGGGCAGCGCAATTGGTTCCAACGTGAAAATCCAGCTGCGTACCGAAGAGGCCGAGCGCCTTGAAGCGCCGGTGTCGTTCGCCTTTGACGAGCGGACCTATGGCAACGGCACACGCACCAGCGCCGTGCTGGTCGTGCGCGACGGTCAGGTCGTGGCTGAACGCTATGCCCGTGGCATAGATCATGAGACGCCGCAGCGGACATGGTCTGCCGGCAAGTCGATTGCCGCGACCATTCTGGGTGCCGCGCGCCGCAATGGCCTGATTGATATCGATTATCCAGCTGTGATTGCCGACTGGAACAATGGCGCCGACCCACGCCGGACGATCACGATCCGTAACCTGCTGCAGATGGCAAGCGGGCTGGATAGCGGCGAGAGTGGTTCGCGCACCGACCGGATCTATTTCGGTGGCGGGCGTGTGATCGACCAGGCCGGCAGCAAGGTGCTGGAAGCGACGCCCGGCACGCGGTTCAAATATTCCAACAATGACACGCTGATCGCGATGCGCAGCCTGCGTGAGTCGATGAATGACGACAATGCATTCCATCGATTCCCGTATGAAAAGCTGCTGCACAAGATCGGTGCGACGCACACGACGATGGAGATCGACTGGAACGGTGATTTCATCGCGTCGAGCCAGGTCTGGGCGACGGCGCGCGACCTTGCCCGTGTCGGCCAGCTGTACCTGCAGGATGGCATGTGGGGCAGTGAGCGCCTGCTGCCGGAAGGCTGGGCGGAATTTGTGCGCACGCCTGCACCGGCTCAACCGACTGAAGGCCCCGGTTATGGTGCGCAATTCTGGCTGATGAATGATGCTGCCGGTGTTCCGGCAGGTACCTATTACATGGCGGGCAATCGCGGCCAGTATGTCGTTATCGTACCGAGCATGAATGCGGTCATCGTGCGCCGGGGTTATGACGTGAACGGCGGTGCGCGGTTCGAGATCAATGATTTTACCCGCGATGTGCTGCTGGCGCTTCAAGCAGCCGACGATGAGCGCGCGGCTCTGCGTTTGGAGTCCGAAGCCGAGACCGAGGCGGAGAACCTGTCCTTCCAGGAAAAGATGAACCGTCGCTTCGGCCAATAGGGCTCTATTTCGTGCCCATGCCGGATTGCGGCAGGGGCTTGAGATTGGTGATGGTCTGGCGTTCAGTTTCGCTGAACCCCTGCATCATTGCAGAACCGCTGATATCGATATTTACGCGCGATACGTGCGTGCGTCCGTCGGGCGCGCGTGAACAGTCGAATTTCAGCTTGAAATCCTTGATCTTGGCGATCGGCAGGGGCCGGAATGCCTTTTCCGACACCATCTCGACTGAGAGGATGGCGGGATTGTCCTTGGCGACAACGACTGTTCCGGTGAGGTATTTGTAGATGTCGTCGAGGTCATCAGGCTTCGAGCCTGGTTGGGGTTTGAATGTGTAGGTCGCCTTGGTGGCCGTTTCGGAGACAAGCGCCGCGCTGGCGGGAATGTTTTCGCCGAAGCCGTGACACCAGATGTCGCCATCGGTATCGGCGTCCATCTCCTTGACCAGTTTGCGGAAATCGTCGGTCCAGTCTTCCCGCGCCGGGGAGATGACTGACAGGCGCTCTCCCTGTGGCCTGGACGGGTCGACGCGGACCATGGCATCCGTGTCAGTGTTCTGGATGATGATATCGAACATATAGAGCGGGCCGTCTGTTGGCGCGGCGAGGGCATCTTCCAGCGGCGTGCCGGCATGGACCTGCAGCGGAAGCAGCGCGCACAGGGCGAGGGGGAGGAGTGAGCGGCGCATGATCTGTCCTTTGTTTCAGCCTTGTATGCCAGACAGCAGGTTTCATCTGAACCGGCGCTGAAAATAAAGAGGCAACCGCGCCGTCTTGCGTTAGTTTAATATGGAACATGCCCGATAGCCTTCGCCCTGCCTTTAGCCTGCCTGCGCCGTTTGACGGCTGGTTTGCTGCGCGTGGCTGGCAGGCGCGGCCGCACCAGATGGCGCTGACAGAGGCGGCGCTGGCAGGGGAGAGCGCGCTGTTGATTGCGCCGACGGGCGGTGGCAAGACGCTGGCGGGCTTCCTGGCGAGCCTGATCGAGCTGAAAGACAAGGCGCGGCAATCGAATACCGGCATTCCGGCATTGCACACGCTGTACATCTCGCCGCTGAAGGCGCTGGCCGTGGATGTGCAACGCAACCTGATGGCGCCGGTCAGCGACATGGACCTGCCAATCCGCATCGAGACGCGCACGGGCGATACGCCGAGCCATGTGCGCCAGCGCCAGCGCCGGACCCCGCCGGACGTGTTGCTGACAACACCGGAACAGCTGGCACTGTTCATCGCGTCGGACCATGCGAAGGAGTTTTTTGCTGACCTGAAATGCGTGATCATTGATGAAGTGCATGCGATGGCGGCATCCAAGCGCGGGGACCTGTTGTCGCTGGGCCTTTCAACGCTGGCTGGATGGGCCCCGGCGTGCCGCTTTGTTGGCCTGTCGGCCACCGTGAAAGAGCCGGAAGAGCTGGCACGGTGGCTGGCGCCGGACGCGCGGATTATCCGGGCCGAGGGCGGCGTGTCGGCGGAAGTGGATATCCTCGTCTCGCGTGAGCGGATTCCATGGTCAGGCCATTCGGGGCGGTTTGCCGTGCCGGAAGTGTATGAGGCGATCAAGGCAGCGAAGATGGCGCTGGTATTCGTCAACACGCGCAGCCAGGCGGAGGTGATGTTCCAGGAGCTGTGGCGGGCGAATGAAGATAACCTGCCGATTGCGCTGCACCATGGATCGCTGGCCAAGGACCAGCGTGTGCGGGTTGAGGCGGCGATGGCCGCCGGGCAGCTGAAGGCTGTAGTATGCACTTCGACGCTCGATCTGGGCATTGATTGGGGCGAGGTGGACCTCGTGATCCAGATGGGGGCGCCGAAGGGTGCGGCGCGGCTGGTGCAACGGATCGGCCGGGCGAACCACAGGATGGACGAGGCGAGCCGGGCCGTGCTGGTGCCGACCAACCGGTTTGAAGTTCTGGAGTGCCGGGCGGCCGAAGCCGCAGTCGAGGCAGGCGAGATTGATGGCGATGGGATGCGGCACGGTTCGCTGGATGTGCTGGCGCAATATGTGATGGGCCGGGCCTGCGGTGACGGGTTCGAGCTGGGCGCGCTGTACGATGATATCGTGCGGGCGGCGCCGTATGCGGACATTGACTGGGAGACATTTGAACGGATCGTCGATTTCGTCGCCAGTGGCGGTTATGCACTGAAGACCTATGACCGGTTTCACCGGATCGTGCGGCGGCCCGACGGACGTTGGGTGGCGCGCACCGCACAGGACGCGCAGCAGCACCGGATGAATGTGGGCGCGATCGTGGAGGCGGTGCAGCTGTCTGTGAGACTGGCGAGTTTCGTGGGGAAGGGGCCTGGCACACCGGGCGACAAGCGCACGGTGCGGGCGGGCCGGAAATTGGGCGAGATCGAGGAATATTTCATCTCGACGCTGGTGCCGGGCGATACATTCCTGTTTGCCGGGGAAGTGCTGAAGCTGATTGGCGTTGAGGGGCTGGATGTGCTGACCGTTCGGGCGGTGGGCGAGAAACCCGCGATACCGTCTTACAATGGCGGGAAGTTTCCGCTGACGACGTTCCTGGCAGAGCGGGTGCGCCAGATGATCCATGACCCTGCGCAGTGGGACGCGCTGCCAGGGCCGGTGAAGGAATGGTTCGAGGTGCAGGTGCGCCGGTCCAGCATTCCGCCACCGGATCATTTGCTGGTGGAAACCTTTCCGCGCGGCGACCGGCATTACATGGTCTGCTATCCGTTCGAGGGACGCCTGGCACACCAGACACTGGGCATGCTGTTGACGCGGCGGCTGGAACGGATGGGCGCCAAGCCGCTGGGTTTCGTGGCGAGCGAGTATGCCATGGCCGTGTGGGCGATGGAGGACATGAGCGGTCTGGACATGGGCGACCTGTTCCACCCGGACATGATGGGTGACGATCTGGAGGAATGGTTGGACGAGAGCGCGTTGATGAAGCGGACCTTCGCGCATTGCGCGCAGATTTCCGGCCTGATCGCGCGCAATCTGCCCGGCAAGGAAAAGAATTCACGTCAGGTGAGTTTTTCCAGCGACCTGATCTATGACGTGCTGCGAAGCCATGAACCCGACCATATCCTGCTGGCAGCCGCGCGCCAGGATGCGGCGACCGGCCTGCTGGATGTGCGGCGCCTGTCTGACATGCTGGTCAGGATTCGCGGCAAGATCGACCATAACCGGCTGGACCGTATCAGCCCGTTTGCTGTACCGGTGATGCTGGAAATCGGTCGTGAGCCGGTGGCGGGAGCCTCGGTGCAGGATGCTGTGCTGGGCGAGGCCGAGGACGTTCTGGTGCGCGATGCGATGCGTGACTAGGCAGGACGCCGACTTGCAATGGCGCGATGCAGCGAAAACCGCTGGAAAATGCCGTGGACCAGCCGCTTCCAGAACCCGAGGCGGCGTTCGGATAATTCCGCGACAGCGAAACAGGCGACGAGTGTGGTGACCGCCATGAGGCAAGCATGCAGCGGGTTGGCGCTGTCATAGGCGGGCAAGCCGTGCAGGAAAGTCAGGATCGGATAATGGAAGAGGTAAAGCGAGAAGGTGGCGCCCGCGCTCCAGCGGATCGCCTTTTCCATGCGCGGGCCGATCCAGTCTGCGTTGCGAGCGAGACTGTAGACGCCCATGAAATGCAGGGCCATCAGGAGCGCAATCAGGAAGTTCCAGATGAATTCATCGGAGAAGCCGAACAAGGCGTTAGGCGTTATCGCCTCACCCAGAAGTTCGTAAGTGATCTGTGTCAGCCGCGCGGGGACGTCCAGACCAAGGGCGCCCGCATAAAGCGACCAGGGCGCGAGGGTGAGAATCCATGCTATCGTCCGTGAGAGGCCCGCTGCATGGCCGCGCGCGATCAGTTGCTGCAGCCCGACGCCGAGCAGCCAGCAGGGTGCGAGCAACAGGACGCGTGGCCCGACGAGCAGCGCCATGAGTGACAATAGCAGGACGCGGGTGCGGCCGCGGCAGAAAACGGCCACGCCGAAGCCGGCATAGTAGAAAGCTTCGTAGGCGACTGACCAGAATGGCCCATTGGAGCCGACGCGCGTATTGTCGATCCATATCTGCGTGGTGAATGTCAGGGCCCGCATCAACTGGCCAGGACGGTCTTCGCCATTGTACCACCACCCGACATAGGCGTGGGGCATCAGCCAGCTGCCAAGGCCATCGAGCGCAAAGGTGAAGATGAGCGCCGGGATAACAACGGAATAGAGCCGGGCGAAGCGCGCTTCAGCATAGGCAGTCGGGCCCCGGTCTTTCGTGAGGGTGGTGTAGGCGATGACAAAGCCGGACAGCACGAAGAAGACGACAACGGCATCGCTGCCGAGATTGAGATCGCGGATCCATTGCATGTTGCCATGCGTGAAGCGGTAATAGCCCATGTGCGAGGCAAACACGACAAGCGCGGCGAGGAAGCGAAGCGCATCAAGATAGAGAGAAAACCCGCGAGTCATTTTGCGAGCGCCCCCTTGGCGGGGCCGCGGGCGCGCAAGACCTTGGCGGCCTCAACAAATGGCGTGGCATAGGCTGTGACCAGTGAAGTGTGCACCTGTGGTTCGGGCCGACCGGCCGCGTCAGCAACGCCAAATTCCAGCGTCTCGCGGCCTCGCGGAACATATAGCGTGCCGAATGCCCAATCCCAGATTGCGAAGACGAGACCGTAATTCTTGTCGTGATGACGTGGCGCCATCGAGTGGTGAATCTGGTGCTGTGCCGGGCTGATGAAGATGCGGTCAAGCACGGGGCCGAAATCGAGCCAGATGTGAGAGTGGCGCATGGCGCCGCCCGCGAAATTGAAGGCAGCGAAGACAACACTGATGCCGAAGAGCGTGGCCACGTCATACATGCCGAACAGACCGTAGATGACGCCCACGACCGGAGCGAGACATAGTGCATTGAAGATATCGAGCAGGAGTTCGAAGACCGGGTGATTACGCTTGGCCGTAAGTAGCGTGAGGTGTTCCGCGCTGTGGTGCAGCTTGTGGAATGGCCACAGCAGCGGGCTTTCATGATGGAAGCGATGGTTCAGGTAATAGGCCAGGTCTGCCGCCAGCGCCGAGAGCAGCGCGGCGAGCAGCATGATCGGCCAGGTTGGTGTGCCATCGCCCGTCTCGTGCAGGCCGGTTCCGACCTGATTGGCGACGACGGCGATGATGGCGAACTGGACACCGCGCGAGAGGATTGCCCGCATGGGCTGGAACAGCTTGTTGGCGAGGTAGACCTTGGCGTCGACAAGGGATGATTGCGACAGATAGAGCTGTGAGGGCACGAGATATGAGACGAGCCCGCTGAAGCCCTCCGCGCGGATGGTTTTCCGGTTGAAGAGGTAGATCAGCGTTCCGAACAGGAAAAAGGCAACGAGTCCGGTCCAGTGCGTACGGTCTGCCGTCGTGAAGGGCAGGAGACCGAACAGCCACTCGCCCGCGCGTTGGACCATGCCCAGCGCATCTCTCGGGGAGACTGCAGATTCAACCATTTCCCAAGCGTCCCATCACGGTTTGTCTTTTTTCGCTTGTGCCGTTTGTAGGTCATCATGCTTAAAACCGTGTAAAGACAGGCGATTATCCCGGGTATGTGAATCCGCTTTGCGGGCAGGTGATGGCGCGCGTTGACGGCCAGGCGAATGCGGGTCACCTATCGAGGATGCCAACCACTGCCACACGCTCATCCGAAACCCAGCTGCACATTGCTGGCGAACTGCTGCTGCCGCTGCCTGAAGGGGCGCTGTGGTGGGCAGCTGAGCGCGTGCTCGTGGTCTCTGACCTGCACCTTGAGAAAGGCAGTGCCCATGCGGCGCGGGGGCAGATGCTGCCGCCTTATGATACGGGCGCGACGCTGGGCGTGGTGGAGCAATTGTGCGCGGCGCTGAAGCCGGCAACCGTGATTTCGCTGGGCGACAGTTTCCATGACCGCGCGGCCGAGCTGCGCCTGCCGGATGTCTATGCGGCGCGGATCAAGGCCCTGACAGACGGGCATGACTGGGTCTGGGTCGAAGGAAACCATGATCCTGATCCGCCGGCGTATCTGGGCGGGCGCGCGGCCAAGGTGCTGCGCATCGGCAGCCTCGTGTTCCGGCATGAGCCGACGGGCGAGGCGGGCGAGATTGCCGGTCACCTCCATCCGGCGGCCAAGGTGAAAGGGCGCGGGCGCATGGTGCGGCGGCGCTGTTTTGCCAGCGACGGGGCCCGGCTGGTGATGCCGGCCATGGGTGCGTTTACCGGCGGGCTGAACGTGCTCGACGATGCCTTTGCGCCGCTGTTTCCGGAAGGCCTGATGGCGTTCGCGCTGGGCGGTGAGCGGGTGTTTGCCGTGTCAGCCAGAAGCCTTATACCGGATGTGGCGCGCAGCAGCCGCTGGCGGCTCTAGCCTGTCCAGGCGATGCCGAGGACGATGCGTCCGGTGATCATGGCGATGAAGACCAACAGGATGGCGATCCAGATGCCAAGCACGCTGGCGGTGATGCGCCAGCGCTTGGGTGGCAGGCCCTGTAGCAGGAAGGCCGCGATGCCCGCGATGTTGATGCAGACAAGGTTGTTGGCGAACAAGAACAGGCCCCGGAAGCCAAGTTCGATATCGCCTTGCCCGAAATAGAGCCCGGCGGCTGACAGTGGCGGCACGAGGGCCACGGCGATCATCACACCGACCAGCGAAGAGGATGCGCCTTTGTTGAGGGCCATTACGCCCGCCGCCCCCGAGGCGAGGGCAAGGGCGATGTCGCCGAGATGCACGATTGTGCGATTGTAGAGTTCAGGTGTGCGCGGATCGAAGTCGATCACGAGGCTGAGCAGGGCCGTGAAGATGAGGACGCTAATGGCCCCGGCAAAGAGCGTGCGACCGGCGCGCCAGGCGAGGGCGGCGTTGCCGACTGTGGCAGCAAGAGCGAGGGACAGAGTGGGGCCGAGCAGGGGGGCGATGACCATGGCGCCGATGACGATGGCGGTCTGGCCGCTGCGCATGCCAAGCGCGGCGATCAGGGCGGAAAGGATGACCGTGATCAGGTATTCCGGCGTGAGGGCGATGGAATCGACGACGTCGTCATATATCTCGTCAGTGCTGCGCCGGTCGCGGCTCAGGAAGCGCTCGATTGCCGTGGGTGGGCGGGCGGCGACGGACTGTTCCATGCCTGCAATTTCAGGTTCCTGCAAAGGCGGGACGACGGCCTGCAATTCGAGGACAAGGGCGACGAAGCCTTCATTATCGTGCAGCGCGTTGCTGAGGCGTTTGAGCAGGTTCTCGACGTCATGGCTGAGCACGATGGCGGAGAATTTCTCACGTCCGTCAGGGACGGTTTCCTGCCAGAGGCGGGCGCTGCAAGTCTCCAGGATGGTGCGGGCTTCGTCCACATCGACATCCTGGACGAAGACTTCAACGAGTCGTGACGACATGGCGGCGCTCCCACAGGCTGGAACAAGCCTAGTCTGGGCGCACTCGAAAGGCCAACGCGGGTATATACGTAATCGCTGCGCATCGTGTGCCTGCTTGACGATAGGATTATATACCCATTATACACAAAGCAGGATCAGACAGGGTATTCTCCATGCAGCACCGGGACATCTGGCGGGGCATTGACCATCTGGCGGCGCATCACGGCCTGTCGGCTTCCGGCCTTGCGAAACGCGCCGGGCTGGACCCGACGGCGTTCAACCCATCGAAACGTGAAGGGGCTGACGGGCGACCGCGCTGGCCTTCCACTGAAAGCCTTGCTCGCGTGCTGGACGCGGTGGGCAGCGGGTTTGATGATTTTGCCGCCCTGGTTGAAGGGCGTCGGGGCGGACTCGCGCCGCTGATCGGCTTTGCGCAGGCGGGGCGGGATGGATTCTTTGATGATGCGGGCTTTCCGGTTGGCGGCAGCTGGGAAGAGGTGCGGTTTCCGGGTCTCGGCGACGAGGCGGTCTATGCGCTGCAGATCAGCGGAGATTCGATGGAGCCGGCCTATCGCGCGGGCGACCGGATCATTGTTGCACCGGGTGCCGAGGTGAAGCCGGGTGACCGGGTGGTGGTGAAGACCACGACCGGTGAAGTGATGGCCAAGGTTCTGGCGCGGCGCAATGCGCGCACGGTGGAGCTGGCCTCGCTGAATCCGGACTACCCAATGCGCAGTTTCAAGCGGGGCGAGATCGCATGGATCGCGCGCATCCTGTGGGCGAGCCAGTAGGGCATGACATATCTCATTCTCAAGGCGCTTGTGTCCGGCATCCTGATTGCGGCGGTGTCGGAGATCGCCAAGCGCAATGCCGGGTTCGGCGCGCTGGTCGCTTCGCTGCCGCTTGTGTCCGTGCTGGGCATGATCTGGCTGTGGCGCGACAAGCCGGACGTGGCCAACATGGCCGACCATGCGAGCGCGACGTTCTGGTACGTGTTGCCGTCGCTGCCAATGTTCCTGCTGATCCCGGCCCTGTTGCGGCAGGGGTGGGGATTCTGGCCGTCACTGGTGGCCGGATGCCTTCTGACCATTGCGCTTTACCTGCTGATGACATGGATCGGGCCGAGATTCGGGATCAAGCTTTGACCAGCCCATTCCGCAGGGAGAGGGGACGTGTTTTGCACATGACGTTCGGGAAGTGCTTTGCATGTCCGGCGAAAGCGGGTGATTAGGCGCAAATGACAGACAAGCCCTATGATGAACCCGCACCGCAGGAATCGCTCGACCCCGAAGACTGGGATGAATTCCGGGCGCAGGCGCAGCGCATGCTGGATGCCGCGCTGGACCGCATGCAGTCCAGCCGACAGGGACGCGTGTGGACCGAACTGCCTGAAGGCATCAAGGACACGCTGAAATCACCGCTTCCGCGCGAGGGCTGGGGAACCGACGACGTTATCGGCCGGATGGAAACGCTGTTGCCTTATGGGGCCGGCAATACCAATCCGCGCTTCTTCGGCTGGGTGCACGGTTCCGGCACGCCATCGAACATCCTGGCGGAAATGGCGGCGTCATCGATGAATGCGAATGTCGGCGGGCGCGACCATGGCGCGATCTATGTCGAGAAACAGGTGATCCGCTGGTGCCGGGAACTATTCGAGTTTCCTGACACGGCCAGCGGCATCGTGGTGTCGGGCACGTCGATGGCAACAATCATCGCGATCAAGGTGGCGCGGGATGCGCGGCTGAACTTTGCCAGCCGCAAGGACGGCGTCTGCGGGCATGGGCTGGTCGGCTATACGTCGACCGAGACGCATTCCTGTGTTGCGCGGGCGTTTGACCTGGTCGGCCTGGGCACGGACGCCTTGCGGCGCATTCCAGCGAATGACCGGTTCGAGATCGATATGGACGCGTTGAGGGCAGCCATCGTAAAGGACCGCGCAGACGGGCTGACGCCATTTGTGGTGATCGGCACGGCGGGGACGGTGAATGTCGGTGCGATTGATCCGTTGGAAGAGCTTGCAGACCTCGCGAAGGACGAAGACCTCTGGTTTCACATCGACGGCGCGTTCGGCGCGCTGGGGGTGTTGTCGGAGCGCGCACGCGGGCGGTTGAGTGGGATCAAGCGGGCGGATTCGCTGGCCTTCGATTTCCATAAATGGATGCACGTCAATTATGATGCCGGCTTTGCGCTGATACGGGACGAGACGCTGCACCGCGCGGCCTTTACGGACAGGCCAGACTATCTGAAGGCCAAGGAACGCGGGCTTGCGGGGGGAAACCCCTGGCCGGTGGAATACGGACCGGAACTGTCGCGGGGGTTCCGGGCGCTGAAGGTTTGGGCGCAACTGGCAGAGTTTGGCACTGAACGCCTTGGACGGATGATTACCCGCAATTGCTATCAGGCGGCGTATCTGGGAGAGCAGGTGGCTGACACGCCCGGACTGGAATTGCTGGCGCCTGTGGCGCTGAACATCTGCTGCTTCCGACATGTGGTAGACGGTTTGCCGGATACTGTTCTGGACGCCATGAATGACGAGATCGTCATCCAGTTGCAGGAGCAGGGCATCGCTGCGCCGTCGACGACCCAACTGCAAGGCCGCACGGCGATCCGGGTGAATATCACCAATCACCGCACAGCCCGCCAGGACCTCGATATCCTGCTGAGCGAGATTGTGCGAATTGCTGCGTCGCCTGAAGTGGCTGCGGTGCGGGACGCCGCCCAGAAAGCCTGATTGCGGCCATTTCCACGAGCCCGTGTCACAAATCCGGAGGCTGCTTCGTCATAGAGGCAGCAAGAAGGAGATGGCCCATGTGGCGCGTGATTTTGTTTGTGATAGCGGCGCTGAATTTTGCGCTCGCCGCCTATATGTGGTTTGCCCCGCTCGCCTGGTATGACGGAACGCCCGGCGTCGCAATGATGGGGCCTTTCAACCTGCATTTCATCCGGGATGTTGCGCTGGCTTACCTGACCAGCGCGGCCGCGCTCAGCTGGGGCGCCTGGAAGCGCGATATTGCGGCCGCCGTGTTCGGCGCGGCCTGGCCCTGTTTTCATGCCCTGTTCCACATCTGGATCTGGCTGGGGCGCGGCGTGCCGTTTGACCAGATCGCTCTGGTCAACCTGTTGGGCATCCAGATTCCTGCGTGGCTTGCATTGGCAGCAGCGCTGAATTTCACCGAACGGAGGGCGGCGCGATGATCCGCTGGATTCTTAACAGGCAGGCGCGGGCCTTTGGGCAGCGCTATGAATATGACACAGCCTACATGCATGACGTGATCAATACATCGCCCAAGGCCGGCCTGCGTATGGCGGCGTTTCCCTATGCGACCGGCTTTCGCGGGCCACCAGTGGCGGGTGAAATCATGGCGGGTGCGATGCTGGCTTCTACGCTGGACGGTGATTGTGGGCCGTGCGCACAACTGGTCGTCAATATGGTGACGCAGGCGGGAGGGAATCCGGCCAAGCTGCGTCTTTGCACTGAAGGCCGGGATGCCGAGGCGGGCGATGTCGGGCTGGGATTCCGGTTCGCGAAGGCGGCGATTTCGGGTGATCCTGTGGTGGATGACCTGCGCGATGAAATTGAGGCCCGGTTTGGCAAGGAGGCCGTTGTGGCGGTTTCGTTCGCCGCAGCGACGGGTCGGTGGTATCCCGTGTTCAAACGCGGGCTGGGCCATGGGGCGGCCTGTACGCAGCTTCAGATTGGCGATGTGCCCGTGACGGTGAGAAAGGTGTCATGAATCCGGCCACAGCGATCTTCGAGGCAGAACGGCCCAGGTTGACGGCGCTTTGCTATCGTATGCTCGGCGAACGCGCGGCGGCGGAGGACGCGGTGCAGGATACGTGGCTGCGCTGGTCGGGTATTGATCCGGATGCGATTGATAATGCTGCCGCATGGTTGCGACGAACGGCGACGAATATCGCGATCGATGCCCTGCGGTCCGCGCGGTCGAAGCGTGAGGCCTATCCAGGACCGTGGTTGCCGGAACCCTTGTTTCCCGACGCGCTGCAGGATGTCGGTGCGCGGTTCGAAATCGCGCAGGAATGCGAGTTGGCATTATTGTGGGCGATGGAGCGGCTGAGCGCATCCGAGCGTGCGGCCTTTATTCTGCGCGAAGCATTTGACGCAGGTTATGACGAGATCGCGTTGACATTGGGAAAGTCACCGGCGGCCTGCCGCCAGCTGGTCAGTCGGGCGCACAGGCGGTTGCAGGAAAGCGGACCGCGGTTTGATGCCCCGGATAATGAGGTACGTGAACTGATCGCTTCTTTCCTGTCCGCTGTCGCACGCGCGGATTTTGACACGGCCACCCGGTTGCTGGCGCCGGATGCCGTGGCGATCAGCGATGGCGGACGCAAGGCACGGGCAGCGCTGAGGCCATTGATCGGTGCGCAGGACATCCTGACAGTCTTTGCGTCCGTGATGCGCAAGTCTGGTGCAGAAGCAGACTGGCGTCTGGATGTCGTCAAGGTCAATGGCGCGCCAGCCCTGGTGCGCTGGCTGGACGGGCGGGTCGACCTTGTGCTGACAGTCGCACCGGACGCGACCGGGCGGATTGCCTGGTTCTACATGATGCGAAACCCTGACAAGTTGCCGGGTGCCTCCTACCAGTAGGTTGCCATGATCTCAGCAGCCCAGCCGGGTTCGCGGATGTCGCCGCGTGGCTGGAAGCCCGACATGACGGGTTTGATGTCGAGCACGGGTGTGCCGTCAATGGCATCGAGGCCCTTTAGGTGCAGCACGGTGCCTTCGACGGACAGTATCTCGCAGATGGTTGCGCCGAGGCGGTTGGGGCGGTTCTTGCCGCGTTGGGCGAAGATGCCGATCTTCGGCCAGTCGGTCTGCCCGCGAGGGTGGCGCGCGCCCGTGACGATCTTGGCATCGGGCACTCGGTCGAACACGAAAATTACCTCGGCGTGCGAGAATGTATCCAATCCCATCAGCGCCTCGTCGTTGAAAACCGACGCATCGAGTTCTATCCGCGTCGACTCGGTGTCCCAGGCATCGTCGATTGCTTCGGAACGGGAGCATCGTACCGTACCAACGGGTTTCATCTGGAAGGGATCGGTCATGGAGGCTCCTGGGTGCTAGACGAGCGGCTACCCTAGAGGGAATGCGCAAAATTTCCCAGCTACTCCATTCTCTGCTTGCCGCCGCGTCAAAGTGGCGTCACAAACCCTCCCCATGGACTGGGGTAAACTTAGATCTTTTCACGCGGCCGCCGAAGCGGGCAGCCTGACGTCTGCGGGCGAACGGCTGGGCATTTCCCAATCGGCTGTGTCGCGCCAGATTGCTGCGCTGGAGGAGCAACTCGGCGTTTCGTTGTTCCAGCGCCACGCGCGCGGACTGGTGATGACTGACAGCGGGCATACGCTGTATCGTTCGACCATGGAGATGGCAGTCGCGGCGGCCTCTGCCGGAACCGCGCTGAAGGACCAGCAGGAAACCCCGCAGGGCGAACTCATCGTTTCAGCTCCGGTCGCCTTTGGTTCGACCTGGCTGGTGCCACGTCTTGGCGGTTTCTCCCGTCGCCACCCGGACCTGCACCTCGACCTGCGACTTGAAGACAAGGATTATGATCTTCTCAAGCTGGAAGCCGAATGCGCAATCCGATTGGTCGCGGCCGACAAGGCAGACCTGATTCAGCGCAAGCTCGGTACCGTGGCGACGAGCCTCTATGCAGCGCCGGAATACCTGAAGGAGAAGGGGGTGCCGCGCACGCCGCAGGACCTCGATAACCACCGTATCATTGCCTATGGCGACGAAAGCTCGCTGCTGAACGTGATGAGCTTTGCGTGCCGCGTGGGGCGCGATGACAGCCCGCCGCGCCCCGCTTCGCTGAAGCTGAACAATGTGTTCGCCATGTTGCGTGCCGTAGATGCGGGGCTCGGTATTGCAGATATTCCCGATTACATGGCGAGTGCCATGCCACGACTTGTCAAAGTTTTGCCGGACCATGTCGGGCCGATCTTCGGTCTGTACTTCGTGTATCCGAGCGACTTGCGCCGATCCAAGCGTGTGGCGGCTTTCCGCGACTTCGTTACGGCGGAGACGGAGTCGTTGCGCCGACCTTCCATGCAACAAAGCTAACATGAACATTTGTTGAATTGCATTTTTGCATGGTTGAGATGCGGACCTGCAGGTTGCATCCCACGTTGCAATGCCTATTTAGCCCGTATGCCAAGGGCCCCGGGCATTTCCCAATCTTCCTCCGATTGGGCGTTTCCTCCCCCCTTCGGGGCCCGATACTCCAAACCCGGCGCGTTCATTCGCAGCCGGGTTTTTTTTTGCCTGATGGTCAGCCGCCGGTCATGTGACTGTAGAAGATCGAGAGGCCAATAATGATGAGCACTATGCCGCCGCCAATCTCGGCACGCTGTCCGAACCGGGCACCCAGTGCTGGACCGATATAATAGCCGAGAGCGCTCATGACGAAGCTGGTCACGCCGATTGCCAAGGCCAGCCAGACACTCGTTCCGGCAAGCGCCATCGCGACGCCGACCGCGGCCGCGTCGATACTGGTGCCAATCGCCGTCAGCAGGGTGCCGAGTGCAGTTCGTCGCTGGGCGGGCCGGCCATCCGCGCTGGCCTCATCCGGTTCGTCCTGCAGTCCTTCGCGGACCATGAGACAGCCGATGGCCGCCAGCAGGACCAGCGCGATCCAGTGGTCAAAGGCCTCTGCATATGCCGCAACGCTGTGGGCCAGGCCCCAGCCGAGCAGGAACATGAGCCCTTCGCTGAGGCCAAATACGGATCCGACGCGGATTGCCTGAACAGCGTCATGCGTACGCTGCTGCGCGCCGCGGGCGAGTGCGGCTGCGAAGGCATCTGTCGACAAGGCAAGACAGACGAGCGCTAGCGTGAAGATTGGATGCATTGCGGGGCGATTACCTCATCAGTAACCGCCCCGCGATGTCATATATTTGCCTGCGGCGCTAGAGGTTGGCGCGGAGCATCCAGGCGGTTTTTTCCGAAACGTCGGCGCGGCGCGTCATCAGGTCGGCCGTAACGATGTCGTTGTTTTCGTCGGCGACCTTGAGTCCGATCTTGGCAGCGCGGCTGATCGCTTCATGACCTTTCACGAGGTTGGACAGCATGGCTTCGGCATCCGGCACGCCATTGTCTGGCTTGATGGTGGCTTCCTCGACCATTTCCGAAGACGAACCGGGAGCAAAGTGCCCGAGGGCGCGGATCCGCTCTGCGATCTCGTCGAGCGCGGTCCAGAGCTCTGTATACTGCGTCATGAACATGGTGTGCAGCGAGTTGAAGCGCGGGCCGGTCACGTTCCAGTGGTAGCCATGTGTCTTGACGTAGAGCGCATAGGTTTCGCCAAGCAGAACGCGCAGCGCCTGTGCGGACGATTCGCGGGCTTTGTCGTTCAGTCCGATATCAATGGGCATGATTTTCTCCTGTTAGCAGAATGCTTTATACGCAAGAGATGGGTATTCGATCCGGCGCGCGCCAATCGATACGTAGATATCGATATATAGAGAAAATCTATGTGAGGGCAGCGCAGAAGCGCTGGATGCGCGTGAGCGCTTCAGTCAGTGCCTCGGTCGACGTTGCGTAGGAGATGCGGAAGGCCGGAGACATGCCAAAGGCCGCGCCGAACACGACGGCGACTTTCTCGGTTTCCAGAAGTTCAGTCGCGAAGTCCTCGTCTGTCTTGATCACGTTGCCCGATGGCGCTGTCTTGCCGATGACGCCTGCGCAGGATGGATACACATAAAAGGCTCCTTCGGGCGTCGGGCAGTGCAGGCCTTCACACGCGTTCAGGCCTGCGACGACCATGTCGCGGCGCTGCTGGTATACGGCGCGGCGCTCAGCCATGAAATCCTGGGGCCCGTTCAGCGCCTCAAGGGCTGCATACTGGCTGACCGAGCAGGGATTTGAAGTTGTCTGGCTGATCACTTTGCCCATCGCCTTGATTAGCTTTTCCGGACCCGCAGCATAGCCGATGCGCCAGCCTGTCATGGCGTAGGCCTTGGAGACGCCGTTCATGGTCAGCGTGCGGTCGTAGAGTGCGGGCTCGACCTGGGCGATCGTCCAGTATTCGAAATCATCATAGACGAGATGCTCGTACATATCGTCGGTCAGAATCCAGACCTGCGGATGGCGCAGAAGCACATCGGCGAGGCCGCGCAGTTCGGCCTTGGTATAGGCGGCACCTGTCGGGTTTGATGGCGAATTGAGGATGATCCATTTGGTGCGCGGCGTGATGACGGCTTCCAGCGCCTCAGGCGTCAGCTTGTAGTTCGAATTCGGTCCGCAAGCCGCAATGACAGGTTCGCCGCCCGCCATCAGGACCATTTCGGGATAAGAGACCCAATAGGGTGCAGGCACGATCACTTCGTCGCCCGGATTCATCGTGGCGACGAGGGCATTATAGATGACCGGCTTGCCGCCCGGCGCGACATGCACCTGGGATGGTTTGTAGGTGAGACCATTCTCACGGACGAACTTTGCGCAGATCGCCTCTTTCAGTTCCGGGATTCCGTCGGCGGGCGTGTACTTGGTCTTGCCGCTACGGATCGCCTCAATGGCCGCATCCTTGATATTGTCCGGTGTGTCGAAATCGGGTTCGCCAGCGCCAAGGCCAATCACGTCATGTCCGGCGCGGCGAAGCTCGGCTGATTTGGTTGTGACGGCGATGGTGGCCGATGGCTTAACGCGTTCAAGCGCGTCGCTGAGGCGGATATCTGCGGACATTATCTATGTATCCCGTCGTGGCGATTGAGAATTTTCTGGGTGGCTTGGCCATAGTCTGCGTGGGCCTTCGGGGCAAGCTTTTCCCCGATGCGGCAAGATGCGGCGGCGAGACGCAGGCCCTTGCCCCGTGAGCGGCCATTGCTGCTTATTTTTTGCCGATTGGATCAATTTTACGGGATTTGTTTATCAGGTTTTCAACCATGAGTGCGACTATGCAATGTCACGGATAGGGCTTTTGTGCCCGCCGCGAGATTGAAGGAAAGCAACTGAGGCCATGGTCTCTTCATCAAACCTCATCCCGATCGAAAAGATCTGGAACATTGTCGTCAGCCACCTGCGCCACGGTGCGCACGACTTCTCGATCTGGACTTCGCGTCTCAGCGATGCTGAGCGTGTTGTCGGCCTGTGCCTGTTCGTACTGGTATTGATGTGCCTCATGATCCGCCCCAGGCGGAAGCCAAAGCGCGAAGTCAAAACAGGCCCGCAATTCACCTACGCCCTGATCATCATCATGATCTTTTCATTCGGTATCGGCATGGCCTTTGATTCCAGCCTGAATATCGATCTTCTGATGCGGAAACTGTTCTAGGCCTCGCAAGCAGGCCACGCAGGCGCTATCTGTGAACTCATGGAATCGCAGGATAATGGTGCAGCCACGCTTCGCGGCGTTGACGTCATCAAGGACAATTTGAAACGACTGCCCGGTCGGCCCGGTGTCTATCGCATGTTCGGCGATGGCGGCGAAGTACTGTATGTGGGCAAGGCGCGCGACCTGAAGGCGCGCGTGTCGAACTATGCGCGCCTGGGTGGGCATACGCAGCGCATCGCGCGCATGATCATGATGACCCGGCGGATGGAGTTCGTGGTCACCGAAAGCGAGACTGAGGCACTGCTGCTTGAGGCGAGCCTGATCAAGAGCCTGAAGCCGCGCTTCAACGTGCTTCTGCGCGACGACAAGTCGTTTCCCTATATCCTGATCCGCAGAACTCACGAGGCCCCGCAGATCAAGAAATATCGCGGCGCCAAGCATAATGAGGGTGATTATTTCGGACCGTTCGCCAGCGCGGGAGCGGTGATGCAGACCCTCGACACTCTTCAGAAGGCCTTTCTGCTGCGCACCTGCGAGGACAGTGTGTTCAATGCGCGTACGCGCCCGTGCATGCTGCACCAGATCAAGCGATGTTCAGCGCCTTGCGTGGGGCTGATTTCGAAAGAGGATTATACCGAGCTTGCCGACGAGGCCGCTGATTTCCTGCGGGGGAAGGGGGCCGACCTGCAAAAACGGCTGGCGACCGAGATGGATGAGGCCGCCGAGGCGATGGAATTCGAGACGGCGGCCCGGCTGCGCGACCGAATCCGGGCCCTGGCGCATGTGCGGGCGACGCAGGACGTGAATCCTGACGGGCTGGAAGAAGCCGACATTTTCGCCATCGCAATGGAGGGAGGCGTCTCGTGTGTGCAGGTTTTCTTCATTCGCGCGGGCCAGAACTGGGGGGCGACGGCGCACTATCCGCGCCATGACAGCGACCAGACCGCAGAGGAAGTACTCGCGGCGTTCCTTGTGCAGTTCTATGACAAGCGCCCGCCACCGAAACTGATCCTTGTCAACGAGATGCCAGAACAGGCAAGCCTGATCGGCGAAGCGCTGGAGCTGAAAGTGGACCGGCGGATCGAGATACGCCGGCCAGAACGCGGATCGAAGCGAGACCTTGTCACGCAAGCCGAACGCAATGCGACCGAGGCGGTGACGCGCAAGCTGGCGGAGACGGCGAGCCAGACGCGGCTGCTGGATGAAGTGGCAAAGGTGTTTGAACTGGAGGCGCCGCCACAACGCATCGAGATTTATGACAACTCCCACATTCAGGGAAGCAATGCCGTGGGGGGCATGGTCGTGGCCGGACCGGACGGGTTCATGAAGACGGCCTATCGCAAGTTCAACATCAAGGATGTGACCATCGAGCCCGGCGACGATTACGGCATGATGCGCGAAGTGATGCGCCGTCGGTTTTCGCGCGGCCTGAAGGAGAAAGCGGTCGGCAATGATCGTAACTGGCCCGATCTTGTGCTGATTGATGGCGGGCTCGGACAGTTGAACGCCGTGCTGGAGGCCATCCGCGATCTGGGCCTGGGGCCGGATGACGTGAATCTGGTTTCGATTGCCAAGGGCGTTGACCGCAATGCCGGACGCGAGCAGTTTTTCCGGCCGAACCGCGCCCCGTTCAAACTGCCGGAAACGGCGCCGGTTCTCTATTACCTTCAGCGCCTGAGGGACGAAGCACACCGTTGGGCGATTGGCGCGCATCGGGCCAAGCGGTCGGCCGACATTGTCCGCTCGCCTCTGGACGAGATCGAAGGCATTGGTCCTGCACGGAAGAAGGCGCTGCTACAATATTTTGGATCGGCCCGGGGCGTGTCGCGCGCTAAGGTCGCTGACCTGATGGCCGTGGATGGTGTAAACGAGCCATTGGCGGAGCGAATATACGGGCACTTCCATAGCGGTTAATACAGATCGGGAAGATATGATCACTCGCCTTACAAGCGAGTAATAGTGCGTGTTTTCCGTTGCCGTGCACAGAGAATTCCGTCACGTTAATGTCATGAAAGATACGCTATACAGCTTCAGGCAGGAGGTTTCCGACTTTGTGACGGGCGCATGGCTGCGTGCGCCATCCGCGAAACAGGTGGCTGCGCTGTGCTGGCGCCGTGCGGGGGAAGGGCATGAAGTCCTGTTGGTAACCACCCGGGGACGGGGGCAATGGATGGTGCCGAAAGGGTGGCCGAAGCCCGATACACCGGACGCAGATATGGCTGCGATCGAGGCCTATGAGGAGGCTGGCGCGCGCGGAACATTGCGGCCTGATCCGGTCGGGCATTTCCACTATGACAAGGGCATTGGCCGTGGCACGCGGATGGGGTGTGATGCTGCTGTGTTCGCATTGGAAGTCAGCGAGCTTGACCCGGATTTTCCTGAATCGGGCGAACGCGAACTGGGCTGGTTTTCACCGGACGAAGCGGCCAACAGGGTTGCGTGCCCGGAATTGAGTGCATTGCTGCGAAAGTTCGCACCCTGAGGGGCCCGCCATTCGCGACAATTAAGTGCAGTCGCATCCACTAAAATCCATCTACGAATCCTGTCATGCCGCGAAAAGCCGTGCTAACGCCCGACTCATCGCGGCAATTGGAAGATGGGAACAGTAGCAACATGCCTCAATCCGGCGGAATGAAACCGACCCTCGACAAGGACCTTTCGAAGGTCGGCCAAATTGAGCAGGCATCGCAATCACTTTCCCGATCACTGCTCATGCCCGGTCTGGCGTTGGTGTTCATCGCAGTCTGTGCCGTGTTTGCGACCACCGTGACAGGGAGCGCACCTGAATCCTACATCATCGTCGTGGCTGCCGCGATCGGCGCCTATATGGCGCTGAATATCGGCGCGAATGACGTTGCCAACAATGTCGGCCCCGCGGTCGGGTCTAAAGCCCTGTCACTGGTAGGGGCATTGGCCATTGCAGCGGTGTGTGAAAGCGCTGGCGCACTGATCGCGGGTGGGGACGTGGTCAGCACCGTGTCAAAAGGAATTATTGACCCGTCGGGCCTTGCTGATTCCGGGACGTTCATCCTGCTCATGATGTCGGCGTTGATTGCAGCTGCACTTTGGATCAATCTGGCGACCATTGTCGGCGCGCCTGTTTCGACGACACATTCCATTGTTGGTGGCGTGGCGGGCGCCGGTATCGCCGCAGCGGGAATTGGCGCCGTCAATTGGCCGATGATGAGCCAGATTGCGGCAAGCTGGGTGATCTCTCCTGTTCTCGGCGGTGTTATTGCGGCCGGCTTCCTGGCTTTCATCAAGACGGCAATCATTTATCAGGATGACAAGATTGCGGCCGCGCGCCGCTGGGTGCCGCTGCTGGTTGCCATCATGACAGGTGCTTTCGCGACCTATCTGGCGACCAAGGGCCTGAAGCATATCATGGACATGAATCTGCAGACCGCGTGCATGATCGGTCTGGGCATGGCGGTATTGGCCTGGCTGGTGTCGAGCCCCCTGATCAAGCGCCAGTCGCAAGGCATGGAAAATCGCAACAAATCCCTGCGGGAGCTGTTCAAGCTGCCGCTGATCTTTTCTGCAGCGCTTCTGTCGTTTGCGCATGGTGCCAATGATGTTGCCAATGCCATCGGCCCACTCGCCGCCATCGTATCGACCGCCCAGTCGGGCGCCGTTGCGGCCAAGGTTGGCATCCCGCTGTGGGTTATGGCGATCGGCGCATTGGGCATTTCATTCGGCCTCATCATGTTCGGACCGAAGCTGATCCGCATGGTGGGTGACCAGATTACCAAGCTGAACCCGATGCGTGCGTTCTGTGTCGCGCTGTCGGCGGCGATAACCGTGATTGTCGCTTCGGCACTGGGTCTGCCTGTCAGCTCGACACACATTGCCGTTGGGGCGGTGTTCGGTGTCGGCTTCTTCCGGGAATGGTACACGGCCAATTCCAAGCGCCGGCGTGACTACATTGCACGTAACCCGCAGAATCCGGACCGTGAGGAGAAGAGTAGCGGCGAGCAGCCGCGCTATCGCCGACTTGTGCGCCGCCACCATTTCATGACGATCATTGCGGCCTGGCTGATAACCGTTCCGGCTGCTGCAGCGCTGTCAGGCGGCATATTCCTTGTTTTCCGGCACTTCAGCTAGGCCAGAAGCCGAAAACGGCCCGGAACGCGCGCGTCTTGGTTAACGAGATCGCGTGCCATGACCCATTGCCCCGGTGCGCGAGCACTGGCACACGGACAGCATGAGTTTCAAATGGATTCCCAATGCGCTGACAATTGCCCGCTGTGTTTTTGCGGTGCTTGTCCTGTGGGGGATATGGAATGCTGAGCTGGCGGGTCAGGCTGTCGCGGCAGCGGGGCCTGATGTTCTGGCGGACGATGTCTTGCGCCACAATATCATGCAGCAGCTTTGGTATCAGTTTGCGCTGCTGGGATTCCTGTCCGGGGCGCTGACGGATTTCCTTGATGGCTATCTTGCGCGGCGTCTGGATGCGCAGAGCCGGTTCGGCGTGTGGCTTGATCCAATTGCCGACAAGTTGCTGGTCGGGGCTGCGCTACTCGGTCTGGCAATGGTGCTGAAAACCTGGCTGATTTATATCCCGGCCGCAGCGATCATCGCGCGAGACGTGTTCATGACTTGGTTGCGCACGACACCGGCTGGCAAGGCGGTGGTGGATCCTTCAGATCTGGCCAAGTGGAAAACCGGGTTTGAAATGGCCGCGATTATCGGCCTGATGTTGCCACTGGCCTTTGCGCCAGCTGATCTCGCAGCGGATGCGGCTGGTTCGACGCCGCTGCTGTTCAGCGTCGGCGCATTCCTGCTGGTCGGCATGTTGTGGGTGGCGGCGGCTTTGTCCCTGCTCACCGGTTGGCGCTATATCCGCGCTGCGCGGGCCGGAAACTGAATTCCAGACACAAAAAGACGCCGGCCCAAGGGGAAGAAAGCCGACGTCCAATTTGCTTTATGGCGCACCGGACAAGGGGAAGGGCCGGATTGCCTTCAAAAGGATCTTACACGTATGGCCGGGAGGGGAAGCAACCAGCCATGATACGGAGCGTACGCCCCGCCCCTTAACGGCGCGTTAACATCCAAGGCGGGATTAGGGCGCAGAATTCTCAACACTGTCAGCATTCAGCCCGTTATCGGCCTCAATCGGGCCGGAATGCTGGTCAGATGAAAAAGCGCGTGCCTTCCGAGTTCAAGTTTCTCGCCTTCATACTGGCAGCGCTTCTGTTTCTTTGCCTTCCAGCCCTGTTCGCCTTTGCGGGGGCCGACGAGTTACCGAGAACGGCGCGTTCCGATGCCGCCTATGCGCGCAATGCCCCATTGCTTGAGCGGGATATGGCGGCTGACGGCCTTAGTTTCGAACAGCCGCTTTATTTGCGGCTTACCAAGCAGCCCGCCGAATTGACGGCCTTTGTTGCCAGCCAGAACGGCCAGTTCCAAGCGTTCCGTACGTGGCCGGTTTGCAGCGTTTCCGGCGGGCTCGGACCCAAGTTGAGAGAAGGGGACGAGCAGGCGCCGGAGGGGTTCTACAGCGTCAAACCCGAAGCGATGAACCCGGCGTCCACCTATCACCTGTCGTTCAATCTTGGCTTTCCCAATGCTTATGACCGGGCGCAGGGCCGCACCGGCAGTTTCCTGATGGTGCATGGATCATGTGTCTCGATTGGATGCTTTGCCATGACCGATGCCGGCATGGAGGAGATATGGACGCTTATGCAGGCCGCCTTTGCCGGAGGGCAGACCGCCATTCCGGTACATATCTTTCCGTTCCCCATGACGCCGGACAATCTGGAGCGGCATGCGAATAACGCGAATGCTGAATTCTGGCAGGCGCTGACCCCGGCATGGAACGCGTTTGAGACTAATGGCTTGGTCCCCGATGTGGCGGTGCGTGGAGGCGATTACGTGGTTCGCGCAGCCCAATAGGGACTGGCACCCTGACCGCCATAGATTTCTGCCAGCCTTTGCCGGGTTCCGGGCGTTGCGTCATCTGGCGGGCTTACCGGATCGACCCAGGTGGTTTCGGCGATTTCGCCGAACGAGGTCGCTTGGGTTTCATCCCATGCGCCGTGCGCGATTCGGTAGAGCAGTACGTGATCGTTGCGAAAGACATGATGGTTTGAGTAAACGCCGATCAGCTCGGGTGAGCCGGTCAGGTTGATGCCTCCTTCCTCCACGAGTTCTCGGCGCAGCGCGTCAATCGCCGGTTCCCCGCGCTCAATGCCACCCCCCGGCATGTACCAGCCTTTTACGTAAGTGTGGCGTACGAGAAAGACGTGGCCGGCTGCGTTCTCGACGGCAGCGCGTACGCCGAGCGTCATGGGGCGGCGAAGGCGGGCATATGATTGAAACAGGCGTGTGCGAAGGTTGGGCATGGCGCACGGTAACGTGTCGAATGAGGCTCGCCAATCGCAACAACGCGCGCTATGGACGGGACCATAATAGAAACAGACTCTGAAGAACAAAAAAGCGAGACGGTGTAATGATCCATCCCTCCCTGATAGCCATCGGCACGATCGTGCTCGTTTTCGGCATCCTGAATCTCATCGAATTCAAGCGTCTCGATTAGGGACGCTAAGGCGAAATGCCCGATCTTACCCTGATTGCCGCCCTGGTAGGGGGGCTCGTGATTATGGCCTTCGCCGGCGACTTTCTGGTCAACGGCGCGGTCGCGCTTGGGCGGCGCTTGGGTGTTTCGCCACTGGTTGCCGGGATATTCATCGTCGGGTTCGGCACGTCCGCGCCGGAAATGATCGTATCGCTCGACGCTGCCATCGAAGGCCGTGCCGGCCTCGCGCTTGGTAATATCGTCGGCTCCAACATTGCCAATGTCTTCCTCGTGCTGGGTATTCCTGCACTGATCTATCCATTCGTTGCCGGTGGCAGCGGTCAGGGCCGCGCGCTGGGCGCGATGCTGATGGCGACCGTGCTGTGGATTGGCATGACTGCGATCATGCCACTGCATGCCGGTATCGGCTTTTTCTTTGTCCTCATTCTCTTCGGCTATTGCGGCTACACATTCCTCGCAGCCCGCCGCGCTGTGGCGCACGGTATTGATCCGGGTGTCTCGCTGGAGGACGCGCCAAATATCAGCATCCGACGGGCGATGGTCTACGTGCCACTTGGCATTGCCGGGCTGATCCTTGGCGCGCAATTGATTATCGCGGGCGGTGTCGGCGTCGCGGAATTCTACAATGTGCCGCAGGAATGGATCGGGCTGACTTTGTTGGCGATCGGCACGTCGATGCCGGAAATCGGTGCCAGCGTGGCCGCCGCCCTGCGCAAGCGCGGGGATGTTGCCATTGGCAATATTCTCGGATCCAATGTGTTCAATATCCTGGGGGCGGGCGGCATCATTTCCTTCTTCGGGCCCATCGAGATCGCGCCGCAGTTTGGCAAGTATGATCACTGGGCGATGGGTCTTGCGGCAGCGATCATTGCAGTTCTGATTCTGACCAAGGCCCGGATCGGGCGTCTGGTCGGGGTTCTGCTGCTGCTGCTCTATGCCATTTACATCTATGGACTGATCAACGGTTTCAATATTTCAGGCCTGTTCCAGCCGGCGGGAACATGAGGCCCGGCGTCGCCCTGGTGACAGGCGCGGGTGCGCGTCTGGGCAAGGCAATGGCCGAAGCGCTCGGGCAGGATGGTTGGTCCGTTGCCGTCCATTACCGGCATTCAAAAGAGGGTGCGCAGGCGACCGTGTCGGCGATTGAAGCGGCGGGTGGACGCGCCGCGTTGGTGCAGTCTGATCTTGCAATTGAAGCGGAAACAGCTGGGCTGGTTGCTGCTGCGGGCGCGGCGTTTGGCCAACCGGTCAGCCTGCTGGTGAATTCGGCGTCAGTGTTTGACGATGACAGCGCCGCGAACCACACGCGTGACGGCTGGGACAAGCATATGGAGACCAATTTGCGCGCGCCGGTGCATTTGGCGCAGAAATTGGCGAACGGGTTGCCGGATGCAGAACGTGGTCTCGTGATCAATCTTGTTGACCAGCGGGTCTGGAAACTGACGCCGGAATTCTTCACCTATACTCTTTCAAAGGCGGCGCTCTGGCAGGCGACGCAGACATTGGCTCAGGCCCTTGCACCGAATGTGCGGGTCAATGCGATCGGGCCCGGGCCAACCCTGCGCAGTGTTCACCAGTCCGAAGACGCGTTTGCAGCTGAGCAGCAAGCGACGTTGACGCAAAGAGGTTCCAGCCCGAACGAAATCGTGAAGGCACTGCGCTATCTGATAGGTGCGTCCAGCGTCACCGGCCAGATGATCGCTTCGGATGGTGGCCAGCATCTCATGTGGCAGACACCGGACACGCAAATCTGAGGGTCCCCATGAACTTTTCATCCGACACATCTGCGCCAGCCCACCCCAACGTCCTTGCCGCGATAGCCCGCGTGAATTCCGGCACTGAGCCGAGCTATGGCAATGACAGCGTCACGAAGCGTGTGCGCCTGCAACTGGCAGCCGTGTTCAAAACCGAGGATTTCGATTTCTGGATGACCGCGTCTGGCACAGCCTCGAACGCGCTGGCTTTGTCATGTTTTTGCCCTCCGACGGGTGCGATCCTCTGCCACGAGGAAGCGCATATTGAGCGCGACGAGCGGGGCGCACCTGAATTCTATTCCGGCGGGGGGAAGCTGTCCCTTCTGACCGGTAAGGGGGCAAAGATCGAGGAGGGCGCCTTGCGTGCGGCGCTCTCGGCAATCCAGCCCGGCTTTGTTCACGAGACGCCGGCAACGGTTCTGTCGCTGACCAATCTGACAGAGTGTGGCCTTGCCTATAGTGTCGACGAGGTTCGTCGCTACGCAGCGCTTGCACATGAGTATGGTCTGCGCGTGCATCTTGATGGGGCGCGTCTCGCCAACGCATTGGTGAAGACAGGCGCCACGCCTGCCGACATGACATGGAAAGCCGGTGTGGATGTTCTGACCCTGGGGCTGACCAAGACTGGGGCCATGGGGTGCGAAATCATTATCCTGTTTGGCAAAGCCCGAGAGAAATGGGGTGAGTTGCAGGCGCGCGCCAAACGATCCGGGCATATGCCGCCGAAAATGCGTTTCCTCGCTGCGCAAGCTGAAGCCATGTTCGATGGCGATCTTTGGCTGGACCTGGCCGGGCGGGCAAATGCCAGCGCCACGCGGTTGGCGGCGGGCCTGATCGCGCAGCCCGGTGTTCACCTTGCTTACAAGCCCGACGGGAATGAAGTGTTCGTGCGCTTGCCGGACGGCCTGGCCGAACGCCTGTCATCGGCGGGGGCGACCTTTTATCCGTGGCCGGGCGGTAGCCATCGTTTCGTGTGTTCATGGTCGACCACTGACGAAGAGATTGCCGCTGTCGAAGCCGCAATGGGCTGACGCGTCAGCTGGATGTAAGCGCACTACCCAACCACGATTGAAGGTTCTGGATGGTCTTCTGATTGTCGATCGGGAAATCGTCTTCCCCGCCGAGAAGCTTCTGGTGAATCGATATGAAAAGTAGGGGCGCCATGACAGCAAAAGCCGCCGTACGCAGGGCATCGCGTGTTCTTGGCCCATTCGGCGTGGCTTCCAGTTTGTCCATGATCGATTTGAGGCCGGGCTCCAGAAGGAATTTCAAATAGGCGCGGCCCGCCGTCTCGTCTGCAATGCCTTCGATCATGCCGAAGGCGTGCGCCCGGGTGAAGTGGCCGTATTCCATGCCTGCGTCTGCGATGCGGTAATATTCTTCAAGTGCCTGGGTCGGATTGGTCGCCGGATGTGCAATCAGATCCCATATCCAGGCGCCGCGCGTGCCCATGTTTTCCAGGATGGCTTCAACGACACCATGGCGATCATCGAAATAGTGACGAAGGGTCGGCTCCGAGGCTTTGGCTGCGATCGCAAACTGCCGTAGCGATGGCCGCCGCAGGTCCGCTTCGAGCGCAAAATCAGTCATCGCGTCGACCAGTGCCGCGCGTTTTTGTTCAAAGTCGTGGTTCCGTGCCCCTACTGGTCGCGGCATCGTCAACTCCAGAGTGAATTGAAGGGTCCCCCCAATCAAGAACCATTCTCAATCTATTCATACGATTATTCGCGAATGAGGCAACCTATAATATTTGTTGCAGATTGTAAGGTTTACGGACTCGAAAATGAACGTCACCCTTCCTGGTCGGAACAAGGGGGTGGCTCAACTCCTTCGGGATAATTGTATGCGATAAGGTGGGCGTGGAACCGTATGCAGCTTATCAGGTGGGGGCCTGTCAGCGTTCAAATTGGTCTTTTAATCCGGAATGGCATTGCCGAGCCAAATCTGAAGCTGGTCGATCGTCGCCTTGCTATCAACCGGAGCCTCATCTGCGCCGCCCAGCAGAGTCTGGTGTATGCCGATCAGGATCAGTGGCGCCAATACGGCGAACGACGCTGTACGCAGTTTCTGGGCAGAATCTGGCGAACCAGGCGTGCCGGCCAATTTTTGGGTGACCACGCCAAGAGCCGGCTCCAGCATATATTTCAGATAGGCCTTTCCGGCGGTTTCGTCGGCGATGCCTTCGATCAGTCCGAACGCATGGGCGCGTGTGAACAGATCAAACTGCGGACCGGGCGTTGCGACCCGGTAGTAATTCTTGATGGCACTTTCGACGCTATCTGCTGGCGCGGCGAACCCGTCGCGAATGGACCGACCGAACTTCCCCATGTTTTCGAGGATGGCCACGACAACGCCGCGACGATCCTTGAAATAGTGGCGCAGTGTCGGCTCGGACGTTTCGACGGCGATTGCGAACTGGCGCAGGGACGGTCGACGCAGCTCTGCCGTGACAGCAAAACGTGTCAGCCCCTGCACGAGTGCCGTGCGCTTTTCTTCGAAGTCGTGGTTCCGTGCTCCCACCGGTCGTGGCATCGTTAACTCCAGAGAGAATTGGATGGCCCCTCCTGATTAAGAACCATTCTCAATTCGAACCTTACGGACATTCGTCAATGTTGCAACCTATAATATCTATTACAGGTTATCCGTTTCCCCACAGGCGTTGCCACCAGGTTTTATTGGGCGATGGCGCGTCTATTTCCACGCCATTGAGCGCGCTTGCTGAATAGCCGCCTTTGGCCATTTTATCACGGATGTCGTTGACGTCCCATCCGGTGAGCTTCGCGAGAGATATGGCCTCCTCGTCCCAGCGCTTGACGAGCGTGTTGGCATAGTCGCCAGCCGCCGTGCACGATTGATAGTCGCCGCGCCATGGATGACGCAGGACATACCGGCCCTGATAATTTTCACGGTCGCCGGTCACCTGGAATGTCAGATCTTCCGGGAAGGTCTTCGCATCATAGCGCAGGTGAAGCCGTGTGACGAAAACATCGACCGGGGCCGGGCCGAAGCCGCCACGTGGCATCGGTTCATCTGATGCTTCATCGAGCCACATGACGCCAAGCTCGCGCAGTTCGGTCTGGCTGAGCGGTTCGGCGGCGCACGGGTCACACCAGGCCATGTCCCATGCATATTCCATGAATACGGCTTTGCCGTTCTCCTTTTCAACCTGATGGGCGAACATGGCTTTGTAGAAGTCTGCGAACTCGTCCTTCACATAGATCGGGACATCCATGTCAGAGGGCAGTTTCACGGTGCGGTAATTACTGGTCTCGACGCGACCCTCGCGGGTCATGGCAAACACGAAGAGTTCCTGCTTGCCTTCGGCATTCACGGTGCCGAGCCGGATCGGCAGCATGAAGTCTTCATCCTCATAGGCAACCTGGATCGGACGCAGCATGGCTGAGCCGTCATGGCGTTCGAGGCTGACCTTGGCGACGAAGAATTTCATGCCGCGCTTCAGATAGGCGCTGACGGTTTCCTCAGCGCCATCGGGTATCCTGTAGCCGTTCTGGTTCAGCCATTTGATCAGGCCATCGGATTCTTCGGCGGAGAGGATGAGGATGTCATATTCGCCGACTTCGTATTCGGCTTCGATCGTGACGCCGAGGGATTCGGCTTCTTCCATCATGGCATCCATTTCAGGCGCAGCGGAGGCAGCCATATCGTTCATCATTTTCCGGCGATACTCGATTTCGCAGGGGTTCTCGTCGTAATATTCGACAAGGCGCGGGGCAGTGTAGGCGTCGAGATGGTCGACGAGGGCGGGGTTGGCGACATTGATCTGTTCGCGTTCTGGAATCTCGACAACTGGAACAACCATTGCGAATTCGGAGACGTCACCGCGAAAGTCGGATGACATGGTGATAACGGTGCGATCCCCGTCGCGGGCGAGTACAACCTTGGACGCGTCGTTGAACAGGTCCGTATCTGCCTTGGCGACATAGAAGCCGCAGAAGGCACTGGCGGGGGCGGCGAAAGCCAGCCCGGCGAGTGGCAGGGCGAGGCCTGCAATCAGGTGCTTAAGTCTCATGGGATCGTGTCTCCTTTGTCCCCCAGGGAATGATCAGGGCGGGTGTGTAAGCGGGGTGGGGCGGTGTGGGGTGCGTGTGGGGTTGGGTACGGGTCCATGCGAAGCGGCGTGCGGGAAGGATGTGGTCCAGCACCGGTGTCAGCATAGCCAGGGCGGCGAGCGCCATCAGCGGCGCGCCGCGCAGGTTGGGCCCGATCATGAACCAGGCTGTCAGACCAGCGACGGCCATGGCGAACAGAAGGCGGCCGGTGCGGCTGTCAGGCGTGGAACGCGGGTCGGTGATCATGAAGAAGGCAAAGATCAGCAGCGATCCGGAGGCCATCTGGTGCAGCGGAATGGCCATGGGGTCACCCAGCCAGACCGCGCGCGCGAACAGGATTGCGGCGAACGTGCCGAGGAAGCCCAGCGCAATGTCGAGGCGCTTGGCGCTGGACAGGGTGAGCGCGGCGAGGGCGAGGGCATAGCCGGCGATGAGGGGTGTCTGGCCCCACTGGCCAGGCGACACCCAGGCGTCACGGCCGAGCAGCAGCATCATGGCGACGATGCCGATACAGCCGGGGTTGAAGATGTGCTTGCCTTTGATCCGGATGAGGAATTTCAGGGCGATGCCTGTGAAGGCCGCAGCAAACCATATCCAGGGATCGGCGGCGCGCAGCAGGATGGTCACGCCCAGCGCGGTGATCAGGGCGGATTTCCATTCGAAGCCGCCGGTGAGCTGTTTCTGTGCCCGCAGGTTCAGCATGCCCGTTCCAAGGGCCTGTGCCAGCATCGCACCTGTAAACGCATAAGCGAGCGCGAGCGGGTCTGCGCCGAAACTGCTGGTGCTGTAGGAAAAGGCGAACAGGCCGGACAGCGCGATAATCTGCCAATGGCGAGGGTCGGCATCCAGCCGACGGTAGAGGGCGAGAGGAAGGCGGGCCGCTGCGTCCATGGGAGTCAGAACATACACCAAATGCGATCACATTACGGCAGGTTCATGGAAGGATCGGTCAGTCATGCTCTGGACCCGACAGGCAGAGCACGGCAAGACTGGGCGCCAGACGAAGGGGATTCGACCATGACCACATTTATCCGCGCAGGCCTGATTGGCGCCCTGCTGGCGACATCCACACTGGCCGGCTGTGCCTCCACCTATTACGGCGCGATGGAACAGATCGGCTTCGAGAAGCGCGACCTGCTGGTGCAACGTGTGACTGATGCTGCTGTCAGCCAGGAGAATGCGAAGGTTGAGTTCGCCAATGCGCTGGAAGCCTTCCGCGCGGTCGTGGGTGTTGACGGCGGTGAACTGGAGTCGACCTATGACACGCTGTCGGATGCGTACGACCGGTCCGAAGACAAGGCAGACAAGGTGCGCAGCCGCATCAAGGAAGTGAAGGGCGTGGCGCGTGACCTGTTCAAGGAATGGGACAGCGAGTTGAAGGAATATTCCGATCCGGGCCTTCGCAAAGCCTCTGCCCAGCAAAAGGCCGCCACTGAAGCGCGCTATGACACGCTGGTCGCCAAGATGGATAAGGCAGCCGCTTCGATGGACCCGGTTCTGACCGTGTTCCATGATCGCGTCCTGTTCCTGAAGCATAACCTGAATGCGCGGGCGATTGCGGCGCTCGGGTCTGAAACGGCCGATCTGGAATCCGATGTGGCGGCCCTGATCGCCGAGATGGAACGGTCGATTGCCGAGGCCGATGCCTTCATCGCGGAAATGCGCGCTGCCAGCTGAGTTGGGCAGATGCAGATTGATCGGGGTGATTTCGAGGATGCGCGGGTGCTGGACCTGTTGCGCGTGCACCTTGACGGCATGCGCGCCAACTCGCCGCCGGGAAATGTTTTCGCGCTCGATCTGTCGGGCTTGAAGGCACCGGGGATACGCTTCTATACGGCGTGGGATGGCGAGGCTCTGATGGGCATGGGCGCTCTCAAGGCGCTGGCCGATGGCGGCGGAGAGATTAAATCCATGCGCACGCATGAGGCTCACCTGCGAAAGGGTGTCGCTGCGCGCCTGCTGGAGCACATTATCGCAGAAGCGCGAACGAGCACCTATCACCGCCTCAGCCTGGAGACGGGAAGCGGGCCGGCCTTTGATGCGGCGCTGGGCCTCTACCGGCGTTACGGTTTCATTGAGGGTGAGGCGTTTGGCGACTATGAGAAGAGCGACTTCAACCAGTTCTTCCATCTTGTGCTGTAAAGGCCCCTGCCATGACTGAGCTAAGAACATTCTATCCCGAAATTGAGGCCCATGAGTCCGGGCATCTCGATGTGGGGGATGGCCACACGATCTATTGGGAGCGGTCTGGCACCAGGGGCGCAAAACCCGTCGTGTTTCTGCATGGCGGACCGGGAGGCGGCTTCTCGCCGAGCCACCGGCGCCTGTTTGACCCGAAACTGTATGACGTGATGCTGTTTGATCAACGCGGCTGCGGCAAGTCCACGCCGCACGCATCGATTGAGGCCAACACGACCTGGCATCTGGTGGCGGATATTGAGCGCCTGCGCGAAATGATGGGCGTGGACAAATGGCAGGTGTTCGGCGGCTCGTGGGGCTCGACGCTGGCGCTGGCCTATGCCGAGACGCACCCCGACCACGTGAGCGAACTGGTACTGCGCGGGATCTATCTCCTGACCAAGGCGGAGATGGACTGGTATTACCAGTTCGGTGTGTCGGAGATGTTTCCCGACAAGTGGGAGCGTTTCCTGGCGCCGATACCCGAGGCCGAGCGCGGTGACCTGACAGCGGCCTATCGCAAACGTCTGACCAGTGACGACCGCGCCGTGCAGATCGAAGCCGCGCTGGCATGGAGCCAGTGGGAAGGCCAGACAATCACGCTGTTGCCGGAACCATCGACCAGCGATGTGTTCGGCGAGGATGAATTTGCGCTCGCCTTTGCCCGGATCGAGAACCACTACTTCACCCACAAGGGCTGGCTGGAGGAAAACCAATTGCTGCGCGACGCGGGGAAGCTGAGGGATATTCCGGGAACGATCGTTCATGGCCGCTATGACATGCCATGCCCGGCACGGTTTGCGTGGGCGCTGCACAAGGCCTGGCCGAAGGCGGACTTCCACCTCATCGAAGGCGCAGGCCACGCCTATTCGGAACCGGGCATCCTCGACCAGTTGATCCGCGCGACGGACAAGTATGCGGGGAAGGGGTGAGGCGTGTCTGAGACGCATGGCTATTCCGGAAAGCCGCTGTTCCAGAAGCTCGGCCTGAAGCCGGACATGACCTGCCTGCCGCTCAAGGCGCCCATGGATTATGAGACACTTGTGGCCGGCGCAGAGGGCGTGCGGTTCCTGAAGCGGGGCGCGGTGGCTGATCTCGTGCACCTGTTCTGTGCCGATAGGCGCGCACTTGATGGAAATATCGAACGGGCGCTTGGATACGTCGGCGACAAGGGCATGCTCTGGGTGTCATGGCCGAAGAAGTCGTCGAAACTGTTCAGGGACCTGACGGAAGATGACCTGCGAACCGTAATACTGCCGACGGGCTGGGTCGACGTGAAAGTCTGCGCCGTGGACGCCGACTGGTCGGGCCTGAAATTCCTGCGGCACAAAGCCTGAAAATATATGACCAGACGGCCTGTAAGCCGGGTTCTGTTCCCCGCGCCCTCTCGGGACATCGGTTCGGCAACCATTCCTCTGCGACAGGCCTCACAGCCTGCCTCTCGCGACACACCCGGGGCGCGGGCTGAAGACATCCCATATGCGCCCCCTACTTGGTCTTGCTCCAGGCGGGGTTTACCTTGCCAGGCCTGTTACCAGACCCGCGGTGGGCTCTTACCCCACCCTTTCACCCTTACCTCCTGCCGAAGCGGGAGGCGGTCTGCTCTCTGTGGCACTTTCCCTCGGCTCGCGCCGGGCGGACATTATCCGCCGCCTTGTCTCCCTGGAGCCCGGACTTTCCTCCAATGGCAGGTTACCCCACCACCAGCGGCTGCCCGGCCGTCTGGTCATTGTTGGTCATATAGCGCACACTGGCACTGGCACAAAGCCTGATCGATTCCTCCCGGAGGCTGTATGCGCAACCTGATCAACCGATTGCCGGTGCCGCAGATTATCAAGCATTGGCTGCTGATCCCGTTATGGGATGCGATGGTGCGCCTGTCCAAGCCGGAAGTGCGCATCGTGACGGGGGGCATTTCCTTCTACGCGCTGTTCTCGATCTTCCCGCTGATCTACCTGACCGTGACCCTGCTGTTCGCCCTGTTGCCGGCCGATATCAGCCGGCAATTGTCGGACACGATTGACCAGGTCCTGGTGTCTGCCGTGGCGCCCCTGTCGAAGGCAGACCTGGATACGATCCGCGGGGCGACGGCGCGCAGCCTGACTCTGCAGGCCATCGGTGCAGTCATCGTAGTGTTCTACACGGCCAGCTCGGGAGCCAAGGCGGCGATCACCGGCATCCGCATGGTGACGGGTAGCGAACGGCGCAGCAAGATTATCCGGTTCAATGGCGTGTCGATCCTGATGACAGCGATGCTGATCCTGCTGGTGTGGATCCTTGGCGCGCTGCAATTGATGGCTTCGTTCATTACCGAGCATCAGGGCTTCGTCGCATTTGATATGGCCCAGCGTGTCTCTGATATCGCGTCCCAGCTCTGGCTCGGGAAGGGCCTTGCCTGCTTTGCCATCTTCTACCTGATCATTGCGCTGTCGCTGCATGGGCGCATCCGGGGCCACCGGGCCAAGGCGGCGGGGGCGGCAGCGGGGGCGCTGGCCTGGATGGGGGCGACATGGGCGTTCCATATCTACCTCAAGTTCTCGGCGCTCGACTCGTTCTATGGCGCGCTGGCCTCGGTCATTCTCGGGTTCATCTGGCTGTCAGTCTCGGTCGCGTCGCTCCTGCTTGGCGCGGCGCTGGCAGCAGAATGGGCCAGCCGCATTCCGGAAGAGGGGCTCGTGGCCGAAGAGGGCGACGAGGCGGTTGAGCTTCTGCTCTAGGGCGTGTGCCGCTATCGCTCGCTGAGTGTCCGCACGCTCTGGATCAGGTGGTATGTCTGGGCGTCTGCAGCGCCTGACAGGTGGTCCGGGCGCCAGCGCCGCTGGAAGGCCTGTACTGTCAGCAAGGTTGGATCATCATAGGTGCCCGTGACCGGCAGCCCGTAACCGATGGCGGCCAGGTCTTCCTGCAGCCGCACCACGTCCTTGCCACTGTCACCGGGGCGCAGGGCCTTATCCGGTACGTGATCCGGCGTTGCGGTGGGCCACAGGCCGATACCAGCCGCGGCCAGCCGTGCCCATGGGAAATGCTCGCCGGGATCTGTCTTGCGGGCCGGGGCGATATCAGAGTGCGCCACAATCCGGCTGGCCGGGATGGCATAGCGCGACAGGATGCCCTGACAGAGCGCAATCACGGCCGCGATCTGCGCATCGGGATAGGGCGGCAGGGAGCCGTCCCGCAAGGGCACATCATGGCCGCCATTGACGATCTCGATGCCGATGGACCGGGAGTTCAGGTCTTCGTCGCCCTGCCATGTGGCGACGCCCGCGTGCCAGGCGCGCTTGGCCTCGTCGACGAGCTGAGCGATGCGGCCGTCTTCCCAGACCATGTAATGGGCCGACACTTCCGCTTTCGGATCACACATGCGGGCAAGGGCCGCCTCACCGCTTTCCATGCCGGTATAGTGCAGCACCAGCATGTCGACCGGGAATTTCCGGCCATTGAAATTCGGGCTGGGCGAGGAAATAACCTGCATCAACTGTCTCCGGTGCCGAGTTTCTTGCCAAAGGCTGCTTCCGGCATGCGGGAGTTCTGACGCACGGCGATCACGAACACGCCAGTAAGCGAGATCACCGAGCCGAGCACAAGCCGGGCCGTGATGGGTTCGTTCAGCAGGACGATGCCGAAGATGACGCCCCAGATCGGAGTCATCAGGGTGAGCGGGGACAGGAGCGAGACGTCGTATTTCTTGATCAGCGTATAGAAAGCGGCATGACCAAAGATCGATACGCCGACAATCGCGAACAGGCTGGCGAGGATGACAGGCCAGCCGCCAGCCATGTAGCGCTCGACCTGGTTAGATTCAAACAGGCCCGAGATGAGGAAAAGCGGCAGGAAGCTGAACAGGCCGACCCAGGCCTGCAATTGCAATCCGCTGACCGGTTTCATCCGCTTCATCAGGATACCGCCCGCAGAGCCGATGAAGGCCGACGCCACGATATAAAGCAGCCCGACCGACACTCCGAAACTGCCCGGATCAACCGCGATCAGCACGACACCGGCAAAGGCGAGCATGATGCCCAGCCCACGCCGCCAGCCAATGGTCTCGCCCAGGAAGGCCATGCTCATCAGGGTCGAGATCGGCACACCGAGCTGGCCAGTAACAGCGGCGGCCGAGGCTTCGGCGTTCTGTAGTCCCATGAACAGAAGTGCGAAGTTCACCGAGCCGATCAGCAGCGCGATAATGAACAGCATTTTCAGGTCGGCGGGTTTGGGCCGCAGGAAGGGAAGCAGGAGCAGGGCAACGCCTGCAAAGCGCACGGCGGCAAAGAACAAGGGTGGCACGCCGACGTCGGCGATGATCCAACGTGACAGCACGATGTTGAGTCCCCAGACGAGACACACGGCGAAGAGAAGCAGGAAGTCACGGAAAGCCATGCCAGCCCGATATCAGGCTTTGGCGGGCAAGGGCAGGGGTTTAAATCCTGCCCTTGCGGGAAGTCAGACTCCCAGGCGGTTGACCGGAATCTTGAGATAAACCTGTCCATCGTCTTCGGGCGGCGGCATCTCGCCTCCACGGATATTCACCTGCAGCGACGGCAGGATCAGGCGTGGGGCACCCAGCGTGGCGTCGCGCGCCTTTCGCATGGCGACAAAGGCGGCTTCGTCCACCCCGTCATGCACATGCACGTTTGCGGCGCGCTGTTCGGCAACGGTTGTTTCCCATGCAGGCAAGTTGCGCCCGGCCGGAAGGTAATCATGACCGACGAAAACACGTGTCTCTGGCGGCAGGTCGAGGATGCGGTGGATCGAGCGATAGAGCGTCGCCGCATCGCCGCCCGGAAAGTCCGCGCGCGCCGTGCCGTAATCCGGCATGAACAGCGTGTCGCCGACAAAAGCCGCGTCATCAATGACATAGGTGACGCAGGCTGGTGTGTGGCCGGGTGTGTGCAGGACGTGGACTGTGAGGTCGCCGAGAGCAAAGCTTTCATCATTCTTGAACAAGGCATCGAACGCGCCGCCATCGTGACAGACATCCGAGGCATGGAACATGGAGGAGAAAACACGCTGCACCTCAGTGATGCGGGCCCCGATGCCGACCTTGGCGCCGGTGATATCGCGCACGTGATGCGCGGCGGAGAGATGATCTGCATGGGCATGCGTATCAAGGGCCCAGACCACTTTCAGGCCAAGATCATCGGCAATGTCCAGCACGGCGTCGACAGAGGCGGTCGTCAGCCGCGCGGCGTGTGGTTCATAATCAAGGACAGGGTCGATGATGGCGGCGGCTTTCGTCGCAGGATCCCAAACAAGATAGGTCACGGTTGATGTCTTGTCGTCGAAGAAGGCTTTGATCTGGGGCATGAGAATTTCCTTTCCCTCTTCATATATTAGATGTTGCTAAATTAACAAGAACTAATATATATGGACCATGATTGCTTCCATTCTTGATCCCGTCCTGTTCAAGGACAAAGCTGAACAGGCCGCTGGCCTGCTGCGCAGCATGGCGAACTCGCACCGTTTGATGATTCTCTGCCGTCTCGGCGACACGGAAATGTCGGTGGGTGAATTGCGCGAGGGCACAGCCCTGTCCCAATCGTCGCTTTCGCAACATCTTGGCGTGCTGCGGCAGGAGGGCCTGGTGCGTACACGCCGCGAAGGGCAATCCATCTTCTATTCCATCGCTGACCCGGCGGCGATCCGGGTGATCACGACGCTGGCCGCGATTTACTGCCCGGAATTGCTGGCCGAAGCGCAGGATGCCAATGGATCAAAGGATTGCTTTGCCGCCTGTCCCTTCGTCCTGGAGGGCGAAGTGCCGAACGAAACACGGGCAGGCCGCAGAGCGCCGAAACCCTGGTCGCGCGGATCAAAGCGAGCCGTAAAATGATGCTGGAAATAACGCCAATTGTGATTCTCGCCGCCATTGCGAGTGGCGCAATCATTGGCGTTTTCCTGGGCACGTTTGGTGGCGGCGGTTCCGTGCTGGCCGCGCCCCTTCTGCTCTATGTCGTGGGGGTGAGAGACCCGCACATCGCGATCGGCACATCCGCAGCGGCCGTCGCCGCTATTGCCCTGTTCAGCCTGATCGGACACTGGCGGGGCGGCACGGTAAAATGGCCTTGCGCGATCGTCTTTGCGCTGTCCGGCTTTATCGGATCGATCGCCGGATCGACGATTGCCAAACAGATTGATGGTAGCCAGCTGCTGCTTGCCTTTTCCATCGCGATGGCCGCGATTGCGCTGTCCATGTTCCGCAAGCCTGCCTTCGCCGGGGACCCTGATGTGCACCTGACGCCTTCAATCACGATGCGGATTGCACCGCTCGGGCTTGTCGTCGGCATGGCGGCAGGCTTTTTCGGGATCGGCGGCGGTTTCCTGATCGTGCCAGGCCTGATGCTGGCGGCTGGCATGACGATGTCGAATGCAACGGCCTCCTCGCTTGTGTCGGTGGCGCTGTTCGGCGCGGCCACTTCTGCCAATTACGCGATTTCCGGCCTGGTGGACGCGCGTCTCGTGCTTCTGCTACTGGCAGGAGGCGCTGTGGGCGGACTTGTCGGCATCGCCATCTCACGGGCCCTGTCAGGCCGCGTGCGGACGGCCCGGTCGGCCTTTGCCGTCATGATCCTTGTCGTCGCGGCCTATGTCGCATGGAACGCAGTTGGCGCCCTGACCGTTCATGCTGCGTAAATCGCGGGCAAGGCAGTCGGACTGAACAAGGTTGCTGTCGTCTTGCTATCGGGCTGATATAAGTCAGAGATACTGAAACGCGCCAGCGGGTGGGCGGTCCGAAAATAAAATGGAGACTTGGGATGGGATTGATTTGGTGGATTTTGCCCGCTGTGGCGGGGGTTATTGGCCTGATGCTGATGTTTGCCGGCTTCGGAAAACTTGCCAAACTCAAACCGCTTGCAGGCGGTGGACGTCTCCTGTTCGGCGTCGGGTTCCTGGGTCTGGCCGGCGTGGTGGCCTTTGCGGGTTTGAATCTTCAGACCTATAAACGCCTGACGTTTGAGCGCGATGTGGCGAACATCAAATTCGCCGAAGTGGCCGGAACGCCCGGTGCCTACCATGTTGATGTCACCTTCTCCGACGGTATGAAATTGCTGGAAGCGACGGGCGAGCAGCCTGTTCTGCGCGGCGACCAGTTCGAGATTGGCGCGCAAGTCATCAAGTTCAAACCGGTTGCCAACATGCTGGGCTATGATTCCATCTATCGGCTCGAATATCTTGAGGGACGCAATGCCCGCCGGTTTTCATCTGAAGCGGTCACCGACGCACAGACGAACGGCATGGCGCTGTCGCAGAACCCCGGCCTTGATGTGCATGCACTTGCCGAGAAGCAGGGCCAGCGCTTCGGGATTGATGCGCAATATGGCTCGGCCACCTATCAGCCAATGGGTGACGGTTTCGAATATAATGTTAACATCACCCAGGATGCGCTTGTCGCCCGACCGACCGAGTCGACAAAATCGCTGATCCAGAAGGGAACCTATCCGGGTTTCCAGTCGACGAACGGTGGCTGAAATGAATCCCTGGGAGCGTTATGTCGTCCCGAACATGATTGCGTGTGCCTGTGGCACCAAGCCGATCATGAAGCAGCGTGAGAAAGTTGTTCCGAAGGCAGAGGGCCGCGTGCTTGAGCTTGGGTGCGGATCCGGCACCAATTTCGCGATGTATGATGCCAACAAGGTCGACCGCCTGTTCGCACTGGAGCCGTCGCCCGGCATGCTGGCAAAGGCACGCCGCGAGGCAGGGGCCCTGGGCATCGGCAGCAAGATCGAATTCCTGCAGACTGGCGCGGAGGCTATTCCGCTTGAAGACAATTCGATCGATACGGTCGTCATCACGTTCGTGTTGTGCACGATCCCTGACTGGAAGGCCGCGTTGGCCGAGACGCGCCGTGTGCTGAAGCCCGAAGGCCGCGTCCTGTTCTCCGAGCACGGACTGGCACCGGACGAGAACGTCGCCAAGTGGCAACGCCGGATCGAACCGATCTGGAAGCCGCTCGCGGGCGGCTGTCACCTGACACGCGATGTCGGGGCCCTGTTCACGGAAGCAGGTTTCACGCTGGAAGACGCCGAGACCATGTACCTGCCATCGACGCCGAAAGTGGCGGGCTTTGTCAGCTGGGGCGCTGCCCGCGCAGCCTGATACCATGCGTACACCGCCCTACCTGCCATACCTTGCAGGACCACTGAGCCTCGCGCCCGGCCTGAAGCCCATTGATCCGGACAAATGGCTGGTGCCGGACAGTGAGGCCGCAGCCTGGTTGCCCGAGAAGACCATTTTGATGCGCACGCACCGGGCGCAGGTATTTGCCGATACGGGCGCGCCTGACGCCATTGCTGAAGCCGCGCACGCTGTTCTGGATGTAACGGGCAACGGGCATGAGACGTGGGACAGCCCGATAGAGCACGCCGCCTCACGCGTTTCCGATGATCTCTGCATCCTATTGCCGGACGAAAGCGGGGAATGGGTGCTGCGCGCCGCAAGCCTGGTGGCGCCGACCTACTGGTCATTGGCGGAAAAGACCGGGCAGCCACTGGCCGGGCTGCACCGCACGGTGCCGGGCGCCAATCCGGGACTGGTGTCACGCATTTCACGCATGTTCGACGCGCTGCGGCCGGGCAATGTACTTGAGCGCTTCAACTGGACGGTTCAGGCGGGGCCGGCGCGGTTCACGCCCAGCAGCGCGCCACTGAAAGCCATGGCGCGTGCGACGCCCGACGAGGCCGCGCTTGATTTGCTGCACTTCCGGGTCGAGCGGCAGACCATCTCGAAACTCCCTGAGACAGGCGCTGTCGTTTTCACGATTCGCGTCTGCATGGACCCGTTATCAGCGGCCCTTCCGGACGCATTTCACCGCCAGGCTTTCATGGCAGCGTGGGAGGGGATCGACCCTGACCTTGCAGACTACAAGGGCTGGCCAGTCTATGACCGGCTGGTACGCGCGGCGATTACAGGGTTTGCCTGACCTCGCCCGGGTGGACGGATCGCCCGGCGCCCCCTAGATCAAGCCTTGATCGGACATGACCGGAGACCCCTGATGAAATACTGGCTGATGAAATCCGAACCCGATGCCTGGAGCTGGGACGAGCAAAAGGCAAAAGGCAATGCGGGCGAGGAATGGTCCGGCATTCGCAACTATACGGCGCGCAATTTCATGCGTGACATGAAGCTCGGCGATCAGGTTTTTTTCTATCACTCGAACAAGGGCCTCGAAGTGGTTGGTGTCTGCGAAGTCAGCACCCTCAGCGCGCCGGATACCACGACCGATGACGCGCGCTGGGACTGTGTCCACATTCGCGCACTGGCCGACATGCCGAAGCCGGTGACGCTGAAAGACGTGAAAGCGAACCCCAAGCTGGCCGAGATGAGCCTTGTGAAGTCTTTCCGTCTATCCGTGCAGCCCGTGCTGGCCTCGGAGTGGAAAGAAGTCTGCAAGATGGGCGGGCTGGACCCGAAAACGCTGAAGCCTGTCTAGGCGCAGGCCAGGTCCATCGCGGCCTCGCAATGGATACGGGCGCTGTCATAGACGGGTAGGGCAGAATTCCCATCGGTCAGCACCAGGCCGATTTCCGTACAGCCAAGGATCACGCTGTCGGCCCCGCGCTGCATCAGCGCCTGCGTGATTTCGACAAAGCGGCGGGTTGTTTCCGGCGTGACGATGCCCTTCACCAGATCATCAAAAATGATGCGGTGAACATCGTCGCGCTCGGGGGTTTCCGGCACCAGTGGCAATGCGCCGAACGCCTTGGCGAGGTAATCGGGATAAAACGGTTCCTCCATCGTGTAGCGTGTGCCCAACAAGGCAGGCATGCTGCGGCCATCAGACCGCAAGCGCGCGGCTGTTGCGTCGATGATGTGGATGAAGGGAACGCTGAGGGCTTGCTGCAGGGGCACAGCCACCTTGTGCATCGTGTTGGTGGCCAGAACGACAAGTCCTGCGCCAGCCCTTTCGAGGCGCTGGCCTGCTTCGGCCAATTGCCGTCCGGCCTCGTCCCATGCGCCGGATTGCTGCAGCGCCTGAACCTCGCCGAAATCGAGCGCATCGATCATCACGCGGGCACTGGCATTTCCACCATGACGCGCGCGAGCGAGTTCACACAGCGTTTCGTAATAGATCACGGTCGAGGCAGGGCCCATGCCGCCAATGATGCCAATCGGCTTCATCCGCGATTGCCTTCCTCGAACCCTGCGAGTGTCCACTCTGAGAATTGCAACAGGTCGCCGCCCTTGAACAGGAAGCCGGCCACGCCCGCCGCGCGGGCGGCGTCGATATCGGTCTGCTTGTCTCCAATCAGGAAACTGGCTTCTCGCTTCACGGGGAAGTCGGCCATCGCCTTCAAAAGCATGCCGGGCTTTGGCTTGCGATCGAAACTGTCGCGCCGATAACGCGGGTTTTCGCCCTCTTCATGATAGGGGCAATAGTAAACGCGGTCGATCAGGGCGCCCTTTTCGGAAAGTTCGCCCAGCATCCATTCATGCAATGTGTGCATGTCGTGTTCGGAATAGAAGTCGCGTGCAATCCCGGATTGATTGGTGACGACGAAAACGAACCATCCGCGCGCCTTGAAAGCAGCAATTGTCTCGGCGGCGCCTTCGATCCATTCAAAGTCGGACACCTTGCTGACATAGCCCTTGTCGACGTTGATAACGCCATCGCGGTCAAGAAAAAGGGCAGGGCGCTGGTGGGTCATCTTGGCGTTCTTTGCCCGTGTGTCCGGCAAGTTGCAACAGTTGCAAACGTGTCAAAATGGCTGGACCTGACTTTGGAAACGGGGTTGTCTCCCTGGTGAGAGGCCGACAAGAGCTTCCAATCAAGACCCATGGGAGGGCAAAAACTATGGAACAATATCTACCGCTCATTCTGAGCGCCGTCGGTGGCACGGTGCTTGGACCAATCGTTTCGAAGCTGACCGGAGGCAGTGGCACCGGTGGCATCATCGGCGGCATTCTTGGCGGAATTGGCGCACATTACGGTCTCGACGCTGGCAATGTGCAGGTTCTGGGAGACGCGGCAGCCGGAGCAACATCGCCGATGAACATCATTAACAGCCTGCTCGAAGGCGGCGTTGGTGGTGGCGTGGTTGGCGTGATTGCCGGCTTGCTCATGAAGAGCAAAGGCTAGCGCTTTCGCAATCTGAACCGAATTTCAAACCATCTGGCGGTCCGGCCTGAGCCGGATCGCCTTTTTTATTCTGCGGTTGCTGGCAGGGCGCCCCGGTTCTCACGCACACCGCGCATGAACGGCACAATGGCGAGCAGGGTCAGCAGGGCCGCCAGCAGGAAGGCTGCACCACCAAATTCAAATGGGGCGCTGTCGCGAGTGAAGTAATAGAGCGCGCCATTCATTGCGAGCGGGCCGAATATCATCGCCAACGAATTCAGGCTGGAGCTTGCCCCCTGCAACTCGCCTTGTGCATTGCGCGGTGTCAGCGTTGACATCAATGAGTTGATGGCCGGGCCGGCTACGCCGCCCAGCGCGCCAATTGGAATGATGGCATACACGATCCAGGCTTGTCCCGCGAAAGCGTAGGCAAACATCACCAGCGCATTGATGGACATGCCCAGAAGCGCTGTACGAACCGTGCCGATCCGCTTCAGGATGAAGCCCATCAGGCCCGCCTGAACAACCGCAGCGCCCACCCCCACGAGGCCTAGTGAGAAGCCAATCTCTTTCGGGCTCCAGTCGTAGCGGATCTCGCCATGCACCGACCATGTCGCGGGGAATACAGTGTGCGCGAGGAAGTAGATGCCCGCTGCCAGCAGGAACCATGAAATCTGGGGCAGTTTGGCAAAGTGCCTGGCGGCACCGAATGGATTGGCCCGCATGATGTTGAAGGGGCGCCGATCAGCCCTGGCCAGCGATTCCGGCAACACGAAGAAACCGTAGCAGAAATTGACTGCTGCAAGGCCGGCGGCCGCAAAGAACGGCGCGCGCGGGCTGATCTCGCCGAGAAATCCGCCAAGCACAGGCCCGAACACGAAACCGAAGCCGAACGCTGCGCCGATCATGCCGAAGGCGCGCCCACGGTCTGCCGGCTCCGTGACGTCGGCGATATAGGCGTTTGCGGTGGAATAGGTCGCGCCCGACACGCCGGACAGGGCCCGCCCGATGAACAATAGCCAGATCGAGCTGGCAAAACCCATGATGATGAAGTCGATGGCCAGCGTACCAATCGAGACGAGCAGGACCAATCGCCGGCCAAAATGGTCCGACAGGGCGCCAACCGTCGGCCCGCACAGGAAGTTCATCAGGGCATAGGTGGCTGCCAGCAGGCCAAGCCAGATTGTGGCGTCTTCCGGCGGCACATGCAGCATGTCCTGAACCAGGCTTGGAATGACCGGGATAATCAGCCCAAAGGCCAGCATGTCGATGGCGACAGTTACCAGGACGAACAGGAAAGCATTCTTGCCGTGTTTGCGGGAGGCGGGGGCATCGGTCATGTTCACGCTTTGAGCGGGAACTCTGGAAAGGTCAATCACGTGGGGGCACGGTTGCGGGATTCAGACCAGGGCGTAACCTGAAATCCGCAGGGGGCATTCCCCCCGCCCGCTTCCAATAGGTGAGTGCACGACAATGGCCGAAGGAATTCCGATCACGCGCGTTGAGGTGCCGATGAGCCGCATCAATGCGATCCGGTCAGCGGTGCGAGAGGTCACGCATCTCGGAATAATGCCTGATGCTTCCCGCTTGGCGACATTGGATGATGCGCCACCGCTTCTGGCCTTGCTGTCCGATCCGGCGGTTCACGCGCCGATCTACACGCTGCCGCGGCCTTTGACCGAGGCGAGCGTGCGCGCCTTCATCGAAGATCATCTCGCCGAGCGCCAAGCGGGCGAAGGCCTGCTCTTCGTGCGCGGGGAGGGGGCCAGCATCCTCGGGTATAGCGACATTCAGGTCTGGCCGCAGTGGGCGGCGGGCGAACTTGGCGGCGCGCTGCATCCGTCATTGCATCACCAGGGCAAGGGCGCGCGCGGAGCGGCAGAAAGTTTCGCCTGGATGTTCGAGGCGCTTCACCTCGACCTGATTTGCGAAACGGCGAGCCATGAAAACAAGCCGACCCAGCGCATGCTGGACGGATTAGGCTTCACCCGAAGGGGCGAGGTGGAGAGTACGAGGCCGGATGGCACGACGCGCGCGTCCCTGGTGTGGGAGATGACCCGGGCGGACTGGTTCCGCCTCCACCCGGCCTGACCGTCAGAATTTGCCGTGCCGGCCCTTGCCCTGGGTAAAGGCGGTTGCGCCCCTGACTGTCTCGCCGGATTTCAGGACGGCCATGCCGCCTTCCACTTCCACCTTCAGTGCCGTGGGTATGTCGAGGCTCCACTGGCGCATCGCAGACAGGCGATCTGCGCGCATGCAGGTCTGCGGGAAGGCGGCAATGTCATTGGCCAGCTGTAAGGCGCGGTCCAGCGCGCCGCCTGCCGGGGCCACGTAATTGGCCAATCCGATGGAAAGCGCTTCGTCGGGCGCCACTTCACGGCCCGTCAGGATCATGTCCATCGCGCGCGAAGCGCCAATCAGGCGCGGCAGCCGTATCGTGCCACCATCAATCAGCGGCACGCCAAAGCGCCGGCAGAACACGCCGAACCGCCCCGTCTCTGACACGACACGCAGGTCACACCAGAGGGCAAGCTCCAGCCCGCCAGCGACGGCATACCCTTCGACAGCCGCGATGACCGGTTTGGAGAGTTCCAGCCGTGAGGGGCCCATCGGACCCATGTCACCATCGGCGCGCACGGGATTGCCCTTGCCCTGCGTGACGGCCTTCAGGTCTGCCCCTGCGCAGAAATTGCCATCAGCGCCGGTAAGGATGGCGACGGAGAGGGCTTCGTCCGCGTCGAACGCCTTGAACGTGTCATAGAGGGCCTTGGCCGCGTCGCGATCCACGGCGTTGCGGGCAAACGCGCGGTTGATGGTGACGATCAGGACACTCTTTTCCTGCCGTGCAAGGATGGGTTCTGTCTCGCTCATTGGGGCAGGATCGCCTCTTCCGGCACCCAGCGGCCCAGGAACGGTATGATCCGGTTCAGCAATGTCGGCACGATCCTGTCTGGCAGGTCGTGGCCCCATTTTTCGATGACTTCGAGTTCCGCGCCGGGGATGCGGCTTGCGATGTCGCGCCCGGCATCGGCCCTGATCAGCGGGTCCATCGCGCCATGCAGCACGAGGGTCGGGTGGGTGATGCTGCCGAGCCGGTCATGCCAGCCGGGCTGCGCAACGATGGCTGCATATTGCCGGGCAACACCCATCGGGCGGTCTGACCGGTTGAAATCTGCCTTCGTCTGCGCTCGGATAACATCATCAGTCGAGCGGATATCGTCATGCGAGCCGATGACGCGGCGCGACTTGACCGCAAGTTCTGCGAGCGCGTCTGCGCTGCGCGATTCGGGCACGGCGGTCAGCGCGGCCTGCGCTTCCGGCGTGCTGCGGGGCAGGTCGGGCGCGCTGGATGTGGTCATCACCGGGATCAGCGTGCGGACGCGGTCCGGATGGTTGAGCGCCATCAGTTGCACGATCATGCCACCCATGGAGACCCCCATGATGTCCGCCTTGTCCGCGCCAAGTTCTGCAATCAGTGCAGCGGCGTCTGCCGCCATGTCTTCCAGCAGGTAGGGCACCACGTCTTGTGGCGCTTTTCCACTGGAGATCGCGCTCACGATATCGCGAGGCGCGGGCGGGACGACGCCGGAAAACTCCGTGCTGAGGCCGATATCGCGATTGTCGAACGTGATGATCCGTCGTCCTGCATCGGCAAGGCCGCGCTTCAGGCTGTCAGGCCAGCGGGTCATCTGTCCGGAAAAGCCGGAGACGAGCAGCATCATCGGGTCGTTGGGCGACCCGGTCTCCTCATACTCGATCTCGATGCCATTTGCCTTGATCCGCGCCATGTGCGGGCCTCCCGTTTCTGCTTCTTGTTGCAGACAAGTAGATGGCAAGTGGCGGCGCGTGTAAATCCTAGCGCCCAAGCTCTTTCATCGCTTCGTCAAGACCAGACAGCGTCAATTCGAACATGCGGTGCTCGCCAATCAGCTCACGGATAAGCTTGATCGAGCCGGTATATTCCCACGCGCCTTCCTTGACCGGGTTCAACCAGACAAGGTTCGGGAAGCGCTGGACGAAACGCTGCAGCCAGATGCCGCCAGCTTCCTCGTTCCAGTGTTCGACAGAGCCGCCCGCATAGGTGATCTCATACGGGCTCATCGTGGCGTCGCCGACGACGATGACCTTGTAGTCGGACGGGAACTTGTTCAGCACGTCCCAGGTCGGGATTCGGTTGTTCATCCGGCGCCGATTGTCCTTCCACAGGCCCTCATAGGGGCAGTTGTGGAAGTAATAGTATTCGAGGTTCTTGATCTCGGATTTCGCCGCCGAAAACAACTCTTCCATGATCCGCACATAGGGGTCCATCGAACCGCCGACATCGAGCAGCAGCAACACTGACACCGCGTTGCGTTTCTCCGGGCGCATCTCGATGTCGAGATAGCCGCGGCGCGCCGTGTTGCGGATCGTCGAGTCGAGGTCCAGTTCGTCCGGCGCACCCTTGCGGGCCCATTTGCGCAGGCGCTTCATCGCCACCTTGATGTTGCGGGTGCCAAGCTCGACATTGTCGTCGTAATTCTTGAATTCGCGTTTGTCCCACACTTTCACGGCGCGGCGATGGCGGGATTTCTCCTGGCCGATGCGAACGCCTTCCGGATTGTAGCCATTGGCGCCAAACGGCGACGTGCCGCCGGTACCGATCCACTTGTTGCCGCCTTCATGGCGCTTCTTCTGCTCTTCGAGGCGCTTTTGCAGCGTCTCCATCAGCTTCTCGAAGCCGCCCATGGCCTCGATTTCGTCCATCTCTTCCTTGCTCAGGAATTTCTCGGACATCTTGCGCAGCCATTCCTCGGGAATGTCGGTCACGTCGACGGCATCCGCCATGCTGTCCAGGCCCTTGAAGACGTGGCCGAACACCTTGTCGAACTTGTCGATATTGCGCTCATCTTTCACCAGGGCGGCGCGCGACAGGTAATAGAAGTCAGTCACCTCCATATCGATGACCTGTTTGTCCATCGCCTCCATCAGCATCAGGTATTCCTTCAGCGTGACCGGCACTTTGGCTTCACGCAGTTCATTGAAGAAGTTGAGGAACATGGGGCGTCTTTCTTGTCTGGCAGAAAAAGATAACGCGCCTTGTGGCCTGTGTCCAAGCTGACGCAGCGAAAAGCAGGGCACTCATGTCCGGTTCACCCGCCATGGCTTAGAAATCAGGCCATGTTGAAGGCAATCCTGATCCTGTTGACCAGCCTGTTGCTGGTGCCGCTGGCCCAAGCTGCGCCAACGGCCTGTACTGGGCCGGACGAAGCCAAATGCATGTTTGAAGTGATCTGGGACGCTGCAGGGGCGTTGCCGGCTGAAAAACAGGCGCGTCTGCAGCCGACATTCCTGGAAACGGTCAGCCGCACGGGTAATCGTACACTCTTGCAGGTGTGGGAAATGCGCATGGGCACCACCGCGCGTCATCGCACACCGCCCATCGACTATGCCAGGGATCAGGCGCAGGCAGTGGTCGCAGAGGCCGGTTGGAACGGGTTTGAACAGCGCGCCCGCGCCGGAACCGCGCCGTTCAATATCGGCCGGCCGGAAGTCATGGCCGCGGGTGTGCGTCTCGCACCAGACGATCCCACCAAGCGCCGCCTGATGGCGGCCATGTTCGATCTGGCGCAGACCAAGTCCACCCGTGGCGGCCTGGGGGATGATTTCGAGAAAGGTGATTTCGGTCATGCGCTGGCTGAACTGTCCATGCAGCGCTGCGATCTGGCCGGGTTTGACCGCGCTGTCGTCCTGACACCCGCGCCGAACAGTTTGCGCTATGCCCTGTGGCGGGCGCGGATCACCGGCAATGCCAGCCTGCTGACCGGGCGGATCCGGTCGGAGGCTGATTCAGGCGACACGCGCCACGTGCGCAATGCGCTGGAAGGCTACGGTCCGATTGCGACGCTTGGCTATTGCCGGAATTAGCAGATGAGACAGATTGTAAGGCAGGCTTCCCGTCGCCATTGAACCAGTTCATAAGAGTCGACCATGACTGAATTTCACGATGATCTTGCCGATCCGGACGGCGACCCGCCAGAGGCCATTTGCGGCAGCAAGGAAGTGGGCGCGCTTGCCCACCTTTACCGCGCCGAAGTGTACCGCTCGACCGTCTGGCGCCAGCGCCTTGACCAGACCACCAACTGGGCCGTCATCTCGACTGGCATTGGCCTGTCGGTTGCTTTCGCCAGCGCGCAGGCCTCGCCGTTTCCCATCGTGCTCGTCGGTGCGCTCTGCATTGTCTTCCTGACGCTTGAATCACGCCGCTACCGGTTTTTCTATGTCTGGCGCTTTCGGGCGCGCGTGTTGGAAATTGCCTTCTACGTGCCGATGTTGCGCGGGGAAGGTGCACGTATCCCGATCGACCGGGGCACGGCGCTGTCTGATGACTACGAAAAGCCGCAATACCGGATATCCAATATCCGGGCGATCGGCCGGCGTTTGCGTCGCAATTACGGCTGGCTGTTTGCCATTCTCGGGGCCGCCTATTTCGCCAAGATCGCCATTCATCCGACAGATGTGGAGACGTGGTCGCAATTCGTGCGCCGGGCTCATATTGGTCCCATTCCGGGTCTCGTCGCCATCGGCTTCGGCCTGTTGTTTCATGTGATCTGGATCAGTATTGCGGTGAAGACCTGGCTCGACGAGCGCTACGACAAATCAAAAATGGCTGACTTCCTGAAAAGCCGTGAGGACGTGAACAAGCGCGCCAACGCGCTCGAACGCGAAGAAGCCCAGGCCGAGATGGACATTCTCGGGCACTAGTATCGAATGAGCTGACACATTGCAGAATGAAAAGAGGCGGGTCTCCCAAAAGACCCGCCTCTTTCAATTTCAACATGCTTTCTGAATTGACCTCAGCCCGCCGGGCCGCGGCGGCCGCCACCGGCGCCATCCTGACGGCGCGAGAGGAACGCGAGGCGCTCGAACAAGGCAACATCCTGCTCGTTCTTCAGCAGCGCGCCATGCAGCGGCGGCGTCAGGCGCTCTGGATCTTTCTCACGCAGGGTCTCGAGATCGATATCCTCGTTCATGAGAAGCTTCAGCCAGTCGAGCAGTTCGCTGGTCGATGGCTTCTTCTTCACGCCCGGCAGTTCGCGCATGGCGTAGAACGTGGTCAGCGCGTCGCCAACCAGCTTGTTCTTGATCTCCGGGAAGTGCACGTCGATGATTTCGCGCATCGTCTCTTCGTCCGGGAACTTGATGAAGTGGAAGAAGCAGCGGCGCAGGAAGGCGTCCGGCAGTTCTTTCTCATTGTTCGAGGTAATGATCACGATCGGGCGGACCTTCGCCTTCACGACTTCGTTCGTCTCGTAGACAAAGAACTCCATGCGATCGAGTTCCTGCAGAAGGTCGTTCGGGAATTCGATGTCGGCCTTGTCGATCTCGTCGATCAGCAGGACAGGGCGCTTCTTGGCGGTAAACGCCTCCCACAGCTTACCCTTCTTGATGTAATTCTTGACGTCCTTGGCGCGCTCTTCGCCCATCTGGCCATCGCGCAGGCGCGATACGGCGTCATATTCATAGAGGCCCTGATTGGCCTTGGTGGTGGACTTGATGTGCCATTCGATCAGCTCGCAACCGAGTGCCTTGGCAACCTCGATGGCCAGCACGGTCTTGCCGGTGCCGGGTTCGCCCTTGATCAGAAGGGGGCGCTCCAGCGCGATGGCGGCATTCACGGCCACTTTCAGGTCATCTGTGGCGACGTAATCCTTGGTGCCTTCAAAACGCATGGGGCCGGGTCCTCTTTTCGTGTCCGGTTGCCACAATAGGCTCCGTACTTCGCGGAGCAAGCTTTGACGTTGCGGGAAGACTGACATTCCGTGAAAAAGTGGTAATCGCGCCGTTCCCTTACGGAAACTGCTTCGCGACGTCACGGGCCTGTGGTATAAGGGACTGGCCATGCGCGCCGCCACAGAGCACCAGCTTCAGCTAAGCGTCGCGCCCGTCCCTGACCTGCCATTCCCACGCAGGAAAGGTTTCTCAGGATGGGTGCAGGCCGTATGATCCAAAATGCCCGATGATAACGGGCGCATGGCACAATATCCCGACAACAGCCTGCCAGCGTTTTCGTCAGGATTAACGCTTGGCAATCAAGCGTTAACGCCTTTCTGCAAAATTCATCGAATTAAGCAGGATCGGATTCGCTTGCGATGCCCTTGAAGCTGTCCCTGAAGCCTGGCGAGACATTTGTCGTCAATGGCGCTGTCGTCCGAAATGGCGACCGGCGGGGCGTGCTGCTTCTGGAAAACCAGGCCCGTGTCTTGCGGGAGAAGGATATCCTGCGTCCCAATGAGGCGACGACGCCTGTGCGGCGCGTCTATTTCGCGATCATGCAGATGTACTTGCTGGGCGAGACAGAAGGCCCGGCCTATACGCAAACGGCTGAGGCCGTTGCGGCCCTTCTGGCGGCCGGTTCGAGTGAAGAAGAGCGTGCATCCGTGCTAGAAATCTCTGCAGATGTGGCGGCGGCTGACCTGTATCGGGCGCTCAGCCGCTGTCGCAAGCTGATGTCGGCGGAAGCGGCGGGCAGCAGCTGATGGCGGATGGCAGCCTCATGCGCGCACGTACACAGTCCGGCGATACCCGCCTTGGCCTCGACGAGGCTATCACACGCCTTGAAGCGGGACAGGGCGATGGCGTCGTGGTTGATCTTGGGGATGGTCGCACCGCGACCGCAGACGGGCATCGCGGCAATGACGGGCTGCTCCAGCGCCTTCGCGGTCACCGCATGATGGTGGCGCTTGCCTCCGGTGCGGCGGATCTCTCACAATTTTCGGCCTCTACCGGCGCTGTCAAAGTTTCTCCGCTTGTGCAGGAAATCCTCGACGCTGCCGTCCAGAGGGATTAGGGGCCTCGCGCATGAGCGCAGAACTTATCTCCCTTTTTACCGCGACTTTCGTCACCTTTTTCGTCCTGATCGATGCATTGGGGGTGGCGCCCATCTTTGCGACGCTGACGGCGCAGGGCGATGCTGCCTATCGCCGGAAGATGGCGTTCAAGTCCACATTCGTCGCGACAATCATCATGTTCGCCTTTGCCTTTGGCGGTTCATGGCTTCTCGGCGCAATGCACATCTCGATTGATGCCTTCCGTGCTGCGGGCGGTGTGCTGCTGTTCCTGATCGCGCTCGACATGGTGTTCGAGAAACGCACCGAACGCCGCGAGCATCGTGCAGAGGAAGTGATGGGCGGTCATGTTCCCAATACAGAGCTGGACGATGTTTCAGTTTTTCCTATCGGCATTCCGATGATTGCCGGTCCGGGCTCTATTGCCACCGCGATGTTCTACATGTCGGGCGCGACGGACTGGACAGAGAAGGCGGTCGTACTGTCCGCGATCGGTCTCAATCTCCTGCTCACGCTGGTGATCTTCCTGGCGGCAGGTCCGCTTGTGCGCCTCATGGGAGCCAGCGTGGCCGGGGCAATGACCCGCATCCTCGGCGTCATCCTTGCGGCGCTGTCGGTTCAGTTGCTGATTGACGGCATCAAGGGCGCCTTCGGCCTCGCCTGAGGCGTTATTGAGGTGCTTCCATGCGGGGGCGTCGGCGGATGTTGCGTCGGAACGTCGACAGCGTCACCCAGAACATGATCAGGCCGGCAGCCGTCAGGCCCATGAATTGCAGTACCAGTTCGCGCGTCCAGCGCACACCTGTATCGGCAATGCGCAGGGCGTTTGGCCCCATTTGCTTGACCAGCGCGACGGACCGTTCGCCGCCAGCCTCGGCGATGAGGCGCACGCGGCGTAGGTCGGCGCTGTCTTTTACCTGTTCGATCAGCGTCACGGCGGCAGACGGACTGGTCAGCGATCCAATACGGTCGATCTGGGCGAGGTCCGTTTCCAGCCGCGCCAAACCCTTCGGGTCGATGGCGCCTTCATAAGCGGTTCGCACGCGGTCAACCCGTACCTTCGTCGTGGCCAGCTCCGCGAATGCGTCTTTCAGGGCGGGCTGCAGGACATCGTCCGGCAGCGCATCATTCAACCGGTCGGTCAGATATTCCGTAAATTCGGGCGTGATTCGACGCGATCGGCGCGCCGACTTCAGGATGGACAGGGCACGGACATTCGCTTCGACATCGGCGTCTGGTTGCGCGGCCTGTGCCAGTCCGATGCCGGTTATCTTCAGCACCAGCTTGTCGACGCGGTCGCCCGCAAGCCAGCGCTCGGAATGGTTGGCCAGGTCGGCATGTGTTCCCAGCAGCGCGAAGCGGGCCTCGGCGACGGGTGTGTCGTCGCCTTCCTCAGCCTGGTCACCTTCTGCCGCGGCTTCGCTCGGTGTGCCCTCGCCATCGTCTTCGTTTGGTTCAACTTGCGTGTTCATGTTGCGGGCAGATCCCATCGCGGCGGCAAATCGCTGGCTGACCTCGACCGGCAGTTTGCGGAGGGCGGCCATGGCGATGCGTTCATCCTCGGTGCCGGTCACTTCGGAATCGGCGGCCACCATCAGCTCTTTCACTTCGTCCCGGCTGAGCATTTGCGGGGCTGTCATGAGAAAGCCGCGTGCGGCCGTTACATCACGTGCAGTCAACTCGCGTGAGACGATATCGTGCCAGAATTTGTATTTGTCCGATGCATTGCGCGGGGACATCGCGGTGAAGGCTTCGTCCATGTTGTGACGTGTCTGGTCGATCGCCTCGACAGAGGGCGCATCAGAGAAGGTGGCGCCTGAAAAGGCCCCACCGAGTATCTGCGCACCGATGACCGGTATGAGAATGAGCAGTGAGTTGAAAATCACAGCCTGCATCCAACCGGAGGAGCGTATTGATCTTTTCCGTCGGCGGGCCATGGGCACTGAAACCGTTGCGAAAGCTGCACTTTGGACGAAGTTTCATAGAGCGCGGGCTCGCCCTAAAGATCAAGCCTTGGTCTGCTAATCGCGGCCGGAATGGTGGTTTTTGCACCTATTCTTTATGTCACATTACCACCATTTATGCGTGAAATCGCCACAATTGACTGAAAACATTGGAAAAAATAACTGCGCGCTGACGATTGCGATGAATCGCTGGGCGCTCTATATCGAGCCCATCCTATTTAAGGAGTCTGCTATGAGTATTGAACTGTCAGACGACTACCGCCCCTCCGATGACGAGGAGTTCATGAACGAGCGACAGCTGGCTTTCTTCCGGCGACTGCTTGAGAACTGGAAGGCGGACATTCTCGACGGCGCAAAACAAACCATCCACAATTTGCAGGACGAGTCCGGTTCATTGCCGGATGTGGTCGACCGGGCGTCTGCTGAAAGCGACAAGGCCCTGGAACTGCGTACACGCGATCGCCAGCGTAAGCTGATCTCTAAAATCGACAGTGCCCTGCGTCGTATCAGCGATGGCAGCTACGGGTTCTGCGAAGCGACAGGCGAGCCGATTGGCCTGCGTCGCCTCGAAGCGCGTCCGACGGCAACGCTCAGCCTGGAAGCGCAAGAACGTCACGAGCGCAAGGAACGCACCCTGCGCGACGACTGATCAAGTTTATTTGAATGTGAAATAGAAGAACGGCGGCCTCCCGGTTTTCGGAAGTGCCGCCGCCTTTTTACCCATCAACCCAACGCCGCGGCGATTCTGCGTAGTGCCTCGTGCGTTAAGGGGATGATCGCATCAAGGTCCAAACGTTCCCTTACTTGAAGGTAATCAGGGCCTTAACTCAAGCGGTGCTTGTTTAACTTTGCTGCTGAATCCATTAACGCCCGCCCGCACCTGATATATTCAGATGACTGCAGCGGGCGAAAAGTACTAACCAAGCGTTAACCCTCTTGGGGCCATTATGGATGTTTGAGCCACCGGAAGCCCGTCACTCCCATGAACCGACCTCTGCCCGCCACTGCTGACGACGGATGGGACATGTCTCCAAGGCGTGAAAGCGCGGTGATGCTGGATATGCCGACAAGCTTTGAATCCTTCGAACAATCGGCCCACAAGCCCGTCTTGCGCGAGCGGCTCAGCTCGGCCGAAATCGAGGCGCTCCTGCGCCCGGATCTTTCGGACATGGAACCCGAACCTGCCCCACCGCCACCGAAAACCATCACGCCGCGCCCCATCCCTGACCTCGACACGCCTTTAACCACAGCCCGTGCTGACCTGCCGGAGGATGCCTTGCGCCTCGCGGCGCGCCTGTCGCTCGCATTCCGTCAGGGTTGCGGCCTTCGCGCGGCGGCGACCGTTACCGAAGCGTCCTCAGGCACGTTCGCTGCTGCACTTGCACCCCATTCCGGCGAAACGGGCCGCGCCATTGCCTGCTTCGCGGCGCCCAATGGCGAGATCATTGCCATGCTCAGCCTGAGTGCGCCGCTCGCGGCAGCGCTCATCGAAAGCGCCTGCGGCGGTAAACCCGGCCCGTTTGCGCCACGTGACCTCACACCACTCGATGCCGCCCTGCTTGAGGGGCTTGTACGCCCGCTGGGGGCAGGCATCTCTCCGACGCTCAGTTTTTCACGTATTGAAACCGATGCCGATTTCGCTGCCGCCCTCGCGCGGCCCGGCGAGGCTGATGTGATCGATCTCGATATCCGGTTCGATTCGGTTCGGATGCCTGCGCGGATGATTTTGGCCAGCGACGACCTGTTCGACCTGGTCCCGACCCCACCGCAACCCCACACGGCCTCCACCGCTGCCACACCTGCGCCCACACCTTCGGGCGCCGGTATGACCGCCGTGCTCACCGCCCGTATCGCCAGCCTCAGCGTGCCCTTGTCGCGCCTGACAGACCTCAAGGCAGGATCGACCCTGCTGCTGGGTCTGCCGGCGGACCAGCCCGTAGAGCTGCTGTCGGGTGGCAGGAATGGCCCTGTCGCCGCTGAGGCACAGATCGGCCGCAAGGGTGCTCAAATGGCCCTGCGCATTACGAAACGCGGTCCGGCCCTTCGTTAAATCAGGCGGACCGCGCTGGCCGTTTCCTCGCAATATGCTCATCTACCCCGGCGCATGATGCTTCCGGTGACCCGTCGCCCCGAATCTCTGCTTCCTTCTGCGCCCACAGGCGTTTCTGGTAATTGGTCGAAATGATATCCGTCACGACCAGAACGAAGATGACGAGGTAGAAGCTCGACTTGCTCATCGCATCGATCGGGAAGCCGAAGATGGCCATATGGGCGATGTGTGCACCTTCCGTCACCAGCAGCACGCCGACAAGGAAGAGGATGAACAGGCCCAATACCTCGTACATCCTGTTTTTCTTCAGGAAATCTGCGACTGCGTCAGCCATCAGCGCCATCACGATACCCGAGGAAATAATGGCGATGGCCATCAGCCAAACCTGATAGGTGATCACGATATTCCCGCCTGCATCGACTGATTTGTCGTTGGCTATCGCCATCGCCGACAGGATTGAGTCGAAGGAGAAGACCAGGTTCATCGCCACGATCATCAGGATGGCGTGCAGGACCGTCTTGGGGCGCCCGCCTTCACTGTGCTCAATGAACTCGACGGTGAGAAGGTGGGTGATCTCCTTGACCGCCGTGTAGATGATGAAGGCACCGCCAGCCAGCGTGATCAGGCTCTGGAATGTGAATTCGCCAACGAAAAAGCCGGTCAGGTGTACCCCGAACAGCGGTTCGGCCAGCGCGTCGAACAGAGCGACAATGACGAACAGCAATACAACTCGGAACAGGACTGCAAGGCCGATGCCCCAGCGCCGCACCATTGGGGCCTTTTCCTCGCCGACGCGTTTGGATTCAATCGAGATGTAAAGAAGGTTGTCGAAGCCAAGAACGGCCTGCAACATCAATAGCATCAGGAGCGTGAAAAGGCCCGATACGGTGAAAACTTCCTGAATGAATCCTGCCAGCATGGCCAAGCCCCCTTGGTTCGAAATGTGTTCGTTCAGGCGATAGCGCCGTGAAACCTATAATGTTCCCTTTATTGCGCTGTAGTTTGCCGGATGAATTCAGCCTGGATCTCGATTTCCACCTCATCGGCAAGCAGGCCGGAATATTTCGAGACGCCGAATTGCGTCCGGTCGATCCGGGTTGTCGCAGAAAACCCAACCACATCCGCCGCGCGCAACCGATCGAAGGCGGCGCCATTGAACGTGGCATCCAGCGCGATCGGCGCCGTGACCCCGTGCAGCGTCAACTCGCCTGAGACGGACGCCGTCGTGTCTCCGGTCAGCGTCACGGAGGTGGATCTGAACACCGCCTCTGGAAAGGCGGCTGCATCGAACCAATCGGGGCCCATGAGTTCGGCTGCAAATGTCTCATTGGCGACATCCAGCGAGGTCATGTCTATCACCGCCTCGACGCTGGCGCTCGCCGGATCATTCGCATCGCCGGTCAGGCTGGCATCATAGAGCTCGAAGCGCCCGACATAGGTGGAAAATCCGAGATGGTTGATACGGAACAGGATGGCTGCATGTGTCTTGTCGAGTGCGTAGTCGCCTGCTTTCACCTCAGCGATATCAGTGCTTACGTTGGGCTTCAGCAAAGGCGCCACAACAGACGAACACGCCGCCAGCAGGGCGAGGCTGAGCCCCGCCGCCGCCGGTTTCAACAGGCCCTTGCGCATGACGTTAGTTTGCCTTTGTTTCATCGACCCACGCCCGTACGTTCTGCTCGAGAATGGCCAGTGGAACAGCGCCGTCTCTCAGCACGACATCGTGAAAGTCGCGAATGTCGAAACGGTCGCCAAGCTCGGTTTTCGCCATTTCGCGCAAGGTGACGATTTTCAGCATGCCGATTTTGTAGGCGGTCGCCTGTCCCGGCATCACGATATAGCGGTCGATGGCCTTCTGGCAGTCGCCTTCAGGATTGGGAGTGTTGTCCAGAAGGTACTGGACGGCCTGTTCGCGGGTCCATTTCTTGTCATGGATTCCGGTGTCGACCACGAGGCGCGCCGCGCGCCAGATCTCCATCGCCAGCCGGCCAAAATCATCATAGGGATCAGAGTAGTATCCCATTTCCTTCGGAAGAAACTCTGAGTAGAGACCCCAGCCTTCGGTGTAGGCTGTGTAGCCGCCATATTTGCGGAAGCTCGGAATGCCTTCCAGTTCCTGCGCCATCGCGATCTGCATGTGGTGGCCGGGAATGCCTTCATGGAAGGCCAGCGCCTGCAGCTGGTAGGTCGGCATATCCTCCATGCGGTAGAGATTGGCGTAATAGGTGCCGGGGCGGCTGCCATCCGGGGCAGGGCGCGAGTAGAAGGCCTTGCCGGCTGACTGTTCGCGGAAGGGCTCGACTGCCTTCACGATCAGGTCGGCCTTCGGAAAGGTTCTGAACACTTCGGGCAGGTCTTCACGCATGGCGTCGATCGCAGCCGTGGCTTCGGAGAGATATTCAGCGCGCCCTGCATCGGTGTCGGGCTTGAAGAATTGCGCGTCGGTGCGGGTGAACTCGAAGAACTCCTTCAGCGTGCCGGTAAAGCCGACCTGTTTCATGATGCCGCGCATTTCGTCCTGAATGCGCGCGACCTCTGCCAGGCCAAGATCGTGAATCTCGTCTGCGGTCATGTCAGTTGTTGTCATCTGGTTCAGGCGCATGGCGTAATAGGCGTCTGCGTCCGGCAGCTTCCATGCGCCGTCATCTGCAGTCGCCATAGCCGTCTGGGCCTCAAGTTCGACAATGGCCGCCTCGTAGGCAGGGCCGACACTGTCCTGCAACGCTGTTACCGCGCGGGCGATAAGCGCCTCAGCATCGTCCTGCGTGATGGTTTCGGCATCGACCAGAGCGGTAATCTTGCCGCGAAAGTCCTCCATGATCGGGCTGTCTTTGCCTTCATCGACGAAAGGATAGCCGGTAATCACGCCGCGCGAGTCCGACAGGACATAGTCATAAACAAAGCGGGGCGGCAGGATGCCCTTGACGGCAGACGCCTGCGCATTGGCGACATTCTGGCCGAGATAGGCGGGAATGCCTTCCAGCCGCGAAATATACGCCTCGGCATCAGACAGGCTTGAGATCTTGTGCTGGTTCACCAGGAAGGCCGGAATTCCAGACTGTACGCCGAACATCTGGTTGAAGACATAGGCGTGGCTGCGGAAGGGAAACGCCGCTTCAGCCTGCGACAGCTCATATTCGGCCAGCCGCCATGACAGCTTTGCCTGCGGGTCCAGTTTGTCGAAGTCGAATGTCGCCTTCATTTCCGCGACGATGGCGCGTTGCAGTTCGAGGTCTCCCAGTGCGTGGGCATCGGATTCGTCATCCCACTGCCCGTAATCGTCCTTGATGCCCAGATAGGTCTGCGTCATCGGGCTGCGGGCGACCGTTTCAAGGAATTTCGCCTCGAACCATGCGTTCAGGCGGGCGCTTTCATCGGTGACCGTGTCGGAGGCCGTTTCGACAGGGGGCGGCGTCTCAGCGACCGCGGCCGGCAGGGGCGTCGGTGTGGTGCAGGCAGTCAGAAACAGAATGGCGGCGATGGCTGAGGCGGTACGCGTCATGGGTGGCTCCGAATCAAATGAGGTTTATGCAATTTCCACAGTGAGTCTTAACGCTTTTTTCGGTTTCGTTAACCTTTGCCGTGTCAAAGTAAGTGCACTAGGATTCCGCTACGGCTGAGTCGGCCACGTGCCGGCGGAATCAGTGTATAGTGATCCGGCATGTCGCGATGCTGTCGGTGCAGGAGACGTAATACGCATGGATTCCCTGGAACTGACGCAGGCGGCCAATACTGGCGAAGATGGCGAAACCGCGGGCAGCGAAAGCCTTTCCGCGTGGGCTGGCCGCATTGACGTCATGCAGCTTCTATTCTGGGGCTGCCTGTTGATTTCCATTGCTGCCGCAAGTGTTGCGCTTGCATGGCCAAAGGCATCCGGTGCGCCGGGTCCGATTCTGCTTATAACAATGGCGTCCGGCGGCCTTGTGTTCCTGCTGTGGAGTGTGCGTGGGGCAGGCCGGTTCCTCGGCCTGTTTCCGGAGCGCGGATCAGCTGCGCGCGCCGTACAGACCAATATGCCCCGTTTCGGCTGGATCGAGGCGCTTGATGAGTCCGTTCTGATCACAGATCAGGGCGGCGCGCCCGTTGCCGCCAACGAGTCCTATGCCGAGCTTAGCCAACTGGCCCTGATGATCGGTCAGGCAGATGGTGGACCGGTCACGGTTGATCGCCTGTTCGGTGCCAACCCGGGGCTTGCTGCGCCTGTCTACCGCCTGTCCAAGGCTGCCAAGGCGGGTCAGGCTCGCCGGGAAGTCCTGCCACCGATCACGATCGGCTCCGAGCAGGTGCCAGCCCAGTTCGAGATCGGCGTGTCGCCCTTGCCGCGCCAGCGCGTTCTTTGGCGTATTCGCCGGATCGCTGGCCAGCAGGAAGCAACCGGCGCGTCGGATATGAAATCACTCTACGTCGAAGATGCGCCCATGGGCTTCTTCGCTGCCCGTCCGGACGGCACGATAACCTATGCCAACTCATGGCTGCGCGAGATGCTGGGCTTGCCGGAATCGGCCAAGAATATTCGCATCGACGACATCATGCGCCCTGAATTCGTGAAAATGCTGGCACGTGACCGCAAGACCGGTGCGCCGGGCCGTGCCGATATTCAGCTGCGCGCGCGCGATGGCGTTGAAGTGCCGGTGCAGGCCATCACGACATGGGCCGGACGCGGGTCTGAAGCAGCTGGCCGCACGATCATTCTTGCGAACAAGCAGGTCATGAACGGCCAGGAAGAGCGCCTGAATTTTGCCTCTTCGTCGCGTCCGCCGCGTCTCGAAGGCGATCCGATGTTTGACGACGCGCCGTTCGGTGCTGTGCGCCTGCAGGGCGACGGCGTGGATGGAGCGATCATACTGGACGCCAACCGTGCACTGATGGAAATGACGGGCGGCGAAGCCACGCCGGGCGGCCATTTCTCAAACCTGTTTGTCGCGGAAGACGGTCAGGAAGCCCTCAACGCGTCCCTGATTGATGCGATCGACAAGCCTGTTGGCCTGAAACTGGCTGGCCGCGAGCCGCGCCACGTCAACGTGTTCGTTACGCTGGATGGCAATGGCCGACCTTCGGTTGCCTATGTCATCGACATCACCGAACAGCGCGAGCTGGAACTGCGGCTTGCGCATGGCGAGAAAATGCAGGCCATCGGCCAGCTTGCCGGCGGTGTGGCCCACGATTTCAACAATGTGCTGCAGGGCATCATTCTCAATAATGAAGACCTGATGACGAGCCACCCGGTGGGTGACCCGTCCTATAACAATCTGAAATCGATCCACGAATTCTCGATCCGTGCGAAGGATCTGGTCCGCATGCTGCTCGCATATGCCCGCCAGCAGACGTTCAAGCGCGAGATATTCAACGTGACGGACTTCCTGTCCGAATTCTCCATCCTGCTGCGCCAGATCCTCGACGAGCGCGTCGAGATCGAAGTGAAGCACGGCCGTGACGTGCCCCATATCAAGGCCGACAAGAACCAGCTTGAAACGGCGATCATCAACCTCGCCACCAATGCGCGCGATGCGATGATCAGCCACAATAATGGCGGTAAGCTGACCATCCGGACGGCTCGCGCCACAGGCAGGGATGCACAAGCCAAGGGCTTCAGCTTTGTCGAAGACGGCGACTATATGCTGATCGAAATGGAAGACACAGGTCACGGCATGCCGCGTGAAGTGATGGACAAGATTTTTCAACCGTTCTTCACAACCAAGGAAGCTGGCGTTGGCACGGGCCTTGGCCTTGCCACGGTCTATGGCATCATCAAGCAGTCGGGCGGCTATATCTGCCCGATCTCGAGCGTGGGCAAGGGAACGACGTTCCAGATCTATCTGCCGGCCCTGCGCGCCGAGGATATTCCGGCGCCGGTCGAAATCACGCAGGCCGAGAAGCTTGCCAATCGCCCGGTGGATATTTCCGGACGTGGCCGCATCCTGCTGATCGAGGACGAAGACGGTGTGCGGGCGATCACGGCGACCCAGTTGCGCAAACGCGGCTATGACGTATCCGAAGCCTGCGATGGCGAAGAGGCGATGGAAGTGCTCGAGGACAATCCGGGAAGCTTCGACCTGGTAATTTCAGACGTCGTCATGCCGGGCATGGATGGACCGACGCTGATCCGGGAAGCCAAGGAATTGCTTGGCCACGCACGTGTCATCTTCATATCGGGCTATGCCGAGCGCGATCTTGCCAAGCAGCTTGATGACGACCGCGCGGTGTCTTTCCTGGCCAAGCCTTTCACGTCACGCCAGCTGGCAGAACGCGTGAAGCTGGAACTTGGCAATCCGAAAGCCGAAGCCGCCTAGGCATGCACTGGCCTACATCATGCGTTTCGTTGCCCAGAATTCCTTGAGGACGAGGGCGAAGCTGCCAGGGTGTTCAGCGCAGGCCCAATGGCCCGCATCCGGCTCCACGTGCAGCGGATATTGCCAGCGCTCTGCGAAACGCTGCGCCACGGAAACATCAACAAAGGGATCGTCCTGTCCCCAGTAGAGCTGCCCCTTGGCGGGAAGGTTTGCGAGGTCATCTTCCCAGTCGCCCGAAATGCGCAGGCCACGCGCCGACCGGTACAGCTTGAGGATGGATTGCCGCATTGTCCTGTCGACGAGCGGCGCTTCATGGGCTGCCATGTCCGCCGGCATGCCGCCTTCGAACAGTGCAGCCTCCAGCTTTTGGCTGTCCCGCATTCCCGTCATCACGAGTTCGCCGAGAAGGGGCGTCGCCCACATCCGCGCCATGCGGTGGCCGGAATACTTGCTGTCAATCACGGCATTGGTCACGCACCAGCTTTCCACCAGATCGGGTCTCAGCGAGCAGGCCCGCAATGTCAGAAGTGCGCCCCAGTCATGGCCGACAATGTTCACCGGCTGACCGATATCTTCCATCTGGTCGATCAACCATTCGGCATAGGCATCCTTGGTTCGGCTGAAGCCATCGGGGACCGGACTGCCGAAGCCGGGAAGGGCGGGCGCTTTCCATTGGTCGGGTTTCAAGCCGAGCGCCTTGATCAGAGGGCCCCAAAGAAAGGGCGTGTCGGGCACACCGTGTACAAACAGGATCATCGTCTTGCTCCCCCGAGCCCATGTGACATTTCCTGAACGGCATTCAGACACAAGCGGGGCCCGGTAGCAAGGAATTCGCGGCGAAAGGGAAATCCTAGTCGATCCTGCTCCAGAACGTGTGGCCAAACCGGTCATAGGCGACCATTTCGGTCACCATTTTCCTGAACAGGGCGGCGTCACCAATTTCATCCGGCAGGAGGGGATCGAGATTGATCGTTCGGATGACGGACTGGCCGACCAGCAGCGTTTCCTTCGCCGCGTCATCCAGCGACAGGTTGGCGGCGTTCACCTGGCTTTTCTGCATCACGGCAATGGCCGTTTCGTAAGTTTCTCGAAGGTCTTCGGTCGACCAGAGTTCACGCCAGTTCACGTGATCGGGCGTGGCTGTCCCAGTGATCGTCATCAGCAACGCATCTTCCTGCAGGCCGATGCCAACGAGTGCGGTGCGCAAATCAACCAGTGACTGGCGCAGATTGTCCGGCCTCACCCATAAACCAGCCTCTGCCTGCGCAAATCCATACAGTCTCAGGGCGCGCATACGGGCCCGCAGGTCCTTTCGGTCGGAGCGACCGAGATGGTTGGTGATGACGCCAATCCAGCCGCCTTGCCAGGGACGGGTCCTGTCGGGCGCCTTGCGCCATTCGCTGATTTCGGCCTTCAGGGCTGCGGCCCTGGACCCGGTGGCATAGGTGCCGCGGTCAATGCTTTCCAGCAAACCATCCCTGACCAGGCGTGTGACGGCCATGCGGATCGCTGTGGGTTCGATGTCAAAGATTGCGCCCGCGCGCGTGAGATAAGTCAGTGACTGGGAGCGCCTTCCCCGAACGCTCATCAAGGACAAGACCAGTGCCCGGGCAGATACGTCTTCAGGAGCGATAAGACTAAAATGTAACGACATTTGACCTATTGTGCATAATTGTGTTACAAAAACAAATAGTGAGAGCAAGACGCTCCGGGAGCCGACTGACCATGACTGATGCTGTACGCCTGTCTGATGCCCTGACGAAGGACGAATTGCGCGACCTGTCGACGCCGTCCGACGTGAAGGCAATCGCGTCGCTCCTGTTCAATTGGGCTCTCATCGTGATGGCCCTTGCCATACCAATCATCTGGACCAACCTGCTGACCATCCTGGCGGCCATCGTGTTTCTTGGCGGACGTCAACTTGGCCTCGGCATCCTCAATCACGACTGCGCCCATCATGCCTTCCTGAAAAGCAAGGCGGCGAACGATTTTGTCGGTCACTGGCTGTGCGGCGCGCCCATGAACATCTCGGTATATGCCTATCGCGCCTACCATCTGAAGCATCACAAATATGCCGGGACGGACCAGGACCCGGACAAGATTTTCGTGAAGAACTATCCCGTTTCGCGCGACAGCCTGAAGCGCAAGCTGTTGCGTGATGTTACCGGACGCACGGGCCTTCGCGACACGACGATGAAGCTGAAGGGTTTCAAGCTGAAGAAGCATTATCCCTGGCTGGCCTTTCATATTGGCCTGCTCACGGTGCTGACGCTGGTCGGCGCACCTTGGGCCTATCTCATGTGGTGGGCCGCCGAGATCTTCGTCTATCCGCTCCTCACGCGTATCCGCCAGATTGGTGAACACGGCGTGGCCATCGACCGCGACAGTCTGGACCCGCGCGACAATACCAGCACGACGCTGGCGTCATGGTGGGAGCGGCTGTTCATCGCGCCAAACCAGGTGAACTATCATCTGGAGCACCACCATTTCGCAGCCGTGCCGGGTTACAACCTGCCCCGCCTGCACAAGTTGCTCGCGGCACGCGGTTATTATCGCGATCATGACTGCATCTCGCATGGCTATATTGACGTCCTGAAGCGTGCCGTGCGCCGCGATGACGCCGAAGGCGCCGTTGCGGCCTGACACTGTTCCTCCCGCCTGCGTCGGTCTAAGCTTGACCCGACGTGCAGGAGAAACGCCATGATTCGCATTCGCCAACCGATCTTTGCGGTCTGTATTGCAGGCTTCGTTCTGTCTGCCTGCGCCAAGACGGAACCCGTCATCGATGAGCCGCTACCGGCTGAGCCAAGCCTGTCGGTTGAGGCTCCGGTTGTTGAACCAGACGGGCCATATGGGAACACCCACGCTGAAATGCTCGGTCAGGGCAGGGCGATTGCGGAGAATGTCTGCGCGACCTGTCATTCCATCGAGACCGAAGGTCCGAGCCCTCATGTCGACGCGATCCCGTTCCGTGACCTGTCGAAAAACTACCCGATTGAATCGCTGGCCGAACCGCTGGCAGAAGGCATCATGGTTGGGCATCCCGACATGCCGGTTTTCGCATTCGAGCCGGATCATATCGACTCGCTGATCACCTACATCGAAAGCATCCAGGCACCGCACGAGCTGTAATGCTCACCGCGACGCATCAGGAATAGACGAATTCTTTTCCGTCCAGATCAATGGTGGGGATGACATCCTTTTCAGACCAATAGTCCTGATTGTGCTGCCATTCCGGGTGCGATCCCCGCTTCGGCATCAGGTGGATTGATCGCATCAGATAGTTGGGATTGAAGTTGTCCTCGTCGATCCAGGGCAGAATCTCCATGTCCTTGTCCTCGGGCCGCAATGCGACATCGACCTGCCGGACGTGCTTTGCATCCATGTGCTTGAGCAGTTTAGCGACGAAATCACCCAGCAGGTCGACGCGAAGGGTCCAGCTGGCGCGGAAATAACCAAACACCCAGATCATGTTTGGCACACCGGTAAACATCATGCCGCGATAGGTGATCGTATCGGCAAAATTGACCGGCTTGTCATCGACTGTGAACGGAATGCCACCCAGCACTGACAGATTGAAGCCTGTGGCGGTGATAATGATATCGGCTTCGAGTTCCTCGCCGGATTTCAGAAGGATTCCCTTCTCGGTGAAGCGCTCGATATGGTCGGTGACCACGCTGGCCTGACCGCTGGCAATACCCTGGAACAGGTCGCCGTCCGGCACAAATGCGATGCGCTGCTGCCAAGGGCGATAGCTAGGGGTGAAATGCTTGTCCACGTCATAGTCCGGGCCGAGTAATTCACGCACACCTGCAAGCAGTTCCTCCCGCACCACGTCGGATTCTTCTTCCGCACGCCGTGTCAGTTCATTCTGGTCAAAAAGAACTTTGCGGCGGACAATTTCGTGAATCCAGGTTTCATCGATCTCCAGCTTGCGCAGCTCGTCCGCCAATTCATTTTCGTTACGGCCTGGAATGAAATAGGTCGGCGAACGCTGCAGCAGTGTGACATGCTTGCAATCGCCCGCAATCGCCGGGACCACCGTTGCGGCGGTCGCACCAGACCCGATCACGATGACCCGCTTGCCTTTGTAATCCAGGTCTTCCGGCCAGGTCTGCGGATGCACGATCTGGCCTTTGAAATTCTCCATACCTTCCCATTCCGGCGTATAGCCTTTGGAATGGTCGTAGTAGCCCTGGCACATCCACAGGAAGTTTGCCGTGATGCGCACAGTCTCGCCAGTATCGGAACGCTTCGCTTCAATGGTCCAGCGTTTGTCCTTTGACGACCAGCTCGCCGACAGGATTTTGTGGCGATAGCGGATGTGCTGGCCAATATCATTATCGTCGATGACTTCGTTCATGTAGGTCAGGATCTTGTCGGCAGCCGCGATCGGCTGCCCCGTCCATGGCTTGAAGCGATATCCGAATGTGTAGAGATCGCTGTCAGACCGGATGCCCGGATACTTGTGAGTCAGCCACGTCCCGCCAAAGCTTTCCTGAGATTCCAGAATCACAAAACGCTTGTCCGGCGTCTGAGTTTTCAGGTGATAGGCCGCCCCGATGCCGGAAATCCCTGCGCCTGCGATCAGGACATCGAAATGTTCCGTCGTCGCCTTGCCGGATTTGCGTTCGAGTGTCTGTGTATCTGTCATGGTCGTCGTTTCCGTCCCTGTCGTGCCAGCCCTTCGCGGGGCCATGCATTCTGCAGGTATAGAAGCGCATTCAGGTAAGCGCGTATACTCCGGAAATTCCCCTAGATGCCTCGCCGGGGCAGGTGCCGCTGCGTTAACACTCTCACAGCCAAAATCGTTTGTGCGGCGCAGCAAAGCGTGTCATAGGCACCCTTAGCAGGGACAGCGCCCCATAAAGGCGTGCCGCTGCTCTCGCATTGATCGTAGACCTTTCCGGTTTCGCGTCGAGTGCGCACCAGAACCGGGATGCCGATCACAACAGGCTTCCTAAACAAATAGAGCCAACAGCGCGCGCGGGCACGAGCCTCACGCTGCGCCTGAACATGAAAGAGTCATTTTGACCCAATTTACCGAACTCGGCCTGGCCGAGCCCGTCCTCAAAGCCATTACAGCTGAGGGCTATACCAATCCGACCCCAATCCAGGCCCAGGCCATTCCGGCGCTGCTGAAAGGCCGCGACGTCGTCGGCATCGCCCAGACCGGCACAGGCAAGACGGCGGCTTTCGTGCTGCCACTGCTCAGCCTGCTGGCCACCAAGCCTTCCCGCCCGGCCCCACGCACTGCGCGTGTTCTTATCCTTGCGCCAACACGTGAGCTTGCAGCGCAGATCGCTGACAGCGTGCGCACCTATGGCAGCCATATGCGTCCGAGCGTTGCTGTCGTCGTTGGCGGCGTGAAGCCTGGCGCCCAGATCAAGCAGATGTCACGCGGCGTCGACTTCCTGATCGCCACGCCTGGCCGCCTGCTGGATCACATGGACACCCGTGCCATCAGCCTGGCAGATACAACCGCTGTTGTCCTCGACGAGGCCGACCAGATGATGGACCTCGGCTTCATGCCGGCCATCCGCAAAGTCATGGCGGCTGTCCCAAGCAAGCGCCAGACCCTGCTGTTCTCGGCGACCATGCCGAAGCCGATCCGTGCACTTGCCGACGACTTCCTGCGCGATCCGATCGAGATTGCTGTCACACCGGAATCAAAACCGGTCGAGCGCATCGAACAGGCTGTCTACATGATCAAGGGCAATGCAAAGCCTGATTTCCTCGCCGAATTGCTTGCGGCTGATGATATGGATCGTGCAATCGTCTTTACGCGCACCAAGCATGGCGCGGACAAGGTCGTAAGACACCTCGGCAATAACGGCCTCTATGCCGAAGCCATCCACGGCAACAAAAGCCAGAATCAGCGCATTCGTGCGCTCGACGCATTCAAGAGCGGCAAGGCCCCGATCCTTGTTGCAACCGACATTGCCGCACGCGGCATTGACGTTGATGGCGTCAGTCACGTGATCAATTTCGACATGCCGAATATCTCGGAATCCTATGTCCACCGCATCGGTCGTACCGCGCGTGCGGGCAAGTCAGGTATCGCCATCTCGCTCGTGGGCAATGATGAGCGTGCCTACCTGCGCGATATCGAGAAGCTGACAGGCAAGTCCATATCACGCCTCGACCCGCCAGCCGGCACAGCACTCGACCTGTCGCTGCCTGAAGAAGAGGGCCCGCACAAGCAACAACGCAATGGCGGGCGCAGTCGTGCCGGCGGCGGTGGAAGCCGTGGCGGCCATTCGCGTAATGGCGGCGGCTCGCGCAGTCCGGGCGGCAAGCCGAAATCGGCCGGGTCGTCACAAGGCGGCAAGAAATTCGGCGGCAAGCCCGGTGGCCAGCGGCCTGCCCGGTCTGGCGGCGGCAATTCCGGCGGCGGCGCTGCGCCCACGCGCAGCCGTGGTTCCTGGTCTCCTGCATCCAGCTAGGTGAGGACGGGCCGGGCATCCGGTCTTTCCCCATCGTCAACCTTGCGAGACGCGCCGTCCTTGTTCAAGGATGGCGCGTATTTCGTTTTAAGGAGGATGCGCCAATGAAAACCCGTATTACCGAGATGTTCGGTATCCAGCACCCGATCATTCAGGGCGGCATGCACTTTGTTGGCTTTGCCGAGATGGCGGCGGCAGTGTCCAATGCCGGGGGCCTTGGTATCATCACGGCGCTCACCCAGCGCACCCCCGCCGACCTGGCCAATGAAATCGCGCGTTGCCGCGACATGACAGACAAGCCAATCGGCGTGAACCTCACCTTCCTGCCCGTGGTCAATGCGCCGGACTATCCGGGCTACGTGAAAGCCATCATTGATGGCGGTGTGAAGGCCGTTGAGACCGCTGGCAACAACCCGGTCCAGGTCCTGCCAATCCTCAAGGAAAACGGCATCAAGGTCATTCACAAATGTACCGCCGTTCGCCACGCGCTGAAGGCCCAGTCGATTGGCTGTGACGCGGTCAGTGTTGACGGCTTCGAATGCGGTGGTCACCCCGGCGAAGACGATGTGCCGAACATGATCCTGCTGCCGCGTGCTGCTGACGAACTAGACATCCCGTTCGTTTCATCTGGCGGACAGGCTGACGGACGCAGCCTCGTGGCCTCGCTCGCCATGGGCGCTGAAGGCATGAACATGGGTACGCGTTTCATCGCGACCAAGGAAGCGCCGGTACACCAGAACGTGAAGGACGCAATTGTTGCGGCCTCCGAACTCGACACCCGCCTCGTCATGCGCCCGTTGCGTAATACCGAGCGCGTGCTGACCAACGCTGCGGTCGAGCGCCTGCTGGTGAAGGAAAAGGAACTTGGTTCCAATCTCCAGTTCAAGGACATCGCCGAGGAAGTCGCAGGCGTCTATCCGAAGATCATGATGGACGGCGAAATGGATGCCGGTGCGTGGAGCTGCGGCATGGTTGCCGGCCTCATCCACGATATCCCGACTTGCAAGGAACTGATCGACCGGATCATGGCCGAGGCTGAAGAGATCATAAACGGGCGCCTGAGTCGTTTCCTGAACGCCTAGAGACAACCAGCTTGTCGCCTCTCCCAGCCGGGGGAGGCGGCGACGTTTACTCGCCGTCCTTCATCGGCACGCCGTAGAGCTCGAGCCGATGATCCACGAGCTTGTAGCCAAGCTTGCGGGCGATCTCGATCTGCAGCGCCTCGATCTCTTCCGAATGAAACTCCACAACACCGCCCGTCTTGATGTCGATCAGGTGGTCGTGGTGTTCGTCGGGAACCTCTTCATAGCGCGCCCGGCCATCGCGGAAATCGTGACGTTCAATAATCCCGGCATCCTCGAACAGTTTCACCGTCCGATACACTGTCGCCAGTGAAATCGAGGAATCCATGGAATTGGCCCGCCGGTGCAATTCTTCTGCATCCGGGTGGTCATCTGATGAGGACAGGATACGCGCGATAACGCGGCGTGGCTCTGTCATGCGGAGGCCTTTTTCGGCGCAAAGTTTCTCGAGTCTATCCATTGGGATGTTCTGCCTTTAACGCGGGGGGAAGTCCATACACATGCCCGTCAAACCGACAGGTTACGTGACATCAGAATGGCGGCCACCGGAATGTCCCGGCCGGCCGTATAATAGTTCGGGCGGCGGCCATCTTCAGTAAAGCCGAGTTGAGCATACAGGGCACGTGCGGGGGTGTTGTCCTCGGCCACGTCCAGCGTGATCCGGCCGATGCCCCGTTCGCCCAGCCGTGACAGAAGGCCGTGCATCAATTGCGTCGCGATTCCTGTGCGTTTCAGGTCAGGAGCTGTTGCAATCGTCAGAATGTCGGCCTCGCCAACGACAATCTGGACCAGCACAAACCCTGCCAGGCCGCCATGCTGTTCGATACCCAGCCCCAGGGACGTGCTTTCCGTGAGCAGGTCGCGGAAGGCGGCAGGGCTCCATGGGTCTGGAAAACCTGCAGCATGCAGCATCGCGACGCGTCCGGCATCATCGGGCCGCAGCACGATCAGCGGCAGGGTCATGATTTTTGCACGGGCAGGGTGGCATCCGGTTCACGGGCATAGACTGGGGCAGGTGGGTGCGCTGCAGGATCGAAGCGCGAAGCCTTCAGGGCCGCGGTGATGGCCGATGGACGCATTGGACGGGCATCAATGGTGGCTGTTACGTCGCCCAATGCCTCAACGCCGTCGATGAAGACAGGCACGGCGAAGCCTTCCAGCATCGCCTTCAGGTCTGTCAGGCTGACCTCGACGGGCACGGCAATGCCCTCATCGCCCTCCAGCCCCTGCACCCACCATGTTTGGTCCGGGGGGCGTTTCTGCGCCATCAGGGCGCCGAGCGTGTTGCCTTCCATGCCGGCAGGAATGGCCGCCTCAAGGCTGGTGACACCCACACACTCGGCGCCTGTCACCAGGCTCAGGCCACGTGCATAGGCGACCCCGATCCGAATGCCTGTGAAACTCCCCGGTCCGGTCACGACAGCGATCCGGTCAATCTCGGCCAGCGTCACGCCAGCGCTTGCCAGCAGCCTTTCCACGAAGTCCGGCAATTGCCTGTCCTGCCCCCGCGTCATGTCATCGCGGGCGTCTGCCAGAATTTCGCCATCGCCCACGACCGCGCCTTCAAGGGCGGCGAAGGCAGTATTCAAGGCGAGGATCAGCATCGCGATTGCGGCTTCAGAGGATCCGGCAGGCGTCGTCGAAGTCGAGGCGCGGGCTTCGATCGAACAGCTTGGACTTGTCGCCGTGGCCGATATTGCAGATGAAATTGGCGCGCCAATGGCTCATCTCGCCATCCTGACTTTCGAAGAATTCCTTGTTCACGCCGTCCGCATCGAAACCGGACATGGGTCCGCAGTCGAGGCCCAGGGAACGGGCGGCGATCATCAGATAGGCGCCCTGCAGTGTGCCATTCCGGACAGCCGTTTCGTCACGATTATGGTTGAACCAATCCTTTGCGCCGGGGGCGTGCGGGAAGAGTGCGGGGATCTTTTCTTGGAAGTGCAGGTCGTAGGCGACGATGCACGTCCACGGCGCAGTCAGTGTCTTGTCCCGGTTGCCTTCAGACATATGCGGCGCAAGGCGCTTCTTGCCCTCGTCCGTGGATACCCACACGAAACGGGCCGGCGAACAATTTGCACTGGTCGGTCCCATCTTTGCGAGATCATAGACAGCGCGCACCAACACTTCCGGCACCGACTTGTCGGTAAATCCGTTTTGGCTGCGCGCATCGCGAAAAATCACATCAAGGGCGTGGTCGTTGACCGGGTGAGCCATGGCGGCGTGTCCTTCTGTATCTGACGTCGTTACAAGGTCCTACAGGACCGCTTCGACCGCCGTCACTTCCGGAACGTAGGTCTTGAGCATGTTTTCGATGCCCTGCTTCAGCGTCATTGTCGAGGACGGGCAACCTGCACATGCACCGCGCATTGAAAGATGGACGATACCTGTCTCCGGTTCAAACCGGTGGAAAATGATGTCGCCGCCGTCCTGTGCCACGGCAGGGCGCACGCGCGTTTCGATCAGTTCCTTGATTTCCTCGACAATTTCGGCCGCTTCGCCTTCATAGACGGTGCCATCATCATCTGCGCCGCCCGAGGCAATCGCGCCATCTTCCACAACGGGCAACCCGGCCATGAAATGATCCATGATGGCCGCCAGAACCATCGGCTTCACGTGTTTCCAGTCACGCGCCGAATCCTTGTTGATCGAGACAAAATCGCTGCCGAGGAAGACACGCTCGACGCCATCAACCTGAAACAGGGCGCGTGCAAGCAGGCTCAAGCGGGCGCTGCCAATATCCGGAAAATCGAACGGGCCGAGGTCTCCCGCCACAGGCAAACCGGGCAGGAATTTTACGGTGTCGGGATTGGGGGTCGGTTCTGTCTGGATGAACATGGGCGTATGAACCCCTCTCGCATGGCTGTTTCCATGTTCAGATGGCCCGAAGACGCCGCCCGTTCAAGGGCAAAGGCCGATCAGGGTGCGGTCGCAGCCAAGGCAGGGTCCAGTGCGGCGACGGATTCCAACTCTTCGCCGGGCACGGCATCCAGAGCATCAGCCAGCGCGAGCGATGAACGTTTTGCCTCGGCAAGGAAGAAGCCCATGCTCGCCAGGTGATTGGCCATAAGCATGCCGTCACCGGGCTGGTTGGATACGATCAGCGGCTTCATGCGCGCGGCGCGGCCCCAGGCATCCTTGGCCTTGGTCATCGCGTCCTGAACGGCGGGTTCCCGGCCAAGGCGGGGTTCGGACCGTTCGGCGGCCATCAGCATTTCACGGGCCACATGCGCGCGGGCCTTGGCACCATAGAAGGCGACAATATCCGTGCGGCTTGCCGGCCATTCGACAACGTCGCGATTGATCTGGGCCGACAGGTCAACAAGGTCAGTTTCGGCCCAGCCGGCAAACAGGCGGGATTCCGCCTTGATGAATTCCATGCGGTCCGGCTGCACGGCCAGTCCGCGGGCGGCGCGGGTATCAAAACGGTTGAGGGCTTCGGCGGCAGATGTCAGGCGCGGGCGCATGTCATCCCCCGGCATGCCGTGCAGCAGGCGGGCGGCCGCTGTCAGGTCGGCATCAGGTTCGCCATTTACCGGGCTCATTACGGCCATGAGGCGCGTGTGCTCCCCCAGCGCATCTGCTGTCGCTTTTTGCCAAGCGGGCATCGCGGTCAGGCGCGCTTGCGGGTGCCAGCTGGCACGGTCACCGGCCCAGCCGGTGCCTTCCAGTTCGCGGGCAATCTTGTTGATGGCAACACCGGCTTCAGGCGACGCCCAGTTCTGGCTGGCGGCCAGTGTCACATCGCGATCGTCAATCCGGTGAGACATGACGGTCATGACGGGATAGGCGAGCACGGCGCCGACAACCACGCCAACTTTCGCCATCAGGATGGACCGGCGCCACCAGCGCTGGAAAAACAGCATGATCGGGCTGGGTTCAGCATAGTCGAAAGTCACAAGATGATCCGTACCGATCCGGGTCACGACGGGCCCTTCCTCCTGGTAGGCCGCAGGCAAGCGACTATCAAATGCCATCCACTCTACTTTCCAACGCTCAAACTGTTGCTGTTGCGACACTATGCGAGGATTTCGCCGTCATTAACAGTCCCTTAACGGTTAAATCTCTGCAACCCGGAATTTCAGGTGCAAAAGTCCTGCCAAACCCCTTGTCAGGCTTTGTTTTTTTGAGCGTGAGGGATGGAATAAAATTGCAGTCAGTCACCTTGGCCGACGATTTCCGCCGTCGTGACCATCATCTGTTCCTTGCCCTGACCATTGTTGAAAGTCAGGACGATATCCACCGAGTCGCCAATCGCGATGTCCGGAGAGACGCCAAAAAACATCAGGTGGTTGCCACCGCGCTCGAGCACGAGGGGCTCGTCTTCGGAGACAGGAAGGGAATCCAGTCGGCGCATCTTCATCATGCCGCCTTCCATGGACATGGTGTGGATCTCGACACTGTCGGCGAAATCGGCGCTCGCTGCGACGAGTTTTTCGTCCTCCCCCCGCACCGTGATAACCATGCCGCCGCCCGCTATGTCGCGTCCTTCGGCGGGCATCACCACATAGGCGTCAGCAACTTCAATGACACTGACGCCCTCTGGCAGGGGTTTGGAACAGGCGGCCACCATCGTGAGTCCGAGCAAGCCAGCAACAAGGGGGGAGAGTCTCATCTTGCGTCCTTCCGGGTGAATCGTTTCAGCCATCAGGGTAAGCGGAATGTTGTATCATCGAAAGGGGTGATGCTGCCGCACATGGCATGTCAGCCGCGCCAGAACCCGACAAGGCGCCGCACGTCATCCATCACCGGCGCAGCGATCGCGCGGGCTTTTTCAGCCCCGGCTGCCAGTGTCCGGTCAATCTCGGCCGGGTCGGCGAGAATTTCGCGGAACCGCGCGGTGATCGGCGACAGGTGCGCAACCGTGACCTCGGCAAGGGCGGGTTTGAAGACGCCAAACCCCTTGCCACCAAACTCGTTCAGCACGGCATCCACGGATTGGCCCGAAAGGGCGCTATAGATGCCGACCAGGTTTTCGACTTCGGGGCGGCCCTGCAAGCCGTCCACATCGCTTGGCATGTCGCCCAACAGGTCGGTCTTCGACTTCTTGATCTTCTTGGCGATCTCGTCGGCCGAATCGACCAGGTTGATGCGCGACAAGTCTGACGGGTCGGACTTCGACATTTTCTTCGTGCCGTCCTTCAGGCTCATGATCCGGGCGCCGGGGCCCTTGATCAGAGGTTCTGGCAGGGGGAAGAAGCCCGGAGCGTCATATTCGCGGTTGAAGCGGTCGGCGATGTCACGGCTGAGTTCAAGGTGCTGCTTCTGGTCTTCGCCGACGGGTACGTGCGTGGCCTTGTAGGCGAGTATGTCAGCGGCCTGCAGCACGGGATAAGTGAACAGGCCCACAGAGGCCCGCTCGGAATCCTTGCCGGCCTTGTCCTTGAACTGGGTCATCCGTTCGACCCAGCCCATCCGGGCGACACAGTTGAACACCCAGGCCAGTTCCGCATGCGCAGGCACGGCTGATTGCGCGAAGACGATCGATTTGTCGGGGTGGATGCCGCACGCGAGGAAGGCTGCTGCTATCTGGCGCGTCTGGTCCAGCAGCGCCTCACGGGCCACGGGCAGGGTGATTGCATGCATGTTCACGACCGCAAAGATGCAGTCGTGGCCAGCCTCCTGCAGGTCGACGAACTTTTTCAGTGCGCCGAGATAGTTGCCAAGGTGCAGGTTTCCCGTGGGCTGGATGCCTGAAAAAACGCGTTCGGGGCCGGTATAGGTTGGTGTCGTATCTGTCATGGGCAGGGCCAATAGCGCGTTTGATCAGCGTCGCATAGTGCGGCGGATGTCGCTGATCCGAACGGCGCCGGTCAGCAGCGCTGCGACAGCATACGTAAATCCACCTGCCAGCACGATCACGGCAGCGGCCAAGGCCTTGCTGTCGAAAAGGTAGGCCTTGATGGATGGAAGATTGTCCAGCATCAGCCAGACCACGACGGCCATCATCGCCGTGGCGACAGTCGCCCGCAGCAGGCCGGAGGCCAAACGGGGGCCGGGGCGATACCAGTCGCGCCGCACCAGTGTGGTCCAGAGCAGGATCACGTTCACCCAGGCCGCAATGCTGGTCGCGATGGCAAGGCCGATAAAGCCCTGTTGCCCGAGAGACTTCATCCAGAAGAACAGGCCCGCGCCCAGCGCCGTGTTGATGGCGACAGAGACGAGCGCATACCGCATCGGCGTCTTCGTATCTTCCCGCGCGAAATAGGCCGGTGCCAGCACCTTGATCAGAACAAAGGCCGGCACGCCCCACGCGAAGTGAAACAGCGCGCTGCCGGATTGGAATGCGTCGCTGGCCAGAAAGGCTCCGCGCACAAAAAAGGCGTCGATCAGGAAGACGGGGGCAATCATCAGGGCGGCAGCCGCAGGCAGCGTCAGGGCCATGGCCAGGCCGATGCCCTCATCCATCGTCGTACGGCTGGATGTGTCATCCATCGCGCGTGCGGCGCGCGACAGGCGCGGCAGGATCGCGACGCCGACCGCAACGCCGACCAGGCCCAGCGGCAGCTGGTAAAGCCGGTCAGCGGCATAGAGCCAGCTCTTCGCGCCAACTTCGAAACTTGCCAGCGATTGGCTGACGATGATGTTGATCTGCGTGCCGCTGGCCGCGATCGTGCCGGGCAGGGCCAGCATCATCACTTTCTTGACGGCCGGTGTCAGGCGCGGGAACCCAATCAGGCTGAGGTGCACCTTCTGCCGCTTCACGCCCCACCACAGGGCGCCTGCTTGCAGGAAGCCGGCGATGAAATACGCAATGGACGCGGCCTTGGCGGTGGTTACCGGGTCCGGGCTGACAAAGGCGGCGGGGATCAGGCAGAGATTGAGGATGGTCGGCACGCCCGCCGACAGGATGAAACGCTCCGATGAATTCAGGACACCTGACAGCAGCGCCGCCAGCGCCATGAAGGTGAGGTAGGGCATGGTCACGCGCGTCAGGAAAACGGCGAGATTGTAGTTTTCGGTGTCGCCCGCCTGTCCGCCATGGATCAGCAACAGGACCCAGGGCATGAATATCTGCGCCAGAATGGTCAGTGCGGCCGTTGCCGCGAACAGGACCCGCATGGCTTCCTGCGCTACGGCGCGGGCCGCTTCAGGCCCTTCAGCCTCCAGCGTGCGTGCATAGGTCGGCACAAAAGCCGATGCGAACGCGCCTTCTGCAAACACCCGGCGGAACAGGTTGGGGAATTGCTGCGCCGTAGCCCAGGCATCGCCCACCGGCCCGGCCCCGATACGGGCAACCAGCAGGATATCGCGCACCATGCCCAGCACGCGGCTGGCCAGCGTCAGAGATGATTGCACGAGTGTGTTGCGCGCGACGCTCATGCCAAACCCCTTGGGTGAATTCTCAGAAACTGTCCACGGCGCGGGAACGTTTCAGTTTCCGGGCCGGGGTGTGCGGTGCCTCAAGTTCTTCGCGCCCAAGAACGGCCAGAAGACGGTCTTTAAGTGTATCTTTGCGGGCACTTTTGCCCAGCTTTTCGCCGCGGGCATTCTGGACATAGAATGCATCGAATACGCGTTCGCCATACGAGCCGACATGCGCCGAATGGATCGACAGTTTCATGTCGGCCAGAACGTCGGCGACCTCATGCAACAGGCCGGGGCGGTCCCGGCCGCCAACATCAATCACCGTATATTCAGCCGAAAGATTGTCGCGGATCTGGACGGAAGGCTGAACAAGGAAGGCTGCTTCGCGTCGTCCCGCACGTGTTTTGACGTCTCCCTTGATGGCCTTGCCTGCCAGGGCATCGCGCATCGCTGCTTCCAGCCGTTCCATGCGCGGGGCATCACCGGCCGCGAATGCACCCTTGGTATGGTCTTGCAGCATGAAGATATCGACGATCCTGCCACTCTTGCTGGTGAACACCTGCGCAGAGACGACATTGGCACCAAGCCGCGCCAGCGTTCCCGCCAGATCCGCGAACAAGCCGGTCCGGTCAGCGCCGGACACGATCACAGCAACCGCGCCGCCATCTGTCAGGTAACGGTGCGCAACTGTTTCGTTGGTGTCGGTCAGCACCTGCGCCTGCCAGGCCAGGTCCTCAAGGTCGAATCCGGTCCAGTAGGCGGTCTCCATCTCCAGCATGATGGCGGGCACGCTGCCAATCTGATCAACCAATGCTTCGCGGCGGCGTTCGGCGCGCGCTTCCAGTTCGGCCATGACGCCGGCCTCGTCTGTCCGCCCACCGCGCAGGGCTGCTGCAGTATTGTTGTAGAGGTCTGCCAGCAACTGGCCTTTCCAGGCATTCCACACGGCGGGGCCCACGGCCTTGATGTCAGCAACCGTGAGAATGTAGAGCAGGCGCAACCGCTCCAGCGAGCCGACCAGTTCAGCGAATTTCGCCACGGTCCGCGGGTCAGAGATATCGCGCTTCTGAGCGGTTTCGCTCATTTCCAGATGGTGACCGACCAGCCAGGCCACGAGTTCTGTTTCGGCTTGAGGCAAGCCCAGGCGTTCGCAGGCGCGGGCCGATGTTTTCATGCCTTCGATCTGCTGGTCGCCTTTGCCTTTGCCGGTGTCGTGCAACAGCATGGCCAGATACAGGGCCCGGCGGTTTTCAAGCATCGGGAACAATTCGGAGACAAGCGCAACCCGGTCGCCGCGCCCATGTTCCATGTCGGAAATGTGGGCAACCGCCCGTATCGTGTGCTCATCAACCGTGTAGTGATGATACATGTTGAACTGGGTCTGGGCCACGATGCCGCCAAATTCCGGTATCAGGCGCCCAAGCAGGTCAGACTCATTCATCCAGCGAAGAACCTGGCCCGGTCGGTCGCCCCCCATGATGGCTTCCAGCACCAATTGTCGGGCTTCCGGCAGTTCGCGAACGGATTCGTTGATTCCGCGCAGGCTGCGGGTCAGCGCCGTCAGGGCTTCCGGGTGAATGTCCTTGCCTTCGCGGCGGGCAATCGTGAACAGGCGCAGCATGTTCAGCGGATCGGCCTCCATCACCTCTTCGCCCGTCACGTTGATGCGCCCGTTGTCCAGAGTGAAGCCCTTTTCCGGAAGGTCTTGCGGCGCCCGAACCGGAAGGAAGCGGCGCAGGCCTTCCGGTTTCTTCTTGTGGTCAGCTTCCAGCTTGGCCGCCAGGATACGTGTCAGGCCACCAACATCCTTGGCGATCAGGAAGTAGCGCTTCATGAACCGCTCGACGCCCTGCTGTTCGCCGCGATCTCGATAGCCCATGCGCGAGGCGATTTCCGGCTGCAAGTCAAAACCGAGTCGTTCTTCCGGTCGTCCTGTCACGTAATGAAGGTGACAGCGCACGGTCCAGAGGAACTTCGCGGCCCGGATGAATACGGCGTATTCATGCGAGGTGAACGGACCATTTCGCATGACATCTTCAAGGGTCGTGCCACCATAAATGTGCTTGGTGATCCAGTACAGCGTCTGCAGGTCACGCAGGCCGCCCTTGCCTTCTTTCAGGTTCGGTTCGACCACGTATCGCGCATCGCCATGTCGATTGTGGCGCGCGTCGCGTTCGGCCAGCTTGTCAGCAATGAACTGGGCATCCTTACCCCTCACCGCTTCACGCTGGAACAATTCGAACATGTCAGTGGCCAGCGCCTCGTCGCCGCAGATGAACCGGGCGTCCAGCATGGACGTCTTGATGGTGACATCCTCAGCGGCCAGTTTCACACAGTCGCTTGGGGTGCGGAACGCGTGGCCCACTTTCAGGCCCATGTCCCACATCGCGTAGAGCATGTATTCGATCACGCTTTCGGTATGCGGGCTCACCTTGTAGGCGCGCAGGAACAGAAGATCGGTATCAGACGACGGCGCCATCACGCCGCGTCCGTATCCGCCGGTGGCAACAATCGCGATCCGCTCGGCCTCGGTGGGGTTGCGTGCGCGGATCACATGCGTGGTCGTGTAGTCATACAAGGCGTGGATAACTTCATCCTGCACCGCGCACAGCAGGCGCGCCGTATCCAGCCCGTCAGCGCCTTGTTGCAGGCGCTCCTGCGCGATCATGCGTCCGCGAAACAGGGCGGCGTGCAAATGGTCGATCGCAATCTTGCGGGCAGCCTGGGGGTCACCCCGATTGTTCTGGGCGGCGGCTGTCAGTTTCACCCGCAAGGCGCGGCCATCAATAATGTTCGATATGCGCCACCGTCCGGGCCGCCGCTTTGACGGGCTGCGGGTCTCGACAAGGCTGGGCGCGTTTGGGGTGGGCGTAGACGTATCGGTCATTCAATTCCTATAGCAGGTCGGGGCCTGCCGACTATCACCGCTTTTCAGGTGCCATTGGCAAGCTGCGCGACTGTTTTACCACGCCATACGCAAAACTGGTCTCGATTGAGGCAATACCGGGTATTTTCTGGATCGTTTGGCGCACCAGCTGTTCATAATCGTCCAAGCTGCGCGCGACGATGCGCAACTGATAGTCCTCGCTGCCGGTCATCAGGTAGCAGTCGATCACCGCATCGGTTTCGGCAATGCGCTCCTCGAAGCGGCGCACCGTTTCATCCGAATGATTGGTCAGGCGAATGCGCACAAAGCCGGTTATGGGAAATCCGCAGGCCTTTTCATCGACCAGCGCCGTGTAACCCGTAATCAG
>JAVJOM010000057.1:0-20857 GCA_040216775.1 Hyphomonas sp.
GCGCCCTGAGCCCTGTTGCGGCAGCGCCATTTCGCCCTGTTCCATCACGCCGCCAAGCGGGCTCAGCCGGTCAGCCAGTGTTTGCGACAGGGCGAGGTAGGACAGCCGCACGGCGTAGGCCGTCGCGATAACAAACAGCGGCGTCTCGCTCAGCAATTCCCGAATGTTATCGAGCAGGGCAGGCAGATCTTCCTCGAAGCGCCAGGTCTCGTTCTTGGGGCCGCGACCGAACTTTGGCGGGTCCAGAACAATGCCATCATACCTGTTGCCACGGCGAATCTCGCGGGCCACGAACTTCATGGCATCGTCGGCAATCCAGCGGATCGGCTTGTCCGATAACCCGCTCATGGCCTGGTTATCCTTGCCATATCCGTTCGACTTCGGGCTCGCATCCAGGTGCGTCACCTCGGCTCCCGCCGCCGCGCACGCCAGTGACATCATCCCGGTATATCCGAATAGATTCAACACTTTGACAGGACGTTTGGCCGCGCGGATCTGGTCCTGTGCAAACTGCCAATGGACCGAATGCTCCTGGAAAACGCCCATGTGCCGAAAGGCAGTGCGGCGGGCTTCAAAGGTCAGGCCGTTCCACCGCATCGGCCAGGCCTCTGCGGCGCGCGGCGTCAGAATTTCCCACTGTCCGCCGCCATCCTCGTCGCCGGTCTTGCTGGAGAAGATCGCGTCGGCTTTCCATGAATCCAGCGGCCGGGCTGGTTCCCAGAATGCCTGCGGATCGGGGCGGATAACCGTCTGGCTGCCAAAGCGTTCCAGCTTCATCAAATGCCCGCTGTCCAGCAGCGCATAATCGTCCCAATCGTCAGCGACGAGCAATTTTGTTTCTGTAATCATTGGAAGTTTCTCTGGCGCCACGCTTCGTAGGTCATGATTGCCGTGGCTTGGGCAAGGTTCAGGCTGTCGGCGCCGCCGCGCATGGGGATCAGGGCTAGCGTGTCGCATTCCGCCTCGATGGGGTCGGGCAGACCGGCCTGTTCATTGCCCATGATAATCACGGCGCGTTGGCCGAATGGCGCCGCATCGTGCCGGACGGTGCCGTTCACTGAGGCGGCTGTCAGGCTCATCTGGCCAGCCTGTCTCCAGGCATTGAACTGGTCGAATGTCGCATTGGCAAAAGGCATGTCGAAGATCGAGCCCATGGATGCACGCACTGTCTCGAAACTGTAAGGGTCACAGCACGTTTCCAGCAGGATCACCCCTTGTGCCCCGGCGCAATCGGCTGTCCGCAGGATGGTGCCCAGATTGCCAGGGTCGCGCACTTCATAGAGGGCGATCCAGATGCCGTCTGACTTTGCATCAAGCGCCGTCAATGGCCGGTGGGCCTGCTGGAATGATGCAATCACGCTCTGGGCATTATCCTTGTGCGTGATCTTCGACATCAGCCGTTCCGGTGCCTGCACAACCCGTGCGCCTGCTGCGGTCGCCCGCCGCGCGAGTGCTGCCAGATGCGGCCGCTCGGCCATGGTTGAGGCGATTACCAGCGTCTCGGCCTTCCAGCCCTGCTCAAGGCCCTGCTCGACCAGCCTCGCGCCTTCGGCAAGGAACAGCCCCGTTTCGCTGCGCCCCTTCTTCCTTTCAAGACTTTTCAAGGACTTAATCAGCGCGTTGGTCGGGCTGGTGATGATCTCTATCGGTTGATTCATGGGGTATCAGGCCTGCAGCAGAAGTCTTGCGATTAGGGGGTGAATAGGGCATCCCTGAGCAGAGGGAAGTGTCTTCAGGGAAAAATAAGGGGTCCCAATGAGGCTACTCGAATACCTGTTGGCGCTATTGGCGCTCGTCGGACTCGTTGCGACGAGTTGGTGGGGCGTTTATCAGTCACCGCAGAATGCTGCAAACCTGCAGGCACATCTTCAGCGTGAAACATCAGCCGCGCTGAAGGCCGCAGGTATGGACTGGGCCATCGTGGAGATGGATGGCCAGCACGCCGTCCTCTCGGGAAAGGCCCCGTCACCCGAAGCCGTACGCGACGCCGCGCTCATCGTCCTCAGCGCCGATGGCCCGGGTGGCCTGATTTTTGGCGGAGTCACTCAGGTCGAGAATGCTGCTGACAGTGCGCCGCCCGTGTCGCCCTATGTGTGGCGCGCGGAAAAAACACCGGAAGGCAAGCTGATCCTGTCCGGATATGTGCCGTCAAAGGCCATTCGCAAGGTGCTTCTGGCTGAGGCCGCTGATCTATCGGACGGTGTGGTTGTAGAGGACAGCATGCGTCTGGCCTCAGGGGCGCCGGCGGGGAATTGGCAAGGCATTGCCCGCATGGGGCTGGTGCAGCTGGACAGGCTGGATTTCGGCGAGGTCAGCCTTGTTGATACCGGCCTGCGCGTCAGCGGTGTGTCTGCCGATCCTGAAGTGCGCGCCAAGGTACAAGCCGAAATTGCCAACGTGGCAGCCCCGTTCAGCGGCGAGCCGATCATTCGCGGCGCCGCTTTGTGGCTGGCCCGTATTTCTGACGCCAAGCTGATTTTCAAGGGTAGTGTCTCGAGCGAGTCAGAACGTCGCGAAATCCTCACGCTCGCGCGTAAACACTACAAGAGCGAGATCGTTGATGAGATGGTGATCGTCGACCAAGCCTATCCCGGGTGGATGGAGGTTGTCAGGCGCGGCCTCCCGCAATTTGTCGAATTCCAGCAGGCTGAAATGGCGTTCGATCCCGAGAGCGCAGGATTCATCATTGTCGGTGACGCTCCGCCGAGCGCCCTGAAATACCTGAAAGAGGATTTGGCGGCCGTGTCGGGCCCTTACGCGGCCAATATCGCCGCCGACCCCCACCTCCCCACCGTCGCTTCCGCACCCTTACCCCCCACGCGCGACGCCTGTCAGGCCCTGCTCGACACCACGACCATACGCTTCGCGGCAGGGGCTTCAGCGCCCGGTCGCGACAGCGGGAATGCGCAAGACTTGCTGGCCGCCGGAATCCATGCGTGTGACGCTGCGCTTGAATTCTCGATTGCGGGTAGGGGCGACGCTGAAAATGGAACTGACGCAGATATGGCGTTGGGACAGGCTCGCGCAGAAGCTGTCATCGCATTCCTCACAGCGGCCGGCGTCGATGGCCGTCGCTTATCTGCGATTGGCTATGGTGCCGATGTGGCGCAGCAGTCTATTGATTCTCCTGACGCCGGGTCTGCTGACCAGGTTATTGAAATCACAGTTCTAGAACGGAGCGAATAATGTCCTGGCTTCTTACGCACATGTGGATGGCACTCGCGGCTGTCGGACTGTTCGGTCTCCTTTTTGGTTGGTCGATCCGGGGAATTCTTCTTGTAGGCAAATTACGCACAGCACGCGTCGATCGCGACGTGGCCAAGACTGAACTTGAGCAGGCGCGTGCCGAAATCGAAGGCCTGTACGCCGCTCAGCGCAATGTCACGTCGGGGGCATCCGACCCTCATTTGAAAGCAGAGCTCAATGTGCGCGAGAAGCGCATGACAGAGCTGTCGGCCGAACTCGCCCGTTCAAAAGCAGAGCTTGAGTCGCTCAAGACCGGTGCGGGTCGCGGAGCCGCCGCTGCTGCCCCCATCGTTGCGAAGCCACCTGCTACGGGCGAGGTGGAAGAGCCGACCCTGCTTTGGCGCAACCGCCACCTCGAAGGCCGTGTGCGCCACCTGGAGGCTGCCCTTCATGAAAAAGCGCACGATGGCGCGCCCGGTGTATCGCCTGCGGAAGCCGCAGCGGTAACAGCGATGGCAGCCAGCGGGTCAGCAGCGGACACAACTGAGGCCGACAAACTGAAGTGGCAGGCCGATTTTCTCAAGCAACGGGTGGCGGCTCTTGAGGCTGAATTGGCCGACCAGCCGGCAGCGACGGCTGTTACTGAAACGTATCCCGAGAGCGATGCGAATGAAGAACTCGCACGTCTTCGCTGGCGCAATCGGTATCTAGAGGGGCGCGTCGCTTATTTTGAGGGCGACTCGACCTCGGCTGAGTCGGCTGAAGGCCTTGTCAGTGATGAGCCTGAAGAAGAGCCGGGCGCGCTGGTCTCGGCCACGGATGCCATCCTGAACGAGTTGGAAGAAGCCGACGCTGCAGCGGATGCAGAAGAAGTCGGTGTCGACGAACTCGAAGATGACGAGTCTGACTTTGATGAAGACGAAGATTTCGTCGAAGACGACGAAGAGCCCGACGCTGACAGCCAGGATGATGACGATGACATGGAGACCGAAGACGACGCCGACGCTGATGATGAGTCTGAAGACGAAGAGTCGTTAGATGAAGACGCTGGTGAAGGTGAATACGACGAGGACATGGACGAAGATGATTCGGCCGAAGATGACGAACTTAGCGAAGATGAGGCGATCGACGACGAAGACGAATACGAAGACGTCGATGCTGAGGACAACGCTTTTGAGCCGGATGAATTCGAAGACGACGAATCTGACGAAGACGACGAAGATGCCGAAGACGACGAAGATGATGAGTCTGATGACGATGAATTGTATGACGACGGGCAAGTCGAGGCGGAACGGCCGATCGCACTGGAAAAACCTGTCGCGGGCGCACCTGATGATCTCACGATCATTGGCGGCATCGGCCCCAAAATCCAGGAAGTGCTGAACGAGCTGGGCATTTTCCATTATGACCAGATCGCTGCGTGGTCACCGGAAAACATTTCCTGGATAGACAATCACTTGAACTTTTCGGGCCGGATCGCGCGTGAAGGGTGGGTCGAACAGGCCGCGATCCTTTCCGGAGACGTTGCCGACGAATAGACGGGTTGTCCCCATTCATTGCAGGTTCAGTCGCTGCGGCCCAGATTGTGGTCAATGAGGCGGCCTTCCAGATTGCAATTTGGTGACTGTTGGTTACCCTCGGCGGCAAGCGAAACGGAGACTGAGATGACTGAACTGATCGAATTTGACGGCAAGATTCTCGAAGGCGCGCCAAAGGCAAATCTGTCCCGACGCGGTATCATCAGCGGTCTGGCGGCTGGAACGGTGTTCCCCTTCATCTCAAGCTGTACAACGAACGCGGCGACGGGCCGGAACCAGTTTCTTCTGTTCGGTGATGAGCAGATTGCCGGTATGGCTGCCGCCGCCTGGACGGACATGAAGACCCAGACGCCACAAACCTCCAATTCGGCCCTGAAGAACAGGGTTTTGAATGTATGGAATCGTACCGCGCAGGGGGCTGGCAGGGCGAGCGAGCAGTGGGACGTTGCTGTGTTCGATACCGATGACGTCAATGCATTTGTCATGCCCGGCAACCGGGTCGGCGTTTATCGTGGCATTACGGAACTGACCGAGAATGACGACCAGCTATCGTCTGTTCTTGGTCACGAAACAGGTCACGTCGCGGCGAAGCATGCCGCTGAACGCCTTTCGATTACGACCGCTGCCCAGGTTGGCATGATGGCTGGCCAGATCGCCGTCGGCCAGTCCGAGACCCTGAGCAAGTATGGAACGGCGATTGGCGCTCTTGGCGGCGCAGCGGTGCAATATGGCGTTATCCTGCCCTATAGCCGCTCGAACGAGCTCGAAGCCGACAAACTGGGCGTGGATTACATGCACAATGCCGGATACGACGTGACCCAGTCGGTGCGTCTTTGGGAGCTGATGGATGCCAATTCCGCCGGAACCCGACAGCCTGAGTTCATGTCGACCCACCCGGATCCTGCCAATCGCGCGACAGCTTTGCGCCAATACATCAATGCGCGGGGCTATGCGTTGATGTAGCCGCCCCAAGGCTTGAGACTCTGAAAGCCCGGATGACTTGCGTCATCCGGGCTTTTCGCATCAACCCAGCTTGACCCGTCAGGGTGATTGCGCCATACGCGCGCTTCTGTGGGAGGCCAGCCAGCCGGACCGCGGAACCTCGATACCCAATCGGGACGGATCGAAAGACCACCGTCCCCTCGAAACAATTGTGAGGACACAATGGCTAAGAAACTGCTGGGGCAGATCAAGCTCCAGATTCCCGCAGGCAAGGCGAACCCTTCCCCGCCCGTCGGCCCAGCACTCGGTCAGCGCGGCATTAACATCATGGAATTCTGTAAGGCGTTCAACGCCAAGACACAGAGCCTGGAAGAAGGCCTCCCGATTCCGGTCGTGATTCAGTATTATCAGGACAAGTCGTTCACGTTTGTCACGAAGACGCCGCCCGCGTCGGTTCTGCTGAAGAAGGCCGCCGGCCTGAAACTCGGCAAAAAACCTGCGTCGGGCTCCAAGAAGCCCGGCCATGACACGGTTGGGAAAGTCTCCATGAAACAGGTTCGCGAAATCGCGGAAATGAAAATGGAAGACCTCAACGCAACCGATATTGATGCAGCGTCCAAGATCATCGCAGGCTCCGCCCGCGCGATGGGCCTGACAGTGGTGGAGTAGAGACCATGACGAAACCAGGAAAACGCGCTCGCGCAATCGCTGAAGCAGTTGATCGCGACAAGGCCTACACCGTCAGCGAGGCAGTCTCGCTCGTGAAGGCCAACGCCAAGACGAAGTTCGACGAGACCATCGATATCGCTGTGAACCTCGGCGTCGACCCGAAATACGCCGACCAGATGGTTCGCGGTGTGGTCAACCTTCCGTCGGGCACAGGCAAAGACGTTCGCGTCGCTGTGTTCGCAAAGGATGCCAAGGCGGATGAAGCCAAGGCAGCTGGCGCTGACTTTGTCGGTGCAGAAGACCTGATGGAGAAAATCCAGGGCGGCTTCATGGACTTCGACCGCGTTATCGCGTCGCCGGACATGATGGCGGTGGTTGGACGCCTCGGTAAGGTTCTTGGCCCGCGCGGTCTGATGCCAAACCCGAAAGTCGGCACCGTGACGCCAAACGTCGCCCAAGCCGTCAAGGATGCGAAGTCCGGTTCGGTCGAATTCCGTGTCGAGAAGGCGGGTATCATCCACGCCGGTATCGGCAAGGCGAGTTTCAGTCAGGACGACATCGAGAAAAACGTGAACGCGTTTCTCGGTGCGCTCGTCAAAGCCCGCCCAACTGGCGCAAAAGGCACGTTCGTGCGCAAGATCTCCCTGTCTTCGACGATGGGCGCTGGCGTGATGATCGATACGTCAGAAGCCAAATCTGCCTGATCCAGCGCTGATCATGCCATAATGAAACAAGCCCGGGCCAAATTGGTGCCGGGCTTTTTCTTGCGGGTGCACATTTTCTGACTCAGGGGGTTGCAGCCCTTTGGATAAAGCGTTAACAGACCTCTCTTGACGGGAGATCACCGATGTGTATCGGCGGCCTCCCGTTTTCCTGTCCTAGACCATAGGTCAAACCTTCGGGCGAGATAAAGGCATTTTGGCCACCTATGTAGACGGGGTGAGGCGTTGAAACGGTTCGGAAAAACAGGATTTCCTGTTTTGCTTTACCGGGCAGGCCAATCCCTGGGCAGGCGCTGGAAGTCCTTGTTTTGGGCAGAAGGCGATTACCAGGGCGGCCGGATGGTCCGGGCGCCTCGACTGGAGACCCGCTATGGATAAAGCTGGAAAAACAGTGGCGCTTGAGGCCCTGAAAGGGGTGTTCGATGCGTCCGGTGCCGTCATCGTGACGCACTATTCCGGAATGACCGTTGCGGAAATGACAAAGCTGCGCGGCGCCCTTCGTAAGGACGGCGGTCAGCTTAAGGTGGTCAAGAACCGTTTGGCGAAAATTGCGCTCGACGGTAAAGGTGGCGACGATGCGCAGGCCCTGTTCCAGGGTCCTGTGGCAATCGCCTATGCACCTGATCCGGTGTCGGCTGCGAAAGCAGCTGATGAGTTCGCGAAAGACAATGCGAAACTCATCATCATCGGTGGCGTGATGGGCGACGTGGTTTTGGATGCTGAAGGCGTTCAGGCTCTCGCGAAGCTTCCTTCTCTCGACCAGCTCCGTGGCAAAATTGTTGGCCTTCTGCAGGCTCCGGCAACGAAAGTTGCAGGCGTTATTCAGGCTCCGGCCAGCCAGCTTGCCCGTGTGGTGTCGGCATACGCGTCGAAAGACGCCGCCTAAGGCACCCGTTTTCGCAACTAATTGAAACTGACAACCGAACCAAACAGGAAATCATACAATGGCAAATCTCGAAAAGATTGTCGAAGACCTCTCGGCCCTGACTGTCCTTGAGGCTGCTGAGCTTGCAAAAATGCTCGAAGAAAAGTGGGGCGTTTCTGCCGCTGCGCCAGTGGCTGCTGCCGCTGCCGGTGGTGCTGCACCAGCTGCTGCCGCAGAAGAGAAGACCGAATTTGATGTCGTTCTCACTTCGGCTGGCGACAAGAAGATCAACGTCATCAAAGTCGTTCGCGACGTTGTTCCTGCCCTCGGCCTGAAAGAAGCTAAAGACCTCGTCGAGGCTGCTCCTAAGGCAATCAAAGAAGGCGTCTCGAAAGCTGAAGCTGACGAGATCAAGAAGAAGTTCGAAGACGTCGGCGCTACGATCGAAATCAAGTAAGCGTCTGCTTCTTTAAATCTGGATGGTGTTCGCGCGAGGCGCTGTCCTATCTAAGAAATGCGCGGCGGTCTCTTTTGGGGCCGCCGCGAACTCGCGTTCTGATGATAAGGTCTGTGGCCATGTGGCCCGGACAGACAAAATTGGGAACCTGGGATGGCACTCTCCTTCACGGAAAAGAAACGTATCCGCAAGTCCTTCGGGCGCATTCCCGAAGCCATTGAAATGCCGAACTTGATTGAGGTTCAGCGCGATTCTTACGAGAGCTTCCTTCAGATGCACACGCCGCGCGAGAAGCGCACGGACGATGGGCTCGGAGGAGTTTTCAAATCGGTGTTCCCGATTACTGATTTTTCGGAGCGTGCGACGCTTGAATACGTGAATTACGAATTCGAGACGCCGAAGTTCGATGTCGAAGAGTGCATGCAGCGCGACCTGACCTATCAGGCACCGCTCAAGGTTCGCCTTCAGCTGGTCGTTTTTGATATCGACGAAGACACGGGCGCTCGCTCGGTCAAGGAAGTCAAAGAGCAGGAATGCTATCTGGGTGATATCCCGCTGATGACTGACAAGGGTACCTTTGTCGTCAACGGCACCGAGCGCGTGATCGTCTCCCAGATGCACCGGTCGCCAGGCGTGTTCTTCGATCACGACAAGGGCAAGACCCACACGTCCGGCAAGCTGCTCTTCGCTGCACGTATCATTCCTTACCGTGGTTCGTGGCTCGACTTTGAATTCGACGCAAAAGACGTCCTGAACATTCGCATCGACCGCAAGCGCAAATTGCCTGCGACCACGATGCTCTACGCGCTCGGATACGACACTGAACAAATCCTCGACCTGTTCTACACGCATTCGATCTATCGGATGGAGAAGAACGGCTGGATCACGGGTTTCCGTTCGGAAGCCTGGAAGGGCCTCAAGCCGGAGTTCGATCTGATCGACGCCAAGTCGAAGAAGGCGATCGCTGAAGCTGGCAAGAAAATCACAGCACTCAAGGCCAAGCGTATTGCCGAAGCCGGCACGGACGAAATACTCGTTCCGTCAGAGGCCTTGGTTGGCAAGTTCCTTGCGCGTGATGTCGTAAACATGGAAACTGGCGAGATCTTCGGTGAAGCAGGCGACATGCTTGAAGAAGAAATCATCGCCGAGATGCGCGAATACGGCATCAAGACGATCGAAGTGCTGGACATTGATGCGTCGGGTCGCGGACCATGGCTGCGTAACACGCTGAAGGCGGACAAGAACGAGACGCGCTTCGAGGCGCTTTCGGATATCTACCGCGTGATGCGCCCAGGCGAGCCGCCGACGCAGGAAGCCGCAGATGCCTTGTTCGGCCAGCTGTTCTTTGATCCTGAGCGCTATGACCTCTCGGCCGTTGGCCGGGTCAAGATGAACATGCGCCTCAGCGTGGCCGTCAAAGGCTATGAGTCGGCTGCTGATGACATGCGCGTGCTGCGCAATGACGACATTCTTGGCGTGATGAAGGTTATTCTCGACCTGAAAGACGGCAAGGGCGAAGTTGATGACATCGATAACCTCGGCAACCGGCGTGTGCGCTCGGTCGGCGAGCTGATGGAAAACAATTACCGCATCGGTCTGGTTCGCATGGAGCGTGCGATCAAGGAGCGTATGGGTTCGGTCGATATCGACACAGTCATGCCGCACGACCTGATCAACGCGAAGCCTGTTGTGGCATCCGTGCGTGAATTCTTCGGCTCGTCGCAGCTGTCGCAGTTCATGGACCAAACCAACCCACTGTCGGAAATTACGCACAAGCGTCGTCTTTCGGCGCTGGGCCCTGGCGGTCTCACGCGTGAACGTGCGGGCTTTGAAGTCCGCGACGTCCACCCGACCCACTATGGCCGGATATGCCCGATCGAAACGCCGGAAGGCCCGAACATCGGCCTGATAAACTCGTTGGCCACGCATGCGCGTATCAACAAGTATGGCTTCATCGAGAGCCCGTACCGCAAGGTGCTCAACGGCAAGCAGACCGACGAGGTTGTCTATCTGTCAGCCATGGAAGAGTCGATTTACTCAATTGCTCAGGCCAACGCATCGGTGAACGAAAAGGGTGAACTCCAGAACGAATTCGTCAACGCGCGTGTTGCCGGCGAAGCAACCATGGTTTCGAAAGATGACATCCAGTACATGGACGTCTCCCCGAAGCAGGTTGTGTCGGTTGCCGCCTCGCTCATTCCGTTCCTCGAAAACGATGACGCAAACCGCGCCCTCATGGGTTCGAACATGCAACGTCAGGCCGTTCCACTGGTTCATTCCGAGGCGCCATTCGTTGGCACCGGTATGGAGGCGATTGTTGCGCGTGACAGCCGCGCCGCCATCATCGCCCGCCGGGCAGGGGTGGTAGAGCAGGTCGACGCGCTCCGTATCGTGGTCCGCGCAACGGAAGACCTTGAAGGCTCGAAGTCGGGTGTGGACATCTATCGTCTCGCCAAGTTCCGCCGGTCGAACCAGAATAGCTGCATCAACCAGCGTCCGATCGTCAAAGTGGGCGATACTGTTTCGAAGAGCGACATTATTGCAGACGGTCCTTCGACCGACCTCGGCGAACTTGCGCTTGGCCGGAACGTGCTCGTCGCGTTCATGCCTTGGAATGGCTACAACTTTGAAGACTCGATCCTGATCTCGGAGCGCATTGTCAAGGATGACGTGTTCACGTCGATCCACATCGAAGAGTTTGAAATCGCCGCGCGCGATACCAAGCTTGGCCCTGAAGAGATCACACGCGATATTCCGAACGTTGGTGAAGAAGCTCTGCGTAACCTCGACGAAGCAGGTATTGTGGCTGTTGGTGCCGAAGTGAAAGCTGGCGATATCCTCGTCGGCAAGGTTACGCCGAAGGGCGAGAGCCCCATGACGCCGGAAGAAAAACTTCTTCGCGCCATCTTCGGTGAAAAAGCATCCGATGTTCGCGACACCTCGCTGCGCGTACCTCCTGGCGATGCTGGTACGGTCGTTGATGTTCGCATCTTCAACCGACACGGTATCGACAAGGACCAGCGCGCCCTTCAGATCGAACGGGAGCAGATCGAACAACTGCAGGAAGACAAAGAAGACGAACAGTCGATCCTCGAGCGCAACACGTACGCGCGTCTTGCTGACCTGCTGACCGGCAAAGAAGCCGTTGCGGGGCCGAAAGGCTTCAAGGCGGGACGTATTGCGGCGACGGCCCTTGAGGAACTGAGCGAAAGCCAGTGGTGGGATGTCGCCCTCAAGTCCGAGAAGGCCCAAGCAGAACTCGACGCTCTCCGCGCGCAGTTTGATGGTTCCATCCAGGAGCTTGAGGCTCGCTTCAACGACAAGGTCGACAAGGTCCAGCGCGGCGATGATCTGCCTCCGGGCGTGATGAAAGTCGTCAAAGTCTTCCTGGCCGTGAAGCGCAAGCTTCAACCGGGTGACAAGATGGCTGGCCGTCACGGCAACAAAGGGGTGATCTCGAAAATCAACCCGAGCGAAGACATGCCTTTCCTCGAAGACGGTACGCCGGTCGACATCGTTCTGAACCCGCTGGGCGTGCCATCGCGCATGAACGTCGGTCAGATTCTCGAAACTCATACGGGCTGGGCATGCCGCGGTTTGGGCCGGATCATCGATCAGGCGCTGGAAGAGTTCCACCAGAAGCACGATATGAAGGCGTTGAGAAATGCGCTGACAACGGCTTATGGCAAGGAACAGGAAATGCCGGAAACCGATGACGAGATCATCGAACTCGCCGGCAACCTGCGCAACGGCGTTCCAATCGCAACGCCCGTCTTTGACGGTGCCCGTGAAAGTGACATCAACGATCTTCTTGAACGGGCCGGTCTCGACACGTCGGGTCAGGTCAAGATGTTTGACGGACGCACGGGCGTGCAGTTCTCTCGCCCCGTCACTGTAGGTTACAAGTATTTGCTCAAGCTTCACCACCTCGTGGACGAGAAAATCCACGCGCGTTCAACCGGGCCATACTCGCTCGTTACCCAACAACCGTTGGGCGGCAAGGCGCAGTTCGGTGGTCAGCGCTTTGGTGAGATGGAAGTCTGGGCACTCGAGGCCTACGGCGCAGCTTACACGTTGCAGGAAATGCTGACCGTCAAGTCTGATGACACGGCGGGACGTGCGAAGATTTACGAATCCATCGTGCGCGGCGACGACTCGTTCGAAGCCGGTATTCCTGAGAGCTTCAACGTTCTGATCAAGGAAATGCGTTCGCTCGGTCTCAACGTGGAACTGATCGAAGAAGATAATGGCGAGATCGGGGACGATGAGTCCACGGTTGCTGCCGAGTAGACAGTAAACGAAATACGTGGCGCCCCGCGAAACGAGAATCGTTTTGATGGGGCGTCACATTCGACACGAAATTTCATGAGGGCAGGGGCCATGGCCCCGACAACATCGCCCACCCAAGGAGCAGACACCCATGCGCCAGGACGTCGCCAGCATTTTCAACCCGAATACCCCCGCCCCGACTTTCGAGGCGATCCGCATTTCGATCGCGAGCCCGGAGAAGATCCGTTCGTGGTCTTCGGGCGAGATCAAGAAACCTGAGACCATCAACTACCGGACATTCAAGCCGGAGCGCGATGGCCTTTTCTGCGCACGCATCTTTGGCCCGGTGAAGGACTATGAGTGTCTTTGTGGCAAGTACAAGCGCATCAAGTATCGCGGCATCGTCTGTGAAAAGTGCGGTGTTGAAGTTACGCTGGCGCGCGTTCGGCGCGAGCGTATGGGACACATCGATCTGGCGGCACCAGTCGCGCACATCTGGTTCCTGAAATCGCTTCCTTCCCGGATTTCGACACTTGTCGACATGGCGCTTAAGGACGTTGAGCGCGTACTCTATTTTGAAAGCTATGTTGTCATCGAGCCAGGTCTGACCGAACTTGAGCCAAAGCAGCTTTTGACCGAAGAAGAGTATATGGATGCTCAGGACCGTCTGGGTGAAGACGCGTTTACGGCAATGATCGGTGCTGAAGCGATCCGTGAAATCCTGCGGAATCTCGACCTGCCAACATTGGCCGACACGCTTCGCGATGATCTGCGAGATTCCACGTCCGAACTGAAAACCAAAAAGGCATCGAAGCGTCTCAAGGTTGTCGAGTCGTTCCTTCAGTCGCGCGCCAAGCCCGAATGGATGATCCTCACCGTGGTTCCGGTCATTCCGCCAGACCTGCGTCCGTTGGTGCCGCTGGATGGTGGCCGTTTCGCGACGTCTGACCTTAACGACCTCTATCGCCGCGTGATTAACCGGAACAACCGTTTGAAGCGCCTGATGGAACTTCGCGCACCTGACATCATCATCCGCAACGAAAAGCGGATGCTGCAGGAATCGGTCGACGCCCTGTTCGACAATGGCCGTCGTGGCCGCACCATCACTGGCACCAACAAGCGTCCGCTGAAGTCGATCTCTGACATGCTGAAAGGCAAGCAAGGCCGTTTCCGTCAGAACCTTCTCGGCAAACGTGTCGACTATTCCGGTCGCTCTGTCATCGTGGTGGGGCCAAATCTCAAATTGCACGAATGTGGTCTTCCCAAGAAGATGGCGCTCGAACTGTTCAAGCCATTCATCTATGCGCGTCTTGACGCCAAAGGTCTGGCTGGCACCGTGAAGGCTGCCAAGAAGCTCGTTGAAAAAGAAAAGCCGGAAGTATGGGATATCCTCGACGAGGTTATCCGCGAGCATCCGATCTTGCTCAACCGTGCGCCAACTCTTCACCGTCTTGGTATTCAGGCATTTGAACCCAAGCTGATCGAAGGCAAGGCTATCCAGCTTCACCCGTTGGTCTGCGCTGCGTTCAATGCCGACTTCGACGGCGACCAGATGGCCGTTCACGTGCCGCTTAGCCTTGAGGCACAGCTCGAATGCCGCGTGCTGATGATGTCGACCAACAACATCCTCTCACCAGCGAACGGCAAGCCAATCATCGTGCCGTCACAGGACATCATTCTGGGTCTCTACTATCTGTCTCTCGATCGGGCGGAAGAGATCGGCAATGGCATGATCTTCTCCGACCTCGCTGAAATCGAGCAGGCACTCGATAACGGCTTCGTCTCGCTGCACTCAAAAGTGAAAGCGATGTATGAAGGCGTGGACGATGAAGGCAATCCATGGCGCCGGGTTATCGAAACCACGCCGGGTCGTTACATGGTCGCGAACATCTTGCCGCGCATGAAGGGCATCCAGCCCGACATGGTCAACACCACGCTGACCAAGAAGGCGATCGGCAAGATCATTGACGAAGTTTATCGCCTCTGCGGTCAGAAGGCGACGGTCATCTTCTGTGACAAGATTATGGAGCTCGGCTTCAAGGAAGCTGCGAAGGCTGGCATCTCGTTTGGTAAGGATGACATGGTCATTCCGGCCGCAAAGAAGAAGCTGGTCGAGGCCACCAAGGATCAGGTGTCCGAATACGAGCGTCAGTATGCCGACGGTCTCATCACGCGTGGTGAGAAGTACAACAAGGTCGTTGATGCCTGGTCCACGTGTACGGACAAGGTCGCTGACGCCATGATGGATTCGGCTGCTGAAGCTCAGGTCGCGAAGGGTGATCGGAAAGCTCAGGTCAACTCGATCTATATGATGGCCGACTCCGGTGCGCGTGGTTCGAAGAACCAGATGAAACAGCTTGCCGGCATGCGTGGTCTTATGGCCAAGCCATCGGGCGAGATCATCGAAACGCCGATCATTTCGAACTTCAAGGAAGGCCTCACCGTTCTGGAGTACTTCAACTCCACGCACGGAGCCCGTAAAGGCCTTGCGGATACGGCGCTCAAGACAGCCAACTCGGGCTACCTGACCCGTCGCCTCGTTGATGTTGCGCAAGATTGCATTATCAACGAAGACGATTGCGGCACCGAAAAAGGAATCGACATCTCGGCTGTCATGGAGGGCGCTGATGTAACTGTCTCGCTCGGCGAGCGTTTGCTCGGTCGCGTCACGGCTGAAGACATCAAAGGCACTGATGGAGAACTCGTCGTTCCGGCCAACACATATATCGATGAAGACCTCGCTATCGTGATCGAGAACTGTGGCGTCGACATTGTTAAGGCTCGCTCGGCTTTGACATGCGAAGCCCGCAACGGTATCTGCGTTCAGTGTTATGGTCGTGATCTCGCCCGCGGTACCGTGGTCAACCGCGGCGAAGCTGTGGGTGTTATCGCTGCGCAGTCGATCGGTGAACCAGGAACCCAGCTTACCATGCGTACGTTCCACATCGGTGGAGCGGCGCAGGTTGCGGATCAATCATCCGTTGAGGCAAGCTTCGAAGGTGTTGTGCGCTTCACTGATGCGGAATTCGTGACCCGCAAGGACAAGAGCATCATCGTTGTCGGCCGGCGCATGCAGGTCGAGATTGTCGATGCTGACGGTCGCACCCGCCAGTCCTTCCGTCCGGCCTACGGCACGCGCCTCATGGTCAAGGACAAGGCAAAGGTCACGCCAGGCATGTTGCTTGCTGACTGGGATCCGTTTGCCCAGCCCATCGTTTCGGAAGTCGCGGGCGAGGCCAAACTGGTCGATGTGATCGATGGTGTCTCGGTTCGCGAGGAGACCGATGAAGCTACGGGCATCTCGTCCCGCGTTGTGGTTGACTGGCGGTCCGCATCCAAGGCTGCCGACGTCAAGCCATCCATTCAGGTCGTCGACAAGAGTGGCAAGCCGGTCAAACTTCCAAACGGCTCAGATGCTGTTTACCTTCTGTCTGTTGGCGCCATCCTTTCGGTGGTCGATGGAGACAAGATTGAGGCCGGTGACACGCTTGCACGTGTCGCGACAGGTGGCGCGAAGACACGGGATATCACGGGTGGTCTGCCACGCGTGGCTGAACTGTTCGAAGCGCGCCGTCCGAAGGACCATGCCATTATCGCAGAGGTCGATGGCAAGGTGCTTTACGGTCGTGATTACAAGAACAAGCGCCGCGTCTCGATTGTCCCGATTGAGGAGGGCAGCGAGCAGATCGATTACCTCGTGCCGAAGGGTAAGCACCTGGCCGTTCAGGACGGGGACTTTATCAAGCGTGGTGAATACCTCATGGACGGTAACCCGGCGCCGCAGGATATCCTGTCGACACTGGGCGTGGAGGCGTTAGCCAACTACCTCATCGACGAAGTACAAAAGGTCTATCGTCTGCAGGGCGTGCCGATCAACGACAAGCACATTGAAGTGATCGTTCGTCAGATGCTTCAGAAGGTCGAGATTGTTGATGGAGGCGATACGCCCTTCATCGTGGGCGAGCATATTGACGTTATCGACTTTGATGACGCCAATGAAGTCGTCCGCAAATCCCGCAAGAAGGATCAACGTGAAGCGACGGCTAATCCGCTGTTGCTGGGCATCACCAAAGCGTCGCTCCAGACGCGCAGCTTCATCTCGGCTGCGTCGTTCCAGGAAACGACCCGTGTGCTCACCGAGGCTGCCATTCAGGGCAAGATCGATACGCTCGACGGCCTGAAAGAGAACGTCATCGTCGGACGCCTGATTCCAGCCGGTACGGGCGGTGGTATTCGCCAGTTCCGCCGTGTTGCCGCAGAGCGCGACACGAAGCTCAAGGCAAAGCGGGCAGCCGCGATGGCTAAGGCGCAGGAAGAGGCGGCCAACCTGGCTATGGCAGCGCTGCCAGCCCCGGCGGCTGAGGCTGCAGACGAATAGACAGACTCAGGTCTGACTTGAACCAGAATAGAAAGCCTGCCAGCCTTGGCAGGCTTTCTTGTTTTGACGGATGGATTGGCATGGCACGAAACGATCTGATTGGTGCTTTGTGCACTTTTGTCGTGATTGGCCTGGTCGCCTGGCTATCGTTGGAGAGTTGGAAGAATGCCGACTGCCGTGAGCTGCTTCGAACGAATGATTTCGCCCGAGCAGGGGAGCCAGGATCGTCCGTTACCGCTGAACTTTCGGAATTTCGTGCGCAGCTTGAAGCAGGCAAGGCCGGTACTGAGGCAGAGTCCTGCGTGTCCAGGATCGGTTTACCATTCTAGGGCCTGAGTGAATGCCCGCAGATTGCTGCGGCTCAGCGGCAAGCGACCCTTGACGCAAGCGCCTGAGAGGCTTACACGCCACAAATCGTCAGAGAGGCGCTTGGGTTTTGCTCAATCGCCGCACCGGATCAGCAATGAACCGGCCAATCTGGCCCCCAAGTTTTCAGCCGTCCCGGAAGCTGTTTCCAGCATTCGGGACATCATTTCGTTATCGGCCCATCGGGCCATGAGTTCAGAAGAGACAGAAGGCCCGAATGCCCACAATTCAACAGCTAATTCGTAACCCGCGTTCGCCAAAGCCGACGCGCACCAAAACCCCCGCTCTGAAGGCCTGCCCTCAGCGCCGCGGTGTTTGTACGCGCGTCTATACGACCACTCCAAAAAAGCCGAACTCGGCGCTTCGTAAAGTGGCAAAGGTGCGCCTCACCTCCGGGTTCGAGTCGCTGTGCTACATTCCGGGCGAAGGCCACAACCTGCAAGAGCACTCGGTTGTGCTGATCCGCGGCGGCCGCGTGAAAGACCTTCCCGGTGTGCGCTATCACATCATCCGCGGCGCGCTGGACACGCAGCCCGTCAAAAACCGTAAACAACGCCGTTCGCATTACGGCGCGAAGAAACCGAAATAAGAGGGCCGCCACATGTCTCGTCGTCACAGTGCAGAGAAGCGTCAGGTCCTCGCGGATCCGAAATTCAAAGACATCATCGTCACCAAGTTCATGAACCAGATCATGCGTGATGGTAAAAAGTCGGTTGCCGAGCGAATCGTCTATGGCGCATTCGACCTCGTCGAAAGCCGCGCTAAAAAGAACCCGGTTGAAGTCTTCCACGCCGCGCTTGAAGCTGTCGCCCCATCCGTCGAAGTGCGTTCGCGCCGCGTCGGTGGTGCAACATATCAGGTGCCGGTTGAAGTGCGTACCGAGCGTCGCCAGGCCCTCGCGATCCGCTGGCTCTCGGCTGCGGCAGCGGGCCGGAATGAAAACACGATGCGCGAGCGTCTTGCAGGTGAGCTGATGGACGCGAGCCAAGGCCGCGGTAACGCCGTCAAGAAACGTGAAGATACGCACCGCATGGCCGACGCCAACAAGGCGTTCGCACACTACCGCTGGTAATCACTCTGGAATTTTCAGGCAACGGCGGGTAACGACCCGTCAGTTGCCGTAATTTCCTCCCGGAACGCAGACACGAAGGTTTACTCACATGGCCCGCGAATACACGCTGGATCGCTATCGTAACTTTGGCATCATGGCTCACATTGATGCCGGTAAGACCACGACCACCGAGCGTATCCTCTATTACACCGGCAAGTCCCACAAGATCGGCGAAGTCCACGACGGCGCCGCGACAATGGACTGGATGGAGCAAGAGCAAGAGCGCGGCATCACGATCACGTCTGCTGCGACGACTACGTTCTGGGAGCGCACCGAAGACGGCTCGACGCCTCTGTCAGACAAATATCGTTTCAACATTATCGATACGCCCGGACACGTCGACTTCACGATCGAAGTCGAACGCTCACTGGCTGTTCTCGACGGCGCTGTCTGCGTTCTCGATGCAAATGCTGGTGTTGAGCCGCAGACTGAGACTGTCTGGCGTCAGGCTGACCGCTACAAGGTTCCGCGGATTGTTTTCGTCAACAAGATGGACAAGATCGGTGCTGACTTCTTTAACTGCGTCCGCATGATCAAGGACCGTACCGGTGCGATCCCGGCGCCGATTCAGCTTCCGATCGGCTCGGAAGTCGATCTGGCTGGCCACGTGGATCTCGTTACGATGCAGGAGTGGGTGTGGGAAGGCGACGACCTCGGCGCTTCTTGGATACTCAAGCCTGTCCGTGACAGCCTCAAAGCCAAGGCCGAAGAGATGCGCGCCGCGCTGGTCGAGCTTGCCGTCGAGCAGGATGATGACGCCATGGAGGCCTTCCTTGAAGGCAACGAGCCGGACATCCCGACACTGCGCAAACTGATTCGTAAGGGTACGCTGGCCATGGCTTTCGTGCCGGTCCTGTGCGGTTCGGCTTTCAAGAACAAGGGCGTCCAGCCCATGCTGAACGCAGTGATCGATTACCTTCCCGGTCCACTCGACGTGCCACCTTACTTCGGCTTCCTTCCTGGTGATGAAGAAGAAGTCCGTAACATCGAGCGCAAGGCTGATGACAGCCAACCGTTCTCGGGCCTTGCCTTCAAGATCATGAACGACCCTTACATGGGCACGTTGACGTTTACGCGCATTTATTCAGGCACGTTGTCCAAGGGCGACTCTTTCCTGAACTCGACCAAAGGCAAGCGCGAACGCGTCGGCCGGATGGTCATGATGCACTCCAACAAGCAGGACGAGATCACGGAAGCCTTTGCTGGCGACATCGTGGCGCTCGCCGGCCTCAAGGAAACCACGACCGGTGATACGGTCTGTGATCCAAACAAGCCGGTTGTTCTCGAAACCATGACGTTCCCCGATCCTGTGATCGAAATCGCTGTGGAGCCGAAATCCAAGGCTGACCAGGAGAAGATGTCGGTCGGTCTGCAGCGGCTTGCTGCTGAAGATCCATCTTTCCGTGTCGAAACGGATTTCGAATCCGGCCAGACGATCATGAAGGGCATGGGTGAGCTTCACCTGGACATCCTGATCGACCGCCTGAAGCGCGAGTTCAAGGTTGAGGCGAACATCGGCGCGCCGATGGTGGCCTATCGCGAAAAAATCGGTCGCGCTGCCGAGATCGACTACACCCACAAGAAGCAGTCGGGTGGTACAGGTCAGTTCGCGCGCATCAAGCTGCAGTTCGAGCCGCTCGAAGCCGGTTCGGGTTTCATCTTCGAAAACACGGTCGTTGGTGGCGCTGTTCCGAAGGAATACATCCCCGGTGTCGAGAAGGGCCTGAACATGGCCAAGGAAAACGGCCTTCTGGCTGGCTATCCTGTGACCGACTTCAAGGCCGTCCTGATCGATGGTGCTTTCCACGACGTTGACTCCTCGGTCCTCGCTTTCGAGATCGCTGCACGCGCGGCATTCCGCGAACTCAAGGGCAAGGGCGATCCGCGTCTGATGGAACCGATCATGAAGGTGGAAGTCGTTACGCCGGAAGACTATATGGGTGACGTGATTGGCGATCTTAACTCGCGGCGTGGCCAGATCCAGGGTTCGGAACCCCGCGGTAACGCGGTGGCGATCAATGCCTTCGTCCCGCTGGTCAACATGTTTGGTTATGTTTCGAACCTTCGCGGTATGTCGCAAGGGCGGGCCCAGTTCACGATGAGCTTCGATCACTATGACGAAGTGCCTCGTGCCGAAGCGCAGAAAATCATCCAGGAAGTCGCTGGTTCCTGATACATCCCGACCGGGGAACCGGTCTATTGAAGTTAGAATGAAGGAGAGGCCCGATGGGCAAGGCAAAGTTTGAACGCAACAAGCCGCACGTGAACATCGGCACGATTGGACACGTTGACCACGGCAAGACGACGCTGACGGCAGCCATTTCGATGGTGCTTGCTGAGGCGTCTGGCGGCGA
>JAVJOM010000047.1:0-110102 GCA_040216775.1 Hyphomonas sp.
TTCGCGCACAACCACGCGGTCAACCACGACGTCGATGTCGTGCTTGAATTTCTTGTCGAGCTTGGGCGCGTCTTCCAGCTCAAAGAACTCGCCGTCCACCTTCACCCGCTGATAGCCATTCTTCAGCAGTTCGGCGAATTCTTTGCGATACTCGCCCTTGCGGCCCCGGATCATCGGCGCGAGCAGGTACAGCCGTGTACCTTCCGGCAATTCCATCGTCCGGTCGACCATCTGGCTGATCGTCTGGCTCTCGATCGGCAGGCCGGTGGCGGGCGAATAGGGAATGCCGACGCGCGCCCAGAGGAGACGCATATAGTCGTAGATTTCGGTGACCGTGCCGACAGTGGAGCGCGGGTTGCGGCTGGTCGTCTTCTGTTCAATCGAGATCGCGGGCGACAGGCCCTCGATGCTTTCCACATCCGGCTTCTGCATCAGTTCCAGGAACTGGCGCGCATAGGCCGACAGGCTCTCGACATAGCGTCGCTGGCCTTCGGCATAGATCGTGTCGAACGCGAGCGAGGATTTGCCCGAGCCTGACAGGCCGGTCATTACGACAAGCTCACCGCGCGGAATGTCCACGTCGATATTCTTGAGATTATGTTCCTTTGCACCGCGCACGCGGATGAAAGGCGATTCTAGTCGGGCCATGCGGAAAGCTCGTTACGGTGGCGAAACAGGACTGGGAGTGTTGCTAGGCTTTATGTGTGGCCTGAGTCCAGCTTGACCACAAGAACAAAATGTGAACACTCGGGACTCGCTGCTTTTTTAATCCCGGCCTGTGGAAAAACGTCTGGGGAGGCGACAGGCGAGCCTGGTCGCGATAGAAGAGAACAGATTCGATAACGAAACAAGACTGAGCGGAGATGGATACATGGCAGGATCAGTGAACAAGGTCATCCTTGTCGGAAACGTTGGACAGGACCCTGAAGTCCGCCAGTTCCAGAATGGCGGACAGGTGGCGAGCTTTACGCTGGCCACGTCCGAGACATGGAAAGACAAGGCGACCGGCGAGCGCAAGGAAAAGACCGAATGGCACCGGATTTCGATCCTCAGCGAAGGTCTGGTCCGTGTTGTCCAGAACTACGTCAAAAAGGGCTCCAAGCTCTACATCGAAGGCCAGCTGGAAACCCGCAAGTGGCAGGACAAGGACGGTCAGGACCGCTACACGACTGAAGTTGTGCTGCGCGGTTTTGGCAGCACGCTCACCATGCTCGACAGCGCCGGTGATCGTGGCGGCGCGCGCTCCGGCGGCAATGATTTTGGCGGCCAGCAGGGCGGTGCCCGCAAGATGAGCGGCCCGGCTGAAAGCTTCAGCCAGGACCTCGACGACGAAATCCCGTTCTAGGAGGCACACGTGCAGCGCAGGCTGGCTCAATCATCGCGCGTCGTCAGTGGCCTGTTTCTGGCCTTGGCGGCGTGCTTGCTGGCCGCCTGCATGACCTTGACCCGGCCGCCGCCCCTGAGTGCCAGTGTGGCCGCGGTCGGCGTCGATCCCGAAACCTCGACCCTGGTCATCTACCGGCTTGAGGATGAGCGCACCTGGATCAGCAATCCTGCCCGCGCGCAGGAGCGCTTTACGCCAGCCTCGACCTCGAAAATTCCCCATACCCTGATCGCGCTGGAAACCGGCGCCGTGTCCGGCCCTGACGAAGTTTTTGAGTGGGACGGAGTCAAACGCTTCGTAGTTAATTGGAACGAAACGCAGGATTTCGCCTCGGCCTATAAGCGGTCGACGGTCTGGATCTACCAGGCGGTCACGCCGCGCATCGGCTCTGCGGTGCTGCATGAATGGCTCGCAGCATTCGAGTATGGCAACGCTGATACCGGGGCGCCCGTGGATGTCTCGCAATACTGGCTCAGTGGCCCTCTGGCGACGTCTGCCGCCGAGCAGGTCGCCTTCCTTGCCCATCTGGCTCGCCGCACGCTGCCGCTGTCTGCGCGCACCTATGAACGTGCTGTGCCGATGATGGTGTCGGCTTCCGGTCCCGGCTGGACACTTTATGGCAAGACAGGCTGGAAAAGCGTGGCAGGTGAAACCGACATTGGCTGGTTCGTCGGCTGGCTGGAGCAGACGGGCGGCGCCGCGCCCGGCACCTACGCGTTCGCTTTCAACATGGACATGGCAGACCCGCAGGCGGATGTGCCGAAACGCAAGGCTGTCGTCCGGCGTGCGCTGTCCGATATCGGCGCGCTGCCTGCCGATCCGTAGGACGTCCGGGCAAATGGCCCGCCGGGTGGGGCAGTGCAGGCCTGTTCGGCCTGTATCCGTGCACTATTCGGGCTTTTTCCGTGCAATTCTTTGTGCACCTTCCGGCCCGTCCGCCAACTGTTAAAACACCCCCAAAAGGCTGGCTTTCCACCCCCTCGGCTGCTAAGCTTTTTCTCAGTGATTATAGGCGATTCGGGCATGATCCCCGCCGTACCAGACCGGACACGCAGAAAGCCCTCCCATGAGTGACGACACGACCCCACCGGACGAGCCGGAAACCCCCGAAAATTCGGGCAAAGGCCTCCCTGCATTGCCGGACGGAATCGAGCCGATTTCCATCGAATCCGAGTTGAAAAGCTCGTATCTCGACTATGCGATGAGTGTGATCGTCAGCCGGGCGCTGCCAGATGTGCGCGACGGCCTGAAGCCGGTCCACCGCCGCATTCTCTACGCCATGCAGGTCGGCGGCAACACGCCGGACAAGCCCTACAAGAAATCCGCTAACATCGTCGGCGCCGTGATGGGTAACTTCCACCCGCATGGTGACAGCGCCATCTATGATGCCCTCGTGCGCATGGCCCAGCCGTTCTCGATGGGGCTGCCGATGGTCGACGGTCAGGGCAATTTCGGCTCGATAGACAACGATCCCCCGGCTGCCATGCGCTACACCGAAAGCCGTATGACCAAGGCGGCGACCTACCTTCTCGCCGATATCGAGAAGGACACGGTCAACTTCCAGGACACCTATGATGGTTCGCAGCAGGAGCCAATGGTCCTGCCGGCCCAGTTCCCAAACCTCCTCGTCAATGGCGGCGGCGGCATTGCTGTCGGCATGGCGACCAACATTCCTCCGCACAATCTCGGAGAAGTCGTCGATGCGACGCTGGCTGTTATCGAGAATCCGCTGATCGACGACGAGGCGCTGCTCGAGATCGTGCCCGGACCCGACTTCCCGACCGGCGGTCTCATCATGGGTCATGCCGGCAGCCGCAAGGGTCTGACCACGGGGCGTGGCTCTGTCATCATGCGCGCCAAGACGGATATCGAAGAAGCCAAGAATGGCCGTCAGGCCATCATCATCACCGAGATTCCGTATCAGGTGAACAAGGCTGCGATGATCACCAAGATCGCCGAACTGGTGCGCGAAAAGCGCGTCGAAGGCATCTCCGACCTGCGCGATGAATCCGACCGCAACGGCATTCGCGTCGTTATCGAGCTGAAAAAGGATGCGAGCGCGGAGGTCGTGCTGAACCAGCTGTTCCGCTTCAGCCAGTTGCAGACCAGTTTTGGCGTCAACATGCTGGCCCTGAATGGCGGCCGTCCCGAGCTGATGAACCTGCGCAAGGTGCTCGATTGCTTTATCTCGTTCCGTCAAGAAGTAATCGTTCGCCGCACAAAGTTCGAACTGAACAAGGCGCGTGACCGGGCCCACGTCTTGGTCGGTCTCGCCCTGGCTGTTGCAAACATTGATGAAGTCATCCGCATTATCCGCCATGCGCCCGATCCGGCCACCGCTCGCGAGCAATTGCTCGCCAAGGCCTGGCCGATCATGGACATGGGCCCGCTGCTCGAACTGATCGCAGACCGGCGGACACGCTGGTCCGGCGGCGACACGATCTACCTGTCCGATGAACAGGCCCGCGCTATCCTGGACCTGCGCCTTCACCGTCTGACCGGCCTCGGCCGCGACGAGATCGGCAATGAAGCCAAGACTCTGTCCGACAAGATCGCCGACCTGCTCGACATCCTGCGCTCGCGCCCCCGAATCATGGAAATCATCAAGGCAGAGCTTGCCGAGGTGAAGGAAAAGTTCGCTGTGCCGCGCCGGTCTGAATTCGCCATGGGCGGAATCGACATGGAAGACGAAGACCTCATCGAGGTCGAAGACATGGTCGTCACCGTGACGCACGGCGGCTACGTCAAGCGCACCCCGCTTTCGACCTACCGGACCCAGCATCGCGGCGGCAAGGGCCGCTCCGGCATGTCGATGAAAGACGAGGATTTCGTGGTCAAGCTGTTCTCGGCGACGACCCATACCGAGATCCTGTTCTTCTCGTCTGCGGGTATGGTCTACAAGGAAAAAGTCTGGCGTCTTCCCATTGGCGGGCCGAATTCCCGTGGCAAGGCGCTGGTCAATATCTTCCCACTGGCCGCCGATGAACGCATCGAGAGCGTCATGCCGCTTCCGGATGACGAAACGGCGCATGAATTGCTCGATCTGATGTTCGCCACCCGCTCCGGAACGGTGCGCCGCAACAAGTTGGCGGACTTCACCCGCGTGAACCGCAACGGCAAAATCGCGATGAAACTCGATGAAGGCGATGGCATCGTCTCCGTCAAGATATGTTCCGAGCTTGATGATATTCTGCTTACGACGGCGCTTGGCCAGTGTATCCGCTTCCCGGTCACCGACGTGCGCGTATTTGCCGGCCGTAACTCGACGGGCGTACGCGGCATTCGTCTCGGCTCGAAGGACGAGGTCATCTCGATGGGCATCCTGCGCCACGTCGAAGCGTCTTCCGAAGAGACTCGCGCCTATCTCAAACACGCCGCCGCCATGCGCCGTGCCGCGACAGGTGAAGAAGAGGAAATCAGTGACGATGATGCCGACGAGAACGTGGCAGAGACCGCGCTGAGCCCCGACCGCATCGCCGAGCTTGGCGCCGCCGAGGAATTCATCGTCACGATCGCTGATGACGGTATGGGCAAGCGTTCGTCTGCCTATGATTACCGCACCACCGGACGCGGCGGAAAAGGCCTCGTCGCCCAGAACATCTGGGGCCGTGACAAGAAGAATGGGCCGACCAAGAAAGTGTCCCAATCCTTCCCTGTCGATGATGGCGACCAGGTCATGCTTGTCACCGATGGTGGACAGTTGATCCGCACGCCAGTTGACCAGATTCGCATTGCGGGCCGGTCGACAGCGGGTGTCTGGGTACTGCGCACAGCCGAAGGCGAACACGTCGTTTCTGTTGCACGTCTTGTAGAAGACGCTGAAACCGATATGGATGACGCCAACAATGGTGCGCCGGATGAAACCGGAGCGCCAGACCCACAGGATTAGGTAATAGGGGGCACCAGTGCATCGTATCGGACTTTACCCGGGTACTTTTGACCCTCCGACCAATGGTCATATCGATATCTTTGGTCGCGCGATGAAACTGGTCGATACGCTGGTCATCGGCGTCGCGATCAACGAGGCCAAAAAGCCGCTGTTCACGCTCGAGGAGCGGGTGAACATGGTGAAGGCCGAATGTGCCCGCTTCAACGGGCCCGGCATGGCAGAAATCAAGGTCATGCCGATGCACGGCCTGCTCATGAAGTTTGCTGAAGCTTGCGGCGCGCAGATGATTTTGCGCGGTCTGCGAGCCGTTCAGGACTTCGAATATGAATTCCAGATGACGGCGATGAACGAGCAACTGAATCCCGACATTGAAACTGTGTTCCTGATGGCCGATGTTAGGCACCAGGCGGTCGCGTCGCGGCTCGTAAAGGAAATTGCGAGTCTCGGCGGCGATATAGCGCCTTTTGTAAGCCCTGACGTGAAACGCGCCCTCATGGAGAAATACGGTAAATGAAGCTCGCAACATTGGTGTTTGCCGCCTCGGCCCTGGCTCTGGGGCAGATGGCGCACGCGGATACGTCGTCTCCGGTTGACGCCGACACGGCTGTCGCAGTCGAGGCTGTGACGGTTGAGGCTGCTAAGGCAGATACGGCCAATTGGCGGTCGGTTGATCCAGAGCGCCTGTTTATTTTCCAGACCAACAAGGGGCGCGTCCTAATCGAGGCGTTTCCTGAAGTCGCTCCCAAGCATTACACGCAATTTGAGGCGCTTATTCGGTCCGGCGATCTGGATGGCACCAGCTTTCACCGAGTAATCAATGGTTTTATGGCCCAGGGCGGCGACATTTACGCGCTTAAAGGCCGCGAATCCGGTCTTCCGAATATTCCCGGTGAGTTCACGTTTCGCCGTGATCCGGCAGAGATGCCGCTGGATGCAGCCATCGGCCCGGTGGATTCGGCGAAACAGGGTTATGTGAATGGCTTCCCGATGGCGACACAGGCCTCGTTCTTTGCCGAAATGTCGGTCGATGGATTGGTCGAGAGCTGGATCCCGCACTGCCGCGGTGTCGTCTCGACTGCGCGCACCGCAGATCCGAATTCGGCCAATTCGCAATTCTTCCTCATGCGCGATACCTCGCCCCATCTCGACAAGGAATACACGGCCTGGGGCCGCGTGGTCGAAGGTGAAGACGTTGTCCTGAAGCTGAAGGTTGGGTCGGATGCCCTGAACGGCGAAGTGGCGCTGCCGGACATTCTGATGTCGACGAAAGTTGCCGCAGACCTGCCAGAGGACGAACGCCCGAATGTTTGGGTCGAGCGGACCGATGGTCCGGTGTTCACAGCTCAGCTTGCGGAAGCTGGCGAGGACGTCGGCGTATGCGATCTGCCATCCGTGTCGTCCGTCATCGAGAACTAGACGTCCGGCGCCTTTCGCGGGCACAAGCACCAAGATGCCCATGAACCTCGCCGCATTCGATTTCGATTTGCCTGAAAAGCTGATCGCCCTGCGACCGGCAGATCCACAGGATTCAGCCCGTCTGCTGGTCGTGCATGGCGACGGACGGCTCGAAGACGCCACGGTCCGGGACCTGCCGCGCTATCTTTCGCCCGGCGACGTGCTCGTATTCAATGATACGCGCGTGCTGCCAGCCGCGCTCAAGGGCATTCGGCCTGCCCGCGATGCAGCGGGGGCAGACGTCGCCTGTGATGTGAACCTGGTTGAGCGCATCAATGACAATATCTGGCGTGCGCTGGCCCGGCCCGGCAAACGCCTGAAACCTGGCGATGTGATCCGGTTTGCTGATGGCTTCCATGCTGTCATCGCGCAGCGCATTGACGGTGGCGAGATCGAGCTATCATTTTCGCAATCCGGCGCGGCGCTGGAACAGGCGCTCGACGCGCACGGCGCCATGCCGCTGCCGCCCTATATCGCCCGACGTCGCCCCGCTGATGCCCGTGACCGGGAAACTTACCAGACAACGTTCGCCGGGGATGATGCGGCATCCGTGGCTGCGCCAACGGCAGGCCTTCACTTCACGTCCAGACTGCTGGCGGAAATTGATGCCGCAGGTTTGCTTCGCGAAACAGTTCGCCTTCATGTCGGTCTGGGTACATTCAAGCCATTGGAAGAGGCACAGCTGGAAGCCAACCGCCTCCACGCAGAATGGCGCCGCCTGACGCCAGAAACGGCGGACAGGCTCAACATGGCGCGCGCCGCAGGGCACCGCTGCGTCCCCGTTGGCACCACGGCCATGCGCACACTCGAAAGCTGCACCACGGACGCCGGCACACTCGCGCCTGCCACCGGCCCGACCGACATATTCCTCAAGCCCGGAGACGCCGTGCGGGCGACCGACGCGCTGGTCACCAACTTCCACTTGCCAGCGTCCAGCCTGTTCATGCTCGTTTGTGCCCTCATGGGAACCGACGTGATGCAGGCCGCGTATGCGCATGCGATTGCATCAGGCTATCGCTTTTACTCCTATGGCGATGCCTGTCTTTTGCTGCCCTGAATCAACAACGCCCCACACGCAACGTGCAGGGCGTTGAAGGTTGGTTGGTTGATTTGTTATCGTACGCGGACAATCACCCGGGCTTCATTCGGTTCAAACCGGCGATCATTTTCGTCATAACAGAATGTTGTGTCGTAGCGGACGCGTTCACCATCATCCCACGTGTACTGGAATGACTCATAACAATCATATCCTCGATACCGTGCGTCCCATTGATCCGCCCGACGCACCTCATGGCGCGTATACCAGCGGTCTGACTCGTAACCGTCATATACATAGTGTTCGTGCGCATGTTGTGAGCGAGGCGATTCGGTGCGCACACCGACGCCGACCTCCACGTCAGTATCAACCCCGACACCGAGCCCGAGTTGGGCATTTGCCGGCAACGTCGCCATGGCCGAGCCCATGCCGAGGGCGCCTACAATAGCGATATGTTTCAGAGACTTAATCATGGTCAGCTCCTTGGTGGCTTGCCGCTATAACGGCCAGCCCTGTCCAAGGTTCCTGACCGGAATGATCTAGCTTTTGACCTTTGCCGCGGCTGGCCCGCGCAACTCGTCCATCGTGCGGATCGCCTTGGCGGCCGTGATGCGCGCCAGGTGACGGCCTTTCTCGTCGCGCCAGTCGGCTTCAACCAGTCCTGTCGTCTTGCCGCGGCTGACCAGACGGCCTTCGATGCTGATCAGGCCATGCGGCACTGGCCGAAGAATACGCGTCTGCAGCTCCATCGTGGTGAACCACTCACCATCTTCCAGTGCGCTGGCCATGGTCATCGACACGATATGATCTGACAGCCCCGCGACCCAGCCCCCAAACACGCGGCCTTCATTGATGTCACGTGATCCGTCATTGGGCCACTCATACAGCGTGTGACCATAGGACACTTCCTTCAGCCACAAGTCGGGCCGGATGCCGAGATTCTTGATCCCGGCGGGAAAGTCCCATGTGCCGTTTTTCAGGCGGTCGAAGAATTCGGTCTGCTGGGCAGATAGTTCGGTGCGGCTCATGCGAGGCGGGCTCCGTTTGGGACAGGAATGTCAGGTGAAAACATCACGATCGAATTTTCAGCATCCGGAAAGCCAAGCGTCAGGACGTCTGACATGAACTTGCCGATCTGGCGTGGCGGAAAATTCACCACGGCGGCAACTTGTTTGCCGATAAGGGTGTCTGGCGAATAGTGCTCCGTCACCTGGGCCGAACTCTTCTTCACGCCAACGCCCGGTCCGAAGTCGATAACCAGACGCAATGCGGGTTTTCGCGCACCGTCCAGGGGCGCGGCTTCGAGAATTGTCCCGACACGGATATCGACTTCACGAAACGTCGCGAAGTCAATTTCTGCCGCTGCCGGAGAGCCCGGTGCGTCTGTCAGATGCATTCTGGGGTCAGCACGTTGCGCCGCCGTCGACGACCATCATCTGGCCCGTCATGTAAGCGCCTGCCTTGGAGGCGAGGTACACAGCCGCGCCGGCAATCTCTTCCGGCTCACCGATCCGCGCCATTGGCGTGCCGGACAGGGCGGGCTTGAGATTCTTCGGGTCTTCCCACAAGGCGCGGGCGAAATCGGTGCGGATGAGGCCCGGCGCGATGCAGTTCACGCGGATATTGTCCTTGCCGTATTCGGTCGCCAGGTTCCGGGCGAGCTGGAAGTCCGCCGCCTTGGAGATGTTATAGGCGCCGATGATCGGCGAGCCACGCAGGCCGCCAATCGAGGAGACGAGAATGATCGCGCCGTCCTTGCGTTCACGCATCTGCGGCATGCACATTTGGATCAGCCAGTGGTTCGAGATGATATTATTCTGCAGCACTTTCTCGAACTGCTCGTCGGTAATGCCTTCCATCGGACCGTAATACGGATTTGCGGCCGCATTGCAGACGACCACGTCGACTTTTCCGAACGCCTTGTTCGTCGCGTCGACCATGGCCTGCAATTCTTCTTTGGAAGAGATGTTGGCCGGCACGGCAATCGCGGTGCCGTCGCCATGCTTTTCATTGATCCCTGCAGCGACTTCCTGGCAGGGGCCTGGCTTGCGCGACGAGATTGTCACCTTGGCGCCCTGATCGGCCATGGCCTCGGCAATCGCCCGGCCAATGCCGCGCGAAGATCCTGTAATGATGGCTGACTTTCCGGATAGATCGAACAGGCTCATGGCGCGGCTCCCTCATGTTTTGCTTTGGCGGCAAGCGTAAGGCCTGCCTTGCGCAGCGGCTAGGGGTTACCTAGCGAAAACCAGCCAATAGGGAAGTGTCGGGTGTTCGACGAGGCTGGGTCTAGCCGGCCAGACTCCATTCGTTGACGAGAATTTCCGCAAGGCGCTCAGTGCGTTTGCGCACCACTTCCGGCGTCCAGGCATCCTGGTCCATCAGGTCACGGGTCAAGGCAAAGTCTGCGCCGCCGCCGCCATTGAAATAGACCTCTTTCTTGGCACGATAATCGTGCCGGTCAGCCTTCTGGTTCACCTTGTGGGTCAACAGCACGAAATTACCCAGCGTGTCGCATTGTTCGCGGCGCTTGGCAGGGTCCGGCCATGTGATCATCCAGTGGCTGTCTTCATGGACATTGCGCGGCAGCACATGCTCGACGGTCGCATCGGATTCCGGCGGGATCGTGAAACCGCCATCCAGCGCCGCATTCAGGCGAAGCGCCATGGCCCGTCGCTGGCCGAAGGTTGCGAAGCGGCCCAGAAGGCGTTCGCGCACTTTGCGGGCCTCGTCTTTGGTGATCGCGAAGGGGCCATTCTTGGCCAGCAATGTCCGCTCATGTGTGACAGCATCGCTGACCTTGTTGAAACGCTTGTTGCGCTGGTCCTTGTCATGGAGGATCAGCTGGATCACGTAGCCAAGCCGTTCCAGTCCGGTGAAAAATTGCGGTGCGATGGGTGAGTCGATGCCTCGCTCGACGAGAAATTTGAGCGCCGGGGCGCGCCAGCTCTGCTGCTCAAGGGCGCGCAGCTGGTTCAGCTTGTCAGCAATGAGCGCCGCATTCGGGCTGTCATTCACCTTGGCTGTCGTAATCTGGCGATAGGCCGCAACATAGTTCGGCAGCATGTCGTCCAGAAATTTGCGCGGATCGATTTTCGACAGAACCGCTTTCTGGAACCCGGCGACCAGGTCACCCTTCGGGGACCGGTCGTGGATGGCTCGAATTTGCCGAAGCAGGTCGTCAAAGGCGCCGCCGCCGAGAACCGCTTCATGTTCGGCCCAGCGTTCGGCATAGGCGTTGGCTTCCTTCACAGAAAACTTCGCCTTCTGGAACAGCTCGGTCTTGATGATGTCGTGGGCGTCCGGTTCCTTGCCGCGTGTGTTGAGCACGCGGAACACTTTGAAGCCCTGATCCTTGTCGTTCACGACGACCCTCACAAGGGCGCAGCCACTGACCACGGTGTCTGTCAGCGCGCGCCGCCGCTCGTCAGACATCTTTTTGAGTTCTTTCAGGAGGGCGGTGGCGTTTCCAACCATGCGTTGCTGGCTGTCGCTTTCACCGGGCTCGTTTTGAAGTGATTTCGTGGCACCGATCCGCTGGATCGTGTCGCGAAAGAACGCGCCATCCATATAGTTCAGCGTCAGTCGCCAATTGGCGGCCTCGCCCAGCATCGGGCGGGCATCGTCTGCGATCATGGCGTGCAGGGCGGTTGCGCGCTCCTTGTCTGTCTCCAGGTCGCGCAGCACAGCCAGAAGAATCGTCAGCGTGGTCAGCCGCTGCTGCCCGTCGACAATTTCGACCAGGCCGGTTTCCGAGCCGTTCACGAGAACGACTGCACCTATAAAGTGAGGGATGCTGCTATCGGTTGCTTCGGCAAGGTCGCCAAGCAAGTCCAGCGCTTCACGCTCTCCCCACGAATAACTACGCTGGTAAGGCGGCATGCACAGGCGTTCTCCCTGTCCGAATATGCCGCTAAGCGAGCTCTCCTGAGCTCGTACGCCTAGGCTCATTACAATTCCCCTATACAGCCAACTTCACTAGCCCTTGCCAAACACCATCACAACGCGGGATGAACGGTTCGCAATGTGTTTGGTCAAAAGTGTGACGGGAGAGTAACGGTATGCGTTTGGTGAGGTTCCGATTTGACGGCAAGGAGCAATTTGGTGCCTTGAAGGCCGATACCGTAGTGCCGCTTGCAGGAGACACGTTTGATGCGGCGCTGACAGGGAACGCGTCCGGTGATCCGATCCCCCTGAAGCAGGTTTCGCTGCTCGCGCCTGTCCCCAAGCCGGGAAAGATTCTTGGCATAGGCGTCAACTACGCGGCGCACGCTGCAGAGAGCGTCAGTTTCATCGACACGAAAAAGCCTGACGTCCAGAAATGGTTCAACAAGCAGGTAACGGCGGTTAATGGCCCCTATGACGATGTAGATCTGCCCAAGGTCTCAGAGCAGCTCGACTATGAGGGGGAACTTGTTGTCATTATCGGCAAGCATGGCCGCCATGTCCCGCGTGAGCGCGCGTTTGAAATCGTCGCCGGAGTCACAATCGGATGTGACTATTCGGTGCGCGACTGGCAGCGTGCCAGCCAGACCATGATCATGGGCAAGGGCTTCGATACGCATGCCGTATTCGGCCCGGCCATTGTTACGCTGGACGAGATTGGTGATCTCTCGGCGCTCGAACTGCGTACCTTCGTCAACGGCGAGTCGCGCCAGGTCGGGTATGTCCGCGACCAGATCCATGACATTGCCGCTCAGATCGCCCACCTCACAGCGGCGTTCACGCTGGAACCGGGGGATGTGATCTTCACTGGAACGCCGGCCGGTGTCGGCGCCGGGCACACACCGCCGAAATGGTTGAAGGCGGGTGATCGCGTGCGGGTCGAAATTGACGGACTTGGTTTCATCGAAAACGAAATCGTAAGGGAACCGGGTGAGACCGTCATCTCGTAGTCCGGAGCTTCCACGCATGCGTATCCTGTTTCTGCTGGCCGGTCTTGCAACAACGGCCTGCGGCGGTCCTGCCACACCGCTACCCCACACTGACCCCACCACTCAGACCGTCACCAGCACCGACTTCGCCCTGCTGCCTTGCGCCCCTGCCACCACACCGAATCCCTGCGTTCTGGTGATGGCGGGCGGAAAGCGTGTCCTTTTTGGCACACCCGCCGGCGTCGCACAGGATCTGAGCCTTGAGCACCTGCGGAATCTGGATGCGGTGATGCTGTTTTCGCTGCGGGGCGAGGATATCGAAGGCCTCGATGACATACGCAATGCCAGCTGGCGGGCAGGGCATGAAACGCCGCTCCGCGTGTCCGGCCCGGCAGGCACAAGCGAGGTCCTCTCGGCCATCAACAGGGCCTACGAAGTGTCGGACGCGTTCACCTTTGTCGAACAGTCTCCGGCAGGCGGATTCAACGCCGCTGTCCTGCGTCCCTTGCCCGGTGAACACGACACGAAAACCCGTGTTTTCAATACGGGAGACCTTGTTGTCACGCACCTCGTCAATGACAAGGATCGCGTTGGTTACTGGGTTGATTATAATGGAGTTCGTCTGGTTCTCGAGCCGTGCGGCATGACCCAGGCATCGCAATTTGCCGAGAAATCACGCCTTGTCGTTGGGTGCCCTGGCGCGGGTCTGTCCTGGCCGATTACAGAGATTGTTTTCGTTGATCAGGATACGCCTGAAAAAGCGACCAAAGCCCCCTGAAACGACGGGGCCCTGCATTGCTGCAGAGCCCCGTTCTCCCCCGAGATTGCCCCCGCTCCGGCCAATAAAATGGCCACGGACCAGTGCAATGGGTTCGCGCTTGATAACTGCGGCCCTTAACCTTTGTCTAGTGACTTCAGACGTGTCATGAATACGACTCAAAAAAGTCTGTGACCTAAGCGCAACGCAAAGCTTCGTCGGGATTGTCGGAGATGGCAAATCAGGCCATTTCCACGCAATTCGTTAACCAATGGGGCTTATTTGTTAAGGTTGATGGAATGAATTGGGTGCTGAACGTATGACATTTGTCCTGTTCCTGCTGTACATCGCAATAGGCAGCGGCGTCGGCTATGGCGTCAATACCTATGCGGGCCTCAGCTTGCCGCTGTCGATCGCCAGCGGTGCGATCACCTCTGTGATTCTTGCCCAGATCCACGTTTTGTCCGCCAGCAGCCGCTCCAGTCGTCAACTCGACGAGCGCATGGATCAGGTAGAGCGCAGGAATCGCGATACGGCTGAGCGTGTCGATGTGATCGATGCGCGAACCGACGCCGTAGAGGCCACCGTCAAGCATGAGCTGACCGAGCGCCGTGATGCCCTCGTGACCGAGATGAAGCAGCTCGAAGGCCTCATCGACCGTCTGTCACGCAGTTTCGAATCGAAGCTTTCCGAGCCCGCGATCGTTTCCTCTGTTGCACCACAGGAAGATGCCATTCTTCGCGATGTGAAGGATGCGCTGAAGGATGGCCGTGTTGACCTGCATCTTCAGCCTATTGTCTCGCTGCCTCAGCGCCGCGTGTCTTTTTATGAAGGCTTTACGCGTTTGCGCCGTCCTGACGGCTCGCTGATCCTGCCTGCTGAATTCCTTGATGCTGGCCGCCGTGCCAACCTGATGGGAATCATCGACAATTTCACACTGTTCCGCTGCGTTCAGATTGTCCGCCGCCTTGCCGAGCGTGATCGCCGTGTCGGTGTGTTCTGCAACATCTCTGCATCGTCGCTGGAAGACACAGCCTTCTTCCCGATGTTCCTTCAGTTCATGACCGAGAATCGTGACCTGTCCGGAGCGGTCATTTTTGAAATCCGCGCTGACCGTTTTGAAACGCGTTCGCGCACGATGCGGGACAATATGGATCGTCTCACCGCGCTCGGCTTCCGCTTCTCGATAGATCACGCGACCGACCTGTCTCTGGACCTGCCGCGACTTCAGGCAGCAGGCGTGCGCTTCGTGAAAATGAATGGCACGACATTGATCGACCAGCTGCGCGATCCGCATGGCGCGCGTCCTGTTTCGTCGATCAACCGACGTGTCGAAGGCCAAGAAGTCAGCGCCGTATTCTCGCGCTACGGCGTCACCATGATTGCTGAAAAAATCGAGGATGAGGCCAGTGTGGTCGAAATTCTCGAATACGATATTCCTTATGGTCAGGGCCACATCTTTGGAGCGCCGCGTCCGATCAAGGCCTCGCTCATGGAAGAGACGGCACCGCCACTGGCCCTGATGGAGCGCCTGTCCAGCTTTGGCTGATACCCGGCAGCATCTTTTTGCCCCAATCATCAGACTTATTGGTCCTGTCAGGTGAAGACAGGAGCGGCTCCAATGCGTTTGATGACATCGACTTTCCTTGCATTTTGCACAGCGTGCGCTGCGATGGCGCAGAGCGCGCCTGACGTTGTGAACGTGACCGCGATACTCCCCGATTCTCTGGAGTTCGAAGCATCGCCCGCTCTTGAGGCCATCGAGGATCATTCGGTGGTGCTCCTCGACCTGACAATGTCTGTCGAAGCCTATCCATCATTTGAAAATGAAGACGGCACCTATTCCATGCTCGAAGGTGACTGTGAGTTCGGCCCGATGGAAGGTGTCCGGATGGTGTCGATACCCACCGGCTCGAACCATCTTGTCATGTATGTTCGCCCCGGCGATCCGGCCCGGTTCGCGGCAAATGGCGTGTCCTGTGAATACATGCCCAGCCTTCAGCTCGGCGAGAATATCGGCCAGGTGGTCACCGTTCGGGGGTGTTATCTTGCCAACGCCCACTCCATTCCGACGGCAGGGCTCGTGATGCTAAACCCATTGCCTGCGAGCGCATGCGGGCTGACGCAATAAACCTGCCCCGGATTGACCCTTGCTTCGGTGCAGCCTAGGTCGCGCCGCATGAACCTGATTCAATTCCCAGCGGGCCTTTCGGAAATTCGTGGAAACTATGACTCCATCCTCTGCGATGTTTGGGGCGTCATCCACAATGGTCGTGCGGCGTTTTCCGAAGCATGCGACGCACTGGTTGCTTTCCGCGAACAGGGTGGGCGTGTGTGCCTGATTACCAACGCCCCTGTGCCCAAGGCTCAGGTGATCCGTTATTTTGAACCGCTGGGTGTGCCCGCTGCAGCATTTGATGATTGCGTGTCGTCCGGTGACGCGACGCGCGCCGAGCTGGTGCTGCGCCGGGACCAAACGGTCTGGCGCCTCGGATCAGACGAGGGCTTTGAGCATGACAAGTATCTGTATGAAGGTCTCGACCTGAAATTCGAGGACAGCGCCAAGGCCGATCTGTTGCTGTGCATCGGTCTGCGCGACCAGGTGAATGACCGCCCGGACGACTATCGCGCCGAACTGCAACAGGGCATCGACCGGAACCTGCCAATGATTTGCGCCAATCCCGACAAGCAGGTGCGGGTTGGCGGCAAGCTCTATTGGTGCGCGGGTGCTCTGGCAGAGATTTATGAGGAACTGGGTGGGACGGTCGTCTATCCCGGCAAGCCACATGCGGCGATTTACAGGCTGGCTGTCGAGCGCCTGGGAGATCACGGCGCGGATCATTCTCGCATCCTGTGCATTGGCGACAGCCCGGCCACCGACGTGCGCGGCGCGCGAATGCAGGGCTTTGACAGTCTCTACGTCGGGACGGGCCTGAAGGAGCACGGAGCGGATTTTGAGCAGGAAGTGACCGACCTGCTGGCCGACTATGGTGAACAGGCCACTTACGCCATGACGGGCCTAAGATGGTGACGTGGGCATCGCCCGCGTGTAACGAACCTTTCAGATCAATATCGGAGACCCGAACGCATGAGCGAGTTCAACGGCTATAAATACGAAGACCTGGATATCGGCATGGCACATGAAACAGTGCATACGATTAGTGAAGACGACATCCAGCGGTTCGCAGAAGTGTCGGGAGACTACAATCCCCTGCACATGAACGAAGAATTCGCCGCAAAGACCGTTTTCGGCCGCCGCATCGCCCATGGCGCGCTGACGGCCAGCTATATCTCCGGCATTCTTGGCAACAATCTGCCTGGCCCGGGCGCCATCTTCATCGGCCTGTCCATGCGCTTCAAACGCCCGGTTCATATTGGTGATACGGTGACGGTTCGCGCTGAAGTCGCCGAGAAGCAGGATCGCGGTAATCGCGTGACGCTGAAGGTCGAGTGCACGGTTGACGGCAAGCGCGTGATCACGGGCGAAGCTGAAGTGGTTGCGCCGCGCCGGGAGGCCTGATGGCCATTTTTGCCGACTATCGCGGACTGCCGGAAAGTGCCCGAGGAGCGTCTATCGCTCTTGGTAACTTTGACGGCCTGCATGCAGGCCACCGGTCGGTGATCGAAGCGGCCCGCAAGGCCGGGCAAGGCAAGTTCTCGGTGGCGACGTTCGAACCCCCGCCGCGCGCCTATTTCAGACCCAATGACCCGCCATTCCGGATTTTCCGCCCCGAAAGGCGCAATGCGAGTATTCTTGCAGAAGGCGCCAGTACTGTTTTTGAGCTGCCGTTCAATGGCGAGATGGCGGCGATGACAGACGAGGCTTTCGTGCGGACTGTGCTGGTTGAAGGCCTGGGGGTTTCGCACGTTTCGGTGGGGTTCGACTTCCGTTTTGGACGGGGACGCATGGGGCATGCGGCGCGTTTGTCCAGTCTGGGGAGGGCTCTCGGCTTTGGCGTATCCATTGTCGAAGAAGTGCTTGAATTTGGATCCAAGGCATCGTCTACGGCAATCCGGCAGGCTTTGATGGCCGGTGAACCGGAAGTGGCCGCCAGTATTCTTGGTAATTGGTGGATTGCTGACGGCCTTGTTGAGGCCGGCGAGAAGAACGGGCGCAAATTTGGCTTCCCGACAGCAAACATCCATCTCAATGACCTGATCCATCCGCGGCATGGCGTGTATGCAGTGCGTGCGCGCATTGGTGGGGAATCAGTGTGGCGTGACGGCGTCGCAAACTTCGGGCGTACGCCAACAACCGGCCTGCGTGACCCGCTGCTCGAAACATTTATTTTTGATTTTGACAAAGACATCTACGGCGAGTGGCTCGAAGTGCAGCTGATCGCGTACCTGCGACCAGAACTAAAGTTTGACGGCGTTGATGCCATGATTGAGCAGATGCACAAGGATGCCGCCGAAGCGCGCATCCGACTGAAAGACGCTGCGGTCCCGCCCAATTAGCGCCTGATTTACCCGAAAAACTGATACTGTCAGGCGGAACCTTCTCCCAGGTTTCGGCATAGGGAGTTCCATGCAGAAAATTCTCGTGCCTCTTGTGTTGTGTCTGGCGATGGTTGTTGGCGCGAGCGCCCACGCGCAGGGTATCAGATCCCCCGACATGGTGATCGGGTCGGTCGCCACTGGCGATCTGCATATGTTGGTGGACGAGATGGGCGCCACTCTCACACTGACGGGCGTGAACGACCGGCAAGCCCCTTACGTTTTCGCGATCAGCCAGGACGGCATGTCGTTCGGAATCTATACGGCCTGCGGCAACCCTGACGGGACAGATTGCCGGGGAATCGAATTCCTCGCCGTATTTGATTCTGAGCGCTCGATTGGGGATATCAGCGCAATTGACCAATCCTACGCGGCAGTCTCGGTTTACAAGTCGGACGACAAAACAGTCCATGTCTCGCGCTATGTGATTCTGGATCATGGCGTAACGTGGGCCAACCTGATCGAGAACGCGGAAGTGTTTGCCACCCTGTGCGGAAAAGTCTCTGCCGAGATCAACGGACAGGTCACGGCACAATTTGCGCCGCCCCCGCTGGATGGTGTCAGATAGTGACAGGCTATGCCCCGCCTGCTAGGCGAAAAGCATGGCACGGATAAGCTGCATTCGAATTAGTTGCCCGGCGGCGCACTGACCCGATTTGACGGGGCGGGCGAAGCCGGGAATTCATGCTGCAGAAAATCATCCAGAAACCCGTGGCAAAGTCATGGGAAACCCGTATCAGACCCATAGATACCGCAAGAAGCCATACAGAGCCCCATGACCGATTCCCTGACTGACCGCGATTACCGCGACACGCTGTTCCTGCCGACAACCGACTTCCCGATGCGAGGCGGCCTGCCGCAGCGCGAGCCGGAATGGATCAAACGCTGGGACGAGATGAAGCTGTACGAGGGCCTGCGCGCAGACGCCAGGGCGCGCGGCGCGAAGCAGTGGATTCTGCATGACGGCCCGCCCTATGCGAACGGCCACATCCACCTCGGCACGGCGATGAACAAGATCGTCAAGGACATCATCGTGCGCTCGCACCAGATGACCGGCCATGACGCCGCCTACCTGCCGGGCTGGGACTGCCACGGCCTGCCGATCGAATGGAAGGTCGAAGAGGAATTCCGCTCGAAGAACCGTGGCAAGGATGACGTGCCGGGCGACGAGTTCCGTGCCGCCTGCCGCGCCTATGCCGAAAAATGGGTCGAGATCCAGGGCAAGGAGTTCCGCGCGCTCGGCATCGAGGGCGAATGGGACAATCCGTACCTGACCATGAAGTTCGAGAGCGAGGCGACCATCGTTGCCGAGTTCCTGCGCATGGCCATGCAGGGCGCCCTCGTGCGCGGCGCCAAGCCGATCATGTGGAGCCCGGTTGAGCGCACAGCGCTCGCCGAAGCCGAAGTGGAATATTACGACCGGAAGGTTCCGGTGATCTGGGTGAAGTTTCCTGTCGTCGGGCGCGATGACGACGCCTCCGTCGTCATCTGGACCACCACACCATGGACCATCCCGGCCAACCAGGCTGTCTCGTTCAGCCCTGCAATCTCCTATGGCCTCTACACGGTCGATTCCGTGATGAGCGAGGAGGAACTCGGCTTTGCGCCGTATGTGAAAGCTGGCGACAAGCTCATGCTTGGCGACAACCTTGCGCAGACAGTCATGGACGGCGCGAAAGTGAGCGCCTTTACGCGCGTATCTGATGTTGATCCGACTGGCTGGGCGCTGAAACACCCCCTCGCCGAAATGGATTCCTTCTTCGCGCATCCGATCCCCATGCTTGCCGGTGATCACGTCACCGACGATGCCGGAACGGGCTTCGTGCACACGGCGCCTGCGCATGGCGAGGATGACTTCCATGTCTTCATGGCGAATGGCCACAAGGCATCTGACATCCGCCAGATCGTCGATGCCGACGGCTGTTACACGCCGGACGTGCCGCGCTTTGCGGGCATGGATATTGTTCGCACCAGCGGCAAGAAGCGCGGCGAGCCGGGAAAAGCCAATAAAGAAGTCATCGCGGCCCTTGCCGAGAGCGGCAACCTGCTGGCGCGCGGCATCACCACGATCCGCGATGCCCACTCGTGGCGTTCCAAGGCGCCGGTCATCCGCCGCGCGACACCGCAATGGTTCATCTCGATGGACAAGCCCGGCCCGAACGGCAAGTCGCTTCGCGAGAATGCCCTGAAAGCCATCGACGATACCGAATTCTTCCCCGCCGTGGGCCGCAACCGTCTGCGCTCGATGGTCGAAGGCCGGCCGGACTGGCTGATCAGCCGCCAGCGCAACTGGGGCGTGCCGATCACGATCTTCGTCGACAAGAACGGCCAGCCGCACACGGCCGCGCTGCCTGCCGAACAGGCGCAGGCCCTCAACGAGACGATCAAGGCCGCCATTGCTGCGGGTGGCGTCGAGGCCTGGTTCAGCACACCGAAGGAAGACTTCCTCGGCGCGCACGGTATGAGCGCTGACGACTGGGACAAGGTAACGGACGTTCTGGACGTCTGGTTCGATAGCGGCACGACGCACGCCTTCGCCCTGCGCGAGCGCGGCATCATCGACGCCGAAACAGGCCAGGCCGACCTCTACATGGAAGGCTCTGACCAGCACCGAGGCTGGTTCCAGTCATCGCTTCTGGAATGCTGCGCGACGCGCGGCATGGCGCCTTACAAGCAGGTGCTGACGCACGGCTTCATCGTCGATTCCGAAGGCAAGAAGATGTCGAAATCGATCGGTAACACGATCGAGCCGGAACAGATCGCCAGGCAGTATGGCATCGAGATCCTGCGCATCTGGACCGCCAGCGGCGACTATACCGAAGACCTGCGTATCTCTGATGAGATCATCAAGGGATCGGTGGAATCCTATCGCAAGCTGCGCAACACGGTGCGCTACATGCTCGGCGCGCTGGATGGCTATACCGCTGACGAAGCCATTGAAGCGGATAAGATGCCAAGCCTGGAACGCTGGGTTTTGCACCGCATGTCCGAACTCGATGCGCAGGTGCGTGCAGCTTATAATGTGTATGACTTCAAGAAGGTGATGAGCCTGCTCATCAATTTCTGCGGCGTCGATCTTTCGGCCGTCTATTTCGATATTCGCAAAGACAGCCTGTATTGCGATCCTCGCTTTGAAACGGCGGAAGCATGGGACAAGGCGACCGGGGCGTTCGGCAACCGGCGACGCGCGGTGCGCACGGTGATGGCAGCGGTACTGGAGCGGTTGCTGACATGGCTGGCGCCCGTAATGCCTTTCACAATGGAAGAAGCCTTTCTGGAGAGCCACATCAGGGACAGTGCAACCTCTGTGCACCTGCTCCAATTCCCGGATACGCCTTCGGGGTGGCAAGACGCCGACCTCGCCGCGCGCTGGGAGAAGATCTTCACCGTTCGGCGTGTCGTGACAGGCGCTCTGGAAGTCGAACGCCGCGAAAAACGTATCGGGGCCTCGCTGGAATCCTCACCGCGGGTGCTGATTGCCGACGAAGCGTTGATCAAGGCTTTCGATGGCGAAGACGCAGGCGATCTGTTCATCACATCGGGCGCAGAACTGGTGCATTCGTCGGCAGGCGGGGGCGGCGGATTTACGCTGGACGATACGTCGGGGGTGATCGTCTACCCGGTCAAGGCGGACGGTGTGAAGTGTCGGCGGAGCTGGAAATACTTCGATCCGACAATTGCTGACCCGGCTTTCCCGGACATTACCCCGCGCGATGCGCTGAGTGTGAAGGCATGGGATGCAACACATAGCTGACGAGAATCGCTTGATCGGCGGGGCCGGGTCTGCAATCTGCTGACCATGAAGTTCAATACGGCTAACATTTGGGCATTGGCCCTGGTGCCAGTTGTCATTCTGGCTGATCAGGTGACGAAGTGGCTGATCCTGTCCGAGCCAAGATTCAACGCGCTGGCCTGTCTCGATTTGCCGAAGACTTGCGGCACCATCCCGATGCCGGGTCCGATCGATTTCAGCATGCTCTGGAACCGGGGTATGAGCTATGGCTTCCTGCAGTCGGAAGGTATCATGCGCTGGGTGCTGAGCGCCGTCATGCTCGTGATTGCGCTCGGGTTCCTGGTCTGGTTGATGCGTGCTGAAGGACGGTTGTTGAAACTGTCTCTGGCTCTGGTTGTAGGTGGTGCGTTTGGCAACCTGATCGACCGGGTGCGTTTCGGCGCCGTTGTTGACTTTATCAACGCGAATGACCTGTTTTTCCCGTGGGTCTTCAATGTGGCCGATGCTGCGATTAGTGTTGGAGCGGTCTTGCTGTTTGTTGACCAGTTCTTACTGTCGGGCCGAAAGCAGGCTAAAGCCTGAAGATTGACCATTAAACCGATGCCAAACCAAGGCGAGGACGCCCTATCATGATGAAACCTGTTCTTTTGATTGCAGCTGGGGCTGCCATTGCCGTGACCACGGCCTGCAGTTCCGGAGGCGGCACCCGCACGCCCGACGAATTCCGCGTCGTGACCAAGGCGCCTTTGATCGTGCCGCCCGAATATGCGCTGCGCCCGCCGCAGGCAGGCGGGTCTCTGCCGTCGGAAGTCGATCCGTCACGCACCGAAATCGCAACAGCTTTCGGCACAACGGTTGGCAAGGATGCCAGCAAGTCGGAACGGGCGCTGGTCGCGGCAGCGGGCGCGAACGCGGTCAATCCGATGGTTCGCTCGCAGGTCGACTATGAAGAGACAAAAACGATCCGGAAGTCTACCGGCGTCGTTGATACGTTGCTCTTCTGGCGCAAGGACAAACCGGAAGATCTGGAATCGGCCCGCACCGACAATGCCACTGGTGGCGGCGAGATCGTCATCGAAAAGGCCACCGGCTCGACCCGACTGAAATTGCCGGGAACCTGATCGCCCCAAAAACGGAATGCCGGAGATGAAGATAGGGAGTACGCCCATGAAACGGATTATCACCGGGGGGCTGCTCGCGGTCGCTCTCTTGTTGCCAGCCGCGATGGCTGATGACGCCGCATGGACGCCTGACACGTTCACGCTCGATAACGGCATGGAAGTGGTCGTGGTGCCCGATCACCGCGCTCCCGTCGTAACGCACATGGTGTGGTACAAGGTCGGCGCTGTCGATGAGGAAGCCGGCAAGTCCGGTCTGGCGCACCTGTTCGAGCATGTGATGTTCAAGGAGACCGAGAATCTAGGCCCGGAAGAATTCACGACCATCGTCCAGCGCAATGGTGGACAGCTAAACGCGTTCACCAGCTGGGATTACACAGCCTATTTCGAGCGTGTCGCGAAGCCCCAGCTGGGCAGGATGATGGAGCTTGAGGCCGAGCGCATGGTCAACCTCAAGATCAATGACGACCCGCAAGGCCCGTTCATTTCCGAGCGCGATGTCGTGAAGGAAGAGCGCCGCCAGCGCATTGAGAACAATCCGGGCGCGATCCTGCAGGAACAGGTTTTGTCGACGTTGTGGAAGGGGCACCCCTACGAGATCACCGTCATCGGCGAGATGGATGAGGTTGCGGCCCTGACGCCGGAAGATGGCATGGCCTTCTATGAGAAATACTATTCCCCTGAAAACGCGATTCTCGTGGTCGCTGGCGATGTGACAACTGATGAAGTGCGCACGCTAGCCGAGGCGACCTATGGCCAGATCGCCCCGACGGGCACTGTGGATGGCACGCGCAAATGGGCACCGGTGCCACTGCTCTCCGAAACCAAGCTGATCGTGCATGCCGACCCCAAGGTCCGCCAGCCCAGCTGGAGCCGTTACTATACCGGTCTGTCACAGTCGCGCCAGAAGCGGGAATCCTACGCGCTGGACGTCGGTCTGTCCGTTCTGGGCGGCGGGATGACCAGCCGTCTTTACCAAGCCCTGGTGGAGGATGAGCAGATCGCCATCAATGTGAATACCTATGCGTGGACGACGCTGCACGATGAAGGCCCGGCGATCATCAGCGCGAGCCCTGTTGATGGCGTGTCGCTCGACGAGCTCGACACGGCTGTCATGGCGAAGCTGCGTGAGGTTCTCGCTGAGGGTTTCACGGACGCCGAGGTGGCGCGTGCGCGCAATTCACTGGCAGCCGAAGCGATCTATGGCCGCGACAGCCAGTCCTCAATGGCCAACACGTTCGGGTCGACGCTGGCGCTCGGCGGCACGGTGGATGATATCCTGAATTATCCCGATGAAGTCCGCTCGATCACCACGGAGGAGGCCCTCGCGGCCGTTCGCAAAGTGTTCGGCGAGGATCGGCATTATATCGAAGCCGAACTCGTTCAAGCCGAAGGAGACCAGTAGCATGACCTACCTGAAGCTCATGGCAGGCGCGGCGACCGCGCTTGTATTAGGCGCTTGTGCGACCCAGCCAGTTTCCGAACCGACGCCGGACGCATTGGTGCCAGCCGTCGAACCGGCGATGAAGGTCGACGTCCACAAGGGTGACTTTGCCGAGATCCAGCAATTTGTGACGCCAGGCGGCGTTTCCGTCTGGCTCGTCTCCGAGCCGTCCATCCCGATCCTGTCGCTGGAGATGGCGTGGAAGGGCGGTGAGACGTCAGACCCCGAGGGGCTGGAAGGCCTGTCTGATTCCGTCGTCTACAATATGAATGAAGGTGCAGGCGACCTCGATTCGCTGGGATTCCAGACCCGGATGGAAGAGCTGAATATGAGCTTTGGCTGCTCGACCGGCAATGACTGGACAAGCTGTTCCGGTTCCATGCTGACTGAAAATGCGTCAGACGCGATGGATCTGATCGCGACCGCTTTTGAGGCGCCGCGTTTTGACGCTGGCCCGTTTGAACGCTTCCAGCGCGAAAACCTGATCGCCATCAAGCAACGCGAAACCAGCCCGAACTGGCTGGCGCGCAAGGCCCTGACAGATGCGATGTATCCCGACCATCCTTATGCACGGCAGACAAGTGCAGAGAGCATAGCTGCGCTGACGCCGGAACTTGCGCGCGAGCAGATGCGCAAGCTTATGGTGAAGGACCGGCTGCTGGTTACGGCGGTTGGCGCCGTGACGCCGGAGGAACTGGCCCCGATGATCGACAAGGTCATGGCGGGTCTGCCGGAAACGAGTGAGATTGGGGCCGTTCCGGATGTGACACTTCCTGCCGCTCTGGCTGAACCGATAATTGTCGATCTGCCGCAACCCCAGAGTCTCGTATCTTTCACGGCGCCGGGGCTGCCACGGGACCACCCTGATTTCTTCACGGCTTATGTGTTGAATTACACGGTCGGTGGCGGTGGCTTTGAAAGCCGCCTCATGAAGACATTGCGGGTCGAAAAGGGCCTCACTTATGGCATATATACCGGCATCTCCACGTCCGATCACCTCAACACGTGGAGCGGCGGGGGACAGACAAAGAACGAGAGCGCCGGCGAATTCCTTGCGGGTATCCATGATGAACTTAATAAGTTCGTCGCTGAGGGCGTGACGCCGGAAGAGCTATCCGATGCCAAGGCCTATCTCACGGGTTCTTACGCGCTGGGTTTCGATTCGAATGCGAAGATCGCGGACCAGATGATGGGCGTACGCCAGGAGGAACTGGGCATCGACTATTTCGATACACGCAATGCCAACATCAATGCGGTCACGCTGGACGGTGTGAACCAGGTGGCGGTGGAGTATCTCTCACCCGACAGATTCACCTATGTCATCGTGGGGCAGCCGGAAGGCCTGGAATAATCATTCCGGGGTCTTGCGCGGTGTCGCGAGACCGGGTGCGGCGATGCCGCGGACATAATCCCGGCGGAATTCGTAGAGTTCTGCCGGGCGGCCGCCTGTGCTGGTTTCGAGGCGCCCCGTGCCTTTGACGAGGTCTGTTTTCTCCAATGCCCGCCGGAAGTTTTGCGTGTGCAGCGAGAGGCCAAGTATGCCTTCGACCGTGCGCTGCAGGGCCGATAGCGTGAAGCGTTCTTGCAGTAATTCGAACACGACAGGACGGTATTTTACCTTGCCGCGCAGGCGTGCCAATGCGGTGGCAAGGATGCGGCGATGGTCGGAAGCCATGGTGGCACCAAGGTGGGTAGCAGGTGGGGGAAGGTCTGCGTCGCGTGCGCACTCCGCCACCAGGCCAGCCTCATACAGCAGCTCGTAGCGTTCGAGTACGCGTTCCTCGACCCAGCGGGCGCCATCAAGACCGAAGGCAATTCGGGCGCGGTCCAGCCGCTGTTGGTTGCCGGACGCCCATGTGTAGAGGTGGGGGGCAAGTTCAGCATCGATGATGGCAGGGCGACCATTGCGATGATCTTCCCACGGGAAGTAGCGGTACCAGCCCTGCCAGCGGGCCTCGAACTGGTCGCCGGTGGGGGCGGCTTCGGGCATCAGGGCGAGGTATCCGACGGAGATGACCCGGGCAGATCGCGGCACATCGGCCAGCGAGGCCTCGGGTGTTTCGCGGTCCTTGTCGCCGAATGTGTAGAGCTGTTCGACATAGCCGAGTTCGAAGCCGGTCTGCTCGCGCACCCAGACGCGCAGTGACAGGTCGAATGTGCGGTGCTGTTCGGGGTCGAACGGGCCGAAGGGCAGGGCGTCTTCGCCCGTATCCCGCTGGGTGACGAGCACCAGCGGCATGTCATCGTGAACGGCGACCATTACGGCAGACAGGCCAATCAGTACGGAATAGGTCATCGCCGCTTGCTCATTTCGTAATCATTGTGGATTTGGCTGTAGCGCGCAAGAAATGCCGCCTGGGCCTCCGGAACAGCGAGTGGCTTCAGTTGGAGGCGAATGCCCTCGGGCGGCTTGCCGAAAAGCTTGTTTGATTCTTCTTCGGAGAATCCGGCCAACTGGACTGCTTCGAACCAGGCGGAAATATGATCGGCCTTCTTGATCAGCTTTTTGAGGCGGACGGGCGTCACTGGCGCGAGTTCGAACCGGATGTGAATGGCTTCCTGCAGGCGCGCCTCAATCGACTTGTAGCTTTCGCCGAGCAGCGCCTTGAAGGGTGAGATCATGTCACCGATCACATATTCGGGGCTGTCGTGCAGCAGGGCTGTCATGCAGTCACGCGGGTTGAGGCCCGGCTGCAACTGTTGGCACAGCGATTCAACGATGACGGAATGCTCGGCCACCGAAAAGGCGTGGCCGCCCTTTGTCTGGCCGTTCCAGCGCGCGACGCGGGCCAGGCCATGCGCGATGTCCTCGATCTCGACATCCACCGGCGAGGGGTGGGCAAGGTCTAGCCGACGCCCGGACAGCATACGCTGCCAGACGCGAGGAGGTTTAACAGAACGCTTCACTGGAGTGCTCATCAGGGCCATCTTTAAGCTATTGGTAGCAAGGGTAAAGAAACGGAGGCGTTCCGGTTACGAAGTGACCCCATTTCTGCCTCGATTGGAAAATCTGGTGTTAAGTCCTTTCAGGCATAACCATTGCATATCACACGCAATAGGCCGCCTCGAAATCCCGGCCGGGCAAGGACCAGACATGATCGACTTGATGAACCAGTTCGCTTCCGGCCAGACGCTGCCATTCTGCGTATTGCTTGGCGGCTGTATCATCGTTGTCGTCGAGGCCTTCCGCGCCAGCCGACGCGCCCTGTGGGGCGACATGTTCGCTGAAGATCTCGAAGAATAGGCTTACGCCTCAGGCCGTCTTTTCGACAAAAACCGTCCCGGCTGAATACCCCGCACCGAATGAACAGATCAGGCCCTTGTCTCCGGCCGTGAAGTCTTCCGAATGCTTGTGGAAGGCGATGATGGACCCCGCCGAGGACGTATTGGCGTAGGTGTCGAGCACTGTGGGACTTTCATCCTCCGTGGCTTCGTGGCCGAGAACCTTTGAAGAGATCAGGCGGTTCATGTTGGCGTTTGCCTGATGCAGCCACATGCGACGCAGGTCAGCGCCTGACAGGCCAAGTTCGCGAAGGTGTTCGCCAATCATGTTGGCCACCATCGGCACCACTTCGCGGAACACCTTGCGGCCTTCCTGAACGAACAGCTTGTCCGGTGCGCCAATACCTTCCGGTGCGGCGCGGTTCAGGAACCCGAAATTGTTGCGGATATTGTTCGAGAACTCGGTCTTCAGTTTCGTGCCGAGGATTTTCCAGTATCCGGCAGGTGCGATGCTTTCTTCCTCGACCAGCACCGCGGTTGCCACATCACCAAAGATGAAATGGCTGTCGCGGTCGGTGAAGTTGAGATGGCCGGAGCAAATTTCCGGATTGACCATCAGGACGGATTTGGCACTGCCGCTGCGGATGAAATCTGCCGCTGTCTGGATGCCGAACGTGGCCGACGAACAGGCGACATTCATGTCGAACGCAAAGCCACCGCAACCAAGCGCGGACTGAATTTCAACGGCCATGGCCGGATAGGCGCGCTGCATGTTCGAGGCGGCGCAAATTACTGCGTCCACGTCTTCCGGCTTGCGACCCGCCCGCTCCAGTGCCTGGCGTGCCGCGTGTACGGCCATTTCGGCCATGACGGAAATCTGCTCATTGGGGCGCTCGTCGATCCGTGGCGTCATCGTTCCGGGATCAATGATCCCTTCCTTGTCGATCACGAAGCGCGACTTGATGCCGGACGCTTTTTCAATGAATTCGACGGAAGAGTGTGTTTTCGGATCCACTGTGCCCGCGCCGATTTCGGCGGCATAGGCGACATTCCAATTGTCGGCCCACGCATTGTAGCTTTCGACGAGTTCTTCATTGGAAATCGAGTGGGGTGGCGTCCAGAGACCGGTCGCCGATATGACTGCAGTTTTCATCTTGCCCTCTGGGTGAGCGCGGTGAAGTCCGCGCCTCGAATGATCGCTAATTCAATGCACTAGGTCTAAACCGCGTTGGGCTCCCGGTCGAGAGAAGACATGCGCGCGGTTATTTTGGCCAATGCAGCCCGGAATCGGTCGTCTGCTTGGCGACGTCGGACGGAACGCCATACGCTTCAGCCTGTGCCTGACGATCCTCGGCGGCCTGTTGTTTAGCCTGAATGCTGTCGGCCTCGGCACGGTCGGCGGCTTCCAGCAGCGCGACTTGCGTGGTGATGCAGGATGCACGGGCTTCAGGGCCTGGCGAGCTGGCGCATCGGTTCCAAGCGACTTGTTGGCGGTATTCCGGGCCCGATGTAGCAGCGCAGGCGGCGAGGAGCGGGAGACTGGCGAGCGTAATGATGGCGAAACGTTTCATGATCAGGACTCCTGTACAGCTTTGTGCCGTGGGCAAGTTACATCATGGTCATTGACCATGCCAACGGCCTGCGCCCACGCATAGACGATTGTCGGCCCGACAAATTTGAAACCCCGTTTTTTGAGGTCCTTCGACATGTCGGTTGACCAGTCCGTGAATGTCGGGGCCTTCCGGAAATCTTCCCAGCTATTGACGATGGGCTGGCCGCCGACCCAGCTCCAGCAATAGTCCGAGAAGTCCTCTCCCGCTGCCGCCATGTCCAGAAAGGCGCGCGCATTGCCGATTGTGGCTTCGATCTTTTTCGGGCTGCGGATGATGCCGGGGTTCTGGAGGGCTTTCGCGATGCGGGTCGGGGTCCACCGGACGAGGCGTTCAGGCTCGAAACCGTCAAATTCCTCGCGGATGGATTCGCGTTTGCGCAGGATGGTGATCCATGAAAGCCCGGCCTGCATGCCATCCAATTGGAGCTTTTCCCACAGCGCGCGCGAGTCCCGCTCGGGCACACCCCATTCCGTGTCGTGGTAGCCGCGATAGAGCGCGTCATTCATGGGGGCCCAGGCGCAGTAGGGGGCGTCAGCCATTGGCGGCCGCCAGCGCGATAAGTTCGAGATCGAGCCAGGATGGACGGTCGATGGTGAGCGGGCGACCGCCACAGGTGAAGGCATGACCTGCGCGCTCAGCCGAGACCAGCCGGTCGGTGCGGATCAGCGCAAGGCCGCTGTTTCCGGATACGCTGGTGATGGTGCCGATGGAGGAACCTGCGAGAACGTCGGCCCCTTTCTTCAGGCTGTCACCGTGAACCGGGAGGGTGCGTTTGCGGATCTTGCCCTTGCGCTTCATGCGGCTGGCGACTTCCTGGCCGACGAAACAGCCTTTCTTGTAATCGATGCCGCCCATGACATCCATATTCACGTCAGTGGGGAAAACGTCGGACGAGCGATAATCAGCCCCCCATTCGGGGACGCCAGCGGCAACGCGGGCGGCGTGCCATTCCTCGTAGGGCATTTCGAGGCCGATCTCGGCTTTCGGAGAAATGGCGCGGTGGGGCAGATGGGTGGAGCGAACATCGACCCAGCTGCCTTCGCTGACAACATCATCGGTGAGGCGCTCGATGACAACGTCTGAGCGCAGGCGGAACAGTTTGAGACGCTTCTCAAGATCATCTGCGGCGTCGCTGTGCACATCGATATAGATGTTGTCGAGCGACAGCATGGCCAGATAATCGGCGATAACCTTGCCCTGGGGGGTAAGCAGTGCGCCATAGCGCATCTCGCCTGTGTTCCAGTTGTCGACGGAATGCGTGACCGTGCGGTCGAGCAGGGCCAGCATATCGGGGCCGGAGAGGCGGATGATGGATCGGTCGGGAAGGGCGCGCTTTGTCATGGGCGCAACCTAGGGCGCGCGGCCCTGTTTGTCAGTGTCTTTCGTGTCCTGTCTGCGTGGGAGTGCACTTGTACGGGATGACAGGTGTGCCGCGCGGTAGCATATAGGGGGCATGACCATGACATATGACCTGATCCTGCGTGGCGGCACAGTCGCCACACCCGGCGGCGAAACTCGCAGCGATATTGGCGTTCGCGGCGAGCGAATTGTCTCGATTGGCGACCTGACGGGCGCCAGCGCGGGCGAAACGTATGACGCGACCGGCCTGCACATCCTGCCCGGTGTAATCGACAGCCAGGTTCATTTCCGCGAACCGGGACTGGACTGGAAGGAAGACCTGGAAACCGGCGCACGATCTGCGGCGCTGGGCGGCGTGGTGGCGGTGTTTGAAATGCCGAACACCAACCCGTCGACGACCAGCCCGGAAATGCTGGCCGACAAGCTGGCCCGCGCCAAGGGGCGCATGGACATTGACCACGCCTTCTATGCGGGCGCGACCCACCACAATGTTGGCGTGCTGGCCGAGATGGAGGCCACGCCGGGCTGCTGCGGCGTGAAAGTGTTCATGGGCGCGTCGACGGGCGACCTGCTGGTGCAGGATGACGCCGGCGTCGAGGCCGTGCTGCGTGCGATCAAGCGCCGGGCCGCGTTCCATTCCGAAGATGAATACCGCCTGGCAGAGCGACGCGAACTGGCGGTGACGGGCGACTGGCAGAGCCATATCGTGGTGCGCGATGTGGAAGCGGCGGTTTCGTCGACGCGGCGCCTGTTGCGGATCGCGCGGGCGTGCGGGAAACGTATCCATGTGCTGCACATTTCCACCGCCGAAGAGATGGAATTGCTGCGCGACGCCAAGGATGTGGCCAGTGTGGAAGTGCTGCCGAACCACCTGACGCTGGCAGCGCCGGATTGCTACGAACGCCTGAAGGGCTATGCGCAGCAGAACCCGCCTGTGCGCGAGGCACACCATCGCGACGCGCTGTGGCGCGCGCTTAATGCCGGGATTGTCGATGTGCTGGCCACCGACCACGCGCCGCACACGATTGAGGAAAAAGAGCGGCCCTATCCGGCGAGCCCCAGTGGCATGCCGGGCGTTCAGACATTTGTGCCGGTGATGCTGACCCATGTGAATGACGGCAAGCTGAGCCTGCAGCGTTTTGTCGAGCTGACCAGCGCCGGGCCGCAACGTGTGTTCGGCCTGGCCGACAAAGGGCGCATCGCCGAGGGCTATCATGCCGACTTCACGGTCGTGGACCTGAGGCGCAAGGAAACCATCACGGCGGAATGGTCGAAATCGAAATGCGGCTGGACCCAGTTTGACGGGTTCGAGGCAACCGGCTGGCCGGTGGCCACCATCGTGCGCGGCGGCTTTGTGATGCGTGACGGCGAGATCGTCGCCAAAGGTGGCGGCAAGCCTGTGCGCTTCAACGAGACGCTGGAGCCGCAGGATTGAATCTACCGGCCCGATTGCTGGATGGCTTGAAGGCCCGCTACGGCGAGCCGCAGCGCCACTATCACACATGGGATCATATTGGCGCGTTGAAGCGCCATTATGACGATCTTTCCGCCCATTGGCACAGGCCCGTTCCCGTGCTCTGGGCACTCTACTGGCACGATGCAATCTACGACCCTACTGCATCCGATAACGAGGAATTGAGCGCTCAGTTGCTGGAAGCGGAGGGTAGCAGCGTGCTCGCGGAGGATGACCTCGCACTCGCTGCGCAGATCATCCGCGCAACCGCGAAGCACGAAATCCCTAGCGGGCTGGATCCAGACGACGAAAACGATCTCGCTCTGTTCCTGGACATTGATCTCTCGATCCTCGGGGCCCCGGCGCCTGTATTCGACCAGTACGAAGCGGATGTGCGGGCGGAGTATGCTTTCGTGCCGGATGAGGCGTTCCGGGCTGGTCGCCTGCGGATACTGAATTCGTTTGCGGATCGTGAGACGATCTATTTCACCAAGGCGGGCCAGAACCGGTGGGATCAACAGGCCCGGGCCAATCTGGGGCGGTCGATTGCGCGATTGCAGCCCTGAATGCCAACCTGTCTCTCTCGGCGTGACAGTGTCATCCTGATTGGCCATAAAGGCGGGTCGGAGGCAAAATCTGCATGAGTGACCGTAAGGGGCTGAACCGGGGGCTGTTCTGGCTGTACGAGGGGCATGGCCGCGGGCCGTTCCTGTTCCGTTGGGGCATGCTGATCTTCGACTTTGCGACGATCATCTACTTCCTGCTGGCACCGTTCGCGGAGCGGGGACCGCGCCATTTTGCCATCGATTATGTGATCGGCGCAGTAATCCTGTTCGATCTTGTGTCCCGGTTCTACATTGCCAGGTCGAAGCGCAAATTCCTGATGCGGTTCCTGCCCTGGGCCGACCTGATTGTGGTGATCACCATGTTTGCGCCGCTACTCGTGGCGAACCTGGCTTTCCTGCGCGTCCTGAGGGCCGTGCGGGCGATCCGGGCGTTTACGTTCATCAAACGTGCCGGGAAAATGTGGGGCTTCGTGCAGCAGCATGAACAGGTGATCGACCGGATAACGAACCTGATCGTGTTCATCTTCATCATGGCGGCGCTGGTCTATGTTTCGCAGGTCCGTATCAATGACGGTATCAACTCCTATCTCGACGCGCTTTATTTCACGGTCACCAGCCTGACGACGACAGGCTATGGCGATGTGCTGCTGGTGGGTGAAAGCGGCAAACTCATCGCCATCGTTATCATGGTGCTGGGCCTGACCCTGTTCCTTCGACTTGTTCGGGCCGTATTGCGGCCGACAGACAAGGTTGAAGAAGAATGCAGTGTGTGTGGCCTGTCCATGCACGACCCTGACGCCGTTCACTGCAAGCATTGCGGCGCGGTTATCCACATCCCGACAAAAGGCATGACATGAGCACCTCAAACCTACCCTTCCGCGAAGTGCCATATCTTCCATTGAAGCTGGATGTGGACCGTCGCGCCGATGGCACGATCTATTTGAACAATGGTCAGCCCCTGAAGGCGTACCCGCCGCACCTGCTGGCACCGCTGGTCAAGTGGGCGACCGAAGCACCCGATCGGATATGGCTGGCTGAACGGGTTCCGGAAGACCCGCAGCGCGAGGGCTGGCGGGAGATGACCTATGCCGAGGGTTTGCTGCGCGTCAGGCGTCTGGCGCAGGCCTTTATCGAGGCGGGAGCCGGGCCGGATGCGCCCCTGATGATCCTGTCGAAGAACGCGATCGACCATGCGCTGGTGATGTATGCCGCGATGTGGGCTGGCAGCCCGGTCGTGCCGGTAACCCCCGCCTATGCCTTGCTGAGCGAAGACTTCGCGCGCCTGAAATATATCGACCAGCTGACCGGGCCAAAATTCATCTATGTCGAGGACGGCGCCGAATATCAGCGTGGTCTGGATGGCATGGGCGTGGGCAACCGGCTGGTGCTGTACAGCCGAAACGAACCGAAGGGATGTGACTGCGTCAATATCGGTCGCTTTGCCAAGGAGCCGACCGACGCTGTCGATGCGGCCTATGCGGCGCTGAAGCCGGAGACGGTTGCGAAATACATGCTGACATCTGGCTCGACCGGTGAGCCGAAGGCGGTGATCAACCTGCACGGGATGGTTGCGGCGAATGCCAAGATGATCCGTTCGGTGTGGGATGAAGACCGCCTGAACGAGATCACCGGCGGGCCGCAGGTGATGTGCAACTTCCTGCCGTGGAGCCATACCTATGGCGCGCACTCGATCCTGCATAACATGCTCGATTGGGGCGGAACATTGTATCTGGACCAGGGCGCACCGACACCGGCGCGCCTGCCGGAAATGATCCGGAACCTGAAGGAAATCCCGACGACGCAGCACACGACCGTGCCGGCTGCCTGGGCGGCGCTGGCAACCGAACTGGAGCGGGACGAAGACCTCGCGCAGGCCTTCTTCTCGCGTCTGAACTGCATGGCCTATGGCGGCGCGGCGATGGGGCAGGATATTTATGAGCGCATCCAGGAGGTGGCGGTTCGGGTGACGGGCGAGCGCATCTCCTTGTCGGCTGGCTATGGCGCGACCGAAACCGCACCGACCGCATCAAATGTGCACTGGCCGAATGATGTGATGGGCCTGATCGGGCTGCCGCTTCCGGGCAACACATTCAAGCTGGTGCCGAACGCGGAGAAGCTGGAGTTGCGCGTGAAGGGGGTGAACGTGACGCCCGGCTACTACCGCAATCCGGAACGCACCGCCGAGGCGTTTGACGAAGAGGGCTATTACCGGTTGGGCGACGCGGTGCGGTTTGTCGACCCTGAGCATCCCGAAAAGGGCCTCGCATTCGACGGCCGGACAGCAGAGGAATTCAAGCTGGCAAGCGGAACATGGGTGTCGGCGGGCACGGTGCGGGTGCAGGCGGTGGCAGCGACCGGGGGGGCGTTGTCCGACGCGGTTGTATGCGGGCTGAATCGCAACGAAATCTGCCTGCTCGGTTTTCTCAACGAGGCGTGGTGCCAGAGACTTGTTGGCGAAGCCCTGCCGCTGGCAGAGCTGGCGCATCATCCGAAAGTCATGGAAGCGGTGAAAGCCGGTTTGCAGAAGCACAACGCGGCCAATCCGAAACCGTCAGCGCGAATCGCCCGACTCCTGCTTCAGGAAACACCGCCGCAGGCGGATGCCGGAGAGATCACCGAAAAAGGATATATGAACCAGGGACGCACGCTGGACCTGAGAAAAGACCAGGTAGAGATGCTTTATGCGAGTTCTGTATTTGATGCGGTAGTCACTATAGGCGTTTAATTCGAAAAACTCGTGACGCTAGTCTCAATTTTTCCGAAATCAGCGTCGCAATTTCTCTGAGCTATACTTACAATGACTTGGAGCCGCCCGTCCCCATTTGGCGGCTCCAGCCAAATCCCCTTTGGCTGGCGGGCGGATCGCAAAGTTGCCGGTATGAACACCACGTCTGCCCCGGTCTTCGCGATCCGTCCCGCTTTGACCCTCTGATCGAACGCGCTAGACAAGCGCTGAAACAATCAAGGGCAGGACCACAATGAGCAACGCAGCTGAACGTAACATGACTGGCGCAGAAGCACTGGTTTCGACTTTGGCTGACCACGGCGTGTCGGCGTGTTTTGCCAATCCAGGCACATCGGAAATGCACCTTGTCACCGCGCTCGACCATGAGCCGCGCATCCATTCGGTGCTGTGCCTTTTCGAAGGCGTGGCGACGGGGGCGGCGGACGGGTTTGCGCGGGTGGCTGGCGGGCCTGCTATGACGTTGCTGCACCTTGGGGCCGGCTATCTGAACGGCGGGGCGAATATCCACAATGCGCGCCGGGCATGGACCCCGATGGTCAATGTGATTGGCGACCATGCGGTGCCGCACCAGCGTTATGATGCGCCGCTCGCATCTGACATCAGGGGCATGGCCGGACCCAATTCCGTCTGGATCAAATCTGCCGACACGGTGGCGCGGGCAGGCGAACTGGCCGCTGAAGCATGGGAAGCCAGCCTTTCGCCTGTGTCAGGCCCGGCAGCGCTGATCCTGCCAGCTGATACGGCGTGGCTGGAAGGTGGCAAGACCGGCGCGAAACGCGCACGGCCGATGTTGCGCGCCCCGGATGCTCAGCGTGTCGAGGACGCGGTGAAAGCGATCAAGGCGGCGAAGAAGCCGATGGTGTTGATCAACGGAACGGCGCTGACGGAAGCCGGACTGGCGACAGCGGCGCGACTGAAGGCGGCGGGCGTGCGGGTGATGACGGACACGTTCTTCCCGCGTCAGGCCCGCGGGGCCGGGCGGTTTGTGCCCGACCGGATGCAGTATTTTGCCGAAGGCGCGATGGCAGACCTTGAGGGCTGTGACCTGATGCTGGTCGCGGGAACTCAGGTGCCGGTGGCCTTCTTTGCCTATCCGGGCAAGCCGAGCGTTCTGGTGCCTGAAGGTTGTTCCACGATGATCATTGGCGGACCGGAGAGTGACAGTGCGGCCATCCTGGGCGCGCTAGCCGACGCACTGGGCGCAAAAGAGGCCTCGCCCTTCGCCGCGCTGGAGCAACCTGGAACACCGAAAGGCGCACTGAACGCCGCAAGCGTAGGGGCGTCGATTGCGCGCCACCTGCCTGAAGGAAGTTTCGTGTCGGATGACGGCGTGTCGAACGGACTGCCGGCCTTCCTGATGACGCAGAAGGCCAAGCCGCACGACTGGATGATGCTGACCGGCGGGGCGATCGGGCAAGGCATGCCGCTGGCGCTTGGCGCTGCGCTGGCCGCGAAGGACAGGAAGGTACTGTGCCTGACGGGCGATGGCGCGGCCATGTATACCAACCAGTCACTGTGGAGCATGGCGCGCGAGGGCGTGGATGTGGTGACGGTCGTGTTCGTCAACCATTCCTACCGTATCCTGAATATCGAACTGGCGCGCACGGGTGCTGGCAATCCGGGGCCAACGGCCAAGAGCATGCTGGAACTGGACCAACCGGAAATCGACTGGGTGGCCCTGTCGCAAAGCATGGGCGTGCCGGCGGTGGCTGTGGAAACGGCAGAAGCATTTGATGCGGCGCTGGAGCGGGCCTTCGCGGCCGAGGGGCCGCAGCTGATCGCAGCGCACGTGCCGGCGAGGTAGTCATGCAGGAAGAGCCCCCCAAAAGACATATCAACGACGCCTCTCACTACTATTCGCCGGAGCGCGACATGGGGGCGAACCGTCCTGTGACCAATGTGGCCAAGAGCGCAGCCAAGGGTACGTTCAAGCTGGTGGCCTTCATCCTGAACTTCTTCATACCGGGCCTCGGCACGTTTTTCGTCGGGCGCATCGGGACGTCGATCATCCAGCTGGTGCTGCTGCCGGTCGGTATACTGCTGATCCCGTTTGGAGGGGCGGGCGTCCTTGTGCTGGTCGCTGACTGGGTTTGGGGGCTGCTGACAGTGGTGCAGGCGTGGCGCAAGCCGAGCGTGGTTTATATCAGGCAGCATCTGCGCCGATAAATTTTGTTCCTTATTAAGATTGTTTCCCTAAAGGCGATGGAGCCTTTCTGGAGGGGGCGGAACATGGAGAGCATCAATCCGGGTACTGTCGCAACGATCGCTATCGTTGTGTTCGTTGTTGTTTCGATCATCTACTTTATGTCGAAGGGGCGCAGCCAGCCTGATGCCGGTGCCCGCTCGGCGAGCGAAGCCAAAGTCGATAGCGCGGCCGCGGTCATGTCGGCCGTTACACCGCGCTCCAATTCAGAAGCTGCTTTTCGGGATCATCTGAAGGATCAGACACCCGAGCAAATAGCGGATGTGCCAGTCTATGCCCTTGCCCACCTCATTACGGCGTCACTCAGTTCACCTTCGCGTGTGCGATGGCTGGAAAGCGTGGTTGCGACGATTGTGCCAAGCGGAGTGGACCCAGAGCTGGTGCACACGGCTGAATTCTTCTGGGACTTGAATGAGCGCTGGCTGTTCGGGACGACGTGCGCCGACGACTTCTGCGGGGAGTACCTTATCGCGGGCAAGGATGAATGGTCGGCAGAGGTGAGGGAGCGGATCGTGCTGGCGGGTCTGGCGGCGCTTGCATCGTCGGACTTCAACGGAACCTATTCTGGCGCAGATCATGACCGCGTCGTTGCAGATCTGCGGGCGGCACTGGAACGCGTTTCGGTTGCCTATTTTGGCGAAACGGCACGGGAGTCCGTCGCGGCGCTTGATCGGCAGGCGCGGGAACTGGCACCGCAAATCAGCGCGAAGGCGGCCTGATTCCATCACGACCGGCCGGACTGGTCGAAACCATCCGGTGTGAAAGACAGGAGTGCGCGGGACAGATGTTCCAGGCACACGATGAGATTATGGTCTGGAGTTGCAAGGGTGCGCACCCGAGCCATCCATCCCACGCTAGCCACGCGGATGGGACGCCACGCAGCAGATGGCATTTTACGACAGTTCAGGCGGTGTGGGACAAGATCGGCTCTGTCCAGCGACTCTCATTCGTCTTCGTCGCCTGAATCTTCATCTTCGGAGAATCCCGGACGGGGGCGGGCGACGAGATTGCCGAGATCTTCCAGATCGATGAAATTGTCGGCTTCACGGCGCAGATCGTCCGAGATCATCGGCGGGTTGGACGCCACTGTCGAGACGACCGAGACGCGAACGCCGCGTGCCTTCACCGCCTCGACAGCGCGCTTGAAGTCTCCGTTTCCGCTGAACAGGACAATATGATCGATATTGCGGGCGGTTTCGAGCATGTCGACCGCCAGTTCGACATCCATGCTGCCGCGCACGCGCTTGCGGCCTTCGCGGTCTGTAAACTCGCGCGCGGGTTTCTTGATGACGCTGTAGCCATTGTAGGCGAGCCAATCGACCAGGGGGCGGATCGGGCTGTATTCGTCGGTTTCCACCAGGGCGGTGTAATAATTGGCCCTCAGCAGGCGACCCTTGCCCTGGAATTCCTTCAAAAGCTTGCGAAAATCGATCTCCAGACCCACGGCGCGGGCGGCGGAATAGAGGTTTGCGCCGTCAATAAACAGCGCAATACGCTCGTCCTTGTAAAAGGCCATTGGCAATATTCCTTCGATGATTTAGGCTTGCGGCTAATAAAAACGCCGAAAATTCTTATATGACTGGCATACTCAGGCTGCGTTTCAGGCGCAATAGCTGGGTTGCGCCAGCTTGCTGCACTGCATATAAGGGTCTGCTTCAAGGAGATTGACTGCCCATGGCTCGTGTGACCGTCGAAGATTGTATTCAGAAAGTGCCGAACCGGTTTGAACTGGTCCTGCTGGCCGCGCATCGCGCCCGCATGATCCGTGAAGGTTCGCCTCTCACGATCGATCGCGACAATGACAAGGATCCGGTCATTGCGCTGCGCGAGATCGCAGACGAGACGATTGACCTGAAGGTCGTGAAGGAAGCCATGATTTCCAATCTGCAGGAAGTGCGGCCAAGCGAGGAAAGCGAACGGGAAGCCGATCGCATCGCACTCATGTCTGGCCCCGCAGCCACGGAAGACGACGTCATGCGCGCCTATCAGGCTGAAATCGAGTCCGGACGCGACGACCGGCTCTAGGAGGCTCCATGGACGGCAGCGCCCTTTCCGCAAAGGACAAAGGGGCTGGCGAGGCAGCTGGCACGACAGTTTCGACTGAAAATCAGGCTGAGCAACGACATGTATTGTCGCGGGAAGAGCTGATTGCGAAGGTCCGGGCGTATCACCCCCGCGTGAAATCCGAATTGCTGGGCGCAGCCTATGACTTCGCCAAGCTGCATCACGGCACGCAGACGCGTGATTCCGGTGATGCCTATTATTCCCACCCCGTGGAAGTCGCGAGCCTGCTGGCGGACGTGCGCCTTGATGAGGTGACCATTGTCGCCGGCCTGCTGCACGATGTGGTGGAAGACACCAAGATTGACATTGGCGACATCGAAGTGCGGTTTGGTGCAGACGTGGCTGAACTGGTCGATGGTGTGACCAAGCTGGACGCACTGAAATTCACGTCCAGGGAATCCGCTCAAGCCGAGAACTTCCAGAAATTCATCCTGGCGACCACAAGTGACCTGCGCGTGCTGCTGGTGAAGCTGGCTGACCGGCTGCACAATATGCGCACGCTGCATCATCGCAAGAAACCGGAAAGCCGCCAGCGTACGGCGCGCGAGACAATGGACATCTATGCGCCATTGGCCCGACGTGTCGGCTTGTACACGCTTGCGGCGGAAATGGAGGACCTTGCATTCGAGGAACTCAATCCTGAAGCGCGGCGCGCGATCCTGTATCGTCAGGAAGAACTGGCGGCTGAGAACGCCGATGACCTGCAACGCATTGATGATGATCTGCGCCAGCTAATGGACATTGCCGGTATCGAGGCCAAGATCAAAGGGCGTAAAAAGCAGCCCTATTCGCTATGGCGGAAGCTGGAGCGCAAGTCGATTTCGTTCCGCGACGTCGCCGATCTGTTTGCCTTCCGTATCATCGTGAAGGACGTGGATCATTGTTACCGCGTGCTGGGAGAGGTTCACACGCTGTGGGCCTGTATTCCGGATCGGTTTCGCGACTATATCTCGGTGCCCAAGCCCAACGGTTATGCTTCGCTGCACACAACCGTGCGCGCCTCGGGCAATCGCCGTGTCGAGCTGCAGATCCGTACCGAGGCGATGGACAGGACGGCCGAGTTCGGCGTGGCCGCACACTGGGGTTACAAGAACAAATCCTATGGATTCGATGCTGAATCTGCCCGTGCGGCTGGCCTCGATCCTGCAGCCAACCTGGAAGCGTTTGCGGAACTGATTCAGGATGGCGCCGACGCCAGCGAGTTTCTTGAGCATGCCAAACTGGAAATGTACCGCGAGCACGTTTTTGCGTTCAGCCCCAAGGGCAAGCTGATCATCCTGCCGGCGGGCGCGATGCCGCTGGACTTTGCCTATGCAGTACACTCGGCTGTCGGCGACACGGCAATTGGTGCGCGAATCAATGGTGAAGTGAAATCATTGCGGCGCCCGCTGAAGAACGGTGACGTTGTCGATATCCTGCGTGGCAAGACAGCCGCGGCCGTAGTCGGTTGGGAAGCGATGACGATTACAGGTCGTGCGCGCTCTGCCATTCGCCGCCTGGTGCGTGAGCGGGAGCAAATCGAGTTCCGACGCCTCGGTGAGGGCTTGATCAACATGGCGCTTCGGCGCGCCGGAATCGATCCGATCGACGTGAAGATGACCCATACGGCGCAACTTGCCGGGTTTCAGACGCGCGAGGAAATGGCCGAGGCGGTCGGACGTGGGCGGATATCATCGTCGGACATCATGGAAGCTGCGTTCCCCGGCTATCGCGCTGAACGATTTGATGACGAGAACAAGCTGCGCCTGGATAATGAACATGCGCGGTTGTTGGTATCGGGGGCCGACCTGATGCCAGGCGTCACGCTGCATCTGGGCCAATGCTGCTGTCCGCTGCCGGGCGACCGGATCATGGGTGTACAGGAACCGGACATGGGCCTTGTGGTGCACATCGCGAGTTGCCCGAAACTGGCCGAGTATGATGACCATCCTGAGCTGTGGGTCGACCTGAAATGGACCGAACTGGCCAAGACGGGCGCGGTTGCCGTGGGACGTATCCGCGTCAATGCCTCGAACGAAAAAGGTGTGCTGGCGAAGCTGTGCGCCGCAGTGGCACAGGCGAATGGCAACATCACACGCATCGCCACCCACGAGCGCAATGCCGATTTTACCGAGCTGATCATGGAGATCGAGGTTGAAGACCTGAAGCGCCTGACGCAGATACTCGCGGCGCTCCGTTCCTTGGCCGTGGTGGATCAGGCGGTGCGCGATCAGGAGGTCGAAGATGACGAATGAAGACGTACTCGCGGTTTTTCGCGAGGCTGGGGCGCTGCTGGAAGGTCATTTCATCCTGTCATCCGGACGGCGCAGCCCGGTCTTCCTGCAAAAGGCGCTGGTCTTCTCGCAGCCTGATTTATCCGAGCGCCTGTGCAAGGCGCTGGCGGAAAAGCTGACCGCTACGTTTGGCAAGATTGACGTTGTGGCCGGGCCCGCCGTTGGCGGGATCATTCCGGGGTATGAGTTGGCGCGACACCTGAATGCGCGGGCGATTTTTGCCGAGCGCGTGGACGGAAAGCTGCAATTCCGGCGTGGTTTTTCGATTGCCGAGGGCGAGAAGGTGCTGATCGCGGAAGATATCGTGACGACCGGCCTTTCGTTCCGGGAAACGGTCGAGGCGCTGGACTTGCTGCCGGGCGACGTGGTGGGCGGCGCGTGCATCATCGACCGGTCGAATGGCAAAGCCGACGTCGGTTGCGAACTGATCTCGCTCGCGGCCGTGGATTTTCCTGACTATGACGCCAATGACCTGCCGCCGGAGCTGGCCGCGATGGAGGCCGTGAAGCCGGGCTCGCGAGGCTTGGCTTGATGTCAGTGCGGATACGCCTCGGCGTCAACATCGACCATGTCGCAACGATTAGGAATGCGCGCGGCGGAACGCATCCCGACCCGATGCGCGCGGCGCTGATGGCGACTGAGGCTGGCGCTGACGGCATCACGCTGCACTTGCGCGAGGACCGCCGACATATTCGTGACGGCGATCTTGTGGAAATTCGCACGGCGACCCAGCTGCCGATCAACATGGAAATGGCAGCGACCGAGGAGATGCTCGACATCGCCCTCAGGTTCAAACCGGAGACGGCGATGTTCGTACCGGAAGAACGCGCCGAATTGACGACCGAAGGCGGCCTTGATGCCGCGAGGGCGCACAATCATCTGGCGCATTTCGTCAGGCAGCTGAACAAGAACGGGAGCCGTGTGTCCTTCTTCATTGAACCGGACATGGTGCAGCTGCACGCCGCCCAGGCGCTGGGTGTGCAAATTTGCGAGTTCCATACAGGCCGGTATGTTGAGTTGATCCACTCAGGCGAAACGAAACTGGCCGAACTGGAACTGGATCGAATCCGCCACTGCGCTGAAGAGGCCGTGCGTATCGGCATCGAGCCGCAGGCCGGGCACGGGCTGACGTTTGATACGGTCAAGCCGGTCGCAGCGATCCCGCAAATTACAGAACTCAATATCGGTCACTTCCTTGTCGGTGAAGCGATCTTCATCGGCCTGCCTGCGGCGATTGCAGAGATGCGCCGCCTGATGGACGAGGCGCGCACATGATTATCGGAATCGGAAACGACCTCTGCAATATCGAACGGATTGCGAAGACGCTCGACCGGTTTGGAGAGCGGTTCGAGAACCGCGTCTTCACCGAGACCGAAATTGCACTGGCGCGGCGGCGGCGCCTGACAGCCGAAACCTATGCAAAGCGGTTTGCGGCGAAGGAAGCCTGCGCCAAGGCGCTGGGCACGGGCGTTCCGCGCCGCGGTGTTCACTGGAAAGACCTTGGGGTTGTGAACCTGCCATCGGGTAAACCGACCCTGGCCCTGACCGGCGGCGCCGCAGAGCGACTGGCGGCGATGATCCCTGAAGGGCACGAGGTAATCATTCATTTGACGATTACCGACGACCATCCGTGGGCGGAAGCCCAGGTGATCATCGAAGCGCTGCCGGTGTCCCGATGAAAAATGCCCGTCCGAAGCGTACCCGCCTGCGTGCAGCGGCCAAGGCTTGCGTGCCCAGCCTGACTGATGCGCAGGTCAAGACGATCCAGGACCGTATCGGTCATCATTTCAAGGACAGGGATTTGCTTGTACGGGCGCTGACCCATCCGAGCGCGGTCGCGGCGGCCGATTCCATCCGCCTGTCGAACCAGAGACTCGAATTCCTTGGCGACCGTGTGCTGAACCTTCTGATTGCCGAGCGTCTGATTGAGCGCCGCAAGACAGAGAGCGAGGGTGATCTGGCGCCGCGTCTCAACCGGTTCGTGAAGAAAGGCGCGTGCGCCGAAGCCTTTCGGCACTTCAAGCTTCAGGAATACATCATTCTGTCCGACGGTGAAGTTGCCTCAGGTGGCCGCGAACGCGAGTCGACACTGGGCGATGCGTGTGAAGCCCTGATTGGCGCGATATTCCAGGATGGTGGCCTGTCGGCGGCTCGGAAATTTGTTGAGGCCGGCTGGGCGCACCAATTCTCGTCGGCCCCGGTAGAAACCCGCGATCCCAAGACACTGCTGCAGGAATGGGCCCAGGGCCAGGGCCTGTCCCTGCCGAAATATACAGTCGTGGACCGGTCAGGACCTGACCATCAACCGGTTTACGAGATAGAAGTACAGGTTCCGCCCCACGGGGCGGCCAAGGCGAGCGGAACATCGAAACGCGACGCCGAGCGAAATGCAGCCGCCCTGCTGCTGAATAGTCTGACTGGAACACCATGACCGAAACCGAGATCAACCGCGCAGGCTTTGCTGCCATTATCGGCGCGCCCAATGCCGGGAAATCGACCCTGACCAACCGCCTTGTCGGCGCCAAGGTCGCGATCGTCACGCACAAGGTGCAGACAACGCGCTTTCCTGTGCGCGGTGTTGCGCAGGTGGGTAATGCGCAGATCGTGCTGGTCGATACGCCCGGTATTTTTGTCGCCAAGCGCCGTCTGGACCGGGCCATGGTGAAAGCTGCTTGGAGCGGCGCTGCGGATGCTGATGCCATCGTGCACCTCGTGGACAGCTCGGCCTGGGTGGCTGACCGGGCAGGCGATGCAACCGGCGCGCAGAAGATGTCGATTGCCGATGACCGACGTGTGATTGAACAGCTGAAGCTTACGGAGAAGCGCGCTTTCCTGGCCCTGAACAAGATCGACCTGTTCCCCCACGATCAGGTCTTGCCGGTGATGAAGGAACTCAGCGACAGTGGTGTCTACGACGAGATTTTCATGATTTCGGCCGAGAATGGCGATGGTGTGGATCGGCTGGCAGCGGCTCTGGTGGAGCGGATGCCGGAAGGCACGGCGCTGTATCCGCCTGACCAGACGGCTGACCTGCCGATGCGCCTGCTGGCGGCAGAAGTGACGCGTGAGAAACTGTTGCTGCGGATGCATCAGGAATTGCCTTACCAGCTGATGGTGGAGACCGAGAGCTGGGAAGAGAAGAAGGACGGATCGGTCCGCGTGCAGCAGGTGATCGTTGTCGGACGTGAAGGCCACAAGGCCATGGTGCTGGGCAAGAACGGTGCTTCGATCAAGGAGATTGGTCGCCTCGCCCGCAAGGAATTGACGGAGATGCTGGAACGGCCCGTTCACCTGTTCCTGTTCGTGAAGGTGGATGAGAAATGGCAAGAGCGCCGCGATTCCTATTCCGGCATTGGCCTGGAGTTTGATGTTTAGGGGCAGTCATGAACTGGTCTGATGACGGACTGGTCCTTGGGGGACGTCGTTTCGGCGAAGGCGGCCTGATACTCGACGTTCTCACGCAGACGCGCGGACGCCAGTCCGGCCTGGTCTATGGCGGTGCATCGCGCGCGAAGCGGGCACAATACGAAGCCGGCAATACGCTGTCCCTGTCGTGGACCGGCCGACTGGAAGAACAGCTGGGCCGGTTCGACGTGGCCGAGGCGAGCCGGGAGCGGGCGTCGCGCGTGCTGGATGATGCCGGAGCCCTCTCCGCGATTTCAGCCGTGACCACGCTGCTGCGTGGCGCACTGGACGACGGCGATGCCGCAGGCTCAGCCCTGTATGATGCGACCACCCAGTTGCTCGACCAGATCGAGGCCCGGCACATCTGGCCTGCGCTCTATGTGCGCTGGGAACTGGGGCTCCTGTCTGCGCTGGGCTTTGGACTCGATCTTGAGGCGTGCGCCCTGAGCGGCGCGAATGACGGGCTGACCCATGTGTCGCCCAAGACAGGGCGAGCGGTGCGGGGGTCCGAGGCGGAAGATTATGTCAGCCGCCTGCTGCGCCTGCCGGGCTTCCTTGTGTCGGCGGAAGCGCCCCTGGGCGTTGACGATATTGCGGACGGGCTCGCCTTGACGGGATATTTCCTGGAGGCGCGCGTGTTCAACGGCATGAACCGCGCCGTTCCGCCGCAAAGGGCGCAGCTTGTGGCGCGGCTCCTGAAGCGGGCCTAGGCGCTGGCGCTGGGCCGGGCGCCGACTTTTGCGTACCAGGCGGTCACGTGCTGGAGGGCCGGGTTCAGCGGCTGGCCGACGGCGGTGCCGAAGGTGAGGAAGCAATAGAGCATCACATCGGCGAAAGTGAACGTGTCACCGGCGACATAGGCGCGGCCCGCAAGCTGGCCATCGAGAAAGGCGAGCTTGTCCTGGGCACAGGCCTTGAGGCCGGCTGCGGCCTCGGGCAGGCAGCGCATCCGGTCCTTGAACATGGGCAGGCCTTCGGAATAGCGGAACCCATTGGCCAGCGGTTCGATGATGTTGAGATCAACCCAGCGGGTCCAGCGCCGGGTCTGGGCACGGGCCTCGGGCGTGGCGCCGAACAGGCTGTCGCCGGGCTGTGTTTCGTCGAGGTATTCGCAGATCGCCCAGATCTCCGTGAGGATGGTGCCATCGTCGAGTTCCAGAGCGGGCAGCTGGCCGGCAGGATTGGTCTCAAGGTAAGGCGGCTTGCGATTGTCGCCGGCCATGATGTCGACCTCTTCCATCGGAAGTTTGATGTCGCGTTCGGCCATGAACATGCGCACCACGTGAGGGTTCGGTCCGACGGAATTGTAAAGTTTCATGTGCGTTTCCCTTTGCCTGTCGTGCTGGTTTTTCAGCACTTTAGCGAGGATGTGCCGCAACAGAAGGGGAATCATGGGAGTAAGGAGACGTCACCTTGCGTCACTTGCAGGTCCGGCCACTGCCCATGTCGAAGTGGAAATGGTCGCGGTGGGCCGCATTGTAATCCGGGCCGAGCGTGACCGAGAAGATATCGCAGCCACCCTTGTGCACCCGTTTCAGGAATTTGGCTTCCGTTCCACCTTGTTTCCAATGGGTTTTCACGTCGATCAGGCGGCCATCTTCGAGGCGGAAGCCTGAAATGTCGACCGCATTGGCGTGGGCGTGTTCCGAGAGCCGCCCGCTGCCGGCGATATTGCGGCAGGAAAAGCTGCCATAGGTCTCGATCCGGGCAAGGGGCGAGCCGAGTATGTCGACAGCGGCAGGGCGGGCGACATGACGCTCCCAAGTGTAGAGGGCAGCGGTCTCGGCGCAAGTCATCTGCAGGGTGGCTGAGTAGGGGGTCAGGGTGCGGTCGAGCGTGAGGGCGTTGCGAAGCCCGCATTTTTCGCTCTTCGGGGCATCTTCGAGCGGTGTGTAGAGGATTCCGGCCGAATCGAGGGCGGAAAAGCAGACCTCGCGATGCGTCCGGGCCCGTTCCAGTTTTGCGTGGGTGCCGAGGCCGAGCTTGTCGGTCAGGTCGATGGGCGCGAACGGATTGTGGCGCGGCGGGGCCAGCCACAGGAACAGGGCGACCACCAGAAGCGGCACGGTCAGCAAGACAATCCAAGCCCGAAACTCAGTCATTTGCTTGCGTTTTACCCATTCCTTAACCAAACCGCCGTTTCTGTTAATCTGCGCAATGAACCGAGTCGGTATAGGCAAGGTTCCTGCACCAGAATGTGGCACGAGATGCAAAGAGGCCAGAATGTCCGACCTGCTTGACGGTGGTCCCGAAGACCGGATCATCAATGAACCCATGAGCGAGGCGCTGTCGAAGCGCTATCTCGCCTATGCGCTCTCGACAATCACATCACGGGCCTTGCCTGATGTGCGCGACGGCCTGAAGCCGGTTCAGCGGCGCATCCTGTACGGGATGCGGGAGCTGAAGCTGGATCCGGAAGGCGGTTTCCGCAAGTGCGCCAAGATCGTCGGCGACGTGATGGGTAACTATCACCCGCACGGCGACAGCTCGATCTATGACACGCTGGTGCGCCTGGCGCAGGATTTCAACGTCCGCTACCCGCTGGTCGATGGCCAGGGCAACTTTGGCAATATCGACGGTGATAGCGCGGCGGCCTATCGTTATACCGAAGCGCGGATGACCCATGCAGCCGAACTGCTGCTGGACGGTCTGGGCGAGAATGCGGTCGACTTCCGCGCTAACTATGCCGAGAATGACGAAGAGCCGGTTGTCCTGCCAGCCGGTTTCCCGAACCTGCTGTGCAATGGCGCGACGGGTATTGCCGTGGGCATGGCGACCAGCATTCCGCCGCATAATGCGGCTGAAGTGATTGATGCGGCCCGGTTCCTTATCGAGACGCCAAAGGCGACCACGGCGGATCTGATGCAGTTCGTGAAGGGGCCTGATTTCCCGACCGGCGGCGTCATCGTCGAATCCCACGAATCCATGCTCGAAGCCTATGAGACGGGCCGGGGCGGTTTCCGCATGCGGGCCAAGTGGGAGGTCGAGGATACCGGCCGTGGCACGTACCAGATCATCGTCACGGAAATTCCCTATCAGGTTCAGAAATCGCGCCTGCTCGAGAAGCTAGGCGAACTGCTGGAACAGAAGAAGCTGCCGCTGCTGGACGATGTGCGCGATGAGAGCGCCGAAGATGTGCGGTTGGTTCTGGTGCCGCGCGCCAAGACGGTTGAGCCGGACGTGCTGATGGAAAGCCTGTTCAAGTCTTGCGACCTGGAAACGCGCTTCAGCATGAACATGAACGTGCTGCACAAGGGCGCGCCACAGGTGATGGGCCTGAAAGATGTGTTGCTGGCCTATCTGGAGCATCGCCGCGAAGTGGTCGTGCGCCGGGCCGAGTTCCGTCTCGACAAGATCGAGAAGCGCCTGCACCTGCTCGACGGTTACCTGATTGCCTATCTGAATATCGACGAAGTGATCCGCATCATCCGTGAAGAGGATGAGCCGAAACAGGTGATGATCGCGCGCTTTGGCATCACTGACATTCAGGCCGAAGCTATCCTGAACCTGCGTTTGCGCGCCTTGCGCAAGCTGGAAGAAATGGAAATACGCGGCGAGCACACCAAGCTGGTCGAAGAGCGCGATGAACTGGTCAAGCTGATCGGGTCGACGCGCCGCCAGTGGACGACCGTATCCAAGCAGTTGAAAGCCGCGCGCGACCAGCTGACCGAAGACCCGGCGCTGGGCGACCGCCGCGCCGCGTTTGAAGACGCGCCGGATGTTGATCTTGCCGCCGCGCTCGAAGCCTCCCGCCCGAAGGAACCGCTGACGGTTGTCCTGTCAGCGCAGGGCTGGATCAGGGGCATGAAGGGCCACGGCCTGGACCCCGATTCCACCAAATTCAAGGATGGCGACGAGCTGTACCTGAGCGAGGAAGTGATGAGCACCGACAAGATCATCCTGATGGCATCGGATGGCCGGGCGTTCACGCTTATGGCAGACAAGTTGCCGGGCGGACGTGGACATGGCGAACCGATCCGCCTGTCCATCGACCTGGAAGACAGCGTCGATATCGTCGCGATGTTCAAGCTGGAAGACGAGCGCAAGCGCGTCATGGCCTCCACGGTCGGTTACGGCTTTATCGTCACCGAGAAGGAACTGGAATCCAACCGCAAGGCCGGCAAGCAGGCCGTGAACACCGGCGATGGCACATTGAACGTGTGCATGCCGGTTGAAGGCGACATGCTGGCCGTGGTCGGGTCGAACCGGAAGATGCTGATCTTCCCGCTGGACGAGCTGCCGGAAATGTCTCGCGGCAAGGGCAACAAGCTGCAGGCCTATCGCGGCAAGGACACGCTGGCCGACCTGATGACGTTCGACAAGGAAGACGGCCTGATTGTGATGGCGGGTGGACGCCACCGCGCCTTCCCGGAATGGCAGGAATGGATCGGCAAGCGCGCACAGGCGGGCAAGACCGTGCCAAAAGGTTTCCCGCGCACGGGCACATTTAATGGCTGAGACCACAAGCGGCCAACGCATTTCTGCCTTGTCGCTGCTGGTGCCGGAATATGAGTCCGGCATAGCGTTCTATGTCGGCAAGCTCGGGTTTGACCTGCTGGAAGATACCGACATGGGCGGTGGCAAGCGCTGGGTGCGCGTGCGGCCCAAAGGCGGCGGGGTCGAGCTCTTACTGGCGCGCGCGGTGACCGACGAACAGAGAGCCGCGATTGGCAACCAGTCGGGCGGGCACGTGTTCCTGTTCCTCGAGACGGACGATTTCGACCGGGACCATGCGGCCTATGCGGCGGCAGGCGTGACCTTCCTCGAAGCGCCGCGCAGCGAGCCCTATGGCAAGGTCGTCGTGATGCAGGACCCGTTCGGGAACAAATGGGATCTGATTCAGCCGGTCTAGCGTAGCGCGCCCCTGCAAAATTATTGATTCAGTCGCTCCCTTTTACCGTGAGATACGGGTTCTCACTTATTGAATCTGAATCGTTTCGCGCCCAACTTTCACCAAGCGGCACCGTCCGTTTCGGATTTGCGCGTCGCATGTTGAGAAAGGAGATTGATATGACATTCAGAGATATGATTCCCTTTGGAAGCCGGTCGAACTTTCCTGTGCTTTCGCCTGCGAACGACCCATTTGAAACGCTTCATCGCGAGATCGACCGTCTTTTCCATGATGTTTGGCAAGGTAAAGCCTTAGGTACCTCCAATGGATCGGCAAATGGCACAATTCGGATGCCCGAAATTGAAGTGTCTGAGACCGACGAGGCCTACATGATCGAAGCTGACCTGCCTGGCATGAGCGAGAACGAAGTCGAAGTGAACGTGGTTGACGGCGTCCTGACAATCGAAGGCGAACGCAAGCACGAAGAGGAAAAGAAGGAAAAGGGCGTGCAGTATTCGGAACGGTCTTACGGCATGTTCAAACGGACACTGCAATTGCCGGCCGATGTAAATGAAGATGATATCAAGGCGTCGTTCAAGAACGGTGTCATTCACGTCGAGCTGCCGAAATCGCCGGAGAAGGCCGAGAAGGCCCGGCGCGTTGAAATAAGGAATGCGAACTAGGCAAACGACCGACGTTTTCTGCAATGATTGAAAGGCTGCCTGTGGGCAGCCTTTCATATATTGGTCAATCGGATAGCCGCTCCAGCACATCACTCATAAGCGGCCCGATCTCGGTGTGCAGAACCATGTCTGCATATGGATCCTGTTCGGTGGGTTCGCGGTTGATGATGGCGAGGCGGGCACCATTGCGTTTGGCCTCCAGCGGGATGCCCGCTGCGGGATAGACGACAAGGGATGAGCCGAGCACGAGGCAGAGATCGCACAGCAGGGCCTCTTCGGCGGCGCGGGCCATTTCGTCTTCCGGCATGGCCTGACCGAACGAGATGGTCGCGGTTTTGATAAGACCGGTGCAGAAGAGGCAGGTGAGGTCCTCGTCTACTTCCCAGCGCGGCCTCAATTTTTCGATCTCGTAGCGCTTTCCGCAAGTGAGGCAGCGCGCATAGGTGGCGTTGCCGTGCACCTCGATCACCTGTTCAGGCGGAACGCCGGAATCCTGGTGGAGGTTATCGACATTCTGCGTGATGACGCTGGTCACCTTGCCGATAGCAACCAATTTGGCCACCGCGAGGTGTCCGGCATTGGGGCTGGCGCCGACCCAGCCGGCGGAGCGGTTAAACACGCGCGTCCATGCTTCGCGGCGCTTGTCGCGGGAGTCGACGAAATCCTGGTAATAGATCGGCGTCATCTTGCTCCAGACGCCGCCGGGGCTGCGGAAATCGGGTATGCCGCTTTCGGTGGAGATGCCTGCTCCGGTGAAGACCACGACCCGGTTGGCCTTGTCGATCATGCGGGCGAGGGCATCAGCGTCGGACATGCGGCGAGTTTAAGCAAAGTTGATTGCCAAGGGCCAGTGGATTGGCCCGACTTGCGCAAAACGACTATGGCCGCTAGGCCTTATGTATCTTTTTTGTGGAGGGACGGCCATGAGCCCCATTCTAATCGTTCTGGCGGCAGTCGTCGCCATCGTCGGCTTTGTCATCCTGATCTACAACGGATTGGTGATGAAGCGTCAGCGGGTCAATCAGGCCTTTGCGGACGTGGATGTGCAGCTGAAACAGCGCCAGAACCTGATCCCGAACCTTGTCGAGACCGTGAAGGGCTATGCCAAGCACGAGCAGGAAACATTCCAGCAGGTGATCGCGGCGCGCAGTGCAGCGCAGTCAGCGTCGACACCTGCAGAAATGTCAGCCGCCGAAGGCATGCTGACCGGCGCGCTGGGCAAGCTCTTTGCGCTGGCCGAAGCCTATCCGGACCTTAAAGCCAACCAGAACTTCATCCAGCTGCAGAACGAACTCTCGGCGATTGAAGACAAGCTGGCTGCGGCGCGGCGTTTCTACAACTCCGCCGTTCAGGACTACAACACGTCGCGCGAACAGTTCCCCGGCTCTGTAATTGCCGGCATGTTCAACTTCGAGGCGCGTGACTTCTTCGATGTCGGCGTTGAAGGTCGCGAGACCCTATCGACCCCGCCAAAGGTGGAGTTCTAGGCGCGCCTGTTTTCCTGTAGTGTGTCGCTCGTGTTTGTCATGGGAGGACGCATCATGAAACCATTCATCCTGGTCTCAGCGCTGTTGCTGGGCGCGTGTGTGAGTTCCGGCGCGAGCTGGAGTGCCTCGAGTTGGGACGGTCTCGTCCCACAAACGATTGCGACGCAAAACTATGCTTTCATGGCCGCGCCGATGGCCGGGCAGGGGTTCAAGCTGAAACTGTCGATCAAGACCGATGGCAGCTTTGGCGTCGCCAACGCCGGGCCGCCGACAGATGATGCACTGCAGCAGGCAGCGATAGTCGCCGCGCCGGATGGCTGTACGTTCGTGACGCTGGAGCGCACCGCCGATGGCGGGGCCGAAGCCACGTATGATTGCGACTAGGCGCGCGCCCTGAACCAGGGCGTGATGCGGGCAAGGGCGTCTTCAAGTTCGGACGTCGATACGGCGAACGAGAAGCGCATGTAATGGTGGCCATCGACAGGGTCGAAATCGACGCCGGGCGCTGTGGCGACGCCGGTATCCCTGAGCAGTTGCATGCAGAACTCGAGGCTGTCATCGGTGAAGCGCGAGATATCCGCATAGATGTAGAAGGCGCCGTCTGGCGGGGCGATGCGTTCGAGGCCGAGCGCAGGCAGGGCCGCAAGCATCAGCTCGCGATTGCGGGTGTAGGTCTGGACGTGGCCTTCCAGTTCGTCGCGGCAATCCATGGCGACGAGGCCAGCATGCTGGGACAGGGAAGGCGCGGTCAGGAACATGTTGCCGATATAGGCCGCGACGCGGGCGGCCATGTCATCCGGCGAGACGATCCAGCCAAGCCGCCAGCCCGCCATGGAGAAGTATTTCGAGAAGGAATTGATGACGAAGGCATCGGCAGTGTGTTCGAGGATCGAGGCTGTGTCCGGCCCGTAAGACAGGCCGTGATAAATCTCGTCGGAGATGATGCGGATGCCACGTTTCGCGCAGATGGCCACAATGGCGGCGAGTTCGGCTTCGGGCAGGATCGTGCCGGTGGGATTGGCGGGGCTGGCGATAATGAGGCCAGCCGGTGCCGGATCAAGCGCGGCGATCTGGGCGGCGCTGAGCTGGAAGCGGGTCTCCGCGCCGCACTCTATCTCCAGGGGGACAAGGTTCAGGGCGCGTAGCGTGTTGCGGTAGGCAACATAGCCGGGGCGGGCGAGCGCGACCGTGTCACCGGGCGCGAAGGCCGATGACAAGGCGAGCACCAGAGCCGGAGATGCGCCGCATGTGATGGCCAGGCGCCGGGGGGTGACTTCCACGCCATACGTGTCGGCATAATGCTGGCAGATCCGTGTCTTGAGGGCCGGGCTTTCCCAATAGCCCATCGATTCTGTGTCGAGAATTGTGTGCGCTGCTTCGACGGCCCGCTTGGGTGCGCCTGTCGATGGCTGGCCAAATTCCATATGGATGACCGATCGCCCTGCAGCCTGCAGTTCGTGAGCGAGGCGGCTGACGGCGATGGCCTGGAAAGGGGAGACGTCCTGGCTCAATTGGCCGCGAGGCTCGGCAGCCATGTCGCGAGTGCCGGGACGGCGGCGACGAGTATGATCATCGCGACCTGAAGTCCGATAAAGGGAATGGCACCGCGCCAGATATCCATCGTGGCGATCTCGTCCGGCGCTGCGCCGCGCAGGTAGAACAGTGCGAAGCCGAAGGGTGGTGTGAGGAAGCTGGTCTGCAGGTTCAGCGCCATGAGGATGGCGAGCCAAACCGGATCAAAGCCGAGAATGATCAGCGGCGGGGCAACCAGCGGCACGACCACGAAGACGATTTCGATGAAGTCGAGGAAGAAGCCGAGAATGAACATGACCAGCATGGTGAGCGCGAGCGCGCCCCATTTGCCGCCGGGGGCCTGGTGCAGGATGGCCGCGACCATTTCATCGCCGCCATATCCGCGGAAGACGAGGCTGAACAGGGATGCGCCGATCAGGATGAGGAACACCATGCTGGTGATGTGAGTGGCGCTGGTGAGCGCGGGCATCAGCTGGCGCACCTTGCGCAGGACGAGCAGGCTGGCAGCGAAAGCTGCAAAGAAGACCAGGCTGGCGAGCACTGTCAGCACGATGCCGATGGTGTTACCGGCGGTGATGGTTTCGACACCGGCGCGCAGATCCATCGTGTTGCGCAGAAGGAGGATGGCCGCGATGCTGATGAGGCCGGCGAGGAGCAGCGGCGACAGGCGGCTGTTTGCCTCTTCCGACAGGCGCAGGCCGGCGAGGATGACGGCGCCTGCAGCGCCGATGGCCGCCGCTTCCGTCGGCGGCGCGACACCGCCAAGGATGGCACCCAGCACGGCAATGATGAGCAGCAGCGGTGCGCCGAGGCCAAAGGCAACCTCTTTCACGGTGAGCGGAGCCGTATCTTCAGAGACAGAAACAGGCGGGCAGGCAGCGGGCCGGAAGAAGGCCGTCGCGGCGATGTAGAGCAGGTAGAACACGACCAGCAGCACGCCGGGAATGAGCGCCCCGGCAAACAGGTCGCCAACCGAGACCACGCCGGACCCGGTGCCTATCTTCAGGCTGGCCTGGCTGGCGGCGTTCGAGACGGCATCGGCGAGCAGGATGAGGACAATGGATGGCGGGATGATCTGGCCGAGCGTGCCGGAGGCCGCGATGGTGCCTGTGGCAAGTTTCGGGTCATAGCCCTGCCGCAGCATGGTGGGCAGGGCGATCAGCGTCATGGTGATGACGGTGGCGCCGACAATGCCTGTGGAGGCTGCAAGCAGCGCGCCGACAAGTATCACGGCATAGCCCAGACCGCCGCGCACACGAGCGAGCAGGCGGCTGGCAATATGGAGAAGGTCTTCAGCGACGCGGGAGCGTTCGAGGATGACGCCCATCAGCACGAACAGCGGCACGGCGACCAGTGTCTGGCTCTGCATGATCGAGCTGCCCTGAATACGGCTGGGGAAGGCGATCAGGAAAGACGCGGAGAACGTGCCGGTGGCGATGCCGATCAGGGCGAAGAGAAGCGCCACGCCGCCAAGGGTGAGGGCAACAGAATACCCTGCCAGCAGGCTGAGAATCGCGCAGGCGAACATGGCGACGGCGAGGATGATTTCAAACTCCATCATGGCCTCCGATTTCGCCAGTGATGGGTTTGGCGGCCGGCGGCAGCGCGCCTGTCAGCCGGAGCGCCGCCTTGAGCGCCACGGACAGGCCGGCGCCCATCAGCAGTACAGCGAAGACCGGCACGAGCGTCTTGAACAGGAATAGAATGGGCAGGCCATCAGATTCCCGCGAACCTTCGAGCAATGACCAGGAGCGGGTCAGGCCCTGCTCTCCGCTGGTGATGAGGCGGAAGCAGATCGGGAAGAGGAAAAGGTAGGTTCCGGCCAGCTCGATCCAGTTGCGGCCTGTCTCGCCGAAGCGGGGCCGCAGGATGTCGACCCGGACATGGGCGTCATCGCGCAGCGCCGCTGCCGAGCCGAGCATGAACATCGCGGCGAAAGCGTAGATCACGACCTCGCTAAGCCATGTGAAGGACAGGCCGAAGGCGTAGCGCAGGATGACAACGGCGAGCTGGGACACGACAAGCAGCAAGGCGCTGAAAATGGCGGCCTTGAGGGCAGCGCCGGACAAGGCGTCCAGACCTGCGATCATGCGCTTGGCCAAGCCGTCGAGCCAACCAGGCACGGCAATGGCGAACAACGGCACGAGGAAGAAGGGCAGGCACAGGATGCCGATGACCTTCAACCAGGCACCGATCAGCAGGAAAACACCGGGATCTGTCATTTCCCCGCCTGCCTATTTGCCAAGTTCGCGGGCAGTGTAATAGGCACCGTCGGAAACGGAGGCCCAGCCGCGCATGAGTTTCAGACTTCTCTCGAAGCTCTCATAAATGCGCTTCTCGATGCCATCCTTGCCGCTGGCAGCGCGGACATCGGCAGCGGCTTCAGCCATGCGGGCAACCACTTCCGGCGGGAAGGAGCGCAGCTGCGTGCCGTGCTCGCGCACAAGCAAATCCAGATAGACGGAGTTCTGGTAGGTGAATTCGCCGAGCGAAGTATGGTTCACCGCTTCGCAGGCGGCCTTGATGATCGCTCGTTCGCCCGGTGTCAGGCCTTCCCAGACCTTGAGGTTCATGCCGACGGCGAGGCTGGCGCCGGGTTCGTGGAAACCAGGGCCATAATAATAGGGAGCCTCACGATGGAAACCGAGCGAATAGTCGTTCCACGGGCCGACCCATTCGGTCGCGTCGATGGAACCGGTCTGGAGCGCCTGATAGATTTCGCCGCCTGACAGGGCGATGGCCGATCCGCCGAGGGCGCGCAGCACATCACCGCCCTGGCCCGGAATGCGCATTTTGAGGCCGACCAGATCGTCGAGGCTGTTGATTTCCTTGCGGAACCAGCCGCCCATCTGGTGACCCGTATTGGCGCCCTGAATGGCTTTGACGCCGAACTGGCCGGAGAGTTCGTCCCAGAGTTCCTGTCCGCCGCCGAAATCGATCCAGCCCATGATCTCCTGCGCGGTCATGCCGAAAGGCACTGCAGTGAAGAAGGGGAAAGCGGACGACTTGGCGGTCCAGTAATATTCGGCGCCGTGATACATATCAGCCGAACCGTTGGCGACGGCATCGAAGCTTTCAAACGCCGGCACTAGTTCGCCGGCGGCGAAGACCTTGATCTCCATCAGACCGTCGGACAGGGCGAACACGCGCTCTGCCACACGTTCGGCGGCGCGCCCGAGGCCCGGCAGGCCCTTTGGCCATGTGGTGACCATATTGAACTTGCGGCGATTGCGATTGATCTTGGCCGGGGCGAGGCTTTGCGCGGCTTCCGGATTGGCGAATGCGGCAGCCGCCCCGGCTGCACCAAGCAGGCCTGCGCCGAGCATATTGCGTCGGTTGATCATGACACGGTCCTCCCCAGCGACCCACCCTGTTATGAATCAGGGGTTATTCGTCGTCTCTTAGCGTTCGCCACTGGTCGCCGTCCAGCACTTCGAGAGGCTTGTAACGGCGTTTGTAATCCATCTTCGGGCTGCCTTTGACCCAATAGCCGAGATAGACGTGCGGCAAGCCGAGGTCCTGAGCGTGCTGGATATGGTCGAGGATCATGAAGTGACCGAGGCCGCGCGCGTCCAGTTCCGGGTCGAAGAAGGTGTAGACCATGGAAAAGCCGTCGCGCAGGACGTCTGTGATGGATACGGCCACCAGCGGTGCGTCGTCATCAGTGCCGTCGCGGTATTCAAAGATAAGGCTCTGGACCGGGCTGCCGCCGACCATCGTGACATAGTCGCGATAGGTCATTTCGGACATGCCGCCCTTGTCGTGCCGCGTCGTCACATATTCGCGAAGCAGGCGGAACTGTTCGCGGGTGGCCGTGGCCTGGACCGGCGTGCGCACCAGCGACGCATTGCGGGCGATGGCGCGGCGATCATTGCGGGACTGGACGTATTCGCGGGTTGGCACACGCACACTGCGGCAGGCATTGCAGCGTGGACAGGCGGGCCGGTAGGCGATGGTCTGGCTGCGGCGGAAGCCGGCCTGGCTAAGCGAGTTGTGGATGGAATCGGCGTCGCTGACGGCAAGGTTTGTGAACGCCTTGCGCTCGCGTTTACCGGGAAGATAGGGGCACGGGCTGGGGTTCGTCACGTAGAAACGCAACGAGCGCTCAAGCCCGGCAGGCAAAATATTGGCGTCCGTGAACTTCATGATTTGCGACGATACACTTACAGATCGAACCGCCAAGGGGCGAAGATCGTAAAGACACACCAAAGTACCAAAACGAGCGGCGCGCCAAATTTCATGAAATCGCCGAATTTGTAATGGCCGGGCCCCATCACGAGCATGTTGGTCTGGTAGGCGAAGGGGGTCGCGAAGCTGCAATTTGCCCCGTAAATCACGGCCAGAAGGAAGGGCAGCGGGTCACTGACGCCAAGCTCTGCCGCCGCAGACAGGGCGATGGGCGAGAACAGGATTGCGGTGGCGGCATTGGTCAGCAGGTTGGTCAGGATTGCGACGCTGAGGAACAGGGCCGACAGGACTGCCAGTGTGCCATACGGAGCGGCGAAGTTCACAACGGTATGTGCAATGGCGGCTGCAGCCCCCGTCTTTTCGAGGGCCATGCCCATGGCGAGTGCAGCGCCGATCACGAGGAAGATTCGCAGGTCGAGCGAGCGGCTGGCCTGACGGGTGTTGACGCAGCCGACGACCAGCATGGAAACGGCAGCGAGAACCGAGGCGTGCAGGATCGAGACGAGACCGGTGGCCGCCAGAATGACCATGGCGAGGGCAATCAGGCGCGCAGCAACGGCGCGTGTGGTGAGCGGGATCTCGGTCTGGGACCATTCGAGCAGGATAATGTCGCGGCTGGACCGCAGATCGACGAAGGCGTCGACCGGGCCGCACAGCAGCAATGTATCACCGGATTCCAGCCGGATTTCGCCGAGCTTGGTGCGAATCATGCGGCTGCGGCGCTGGATGCCGAGCGTGACGGCGCGGGTGAGGCGGCGGAAACCCAGCATCTCGACCGTGCGGCCGACCATGCGCGAGCCGGGCGCAATGACGGCTTCGGTTAGCGCGAGCGCGCCGGGGCGGCTGTGTTCGTCGAGATCACCGCCGGCCGATTCCCAGACCTGCTGAAGGAAGTCTGGCTGGCGGGCGAGAACGTTTTGCAGGGCGGCGCGTGTGGCAGCGACGATGACAAGGTCACCGGGCTGGAGGGTGATGTCTTCGTAGGGTGGCAGGAAGGCACGCTCGCCGCGCTGGATCATGCGGACGGTCATGTCGGGCAGGTCAGCGAACATGCCCGCGACAGGTTTCTTGCCCTTCAGGAAGTGGCCGAAGGTGACTTCGATCTGCGCGACGAACTGTTTGCCGGACGGCTGGGCCAGCTCGTCGCTGAGGCCACGGCGGTTGGGCAGAAGAAATTTCGAGAAGATGGCGATATAGATGAAGCCGGCACCGGCGAGGATCAGGCCCATGGGCGTCTGATCGAAAAAGCCGAGCGTGCGTCCGTCAATGCGTTCAAAGGCTTCTGCGGCGAGCAGGTTGGTCGATGTGCCGATCAGCGTGGTCATGCCGGCGAAGATGGAGGCGAAGCTGAGCGGCATCATCAGCTTGGACTGTGACGCGTTCATCCGCTTGGCGATGGCGCTCATCACTGGCAGGAACATGATGACGATAGGCGTATTGTTGACGAAGGCGCTGGTGACGAAGACCGCGAGGAAAGCCAGGACGAGCGTGGTGACGGGGCGCTTTTCGTAGCCCCCGACAAGCGTTTTTGTCGGGCCATCAAGGGCGCCGGTCTGGAACAGACCCTGACCGACGACCAGCAGTGCCATGATGGTGATCAGGGCCGGATTGCCGAAACCGGAGAGAAGTTCGGCCGCGCCAATCGGCGAGCCGTCGGCGCCATGGGCGCCCGGAATTGTGAACAACAGAAGCAAAGCCGCAATCACGCCGACAGAGACAAGCTCCATCGGCCAACGATCCGACATGTAGAAACCAATTGCAGCAAGAACAACCGCGAGGCTTGCCCACATGGGCCAGTGGGCCAGGAAATCAGCGATCATCAAGGCTCCGGTTCATCAGCGCGTACTGTCCCCTATACAGGTTATCAGTCCCGAGTGTGAACCAGTATGCTGACCCGGCGGTTTGCTGACAAGTGCGGCTGACCTGCATCAAGCGGCCGGGTGTCTGCCAGACCCGTGACTGCCCGAATGCGGGCTGGTGCCAGACCGGCAGCAATCAGGGCGCGGCGGGCCTCGTTGGCCCGGTCCGACGAGAGTTCCCAATTGGAATAGGCAGTACTGACACCAGAGAAGGCATCGGTATGGCCTTCGATGGAAACCGGTTCGGAAAACTGCATCAGGATGCGCCCGGTGGTTTCAGCAAGGGCAAGCCCCTCGGCAGAAAAGGCGCCGCTGCCCGAATCAAACAGGGGATTACGCGCCGAATCGACAAGGTCGATTCGAATGCCATCGGCCTCACGGGCGAAGACGACATTGTCGCCGGCCGCAACAAGGCCCGATTGCTGACTGAGCGCCGTAAACAGGCGTCCGGCAGCGGAGTCGGTTTCATCAGTTGCTGATTGGGCGGTGGGGGCGGCATTGCTGTTGAAGTGTTTGGCGATCTGGTCGCGGCCCTCGGGAGAGACGCCACTGATGATCCACATCAACAGAAAGAATGCCATGAGCGCGGTGAGGAAGTCGGCATAGGCCATCTTCCAGGTGCCCGTTTTGCGGGCGGGCGCGGCGGGCATTCTGCCCGCATATCGCCGAGAGTGAGTGGCAGTAGCCATGCGCTCGAAATCCGGTCCTTCTGATCCGATGCGCCAGTCATAGCAAAGCATGGTGAAGGTCAGGTCTAAGCGAAGGGTAGGATTTCGATGAAATTTGATCTACTTCGCCTAGCATAGATTGGAGACTCAGAGATGGCGCGTACGGCATTCCTTGGACTTGGCGTGATGGGATTTCACATGGCGGGGCATTTGGCCCGGGCCGGACACCAGGTCAGCGTGTGGAACCGGACCAGCGCCAAGAGCACGGCGTGGAAGAAGGCGCACAAGGGGGAAGTGGCGAAGGACCCGGCGACTGCGACCTTCGGCGCGGAGTTTGTGTTCCTGTGCCTGGGCGATGACCCGGATGTGCGCGTCGTGTTCGACGCACTGGAGCCGAGCCTCGGCGCAGGGATGATCGTGGTTGACCACACGACGGCGTCGGCGGAACTGGCGCGGGATCTTTACCAGCGATGCAAGGCCAAGGGCGCGCATTTCATCGACGCGCCGATATCCGGCGGCGAAGCAGGCGCGGTGAATGGCAAGCTGACGATCATGTGCGGTGGCGAGACGGCGGCGTTCGATGCCGCCGAACCCGTCATGGCGGCTTTCGGCAAGAAGATGACACTCATCGGCGACAGCGGCGCAGGCCAGCTGGCCAAGTCGGTCAACCAGATATGCATTGCGGGTATCGTGCAGGGCCTGGCCGAAGGATTGCACTTTGCTGAAAAGGCCGGGCTCGACGCCGCCAAGGTGATCGAGGCGATCAGCGGCGGCGCAGCCCAGAGCTGGCAGATGGAGAACCGTTGGGAGACGATGGTGGAGGGCCACTTCGAGCATGGCTTTGCTGTCGACTGGATGCGCAAGGATTTGCGCATCACGTTGGAGGCGGCCCGCGAGAATGGCGCAAGCTTGCCGATGACGGCGACGGTGGACCAGTATTACGCAGACGTTCAGGCAATGGGCGGGGCGCGCTGGGATACGAGCAGTCTGATCGCCCGCCTGAAGCGGGACACCTGAGAGCGTGCGCCGGCTCGATATTCATCTGACCAAGGACGAAGCCTGCGAAACCGTGATCCGTGCGATCAAGGCGGCAGAGCCGATTGACTATGCAGTCATCGAGACGGAGCAACAGGATCGGTGCCTGATCTCTGTTTTCATGCGCGAAGGCACGGGCCAGATGCTGATGGACAATATCCAGTCGGCACTGGAGGGGCGCAATGATTGGCGCATTGCCGTGTTGCCGATTGAAGCGACGGCGCCGAAACTTCCCGAGCCCGAGAAAGACAAGAAAGCGCGCACCCAGCAGTCTACGCGTGAAGAATTGTATTCCGATATTGAATCGGGCGCGCGGCTGGACCGTGATTTCCTGATCATGGTCGTTCTGTCCACCATCGTTGCCACGATTGGCCTGAATTCGGACGGGATCGCGGCGGTCATTGGCGCGATGGTGATTGCGCCGCTTCTGGGCCCGATACTGGGGTTTTCGATGGGCGCGGCACTGGGCGACTTCGCGCTGTTGAAGCGCGGCGGCATGACACTGGCTGTCGGCATTGCCGTGGCATTGGCGACGTCGCTGGTGGTCTCGTTCTTCCTGCCGCTGAATCTTCAGAGCGAAGAATTGATGTCGCGCGCCGAAGTGCGGGTCGACGGACTGGCCCTGGCCATGGCGGCCGGCGGCGCAGCGGCGCTGTCGCTGACGCGCGGACAGGGATCAGCGCTTGTCGGCGTGATGGTTGCGGCGGCCCTGTTGCCCCCCGGCGCGGCGATTGGCCTGTTCGCCGAGGGCGGAGAATTCGACCTGGCGCTGCGAGCGAGCCTGCTGTTGGCGCTGAACGTGGCGAGCCTGGTGTTTTCGGCGCTTATCGTGTTCCGTCTACGTAAAATCCGGCCCCGGAAATGGATCGAGCAGAAGAACGCGACCCGTGCGGTCTGGATCAATGCTGGCCTTTCCGCCTTCTTCCTGGTGCTCGCTGTGGCCCTGATCCTGCTGCTGGACCTCGGGTCTGCAGTAAAAATAGGCTAAGTGCAGGATACTTTGGACCTTTTTGTTCCAAGGGTGTAAGGTGACACCAACTTCCACCTGTAAGGACCGTTTCACCACCCATGAATGTTGTTTTGCCAATTTCTGCTGCCCCGAAAACCCGTGTCGAACGCTATATCTCCTCTCTGGATGACAAGCAGCGCAAGGCGGAATCCGAAGAACTTCTGGCGCTGTTTGCCCGCGTGACGGACCTGCCGGCCGCGATCTGGGGAACCCACAAGGTCGGCTATGGCCGCTATGCCTACACAATGGAGAGTGGACGCAGCAGCGAGTTCATGATCGCCGGTTTCGAACCGGCGAAGAAACACATCATCGTTTACCTGTCGCCGGATTTCGAAGACTTCACCGGACCGCTGGAAACCCTTGGCAAGCACGACAAAGGCAAGTCGTGCATCTTCATCAAGGCGCTGAAGGATGTGAACCTGAACTCTCTGGAAGAGCTGGTGCGTCTGGGAATGGCCTCGACCGAGAAGAATTTCAAGACAAGTGAAAGCTGACAAGACAGGCGATTCATGGCTGCGGCGGAAAACAAGACACAACCGACAAGTGTTACGCCGCACGCCTACGTCTCTGCACTTGATGACGGTCGCCGCAAGCGGGAGGCCGAAACCCTGCTGCCATGGTTCGAGCGCGTCACGGGCCTGAAAGGGCGCATGTGGGGGCCATCCATGATCGGCTTTGGCCGGTATCACTACAAATATGACAGCGGCCGAGAGGGCGAGGCCATGATGACCGGCTTTGCCCCGCGCAAGGCGGCGATGACGCTGTATATCATGCCGGGCTATCGCGACATGAGTGATAAGCTGTCCCGGCTTGGCCCGCACCGGATTGGCAAGAGCTGTCTCTACCTCAACCGTCTGGACGCCGTGGACATGGACGTGCTGGCCGAGATCGTGACGGACGGTGTCGCCTACATGCGCGCGAATTACGAAACCTGGGAGGCCTAGGCCTTGCGCGCAGCAAACTAAAGAGCGGCGATGAATTTTTCCCTGAAGACAAAGATCAGCACGACGCGCCTGGCGGACACGCGGGCGTTTTATGAATCCGTGTTCGGAATGGTTGTGGCGGAAGAATGGGACGAGCCCGGCGACAAGGGTGTCATCCTCGCGTTTCGGGATAGCGCTGGCGAGGCCTATCTTGAAATCTACGATTCGGACCAGATCCATGAGTTCAGCGGGCTGAGCCTTCAGTTCAAGGTCGACAGCCTGCATGATTTCATCGGTGCGCTTCCTTCAGGCACCGTTCGCGAAGGACCAAAGCCGCGGCCCTGGGGCGCGACCTATCTGTATCTGACCGATCCGAACGGCATTCAGGTCATCGTCTATGAAGGCGGGTTCTAAACCGCCTATGCGTCGAGCGACCCCGTGATCGAGGCGCGCTGTGACAGTTCCATCCAGTTGCCACCGCCGTCACGGACGAAGGAAATCCGTGCGGTCTTGCCGAGCGTGGCGGGCGGTTGGCCTTCCGTGCCGCCTGCGCTGAGCACACTGGCATGGACGCGGTCGACCTTGTCGACCTGGATGGTTGTGTACCGGTAGCCGATGCGGCGCATGTCTGCGCTGCCAGAATGCTGTGCGAGATCGGAATCGACATGGCCGAGGATGCGGCTGCGCCCGCAGGATACGGCGCAGGGGTGCGTATCGGCGACAGGCAGGCCGAGGGTGCCATTGTAGAAGGCGAGGAAGGCCTCGCGGCTGGCGGTGGCAACTTCAATGGCCCATTGGCTGATGCCGTCATGCCCGGGCGGAACAAGCTGGACGCGGTTGCCATCCGGATCGGTCAATTCGATTGGCGTGGTGACGCCTTCGCGGGCGATGATCAGGCGGAGGTAACCACCCTTGGTGCGGGGTGGCAGCGAATCGCGCGAATGGTTCAGTTTGAACACGCTGCCCTGAAAGTCATGGCGGTGCTGGCGCAGGCCGCCGCCGAGGGGCAGCATGTGATCGAAGGGCAGGCCGACCTGCTGTTGCCAGAAGGCCAGCATTTCATCGAGGCGGTTGGTGAACACGCCGATATCGAGGCAATCCTTGACGAGCCAGGCGGGGGTTGATGCAGTCATTGCGGCGTCTCTCTTTGCTGTGTTTCAGAAGACGCCGAGCGCAAGACCGGCGGCGAGGGCCTGACCAAGATCGGCGCATTTGGCGAGGTCATCCGGCGCAATTGTCTTTTCGGCGAGAATGGCTTCCTGCGTCTGAGCGTGGGTGCAGATGATCAGCGGGGATTGGACCTCTTTCAGGCGCCAGCCTGTAGCGATACGGGCGGTCTGGCGGGCTGCGTTCTCGCCATCCGATCCGGCGCAGACCATCTGGGCGTAGGGTCGCCCCTCGATGTGGCCAAGCACGGGATAGTAGCAGCGGTCGAAGAATTCCTTCATTTCGCCGGACAGGGCGGCGAGGTTTTCCGGCGCGGCGAACAGGTAGCCGTCGGCGGCGAGCAGGTGATCGGGCTGGGCGTCCCCGGCGCGCATCAGGGCCGTATCACATTCCGCGCGCGCGGCTGTTGCGGCGGCCTCTGCCATCTGGCGCGTGCCGCCGGTACGGGAATGATAGATGATCAGTAGCTGGGCCATCGCCACCATCCATAGGGCGAAATGCCGGGGGTCGCCAGCATGACCGGACGTCAAACCGGACCGCCTAGCCGCGCGGGCATGGGCGAGCTAGGGTTCACGGGACAGTCAAAAAAATCAAACGGAGGAAACAGTTTTGGACATGCAGTTGAAGGGCAAGAATGCCATCATTCTGGGCGGCACGCGCGGCATTGGCCGGGCCATTGCGGACATGCTGGCGGGCGAAGGCGCGAATGTTGCCGTCTGCGCGCGCAATCCGGACCAAGTGGCCGAGGCCATCAAGGACCTGGAAGCGATGGGCGTGAAGGCGACCGGCGCATCGGTGGACATCACCGATGGTGCGGCGCTGAAGAGCTTCATTGCGGACGCCGGCAAGACGCTGGGCGGGCTGGATATCCTGATTTCCAATGCCGGCGCGATGGCGCAAGGCAATGATGAAGCGGCGTGGAAGCAGAATTTCGAGCTGGATATCCTGGGCGCCGTGAATGCGTTCGAGGCAGCGCAACCCCTGTTGGCGCAAGCAGCGGAAGCCTCTGGTGATGCAGCGTTTGTGATCATTTCGTCGATCTCTGCGGCGCAATCTGATCGCGGCGAATCCTATGGCCCGATCAAAGCGGCGCTGATTCATATGGCCAAGGGGCTGGCGCGCCAGCATGCCGGTGCCGGAATTCGGGTGAACACGGTGTCGCCGGGCATGGTCTATTTCGAAGGGGGAATCTGGCACACGGTGAAGACCAACATGCCGGAATTCTTCGAGCAGGCGAATGCCCGCAACCCGATGGGCCGGTGCGCGACGCCAGAAGAAATTGCCCACGCGGCCGTGTTCCTTGCGAGCCCGCTGTCATCCTATACGACCGGCGCAAACCTGATCGTGGACGGGGCGGTGTCCAATCGCGTGAACTTCTAGGCAGTCCCGCCAGCACGTGCGGCCGGCATGGCAACGCCATCCGGTCGCGTGGGGCTGAATTCGGCGTGGGCGGCGGGCCTGGGATGTGTACAGCCGCGCCGGCGCGATCAGGGGCGCGCGGTCCGGATGAAGGGTGTGTCAAGGGGGCGCTGCGGGCAGGACCGCCTGCGCGACGTCCTCCGGCATGTTGGACGCAAGACCGGGCGCGGCCCATGCGGGCATGGGCGGCGGGTCATAATGATAGCGTCGCGGGTCGCGCGGGCCGTCGCCGATGGCAACTATGTAAAGATTTCCGAACCGGTCGATCCTGAACAGGACATCGCGCTTCGAGGTGCGCTGCCACGCCTCCAGCCGCCAGAGCTGGAACCATAACCAGGGCCAGAACAGCGGATGCACGAAGGCATAGAGATGCGCGCGGCGTGTCAGCATGATGCCGCGATTATACGCCGGGAACGGAGGGTGCGGGACAAGTTTCCGACGCACGCAATGGGGACGGCAGGATGCGGGATGAGTTGGGGGAGAGGTGCCAGCTTGGCTATGAGATAGATGCGTCGGGGGCATTGGTGAGGCAGGCTACAATATTGCCTTCGATACCGTCGCTTCCGGAGCGCTCATGTTGAGCGAAGTCGAAGCACGGGCGTGGGCGGTGAGGATGTGCGCCGCCGCATTCATCCTTCGACTTCGCTCAGGATGAGCCTGTTCATGGGGCGGGCGTCTCGTAGGCCCAACCTGCCCTGCGGGCGCGGGGTTATTCCGCGGCGACGAGGGTGAACTCTTCTTTCCATTTGGCCATGACGTCGCGATTGTCATGGTCCCAGGGATGGAAGCCGGGTTTGAACCAGGAGAGCCAGACTTTCCAGCCCTTGCCAAACAGCGCGGGTCTTTTCCAGAGGAAGGCCTTCACGGCGCGCGTCGCGACTTTCGGATCGTAGCCATCGGCAACCAGCAGTTTTGCGGCGTACTGGGTGATGTTTTCCGTGAAATGCCGGGTGATGATGAGCATGGACAGGGAGCGCCGGAAATAGCGCGTGATCGCCGGCCAGTCGCTTGTGGCCTCCAGGAAGACATCATAGGCGACGGCCTTGTGCTCGGTCTCTTCCATGGCGTGCCAGCGCCACAGGCGCTCCAGCGCGGGGTCGGTCTTGCTGAAGAGGGGCACCCCGTCCACATCCAAGCCTATCATCAGGTCTGCCATCATTGCGGTGAAATGCTCCAGGCAAATGGTGGCCATCAGCATACGGAATCGCCCCCCGGATCGTCCGAGGGCGATATTTTCGTTGATGGCGGCCTCGATTTCGGCAACCGGGTATTTCGTACGGTCGATCTGGTTGTTCAGCAGGTGGTGTTCGCGCGAATGGATGGCTTCCTGCGTGATGAAGTCCTTCACGTCCTGCGCCAGCTTGCTGCTGACCTCGCTGCGATAGGCTTTCACGGCGTCGATGAACAGGCGCTCGCCATCCGGGAAGGTGAGCGACATGGCGTTGAACACGGCGGTTGCCACCATGTTGCCGTCGAGCCATGGGCCTGAGCCTGCCGCCATGTCGAAATGGAGATCGCGGGGCAGAATTGTTACATCGTCGGGTGTGCGCTTGGTCGTCATCGTGTTTAATGCCTTTTAAGGGTGACCTGCTAGCTAGACTGAACAGACAGATAGGCCTTACTGACAAAAATGTCAATAACCAAAACCAACACGCCCCGCATTCGCCGTTCGCCGGAAGAGTCGCGTGGCAACATCCTGACGGCGGCGGAATCCTTGCTGGTGGAGCAGGGGCCGCAATCGCTGCGGCTGGCAGATGTGGCGAAGGCGGCGGGCGTGGCAAATGCCACGGTGTTGCACCATTTCGGCTCGATCGATGCGGTGCAGAAGGCGCTGATGGAGCGGATGATCGGCGACCTGGTTGAGAGCATCATGGCCATTGAAGTGCCGGCGGATGCCCCGGCGGCAGCGCGGGCGGCAGGGCTGAAAACATTGTTCGACGCGTTCGAGACGCCGGGCGCGGCCCGGCTGGCGGCGTGGCTGGAGCTGACCGATGAGACCAGCCGCCTGACACTGGTGAGCGAGGCCGTGCAGGAAGTAGCGCAGAAGAAGATTTCCAATACCGGCGTACCGGTTGAGCTGGCCGAAGACCTTATCCTGCTCAGCGTGACGCTGGCCGTCGGCGTCGGCCTGTTCGGCCCGTCGCTCAGCACACTGATCGGAAAGCCGCCGGAGCGGGCACGCGAGCTGACGCTGCAGATGCTGCTGTCCTACTTGCAGAACCTGTCGACCTAGGCTGCGAAGGCGGCCTCCTATTGCAGGGGTAGGTCCATGGCATATTCGAACATCGGCGTGCCCACTTCACTGAGGCCGACGCCGCAATTACCCGACGCGCTGAGGCGCGAGAGGTGAAGCGTTACATCAGCCGCCGACGGTCAGCACGGCATAGACGGTCGCTGCGGCGGTGGCAGCGGCGGCGAGGATGCGCGGCCAGTGTGGGCGCGATGTGGCCGGAGGGGTGTCGAAGTCAGCCAGTGGGCGGTGGCCGGTGAGCATGGGCCGGACAAGATTGTCCCGGAACAGGATCAGGTAAGCCGCGATGGCGATGACGTGCAGGGCGATGAGCGCGAGCAGGACCTTGAAGCTGGTCTCGTGGATTTCGGCGAGCAGGCGGCCCGTCTCGAACGAGACCTTGCTGGCGAGCGGGCCGGATTCGAGACCGTCGACATCCACGGCGAACAGGCCGGTTGCGACCTGAGTGACAAGGGCGAGGATCATCGCGAAAACGCTGAGCGAGCCGATGGGGTTGTGCCCGAAATGGGGGCGGTGACGGCGGGCCGCGAGATCACGCACGTAGGACACGATCGCGCCGGGGCGGGCGAGCATGCGGGTGAACCGGGCCGTGCCCGGGCCGATCAGGCCCCAGACGAGGCGGTAGACGATGAGGCCCAGCAGGGCGAGGCCGATGCGCCTGTGCCAGTCCATCATGTGCTGCTCGGCCGTCCACCACATGGCCGCCACGCCGAGGACGAGCAGCCAGTGGAAGAGGCGGACGGTCCAGTCCCAGACGAGGACGCGTGCGTTGGGTGCCGACACGGGCGCTAGTCGTCTGCGCGATAGGTCTGGTGGCAGGCTTTGCAAGTGGCGCCGGTGGCCTTGAAGGCCTCGGTGATGGCGGCGATGTCGCCGCCCTGTGCGGCCGTATCGAGCGTGGCGGCGGCGGCCTTGAAGTCAGCCATTTTGGAGTCGAAATCGGCCTTTGATTCCCAGATCACGGGCAGGGCATCTGTCTTCACGCCGGAGGCCGGGCCGGACCCTTCTGGGAACCAGTCGGCCATGGTTGCCGTTTCGGCGGGCACGCTGGCGGCGGCGGCCTGAATGGCGGCCATGTCGGGTTCGCTTTCCTTGAGGCCGTCGCTGATCGTCTTGAAGGCCTTTCCGACGGCCTTGAGATGGGTCTGGCGCGCGTCGATGGTTTCAGCGGCGGTCATGCCATTGGAGAGCGGCAGGGCGGCGGTTTCAGCATCAATGGTCGCCGCAGGCGCGTCGCCAGATCCGCAGGCGGCGAGAAGGGCGACACCGGCAAAGGCAGCGAGGGCGAAGGAAGTCTGGCGAATCGTCATGAGGCTCTCCGTGCTTATGATGGCCCTATTGGTACGAAATCGATGTGACGGGCGCAATCTCGGACGGAAAATGGGGTCGGCGGTTGGCTCAAGCGCCTGTTGGACAGGCAGGCCAGCGCAGTGCCTGTGCAGGATGCGCGCGGCAAAGACGGCGCGTATTTTACTCATCACCTGATTTGTGTTCTGAATAGTATATAAAAAGAATCAGGGAGGCGGCATGAAGAAACGATTGCCGATCATGCTTGTTCTGGGCGGCGTCGCGATTGCGGTGATCGTCGGCATCGGGATCAAGATGACCACTACCAGGTCCGATGCTGAGATTATCCGGGACAGCATTCACGAACAGCGCGCGCTGGATGCGCGGCAGGCGGATGATGCCGCCGCGCTGATGGCGACGATATTGCCGGTGCCGGAATCGTGTGCGGGCCTGTCGACGCGGTTTGTGTTTCGCATCTGTGATGGTGAGCCGAATGCCGGAAATCCGTGGCCCGACTGGACGAGCGTCACCGCGCCGGAAGAGCGCGCATGCATTCTGGGCGCGTTCCACCAGACCAATGCCCACGCGCACAGGATACAGGGAAGCCGCTATGACATGGCCGAGCCGGACAATGAGCGCGTATCAGCCTTTGTGTCAGGCCTGTGCGCCGCCGTGCTGTGGGCGGATGATATGACATGGGGTGATGACAAGCCGCTGGGCGAGTTGATTGAAGCCTATTATGCGGACCGCGCGGAATCCATGATCGCGCCGAAGCGGGCTTATTGAGCGTGGGGGCTGGTCCGATTCCGACTTGCGCTGTGGCGGAGCGCGTTCATAATTGGCGGCTTAAAATGGAGGGGACGCCATGTTGTTACGCATAATAAAAATCCTGTTGATCCTGAGCATTGCCGCGTGGGCGCTGGTTGGTGCCTTGGGCAATCTTGTCGACTGGGCCGGCACGATGGGCGCGGTGGAAGCGGCGACATCGATGTCGACCTTCGACCCAGGACCGACCAGCGGCCGGGCGACGACGAACGGGGCGGTGATCCTGCTGGGGGCGTTGTTCATTGTGCTGTTGAAGGTCACCACCGGGGCGCTGTGCCTGTTCGGTGCATGGCAGATGTGGGGCGCACGGGGCGGTGATGGGGTGGACTTTGCCAAGGCGAAGTCCCTGGCGCTGGCAGGTTGCGGCGTTGCCCTGTTCATGCTGTTCGCCGGATGGATCGTGATCGCGGAAACCTGGTTCGAGATGTGGCGGTCACCGGCGATGATCGACCTCGCGCTCAACTCGGCCTTTCGTTATGCTGGCATGATCGGCGTGATGGCGCTGTTCGTGGGTGCGCGCGAAGAATAGGCCACGCGGCGCGGGCTATCGCATCGGCAGATTCATGGCCTCCAGCGAGCGCTCCAGGACGACCGTGCCGAGATGCTCGCCATAGAGGCGCATGGCGTATTCGAACATGGGCGAGCCGACCTCGTTGAAGCCTACGCCGCAATTGCCGGACGCGCTGAGGCCGGCGGTCAGCATCAGCGAACCGAGCACGCCGCTGGCCTCCTGCTTCTTCTCCTGCAGGGCCAGCAGCATCAGCTGTTTCATCTGCGCGATATCGGCCTCTGTCGCGTTGGCGACCATGCAGGCGGCGACCTGTTCGGACCGGTCTTCGGCGAGGGCCGGGGCAGCGGTGAGGCAGGCGGCCACAAGGCCAAGGCAAAGCGTGCGGATCATGAGAGGACTCCTGAATTTGACCGCCGAGGGATAGGGGCGGATCGTGGCAGGAATGGGGTGGCGCTGTGCGGGGGAGGTTACGGTTGCGTTAGGGGGGGGCTCGTTGAGGAATTTTGCTTAGAGTTGCAGCCCGGCCAATGGACGATTTTGGCTTTCAAAAAGTTATTTCCTCGCCCACTCATGGTTTAACCCACACGTTGTGAACCGAAGGACTAATCTAATGGCGCCACCATAAAGACCGTCTGAGCCTCAACGTGCTGAGCTGACATCATATGAGTTGCGGCGTGGTATCCAACGGTTGAACAAAGTCGTCGAGGCGATGGAATCCATAGAATTCGGATCGATCACTCAGTGTTATCCACCCAATATCGAGTCGCTACAAAAGCGAATTGACGACGCCTTCGAGAAGACATTCGGCCGTAATTCAACGCAATACTATCGTTACAGCTTCGATGCCGTTGGCTTCACATCTGGTGTGATTATGGGCGGATTTTCTGAGCCAACCGTGAGTGAGCATGTGCAGGAACTAAGAGCGAATCTTCCAGGATGCATAGAAACCGTGAGGGAAGCAGTGCGTTCGCTAGAGGAGGAGTTGGAGGAGCAAGGCGATACCCAAGAAGTCCTCGCTGTACAGGTCACTCATAAGCTGCCGTCAAAAAAGATATTCATTGTTCATGGCCATGACAACGAAGCGAAACAGACCGTCGCTCGTTTCGTTACCGACATTGATTACAAGCCAATCATCCTTCACGAGCAAGCAAGCGGCGGGCGGACTGTCATCGAAAAAATCGAGGCTAATCGCGACGTCGATTTTGCGATTGTGCTACTTACGCCAGACGACCATGGCGGTAAGTTAGGGGAAGCTGTTCAACCGCGAGCCCGTCAGAACGTGATTTTTGAACTAGGCTATTTTATAGGTTTCTTGGGGCGGCCCAAGGTTTTTGCCCTTACCAGAGGCACAGTAGAAGTGCCCTCCGACTTCACTGGCGTAGTATATCATGTACTTGACTTTGCTGGAGGTTGGAAACTCGAACTGGCAAAAGAAATGCTGAATGCGAGCTTACAAGTCGACTGGAATAAGGTGATGAAGTGATACTGTCGCTATCATGAGGAAATCGAACATATCAAAATACGTGTGAGTTTTCGTTCCCAACTTGGTTTGATCAATTCACCCCAACTTCTCCGCTGCATCTTCCGCGAAGTACGTGATGATGCCGCTGGCGCCTGCGCGTTTGAAGCACATTAGTGACTCCATCATGACGCGGTCGCCGTCGATCCAGCCGTTCATGGTGGCGGCCTTGATCTGGGCGTATTCGCCTGAGACCTGGTAGGCGAGGGTGGGGACGCCGAATGTGGTGGCGACGCGGTGGACAATGTCCAGATACGGAAGACCCGGTTTGACCATGACCATGTCGGCGCCCTCGGCGAGATCGAGCGCAACCTCGCGCAGGGCTTCCTCGCTGTTGGCGGGGTCCTGCTGGTAGGTTTTCTTGTCGCCCTTGAGGGATTTGGCCGAGCCGATGGCGTCGCGATAGGGGCCGTAGAAGCCGCTCGCATATTTGGCGGCATAGGCGAGGATCATCATGTTGGTGAAGCCCTCGTCGTCGAAGGCCTGGCGGATGGCGCCGATGCGGCCATCCATCATGTCTGAGGGGGCGATGATGTCGGCGCCGGCGGCAGCATGGGCGAGGGCCTGAATGCAGAGCTTTTCGACGGTGGCATCATTCGGGATGGTGCCGTCGGCATCGAGCAGGCCGTCATGGCCGTGGGTGGTGTAGGCATCGAGGGCGACATCGGTGATGAGGCCGATCTCGGGGGCGGCATCCTTCATGGCGCGCAGGGCGCGGGGGACGAGGCCGTCAGGGTCCAGCGCGCCGGAGCCTGTCTCGTCTTTCCCCTCGGGGCCGATATAGGGGAAGATGGCGATGGCGGGGATGCCGAGCTCGCTGGCGCGCTTGGCGGCAAGGGCGGCTTCCTTGACTGAGAGCCGGTCGATGCCCGGCAGGCTGCCGACGGGCACGCGGCTTTCGCCGTCATGCACGAAAATGGCCCAGACGAGATCGGCGGGCGTCAGCGTGTTTTCGGCGACCAGGCTGCGGATCCAGGGGGACTGGCGCAAGCGGCGCATGCGGGTGGTGGGGAAGGATTGGGGAAACTGGGTCATGCGCGAATAGATGCGGCAGATCGAGGCGATCTACAACCAGCCAATGCGCCGCATCATGAAGCAGCGCTTGGATATATCGAGGCTGGTGGCCTGGACTTTTTCAAGGTCGCGCATCCAGTCGGCGATCTTTGCCTGCGGAATTTCGCGGAAACCGAGGGTGCGATAATAGGGGCCGTTCCAGGCGATATCGCGGAAGGTGGACAGGGTGATGCAGCGCAATTTGCGCTCGCGGGCCTCTTCCACCAGACGGGCGATGAGCGCGCGGCCAAGCCCCTTGCGGCCATGACCGGGATCGACGCTGATCTGGTCGAGATACAGTGTGCCGCCGCGCTGGGACGTGAGGGCAAAACCGACGGGCCGACCCTTGGGGTCGCGGGCGACAATCAGGTCATTCTCTTCGAGGGCGTGTTCGAAGACTTCTTCGGGAACATGGTCGGCGAGGGCATCGTCAGACAGCAGGCCGGTTTCGGCAAACAGCGCCCCGGCAGCCAGATCAATCGCGATCAGTGCCGGAATTTCATCCGCGGCAGACCGTGTGATCGAGTAGTCTTCGGGCAGGGTTTGCATTGACTCTCGCAACGGCAGTTTGTCATTGCTGGCATTTGTAATCAGTCAGGGACGAAAAGCCAATGAGCGCGATGTTTACCGATGAGCAGGTCATGATCCGCGACATGGCGCAGAAATTCGCGAAAGACCGGCTTTTGCCCTATTCGGAGGCCTGGGACCGGGACAGCCATTTCCCCGTCGATGTGATCAAGGCGGCGGCCGAGCTTGGCTTTGCGGGCATCTATGTGAAGGACGATGTCGGCGGGTCGGGCCTGACGCGGACGGACGCGGCGCTGATTTTCGAGCAATTGTCTTATGGCGACGTGTCGACGGCGGCATTCATCTCGATCCACAACATGGCCAGCTGGATGATCGATACGTTCGGGTCTGATTTGCAGCGCCAGGAATGGGTGCCGCGCCTGACCACCATGGACCTGATCGCGAGTTATTGCCTGACCGAGCCGGGCGCGGGATCGGATGCGGCGAGCCTGAAGACGCGGGCCGTGAAGGACGGCGATGATTACGTCATCACCGGCACGAAGCAGTTCATATCAGGCGCGGGTGTATCGGACGTGTACGTATTGATGGCGCGCACATCGGACGATGGCGCAAAGGGCGTTTCTGCGTTCATCATCGAGAAGGATACGCCGGGTCTCGGCTTTGGTGCGAACGAGCGCAAGATGGGCTGGAAGAGCCAGCCGACAGCGCAGGTGATACTTGACGGTGTGCGCGTGCCTGCGGCGAACCGGATCGGCGAGGAAGGCCACGGTTTCAAGTTTGCCATGGCGGGGCTGGATGGCGGGCGGCTGAACATTGCGGCGTGCGCGCTGGGCGGGGCGCAACTGGCGCTGGACAAGGCGGTTGAATACGCCAAGGAGCGGATGCAGTTCGGCAAGGCGTTGGCGGAGTTCCAGTCGATGCAGTTCAAGCTTGCCGACATGGAGACCGAGCTGCAGGCGGCGCGCGTGATGCTGTATGAGGCCGCCGGGCGGCTGGACGGCAAGGCACCGGACGCGACCCGCTGGTGCGCGATGGCGAAGCGGTTTGTCACCGACACGGCGTTCAAGGTGGCCAATGACGCGCTGCAGGTACATGGCGGCTATGGCTATCTGGCCGACTATGGCGTGGAGCGCATCGTGCGCGACCTGCGCGTGCACCAGATATTGGAAGGCACCAACGAGATCATGCGCGTGATCATCTCGCGGGACATGTTGAAGGGCTGACGGCGAATAACTGAGCCTGATACTTAGCTAGTCGTGAAAGTTTCTCTTGACCCGGTGGGGGTCATGTAGATACTTTACTGTATGGCTAAGTTTTCTGAAGACCTCGATATGACATTCTCGGCACTGTCCGATCCGACGCGGCGCGCGATCATAGGCCGGTTGTGTGATGGTCCGGCATCCGTGGGCGAGCTGGCGGCGCCTTTCGACATCGCGCTGCCGACGCTGCTGAAGCATGTGCGCGTTCTAGAAAAGAGCGGCCTCGTCAGTTCCGAGAAGGTGGGGCGCGTCCGCACGTGCACGATCGAGCCACGCGCATTGCGCGCAAGCGACGCCTGGCTGCGCCAGCATATCTCGCTTTGGGAAAAGCGACTGAACCGTATGGAAGATCACATCAAGCGCAGGAAAGAGGAGCGTTGATTCATGGAAGGAACATCCAACTTAGCACAGTCTGCATGGGCCGAATGGCCCATTGACCGGGAGATCGTCATAAGCCGGGTGATCGATGCGCCCCGCGACCTTGTCTATTCCGCGTGGACGGACCCGGAACAGATCCAAACCTGGTTTGGGCCGGAGGGCTTTGCAATCGAGACGAAAGAGATCGATCTGGCTGCAGGCGGAGTCTGGCGGTTCGACATGGTGGCGCCGGATGGCACGCGCTTCGACAACAGGATGGTTTTTCTCCGCATGGAGGCGCCCTCGCTCCTGGAGGTTGAGCATGGATCGGATGTGGATGATGATCCCGGCAGGTTCCGGATGCTGCTGACTCTTGATGAACAAAGCAATGGAAAGACCGTTCTCACGCTCCGTCAGATGCATCCTTCAAAGGAACAACGGCAAAACAAGCTTGGTTTCGGCGCCGTCGAATATGGCGGACAGACGCTGGACAAGCTCGCGCGCCATGTCGCTGGTCGCCGTGCTGCATGATCAGATGTCGTTCTGAAGCCAATGTGCTTTTGGATTGCGTGATCATCGCGCGAGAGAGGCCGACGCGGCAGGCGTCAGGACTGATCGCAGAAATGCGTTTCAGTGAAGGACGCTGCTGAAGATGACCGGATTGGAGGTCCATGACCGAACCTAGGGCAGATTTCCGAGAAAGCGTTTGAAACTCTTCGGGGGATGCGGCAGCGTAGGCGCAGCCAGCCATTCCCGGAGAGAATTCATGCGCCTTGTTGCCAGTCTTTTGCTTGCGGGGTTTGCCGTGTTTCCCTCTGCGTGTGCGGCGCAGCCAAAGGCGGCGGTGGCGGCAGAGGCGCCTGCCGGGGCGGATTGGGCGAGCGCGACCAAGGGGCTGACTCTGAAGGCGGGTTTCCTTGACCTCTATGTCGATACCAAGGACGGGCGCGTACTGGCGGCGTTTCCGGCACCGGATGCGGATGGCGTGGCCTTGCGGGCGATCCATGCCTCATCACTGACGGCGGGGCTGGGCTCGAACCCGATCGGACTGGACCGGGGCTATTTCGATGGCGGGCAAATCCTGGCGTTCCGCCGCATGGGCAAAAAAATCGTCGCGGAGAAAGAGAACTGGACCTATCGCGCAAGCGCCGAAAATGCGCTGGAACGCAAGGCGGTGCGGGAATCGTTTGCTCGCTCTTTCATCTGGTCCGGCGAGATCATTTCGCAATCGCCCGATGGCGCGCTGCTGGTTGATCTGTCTGGCTTCCTGACCCGCGATGCGCTGGACGTGCGCGGCGCGTTGGCGAACCATCCCGATGGGGGAGATTTCTCCATTGCGGATGACCGGTCGATGCCGGACGTATCGCAGGCGTTGAGCTTTCCGGACAATGCCGAGTTCGATGCCTTCCTGACACTGACGAGTGACAATCCGAAAGCGCAAGTTGTGGCGACGGCGGCGGATGGCCGGGCGTTCACACTGGTTCAGCACCAGTCACTGGTGCGCCTGCCGGACGATGGCTACACGCCGCGCATGTTCGATTCCCGCAGCGGGGCGATTGATGTCGGCTTCTATGATTTTTCCGCGCCGCTGTCGGGCAATGTACGTCAGTCATTTGCGCGGCGCTTCCGGCTGGAAAAGCAGGACCCGACAGCGGCAAGCAGTCCGGCGAAGGAGCCGCTGGTCTTTTACGTTGATTCAGGGGCCCCGGAGCAGATCAGGCAGGCGCTGATCGAAGGCGCGTCATGGTGGGCGGATGCGTTTGCGGCGGCTGGCTTTCCGGATTCCTACCGCGTCGAGGTGCTGCCCGAGGGCGCGCATCCGCTGGACGTGCGCTACAACATGATCCAGTGGACTCACCGGCAGACGCGCGGCTGGTCCTATGGCGGCGGCGTGTATGACCCGCGCACGGGCGAGATGCTGAAGGCCAATGTCATTTTGGGCAGCCAGCGCGTGCGGCAGGACCGGATGATCTTTGAAGGTCTGGCAGGCACGGACAAGACCGGCACGGGCGCAGCGGACGATCCGGTGGAACTATCATTGGCCCGCATTCGCCAGCTGTCCGCGCATGAGGTGGGACATACGCTGGGCTTTGCGCACAATTTTGCCGCCTCAAGCAATGATCGCGCGTCGGTGATGGATTATCCGGCTCCGATGGTGGTGTCTTCCGGTAACGCACTGGATTTTGGCGGCGCCTATGCGGTAGGCATTGGTAATTGGGACAAGGTGGCGGCAACCTGGCTGTATGCGCAGTATCCGGAAGGAACGGACGGCGCAGCGGCAGGCGAAGAAACGCTGATGGCAGCTTATGCAAGCGGCTTGCGGTTTGTCGATGATGCGCAGGGGCGCGGTGTGGGAACCGCCCACCCGTATTCGAGCGTGTGGGACAATGGCAATGATCCTGTCGAGACACTGAATGAGACAATGCGCGTGAGGCGGATTGCGCTGGACGGCTTTGGCCTGGGCAATATCCAGTCAGGTGAACCGGTGTCGAAGCTGCGTGAGGTGATCGTACCGATTTACCTCTATCACCGCTATCAGGTGAACGCGGCGGCGAAATCAATTGGCGGCTATGATTTCCGCTATTCCGTGCGGGGGGATGGCGGAGAGATTGGGGCGACGGTGCCGGTGGCCCAGCAGCGCGCGGCGCTGGACGCGCTGACGGCAACACTGGACCCGGCGGTTCTGGACCTGCCGGACGAGACACTGAACCTGCTGAACACGCCCTTGGATGCGTTCGGCGGTTCGGCATCGGGCGCGGAGTATTTTCCCGGCACGACGGGGGCGATGTTCGACCTGATGTCGGCAGCGGACGCGGCGGCGTCGCAAACGCTGGAAGCGCTGTTGCATCCGGCGCGTGTGGCGCGGCTGATCGAGGCCCGGCGCCGGGATGCAGGCGCGCTCAGCTATGAGGATGTTCTCGCCGATGTGGAGGCCGTGGTGTTTGCTGCGCCCACGACGCCGCGACAGGGCGAGATCCTGCGCCGGGAGCAGGTGCGTTATGCCTCCTTGCTGATCGACCTGGCGGGGCAAGAAGGTGCGACGCCGGAAGTCGCCGCGCGGACGAATGCGTATCTCGGCGCGCTGGGCAAGCGGATCGCGACCAAGAGCGTGGACGCGAATGCGGCTACGCGCAGCGATATCGTGCGCAGGATAAACGCGCACATGGCCCAACCAGCCGCCCCGGCTTCGCCCGTGGCGCGGGGCACGGATGTGCCGCCGGGCAGCCCGATTGGCTCTGACATGGGCGAGGCGTGTTGGCATTACGACACGGGTGCCGCGGTGCCGCGCCGCTAGACAGGTTTTTCAATCGTCCTAAAGTATTCCAACGAGACCGGCTGAAGTTGGCGCGACAGGGAGTGAGACGATGCAGATTGAGGCCTTGCCCGGTGTGGGCGCGGAGATAACCGGCGTGGATTTGCGCCATGCCACGCCCGCAGAGATGGACGCGATCAAACAAGCCTATGCCGAGCATGGTGTCGTGTTCTTCCGTGACCAGACCCTGAGTGAGGACGAGCATATTGCCTTCGGCGAACGGTTCGCGCCGATCAATGTGAACCGGTTCTTTGCGGCGCATCCTGATTATCCGCAGATCGCCATGGTGGCCAAGGAGGCGGACCAGAAGGACAATATTGGTGGCGGCTGGCATACCGACCATTCCTATGATGTCGAACCGGCAATGGGCTCCGTTCTCGTCGCCCGAGTGTTGCCGGAGACGGGCGGCGACACGTTCTTCGCCAGCATGTACCGCGCCTATGAGACGCTGGACGATGCCACCAAGGCCGAGATTGACGACCTGTCGGCGATCCATTCTGCCAAGCACATCTTCGGCTCTCAGAAGGAGACCTATTACAATACGACCGATGCGGGCGGCGGGCGGATCGGCAATGCGGCGGCGGCCGACGTGCTGGAAGACGTGGTTCATCCGGTGGTGATCACGCATCCGCTGAGCGGCAGGAAGGCGCTGTATGTGAACCCCGGTTTCACCGTGGGGATTGCGGGCAAGTCGAAAGAGCAGGGGGCCGAATTGCTGGGCCGGCTATTCGCGCATGCGATGAAGAAGGAGCATGCCTATCGGTTCGTCTGGAAGCCGGGATCGGTGGCGTTCTGGGACAACCGGTCAACCTGGCACTGGGCGTTGAATGACTATCACGGCCAGCGCCGGATCATGCATCGCATCACACTGGAAGGGTGTGCCTTGCACTAGGCAGCGAGCCCTAATCGAGCTTGAATTCGACGCCGGTTTCCGTGCCGCTCTGCCAGCGGCGGATGCAGGTGCGCGGCCTTTTGAACTGCGGCATGTGCATGACAAACTGTTCGGGAAGCTCTGTGCCTTCCGGCGTCACGATGCGCGCGCCGCCGGGCGACACGTCGCGGATTTCACAAGACATCCTCTTGAAGAAGCCAAGCCGGATCATGCCGTTTGAGGCCAGACTTGTGCGACGTCCCCTGCGATTCATGGTCGTGTTCATCGTTGATCCTCATGGACGCGACGGTAACCAACTGCGCATCCAGACGGTAACATGACAGAAACTGGTAAACAGATATTGCTGTGATAAGTGCAGTTTTGAAGCATTCAAAAAAGAAACGACAAAGGACGCGCCGATGACTCAAGATGTTCGGATCATCACTCAAAAGGGGCTGGGCCGCATTACACTGACGCGCCCGTCGGCCCTGCATGCGCTGAATGCGCCGATGTGCGAGGCAATCCTGTCGGCGCTGGAGCGGTGGCGTGATGACTCGACGGTTCATCTGGTCATGGTGGAGCATGAAGAGGACACGCGCGGCTTCTGTGCGGGCGGCGACATTCGCATGCTGGCAGATAGCGGGGCAGGGGATGCAAGCGAAGCGAGGGCGTTTTTCAATGTCGAATACCGCATGAACGCGGCGTTGAATGCGTTTCCGAAGCCTGTGCTGGCGATCATGGACGGCGTGACCATGGGTGGCGGCGTGGGCCTGTCGGTGCACGGGTCACACAGGGTGGCGACCGAGCGGACCGTGTTTGCGATGCCAGAGACAGGCATTGGCCTGTTTCCCGATGTTGGCGGCGGCTGGTTCCTGCCGCGCCTGTCCGGTGCGCTGGGCACATGGCTGGCGCTGACGGGGGCGCGGCTGAAAGGGGCGGATGTTGCGGCAGCGCGGATTGCGACCCATTTCCTGCCATCCGAGCTGGTGACCAACCTGAAGAAGCAGGTTGAAGGCGCCGACTTTTCCGTGGATGCGGCGGGTCTGTTGAACGAAATCCTGCGCGGCGCGAGCCATACGGTTCCCGCAGGCAGTTTCGAGGCGCACCGGGATTTGATCGATCGATGCTTTACGCCGGATTCAGCCGAACAGATCGTTGCGGCGCTGGAGGCCGATGGCAGCGCGTGGGCGGCCGAGCAGGTGGCCGTGCTGGGCACCAAGTCGCCCGAGACCGTGAAAGTGGCTTTGCGCCAGCTGCGCGAGGGCGCGGATCTGACCAGCTTTGAAGACAATATGCGGATGGAATACCGGATCGGGTGGCGCAAAGTGCAAAGCCCCGACTTCCTGGAAGGTGTCCGCGCGGTGATCGTGGACAAGGACAATGCGCCGGTCTGGTCACCTGCGCGGCTGGAAGACGTGACGGAAGCAGACGTGGCGCGGTATTTCGCACCGCTGGGCGCGGACGAACTTCAATTCGATTGATCGAGGTACGGGGCTAGACAAGCCGTTTGCATTTCGGCCACAACCCCTTGGGCAGCTGAGGGAGACAAGCATGCGTGGAGAAGTTCTGAAATCCGATAGTCCGGATGGTTCCGGCCTGATTTTGGGTGAAGATGGCATGCGCTATCAATATTCGCAGGTGCAGGTGCGCAATGGCGCCGTCTTGCAGCCCGGCCAGACGGTGGATTTCGTCGGCATGGGCGAAGAGGCGCGCGACATCTATGCATTGGGCGCGGCAGCCGCCCCGGCGCAGCCTGCAACCACACCGGCAGCCTATACGGGCGCGCCGCCAGTCATGCCGGCGGCCGCGTATGCCGCCGCTGTGCCAATGAAGGGCGATGGACTGTGGACCTATTTCACGCGGGCTTTGACCAAGAACTTCGTCCAGTTCCATGGGCGCGCGCGACGCTCCGAATACTGGGGCTATGTCCTGTTTGCGACGATCTTCTATGTCGCCGCGCTATTCGTCGACGTGATGCTGAGCCTGGCGTTCTATGGCACCGACCAGTATGGCGACCCGATCATCCTGCCGATCCTGTTTATCGTATTCCTGCTCTACAATATCCTGCCATCGCTTTCGATCACCATTCGGCGGCTGCATGATCAGGACCTCAGCGGTTGGATGTATCTGATCAGCTTCATTCCATACATTGGTGGCCTGATCCTGTTGGTCTTCATGATCCTGGACAGCAAGCCGGCGACGAACAAGCATGGTCCGAGCCCCAAGTATATGGGCGCCACAACTGCCGATACTTTCGCCTAGATCGGCCAATATCCCTATTTACCAAGTATTCATCATGAATCGATGGCCGCCCTCACCTGCAGGGCGGCCACTTTTCGTGTTTCAGGCGTATTTTGGTGCGATTTGGCTCGAAAACACGTTTCGAAGCAGTAACGGTTAATGCATTCGACCATTTGTTAACACTCTACACTTGAGAAGAGGGTATGATTATCAAATAATTAGGATTGATCGCGTAAATCTACTCAAACTACAACAAAAGTTGAGTGATGGTGGAAGTAATGATGATCTCCGATATGCAGGAAACTGCACCCCTTTCCGTTGGCGAGTCTTTTCTCAAGTCTTTGTCCCTTCTTGAACAGGCGCACCGTCGTCTGCACGATGTCGTCAAGGACGACCTCGAGCGCGGTGGTGAACGATCGCTGACCGGCGTCCAGGCCCTGCTGATCTATGAGATTGGCGATGACGAAGCTCCGGCTTCGGTCCTTCGGGCCCGCGGTGCCTTTGCCGGCACGAGCCTGTCATACAACGTCAAGAAACTTCAGGAGGGCGGCTACCTGATCCAGACGCGCTCTGAAGACGACAAGCGCACAGTGACACTTCGCCTGACCGAGCGTGGCCTCAAGGTGCGTGACCGTGTCGCCAACCTGTTCGAAAAGCAGGCAACGGCCCTGGAGCCGACAGCCAGCGTGCGTCACGACGACCTGTCGCAACTGAACAAGACCATTTCGCGCCTTGAGCGCTTCTGGTCCGACCAGATCCGCTTCCGCCTCTAAGCGGATTACGCGCTCTATCGCGTTTCCCGAAAAGCCCTCGTCGATACGGCGGGGGCTTTTTCTTGAACGAAAGTCAGTGAACCCGCTTGACCTGAACCAAGGTTGAGGCCCGATACGTCATGCTTCGATACTTCAAGGAGCAGACATGACCATTGAACACGCCAAGATCCGGATTGCCCGACCCACTGATAATCTCGACGCCCTGTTGCCGTTCTATCGCGATGGACTGGGCTTCAATGTTCTCTACGAGTTTGGCGGTCATGGATATTTCGATGGCATCATGCTTGGCCATCGGGGCGCGCCCTATCACATTGAGTTCACCAAGGCGCACGGGCACACAGCCGGACGTGCGCCGACAGAAGACAATCTTCTGGTATTTTACCTGCCGGAGCCGGACCGGTTCGAGGCAGCGGTGCAGCGCATGCGTAGGGCAGGATTCAGCCCCGCGACCGCCTTCAATGCCTATTGGGATGTGAAGGGCGTGACATTCGAAGACCCTGACGGATATCGCGTTGTCCTGCAGAACGCGGCCTGGGCAGTCTGAAGGAACATTTTTCGGCCGCGCAATGATGGCGGATTCTATGTGCGCGGCCTTGTCTCGGCCGAAACGCTGGATGGACTCGATGGCATGCGGGCCGACACATACGGCGAATATGGACTGACAGATCGCCTGACGCTGACGGGCAAGACCGAAGCTGTGTTCTACGAAGATAGTATCGGTGAGATCGACCGGCAATCTTACCGCGTGTCGCTGCGCCGGCAGTTGTGGTCCCGCAAGGGATTCACCTTGGGAGCGGAAGCCGCAGCCGTTTACGGCAATGCAATTGTGGGTACATTCGATTGTGACGAATAGGGCGGCGAGGCGCGCGTCAGTGGCGGTTATTCCGGCGTTCGCAGGTCGCTGGGCAATTACCTGTTCACCGACATTGCCATGATCAGCCATCAGGATGGCTGTCTGCGCCAGAGGGCGGAGTTCGGCTACGGGGCTGACATTTCAGACCGTATCTTTGTGACACAGCAAGTCTGGCTGGAGCGCAGCAATTACAGCGCAGACTCAAACAAGTTCGAAAGCCAGGTCGGCTATCATTTCGGCCATTTCGACGTGTCGGTCGGCTATCGCGAGGATTTCGGCGGGGCCTATGAGGAAAACGCCTTTCTCATCGCCCTGACGACGCGCCGCTAGGGTGCGGGAGTTTCTTCGGCGGCCGGTGCAGAATAGCCCGATTCCACCATCAAGTAGGCGATCAGGCCCAACCGGTCTTCCGGCTTGCGTACACCTGCAAAGCTCATCCGGTTGCCAGGCAGGAAGGCGCGCGGATTGGTCAGCCATTCATCGAGGTGGACAGGCTCCCAGATGAAGTCGGCGTCCGTCAGTGCGTCGGAGTAGGCAAAGCCTTCCAGCGATCCGGCTTCGCGGCCAAACAGGCCATGCAGGTTTGGACCGACCAGGTTGCCGGCGCCTTCGGCTGTGAGGTGGCATGAGACGCACAATTTGAACGTGCGCTTGCCCCGGGCGTAATCGGCGGTGTTGTAGGGGGCGGGCAGGTTGGCGAACTCGGCGCTGGGTTCGCCAGCGGGTACGGCAGCCGGCGCAGCGACAGGCGTCGCGGTGGGCGCGGCCTGCGTGGTGGTGGTTGCGGCAGGTGCGCTCGGAGTCTCGGCTTCGGTCCCTGATCCACCGCACGCGGTCAGGAGGGCGATGGCGGAAAATGCGGCGGCAGACTTGAGTAGTGACGACATGGCGCAAGTGTCCTTTTGGTATGGCTCTGAGGCCAGTGTGTGCCTTTGCCGGGAGTGTTGCAACCATGCGGCCTCGCGACACTTTGCGCGACTGATGCTGTGCGGGACAAAGCGTGCTGGCTGGTTTATTGTTGTCCCATGCCTGATTCCGTTCGTCCCAAGCCCCAGATTCGCCGATTGCCGCCCGATGTGGTCAACCGCATAGCGGCTGGCGAAGTCGTGGAACGGCCCGCGGCAGCCGTGAAGGAACTGGTAGAGAATGCGCTGGACGCCGGAGCGACACGCGTGTCGGTTTCGATTGAGGAAGGCGGCCTGAAGCGCATCACCATCGAGGATGACGGATGCGGCATGTCGGCGGATGACCTGCTGGTGGCGCTGGAGCGTCATGCGACGTCCAAGCTGGCGCCGGGCACCGACGGGCGGGTTGACCTGCTGAACATTCACACGATGGGCTTTCGCGGCGAAGCCCTGCCGTCGATTGCATCGGTCAGCCGGATGACGCTGACCTCGCGGGCGGCGGGCGAGGATGCCGCTGACGTGTTTATCGAAGCGGGACGGATCGAGGGACCGAGACCGGCCGCCTTTACGGGACGCGGCGAGACCGGCACGCGCCTTGAAGTGCGCGACCTGTTCTTCGCGACGCCTGCGCGGCTGAAATTCATGAAGGGCGAACGCTCCGAAACGATGGCCGTATCCGATGTGGTCAAGCGGCTTGCTATGGCCAACCCGACCGTGGCATTCAGCCTGGAAAGCAATGGTCGCAACCTGTTCCGTCATGCCACCGAACCGGAGGGCGAGGACGGGCAACTGGCGCGCCTTGGCGCGATCATGGGGCGGGAGTTCCGCGACAATGCGGTGGCGATAGATGCCGAACGCGAAGGTGTGCGGCTGAAGGGCTTTGCAGGCCTGCCGACACTGAACCGCGGCAATGCGCAGATGCAGTTCATGTTCGTCAACGGGCGCCCCGTGAAGGACCGGATGCTGAACGGAGTCATCCGGGCCGCTTATCAGGATTTCCTGGCGCGTGACCGCCATCCGATGGCGGCACTGTTTGTCGAGCTGGACCCTGAATATGTCGACGTGAATGTGCACCCGGCCAAGACGGAAGTGCGCTTTCGTGATGCCGGGAATGTACGGGGGCTGATGATCGGGGCGCTTCGCCATTCACTGGCTGCAGCGGGGCACCGTGCCTCGACAACTGTGGCGGGGTTTGCGCTGGGCCGGGCCAAGCCCGAAGCGCCGATGCCGACGGGCGCCCTGTTCCAGTCGCGTCCGCCTTCGGGCGGCTATGCCCATCAGGCCCCTGCGCCATCCTACCCGCCCTCAGCGTTCGCCGAGGCTGCACCGCGTCCCTATGATCACGACGATGCGCCGACAGCGCGGGTGGAAGCCGTGCCCGAGATCGCGCAGGGCAGTTTTCCGCTGGGCGTGGCCCGGGCGCAATTGCACGAGACCTATGTCGTGGCGCAGACGGCGGATGGCATCGTGATTGTTGACCAGCACGCGGCGCACGAACGGCTCGTCTACGAAGACATGAAACGCCAGATGGCGGCCGGTGGCGTGAAGCGTCAGGCATTGCTGATCCCCGATGTGGTGGAACTGACCGAGGATGAAGCCGCGCGCATACTGGAACGCGCTGACGAGCTGGCCGAACTCGGGCTGGAAATTGAAGCGTTCGGGGCTGGCGCGGTATGCGTACGCGCGACACCGGCCTTGTTTGGCGAAATGGATGCGATTGGCCTGATCCGCGACCTGGCGGATGATTTCGCCGAATATGATGCCGGACTGGCGCTGAAGGAACGGTTCGAGGAAGTGATGGGCAACATGGCCTGCCGCGGCTCCGTGCGGGCCGGTCGGCGGCTGAACAGCGACGAGATGAATGCGCTGCTCCGCCAGATGGAGGCGACCCCCCATTCCGGCCAGTGCAATCATGGCCGCCCGACCTATGTCGAACTCAAGCTGGCGGATGTCGAGCGACTGTTCGGGCGTCGCTGACCGGCCAGGGCTTGGGCGGCGGCGGTCATGCGAATGTTGGCCTTGGGGAACGTCTTGCCACAGCTGGCGCTGACATGGTTTTGTCCTCGCTCAAGGATACCTGCCGGACATTCGGTGGGCAGTGACACATCAGGGCGGGCAGAATGAAAGCGGCTGAGGCTATCAATATTGACGACTTGCGGACACTGGCCCGCAAACGCCTGCCGCGCATGGTGTTCGACTATATCGATGGCGGCTCTGACGATGAGCTGACTCTCAGGCGGTCGGTGGACCGTTTCTCCGACTATGAGTGGGTGTGGAAATCTTTGGTTGATGTATCGACCGTTCGCACGCAAACGCGGGTATTCGGGCAGCCGAGTTCCCAGCCTTTCTTTGTGTCACCGACTGCGGCGTCGCGCCTGTTTCATCCGATGCGGGGCGAGCTGGCAGCCGCGCGCGCAGCCGAAGCGGCGGGCGTTCCTTATTCCGTGTCGACGCTGGCCAGTCACTCGATCGAAGATATCGCAAAGGCCGCGCCGACCATCCCCAAATTCATTCAGGTCTATGTCTGGAAGGACCGGGGTCTGGTGCGCGACTTTCTCGCGCGTGCAAAGGCGGCGGGATATGTCGGCTGTATACTGACGGCGGATGCCGTTATTGCCGGGAATCGAGAGCGCGACCCACGCAACGGGTTTTCCATTCCGCCATCTGTGAATTTCAAGACGGCGACGCAGGCGTTGGCGCGTCCCGGATACCTGCTTGATCTTGCCCGCTCCCCCCAAATCGGGCCGGCGAACTTTCAGGGTGTGGACACGGAAGGTCGGGACGTGATGGGCGTGATCAACGACCTGTTCGATCGGACGATGACCTGGAAAGATGCCGAATGGATGGCGCAGGAATGGGGCGGGCCTTTTGCCGTTAAAGGCATCAGCACAGCAGACGATGCACGTCGGGCCGTTGATTCCGGTGCAAGCGCTGTATGGCTGTCCAATCATGGGGGGCGGCAGATCGATACGTCTGTCCCGGTCGTGGATTTGGTGCCCGAAGTGCGCGCGGCGGTGACGGAAAAGATCGAGGTGATTGCCGATGGCGGCGTGCGGCGGGGCAGCCATGTGTTGAAGCTGATCGCACGGGGCGCCACAAGCGTGGCGCTGGGGCGGGCCTGCCTTTACGGGCTGGCGGCAGGCGGCGAGGTGGGCGTCACGCGGGCGCTCGACATTCTTGGTGCTGACGTTGCGCGCCTGCTGGCACTTTTGGGCGTGCCTGATGTGAACGACCTTGACCAGAGCCTGCTGCGGATCCGGTGAAAGTAATGGGCGATGCGTCTACGATCAGCCGAGGAAGCCGATATTCTTCTCGCTGAAATTGGCGAGATTTGGCAAGGCCGCCGCGAGTTCACCTGAGTCCAGCCCGAACCATGAGCCGAGCGTTGCTGCGTATTGTTCGACTGACACTTTGGGAATGAGGCGTCCGTGGGTGGAGGTGTAGCTTTCGCCAGACAGGTCGGGCGAGGGGATGTCACCATAGATCTGCTTGCCGACAACAGAGCCGCCGGTGACGATGTGGTGACCGCCCCAGCCATGATCGGTGCCATCTCCATTGTCGATCGAGGTGCGCCCGAATTCCGACATGGTGAACAGCGCCACGTCGTTCCATGTCCCCATCGCCATCATGGCTGTGCGGAAGGCACCGATGGCCTGGGACAGCTGCGAGTGAAGCTCGGGCAGTGCGCCGGTCTGGTCGCTATGCGTGTCGAAGCCGCCCATGAAGACGTAGAAGACCTGACGATTGGAATTTGTCGCATTGCGAATATTGACCGTATTGGCCACGGCCTTGAGCTGCGATCCGACCGACGTTTCGGGAAACTCCGTACTCACGGCGGGTGCAGAACCCAGCGCGGTGTCATAAGCCTTGTTGTTTATGATGCTATTGCCTGACTGGCGGGCATAGTCGCGCGCAAACAGGTTGGTCTCTCCATAGCCCGTCTTGGACACGTAATCATCGAGCAGGTTTCGCGCCGTATCGATTTCGGATCCGCCACCCAGAATGTAATCCTCGTCGACAAGGCTGACTGTTTGGCCACCGCCAGCGCTGGCCGTGAATTGTCGGCCTTCGCGGCCGGACAGGAACACATCATTCGGGCCCGTCGAAACCATGGCATAGAGCGGGTTCATCGAAGAGTTTGCGCGGATGGCCGCGTCGGCAAAGCTGCCGCCCCAGCCATATTGCGCGCCTTCAACGCCAAGCGACATCCAGGTGGATTGCTGGTCATTGTGCGAGAACAGGCGGGGGGGAAGCGCGGCGCTGTTGGAGGCGATGCTGGAGCGTGTCGTTGGCTCGATCAATGGGCCGACGTTTCCGACCACGGCGAGATCACCGGCCTCGAACATGTCCCGGAGTTCGGTCAATTGTTCTGGCATGCCGAACCGGCGCGATCCGAAGCTGGCAGCATTGTTCGGGTTGAGCGGCAAAAGATTGGCGATGTCACGCGAAGATGTGCCGGATCCGACGCCATAGGCGCCCCAGAGTCCAGGGCGCACGTTCCGCAATTGGTCATGCGAAGCCACGTCAACCGGAATGATCGTGTCCGCGTGGTCCATGCCACCCTTGAGGAAGATACAGACCAGCGCCTTGTAGCCTGACGTGTTGGCAGCGAATGCCTTGCCGCTTGCCAGCGTACTGAGAACGCCTGAGCCTGCGAGAAAGCTGGTCGCAGCCCCGGCGCGGAGGAATTTGCGTCGATTCATGTTAGCCATTCTGGTTATCCCTGAATCTGGAATTAGCGTTGGATTGCATAGGCGGGAGAGCTGATCGTCATGAAGGCCGCGAGTTGAACGCGTCGTTCAAGATCCGCCTGAGATGACGACGGTAGTGCCGTGACCGCCTCAAGAATGTCAGCCTTCACTTCAGCCGTCATCGTGTTGCCGGTCATGACCAGGTCGAGATAATCGACCAGGGCCGATGGGTCGTCGGCGAGGGCAATTTCCCTCGTATAGTCGGGTGTAAAACTGACGCCGCCATTTGTGGTGGGCGAGTCGTCAAATATGAAGCGGGTCAGCATGTTCATGTAACCGACGATGGAGCCCTCGTTCACGATCTGGAATTCCGGTGCGGTCAGCCCAAGTGCCCCGGTTTCCGTGCCCGGAGCAACGTAGCCCGGGCGATAGAAATTGAAGACAGATGGCGAATGGATCGGCTGCTGGCCAAGGCTTTCCACGGGGCTGGACGCAACCCGCAAGAGATATTCCTCGTTGGAATTGATGTCCTGCACATCGAACGCGCGAACCCAGTTGATGAATTTGAGGACCGGCTCGCGGATCTTTCCGTTCTGTGTGTCCGTGAGGGCGCTGCTGCCATGAACGGAGCGATCCAGCAAAACGGCGGCGATGGTGGCTTCCAGATCGCCGCGTTCGCCGGTTCCGAACACGGTGCCATTGTTGGCCGTGTAGATGCCAGCGTCAAAGACATCGGCAACGCGCTTTACGTAATCAGGGCTGGGTGAGCTGGCCGTGAAGCGCTGGATCAGCTGGCGTGAGATGAAAGGGGCGACATTGGGATGTTCAAAGATCGTGTCGAGCGCGATCCGTACACTTTCATCTCCGCCCGTGTTGGGGGGGATGACCGTTCCCAGGAACCGCTTTTCCAGTCCCGAGTGGAATTCGTCGAAAACAACAAGACGCTTGTCATTATCGTCTTCGACCCCGCTGTAGAATGAGGCGCCGGGCCAGCTAAATCCGGTAAACACGCGGGCGAGGCCTTCGACATCATCATTGTTGAAGGTTTCGACCTGCTGGCCATTGGTCAGCTTGGGCGTTCCGTCCTGATTGAGCTCAATCACGCCGATGGAAAACAGCTGCATGATCTCGCGGGCATAGTTCTCGTCCGGCATGCGCCCGGTCGCCGGGTCTCCCGGTTCGTTGCGCCAGTAAGTCAGGTAACGCGACATGGCGCTGGAATAGGTGACATCTTCAAGCAGGTCGCGATAGTTTCCGAATGCATTGCTGGAAAGTACATCCAGAAAATAGCCAACTTGGGGAGTCTGGCCGTACATGTCGATATCGGAAATGACGAACAATTGGGAAAGTGCGAACACCATACGTGTACGCAGCTGATCGTTCGCGCCGATCATGTTGTCCCAGAACAGGCCCCGATGACGGACATCATCAATGTTCACGCCGGAACTCTGTAGCGCAAGCAGGGGCTGCAGATATTGCGTGGCTGGCTTGCCGACCTCGGCCTTGACCCAGTTCTCCACGTCCGCTCCGACCAGGGCCTGAATATCTTCCAGGTCACCCCCAAACGTGCCGCGTGCCAAGACACGCTGGGCTTCGGCCTCGTCGTCGACCCGCGTTTCGTATGGACCCGAAGGCGGCGGAGGAGAGGGTGGTGGCGGAGGAGGAGGAGGCGACCCCGGCGGGGAACCCGGAACCGTGATACCTCCGCCGGTGCCACCATCACCGCCGCCACCGCCGCATGCGGTCATTGCGCTGGCCAGGACAAAACTGGCCGCGATGGTCTGCACGTGCTTGCGCGCCGACTTGCTCATTGGACTACCCTCTACACTGATGGTGCCTGTATTACTGTTTCCGGGAACTGAGTGAACTGAAGGATTGGTTAGAATCCCCTGTCATCATTGGGTTTTGATGACATTTCGTCCATGCCCGGTTTGGCATTCGCGGGGTCATTGCCCCATCCCTGCCAAGTAGTGCAACAGTTAATTTCATCAAAATTATAATGATAACAGCGCGTGGCCTGGCGTTTCTTCGCAATACGAAGTTCTAGCTGTGCAGTAATCATTGCGGTTCCTGTGGCGATGACCGGGCAATCATTAATTTTACACAGGGTTGTTTTTAAAGCGGTACTGCCTGACTTTGGAGCATGTTTCAGCGCATTGGCCCGCGGCCGGGAACTTAGTCTTTGTCTTCTTTTGCCTGGTTCTTTCGCCTGCGTTTGAATGCATCGGCCTTGCCGGACGCCACCCATTTGAAGATATGCCACGCTTCGAAAAGCGTCATCCGGGGCGCGGGTGCGAGCGTACCGATCTTTTCCTTTGCCGCTACACGGGGGCGCCGGCGTTTGCGCGAGCGGCGCTTCTTGCCAATCGGTTCTGCGGGTGTGGGCAGTAAAACCGCAGGTTCCTGTTCGTCCGTATACTCCACTTGTGCGGGTACGTCGCCTGCAGCGAATTCGTCGTCGAGATTGTGCAGCAGGTGCTCGTCGGAAAAGTCGATGGCCAGTTCGACCCAAAGCGGCAGGTGGTCTGACATCTGCCATGTCAGCCAGCGTTTGGAATAATAGTCCTTGTCCTTCCCGCGATCCTTCGGGGCGCCACTCCCATCAAGGTCGCGGTGGCGCGCAGGCAGGACCGGGGCATAATGGTCATAGTGTTCCGGCTTGAACAGCACGTCTGTAAAGTTGAACACGCCAGCCGACAGGAATGTCACCTCGTCCTTCTGGGTACGGAAGGCGATCTGGTCGTAATATTTCGTGCCAAGCAGGTTTGACGGAAACAGTTCCGGCGGCAGCTGGAATCCTGCCTTGGTCAACGCGCGCATTGTTTCGTCGACCGTATTCTTGATGTTGAAGTCGCCCAGCAGGATGAAGTTTTCGTCCTCACGCTTGGCGCGATCGGCCATCTCCCTGGCGATATACTCGATTTCCTTCACGCGGCGCTGGTAGCCTTCGGTTTCCTTGCCATCCTCGCCGAAATAGATGTGCACGGTACAGAGGGAAAACTTGAACCAGCCTGCCTGGAATGAGACCATGAAAGGTGTGCGGGCGAACTGTTGCTCGTCTGGCAACAAGGCATGCTTGGGCAGCACGATTTCGCCCGCTATGTTGCGGAAGCGCACCTTGTTCTTGTTGTAGATGAAGGCCATGCGTTCGCGATTGCCCGACGCACCGACCGTCACGTCGGTTGCAATGAAGTCCCAGCCTGGCCCCATCAGGCGGATGACGCGTTTGAGGGGGCCGAGATCTTCGTTCACTTCCTGAACGGCGCAAATGTCGAATGCCGAAAGTATTTCCGCAATATAGAATAGGCTTTCATGGCGGCGCGGACCATGGCGAAACTTGTTATTGTCAAAGTCGCGCAGGTTCCAGGTGCCGATGATGATCGAGGCGTCCTTGGTTTTGCCGGGGACGCCATGCGGCAGTGGGGATTTCAGGCGGGCGCGCAGGTCCAGCAGGCGCCGCGACGTCCAATCCCGTTCGGCGGGAGAAAACAACCGTGTATCCCGAAGATCCGTATACCAGGCCATACTTGTCTGCTCCGCATTCTGCGATGCTTCGCATGTCGGAAATCTAAGTTACCGAGGGGTTAAACTGAAACCACCCGGCCCGGATTCATGATGCCGAGGGGGTCGAGAGCGCGTTTGATGGCGCGCATCGCTTCGGTGGCGGCGGGTGGCCGCAGGCGAGCGAGTTCGTCGCGCTTCAGGCGGCCGACCCCATGCTCCGCGCTGATCGATCCACCATGCGCCATAGTCTGGTTAAACACGACGCGCGTGATGGCATCGACATGCGCTTTCAATACGGGTGTTTTGGCGCCTGCCGGTTCGCAGACGGAGTAGTGGAGATTTCCGTCACCGACATGGCCGAAGATCACGAACTCGGCTGTGGGGACGACTTCCAGAACCGCCGCGTTGCAACTTTCGATGAAGGCGGGAATGCGGCTGACCGGAACGGCGATATCCTGGTTGATCGCAGTGCCATAGGCGCGTTTGGATAGCGGTATCGTCTCACGGATATGCCAGAATGACTGAGCTTGCGCCTGGCTGCCGGCGACGACACCGTCTTTGACGAGATCCTGTTCGAAAGCCGCTTCCAGAGCCTTTTCGAGCGTGGCGCGGGCGTGGGCCTCGTCGACCATCGAAACCTCCATCAGGACGCGCCAAGGCAGGTCGGATGGCAGCGGATCACGCGAGCCGGGCACGTCGGTCATTACCATGTCGATGGCGCCCGCCGGGATGATCTCGAAACTGGTAACGGTGTCGCCTGCATGCTGGCGGACGAGGGCGAGCAGGGCGACGACATCGTCGGTGCTGTCACAGCAGACCCAGGCGCTCGCGCGCTGGACCTGAGGGAAGAGTTTCAGCGTCGCGGCGGTGATCAGGCCGAGCGTGCCTTCGGCGCCTGCGAACAGGTGTTTCAGGTCATAGCCTGTATTGTTCTTGCGCAGGCCGGACAGGCCGTCCCAAATCTCACCCGAAGGCATCACCACCTCAAGCCCGAGGATCAGGTCACGCATCATGCCGTAGCGCAGAACAGCAACGCCGCCGGCATTGGTAGAGATCAGGCCGCCAATCGTGGCGGTGCCTTCCGATCCGAGAGAGAGTGGGAAGAGTCGACCGGCTTCTTCGGCGGCGTCCTGAGCGGTGACCAGCGGGGCGCCCGCCTCGATGACGAGTGAATTGTTGAAAGGGTCGATACTGCGCACGGCGTTCATCCGGCCCATCGAAACGACGATTTCACCATGCGGTGTTCCCCCATCGACAAGACCGGTATTGCCGCCTTGCGGGGTCATTGCGACATGGTGGATGGCGCACAGCTTTACGAGTGCGGCAGCCTCTGCGGTGCTCGCAGGGCGGGCGAGGAAAGGGGTTTCGCCCTGAAATGTGCCGCGCCATGGGGAAGCCACTTCGCTGAGGCGTTCGGGATCGTCACTCCAGCCCTTTGGGCCAAGCAGGTCCTTGGCGGCAGCGAGGAAGGCGGTTGGTGGCTGGGTCATGATGAGAGTTTACGCATGTGGTTGGCGATGGCGATACCGTCTTCGCGGTTGGAAAGGGCGGTGATGACGTTGTTGCGGGCGGATTGCGGTTTGTTCTGGCCGAGTTTGGTGATGCCTTCGAACCGTGTGGGGGCCAGTGAGAATGCACGTATGCCGGGGAGCATGGCGTCGAAGCGGCCGGGGGTCATCTTGGCGCGTGTCCAGGGTGGTTTGGGGGACAGACCCGCTTCGAACAGGTCCGACAGGTCGTCGAGCAGGCGGGTGGAGCCTGCATTATCCAGATGCGTGACGGGGCCTTCGGCTTCTACCGAGAGATAGTTCCATGTGCCGACCTGATCGGCCTGCTCGTACCAGTCAGGAGAGATGTAGGCGTGATCCCCTGTGAAGACGATCAGTGCGCCGCTGCCTCCCAGCAGGGCAGACGTTACGGCATTTGCGGCGGACAAGTGGAAGCGCAAAATGGGCGCACCCTCCGTTTCATCGAGCAGGATGGGCGCGTGGGCCGCGTGAATACGCGTGCCATCAGCCGCGCAGACCAGCGCAAATGGGTGCGCGCGGGCCCGTGCGATGAGTGTGGCGTGGTGTGTTTCACGGAAGGGGGAAGCGGGGTGCATCAAGCGTAGCTTACCAGAGGGGACAGGGCGGAGCGAGAGTGGGGTGAGGCGCTAGTCGCGATGTGCGGCACGGGCGAGTCGGTCATTGATGGCCTCGCCCAGCCCGGTCTGCGGAATGGGGGCCACAGCGATGCGTTCATACCGGTAATCAAGGTCGCGCAGCATGGCGAACAGGTTGGTGGCCGCTTCGGCCAGGTCGCCGGTGGGAGACAGGTTGTCAGCGCGCGGGCAGTGATCGCCAAAGCCGAGATAGCCCTCGCCGGACATGGGTGTGGCCGCGTTGAGGCGAAGGCTGGCGCGCGGCGCATAATGGCTCTTGAGTTGGCCCGGCGCGTTGATGCCGGCATTCGTGTCGAGACGCGCAAGGGCATGACCGAGGAAGGCTTCCAGATCAGCGGTCGCAATTGCTCCGGCACGCAATAGGACAGGCGCGTCACCGACAAAGGAGAGGATGGTGGATTCCAGTCCGCGCGCACAGGGCCCGCCGTCGAGGATCATGCCGATCCGGTCTGCGAGGTCTGTGCGGACATGCTCGGCTGTGGTGGGGCTGACATGGCCTGACCGGTTCGCGGACGGGGCGACGAGCGGGTCATTGAACGTGTCGAGCAGGGCCTGGGCGACTGGATGGGCCGGGCGACGCAGCGCGATCGTGTCCAGCCCGGCGCGCGCGAGGTCGCAGACCTTGCCGGTCTTTGCGACGGTCAGGACAAGCGTGAGCGGACCCGGCCAGAAATGTTCGGCGGTCTTGCGCGCAAGCGGGCTGAAGACGGCTTCGCGCTCGGCCATTGCCTGTGAGGCGACGTGAGCAATCAGCGGATTGAAACTTGGGCGCCCCTTGGCTTCATAGAGACAGGCCACCGCGTCTGCATTCGTTCCGTCACAGGCGAGGCCGTAAACGGTTTCCGTTGGCATGGCGACAAGGCCGCCAATGCGCAGGATGTCTGCGGCGCGGGCGAGCGATTCCGGTGTCGGGGGCAGAACTCTTGCGGTCATCGGCGCGCCCTTAGCACTGCACAGCCTTGTGCGGAACCTATTTGCGGGTTGCCTCGCCCGTCACGGAGACGGTGACTTCGTCGCTGACCCATTCGGCATTGGGGTCCGATATCTGGCCAATATTGAGCGCCTTGCGGTCGAATGTCACTTCGCCGTTCAGCGTGGCGACATCGCCATTGATGTTGAGCGTGAAGTTCATGGGCACTGCGACGGATCGCTTCTTGAGGCGCATGGACGCTGTCGCCGTGTAGCCGGTCTCGGTCTTGTTGAAATCTGTCAGGTGAACGGTGGCCGCTGGATAGTTCGACACGTCAAACCATTCGGGCGCCCGCAGGCTGTCATTGTACAGTTTCTTGCTGGTTGTGGCGGTGCCGGTCTGCACGGTGACGCGGACGTCGGAGGTTTCAACAGCGTCAGGGAAGAAGGCCACATCTGCCGTCCAGTCCTTGAACGTGCCAGTGAAGGCGTTGCCGTCGTGCGTGCCGGAAAAGCGTATTTCAGACTTGTGGTAGTCGACGACCCAATTGGGTTCGATGGCAATCGGGGCGCTGGCGACCTCCGCTTTAGTCGCAAGCTCTGGTGGCCCGCTTTTGCTGGAAGCGGTGGATTGCGCCAATACGGGTGCAGCCGCGACAAGCGCGAACAGGAGCGCCGCTGCGCCGAAAGCGATGAAGAAGCCGCGCGCCGGTGCGGCGGGTGGTTGCGACTTACCGAACAGGCCCGGAATCATGCGTTTCAATACGCCTTCCTCGGCTGAAAATTCATGCTTCAACGCTCCGCCGACATGCAGGGCAAGCAGGCCGATGATGACCCACGCACCTTTTGAGTGTAGCGTTTCGATGATCGCGTGAGCCATTTCATTACCACGCAGGCCGGACAGGAATGGCAGGTTGGGCCAGCTGACCATGCCGAACAGAACGGTCGGTACCTGAAATTTTGATGTCGAGACCAGCATCCACCCGAGCAGCGGCATCAGGATCATCAGGGCATAGAGCGCGACATGCACATAGTGCGAAGCTTTTTTCTCAAGCGGCTTCATCTCCGCCGGAAGGGCGGGCGGCGGATTCAGCAACCGCCATACAACCCGCGCGACCGTGAGGAGCAGGATCGTGATCCCGATCGACTTGTGAAGCTGGTAGCGGGTTTCATTCTCTTCCATGTTCCAGCCAAGCCAGATCATGAAGATGATGAGCGCCGCGATAGCCCAATGAAGGGCTATCGCGACGGCGGTGTAGCGAGAAACGTTGCTCTTGGACATGTCGATCGATGGTTTCCTATTCGGCGACTTCGCCGAACTCGGCCTCGATGATCACTTCGACTTCGTCACCGACATAAGGCGTGCCGGCAGTGAGGCCGAAATCGGACCGGGTCAGCGTCGTCGTGGCCGAGAAGCCGATATGGTCTTCTTCGGGTGCCCACGGGAACTGGGCGACGCCATTATACGTCACGTCGAGCGTAACGGGCTTTGTCACGCCAAGAAATGTCAGGTCGCCGGTCACGGTGCCTGTGTCAGCGCCTGTCTTGGTCACTTCGGTCGTTGTGAAGGTGATCTGGGGGAAGGCGCCTGCGTTGAAATACTTGTCGCTCTGGGCAAGGTCTTCGTTCCAGCTGTCGAAGCCGCTGTCAGGATGGCCAGCTTTATAGTCGCCAGAATAGTCGGTTTCGACGGAGGCCGGATTGATCGTGGCGGTGAGCGACGTGGCGGAAGCATCGTCCGGGTTGAACTGGAGCGTGGCGTCGAAATCGGTAAATCGGGCCGTATAGTTTGACAGGCCGAGGTGCTTGACGCGCCAGATCAGCGACGCGTGAGTTGGGTCAAGCTTGTAGGTGGCTGTCTTGCCATAGGTGACCTCTGGCGCAGCTTCAGCCGGAGCCGCTGCGGGCGCGGCGGCCGGGGCCACGTCTGTGGGTGTTTCGGCCGAGCTGGCCGGTGCGGTCGGGGCGCCGCAAGCGACGAGTGCGAGCGCGGAAACGGATGCAAGGATAAGGCGCATAGAGAAAACTCCTGGGAATTGGGTTGCGAAAGGGCTTTTCCGGTCTGTACTTGGACCATGGCCGTAGGCGCTGTAACTGCTTATCCCGAATAACAACTATTCACAATCCGGAGACCGGACCGATGCCCTACAATGCGCCGCTCGATGAAATGGCCTTTACGCTGGAAGCTGTTGCAGAATTGAAGCGGCTAGAAGGGCTGCCGGGGCTGGAGACATATGACCCGGACCTGGTCGCGCCGATTCTCGACGAGGCCGCGAAACTGGCGCGTGACGTGCTGGCACCGCTGAACCAGAGCGGCGATTCGCAGGGCGCGGTGCTGACCGAAGGCGGCGTGAAGGCGGCACCGGGCTTTGCGGAGGCCTATGCCGCGTTTCGAGATGGCGGCTGGATGGGGCTGACGGCGCCGGAAGAATGGGGCGGGCAGGGCCTGCCCAAGGCCTTGTCGCTGGCAGTGATGGAAATGTTCCATGCCGCGAACATGGCCTTCGGCCTGTGCCCGATGCTGAGCTTTGGTGCCATTGAAGCCCTGCTGGCGCATGGTTCGGATGAATTGAAGGCGGCTTACCTTCCCAATCTCGTGTCAGGCGCGTGGACCGGCACAATGAACCTGACCGAGCCGCAGGCCGGCAGTGACGTGGGCGCCCTGAAAAGCAAGGCTGCTCCCAATGATGATGGCAGCTATGCGATCAGTGGGCAGAAGATTTACATCACCTGGGGCGATCATGACGTTGCCGAGAATATCGTTCACCTCGTGCTGGCGCGCCTGCCGGATGCACCTGCGGGATCGCGCGGTGTGTCACTGTTCCTGGTGCCGAAATTCCTGGTGAATCCTGACGGCAGCCTGGGCGAGCGCAATGGCGCGAAATGCATCGGCCTTGAGAAGAAGATGGGAATCCATGCCTCGCCGACCTGTGTGATGGAATATGACGGGGCGACTGGCTGGTTGATCGGTGCGGCGAACAAGGGCCTCGCCTGCATGTTCACGATGATGAACGCGGCGCGGCTGAATGTGGGCGTGCAGGGCGTGGCCGTGGGCGAAGCCGCCTATCAGGCCGCGTTTGCCTATGCGCAGGAGCGCAAGCAGGGAAAAGTGGCGGGCGTCGATGGCGCTGCGCCGATCCTTCACCATGCCGATGTGCGCCGTACGCTGACGACGATGCGGGCGCGCGTCGCGGCGGCACGGTCTATCTGTTACGCCTGCGCCGTGGCGGCTGACCTGGCTGAAGCCTCGCCGGATGCCGATGTCCGGGCAGCGGCGAAATTGCGCGAAGACCTGCTGACACCGATTGCGAAGGCCTGGTCGAGCGACATGGGCGTCGAGGCGGCCAGCATGGGCGTACAGGTGCATGGCGGCATGGGGTTCATGAACGAGACATTGGCGGCGCAACTGTATCGGGATTCCCGGATTGCGCCAATTTACGAAGGCACCAATGGCATACAGGCCATCGACCTGGTCGGGCGGAAGCTGAGCGGGACGAATGGCGAATCGATGCGGGTCATGCTGGGCGAAGTCGAGGCAACTGCAGCGGCCGCGCGGGCGACGAACGATCCGCAGCTGGTTCAGATTGCGGATCGCCTGAAGGCGGCGGCGAGTGCACTGCGCGAGGCGAGCGACTGGATGCTGGAGCAGATGAAAAGCCGCGAGCAGGACAAGGCGCTGGCGGGGGCGACGGCCTATCTGGAACTCGCCGGCGATGTGATCGGCGGGCACTTCCTGACGCGATCCGCTGTGGCGGCGCGCAGCAGCGACGGGGCCGCAAGGGCGCGTCGGCTGGCCCTGGCAGGCTTCTTCGCAGAAACCGCGCTGGCCTCGGCACCGGGCCGTGTGGCCGGCATCACCGAAGGTGGCAGCCGCTTCCTTGAGAATTCCGAGGCGCTGTTCGGGGTCTGATCGCGGCGTTCAGGCGGGCGGATTGGGCAGTACCATCAGTTGCGACGGGCAGGGCGCAACTGTAAGAGGTGACGAAACCGCCGCAGGAGGCATCATTCGGCCATGGCCTGGACCAAGACCTATAGCGGCGCTGAGCCGATGCGCGTCAACAAGTGGCTGGCGACCGAGGGCGTGTGCTCGCGGCGCGAGGCCGATACGCTGATCGAGAAGGGGCTGGTCAAGATCGACGGAAATGTCCTGACCGAAGCGGGCTACAAGATTGAAGACGGCCAGACGCTGACGCTGACAGAGAAGGCCGCCCGGCGGCTGGATAATCAGTTGTCGCTGATGTTCAACAAACCGGTGGGCATCGTGTCCGGCACGCCGGAAGCGGGCGAAATACCCGCTGTTCGCCTGATCAATGAGCAGACCCTGTCGGGCCGGGCACATGCCATTCCGGGGCGTAACAACCGGCTGGCCCCCCTTGGACGCCTGGACAAGGATTCGCACGGTTTGCTGGTGCTGTCGGAAGATGGCGTCCTGGCCAAGGCCCTGATCGGGCCGGAAAGCACACTGGAGAAAGAATACATCGTCAAGGTGCGCGGCGACGTGACCGAGGACAAGTTGAAGCAATTGCGGCACGGCCTGGAGCTCGACGGACGGCAATTGCGCCCGGCCAGCGTGACCGTGATCAAGGGCAATGAGCTGAAGTTCATCCTGCGCGAAGGGCGTAACCGCCAGATCCGCCGGATGTGCGATCTGGTGGACCTGCGAGTGATCGACCTGATGCGCACCCGGATCGGGCCATTGTCGCTGGCGGGCCTGCCGGAAGGCAAGTGGCGCCCGATCAGCGCGCGCGAGCGTGACGAACTGTTGCGCTGGGTGGCGCAGGGCTTTTCGGCGGAACCGGCCGCGCCTGTGGTGGTTGAACGCAAACGCCCGCTACCGGCGGGCAAGCGCCCTACGGCAGCCGGCAAGAAACCGATGGGCAAGCCGCGCGGCGATGGACCACCGGCCAAGCCGAAGCCGGAAGAAACCAAGTTCAAACGCACCAAGCTGGCGCCGCGTAAACGCTCTCCGATCAAATAGGCACTGACCCGGCGTGATGGCTCGACGCGGGTGACGCGGGACATATGTTGGCGCATGGACGGATTTCAGACACCTAAACCCAAACGCCCCAAACTCGATTATCCGCACGGCGATGCGTTGCCAGCGCTTGGCGAGACTATCCAGGTGGCGCCGGGCATCGAATGGGTCAGCATGCCGCTGCCTTTCTCGCTCAAATTCATCAATCTGTGGCTGATCGACGATGGCGATGGCTGGACGATAGTCGACACCGGGATGCCGCTGAAGGAAACGCGGGATGCGTGGAAGAAATTGCTGGATGCGCGCGTCACCCCGGAGAAGCCCCTGAAGCGGGTGATGGTGACCCATATGCACCCCGACCATGTCGGGTGCGCGGGGTGGCTGTGCTACAAGTATGGGGCGGAACTCCATATGAGCCGGCTGGAGTATATCACCTGCCGCATGCTGGTGTCGGATACGGGACGCGACGCGCCAAAGGCCGGGATCGACTTCTACAGGCGGGCGGGGTGGAACGATGCCCAGATCGACAATTACAAGGAGCGCTTCGGCGGCTTCGGGCGCGGCGTGAGCCAGATGCCTGATGCGTTTGAGCGCCTGTCTGACGGCGACACGTTTGAAATGGCCGGACAGAACTGGGAAGTGATCACAGGCAATGGCCATTCGCCGGAGCATTCATGCCTGTATTGCCCGGAACTGAACGTGCTGATCTCGGGCGACCAGCTGTTGCCGCGGATTTCATCGAATGTATCGGTTCATCCGACCGAACCGAACGCGGACCCGTTGCTTGACTGGATGACGAGTTGCGAAAAGCTGCTGGAGCGGTTGCCTGACGATGTGCTGGTGCTGCCAGCCCACAATGAGCCCTTCCGGGGCGCTCACCAAAGGCTGCGCCATTTGATCGACGGTCACGAGACCGCCCTGTCGCGCCTGAACGGCCGTTTGCAGAAGGGGCCGATGACGGTGATGGACACGTTTACGACCCTGTTTGGCCGGGCGATCAAGCCGGATGAAGTGGGCATGGCGACGGGCGAGGCGATTGCCCACCTGAATTGCATGATTCATCGCGGCGAAGTCACTTCGACCATCGACGAGGAAGGGATCGCGCACTACCAGCTGGTCTGACAGCTGCTCATTTGCAAGACAGTACGGGCCTTTTGCAGCGGCGGAGCGGATTTCAGCTTCGCAACTGAAGCCCCTTTCGTCTAAGAAGTCGGCTGACAATGGCAGATCAGGTGAGTCCGTGATGGCACGAGATGGCGACAAGGCCGACAAGCACGAGGATGAAGACCTGAGCTTTGCCGAAAAGGTGAAGCGTGAGCTGAAAGAATGGGGCGTGACGCTGGCCGTCTTCATCCCGATCTTCATGATCTTCTCGGGACTTTTTTACGAACAGCGAGTTATACCGTCCGAAAGCATGGTGCCGACCCTGGAAGTTGGCGACCGTGTTGCCGTGGCGAAATTTGCCTACGGTTATGACCGGTATTCATTGCCGTTCAGCCTTGGACGCTACCTGCCTATCCCTGAAGGACGCATTTTCGCGCGCGATCCGAAATTCGGAGACGTCGTGGTGTTCGAGCACCCGCATACGGGCCGGGTGATGATCAAGCGGATCATGGGCCTGCCGGGTGATTCCATTCAAATGATCGGCGAGGAAGTGATCCGCAACGGCGCGCCCGTCGACAGCGAATTCATCCGGACGCTCCGTTACAAGCCGCACAGTGAAAATCGCACCGTCACGGCCTATGAGTGGCGCGAGACGGCGCCTGACGGCGCGACATGGCTGACCCATCGCCAGGAAAAGGGCGACCGGGGCGACAATACGGTCCTGTTTGAAGTGCCTGAAGGCCATTTGTTCCTGATGGGCGATAATCGGGACAATTCGCTCGATAGCCGGTTCCTGTCCGGCCATTGCCCGCCGATTGACGGTGTGGTGGCGCGGGTGGGATGTCCGCTCAGCGTTGAATCCGACCGGGCATCTGTAGGCTATGTCCCGCTGGACCACCTCATCGGACGCGCTGAAACGGTGATCATGACCGTGCACCGGTGCAAACTGCAGGACGATCAGCCCTGCAAGAAACGCGTCTGGCGCGGTCTTTAGGACATATTCCTCAACAGGTTGAGGCGCGGCCGGGCGATTGACGCCTTGCCGCATGCGGCCAACACCGCTAGTGGCAATTCCTGAACCGGGCTCGCCGAGCCCTGTGTACGATTGAAGACAGGCTTTATGGCGATGGCCGATACGACATCGACAGGAACCCGGCGCGGTCCGATTGTGGTCTCGCGGCACGGACGGCCGGTGCTCGACAGGACGGCCGGTCCGCGTCTTGGCTGGCGCGACTACAAGGACTGGTGGGACCGGTACGAGGAAAGCCCGCTGCGCGACGATCAGGTCGCGCCAGAGGTGCTGAAACAGATCGTGGCGGACTCGACCGTCGTGTTCGCTTCGGCGCGTATCCGTGCGCAGGAAACCGCCCAGCGCGCTGCGCCCCACATGGAAGCGATCCATGACCCCGTCTTCAATGAAGCGCCGCTGCCGCCACCGCGTATCGTGGGCGTGAAATACCTGCCGAAGACGTGGAACATACTGGCGCGCGCGGCATGGCTGAGCGGGCATTCGCTGGATGGCGAAAGCGTTTCCGAGGCGCGCGTTCGCGCGGCGCTGGCGGCCGAAAAACTCCATCAGGCGTCCGAGGGCGAGAAAGTTTATCTCGCCGCGCATGGCTGGTTCAACCGCATGCTGCGCCCCGAGATCAAGAAGCTCGGATGGAAATGCGTGCATGATGGCGGTGACAGTTACTGGAGCCACCGCGTCTACGAATTCACCGGCAAGTAATCGCTTAAGAGGTTGTGGACGTCAGGCGCGCGCTCTACTGTCGCGGCGAACGAACACGGGCGAACTATGATGGCTGAAGCAAAAGAAAAACCGGTCGACAAGATGAGTTTTGAAGAAGCGCTCGGCGAGCTGGAAGGCATCGTCAAGCAGCTGGAAGCGGGCGAAGTCGAACTGGAAAAATCGATCTCGATCTACGAGCGTGGCGCTGCACTGAAGGCGCATTGCGAGTCGCGGCTCAAATCCGCCGAGCTGAAAGTGGAGCAAATCGTCCAAGGCGCGGGTGGTGTTACGACCGAGCCTGCCGGCTTTGAATAGGGTCGATGATCCTATGGACGACGACGCCGACTTCGAACTGCGACTGAAGGAGGTGGCCGACAAGGTTACGGTGGCGCTCGATCAATTGATCCCACCCGCCAGTGGCCCTGAAGCGAACTTGATGCGCGCGATGCGTCACGCTGCGCTGGCCAATGGCAAACGCATGCGACCGTTTTTCCTGCTGGAAACGGGAGCCATGTTTGATGCGCCGGAGAAAAGCCTGCTGCGCGCGGCGGCGGCGCTGGAATGTGTGCACACCTATTCGCTGGTGCATGATGATTTGCCCTGCATGGACGATGATGATTTCCGGCGCGGCCAGCCGACGGTTCACAAGGCCTTCAACGAGTCGACCGCCGTGCTGGCAGGTGACGCGCTGCTGACGCTGGCCTTCAAGATACTGGCGTCCAGCGAGACGCATGACGATGCCAATGTGCGGACCATGCTGATCGAGCGGCTGGCAGATGCGGCGGGCGCGCGGGGCATGGTGGGCGGTCAGATGATCGACATGCTGGAATCCGACAGCCCGCGTGACCTGAACACGATCACACGGATGCAGCGACTGAAAACCGGTGCGCTGATTTCCTATGCGACGGAGGCAGCCGGGGTCATTGGCGGGGCACGCGAGCCTGAGCGCAATGCGCTAGCCGGGTTCTCGAATGACCTTGGATTGGCCTATCAGATCGCCGACGACCTGCTGGATGCAACGGGTGATGAGGACGAAGTCGGCAAGCCGTTGCGAACCGACGATGTGGCAGGAAAGGCCAATTTTGTGACCCTGCTGGGGATCGACGGGGCCCGCCAGCGTGTGCGACTTCTGGCCGCTCAAGCCAAGGAACATCTCGCAATATTCCGCAATCGAGCCGATATTCTGCTGCAATCTGTTGATTTTGTATTGGATAGAACCCGCTAAACAGGGTGAGTTACACTATAATTGCATGCTGGCCGACGTTATATGGTGAGCGAATACTCGAGGGTGCACGGAAATATGACCGAACACAGCCCGAACCGGCTTCTGGATGCGATCAATTCGCCCGACGACCTGAAAGGGCGCTCGCGGGCCGAACTGAAACAGATTGCGCAGGAAGTGCGTGAGGAAGTCATCGACGTCGTGTCCGTTACCGGCGGGCATCTCGGATCCGGTCTGGGCGTGGTCGAACTGACCGTGGCCATTCATGCGGTGTTCGATGCACCGGATGACAAGCTGATCCTGGATGTGGGTCACCAATGCTATCCGCACAAGATTCTGACCGGGCGTCGCGACGAGATGCGCAGCTTGCGTCAGGGCGGCGGCCTGTCCGGGTTCACCAAGCGCGACGAGAGCGAATTCGACCCGTTCGGGGCGGCGCATGCGTCGACCTCTATTTCGGCGGGTTTCGGCTTTGCCAAGTCGCGTGACCTGCAAGGCAAGGACAACAATGTCATCTGCGTGATCGGTGACGGCGCAATGACCGCAGGCATGGCCTATGAGGCAATGAACAATGCGGGCGCTGACAAGTCGCGCCTGATCGTTATCCTCAACGACAATGACATGTCGATTGCCCCGCCTGTCGGCGCGATGAGCAATTACCTGTCCAAGCTGGTGTCATCCCGCCCGTATCGCGGCCTGCGCCGGATTGCCAAGAAGGTGATCAGCCCGATCGGTCTGGAATCGCCTGCGCGCCGGGCCGAGGAATACCTGCGCGGCTTTGCCATGGGCGGCACGCTGTTCGAAGAACTGGGCTTCTACTATGTCGGCCCGATTGACGGGCACGATCTGGATACGCTGATCCCGATCCTGGAAAACGTGAAGGCGATGCGCGAAGGCCCGATCCTGATCCATGCGGTGACGCAAAAGGGCAAGGGCTATTCCCACGCAGAGAATTCTGCGGACAAGTATCATGGCGTCTCCAAGTTCTCTGTCGTCACCGGAGAACAGTCCAAGGCCAAGCCCAAGGCGCCGGCCTATCAGAAAGTGTTTGGCCAGACGCTGACCAAGCTTGCCGAAACCGACGACAAGATTTGCGTGATCACGGCAGCGATGCCGTCGGGCACCAGCACCGACATTTTCGAGACAGCGTTTCCCGACCGCAGCTTTGATGTCGGCATTGCCGAGCAGCACGCGGTGACCTTTGCGGCAGGTCTTGCCGCAGACGGCATGCGGCCCTTCGCGGCGATCTATTCAACCTTCCTGCAGCGCGGCTATGACCAGGTTGTGCATGACGTTGCCATCCAGCGCCTGCCGGTCCGTTTCGCGATTGACCGGGCCGGGCTGGTCGGCGCGGACGGCCCCACACATGCCGGCAGTTTCGACATCGGCTATCTGGGCGCATTGCCGGGCATGGTTTGCATGGCCGCCTCAGACGAACTCGAACTTGCGCGTATGGTCGTGACTGCTGCGCAAATTGATGACCGCCCCAGCGCCTTCCGCTATCCGCGCGGTGAAGGCGTCGGTGTCGAAATGCCGGCCGTGATCAAGCCGCTCGAAATCGGCAAGGGCCGTATTCTGCGCGAGGGCAACACGATTGCGTTGCTGTCCTATGGTACGCGTTTGCAGGAGGCCCTCAAGGCGGCCGAGATGCTGTCGGCGCAGGGCCTGTCCGTCACGGTGGCCGATGCGCGATTTGCCAAGCCGCTTGATGCCGATCTTGTCGAGCGCCTTGCAAAAGAACATGAAGTGCTGATCACCCTGGAAGAAGGGGCAACCGGAGGCTTTGGCAGTTTCGTTCTGGAGCACCTCGCCAAGGTGGGCGCGCTGGATACGGGATTGAAAATCCGGCCGATGACGCTGCCGGACGTTTTCCAGAATCACGACACGCCGCAGGCCATGTATGAAGAGGCTGGCCTGACAGCCCGGCACATTGCGGCGCGCGCCATCGAAGCGCTCGGACGGGGCGATATTGCCGAAATCGACCGTATTGCCCGTGCATGACTGAATTGCAATTTGTTCAGAGCGGTGGACGCGGCGTAGTGTCCATCGCATGACGAAACAATTGAATCTGTTGGGCGCGTTGATCGTGGTCGCGTTTGTTGCGGCCTGCGCAACGACCCCGGCGGGCATGGGCCCCACCTTTGATAAAGCCCTGTCAGACGCGAAGAAGGATGCCAATCCCTACGCCGCCGACGATAGCTTGTCCAAACTGCTGGAGAACGCCAGCCTCAGCGATGACGAGCGGGCCCGCGCTCTGTACGCGCGTGGCAGCCTGCGCCGCCAGGCGGGCGATGATCGCCGCGGTGCAGTCAAGGATTTTGAGGGCATGCTGAAACTGGCACCTGCGCATCCACTGGTGCCGAATGCCAAGGAAGAGCTGGCATTTGCGAAAGCCGATGTGGACACGATCGAAGATGGCTTGAAGCGCATGCTGAACCTGTTCCAGTGGTTCGACAGCAAATGGGTTCTGGGTGACCATGACGATGCGGCAGACAGGTATCGCGAGTCGGGCCTGAGCCCGAACGAGACCGAACTCGCCAGACTGGTGGCGGATGGCTATGTCTGTGACGACAAGGACGGCAAGGCGCCTGTCTATACGATTGGCGACATGCGGCCCGACCTTGAGCACAAGCACTGGTGCACCGGGCCGGATGCCTGACATTCAGGCGGGCCCAAGGAAACACACTTTCTCCACAAATCCGCCCTGTCTCCGTACATGTTTAGCGGCTAGGGCTGTAGCGTTGATACAATCCCCACACCCCCTATGGAGTCGAAACAGATGATCCGCACCTCTCTCCTAGTTGCTGCCTCAGCCATGTTGCTGGCCGCGTGTGCCTCCGCACCGGAAACGGCAAGGATTCCCGGTGGCGCCGATACGGCCGTTGCTGCAGCGACCCCCGATTCAGCGTTTGAACTGGCCATGCAGACGGCCGAAGGCCTCGTCGAGGCCGGTAATACACAAACGGCGCTTGATCGTCTGACCCAGTTGCTGGGCAGCCCGACACTGACGCAGGACGAATATGCTGAAGCCCTGTTCCGGCGCGGTGAGATCCGTTTCGGGCCCGGCGGCTATGATGCGCATGGCGCTGTCGAAGACTTCGAGGAAATCACGGATTCCTATGGCGATACGGCCTGGTACACGGCCGCCCTACCCATGCTCGATTCCGCCCGGGGCAAAGTCACGACCCTGGAAACACAATTGTCGCAACCCGAGACTAGCCGGCTCCAGAAGTTCAACTTCATGATGGAACTGGGCATGCATCAGGAGGCCATCGACCTGATGATCGATAATGACCTTCTGCCAGACAATGATGCGCTAATCGCGATGTATGATATCGGTTATCTTTGCGAGGGTGATGAGCTTACGGGCCGTGCCTATACCGCCGTCGAGCAGGACGGCACGCCGCGCTCTTTGCACTTCTGCGATTTCGGTAAATAGGATTTCAGCGAAAACCTGCTACAAAATGCCCCGTCGCTTCGGCCATGGGGCATTTTTTTGCCTGAATTCGCCGGATTTGAAGACTAAGGCACTTTAATCCCCTGATGGGGCGTGGTTTCTGTGATTCAGCGAATAACAATTACCGGAGGAAACCGAATGCCCGCAGATACAGCCACGCCTGCATGGCCCGTCATCTCGATTGCTGATGCCAACGCTGCTCTTGCTGGACCCGGCTCTCCGCTGGAATTGGTTGATGGTGAAGTCAACGGCGTGAAGATGAAGCTTTATGCCAACGCGCCACCAACGATCCGCTCGATCCTGGAAATGGCAGCGGCCACGTGGCCTGAGCGCGATTTTATTGTCTATGAGGACGAGCGCGTCACCTACAAGGCGATGATGCTGGCGGTGCAGAACTTTGCGGCCGTTTTGCGCGATACGTATGGGGTGAAGAAGGGCGACCGCGTTGGGGTGATCATGCGGAATTATCCGCAATGGCCGGTGGCCTTCTTTGCGGCATCCGCCCTGGGCGCCATTGCCACCCCGATGAATTCCTGGTGGACCGGCGAAGAGCTAGAATACGGCCTGTCATTCGCCGGTGTGAAAGTGGCTGTTGTGGATGGGCAGATTTTCGAGCGCCTGCGCGACCACCTGAAGGACCTGTCAGAGCTGGAGCATGTGATTATTGCCCGCGACAAGGGCGAAGAACATAACGACCCGCGCGTTGCCAGCATGGAACAATATATCGGTGAGGCGAACAGCTGGGCCAGCCTGAAGGACGTCGGATTGCCGAATGTTGAGCTGCTGCCGGATGACGACGCCACGATCATGTACACGTCGGGCACGACAGGCAAACCGAAGGGCGCCCTGGCCTCGCACCGCGCCGTGATTTCCAACATATTCAATTCGTCGACCTGTCAGGCACGCATGTTGCTGCGTCGCGGCGAAGCGATCCCCGAGCCGGATCCCAACGAACAGGGTGGAACGCTGCTGGCGATTCCGTTCTTCCATGCGACAGGCGCCTTCGCGATCCTGATCCCCACACTGATGCGCGGTGACAAGATCGTCTCCATGTACAAGTGGGACGCAGGTGAAGCCTTGCCGATCATCGAACGTGAAAAGGTCACGGCTGTTGGCGGGGTCCCGGCGATTGCCTGGCAGCTGCTGGAACATCCGGACCGGGATAAATATGACCTGTCTTCAATCAAGGCGATTTCCTATGGCGGCGCGCCGTCTGCGCCCGAACTCGTGTCGACGATCAAGAAGCGGTTCCCTGATGCAGCGCCCGGGAATGGCTGGGGCATGACCGAAACCTGCGCCACTGCCACGCTGAATATCGGCGAAGACTATGTGAACCGGCCCAACAGCGCCGGTGCGCCGCCGGGGGCAGTGGAACTCAAAATCTGCGATCCGGATGGCAAAATCATGCCCCAAGGCGAAGTCGGTGAATTGTGGTGCAAGAGCGCGTCCAACTGCAAGCGTTACTGGAACCGCCCCGAAGCGACCGCCGAAACCTTCCGTGACGGCTGGGTCGTGACGGGCGACCTTGCGCGGATTGACGAGGAAGGATTCCTCTTCCTGGTCGACCGGGCCAAGGACATGCTGATCCGCGGCGGCGAGAACATCTATTGTATCGAAGTCGAGAGCGCCCTCTACGATCATCCTGCCGTCATGGATGCCGCTGTTGTCGGAATTCCGCACAAAATTCTGGGTGAGGAAGTTGGCGCTGTGGTGCAGCTGAAGCCGGGCAAGACGGTAACGCAGGACGAGCTGCGTGCGCATGTTGCGAACCTTCTTGCAGCGTTCAAGGTGCCAGTCGAAATCCAGTTCCAGGATGATCCGTTGCCGCGCAATGCGAACGGCAAGATCCTGAAGCCGGAATTGCGCGCCCGGTTCACGGCTCGCGCATGAGCGACACGCCCGCCAAAC
>JAVJOM010000003.1:0-8564 GCA_040216775.1 Hyphomonas sp.
GCTACAAACCACCGGCACCAAAAGCCGTCTTGCCCGCGGCGTTCATACCGCCTTACTATGGAGGTGTAGCAGCATGAACGCCGCTACGTGGAAACCGCCGGACTAATAAAACGCGCGGACCACCTCGAAGGGGCAGGCCACAACCGCCAATGGAAAACCCTACTCAGAAAAGGGTTTCGGCGCGGCGGTGAGGCGTTGGGTGAAAGAGGCTGGGCTCCCGCCCGGCTTGACCCTTCACGGACTCAGAAAGGCGGATGGAGTCCGCATGGCGGAGAGCGGCGCGACTGAAAATGAAATCGCTGCAAAATTGGGTCATAGCGACACAAGATCGGCTTCGATCTACACAAAAGGCGCAGATCAGCAGCGGCTCGCAGACGCGGCGATTAGAAGATATACGGAACAAAGTGCCCCGCAAAATGCCCGTGCGGGGCAATCTGACGAAAAAAACACAATAGAATCAACACCTAAAAAAGCGGCTGGTGGTTCGGGGGAGACTTGAACTCCCGACCTCGCGATTATGAGTCGCGCGCTCTAACCAGCTGAGCTACCGAACCGTTTCGCTGATGCGAGGGCGCCTCTTACACGGGAGCGGGCCGCCTCGCAAGCGTGTCTCCTGCAGCTTGTGCGAGGCATTTTGCGTGACGCTGGCCGAACCTGTCCGACCGCATTAGATTAGGCGTATGATACGCAACGTGAAGCTGCTCATTTCAATGCTTGTATTCGGACTGTTCCAGACGGCTTGGGGACAGAGCCAGGAGGCTGAGAAAGCCTATCTGGCGGGCGAGTATGACGTCGCATTCGCTGATGTGGCGGCAGATCGCGGCGCCGATGCCTGCGCATTCGGTGCGCGCATGCTGTTGGCCAAGGCCATGAGCGGGGACGTGCAGCCGCCCCGATCGCTGCTATCAGCAGCGTTGGCAGAGGCGAACAATGCACTCGTCGTCGAGCCACAGCATATTGAGGGGCGTCTGCAAAAAGCCATTGCGCTTTCCCTGCTGGTCCGCCCGATGAGCCTCAGGGAGGCGCGTGATTCCGGTTTTGGCGAGGAGGCGCGTGCCCTTGCCGAAGCCGTTCTGGTGGATGACCCTGCGAATGCCTATGCGCACGGTTTCCTGGCCGTCTGGCATATCGAGGTCATCAATCGTGGCGGGTTCTTGGGGGCGATGGTCCTGGGTGCGAGCATGGATGATGCCGAACGCCACTATGCCGCTGCGGTGCAGGCCTCGCCGGGCGATGCAGCGCTGCACTGGCAGTATGCCCGCGCCCTGGCGGCGCTGAACGCGCGCAAATACCTTGAAGAGGTCTCTGACGCTCTCAACGCAGCTTTGGCCGCGCCGGTTGGCAGTGTGCTGGAGCAGGTCATGCAGGACCGTGCGCGGACACTGTCCGCGGCTGTAGCGTCATCAAGCACCCGCGATGTCGAGGCGCTTGCGAAGACGATGCTTTAAGGCGTTACTCCGCCGCGACGGTCTCTGCGAGGGCTTCTTCTTCGGAGAGGAACCGTTCGGCCTCCAGCGCGGCCATGCAGCCCATGCCAGCAGCGGTAACAGCCTGACGATAGGTCTCGTCCGTGACGTCGCCTGCCGCGAACACGCCGGGAATATCGGTCGCCGTCGAGTCAGGCGCCGTGATGAGGTAGCCGTTGGATTTCATGGCCAGTTTGCCATTGAACAGTTCGGTCGCAGGTGCGTGGCCGATGGCGATGAAGATGCCGTGGAAGGGGCGTTCGTGCACCTCTCCGGTCTCGACATTCTTCAGGCGGGCGCCGGTGACGCCGAGCGGGTTTTCGTCGCCGAGCACGTCTTCGAGCGTCGTGTTCCAGAGCACCTCGACCTTGGGGTTCTTGAACAGGCGGTCCTGCAGGATCTTTTCGGCCCGGAAGCCTTCGCGGCGGTGGATGACGGTGACCTTGGAGGCGAAATTGGTCAGGAACAGCGCCTCTTCCACGGCGGTATTGCCGCCGCCGACAACCAGCACTTCGCGGCCGCGATAGAAGAAGCCGTCGCACGTGGCGCAGGCCGAGACGCCGAAGCCCTTGAATTTCTGCTCGGATGGAAGGTCCAGCCACTTGGCCTGGGCCCCGGTCGAGATGACAACGGAATCGGCCGTGTAGAGCGTGCCGCTTTCGCCAACTGCGCGGAACGGGCGTTCGCTGAAATCGACGCTGGCAATATGGTCGTCCGCCACCTTCGCACCCATCGCCTCGGCATGTTCCTGCATCTTGACCATCAGTTCAGGGCCCTGAATCTCGGTAAAGCCCGGATAATTCTCGACTTCCGTGGTGATGGTCAGCTGGCCGCCGGGCTGGATGCCGGTGACTACGAGCACATCGCGCATGGCGCGGGCACCATAGACGGCGGCGGTCCAGCCGGCCGGGCCGGAGCCGATGATGAGGATTTCGGCGTGGCGTGTATTCGAAGCGGTGTCGGCCATGCGGGCCTCCCATCAGATGTGTAAAAAGCAGTCCTGACTGGTATGGCGACTCGGGGCGAAAAGTAAAAGGGGCGGGGTGTCTCACATGCCCATGTAGCGGCGCTAAAGCGGCTCTGACACCACTTCCACCGTGGCGTGGCTGAGGTCGAAGGCGTCGGCGAGGCGGGCCTTCACGTCGCGCCGGACGGTTTCGGGGCAGCTGCCGGGTGCGGCGGTGACTTCCAGCGTGATCAGGCGCTTTGTTTCGGTCAGGGCCCAGGCATGGACGTGGGAGACGCCTGTAATATCAGGAATATTCAGGATGAGGTCTGCCGTGATGTCAGCCGAGGAAAGCCCTTCGGGCGTGCCTTCCAGCAGGATGTGGCCGGACTGTTTGGCGATGCGCACGCCCGCGACAGCCACCAGCAGGGCGACCAGTACCGAGAGGATCGGGTCAGCTGCCATCCAGCCTGTGGCCATGATGATGCCAGCAGCAGCAATGGCCGCGACAGAGCCGAGCATGTCGCCCGCGACATGCCAGAGGGCGCCGCGCATGTTGAGATCGTCCTTCGCCCCGCCATGCAGCACCAGGAAGGCGATAATGTTCACGATGAGACCGCCAGTGGCGACCATCATCAGCAGGCCGCCCATCACTTCAACGGGCTCCATCAGGCGGTGCACGGCTTCCCAGACGATCCAGATGGCCAATAGAATCAACAGGATTCCATTGGTGAAGGCGGCGAGGATTTTCATGCGGGCAAAGCCGAAGGAGCGTTGCGGGTCTGCGGGGCGGTCTGCCAGCTTGTAGCCGACCCAGGCAAGGACGAGCGAGCCGCAATCGGTGAGCATGTGGGCGGCATCGGCGAGCAGGGCGAGTGAGCCGGAAATCAGGCCACCTGCGACTTCGGCGAACATGAAGGCGCCGGTCAGAACTGCAGCGATTGCAACACGACGGCGGCTGTCAGCCGAACTCATGTCAGCCGCGTGGGAATGGTCGTGGCTGTGGCCATGTCCATCGTCGTGAGAGTGGCCGTGGCCATGGGAATGCGTGTTCATGCCCCTGACGTGGCGGCGTTTCGTTCGGGGGTCAATTCCTGTGTGATAGCATTGCATTGGTGGGACAGGCGCTGCCTGATCCGCCATCAGGCCTGCACGAACAGATGCACGGAAAAAGCACAGATTGAGCCCGGAGGCTGCACCGACATGCATGCTTCATGAATTTCGCCGCTCTTGCTTGCCCACAGCGCCAGGGCGTGGCCTGATGCAGAAAAGTTCCGGAGGACCGCCATGAGATTCCCGCGCCTGCGCCAGCTGGTCATCGCCAGCGATACAACTGATACGATCGACACGCTGAAAGACATTTTCGCGCTCGGCGAACCCTTCCCTGATCCGGGCGTGGGCGAGTTTGGCCTGGTCAATGGCGTGTTCGCGATTGGGGACCAGTTCCTGGAAGTGGTGGTGCCTGTGACAGAGACCGCCCCGGCGGCACGGTTCATGGCGCGCGGCGGGCCGGGCGGTTACATGGCAATCTTCGAGGTGGAAGACATCGAAGCGACACGCACCAATGTCGACACGCTGGGAATTCGCCGGGTGTGGGATATTGACCTGAAGGACATATCCGCGAGCCATTTGCACCCGGCGGACCTAGGCGGGGCGATTGTCTCGGTTGACCAGCCAAGGCCTGCGGGAGAGTGGCGCTGGGGCGGGCCGGGCTGGCGGGCGCGCAGCAGTGCCGGCCGGCTGAGGGGCGCGGAACTGACCAGCCCTGATCCGAAGAGGCTGATGGCGCGCTGGGCGAGCGTTTTGGCCATGAGCGGCGGGGAAGACGGGCTGGCGCTGGACGATGGAACCTTGCGTTTCGTTCCCGGCGAGGCAGACCGGCTGGTGGCGTTTGACCTGGCCCTGCCGGACGTGCCGGGCATCCTGGAACGCGCGAAGGCGGCGGGCCTGAAAGTGGATGGGAACAGCGCGTGGGTGGCGGGTGTCGAGATGCGGCTGGCCGGTTCATGAGGGCGGCCATTCTTGCCGCTACAATTCTGCTGGCCGGTTGCACTGTGACCGGCGAGGGCGTGGACTTGCCAGAGACGGTATCGGCGGACTATGCGGCGCGCGAGGCGATGATGCGCGACCCGACCGACCGGTGCGGGCCGGAATTCATCCAGACGAGATTGCCGGCCAGCTTCGTGAATGTCGTGGGCGCGGTAACGGACGGGCCGTTCCGCCCGGTGTGCCAGCGCCATGATGCCTGTTACCGGCTGCAGGAAATGACGCAGGCCGAATGCGACCGGCGCATGAAGCGCGAAATGGCGGCGGTTTGCGCCAGCGGCAAGTCGACGCCGACCTATTCGCTGCCCATGGTGGGCAAGTCACTCTGCCGGTTCCATGCGGGGCTGTATTATGACGCGATCAACAATACCTATGCGGCGGTGGCCTATGGCGGACGACCGGGTGGGCAAATCGTGAATGTGGCCACGCGCGTGATTGATGATCCGGTGACGGATGACGAATTCGAAGTGTGCGTCGATGTGTTGAACAACACGTTCGCGATGCAGGAATATGACATTGAGATGCGGGGGAGAAAGGGCAAGCTGATCGACAGGGAACCGGACACGCATGAGACCAATGTTGGCGTCGGCGAGACGAAGACAATGTGTGTGAGTACGAACTATACGCGCTGGAGCCTGAAGGACCTGCCGGATGAAGTGCAGGTGTCGCTGCGCTGCGACACGCCGGAAAATTTCTCGGTCCGCCACGACATGATCGTGGTCGACACGGTGAGCGTGAAGGTGCGGTAGCTCAATTACACGGGCGATATCTCACCGGGCGTCACTCTCAATTCGGCTCATCTGCCGACGTTGACTTGGACAAAATATACTTGTCCCTCTTGTAGCCCAAGATTTCGAGGAAAAGCTCATCGTCCGAAAATTTCGTCTTCGTAAACTCCTTGCGCACGGAAAGTGCTAGCTTGGATTGTTCTCGCAAAAGAGTTTCTGCCCACTCCAAAACTGCTTGACGATCAGTCCGATCTAGATCCTTGCCTTTTATGATGTCGTGAACTTGAGCAAACTGCTTCACCACACTATCAGAGCCGAACATTAGCAGCTTAGTTCGTGCACTGTGCAATTGATCCTGAAGGCTTAACAATAATGCTGCAAACTCTGAAGGTGGCTTTGCCGACCCCTTCGCTTTGAGAATTTCTCGTGTAAGACTCAGAGTGAACTCAACGGCGGTTGAATAAGCATCGATCTTCTGTTCGTTCAATTGCTGTTTGAGATGCTGAATATGTGCCTGTTGTCCAAAATAGACGGCTGCTGCACCGATTAATGCGGGGATCAAAATGTTGACCAGCGGAATCAGCGCATCTATTAATTAAACATCCACCTCGGCTTCCAACGCAAATTCCTCGATGAACTCGCGCCTTGGCTCCACGACGTCGCCCATCAGTTTGGTGAACATGTCGTCGGCTTCGTCGGCATGGTCGACGCGGACTTGCAGCAGGGTGCGGGCGTTTGAGTCGAGCGTGGTTTCCCAGAGCTGGTCAGCGTTCATTTCACCAAGGCCCTTGTAGCGCTGGACCTTGAGGCCCTTGCGGCCCGAGTTCAGCACCGCGTCGAGCAGGGAGGCGGGGCCGTTGACCGGCACGTCACCGCCTTTTTCATGACGCAGGATGGCAGGCTTTTCGTAGATTTCGGCGAGGCCAGCAGCGCGCTCTGCAAGGCGCACAGCGTCCTGGCTGGCGAGCAGGGCGGCAGGCAGGGCGGAGACTTCGTCGACGCCGCGCACGGTGCGCTGGAGGACGAGGCCGCCGTCTTCGAACTTGCCTTCCCATGTGTCTTCGCCTTCTTCGGCCAGCCGGTTTAGGCGCTCAGCCGTGGCATTGGCCGTTTCCGGGGCGGCATTGGCGGCCATCGCACCAGCGAGGGCAGCATGTTCGACCAGGTCTGCCGGGGCGCGCAGGGCGAGGCGCTTGAGCGCGGCCCGGAAATTGGCGGCCTGGCGCACGCGGTCGCGCAGGTCCTCGCTGGCGATCTGTGTGCCGTCGGCCAGGATCAGCGTCTCGCCGCTGGTGCCTTCGCCGATGAGATAGGCTTCCAGTTCGGCATCATCCTTGACGTAACGCTCGGACCGGCCACGCATCACTTTGTAAAGCGGCGGCTGGGCGATGTAGAGATAACCGCGCTCGATGATCTCCGGCATCTGGCGATAGAAGAAGGTGAGCAGCAGCGTGCGGATGTGCGCGCCATCGACATCAGCATCGGTCATGATGATGATCTTGTGGTAGCGCAGCTTCTCGATGTTGAACTCGTCGCGGCCGATGCCGGCACCCAGCGCCATGATCAGCGTGCCGATCTGGTCTGACGAGAGCATCTTGTCGAAACGGGCGCGTTCGACGTTCAGGATCTTGCCTCGCAAAGGCAGGATGGCCTGATTGTCGCGGCTGCGGCCCTGTTTGGCAGAGCCGCCAGCGGAATCACCCTCGACGATGAAGATTTCGGATTTGGCCGGATCTTTTTCCTGACAGTCGGCCAGCTTGCCGGGCAGGGACGAGATGTCGAGCGCGGATTTGCGACGCGTCAGCTCGCGCGCCTTGCGGGCGGCTTCGCGGGCGGCGGCAGCCTCGACGATCTTGGACATGATCTCGTGGGCTTCCTTGGGATGCTCCTCGAACCATTCGGCCAGTTTCTCACCCATCAGGGATTCGACCACGGGGCGCACTTCGGACGAGACCAGCTTGTCCTTCGTCTGTGAGCTGAACTTGGGGTCAGGCACCTTGACGCTGAGCACGCAGGTCAGGCCTTCGCGTGCGTCGTCGCCGGAGATTTCGACCTTGGACTTCTTGGCGATGCCGGTTTCGTTGGCATATTTGTTGATTATGCGGGTCAGCGCGCCACGGAAGCCAGCCAGGTGGGTGCCGCCGTCGCGCTGGGGGATGTTGTTGGTGAAGCAGAGCACGTTCTCGTGGTAGCTGTCATTCCACTCGAGCGCGGCCTCGACGGTGACGCCATCCTTCTCGCCGATGACATAGATCGGGTCGGGCACGATCGGGGTTTTCTGGCGGTCCAGGTGCTGGACGAACGCTTTCACGCCGCCTTCGTACATCAGGTCGATCTCGTAGGCTTCAGCTTCGCGCTCATCGCGGAAGATGATGTGCACGCCGGAGTTCAGGAAGGCCAGCTCGCGCAGGCGGTGTTCCAGCGTCTTGCGGTCATAGTCGGTCATCGTGAACGTGGAAGCCGAAACCATGAAACGCACGGCGGTGCCGGTATAGGGCTTGCCCTTGTCTGTCATTGGCGACGGGCCGCGTGTGATTAGCGGCGCCTCGACGCGGCCACCATCGATGAAGCGGACCCAGTGTTCGCTGCCTTCGCGGTGGATGGTCAGCTCCAGCCAGTCGGACAGGGCGTTGACGACCGAGACGCCGACGCCATGAAGGCCGCCGGAGACCTTGTAGGAGTTCTGGTCGAACTTACCGCCCGCGTGCAGCTGGGTCATGATGACTTCGGCGGCAGAGACGCCTTCGCCGGTATGCTTGCCGACAGGGATGCCGCGGCCGTTATCGGTGATTTCGGCGCTGCCATCTGCCAGCAGGGTGACGGTGACGCGGTCGGCATGGCCAGCCAGGGCTTCGTCGATCGCATTGTCGACGACTTCGTAGATCATGTGGTGCAGACCTGAGCCGTCATCGGTGTCACCGATATACATGCCGGGGCGCTTGCGAACGGCTTCGAGGCCCTTCAGGACCTTGATGCTGTCAGCGCCATATTCGGGGGTTTGACCCGTGATGTCTTCGGCCATGCTGGCGTCCTCGTCGATTCGTCAGATTTCCCCGTATTTATAGGGGGTTTCGGCCCATAAGGGAAATGAATCAGGGGCTATTTAGCAGCACAAAAAAGCCCCCGTTTTCTGCAATGAAAACAGGGGCTTGAGAGCGCGGAATTTGGCGGTTTTACACGCCGGAGCCGGGTTTAGTCCTGGCTGGGCTTTTTCTTGAAGGATTTTGCCGGTTTCGGGCCTTTTCCAGCGCCGGGTTTGGCCTTGAACTTGGGCTTCGCACCGCCAGCTGCACCGGCAGGCTTGGGCTTGCCTTTGAAGGGCTTTTTGTCGTTCGGGCCGTCATACTGGATGTAGTCGCCAAGCGAAGGCTCTGCGGA
>JAVJOM010000008.1:0-19109 GCA_040216775.1 Hyphomonas sp.
GCAATCCGCGCCAGCATGGCTTCCCGCATCATTCGTTCAACATGATACTCCTTGGCATAGCCCATGCCGCCATGTGTCAGCACCGCGGTCTCGCAGGCGGTGAAGCCAGCCTCCGTACCCAGATATTTCGCGGCGTTCGCCTCGGCGCCACAATCCTGCCCCGCATCGAACAGTGACGCCGCCTTGTACGCCATCAATTCTGCTGCCGACAGCTCAGCCCAGCTGCGCGCCAGTGGGTGTTGGATGCCCTGGTTCTGGCCAATCGGCCGACCGAACACGACCCGCTCCTGCGCATAACGCGCCGCCCGCTCCAGCGCGGCAAACCCAAGCCCCACGCTTTCCACCGCAAACAGCACGCGCTCCGGGTTCAGGCCCTGCAGCAGGTATTTGAAACCTGCGCCTTCTTCGCCGATCAGGTGCTCTTTCGGCACTTCCAAATTGTCAATGAACAGCGTGTTGCACTCAACCGCCTTGCGGCCCATTTTCGGGATCGGGTTCGCCTCGATCTTGCCCCGGTCGAGATCAGTATAGAACAGCGACAGGCCAAGGTGCGGCTTGGCGCACTGGTCCTTCGGCGTGGTGCGCGCGATGATCAGGATCTTGTCGGCGCGCTGCGCACCTGTCGTCCATATCTTCCGGCCATTGATGACATAGCCATTGTTCGTGCGTTCGGCCTTGGTTTCCAGACTCGACGTATCGAGGCCCGAATTCGGCTCGGTCACGGCAAAGCACATCTTCTCCTGGCCCGAGATGATCTTTGGCAGGTTTTCCTGCTTCTGTTCCTCGGTGCCAAATTTCTCCAGCGGCTTCGGTCCGAAAATATTCAGGTGGATCGCCGACGCGCCGGAATAGCCAGCGCCCGATCGCGTCACCGTCTGCATCATCAAGGCTGCTTCGGTCAGGCCGAGGCCCGCACCGCCATATTCCTCCGGGAACGCGATACCCAGCCAGCCACCCTTGGCCATCGCATCACAAAACGCTTCGGGCCAGTCACCGGTCTCGTCCGTCTTGCCCCAGTATTCGTCATCAAAGGGGGCAATCGTCTTGGCGACAGCATCCTTGATGGCCTGCTGGTCTTCGCTCATCGGGGCGATCTGGTGCATGTGTATCCTCCTGCTTGCAAGGAGACTTAGGCGCGGCAGGTCCGCCCGTCCAGCACCGCTCCGGCGTCAGGCCGTCGCAGATGCAAACCGGGCCGGGCTGAATGCCTCTGCCAACTCGCTGGTTTTACCATCCAGCACGCTCTCGCCGATGATCCGCGCCGTAATCGGCGCCAGCAGGATGCCATTGCGATAATGGCCCGTCGCGACGAATGTGCCGGTCTCTCCCAGCGCACCGATCATCGGCGCGTGGTCCGGCGTGCCCGGGCGCACGCCGCGCCATGCCTCGATGATCGTGGCCCGTTTCAGCATCGGGCAGAGCGCCTGCGCCGCCGTCTGCAGGCAATCAATCGCGGTCTGTTCAATCTTCAGGCTGGTCTCACCCGGCTCCGCAGTTGCACCGACAATCAGGCGCCCAGCCTTCGGCACGATATAGAGCGCCCCTGCCCGCACCGTCATCTTTGGCCCGTCAGGTAGCCGGTTGAAGGCCAGCATATGCCCGGCCACCGGCCCGATTTCCCGCAGCACGGGCGCAATATCGCCCAGCAACGCGTGGTCCACTTTCACGCTGGCTGTCTCCCAACCAGCCGCGAAGATCACACGATCAAATCCGTCGAGCACAATTTTTCCCTGCGCCATGGCCAGCGGCGCAATGCCCGTCACGAAGGTCACCCGTTCCTGATGCTCCAGTCCACGGATCAGCGCTTCGACCAGAAGGCGGTTGTCCACCTGCCCGTCGGTCGGCAACCGCAGCGCCCCCCTGTTGCCAAGCCGCAAACACGGCTCGGCCTCCACGGCTTCCTCGGGTGACAGCACATCAAACGGAACGCATCGTGCGGTCAGCGCCTCGGCCAGGCTTGCCATCTGCTTCAGGTCGTCCGCCGTCTGCGCCACGGCCAGCGACGGCCCGATCGTATGCAGCACGTCCCGGTTCGTCGCAGCAGCGATCGCACCCGAAATGTCGATCCACTGACGGGCGCTTTCGATACACAGGTCAAACAGTCTGGGATGTACGCCCGGCTCGGCTGCCGCTTCATAGGCCGGGGCCAACATGCCCGCCGCCGCCCAGCTGGCACCCCGCCCCGGATGAAAATTGGAATCAAACAGCGTGACATGCACGCCCCGCTTGGCCAGTTCCCAGGCGCATGACAAGCCGATTATGCCGGCGCCAATGATGGCAACACGCGGGGAGGAAAAGCTCGGGTTCATAGTGGCTGTCTACGCCACACGGGCATCCAGTGAAACGCTCTAGGCCGCAGCGGCCTGCAGTTTTTGTTCTTCCCAGAAATTCAGGAACGCGTCGGCCCATGTCCGGTCCTGGAAGATCAGCTGCTTGCTCACCCTTCCATTCGCTTTGAAAGCAGTACGCACCATCATGTCAGGTGCATCCGCCTGCGCGGCAGATTCGCCTGAATCCAGCATATCGACAAAGAAATCGACCGCCTTTTCCCACAGAACCTGTTCCTCTGGCGTCCCCAGATCCAAGTCCACAATTACATCACACATCCCACCACCCCTGTTGTTCTGACCGGAGTTAACGTTTGGTTTACCCCATAACGCGCGCTTCTCAGAGTCGTTTCAGGCAAAAAACGGCAATCCTTCAGGGGTATGTGCAAGTTTTGGGCAAAACGTCGCTCCCTTCCCTTGTTGCGATCCATTCTCAATTGTGTTTCATAGGCCCAAGACAGACAAGGACAGCGCAAGCTCATGAAACTCCCGACCCTTCTCGCCGCCGCTCTCATGCTGGCCGCATGCGGAAAAGCCACCACGCCAGAGACCACGCCAACGGAAACTGCAGACGAACCAACAGTTCAGGGTGCAGGCGCCCTCAACGTCTATTCGGCCCGTCACTATGATTCCGACAAGCTGATGTACGATGCGTTCGAGAAAGACACCGGCATCCGCATCCGTTTTCGCGAAGCCGGCGCACCCGAACTGATCGAGACGATGAAAGCTGAAGGCGACGCCAGTCCGGCTGATGTGATCATTGCGTCCGATGCAGGCACACTTTTCCGCTTCCAGGATGCTGGATTCACACAAGGCATTCAATCAGACGCGCTCGAGGCGGCCATTCCCGCGCATTTCCGCGAACCGGCTGGCAACTGGTTCGGTCTCGCAAAGCGCGCCCGTATCATCGTATACGATCCCGCCCGCCTCCAGCCAGAAGACGTCGACCAGTATGCTGATCTCGCTGATGGCAAGTTGCATGGCGAAATCTGCATGCGCTCCAGTTCGAACATCTACAACCTGTCCCTGATGGGCGAATTCATCGGGCGCTGGGGCTCAGACGAAGCCGCTGGCTGGGCTCGCAACGTGGTCGCCAATTTCGCTCGCCAGCCACAGGGTGGTGATACGACCCAGATCCAGTCCATTGCTGCAGGTGAATGCTCTGCGGCCCTGGTCAACCATTACTACTGGGTGCGCCTGTCGACCGGCACTGATGAAGACAAGGCAACTGCAGCCAAGACCATGCTGTCCTTTCCGGAACAGGATGGCGTTGGCACCCACGTCAACGTGACCGCCGCCGCCGTCGCAGCCCACGCGCCCAACAAGGACAATGCGGTCAAATTCATCGAATGGCTCGCCACACCGGAAGGTCAGCGCATGCTGACCACCGAAACCAAGGAATTCCCGATGATCGTCGGCGTGCCGCTTCCGGAAGGCCTCAGCGCCCTGCCGGAGTTCAAGCAGAGTGAGTTCCCGCTCGAACAACTCGGGAAGAACCAGAACGAAGCCCAGGAAATCTACGACCGGGCTGGTTGGAACTGATCCATTTGGTTGGATCCATCCGCCTCCGCAGTCTTGCCATTCGCGCAAGTGACGGGCCCGCCTTTCTGGCGGGCCTTGTCATTGCTGTGCCAGTCGTCGCAACACTCGTCGCGGGAATCATCTTCGGCGGCGGCGAAACCTGGACCCATATCCGAGAGACGCTACTGGCCGGCTATTTCCTCGGCACAGTCGGCATGCTCGCCCTGACAGGCGTGTTCATTCTCGCCGTCGCCATACCGGCAGCATGGCTGGTTACCATGTACCGGTTCCCGGGCCGTGGCGTGTTCGAATGGCTGCTGATCCTGCCTCTCGCGGCGCCCGGCTATGTCCTCGCCTATGCTTATGGCGACCTGATGGGCGTCGGCGGTCCGGTCCAGTCCGCAATACGCAGCGCCACCGGCCTCTCTGCCCGCGACTTCTGGTTTCCTGACATCCACTCCCTACCCGGCCTCGCCTTCGTGCTGGCCTGCACCCTTTACCCCTATGTCTATCTCACCGCGCGCGCGGCCTTCATCTCGCAATCTGTCTGCTCACTCGAAGCCGCCCGCAGCCTGGGCGCCAGCGCCTCGCGCAGCTTCTGGACTGTCGCCCTGCCTGCGGCCCGTCCGGTCATTGTTGCTGGCCTCGCCCTCTCCCTGATGGAAGCCGCCGCCGACTATGGCGCCGCCGAATATCTCGGCGTGCCGACGCTGACTTATGGAATCGTGCGCGCCTGGACGAGTTTCGGCGAACCGGCCACGGCCGCCCGCCTTGCCCTCGTCCTGCTCACCCTTGTCCTTAGCCTCGTCCTGTTCGAGCGCTGGAGCCGTGGGCGGCGTGGCAGCGAGCAAAGCTCCCGGCGCTGGCGCGAAGTATCTCGTACCCCCCTCTCACCCCTCCGTGCCGCCACCGCAACCGCACTGTGCACCACCATCTTCATCACCTCCTTCGGCCTGCCCGTCGGCCGCCTTGTCTGGCGCAGCCTGGAAGTCCGCGAAACCATCGCGCCTGTCGGACAGGCGCTCATCAATACGCTGATCCTGTCAGGTTCAGGTGCCGCGCTTGCCTTCTTGCTGGCCCTTGTGATTGCCCTGTCCCAGCGCGCCGCCGGGCCGCTCCCGCGCTTTGCCCGGCTCGCCGCCTCCTCAGGATACGCCATCCCCGGCGCGGTCCTCGCAATGGGCGCGCTTGTCGTCCTCGGCCTCCTGCCGTTTACCCTCACCGGCGGCGCCGCTCTTGCCGCTCTCGCATGGGTATATGCCAGTCGTTTCACCGCAGCCGGGGCTGAACCGATGGTCGCCGCGCTGGACCGTGCACCTGCCTCGCTGGCTCAGGCGGCCGGCAGTCTCGGTGCTTCGCCGCTGCGCCGAGCCCGTGAAGTCGACCTTCCCATTGCCCTGTCCGGTGCCACTGCGGGCGCGCTGATCCTGTTCGTGGAATCGCTCAAGGAACTGCCCGCCACCCTGATGCTGCGCCCGTTCAACTGGGATACGCTGTCAGTGCGCGCCCACGCTTATGCGTCGGATGAGCGCCTCGCTGCCGCTGCCTTGCCCGCCCTGCTCATTACGCTGGCCGGTCTCATCCCCGTCATCTACCTGTCATGGCGACTATCACGTGCGCGCCCCGGAGCCCCCCTATGACCCCCGCACCTACCCCACTCTCGGCACGGGGTGTCAGCCGCCTGTATGATGGCCTCGCCGTGGTCTCCGGCGTGTCGCTGGACCTCGCGCCGGGGGCCATCACGGCGCTCCTTGGCGGGTCCGGTGCCGGCAAGTCCACCCTGCTACGCCTGTTCGCCGGTCTTGAGCCGGTTGATGACGGCGACGTACGCCTCGGCGACATTGTCCTGTCTGATACGCGCCACACTCTGCCCCCCGAAAAGCGGCGTATCGGATTGATATTTCAGGATTTTGCCCTCTTTCCTCATCTGACAGCCCTGCAGAATATCGGCTTCGGTCTCGCAGACCTGCCAAAAGACCAGGCTCGCACCATCGCCGCGCAATGGCTTTCGCGCCTCGGTCTTGGTGCCCGCAGCGCCGCCTACCCCCACGAATTGTCCGGCGGGGAACAGCAACGCGTCGCCATCGCCCGCGCTCTCGCCCCCCGGCCCGCCGCTATCCTGATGGACGAACCCTTTTCCGGCCTCGACCCGTCCCTGCGCGGCAGCGTGCGGGAAGTCGCGCTGGAAGCGGTGCGCGAAGCGGGTATTCCCGCGCTACTTGTCACCCACGATCCGTCTGAAGCCTTGGAGTGTGCCGATCACATAGCGATCATGAAGGCGGGCCGTGTTCTGCAGCAGGGACTGGCAAGTGACGTCTACCTTAAGCCCCATGACGCCGACATCGCGGCGGCCCTAGGTCCGGTGAACCGGCTTGCCGGCCGCGATGTTCCCGCTGGCCTTCTGGCTCAGCCTGTCGCCCCGGATGCAACCGTCGTGATCCGCCCGGAAGGCCTCATCCCCGACGTGACGGCTCCAGTGCGCGCCCGGGTCGTCTCCAGCCACCTTACCGGCCCCATGACCCGGCTGGTGCTTGATGTGGGCAAGCTCAGGCTGACCTCGTTGGTGCCGCGGGGGCTCGCGCCACAAGCCGGAACGGAAACCGGCATTCAGGTAGATCCCGAACTCGCGTTCATATTCGCCTCAGGTGCTTCCTGACATTTATGTCATGGATGTTGCTGCCCCCTCGCCAATACCGGCGCGGTTGCTTAAGTTCATCCGGTTGGTTCCACCAAGAGGAGACGCCACTCATGGCGCGACACGTCCTGCGTCTAGCAGCATCGGCCATCGCCGCCGCGTTGATTGCCTTTACAGCGTCTGCCCAAGGTCTCATCCGCGATGCGGAGATCGAGGAGACCCTGCGCGAGTGGACCGATCCAATCCTGGAGGTCGCCGGCCTGAAACCCGCTGATGTCGGTTTCTACATCATCAATGATCCGAGCCTGAACGCTTTCGTGGCGAACGGCCAGAATATCCACCTCCATACTGGCCTAATCATCGCAGCGGAATCGTCTGCGCAGATCAAGGGCGTCATCGCCCACGAAACCTGCCATATCGCCTGCGGTCACAGCGTCAGCCGCCAGCGCGCCGCCCAGGTCGCCTCGCGGCCGGCACTGGTTTCGATTGGCCTCGGCATCCTCGCCATTGCTGCCGGCGAAGGTGGCGCAGGCGCCGCGCTGATTGGCAGCTCGCAACAATTCGCGGCCCTCAACTTCTTCGTGCACACGCGGTCCGAGGAATCCATGGCTGATGCCGCTGCGGTCGAATACCTGAGCCAGCTGCACCAATCGACCGGCGGCATCGTCGAATTCTTCGAGAAATTCCGGTATCAGGAAGTGCTGTCCAATGCGCGCCGTTACCCTTATTTCCGCTCGCACCCACTCGCGTCGGACCGCATCCGCGCCGTGCGCTCACTTGCCGAGCAATCGGGCTTTATCGACGAGCCACCGAGCGAGCGTGAGCAGCTTCAGTATGAAATGATGCGCGCCAAGCTGATCGGCTTCCTCGATACAGCCAACAAGGTGCGCAACGAATACCCTGCCAGCGATGTCAGCGCACCCGCCCGCTATGCCCGCTCGATCGCCGCCATGCAGGCATCCGATATTGATGTTGCCCTCCACGAGGTCGACTCGCTGTTGGTTGACCAGCCGGACAATCCCTACTTCCATGAACTGAAGGGCCAGATCCTGTTCGAAAGCGGTCGCACGGCGGAATCGGTCGCGCCGCACGCGCGGTCGCTGGAATTGAAACCTGGCCAGCCGCTTCTGCTGATCAACTATGCGCGCTCGTTGAACGCCCGGGACGAGCCGGGCGATGTCGAGCTTGCTGAAGCAGCCCTGCGTGATGCGCTGATTGTCGAACCGGAGAACGCATTTGCGTGGGCGCAACTTGCCATAACGCTTGAAAAGCAGGGCCGCCGCGCTGAAGCGCAGCTGGCCACCGCAGAGTCTGCCTATTCCATCGGCGACATCGTGCGCGCCAATTCATTTGCGCACCGCGCTGTAGAACAGCTGGAACGTGGCACGATTACATACCGCCGAGCTGACGACATTCTCCTGATCACTGATCCGAACAATCCAGACAATCGCGACTTCTACAACCGCGCCAATCGCGGTCCGCGATTCTCGGTTCAGACCAGTGACCGAGAGATGCCCTTCGGTGATTTCACAATGACGGGTCGCTGATCAACTTTCTGTCAGTCGCAATGGACGCCTGTCGTTTGGATCGTATACATGCGCTTCATGATACACCTGTCTGACCATTGAAAAGGCCCTTGTAATGATACGCAAACTGTTCACCGCAGCGGCGATGACCGCCATTGCCCTGACACCAGCCTGCGCGCAGGATTCGTCTTCCGGCGACATGAAACGGGCCGAAGTCGAAGCGATCATCCGCGACTACATCATGGAAAATCCCGAAATCATCGAGGATGCGCTTGTCGCACTCAGTGAGAAACAGCGCGCAGAGGCCGCTGACGCCGCGAAAGTGGCGATCAAGAAAGAAAAGAACAATCTCTACGCCCTTGCCAGCGACCATTTCGTTGGCCCAGCCGATGCCAAGGTGACTGTTGTTGAATTCTTCGATTATCGTTGCGGTTATTGCAAACGCTCAGTGGATACGATCCAGGCCCTGCCGGCCCAGTATGACGGGAAGGTCCGTGTCGTATTCAAGGAGCTGCCGATCTTTGGTGGCATCAGCGAAACCGCCGCACTGGCCGCGCTCGCCGCAGGCAAGCAGGACAAGTATAATGAGATGCACATCGCGCTCATGGATCTGAAGTCCAATGATGATCTGACCGAGAAGCGCATCGATTCTATCGCTGAATCGCTTGGCATCAGCGTTCAGAAAATGCGCGCTGACATGAAATCCATGGAAATCCAGAAACAGCTGGCTGACATGAAGGATTTGGGTCGCGCGCTCGGTGTCGGCGGCACGCCAGGCTTCTTTGTTGGTGAAACACATATCGAAGGCGCGGATATGGCCAAGCTGGACGCCGCCATCAAGGCAGAACTTGAAGGCTAATCGTCGGTCTCGACGCTGCCTCGCAGCGACTTGATTTCGCCCCGGCGTTTCTTTGACGCGATCCTGCGGCGCACACTGCCTGCCGTTGGACGCGTCGCAACGCGGCGTTTCGGGCGGATTGATGCCTTCAGGATCATCTGCGCCAGCCGCTTCCGGGCCGCCTCTCGATTTAAAGGCTGGCTGCGATGCTCGCTCGCCTCGAGCATCATGCGGCCATCATTCGTGATACGGCTGGCATAGAGTTTGGAAAACCGGGCCTTGACCTCAGGCGGCAATGACGACGCTCCAACATTCCATGTCAGTTGCACCGCCGAAGACACTTTGTTGACATTCTGGCCGCCTGGCCCGGACGCACGCACAAAGGCTTCGCTCAGTTCCCAGGCGGGAACCGTCAATTCGCCTGATACGCGAAGATCGCCGAAGTCTGACATGCGCTTCCCTTAACATGGCGTTCAGGTGGAGTTCAGCCCGCAACCGATAATACTTGCCTCAAGCTTGCACAAATGTGCGGCGATCCACAGGAGGCTCGAACGCCATGAAACTGTTGAAGAACCTTGCCCGCCTGCTGGCTGCTACGGCAACCGTCGGCTTGCTCGCAGCGCCCATTGCCAGCGCTGACCAGGGGCGACGCGGCGATAATAATCGCGGCGGAGAATATTCCCGTGGCAACAATGACCGCGGCGCCAATCGCGGCGATAACAACCGTCGTGCTGATCGCGGCCACGACCGCCGCAATGAGTATCGCGGTGATCGGCGACAGGATTATCGTGGCCACAACAACCGCCGTGACACTTATCGCCACCAGAAGAACCATCGCTATTACAGCCGACCGCCGGCCCGCGCCCATTACGCGCCACCCCGCCGCTACTACGCCCGACCGCGCCACTATGCGCCGCCGCGTCACTACGTACCGCGCTACGCTGTCGGGGGATATTACCACCCCCACAACCACACAGTGTATATCCGCGACTACCATCGCTACGGCCTGTATGATCCACCACGCGGTTACTATTGGGCACGCGATTATGACCGGGGAGATGCGATTCTCGCGTCAGTCGCCACAGGTGCCATTATTGGCCTCGCCATCGGTGTGATCGCTTCAGACTAAGCTAAGCGCCTGATTTTCAAGCATTCGAATCGCGCCCGGACCCACTGTCCGGGCGTTTTTCATATGGGACGCCAAAAGATCACCGGAATGGCGTCATGTTTACTTTTAATTGGCGCAAATCATGCTTAACTTCATCCTGTCCGGGATGGTCCTGGACAAAAGTCCGTGCAAGCAGCACGTTTGAAAGGAGGTGATCCATGTCGAGTGAGAAACCAGGTGAGGCCGTTGGGTCTGTGTCCTATGGTGTCTGGCTGGAGCAGCCTCCAATCAACACGTAGAGATATGGTAGGGCAGCTGTAACGCCGCCCGGACCCAACTAGCCCCATGGGCTCACGGAAGCCGCCCCTCGACAGGGCGGCTTCTTTGATTCTTGGCGTGAAGGTCGCGGGTTACGTTTCGGCTGAAACAGGGCTAATTGCCTTGGCAACGCCATTTCGGAGACGAGACCATGACCAGCCTGACCCACGCGAAATCCGGATGGACCATCGGAACCGGCAAACCGCTTGCCGTGATCGCAGGTCTCAATGTGCTGGAAAACAAGGAACTCGCACTGACTGTCGGGTCACAATTGAAAGCCATCTGCGCCGAACTTGGCCTTCCCTTCGTGTTCAAGGCCAGCTTCGACAAGGCGAACCGCTCGTCAATCCACTCCTATCGGGGGCCGGGTCTGGAAGACGGCCTGAAGATACTGAAGGAAGTGAAGGCCGAACTGGGCGTGCCAATCTGCACCGACCTGCATGAAACCGGACAGGCCGACACCGTCGCGGCTGTCGCCGACATCGTCCAGATACCCGCCTTTCTCTGCCGCCAGACCGATCTGGTCGTCGCCACCGCCCGAGCCACTGCCAAGGCTGGCGGCATCGTGCAGGTCAAAAAGGCTCAGTTCATCGCGCCCTGGGACACCAAGAACATTGTCACCAAGATCGGCGAAGCCTCTGATGTCGGGGTCATCCTCTGCGAGCGCGGCTCCAGCTTCGGCTACAACAATCTCGTCGTCGACATGCTGGGCATACCGGAAATGAAAAAACTTGGCTGCCCGGTCACCATTGATGCCACGCACGCCGTTCAGCTGCCAGGCGCCGACCCGCGCACAGGTGGCGCATCGACCGGCGGCCGGCGCGACGGTGTCGCGATCATCGCGAAATCGGCTGTGGCCGCAGGGGCTGATGGCGTATTCCTCGAATTTCACACGGATCCTGATGCCGCGCTGTGCGATGCGCCAAGCTGCCTGCCGATCTCGGGTGCCAAGATGCTGCTGACACAGCTCAAGGCGCTCCACGCGGTGGTGCAGGAATAGGCTCGTGTCCTCCCGCCTGATCCTGTTCAACAAGCCGTTCGGCGTCCTGTCGCAATTCACTGATGCAGGGACCGCAGGATCGCCGCGCAAAACCCTGTCTGACTTTATCGACGTGCCGGGCGTCTATGCAGCCGGACGTCTCGATCAGGACAGCGAGGGCCTGCTTGTCCTCACCAATGACGGCCAACTCCAAAATCGAATCAGTGATCCGAAATTCAAACAGCCGAAAACATACTGGGTACAGGTCGAAGGCGTGCCGGATGAAGCCGCACTGCAGGCCTTGCGCACCGGCGTCACGCTGAAAGACGGAAAAACCGCCCCGGCCAAAGCCGAAGCCATTTCTGAGCCTGAAAACCTCTGGCCCCGTAATCCACCGATCCGTGTTCGCAAATCCGTGCCGGACAGCTGGATCAGCCTGACCATCACAGAAGGCCGCAACCGGCAAGTCCGCCGCATGACCGCCGCTGTCGGCTATCCAACACTGCGTCTTATCCGTTCGCGAATCGGTGATTGGGCCCTGGCCGGGCTCCCTCCCGGCGAGTGGCGCGACACGACAACCTGACCTCTACGCCTTCACACGGGCCGAAACACCGAATAGCACGCAAGGTTCCACCGCCCGGCCGCAAGGCGCAGACATGGAGCTCATTTTGGCCCTTTCCTCTCTATCCGCATGGTTTGATGAAACAGCCCCCTCATGGCTGAAGAACGCCACCGCCTACATCGCTTCAATCTGGAATGAAGGGGCATACGGTCTGACGTTCGGCGAAATCGTCATTTCCGTCTTCATTATCTTTATTGCCCTGGCTGTACGCGGCCTGTTTGCACGCCTGATCGTCGCTTCGATCATGCGTTTCACGGCTGGCACGAAGATGCGATCGGACGATGCGCTTGTCAGGTCAATTTCGACGCCGCTTAAGGTCGTGCCTGTCATCATCGGCATCTACATCGCCCTTCAGGTGACCAATATTTCCGGCGAGGCCGAAATCTACGCCAACCGCCTTCTGCGTTCCATCATCACACTTTCCGTGTTCTGGACATTGTCGCGCGCCGTGAATGCGTTCGAGTTCATGTTCACCAATCTGCGCAATGCCCTTTCGCCCGCCGCTGTTGACTGGATGGTCAAGGCGCTACAGGTGCTCCTGATTGTGCTCGGCCTGGGCGCTGTGGCGGAGCAATGGGGCATACAGATCGCGCCGCTGCTCGCCGGTCTTGGTGTTTTGGGTATCGCGGTCGGCCTCGGCGCGCAGGATCTTTTCAAGAACCTGATCTCCGGCATCCTGATCATCACCGAGAAGCGCTTCATTCCCGGTGAGTGGATCAAGGTGGACGGCGTGGTCGAGGGAACGGTGGAGAAGATCAATTTCCGCTCAACGCTCGTGCGTCGCTTCGACAAGAGCCCGGTGTATGTTCCCAACAGCGCCTTGTCGGATGCCGCGCTCACGAACTTCTCCCGCATGACGCATCGGCGCATCAAGTGGATTGTGGGCGTCGAATACCGCACCACGGTCGACCAACTCAAATATATTCGCGATGAAATCGAAAGCTGGCTGTGGAATGATGATCGTTTCGCCAAACCACCTGCTGCGGCCCTGTTCGTGCGCGTCGACAGCTTCAATTCCAGCTCTATCGACTTCCTGATCTACACGTTCACCAAGACGAAGGATTGGGGCGAATGGCTCGCGATCAAGGAAGAGTTCGGGGTCGCGGTGATGGACATCATCGAAAAGGCTGGTACCGGCTTCGCGTTCCCGAGCAGGACAATTTACCTGCAGGAAACCGACCCGCCGGAAATCATGGCACCGCCAGCGCGCAGCGAAGGCGTGGAACGCGCCCGAAAAGCCATCGCTGCCGCTGGCAAGCAACGCGGCATGGGCGAAGCGGATGACGCAGGCTAAGCATCGCTAGCCACACGAGCGCCATATTGGACGTCACGTGTCTGCTGCGACCTTCTCGTAAACCGAGACATGCATCTTGCTGTCTACCGTAAACGGCTCGCGGTGCCAGCCGCCCCACCGCTCTTTCAGGCGCAACCCTGCCAGACGCGCCATAAGATCAATCTCCGAAGGCCACGCATAACGCATCAGCAGCGGGACGAGGCGCGTACCATCCTCGGTGATGCGAACGCGCTGGTGCTCAACTACTTGCCTGACCGGATCATGCATTGTCGCCTCCAGCCAGACTGATTTGAAACCTACCTGCATCGTGCGCAGGTTCTGCCCGCCGCGATATTGCGTCACGTCGGGCACGAACGTCTCGACCAGGAACGTCCCCCCATCGCCCAGGCAGTTCGCGACATTCTGGAAACACCGCACCTGTTGTTCCTGCGAAGTCAGATTGAACAGCGTGTTGAAGACAAGGAACACGTGATCGAACGGTCCCGTCACCGCGACATCGGCAAAGTCTCCGATCACCACCGGGATGGCCTCGCCGCCCGGCTTTTCCCGCAACTTCGCCACCATTTCTGGAGAGCCTTCAATGCCGTGAATGTCCAGACCCTGCGCTGCGAGAGGCAACGCGATCCTGCCCGTGCCGATTGCGAGTTCCAGCGTCCGGCCACCTGCAGCAATCTGCGCAATCAAGGCGACGGTTTCATCCGTTGTCCCCGGATCATGCAGCAGATCGTAATCATCTGCATTCAGTTTGCCAAACGTGTCCGGTTCGAACTTCACCGCACCCAGGCCCCTGGCTCGTTGGTGCGATAGCCCAACGCCATGTAAGTCGCATCAATCAGGCTTTGCCCGCGATCATTCAGCAAAAGGCCGCCACCCATCTGGTTCATCGTATAGCTGAAGGCCAGTCCGCATTCCGGGTCGGCGAAGCCGATCGAACCGCCAGCACCGACATGCCCAAATGCCTTGTCGCCGATGATGGCGCTGGTGCCGGGGCCTAGGTTCAGGCCCCGATTGTCCATCGACTTCATAAAGCCCGAGGCAAAGCGGGACGGGATCAAGAGCGTCGCGTCCTTTTGCGTGGCCGTCGACACCATCGTCATGTTCGCCAGTCGGTCAGATGACACCAGCGTGCCGTCATTGGTGGCCAGCGGCGTATACATCGCCACCTGCCCGCGCGCATTCGACAGGCCCCCGCCGCCGCCAATCTCGGCCGCCTGTCCTTTGCGGTCATTGAAGTCCCATCCGCCGGTATTGAGAAAGGATTTGTGCTGGATCGAATCCGGTTCCGTCATCAGCTTGATTGTGAACTCGGTCGGCACATCGTCGGGTTTGGGCTCGTACATGCGGATCGGCGCTATAGACACGGTCTCGCTTTCCGGGAGGCCAAGCCAGAACCGCGCGCCGGTCTTGCTTGCCACTTCATCGCGGAAAAATGTGCCGAGCGACTTGCCGGAAACTCGACGCACGAGTTCGCCAACCGTCCAGCCGAAATTGATCATGTGATAACCGTTGCGCGTGCCAGGCTCCCAGAACGCTTCCTCGTCCGCCATGCGTTGGACCATATAATCCCAGTCAGCGAACCCGCCCGGCCTGACCGGATCGCGCAGCGCCGGCAGCGCGCTCTCATGGTTCAGCATCATCTGGACGGTCGTTTTCTCTTTCCCGTTCTTGGCAAATTCCGGCCAGTATTCGGCGACAAGCGCACTGGGGTTCAGTTCGCCACGATCAATCAGGATATGGGCACACAGGGCCGTTGCGGCCTTGGAGCATGAGAATACGATTGAGATCGTGTCTTCCTGCCAGTCCTCGCCGGTTTCCGGGTTGGCCTTGCCGCCCCACAGGTCCACCAGCGTCTCGCCGTTCACTGACAGACACACGGAGGCGCCCACTTCGCCGCGCTCGGCAAAATTGCGCTCGAATTCCTGCTTTACGGCATCAAATTTTGGGTCAGTTTTCCCGTGGACCTTGGATGGCATTTACATCTCCCTCTGATTTTTGTCCGGCCAGTCATTGGTGGCACACCGTAGCGGGCACGCCTTGCTGGAGGCTTCAGAACGTAATGTGCGCAGGCGCGCGTGACTTGTCCATCTTCGACAGAACTGTCCCTCGCGTCAGCTTGTCAGAACCTGAAGATAGTAGGGGTCACGCCTGCCAGTGAAACGCCGAGCAGCGTGATCGTGCTTTCCAGGCTGCCCTTGACCGAAATGACTGCAGAGCCAGTCTTTCGATTATCGATCATTTTCTATCGGCAGATATTGCGGAGATAGGTTCATTTTGAAGGAAAGTGTTTCTCCCGGCGCCAGTATGTCCATCGCCTGCGTCGCGGGTATATTCTCAACGTTTATTGCATTATTAGCGTGAGACACCGGTTCACAACAAAATACTTCGCCTTCGCCGGGATAGTAGATGACAAGATTGCCTCGCTCGCGGCTCGCGTGCATCGAAATGCGAAACCTATTGGTTGGGTAATCCAGCGTGAGATGTCCATTCCAACCCGTGAAGCAGTTGTCCAGGTCCATGCCTTTCAGACTCCGAAACCCACCAAAGTCTGTTTCAGGCGATATCGCACACCAGGCGACTGGCAAATAGGGATTGTCTGGGTCCGTGCGCCAATAGCCTTCGGCTGCCAACCTCATCCGCATATCGACCGTGCGAGGAAAATACGGATGAAGCCCAAGTCCGGCGGGCATTCGCTGATGGCCCGTATTCAATATGGACACTGAAAGCGTTAGACTAGTTGCGTCTGCCTGAACAACTTGCGTGGCGTGAAATGGCCAGGGCCATTGCCCATCAAGGTGATCAAACGTCATCCTAACACAATCGGGGAGGTCCTCCCGAATCGTCCAAGCCTGTCGCCATCCCGCGCCGTGTAGGGCATGAGGCATGACGAATTCGGGCTCTGAAAGAAGAACCTTACGTCCTTCAAATGTGAACGCAGCATCCCGGATCCGGTTCGAGAATGGGACAAGCGGGAAGCAACCGGCATGCTGATCGACCGGCCAGAATCCGGGCCGACCAGGCGCAAAGATTTCTTGATCCCTCCAGGTGCATTTGACGATCTGGCCTCCGCGCGCGGCGTCTATCTTGATGCGCCATTCGTGCGAGACAATCTCAGTCTGACCAGTCGTCCTCACTCAAGCGATCCACTCGATAGAAGGATGTCGACATTTTAGCGCGCTCCACCAAGCTTCCATGCGTTCCAACTCAACAAGCGCTACGATGCAGCCGCCGAATCCCGCGCCCGTGATGCGTGCTCCGTCAGCACCGAGGCTGACAGCGTCGGCAACCAGTTGATCGATTTCCGGGATGGAGACTTCCATATCGTCGCGAAGCGAGCCGTGGCTCTCATTCATCAATCTACCGAATGTATGACGGTCACCCGTGCGAAGGGCCGCGATAGCCTCTTTGGACCGCATCGCCTCGGATATTGCATGTCGGGCTATATTATTGAGCGGTACATCCAGAACGTCGATCGACAGCAAACTGGCGTCGCATAAGTATTCCACACCAAGTATCGCCGCGGCTTCAAGACATTGGTCGCGCCGGGCACGGTAGCGCCCGTCGGAAAGCGCCCGTCGGACACCTGAATGAATCACCACGACTGACCATGTATCCGGCAGGTCGAGCAGCTCATGCGAGCAATCTCGGGTGTCAAGCGACAGCACTGTACGGGGCTCTCCCAACGCAACCGCCATCTGGTCCATGATACCGCATGGCACGCCGATGAAGTTGTTCTCGATTTCCTTCGCTGCGAACGCTACCGTCTCCCCATCTACGTCTGGAAAGCCAATGCTTGCTGCTTTTAGCGTCGCGACAATGATGGCGGCTGAAGATGACAGCCCCGCCCCAACAGGAATGCTGCTTTCGACGCTCACCTCTTGTCCACTCTCGATCCAGTTTCGCTCTCGCGCATACTGCAACGCGCCGCGAACATAATCCGACCAATGGCCATCTGCGGGTGCGTCGATGGCAAAATCCTGGCTCGCTGCGAAGCTTGTGGATTTGATTCGGTCCATAGCCGTTCCATTGGCAGCTATCTTCACGGTCACCGATGGCGCCAACGCCATTGGCAAAACCATGCCGCCATTAAAATCAATCCACTCACCGATAAGGTTCACACGGCACGGAACCTTTGCCTCCTGCGTGACGAGACTGGATGGGTTTCTCATAGTGCCCGCAGCCTCTCGGCTGCCTGTTCCGGTACGACATCGACTGTGAATACACCCGTAAACTGCTCCACACTGGCAAGATATTTCAGGCGACACGCGTCACGCATGATTGGGAAAAACTGGACTGTGAACTGAAACTCATCGCTGGCCTGACGTGGCGCAGCCTGAAAGCTCATCATGTAGGGCATCGGCGCACCGAACAAGCCATCGAGTCGTCGTGGAATATCCCCGAGAATGCGGGCGAGAGCGTGTATATCATCGGCGCCAAGTTCCCATGGCCCACGGCAGGGCTGTTTGGGCATGATCCAAGTTTCGAAGGGAAACCTGGCAAACGGAGGAGAGAACGCGACGAATCCATCGTCTGAGGCGATATCGAAAGTGCCATTCCAGGAGGCGTGATCGGCAGCCAAGTCATAGCCGGATGCGAAAGCCCGCGAGGCGGCCGCCTGTGGTTCTGGAACGATGTCAAATGCGTAGATCTGGCCGTGAGGATGGGTCAGAGTCACGCCAACTTCCTGGCCTCGGTTTTCGAATGGCAGGACATAGGCGGCGCCCCCTTCGAAAAGAGACAGGTACCGGTCGATGAGCGCTTCAATAAGCAGGACCCGCCGTTCTTGCCCTATGCTTTGAAGGTCGCCTTCGGACTCGGAAGTGTAGACAACAACTTCGCAATGGCCAGTCGCCGGGCCGGATGCCCATTGGCTTGGCACGGATCCGGCGTCACCCGTTTGAAGACTGGAGAACTGATTGTCAAAGATGGCGAGTTCAAACTCCGAAAAAGGTATCTCCGTAGGTGCACACCCCGCGCGCCAGGGAGCGAGTGGATCGGCAGTCCTTGCAGGCATGAACGTTCGTGATTGGCGGTGAGGCGAATATATGGCCCAAGTATTGCGAAGCGGATCCCTGCGAAGTTCGGAGCGATGATTACCGAGACCAACAAGCTCCAGACCGGTCAAGCCTGACGGCGATGTAAATCCGTAGAGCGAAACGCTGCGCCCGTCGGCCTTGATATGGTCGCGCCGATACAGGGTCTGCGAACGCCCCTGGAGTTTCACGATTGTTTCGTCTTCATCCATAGGCCGCGCCATTCTTCAGTATTGATTTGGGTCCATTTAAATCATGCCGAGTGGATTGCGATAGAGTGCATCGAAACGCACGCGCACGAACCGCAGCTCATACAAAGAAAAAGGGCAGTGGGACGCGCTCGAAGCCAAGCATGAACGACCGGGTCTGTCGAGGCTGGACAATCGGTATCATGTGGGGGGCTCCGTTGCACTCGACCCGGAGCGAGGTCGATAACCCTTCCACACTGACACTAATTTTGGAAACTCTGATGCCACATAAATGCTGCTGGACCCGCTGGAGACAAGGTTTCAGATTATGATATCCGCTTTCTTTGCGTCAGCCAGAAAGGCCTCAAGATCTTTATCCGTCAGGGGACAGTAGCCGGCTTGCAACCTTCACTGACCATGCCGTCAACATCCGTCGCAACGGCCTCAGCGCTGACAGGGTCTTCAGCCGGTTGCAGCAAGCTCGGCAATATCCTTGGTGTCGGCAGTATCAACGAAGAATTTCATGTCAGGTTTCCGGTCTGGATTGAATTGCTAGGGTTTCGGCCGTCCGATGGATGTATAGGCAAACCCGCGGGCCGCCATGTCGTCAGGAGAATAAATGTTACGCAAGTCTACCACGATATTGGTATTGAGCGCAGCCTTCACCCGGTCGAAATCTAGCGCGCGAAACTGATCCCATTCCGTGATGATGACCATCGAGTC
>JAVJOM010000005.1:0-13600 GCA_040216775.1 Hyphomonas sp.
TTCGGGTTGCGGCCATCGCAATAGAACTTCCGCAAGCGAAAGTGAGCGATTGCCGGACGGATAGGTTTCGGTGCCAGGGCCACGTGCGGACCGAAGGCCTTGGTCTCGCTGCGCCGGGCCGCGGCATAGGCTGGTGCGACCTGCTGTATCTCGGTTCCCCAGCCATGCGCACCGGCCAAAACGCTGGCGGCGGTCGCCGCCAGCCAGGCTTCCGGCTCGCGCGACCTGTCTTCAGCCTCGAAGGCGGCCTCGTATCCGTCGACCAGTTTCTGCAACGCACCGACCTTGAGGCGCTGGCACGCGACCTCTTCGTACAGGGCGAGGCAAACGTCATGGGCACGGGGCGGCTTTTGCTCGGCAATTTCAGTGAGCGCATCGCGCCACCACTGGAACCGGATCGCGCCGAGTGTTTCTTCCGTGACGGCGAGGCGGACACGGGCCAGCTCGTAGGCCAGCGCGTAAAGTGCTATCAGGGAGTTACGATAGATCTCGGGAGCAAAGCGGCTCGATATCCAGCGATCTTCGTCAACGCGCTTTACACGGGCGTCAATCGCCTTCCATTGTCTTTTGCTCAAGGGGCTGGTCTCGTTTGACATGGAACCCATATGTGGGAAGACGCGCTGATACACCAGTCAATCTTATGCAAGAAAGGACGCTGACATGGCATTTTCACTTCCGGACCTCCCTTATGGTCGCGGCGATCTCGCCCCCCACATTTCCGAGGAAACCCTCAACTTCCACCACGGCAAGCACCACCAGGCCTATGTGACGAACCTGAACGGCCTGATCGAAGGCACGGACCTGGCGAACGCCACCCTCGAAGAAATCATCAACAAGGCAGCTGGCGACAAGTCGAAAGCCGGCCTGTTCAACAACGCGGCGCAAGTGTGGAACCACACCTTCTACTGGCACTCTATGAAACCTGGTGGCGGCGGCAAGCCGACCGGCAAGGCGGCTGAAATGATCGACCGCGATCTCGGCGGCTACGACCAGTTCGTCAAAGACTTCAAGGCAGCCGGTGGCGGCCAGTTCGGTTCAGGCTGGGCCTGGCTCGTCGAAAAGGACGGCAAGCTCGCCATCACCAAGACACCGAACGCCGAAACTCCGCTGACCGAGGCGGGCGTGACGCCAATCCTGACCATGGATGTCTGGGAACACGCCTATTACCTCGATTACCAGAACAGCCGTCCAAACTACATGGACGCGTTCCTGAACAACCTGATCAACTGGGACTTCGCGAACAAGAACCTCGCGTAGAACTCGGCATCAGACCAAAGAACAGGACCCGCTGGAAACGGCGGGTCTTTTTTTGGGGCGGTGGACAGGGGGATGCGGTGGATACCAGTGTCCCGGACTTCAGGCTTCTCCAGCCCGAATTGACCATTCTGCCTGAGAACCCTTCACCTTTTCCACAATTTGAACTATGTGCAGCGCAACAGACGCTCCGGGCTCAGGATTCGCCCGGCAAGGCTGCCATTCGGGCAGCGTCGGGTATTATCAACAATCCTTGGACTGGAAACACTTTGAACGACGTAACATTTGCTGACCTCGGCCTCGGGCCGAACGTGCTGAAGGCTGTAGAAGAGGCTGGGTATACAATCCCCACGCCAATCCAGCTGGAAGCCATCCCCCACATCCTCGCTGGCGGCGACGTAACGGGCATTGCCCAGACCGGCACCGGCAAGACAGCCGCCTTTGTGCTGCCGATGATCCACCGTCTGGCGCGTGGACGCGCCCGGGCCCGCATGCCGCGCTGCCTGATTCTTTGCCCCACCCGCGAACTCGCCGCCCAGGTGGCTGAGAATTTCGAGAAATACGGCAAGCACCTAAAGCTTACCATGGCCCTGCTTATCGGCGGTGTCAGCTTCAAGGAACAGGAAGGCCTGCTCCAGCGCGGCGTTGACGTGCTGATCGCCACGCCTGGCCGCCTGATGGATCAGTTCGAACGTGGCAAGCTGCTGCTGATGGGCGTCGACTATCTCATTATCGACGAAGCCGACCGCATGCTCGACATGGGTTTCATTCCCGATATCGAGAAAATCGTCTCGAAGATTCCGGTCAAGCGCCAGACGCTGCTTTTCTCGGCAACTTTCCCGACCGACATCCAGAGACTGGCAAAGACCTTCCAGCGCGATCCGGTCAAGATCGAGGTTGCCCGCCCAACTGACGCTGCGAAGACGATCACGCAGCATGTCGTACACATTCCGTCGAACGACGCGAAGGCCAAGCGCACGGCCCTGCGCCGCGTGATCGAATCGCGTGACGTGAAGAATGGCATCGTATTCTGCAACCGGAAGGTCGAAGTCGATATTGTCGCGGCCTCGCTTCAAAAGCATGGCCATGACGCGGCCGCTATCCATGGCGACCTGCCGCAGGCATTCCGTACCGAAGTGTTGCAACGCTTTCGCGACGGTGACCTGAAACTGCTTGTGGCGTCCGATGTCGCCGCGCGCGGCCTCGACATTCCTGATGTTGGTCACGTGTTCAACTATTCGCCGCCACCAAAAGACGAAGACTATGTTCACCGGATCGGCCGGACAGGTCGCGCCGGACGCACGGGCGAAAGCTTCACCATCGTGTCGCCTGCGGATGATAAGTCCTGGGGTTTCGTCCTCAAGATGATCCAGCAGGATGTCGAAGACTATATGCCTGACGGCCTGCTCGCTGAACTGGAAAACCTTCCACCGGAAGAACGCTCCAGTCGTGGCGGACGCGGGGACCGTGGCGGCAGCCGAAGCCGCAGCCGCGGCGAACGCCCCGAACGCGGCCGCTCTCGTCAGACCGCAGCAGACGATGCTGCCCCCAAGGCTAAAACGCCAAAGGCCGAGGCACCGCAAGCTGAAGCATCTGCCGACGAGGCGCCCAAGCCTGAGCGCGCTGAAAAGCCGAAGCGCGAACGCGCGCCCAGAATCGCAAAATCCGACAAGACCGAGAAGGTCGAAAAAGCGGAGCAGCCAGAAAAGGCAGAGACCCGCGACAAGCCGGCCCGGGCAGAGCGCGGATCACGCGGTGGCCGTGCCCCACGCGATCAGAAGCGCAAGGATGACGATCCGATCCTGGCGCCAGCCCCTGAACGCGTCAAAGGCTTCGGCGACGACGTCCCGGCCTTTTTGAAACGCTAACAATCAATCCGCATCCGGCGCAGTCAGGACTTAAATGTCATTGTTGCGCCGGTTCGCCACCAGCGCATGCGACAGATCAGGGGTCGGCTCTGGCTTGATGAAGGTGATGGCAATACGCGTGCCGGTCCGATTTGAATCAATCCTGACATCGGCTGCGAGAGACTTGGCGAGAGAGTCTACCAATATCATCCCAATACCGCGGCGCTCATTCCTGCCGGAAACCTCCGGCAACCCGATACCGTCATCCTCGACCCTGATCGTCACCTGATCGGTGGCCCCATCGAGCAACAATTTGACGTTGCCCATGCTGCGCCCCTGAAATGCATACTTGCACGCATTGGTGACCAGTTCGGTCACCGCCAGACACATTGAAACGGCCTTGCTGACCGGCAGCACCAGGTTGCCGCGCGTTTCACAAATGAAACCGATTTGCTCTTGCACGGAATAAGTTTCTATTACGGCCTTGCACAGATCTGGCAGCAAGGCCACGCAATCAACTTCATCATGCTGACCCAATTCATAGAGGCTGCGATGCGTCGCCGAGATCACTTCGATGCGCTGCTGAGTCAAGGCGAGTGTTTCACGCGCAAACTCATCTTCAACCCGCTTCAGCGGTAATGCCACGATTGATGAAACGATCTGGAGGCTGTTGCGAACGCGGTGATTCACTTCGAAGAGAAGCGTGTCTTTTATCTTGATCGCTTCAAGCAATTCCTGTTCGGCGCGGACGCGCAACGTATCGTCCCGCATTGTCAGCACAGAGCCGATTTGCTCACCCGAGGCATTGCGCACGGGCCGGGCCGTGCCAACAGCAATAATGACAGAGCCGTCAGGTCGGCGGATCTTCCACGGCTCTTCGATAACAGACTCACCCCTGAGCACGGCACGCGCCAAGGGTAACTCATCTGGCGGGAACGGCTGGTCGTCCATCGTGAGGAGCGCGTAATTGTTTGAATATTCATCTGGTGGAACGTCAAGCCGGACCCGCCCATGAATTTCCTCGGCTGCCCGGTTCACACTGATGATACGGCCATCAGCATCGGCGACGATCACGCCCTCGCCGAGCTGATCAAGCACAACCGATTTGAAACCTTCAACGGAACTCAGCATTCATTTGCCTGCATATCAGTGCGACGAGTCGCAAGGGAACCACCAGTATAGGCGATTCCCTTGGCAACCTGCCCTAGCGTTTCAATCGAGACGCCATTTGCTTGCGGAACGCATCGGTATAGGGCGGCCTGATCATCGCCAGCATCTCACTCCCTGTCTGCGTGTAAACCGACTTCTTGTGGCTGAACTCGTAAAAGCCCTCGCGGCCATGATAGCTGCCCATGCCTGATGGGCCGACACCGCCAAAGGGCAAGTCTTCCTGCGCCACATGGAAGATGACGTCATTCACGGTGACCCCGCCGGATGTTGTATTGTTGAGCACCGTGTCTCGTTCAGCAGAATCTTCACCGAAATAATAGAGGCCCAGTGGCCGCGGATTGGCGTTAATATAGGCAAGCGCGTCTTTGGCTTCGCCATAGGATTTGATCGGCAGGATCGGACCAAAGATTTCATCTTGCATCACGCTCATGTCGTCTGTGGGATCAACGATGATATGCGGCGCGATCTTGTGGTGCGGCTGTTGCGAGAAGTTGTCGCCGGTCGGATTAATCTCGATGACTTCCGCGCCCTTGGCGCGCGCATCCTCAAGATATCCCATGATCCGATCGAAGTGCCGCTGGTTCACGATTGAGGTGTAATCGTCATTGTCCTTCAGGCCGCTCGGGAACATTTTCTGGACAGCGCCGGTCGCGGCAGCGGTGAATTCTCCAATATTTTCCTTCGGCACGAAGGCATAGTCCGGCGCCAGGCAGATCTGGCCTGCGTTCAACGTCTTGCCCGCCATGATGCGGTTTGCCGCCTTTTGCATATCAGCCGAGCGGCCAAGAATCACCGGGCTCTTGCCGCCGAGTTCCAACGTGAGCGGAACGAGGTTGTCAGCAGCAGCGCGCATAACGTGCTTGGCAACTGAGGTCGCACCGGTGAACAGGATATGGTCGAATGGAAGCTTGGTGAATTCAGCGCCGACTTCCGGGCCGCCGGTGATTACGGAAACTTCTTCCTCATCGTAATACTGGGCGATGACCGTTTTCATCAGCTCCGACGTGGCTTCGGTGAATTCGGACGGCTTGATCATGCACCGATTGCCTGCCGCGAAAACGCCAGCCAGCGGGGTGAAGGTGAGGTTCACGGGGAAGTTCCAGGGGCTGATCACGCCAATGACGCCCTTCGGCTGGAACTGGAGCTGGGCTTTGGAGCCAAGCAGGCCAAGCGGGAATTCCACCTTCCGCTTTTCAGGCTGCATCCATTTGTGAAGATGTTTCTTGGCAAATTTCAGTGCGGCGATCGACGAAACGATGTCGGTAAAGCCCGACTGGTCTTTCGAGCGGTGTCCGAAATCTTCGCACATTGCGTCGTTAAAGGCGTCGCCGTGGGTAATCAGCAGGTCAATCGCCTTGTCGATCCACTCTATCCGCTTCGCCGCCGACGGAATGCCGTCGCGCAGGTTTGCAGATTTCTGCCGCGTCAGAATCGATTCCATTCCGCTGCCGGTTGCGCTGTCGAGTGCCATGCCGAATTCTCCCATGCCTGTTCTTGCTGTGAACAGTGTAGCCCGCGTTCAGCTGTTAACAAAGAGAAATACATTGCCGCCGCGTGAGGCGTTCACATGCGCGCCATACTGGATAGATTGCGTTCAAACATATCCGGGAGCGACAAGCGATGGCCTACGAAAAGATTTCCTACGAGTTGGACGGCAGCACGGCCATCATCAGCTTTGATGATGCAACAACAATGAACGCCTGCGGCATCGATACCGCTCAAGAGCTGCTTCATGCGTTCGAGACAGCCCGCAAGGAAGCGCGCTGCACCATTCTGACAGGCAAGGGACGTGGCTTCTGTTCCGGCGCCAATCTTGGCGCCAATCCCGGGAGCGGCACCTCGCTAAGCCATCCCGGTTCACAGCCTGACGCCGGACGGGCCCTAGAAACGCACTATAACCCCCTCATCCTGGCCATCCAGGAGCACCCGCATCCTGTCATCACCGCTGTGAACGGTGCGGCCGCCGGTGTGGGCTGCGCGCTGGGCCTGATCGGTGATCTCGTGATTTGCGGCAAAAGCGGATACTTCCTGCAGGCTTTCCGCCGCATCGGTCTGGTGCCGGATGGCGGCTCGACCTACCTGCTCGCTCGCACGATTGGTCGCGCACGCGCGATGGAGATGACGCTGCTGGGTGAGAAAGTTCCGGCTGAGCAAGCCATGTCCTGGGGGCTGGTCAATCGCGTTGTCGAAGACGACGCCTTGATGGACACGGCGAAGCAGATTGCCAAGCAACTGGCCGAGGGCCCGACACAGGCCTTGGCCCTGACACGCAAACTGGTCTGGGCCGCCTGCGATGGCGATTTTGATGGCGCGCTCCGCGCCGAACGCCTTGCCCAGCGCACAGCTGGCCGTACCGAAGATTTCAAAGAGGGCGTGATGGCGTTCCTTGGCAAGCGCAAGGCAGAGTTCAAGGGCAAATAATCGCGTTGTGATTGTAAGATTCCATATGCGATTAAGAATAGGGTAAGGCATCCGTGACAACTTGCGGCACACGCATTTGTGGGCCGGGGGGCGGAAATTCGCATGGACTACCGATTGATCCATTTCAATGGTGCACGCCCGAAGGGTGAGTTCACGTTCGAGAATGAATTCGTTCGCGTATTCCTTGCAATTCTGCCTCGTATTTTCAGCGACGCTGACAATTTTGACGGTGTTCACTGGCACACGCACGGCCTCAGACAGCCCGACGGGCATTGGCGCAACCTCTATCAGGCATTCCCCTATTCGAGCGAAATCGGAACGCCGGACGTCTGCACCATGGCCGGATGGCGGTCGCTGGAAGACATGCGAAGCTTTGTCTATTCTGGAAAAACGCACCCGGCCGGGATGCGTCGTTTGCAGGAACAACTCGACCGCAGCCAGGGACCGGGATTTGTCATGTGGTGGGCGCCGCGCAAGGAGCGTTTTACCATGGAAGACGGGTGGAAACGCCTCGTGCACCTGCGTGAGAACGGCTCGAGCAATTACGCTTTCTCACTCGAGGCCCCTGTTGTCCGTCCACAGGTCGCGTAATGGTTTCGCGGCGAAACCTGATGGGAATGGCTGCAGCAATCCTGCTGCTCGCGGGGTGCGCACATGTCATGGCGCCTGAACCGGATCGGACGATCTATCTCGTTCGACACGCAGAAAAGCTGGCCGGTGATGACCCATCGCTGACACCAGAAGGCGCCGCACGCGCGGAACTGCTGGCCGAAACACTTGGCGATGCGGGGATCGTTCGCATCTACTCCACCGACTATGCGCGAACGCGCGGGACGGCCGCCCCGCTGGCTGCGGCCATCTCTGTTCCGGTCTACCTCTACGATGCATCCGACCTGCCCGCTTTCGCGGCGGTTCTGAATTCCCAGAATGGCAGAATTCTGGTTGTGGGACACTCCAACACAACTCCCGCTTTGGTGGAAATTCTTGAGGGTGATCCTAGCGCTGAAATAAATGAGGCGGCCGAGTATGACCGCCTCTATGTGATCCGCATCACAGGTGACACGGTTGAGTCCGAGCTGCGCCGCTATGGCGTGCCGTATCAACCCTGAGGCAGGCCCAGCCGGTAGACGCCTTTGAACGTATCAGGGTCGACGGGCTTGCCTTTGCGATAGATCGTAATCGTTCCCACCTTGGCAAGACGCACAGCTTCCGCGCGCACATCTTTCAGGACGCGCTGGAAGTTTTCCTCACTCACTGCGCGTGCGGCCTGTTCGGCGCTGATCGTCTTGCCAACGCCGCACTCGGCCGTCAGCATAAGGATCGCATCGCGGACGGCGTTATGACCCGGCTCGCTCACCAGTCGATCGCCGCGTAGACCAGTTGCTGGAATTGCTGGCGCATCGGATAGGTCGATGATGGCATCAGTTGTGTCGCCTGAATCGCGATGATCTCTTCTTCCGGATCCATCCAGAAGAAGGTCGACGCAAGGCCGCCCCAGCTGAACGTGCCTTCGCTGCCCGGCTGCTGGCCGGCGATGATATCCGTCACAACCGAACCGCCGAGGCCAAAGCCCACGCCATCTGACATGACTTCCGTGAACATGGACTTGCCCATGTCGCGCATCGTCTTGCCGCCCGGCAGGTGGTTCTGACGCATGAACTCAACCGTTTTCGGGCTGACCAAGCGTTGGCCGTCCAGCGTGCCACCACGCAAGAGCATCAGAGCGAAGCGATGATAGTCGCGCAACGTGGATACGAGCCCTCCGCCCGCATTCAGCAATGTCGGGCGTTTTGTATAGAGTTTCGAAGCCTTGCCAGCCCCGTCTGCCAGACTGGTGACGCCGGTCTCTGCGTCCTTCTGGTAGCAGGCCATGAGACGGTCGATCTTTTCCTCGGGTACCCAGAACTCGGTATCGTGCATACCAAGCGGACCTGTGATCCGCTGGCGGAAGAACTCATCCAGTTCCATGCCTGACACGATCTCGACAATGGCGCCGAGCACATCAATCGAATGGCCATACCACCATTCCGCACCCGGCGAGCACTGGAGCGGAAGCGCCGCCAGTCGTTTCGACATCGCCTGGAGCGTTTCGTCGGGACGTCCGATCTTTTCCCGCCTGTAGAGAAAGTCGACCGGGTGCTGCATCATGAATCCATAGGTGATGCCTGACGTGTGCGTGAAAAGGTCCAGCACTTTCATCGGGCGATCCGGCTTGCGGGTCGTGAAATTGTCCTTGTCGCCCGCATCCCAGACCATGACATCGGCAAACTCGGGAATGTAACGGCTTACATCATGGTCGAGGCGCAGCTTGCCTTCCTCGAACAGCATCATCGCGGCCAGTGACGTAATCGGCTTGGTCATCGAATAGATGCGGAAAATCGTGTGCGGCCCGATATGCTCGCCTGCGCCCATCTCGGTTGTGCCGGAATAATCTTCCAGAGCAATTTCACCACCGCGCGACACGAGCGTCGCCATGCAGGGCAGCTTGCCGGTGTCGATATAGTTCTCGCGGAAGTATTCGGGGATCGCCTCAAGGCGTTCGGCGTTCAGGCCAACTTCGTGCGGGTCTGTCGGGTCGTGGTCAAACATTTATAGTTTTCCTGCCTTGGCGGCCCGGGCGAGTTCCCGGGCAATGATGATCTGCTGGATCTGGCTTGTGCCTTCATAGAGGCGGAAGATGCGGACGTCGCGGTAGAAACGCTCGATGCCATAATCGGTGACATAGCCGGCGCCGCCAAATACCTGCACGGCGCGATCCGCGACCCGCCCGCACGCCTCAGTGGCGAACAGTTTCGTGCATGACGCGAGCATGGTGACATCCTCGCCAGCATCGCGGCGACGCGCAGCGTCGAGGATCATGCAGCGGGCTGCATAAGTTTCGGCCTGGCTGTCGGAGATCATGGCCTGGATCAGCTGGTGATCCATGATCGGTTTTCCGAACTGTTTGCGCTCAAGGGCGTAATTGACCATTTCCCTGATCAGACGTTCGGATACGCCAGTCGCAACTGCAGAGATGTGCAGGCGGCCCTTGTCCAGCACGCTCATCGCAACCTTGAAGCCTTCGCCCTCGCCTGCCAGCCGGTTTTCGACCGGAACACGCGCATTTTCAAAAATCACATCGCAGATGTGTGCGCCCTGCTGGCCCATCTTCTTTTCAGGCTGGCCGACAGACACGCCGGGTGTGTTGCGCTCAACCACGAAGGCCGACACACCCTTGGCGCCGGGTGTCGATGGGTCCGTGCGGGCCATGACCGTGAACAGGTCGGCCTTGTTGGCATTGGTGATATAGCGCTTGGTGCCATTCATCACATAATGGTCGCCATCGCGGATCGCTTTGGTCGTCAGGCTGCCCGCATCCGATCCGGCTTCCGGCTCGGTGAGGGCAAAGCTGGCTATCAGGTCACCGCTGGCAATGCCGGGCAGCCATTTCGATTTCTGCGCATCTGTTCCGAACAGCACCAGTGCCTGGCTGCCAATGCCGATGTTTGTTCCTGCAACAGAACGGAACGCAGGTGACGTGTGGCCCAGTTCGAACGCGACAAGGCACTCGGTTTCCATATCCAGTGCAAGGCCACCAAACTCTTCCGGGACGGCGATGCCGAAAAGGCCGAGTTGCTTCATCTCGTCGACGACGGATTGCGGAACGACGTCATTGTCGCCAACTTCGGCTTCGATCGGTATGCATTTTTCGGTCACGAACCGGCTAACCTGTTCGATCAGGGCGGCGCGAATTTCGGCGTCAAAGGCCATCAGGTGGCTCCCGTAAATTATTGATCCCAACCATGATATGCCGTTGCGGCATGCTTGTCGAAGGGTGACCGTGCGGTATCAAAGCCAAAAGGGAGGAATAAGGCGCAAATGATCGCAACCGAAGTTACCGAAGGCGAATTCAAAGGCTGGAAGACCTGGCCGGAGGAACCGTTTGAGCACGAGGCCGCAGGGCCGTTTTACCTGAAAGAGGATGATAAAGGCCCCGTGGCGGCATTCCGGGCACAGCGCAAGCACATGAATGCGGGCGGCGTGATGCATGGCGGGTGCCTGATGACCTTCGCCGACTTCTCGCTGTTCGCGATCGCCCATAATGGCCTCGAAGGCGTTTATGGCGTCACCGTTGCCTTCAATTCGGAATTCCTCGATGGCGCACGCGAAGGTGAATATATGGAGGCCCGCGGTGAAGTGCTGCGTCAGGGCCGGTCCATAACATTCGTGCGCGGCATTATCACCGCCGACGGGCGTCCCGTCCTCAACTTCTCCGGAACGATCAAATACAGAAAGCCAAAAACATGAGCCAGCCCCCATATCAGGAACTTTCCCGTTCGATCAAAGGCAAGACCGCCCTCATCACCGGTGCGGCCAGCGGCATGGGCCGGGCAACGGCCCATCTCTTCGCCCGCGAAGGCGCGAACGTGGCCGTCACCGACCTGCGCCAGGGGGACGTTGATGTCGTGGTCAAGGAAATCCAGGATGCTGGCTACGACAATGTCAAAGGCTGGGAGATGGATGTGTCCGATGCGGCCGCCATCAAACGCGTCGTCGACAATGCCGCAGCCCATTTCGGCGGCATGGACATTCTTGTGAACAATGCTGGCTTTGCCAAGGCGGCCGATGTGGGCGAGGAAAGCTATGAGGATAGCTGGGGACCGAGCATCAATGTGATGCTGACATCGCACCAGCGCGCCATCCGCGCTGCCCTGCCCTACATGCGCAAGAATGGTTGGGGGCGCATTGTGAACATCGCCTCAACCGAAGGCCTGGGTGCGACACCGGGCAACAGCCCCTATGTTGCCGCCAAACATGGCGTAATTGGCCTGACGCGCGGGCTGGCAGTCGACCTGGGCCGTGAAGGCATCACCGTTAACAGCATCTGCCCCGGCCCGATCATTACCGGAATCACCGCCGGCATTCCTGACGAGCACAAGGAAATTTATGCCAAGCGCCGCGTACCGCTGCGCCGCTATGGCATCCCTGAAGAGGTGGCGAACATGACATTGTCACTCGTGCTGCCCGCCGCCTCTTTCCTGAACGGCGTGCACATCCCGGTAGATGGCGGCATGTCGATCAAGAACGCCTGACGCGAAACCGGGTTTGCGGAGGCCTAGTCCTTCGCAAACCCCCGCGCGGTCATTGCATCATACCAGCGGCCAAGATGCTCGTGCTCCTTGTGCGGTTGCCACTGCATGACCCGGCAAAATCCGCAACCGATATAAAGCGTGATATCGGCAATCGAGAACCGGTCAGCGGCGACGAACTCATGTGTCGCAAGGTGGGCATCAAGGCGCTTGGCCATCGTCCGAGCGGCCTTCTCGCTCTTGGCGGCGGCTTCCGGGCTTTGCGGCACTTCCAGCGGCGCCATGGCCGGATGGGCGTTGCGGAACCAGCCAGCGAACTGGATGAAGAACATCAGTTCAATACGGCGGTCCCACATCTCGATCAGAGCCTTTTCCTTGGGATCAGTTCCCATCAGGTTCGGCTCGGGGAATATCCCTTCAAGATAGGTGCAGATTGCCCGGCTCTCGGTGATCGCCGTGCCATCGTCCAGCACAAGCGTCGGCACCTGGGCATAGGGAGACAGCGCCCGGTATTCCGCCGTCTTGTGTTCCTGTTCCATGATCGACACGTCGATCATCTCGACAGCATCCAGCCTGCCTTTTGCCCGGAGGAAAAAGACGACGCGATCCGGGTTGGGTGCCTTTGGACTTTGATAGAGTTTCATGGGTGTTCTCCTAGAATTTTTTAAGCAGGCCCAGCGTCGCATTGAGCGGCTCGCCCGGGAAGTAACGATCATTGCCAAACGCAAGATCAGCCCGGTCAGCGTAGGCTTCGTCTGTCAGGTTACGTACGATCAGGAACACTTCGGTTTGGTCGGCGAACGTATAGGCACCGCGCGCAGCCAGAACTGTATGTCCCGGATAAGATGCGGTGTTCGCGGGATCGACAAAGTACTCACCCACATGCTCGACGGACAAAGATAGTCGAAACGCATCTGTTGCCTGCCAGTCGAGCGAGGCATCGGCCAGCCATTCCGGCGCGGTATCGATCTGATTGCCATCGCGTATGGTTTCAGTGCCCGAACCCACAATGCGATCAAACGTGTAAGTCTGATCTGACCAACTGGCATTACCGCTTAACGAGAGGTCGTCCGTGATCTCGAACGCCGCCGCCGCTTCGACACCGACATGGCGAGTCGAACCGTCCGGCACGTTCAGGCCATCGCTGTCGCGGAAGAAGAAATTCTCCTTGTCCATCCAGTAGGCGGCGATATCGAAGACGAGACGGCCGTTCGCCACGCTGCCGCGCGCGCCGATCTCGACACTGTCCAGCGTCTCGGTGTCGACTTCGCCCGCCACTTGCAGGCTTTGCAGGCGGTAGAGGTCGGAGGCCTGCGGCGCCCGCTCGCCCCGCGCATAATTGACGTAATAGCTGACTTCACCCGGCGACCAGATCAGGCCAAGCTTCGGCGTCACCAGATCGAAACTGTCGCTGCGGTCGGCGGGGACGTTGAAGCGGCCATTGATGCCGACAGGCGCATCGGTGGAATAGTCATAGTCATGCGTCTCGCCACGCAGGCCGGCCAGCACACTGACATTGTTGCCGAGCGCAAATTCCGCTTCGCCCCAGAGGGCGAGCGTTGTCGTGTCGACCGTGTAGTCATAGTGGGCGCCCTGCGGGAAGCGCGCGTCACCGGGGAAAAAGCCGAAGGGGTCCGGCTGGATTTCCTTGAGGTAGCCGCTGGCCACATCCACATCCGCGCCAATCCGCAGCGCCAGAACGTCGCTCGCCTGCCAGCCATAACGCGCCATCAGGCCGCCGCCGGTGTGGCCATTCTTTTCGACGCCGCCATTTGGCAGGAAATGCTGGGAGAACATCATCGCCTGTGTGTGGGCATAGGGCGTGAGCACCAGCGTGCC
>JAVJOM010000006.1:0-17463 GCA_040216775.1 Hyphomonas sp.
AGAGGGACCTGGCCAGCGGACTTCATCAGGGCCAGCGGTCACAGACCGCGCCAACAGGCCGGACACATGACCGCATCCCCGCAGATCAACATTCCTCAAACTTTACTCTTGCAGAACCGGGGCCGTCCACACATGACAATGCCCTCAAGCTGGTTTAGTCTGGCAGTCTTGGCGCCAAGGTGACGCGATTTTTTTGAATGTCGACGCTAATATCGAATGTCGTAGCAACAACTTCGGCAAATCCGACCGGGTCATTCGCAGAATACCAACCAACGATTTCGAGGTTCGACACACCCGGTTCAGTTACGATCGCGATTTGATTGTATCGGTTGAATTCGTTTGCAGCGTATTCAAGCGTCTGTCCGGTGAGCGCGATTTTGCCATCCCGCCAGGCAAGTCCCTGCAGCAGCTGTTCTTCATCCAACGGGGATACCCCAATATTGTGATCAGACAAGCGAATCTGAGCTTGCTCGCCAGCTCTGACCTGGACCGGATTGGTACCGTTGCCGCCGACGCGAACAATACCCTCGTAAACTAGGACGCGCAGAGCCTGTTCGGAAACATTGCGAACAATGAATGCTGTGCCCACAGCTCGAATATCATAACCGTCCGAGGTCACGACGAAGGGCCGGTCAGAATCGGGCGCGACTTGAAAGTATCCTTCGCCAGAGCGCAAATTTACGCTCCGCTGCGTCTCACCAAAATCAAGATCGACGCTGCTGAGCGTGTTGAGGGTCATGATCGACCCGTCATTCAATGGCACTCGTCTGACTTCACCGTAGGCTGTCTGATAGGCCGGGACCGGAGGCGACAGGTTTGGATAGACAAGGAAAGCCGCAAAAGCGCACGCCGCCAGGGCGGTCACAGCCGCGCTTAACACCATAACTTGGGCGGGGCGTCTCCTGGAATCCTCTTCCATCACTATATGGGTTGGCGACTCGAACGGAACGAGCATCGCTTGCGCGCGAGCCAAGGCCCCGTGATTGCGGGCTTCAGCGTCCAGCCAATCAGAAAGATTCTGGCTTTCATCAGCGCTCAACGGTCCACGATCCAGACGGGCGGCCCAATAAGCCGCCATCTCATTGATGGTTGCGTTGTTTGCTCTTGTGTTCATGCGTCCGTTCGCCGAGGCCTATTCCTTCAGATACATTCGGAGGAGAAATTCCGCTACCGCTATAATAATCCATCAGTTTCCTGATCCCGCGAGCCAGATGGCTTTCTACCGTATTCTCGGATATTCCCAACTTTTCCGCAATCTCTCGTTGAGAATATCCGTGAACTTTCTTGAGTACGAAGACAGTTCGGCATTTTTTTGGCATTGTCCTGATAGCGCTGGAAAACGTTTGCATATCCTGCCGCGATTCCAATGCCTGGTCCGGTGTGGGCTCATGCGAGATGACATCGAGAGAATCCAGCGACACGACGGACTCTATGGGAACCACCCTGTTTTTTCTGATCTCTTGCAGAAGAATTGAGTGGGCTGTGCGGAAAAAATACGCCTTTGGATTCTGGATGTGCTCCACCGAATGTAGTTGCGTCAGACGAACGTAAGCTTCCTGCACAAGGTCATCCGCGGTGAGCCCCAGCTTATGTAAAGGGGCACGACCCTGGAGCCAGTGCCGAAGCGCTGGTTCGTGCGGGAGCACGTGCCGAGACAGCCAGACTATAAATTCGTTTGATTGAGCGCTCATTACAAAACGCTAAGTGTGGCTCTAAGAATTGCAACAGATTCCGCTACGAGAGCTCAAAAAAAAACTGACCGCAACAAAACTGACAAAGTTTTGAATTCGTGTGGCGGAAAATCAAGCAGCCGGCATCTAGCCCCATGAAAGCATGACAAATCCAATCTCCCGGTAAGCGGGGACAGTGATGCTGTTGCGAGGGTGCGAAATTCTGACGGCGTTCAGGAAACAAATTTTGAAGGGGCTCGGTAATGAAAGATAAGCTACGTTATTCGGCGGTTTTGAGCATAGGTGTATCACTCACAGCACTCATGGCCGCGAACGCTGAAACAAGAGTGTTCAATCTCCCAAAAGGAGATGCGACCAAAACTATTCCTAGTTTCGCTCGGCAAAGCGAACTGCAGATCATTGCTCCGGCCGAACGCCTGAAGGGCAAGACAACCCCGGAAGTCATAGGGAAGCTGGATACCCAAGTCGCGCTGGAAAGGCTCCTTGAAGGAACGGACCTTAGAATCTTTCTCAGCTCAGACGGCAAGACCGCCAGCCTCAAGCAGGATATCTCAAACTTGTCCTGGTCAAGCCCGGCACTGCGTCCAATTCAGTTAAGTAGCGTGGACGGGGTTCGCCTGGCACCGCAGGCTACTAATTCCGCTACGGCTCCTGCGTCAGTGGGGGTTGAAACGGTTGATGAGCCGCCGGTGAAAGAGGACGATGAGGCCTTGATGAAGAAAGTCGTCATCGTTGGCTCTCAGATCGCCGGTGCAAATCCGAGCGGTGTTGTTCCCGTGACTGTGTTGGGTGAAGAGCAAATCGCCGCGCTCGGCGTCTCATCCGGTGAAGATCTCTTTCGATCCTTGCCTATTGCTGGCGACGTTTCGTTCAATACCCAGTGGTTGAGTGGCGGAAGCCAAGGCGCCGCGCGAGGCGATGTTTCGTCGATCAACCTGCGCGGACTTGGGTCGGGCTACACTCTCTTGCTGTTGAACGGGCGTCGTACCGTTCCTTATGGCCTTTCGCAGGGACGCCAGGAATCCAGTTATAATGCTAACGCAATCCCTGTGTTTGGTCTCGAGCGACTGGAGATATTGCGCGACGGTGCTGCGGCACTTTATGGCGCAGACGCAGTCGCCGGCGTTGTCAACAATGTGCTCCATTCGGACTTCACTGGTCTGAAGGCCCAAGCTCAGTATGGCTTTGCGGAAGATACGAATCTCAGCCAGTTCCAGGCAAATCTCCTATGGGGCACTGATTTCGACGATGGGCGCGGAAACTTCACGTCATATTTCAATTACTCTGGCAACTCGAAGCTCTATGCATCTGACCAGGAATATACCGCATCGTATGACCTGAGACCATTGGTGGCCGGTACCAGCTATGCAGGAAATACCGCGTTCGACAGCCGAGGGTCTACGTCACCCTGGGGTGGGTTCCAAGTGCCTGGCACAACGTCACCGATTACCGTCAACGGACAACCGATCACGGATTCATCCGGTCAGTTCCATATCCAGCCGGTCACCAGCGATGGATGCCTTGCTGGTCTCGGTAATGGTCTTTGCATCGACGATGGCGTGGTCACAACGGGAGCGGACCGGAACCTGCGCTACGATGCCCCCGCGGCAATCCCGGGTTTGACGGTCACACCATCCGTCGACCGGGTGAACCTCTTTAACACCTTGAACTATGAATTGACGAGCAATCTGGAGCTGTTTGCAGAAGCCGGCATATACTACTCCAAGACCGAAGCCCTCACGCTGCCCGCCGGCCCTCTGGGTCATACCCCCGTGACGGTCGCAGCGGACAGCTATTACAACCCGCTCGGTCCGGTAGGATCCCCGAACCGAATTGAGGGCCTGGATATACCCGCTGAAGGGCTTCCAGTGATCATTCGGCACTACCTGCTGGCTGACCTGGGCGGACGTCACGCAGAAGTCGAAGCAAAGCAGCACCGGTTCCTGATTGGCTTGAAAGGTGAGATGGCCGGATGGGCCTGGGACTCCGCTGGTCTGTATACGGACTCGACCGCTGAAGACATATCCCGGAATTCGCAGGCGTCCCTCTGGCAGGCGTCACTCAATCAGACGACGCCTGACGCCTATAATCCTTTCAATGGGGGAAACGTGACCAGTCCGAATCTGGCGGACACGACGTTGAGCTCCGACCTTTCCTCATTCCAGATTGATGCCCGGCGCTATGGCCGCGCATCACTCGGCCTTGTGGACTTCAAGGTCTCGAACGGAAACGTTTTCGAGCTGCCTGCAGGCGGTCTCGGTGTTGCGGCGGGTGCAGAAATCCGCTGGGAAACGTCTGAAGACGACCGGGATAGTACCGGAGATCTTACGACGCCGTTCGTCGATGCCGTTACCGGTGATGTCTACGATGGCGACACGGTAGGCGCTTCGGCAGCTTGGGACGTCAAAGGTCACCGCACAGTTTATTCAGCATTCGCAGAACTGGCTGTTCCCCTGATTTCGCCTGATATGAATATCCCACTCGTTCATGCCGTCGATCTTCAGTTCGCAGGACGGTATGAAGACTACAGTGATGTTGGAAGCGTCGCGAAACCGAAGGTCGCTGGATCGTGGGACGTCTTTGATGGGCTGCGTCTTCGGTCTTCCTGGCAGCAGGGGTTTATTGCTCCGACTTTGCAACAGCTGACGCCAGTGTCGCGTACCACCTCTAACAACAGACTTGATGACGTGCTCTGCGAACTCGATCTTCGAACGGGGCGCATCGATACCTGGGGTGCGTGTTCACAGCGCCCTCAATCGCTACTCGAGACATCAGGCAATGCCGACCTCGAGCCGGAAGAGTCCGAGAGCTTTTCGTACGGCCTTGTCCTGGAGTCGAATTTCATTCCCTCCGAATATGGTCACTTCACACTGACCTACGACAACTGGAAAATTGAGCAGGACAACAAGGTAGGCATCCTGAGCAAGGAAAATGCGCTTACACTTGACTACCTCATGCGGGTGGAGGGTTCGTTCAATCCGAACGTCGTGCGCGACACACCGACAGCTTCCGATATAGCCGCCGCTGCTGGTACGGGCCTGGATCCCGTCGGCCGGGTTCTTTATGTGAAAACGGCTTACGAGAACCTCGATTCCCGTCTTATCGAAGGTTATGATGTTGGCCTGACTTACAGCGCGCCAGAAACATCAGTCGGGATATTCGACGCATATGCGAACGTCAGTGTCATGACGGACTTTTATCAAAACCCGTCTTCCGTTCAGCAGCCGCTGCTCAGTGCTCAAGCAGCAGGGATCATCAATGCCGGTGCGGCTATCGGTGGAGCTGCAAGCCTGCTCGAAGATGGCGGAAACCCCAAGATGAAATGGAATGCAGGTCTGACCTGGAGCAAGGACGGTCTCTCCGCTGGCGTTACAGGAAACTACACCGGGAAAGTGTTCGAGAATGGTGTCGTTAACGCGGACAATGAGCCCTGGGAGGTCGAAGAGCAGCTCGCCATCGGTCTTTGGGGGGAGTACACGTTCGAGGATGATTTCGGCGGCCAGACTGGCATTCGCCTCGGCGTGCGAAACGTCGCGGACGACGCTCCACCGCTCGCCACCTCAGGCTATCTGGGCAATCTTTACCAGCCATATGCTCGGTATTGGTATGCGCGCATCCAGAGAACATTCTGATCACCTTAATTTCGTTGTGCCGGCCTCCTAAAGGAGGCTGGCGCCCTCTTCTGCAAGGAACACCCCATGACAAAAATGACACGAAAAGATTTTCTTACCTTCTCCTCGGCGATGGTTGCTTCAGCAGGGTTAGGCGGCTGCGTTGGGAACACCGCCGCTGCCGCAACGACGTCTGCCACATCGATACAGCCGCAGTCTTCAGGCAATCTTCTTATCAAGAACGCCGACATTCTCACGATGAATGCCGGCCGCGAAGAAATCCTGGCGTCTGACGTCCTGGTGAAGAACGGCAAGATCAAAAAAATCGGAAAAGGATTGGTCGCGGTTGACGCAGAAATCATCGATGCGACGGGTATGATCCTGATGCCGGGGATGATTGATGGCCACCGCCACGTATGGGAAGCCATAGACGCTGGCCGACTTACCAAATTCCGTCCGACAAAATACGCGACGACTTACCAGGAATGGAAAATGAGGACGATCGTCAGTATGAATGCGGACGAAATGTACCTCGCTACGCTGGTCGGCGGGTTGCAGGCAATCGATTCTGGTGTAACGACCGTGCTCGACTACGCCCATGGGCAGATTAACGAGGAATACGCGATCGCGGCAGCCAAAGGGGTGCAGGATTCCGGAATCGGTGGTTGGTTCGCCTTCCAGCTAGGAGTCTCCTCATCCTACAAACCCGGAGATACGGTCGACCTCAAGAAGGCGCATGGTCAACGCATCGCCAACACAACGGAAGCTCACTGGGCCACCGCAGATGCGCTAAAGAAAGACGTTTTCAACGATCCGGATGCACTGCTTCAGTTTGGCCTTTGTCCATCTTCAGGGATGGGTGATCCGTTGGAACAGATCAGAGAGGAATGGACGCGGGCACGAAGCTACGGAATCGGCATTTTGGGCGCACACATTCACAAGCCTCAAACCCCATACTCGCCTGGCTATATGGGGCATCGCGGCTCAGGGATGCTAGACTTGGCAGACGCCGGATTGCTAGGCCCGGATTATCACATTAGCCATGGCAACCGTCTCACCGATGACGAATTCAAGGTTCTTCGTGAGAGTGGCGGCATGCTTTGTGCGACCTCAATGGGCGAATTTCCATACATGACCGCAGCGCATCGTGGTCCGTCCAGCCACGCCCGCGCCCGCGCAGCCGGAGTGGCAACGGGTATTGGCATCGACCTCGCACTTGCGCTCAACCAGGATTACTTTGAGCATGTACGAGCTTCATTCTGGAGCCACTACCTGTCTCCTGAGGGCGTCGAGATTGTTGCTGACTATCGTGCTCACGATACATTGGACTTCGCCACGAGTTTGGGGGCTAAGGCCGTCCGTCTCGACCACGTTGTTGGCAGCATCGAAACAGGAAAGCGGGCAGACTTTGTGTTGGTGCGAACAGATCGGCCAGCCTTTGGACGTCTTGGAACGTTGGCAGAGCGCGTCGTCACGTTCGCGGCTCGGGAAGACATCGACAGTGTTTTTATAGCTGGAAAGGTTCGTAAGCGCCACGGCGAACTGGTCGGTATAGACATGCAAGGCCTGATGCAGAAAGTGTACGCTGCTCAAAACCGGTACGGTCCACTCGCAGAGAGCATCAAATTCGTCTGAGATCACGAGCGCGTAACGTCATGTGTGGGCGACCCGGTTTCGGCAAGCACAAAGTTTGAGCGAGTGACCTGAGCCCCAAATGGTCCCGCATTTGAATGGAGAGTCTGCCGTAACGGAGACAGACAATGCGCAAGAGCAAATTTACCGAGGAACAGATCATCGCGATCCTGGCAGAGCAGGAGCGTGGCATGGCAACGGCAGACGTGTGCCGGCGTCACGGGATCAGCTCGGCGACCTTCTACAAGTGGAAGGCGAAGTATGGCGGGATGGGTGGTGTCAGGCTAATGCGAACCCGTCTCCGTTGTTCGCGGACGAGCAGGTGCTAAGCGATGAGAAGATCGCGCCATTCGCGAAGAGCGGCGTCTCGTTTCTGTTTAAACCGAATTCGGGAGTTGATGTGCCTTTCGAAGTTGAAGTGATTGTACACTGACGAATGGATTGAGACGAACTTCTGCAAACTTCGCATCCGCCGGAACCGGGACATCGCCCGCTCTCTTCGTCGGAATGGCAAGTGTGAATTTTCGGCGCGATTATTGAGATGGCGCCCGGTTTCCTGGCGCGCCTCATTCCCAATCAGTTTCATCGCCGCCCGATAAGAGGGGCACTTGTCCGTCACAACGACATGCGGATTGCCATATTTCTTCATTGCTTTCTTTAGAAATTTCAACGCAGCAGCCTTGTCGCGTTTCTTGGTGACATAGGACTCCAGCACTTCGCCTTCATGATCCACGGATCGCCAGAGGTAGTGGCGTTCGCCGCGAATTTTGACGAAGACCTCGTCCAGGTGCCACCGCCATTGCGGGCTTCTTCGCATCGACTCTGAGCGCCGCCTCCGGATCTTGTGTGCGAAGAATGTGCCGAACCGATCGACCCAGAGGCGGACGCTTTCGTGGCAGATGTCGATCCCGCGTTCGTGCAGAAGGTCTTCCACATTCCGAAGTGAGAGTGGGAATCGGACATACATCATCACACCTAGCTGTATGATCTCGGGCGAGGTTTTGAAGTAGCGGAACGGGTTCGTGGCCATTTTCCAAGGTTAAACGCCAAGACTGCCCGCCTCAAGCCCGGTTCCGCTGACAACACCCTGAGAACCGGCCACTATTTCGTTGCTGCACGAATTCAGCCAATCCCTGAAGACTGGCTGGCGGAGAGACAGGGATTCGAACCCTGGGAACCCTTGCGAGCTCACTAGTTTTCGAGACTAGCCTATTCAACCACTCTAGCATCTCTCCGCGCCCCGGTGGGAAGCGTGCTGACCTATACTGGCTGCGCAAAGATTTCAACCACCTGAAATCGTCTGAAGATGACATTTGACAGCAGGTCCGGTTTGGTGTTTACCCCCCGTTCAGGCGCGATCCGGCGACGGTTTCGCGCATATTTCATTTAGATTTCATGCCGGAAGGATGAGACCCATGTTCGCGGTCATCAAGACAGGTGGCAAGCAGTACAAAGTTTCCGAGGGCGACACGCTCGTCATCGAGAAACTGGATGCTGAAGCCGGTAAAGACGTGACGTTTGATAACGTCCTGATGCTCGGAAACGGTGATTCCGTTACGGTTGGCGCGCCCCTCGTGGCTGGCGCAACTGTCTCCGCCGAGATCTCCGAGCACATGCGCGGCCCCAAGCTGATCACGCGTAAAAAACGCCAGCGCCAGACCTATCGCCGGACGATCGGCCACAAGCAGCACCTGACGACCGTGACGATCACGTCGATCAATGCTGATGGCGCCAAGCCTGCGAAAAAGCCTGCTGCCAAGAAAGCGGCTGCACCAAAGGCAGAGGCCCCCGCCGCTGAAGCGCCAAAGGCCGCCTCTGCCGGCAAGCCGGAAGTCGATGCACGCGGCCGTATCGCTACACTCGAAGGCAAGGCCGACAATCTGAAGAAGATTTCAGGTGTTGGTCCCGTTCTTGAGAAAAAGCTCAATGCAGCGGGTATCTACTTCTTCTGGCAGGTCGCTGCCCTGAAGGCAGAACAGATCGCCGAACTGGAAGAAGAAATGAGTTTCCCCGGCCGCATCACCCGCGATGAGTGGGTCAAGCAAGCCGAAGAATTCGCCAAGGATGCATAAGGGCGCTATAAACCCTTCAGACAGGACAGGAGCAGAGTATGGCTCATAAAAAATCAGGCGGCTCGTCACGTAACGGCCGCGATTCGAACCCGAAATACCTTGGCGTCAAGAAATATGGCGGCGAGCATGTCGTTCCGGGCAATATCATCGTGCGCCAGCGCGGTACGCAGAAATACCCAGGTAAAGGCGTTGGCATGGGCCGCGATCACACCCTGTATGCGCTGACCGAAGGCAACATCGAGTTCGCCAAGAAGACCGGCGGCCGCATGTATGTAAATATTGTACCGCTCGCGAACGCAGCAGAATAGCGGCTGACAGCGCGGCCGCGGGAACGTGGCCGGATCGCATGTCGATCATTCCGAAGGGGAGGCAGGCCACTGCTTCCCCTTTTTCTTTGCCCTCCCCTGACCTTGTCCTGCCCCGAGGAGGCGAAGATGAGTGATGAGATCAGGACCCAGCGAGTGTTATTGCGGCCCGTGAAACCAAGCGATTCCGGCAAGATCACAGAAATTATTCATGATCCGCGTATCTACCGCATGGTTGCACGCATCGCACCAAACCAGACAAAGGCGCAGACACTTGCCTGGATTTCGACCCATGATGCGGGCGCCGTACGCAATACGGACCATGTTCGGGCCGTCGAGCAAGACGGCGAACTGATTGGCATCACTGGCGCACATCGCCAAGCGGGAAAGTCTCCGTTTGAACTCGGTTACTGGCTGGCACCACATGCCTGGGGCAAAGGCCTGATGACCGAAGCGGCCGGCGCACTGATGGAATGGCTGGAACACCGGGGCGAACAGGGGTTTGTATCCGGATACTTTGCAGACAACCCGGCGTCCGGACGCGTCCTGCAGAAGCTGGGATTCATGATTGCCGGTCGTGGACCCGTATTCAGTCTCGGTCGCGGTGAAACCGTTGATCACTTGTACATGGCGCGGATCGCGCGAAACGCGTAAGAGAACCCGATGAAATTTCTTGACCAAGCCAAAGTCTATATCAAGTCCGGTGGAGGCGGCGCAGGCTGTGTCTCGTTCCGGCGTGAGAAGTATGTCGAGTATGGTGGCCCCGATGGGGGTGACGGTGGCCGTGGGGGTGATGTCTGGGCCGAGGCTGTTGATGGCCTCAACACGCTGATCGACTATCGCTACCAGCAGCACCACAAGGCCAAACGCGGCGGCCATGGCATGGGCAAGCAGCGTACCGGCGCCAAGGGCGACGATGTCACGCTCAAATTGCCGATCGGCACCCAGATATTCGAGGACGACCAGGAAACGCTGATCGCCGACATGACCGAAATCGGCCAGCGCGTCCAATTAGCCTCCGGCGGCAATGGCGGCTGGGGAAATCTTCGATTCAAGTCATCGACCAATCAGGCTCCGCACCGGGCCAATGCCGGTGAAGAGGGCGAAGAGCGCTGGTTGTGGCTGCGCCTGAAGCTGATCGCGGATGCGGGTCTGGTCGGCCTGCCGAATGCGGGGAAATCGACCTTCCTGAGCGCCGTGACGGCCGCTAATCCGAAAATTGCCGATTACCCGTTCACGACCCTGGATCCGGGTCTGGGCGTGGTGGACCTGGGTGTGAACACGCGATTTGTGCTGGCGGATATTCCTGGCCTGATCGAAGGCGCTGCAGAAGGTGCGGGTCTGGGCCATCGGTTTCTTGGTCATGTCGAACGCTGCAAGGTGTTGCTGCACCTGATCGACTGTACGCAAGACGACCCGGCAGCAGCCTACCGCACCATCCGTAAGGAGCTTGAGGATTACAGCCCGGAATTGGCCGAGCGGCCGGAGATCGTCGGACTCAACAAGATCGACGCGCTGAATCCGGAACTGGTCGCCGAGCAGGTCAAGCAGCTGAAGAAAGCCTACAAAGGGACGCCCATGCTGATCTCTGGCGTGACCGGTGTCGGCGTGCGGGAAGCCCTGTTTGCAATTGTGAAGCATCTGGGCCTGCAAGCCGAAGCTGAGGCAGACGGCGTGGACGAGGACGGATCATGGTCCCCCTGAGCGCCGCGTGGCGCCCGCTAGTGATGATGATGGTGCGGCTCTGTGTTCAGACGCCCGCACTTGCCGCATTTGACCACAACACCATGCGCATCGTGATGGCCGACATTGACCAGAAGCTTGGTCTTGCAGGACCCGCACCGATAGGTTTCGTCGCCGCCGCCTTCACGCACAGGCGTCCCCGCCGTGTGCTCAAGAATGTCGGCCCCTGCAGCGGCGTCTGGCGTGAGAAGGATCATGTCGAATTGGGGCATAGGTTAGACCTTGTCGAAAAGGGATCAGGATTGATCGCCCACACAGCACAAGGTCGGCCAAATTGCCAGCGCCGTCTGGGCATTTGCACATGACACGCGAAACATTCCAGAACGCCAAACGGATCGTGGTCAAAACCGGCTCGGCTTTGATGGCGGACGGCGGCATGGCCCGGACAGAATGGCTGGGTCGATTGGCAGCGGACATCGCTGACCTGCGCGCACGGGGCAAGGAAATAATTCTCGTGTCGTCAGGCGCGGTGGCACTGGGGCGCGTTGACCTTGGCTCGCCCTTCCCTGCCCGTCTGGATCAGAAGCAGGCCGCAGCGGCAATTGGCCAGCCGCGCCTTATGGCGGCGGTTACAGGTGCTTTCGCGCCGCATCACATTACAGTTGGCCAGGCCTTGCTGACACTGAGCGACACCGAGATAAGGCGGCGCTGGCTGAATGCCAGGGCGACGCTGGAAACGCTTCTGGATGCGGGCATTGTGCCAGTGATCAACGAGAACGACACGGTTGCGACGGACGAGATCCGGTACGGTGACAATGACCGGCTGGCGGCGCGGGTGGCGCAGATGATGGGCGCGGATCTGCTGATCTTGCTGTCGGACATTGACGGGCTGTACACCGCCGACCCGAATACCGACCCAGGCGCAACGCATATCCCTGTTCTTACTAAACTTTCTGCCGATCACGATGCCATGGCGACCGGCGCAAATGTATCCGCTGGCGTCGGTTCTGGCGGCATGGTGACCAAGCTGGCGGCGGCGCGGATTGCCTATGCTGCCGGGTGTTCGACGATCATTTCGCGCGGCAACCGGGACCGACCGCTGAAGTCCATTGAGGACGGTGCGCTGTCGACGCTGATCGTCGCAAACATTACACCCGCGACGGCGCGCGAAGCCTGGTTGATGGGCCATTTGAAGCCCGAAGGCACGCTGATTGTCGATGCCGGCGCCGCACGTGCCTTACAGCGGGGCGCGAGCCTTCTGGCCGTGGGGGTCACGGGGGTGGATGGTGTATTCGAACGGGGGGCTGCAGTCGCGGTGAAGGGTGCGGACGGGGCGGTGATCGCCAAGGGCGTCACATCGTATGGCTCAGCTGATATCCTGAGCATACGCGGCCTGCATAGCGACGAGGTGGAAGCCACACTCGGGTATCGCGGAAGACCCGCCATCATCCACCGGGACGACATGGTGCGCGCGTGAGTGAAGACGACGCGGCACTCATTCGACTTGCCTCGGCGACTGACCTTGATGGGCTGGTTGGCATAGAACAATCCTTTCCCGAAGAGGACCGCTTTCCGAAACGAACCTGGAAACGCCTGTTGGCTGGCAACGCGGTCGCGCATGTCGCGGTGCTGGAGGGAACCCTTGTAGGGGCGTCCGTGTTGCTGTTCCGGCAAGGTAGCCGGGTGGCACGGCTCTACACCCTGTCTGTCGCGCCGGAATTACAGGGCAAGGGTCTTGCCCGCAGGCTAATGGCTGCAGGCGAAGCTGTGGCCACACAAAAAGGATGCGAGTGCATGCGTCTGGAAGCGCGCGAATCAAACCAGCATGCTATTCTGCTTTACGAACGCAGCGGATATCGCGTAATTGCGCGCGTTTCCGGCTATTACCCAAATGGAGAGACCGCCGTGCGGATGGAGAAGCCCCTGGGCAGTTCCGAGAGTTCGAGCCGATGACCGACTGGGTGATCCTCGTCGAATCAGCGAGCGACATTTCACAGGCCGAAACACCTCACAAGGTTCTGCGGGTCAGCGACTATATTTCCAAGCCGGCTTTGTTCGCCGGTCGGCGGCCTTATGTGCTGAACCTCTCGCGCTCCTATGCTTACCAGTCGGAAGGGTATTATGCTTCCCTGCTGGGCGAGGCGCGCGGTCACCGGGTGAGCCCGAGCGTGCAGACCATGGTCGAGCTGTCGGCAAAAGGGCTCTATGCGCACGCCCTGCCCGATCTTGGCGAGCGTCTGCGTGAAGCACGGACGAAGGGCGCACCTGAAATCTCGAGCCTGTTCGTGGCTTTCTCCAAGTCTGAAGTGCCCGGCTACGAAAAGCTCGCACGAGAAGTGTCAGACTGGTTTCGAACCCCTGCCCTGGAAGTCGAGTTCGACGAGAATGCGCCGAGCGGAATTGCACGCGTTCGCATGATGTCGCCGCACAAGTTGAAGGATGCCCGGCGCGCTTTCTTTTTGGAATCGATGGCGGTTTATACGAGCGGCCGGATCAGCGCCCCGAAGACCAAGGTGCCCGCCAAATGGTCACTAGCCGTGCTGGTTGATCCCAAAGAACAACACGCGCCGTCCAAGCCCGCATCCATCAAGCGCCTTGCAGATGTCGCCGCCAAAATGGGCGTCGAAGTCGAATTGATCGAGCCGTCGGACCTGACCAGCCTGGCAGAGTTCGACGCACTGTTCATTCGCGCGACAACTTCAATCGACAATTTCACCTATCGGTTCGCGCGCCGCGCCGAGCAGGAGGGGATGCCGGTCATCGACGATACGCATTCGATGATCCGATGCACCAACAAGGTCTATCTCAAGGAAATCCTCGAGAAAGCGGGCCTGCCCATTCCCCGGACCGAGATACTGGACGAAAAGTCTGATCTGGCAGCCGCATTTGAATCGCTGGGAACACCGGTCATCCTGAAGACACCGGACGGTTCTTTCGGAAACCATATGGTGAAAGCAACAACGCTGGACGAATTGAAGTCAGCCGTAAAAGGCATGTTCAATGACACGGCGCTGGTGATTGCCCAGGAATTCATGCCGACGAAGTTCGACTGGCGTATCGGCGTGCTGAATGGCGAGCCACTTTATGCCTGCCAGTACAGGATGGCGCGCGGCCACTGGCAGATCGTCAAGCATGCCCCCGGCGGCAAGACGACCGAAGGCGGCTTTACGACCATGCCCGTTGAGGATGCGCCGCCAGATGTGGTTGACGTGGCCGTTCGGGCCGCCCGTCTGATTGGCGACGGGCTTTACGGCGTGGACCTGAAGGAAACCGACAAGGGCGTCGTCATCATCGAAATCAACGACAATCCGAGCATCGACCATGATGTAGAGGGCGCCGTGATGAAGGACGAAATTTGGCGCCGCATCATTTCATGGTTCTCGACCCGTCTGGAACAACGCATGGCGCGGTCAGGCTAGGCTCTAGAACTTGAAGGCGCCGGACCGGAGCGAATCGAAACGGTCGTGCGTGAACGGCACGTATTCCTTGCGATCAGGATGATACATCCAGATCGGGTCGGTCACATCGTCGACATTGAACCCTTCCTGGACCAGTTCCACCTTGCGATACTTGAAAGTGCCAGTCGTCTCGGCATCACGTTGTACACGGATAAAAATGGGAATCGCGTAGGGCGGCAGCTTTTCGTCCAGCGCCTTGTAGAGGGTTCCGAAATCAACGTCGCCGTCGGTGGTGATTGCCGCCATGCCGGCCTTGCCATCATAGCCCGGCAGAGCAACGCCATAAACATTCGCGGTGGCGATGCCGGAAATGCTGGATAGCGCCTCCCCGACTTCATTCGTTGAAACATTCTCGCCCTTCCAGCGGAACGTGTCGCCGATACGGTCAATGAAGTAGATATAGCCGTCCTTATCCTTGCGCATGAGGTCGCCTGTGCGGAACCACATGTCCCCTTTCTCGAAAACATCCTTGAGGATTTTCTTCCTGGTGGCCGCCTCGTCATTGTAGCCCTCGAACCGGTTGCGGACATCTTCACCAATCAGGCCAAGTGCCTCACCGGCTTCGTCGACATCTGTGCGGATGCAGAATCCATTGGCGTCGCGAACGGGTTCTTCTGTCTCGATGTTGAACTTCACAAAAGCGATATTGGCGAACTGCTTCTCCAGCCAACCCGGGATGCGGCCCACTGCCCCGACCTTGCCGTCAAAGTTGAGGAAACTGACATTACCTTCAGTCGAACCATAGAATTCGCAGAGATGCGGGATGTTGAATCGCTCAAGAAACTCTGCCCAGACTTCCGGGCGTAGCCCGTTGCCAAAACCTGTGCGGATCTTGTGCGCGCGCTCCTTTGGATGGGTCGGCTGGTTCAGCAGGTAGCGGCACAGCTCGCCGATATAGACAATGGACGTTGCCCCCAGATCGGTTGCGTCATCCCAGAACGCGCTCGCAGAGAATTTGCGGCGCAGGATGATTGAGGCGCCGGTCATCAGCGCCTGGCCAACGCCGCACAGGCCGCCTGTGCCGTGATAGAGGGGCAGTGTCAGATAGATACGATCGCGTTCGGTAATGTGGCAGGGCGCAATGAAGCTTCGCATCATGCCTTGTGTGCGGGCATAGGTGAGTTTGGCAGCTTTGGGCAGCCCCGTCGTGCCGGATGTATAAACATAGAGGCATAGATCACGCCCATAGAGGGCTGCGCGATGCTCGCGGGACGGCCGCTCGGCAGACACGCCAGCCATAGCGACTTCAAGATCAGCCCCTTCCGATCCGCCGAGTGTCCAGATGGGCGGCTTTGCCGTGAACAGGCCGTGCGAACTGCGGATTACATCATCTTGCTCGGTTCCCGTGATGACGAACTTTGCCTCAGAGATATTGATGCAGTGAGCGAGCGAATCGCCTTCGAGATTAGAATTGATGAGCGCCGTAACAACGCCGATCTTGGACATGCCATACCAGGTCGCGACATAGTCAGGTCGATTTTCCATGAACAGGGCGACGCAGTCACCCGCTGTAAGCCCCTGCTCCAGCGCCCAGTTGGCGATGCGATTGGCGCGCGCGTCGAACTCGTCATAGGTGGTCAGCGTTCCTTCGAACCGGAACACGACGTTGGCGCCGTGCCGGTCGACCACGCCTTCGACGTCATCGGCAACGAGGTTCTGGGAATCCGGGCTGATATCTCCCGTCCATTTCGTAAGAGCACGCGCCGATTGAAAGTATTTGGCTTCGCGGACAAGAACGGAAAGGAAATTCATTTAGACATCATCCTGCAGACGGGGCGGACGTTTGACGACCCGGGAAAATACAACCTGACAAGGTGAACGCGGGATTGAAGGAATTGTCAAAGGGGCGCGGCGATCAGCACGCAAAGACGGGTTTGCAGGCTGAGAGGTCTCTGGTAGGTCCGGTCGATGCGAAACGGAGGGTGCGCGATGTCTGATCCTGTTGGAAACTTGTTGGAACTGCTGGACATTGAGCAGCTGGAACTGGACCTGTTTCGCGGCCAGAGCCCTGATGAGCGCGCCAATCAGCGGGTATTTGGCGGGCAGGTCATCGCGCAGGCCCTGGTAGCAGCCCAGCGTACGGTGAAAGACCGGATGTGCCATTCCCTGCACGCCTATTTCATTCGTCCCGGCGACCCCAAGGTTCCGATCATCTATCAGGTGGACCACGCACGCGATGGCGGCAGCTTCACCACACGCCGCGTCGTAGCGATCCAGCACGGCAAGCAAATATTCAACCTGGCGGCCAGCTTCCAGGTGGCTGAAGAAAGCTGGGAGCATCAACATGCCATGCCGGACGTGCCTCAACCCGAAACGCTCAAGGGCCTGCGCGAACGACGAATGGAGATCGCCGACAATGTTCCGGAACGCCTGAGAGAAGAATTCACGCGAGAACGCGACATCGAAATGCGCGATGTTTCACCGCTCGACCTGTTCCACCCGGAACCAGCGAGCGATGTGCATCAGGTGTGGTTCCGCGTCGCGCGCGATGTTGGCGAAGATCCAGCGCTGAACCAGTGCCTGCTGGCCTATGCGTCCGACATGAGTCTGCTGGGCACGGGCAACCGGCCGCACGGGTTGACCTGGTTTGATCCAAAATTGATGTCGGCGAGCCTCGATCATGCGATCTGGTTTCATGCCCCGGTCAATTTTTCAGAGTGGCACCTCTATGCGATGGACAGCCCTTTTGCGGGCAGCGGCCGCAGTTTTAACCGAGGCAGCGTGTATGATCGGCACGGCAAGCTCGTGGCCAGCGTTGCCCAAGAAGGTCTGATGCGCATGAAAAAGCCAAAGAGCTGAGCTTTTTCAGCAGAATCGCGCGAATAACGCCTTGATTGGCAGTAATTTTTCGACGGATCGCAAAACTGTTGAAAATAACAGCGAAAAGGGGCTTGCGCGCGGCGGCGCTCCCATTATTACGGGACTCCGGAGCGTAGCGCAGCCTGGTAGCGCATCTGGTTTGGGACCAGAGGGTCGGAGGTTCGAATCCTCTCGCTCCGACCATTTTCTCA
>JAVJOM010000014.1:0-22647 GCA_040216775.1 Hyphomonas sp.
TTTAACGTGGCGTGTGCCAGGCTCCACAAGCACCAGCGACTGGCCATAAACGACCGTACGCAGTTGCTCTTCCTTGAGGCTGGTTTCGACGATGACACGGAAATTCGTTCCCATATCGGGGATGTAGTCCGGCAGCGGTTCACCGCGTACAATGTCGCGTTCCATCGGCGACTTGTGCATGCAGATTTTCTGTGATGCCAGACCGACCTCACAGCGCGCGCCGGCCAGATCGAAATTTCGGTCGAATGCTTCATAGTCCGACTGGACAAAGTGATCGACAGGTTGCGGACGCGCCGCATCCTGCTTCGTCAACATGTATGTGAGGAAGGCACTGAGTGTCAGCGCGCAAACGGCAACAATGCCAGCTTCGAGCTTCCAGCTGCCTGTCGAGTGCATCTCAGAGGTGTCCATGTAAGCCATGGCAACCAAACGTAGGTTTGACCTATTGGTTCCCGACTTTTTGTCCGAAAGACATCAGGCTGTCATTCAGGGTGGAATAGGTATGGTGAACCTCGTGTGCGCCAACTTCTTCCAGTTCCGCAGCCGTGCCGAAGCCCCAGCTGACACCCAGCGTGCGGACACCGGCCGCATGGCCCATATTGATATCGTGGATGGCGTCACCGATCATCAGGCTCTGGTGTGGCGCAGCGCCGAGCGCACCCATCGCCTGCTCCACCATGAACGGGTGCGGCTTGCCGGGGCCGTCATCGGCACACCAGATTGTATCAAAATAGGACTCCAGCGGGTGCATCTCGAAAATTGCGCGGATGCCGCGGTGTGACTTGCCCGTGGCCATCGCGATCAGCCAGTTCTCATCGCGCAGGCGCTGAAGCGTTTCCATCGCGCCGTCATAGAGTGGTTCGAAGAAGCCGGGCTCTGTGCGGCGCAGGATGAAAGCATCGCGATAGGCACGGACCAGATCTTCAAGCTTTGCATCTGAAATATCATCCGGGGCGAGGATGCGGCAGCCATCATGCAGGCTCAGGCCGACAATCTTGCGGGTCTCATCATGCGAAGGCGGAACGAGATCACAGGTTTCGAACGCGCGGGTCATCGCTGTCAGGATGACGTCACGACTATCGACGATGGTGCCGTCCATGTCCCAAATTGCCAGTTTCAGCATCAGACGAAAGGCGCCAGCGGGTTCTTGCCTGCTTCCTGCTCAAGGAAGCCGAGGGTTTCAAATGTTTCTTTCATGTGCGGCGACAGCGGCGCAACAATGCTGAGCGGCTTGCCGTGTTCGCGCGGAATGATCAGCGCACGAGCATGCAGGTGCAGGCCGGGCGCAAGGCCGTTCGGCACTTCACGGCGGCTCTTGTATTTGAAGTCACCCAGGATCGACGTGTCCATCTCCAGCATGTGGAAGCGCAGCTGGTGCATGCGGCCTGTTGACGGCTTGAGCGCGACCCAGGCGGCCTTCTGGCCGGCTGTGGAGATGACCGCATAATCCGTGATCGAATGCTTTGCGCCCTCGATGCCCTGACGGCTGCGGATCATCCGCTCGCGGTCGGCATCGCGGCGCTTGATGTTCGGGTTGACCGGGCGCCAGCCACTTTCCTCATTGTCGTCGGGCACGCCCTTGACCATCCAGCAGCGGATTTGCCCGAAGGGTGGGTTCGGCACGCCCACGGTGATGGCCCAGTAGACCTTGTCCATGTCACGGCTGCGGAACAATTCGCCGAGGCGGGCCGCCGCTGCCGGGTATTTCGCGACGAGCAGGACACCGGACGTATCCTTGTCGAGCCGGTGAACGAGGACCGGGCGATGTTCGCCTTCGGACAGGGCGGGCAGCATGCCGTCAATATGGCGCCCCTGCCCCGACCCGCCCTGCACGGCGAGGCCGGCCGGCTTGTTGAAGGCAATCATCTCGTCGTCTTCGTAAAGCGTCAGTTCCTTGAGGAAATCCCGGTCCTTTTGTGACGCATTGGCGGCGGGGTCGCGCTGGCGCGGGGCCTCACCATCAAGGATCGGCAGACGCACAGTCATGCCGGATTCGAGACGCATATTGGCCTTGGCGCGACCACCGTCGACACGGATCTGGCCCGTGCGCAGCCATTTCTCGACCTGGCCCTGCGTGACCGGCACGCGGCGCTTGACCCAGCGGTCGAGGCGCGTGCCTTCTTCCTTGGAACTGACAGTTTCGGTAATAATCTGGCCGCTCATGCGAGCACCTTCCGTGTGATATAGAGTGCCGCCATCAGCGCGAAGACGGACACGATGACCGAGACGAGCGCATAGCTGAGCGCGCGCATATAGGCGCCCGATTCCATCATGATGACGACTTCGCGTGAAAAGGCGGAGAATGTGGTGAAGCCACCAAGCAGGCCGGTGCCGAGAAACATCAGCCAGGCGCCCTGCGACGGGCCCTGACGGTGCATCAGCCAGGCCATGAGCACGCCCATCAAGGCGCTGCCGACAACATTGACGAGCAGGGTCGCGCCCGCTGCGCCGCCCAGAGGCAGGCGCACGGCGGCAAATCCGACGCTGTGCCGGAGCATGGCGCCGAGGGCGCCGCCTGCTGCTACGAGTAAAAATCCGTTCATGCCGGGCCTTCTACGCCGACATGCCGCAAATCGCCAGCGGCAATGGCAATGGGCCTTGCGCAGGCCGGTTTTCAGGATCAAATGGCGGCGGCATGCGGGTGTAGCTCAATGGTAGAGCTTTTGCTTCCCAAGCAAGTGACGAGGGTTCGATTCCCTTCACCCGCTCCAAGCACCTGTCAGGGCAATCTGGAGACGAGTACGGCGACCATGATGCCGTAGAGGGCCATGATCGACACGGTCTTGGCCGCAGCACTGAAAATGTAGGGCTTGAGATCGTCCCACGAGGAGTGGCGGGCAATATCGGCGACGGATTCGGCGATTTCCTTGTGCAGGTCGTCGCGATTATGGCCCGCCAGTGTGAGCAGCAGATTGTGCGAACGCGTCTGGGGTGTGGCCTGCGCTTCTGCCAGAACCTCTTCGAAGACCAGCGCGGCCACCGTCTCGCGCAAGGCCCGCAGCGGGTGCCAGCCATTGCGCACCAGTGTGCTGATAACGAAACGGGCGGTGGGATAGATCACCCAGGCGTCGCGGATCAGGAAGGCTACCAGCGACACACCGACCGAGATGGAGATGGCCTTGTCACTGAGGCCGTGGGCGCGCCAGACAATCCAGAGCGTGGCAAGGATGCCCGCCTTCACGCCAGTGGCAATGGCGAAATGGAGGAAGCTCTTCTTCAGGAATTTGTGGGCTTCACGCCGGATGCGGATTCGCGCCTCCTGCGCCGCCGCTTCGATCGCCTTGTGCTTGCGGCTGGTCACTTCGCCCGAAAGGAGTTTACGCGCGAGCGCCGCACCCGCCGTGAGGGCAGAAACAATCAGAATGGCAGGGTGCATGAATTTCCTGACGGGGTGGCTGGCTTAGTTCAGAGCAAGCCTAACATGAAACGCTGGGCATGGCGCGCCGCGCCTGCAGGGTCGCGTACAAGGGAATAGCCCGCGATCAGCGCCAGCGCCGCCACGGTGAGCGGGCGCTTTTCGATGATGGATTTCATGGCGTCGAATGGCAGGTCTGCCAGCGCGTCGGCCGCCGCGTCCTCGATATTGTCGACCTCTTGGGCCGAGGAACGTTGCGGCTGAAGGAACATGTAAAGGCAGGCGCAGGCAGCTGACAGCAACAGGGCGGCGACCGTGAAACTCGCACCGATGATGCCCATCAGGCCGGCCAACGCCAGCGTTGACGCCACAGCAAGCGCGAATACGCCGCCGAGACCGAATACGATCCCGGCGACTGCCGCGAAGAGACGAAGTTTCGTTGTGTCCATTGAGGCTTAGTTCCGGCGCAGCATCGCGAGAACGAGACCGGCACCGAAAGCGATACCGATGGCCGTGAGCGGATTTTCGCGGATGCGTGTTTCAACAGCGTCCTTGGCATCTTCAACTTCGCTGCCGGCTTTCTTGGCGAGTTCGGCACCCTTCTCGACGCCTTGCTGGGCGCGAACGGACGCGAGGCTGCGCATGTCTTTGACGACTTCGCGCAGATCATTGCGCAAAGCCGAGATATCGCCCTTTAGCGCTTCAACGTCATCATTGATCTCTGATTTCAGCGCGGTACTGGTGGCGGTCTTGGTGTTCATTCTGAGCTCCTTGTTGTCAGCGTTCAATCAACGGCTTAGCGGGTGCGAAGTTCCATACTGACGAAAAGGATTGCGCTGGTAATACGCGGAACTCCTTAATGGTGGCGTATGGCCGAGCGCTGTCGAGCGGGTGCGACGCGTTGGCCCACGCGCCGGAACCATCAGGCCTCTCTGCGCGTCAGTCAGCACAAGGAGACCAAAATGAATCACGAAGAAACGAAAATCACCAAAGAAGAGGCGCGTCAGGGACAACGCATTCTCGGCATGCCGAGCACGTTGGCCGCCAGCATCGCAATCGCGCTGGTCGGCATGGTTATCCTGCTGGCGATCTTTCGATAGCGTCAGATCAAGCGTCGACGTTCGGTGCTTCGGCGGGGTTGAAGAACAATGCCTGGCCGATCGCCGCCTTGACCGTGTTTTCCTGGAATGGCTTCGGAATGAGGAATGTCGGCTCTGGCCGCTCACCCGTCAGAAGGCGCTCCGGGAAGGCCGTGATGAAGATGATCGGAACATCCATGACAGCGAGGATATCATGCGCCGCATCAATGCCTGATGATCCGTCGGCCAGTTGAATGTCGCACAGGATCAACCCTGGAAGCTGGGCCTTGGCCATATCAACAGCTTCGGAACGTGTCGTCGCGTTTCCGATAACTTCATGACCGAGATCCTCGACCAGACTTTCCAGATCGGCCGCGATGATCGGCTCGTCCTCGATGATCAGGACTTTTGTCTTGAGATCCTGCTCGATATCACGGTGCGCTGCGGCAACGAGATCAGCGTGTTCGGCTTCGGAAACGCCGAGAATGAAGGCGGCCTGCTGGACGGTGAAACCTTCTAGGGCCGTCAACAGGAACGCCTGACGCTGGATCGGCGCCAAGGCCTGCAACCGCGTATCAGCCGGATTGCTCGCCGCCTTGGCATCGGTTTCCAGTTGCGCGCCGGTAGTGCCCCAGATCACATGGAAAAAACGGTAGAGCGCCGTACGCGCGTCGCCGTCGCGTTCAATTTGTTCAGGATCTTCCACAAGCGCCGCCAGAGACGCGCGAATGTAGGCATCGCCGCTTTCCTGGCTGCCTGTGAGCGCGCGCGCATATCGGCGCAGCAGCGGCAAATGTGGAGCGAAATCTTTAACCAAATCCATGGGAACCCTCTTACGATTAGTCTGGTTCTAAACACGCACCCTGCAGAAAGGTTGCACGCGCTGCAAAATTATTTTCGAATAAGCGGAACCAAAAGCGTCCTGCCCTGTTAGACAATATGAATTAAACAGCAGGCACAATCCCTTGATCGAATCCAGAGTCCCGCCAATGAATAAGAAAAAGCCCTCAGGTCAGCAGAAAACAGAGGCTGACCTGAAGCGACGTGGTGCGAAAATCGGCGACCAGCTTCGCCGCATTTACGACGACGTCGCCCAAGAATCCGTGCCTGACGAATTTCTGAAAATGCTGGAGGAAGCCGACAAGAAGCAGTCGTCGAAACCTTCAGGATCGGACAAGTGAGCGCACACATGACCGGTGAACAGGAAAAACTCGACGACGGCGCGTTTAAAAGCGAACTTACATTGCTCATTCCGCACCTGCGTGCCTTTGCGCGCAGCCTTTGCCGGGATGCTGCCCTGGCAGACGACCTTGCGCAGGATGCAATGCTGAAAGCGTGGAACGCCCGTGAGAGCTTTGTCGCCGGCACAAACATGAAGGCGTGGGCCTTCACCATTCTTCGCAATGCCTTTTATTCGGAAAAGCGCCGCAGCTGGCGCCGACAACCGCTGGATCCGGAAGTTGCCGAGGCGACACTTGTGTCGAGCAGCAACCCGACGGACGGCCTCGAGCTGCTGGCCCTGCGCAACGCGCTGGCCAAGCTGCCGATCGACCAGAAAGAAGCGTTGATTCTGGTGGGCGCGGGCGGCATGTCCTACGAGGAAGCCGCTGAAGTGTGCGGCTGTGCGGTCGGCACGATCAAAAGCCGTGTTTCGCGGGCCCGCAAGGCTGTTGTCGAAATACTTGAAACCAATGAGACAGGCTACAACACGGATTCAAAAATGTCCGCCGGACAGGCATTCGACGACATCATGAACCAGGCGGACGAGATAGCCGGTGCCTCAACAGTCTGAGCCCAGAGCGGACCAGCCTAAATCCAAAACGGGGTCTTTGCGCAAGCGACTGGTTATGACACTGGTCGCGGCTCTGACGCCCATTTTGGTGCTGGCCGCCATCTCTGCATATCTAGACGCCAGCAAAGGGCTCGACTCGCGTCGTGCCAACCTGCTGCTGGTTGCCGATGCCTCGCTGGACGGCATCGAACGGTCGCTGGATCAGGCCACTTTGCTGCTGACGCTGCACCGCGACGACCTTGTGAGGCGCCGCTGCAAGGGCGTTTACAACAAACTGTCTGATATCGTCGAACCCCTGTCGAATGTGGTGCGATTCGACAAGGAGGGCGTGGCGATCTGTTCGGCTACCTCCGAGACAGGATGGACGTTGCCGGACCCCAGCAACAATGAGCGCCTCAATCGCGGCGAACAACTGATCCGGACAGATACATATTACAGCGAGCGAACGCATGAATGGCTGTTCGCCATCTTGCTGCGCCTGAATGATTCCGAAGAGGAATTTGCCGGATCTGCCGGCCTGGAATTACGCGCCGACCAGTTGGCACTGCTGTCACGCGGCGATGACCTCCCCGAAGGCGTGGAAATCGCACTGCTCGATGATCGCGGTGAAGCATTTGGCAGCGCACGGTTCGCCAAGGTCGATGCGGACTGGATAAAGCAGGTGGAAAAATCCCGGTCCGCCGAGCTTTACGTCATGCCAAACAAGGGCGGCTCGTCACTGGATGTCGTGATCAAGCCTGTCGGACCGGGCAATGTCTATGCCGCGATTTCCCGCAAGTCCCCCGGCTTCTGGAGCGATTTCACGCTGCGCCCGATCTCTTCCATCGGCCTGCCGCTGATCGCCTTCAGTGTCGCCCTGCTCGCCGTCTGGCTCGCAATTGACTCGCTGGTCCTGCGCTGGCTGTCCCGGCTGACGCGCACGGTGCGCGTTTATGGGGCCGGGCGCTACCAGTTCAAGGCCGGCGAGACCTTTGACAAGGCACCAGACGAGATCGCACGGTTGGCCCGCGCCATGGACGTCATGGCCAAGGACATCGGTGAACGAGACCGGGACCTCAAGCTGGCCATTGCCAGCCGCGACGCGGCAGTGAGGGAAATCCACCACCGCGTGAAGAACAATTTGCAAATCGTCACCAGCTTCCTGAACCTGCAGGGGCGCCAGTTGAAAGACCCCAAGGCCAAAGCGGCCATTTCGGCGGCGCGCCACCGCATCGACGCACTCGCGATTGTTCACCAGACGCTCTACCAGAATGAACGCCTGGAGCAGGTGCAGCTGAAGCCATTCCTGACCGGGTTGGTCATGCACCTGTCCGAAGCGCTGGGGATGGATGATATGGGGGTCAAGGTCACCCAATCCTACGCGAACGTGATGCGGCCTGCCGACGATGCGATTCCGATGGCATTGTTCGTTGTCGAAGCCATCACCAACGCCATGAAATACGCGTTCGACAGCAAGGGCGGCGAAATCCACATCTCTCTTGCCACAGACGAAAACGGGATCACGCTCGAGATTTCTGACAATGGACGTGGATATGATGTCGCCGCTGTTTCGGGACAGACCAATGGCAGTGGCCTGGGTTCGAAACTGATGAACGCGTTCTCCCGGCAGTTGTCTGCTGAACTCAACGTGGATACCGAAGAGGGCGATGGCTGTCGCCTGACCCTGATCATTCCATCCGACGAGACAGACGAGGACTAGGCGGCACCCCTGACGTGGGCCATGTGCCGAGGGCGCGGACCCTAAACTCCGTTCCATGAAAGTCATGTGTCTGTACAACGAGGCTTTCGCCTGAAATGTCGAGGCTGTTAAAAGCGGCAGGCGCGCTGCGCAGCCGGGTCGACAGCGTGCCCGCCGAGATTGCCAGATAAGAGCCCGTGGATTCTTCGATCAGCTCGGCATGCGGTGTGTGAACGTGCCCCGTCAGCAGGACCGAAACATCGCTCGCCGCCAGCATCTCGCTGGCCGCTGCCCCGCGCCGTGTGCTTGTTCTGAGCGGTGCATCCGTGGGAGAGCGAAACGGGTGATGGCATGCCAGCATACGGATCGTATCCTCGTCAGAAGGCTCATCGAGAATCTCCTCCAGATGCGCAAGACGAACCGACCCCTCCGCCCAGTTTGACCTGGCCTGCCAGCCGCGCGCCGTGTTCAGGCCGTCAACGCGAATATCGCCGATGCATTGCGAAGACGCGTAGGGATCGAAATAGTCGCGATGTCGTTGAAATGGCCGACTGGCCCGCGAGACAAGGTTCAGCAGCGGTGTATCATGGTTTCCGGGCACAATCAGCGTGGGCCGGTTCAGGGCTTCGATCCAGGCACGAGCCGCAGCGAATTCGTCATGGCGCCCACGCTGGGTCATGTCACCGCTGACGACAATCATGTCTGGCTGCAATTCGGCAATCTGCTCCGCTGCCGCCTGCATGGCGCGCGGATCTTCGGCGCCAAAGTGCAGGTCGGCCAGCTGGACAATCCGCATCAGGTTCGCCTTGCACGCAGCACATTGGCCGCGTGCCGCTTGAGACTGATGACCGTTCCGCTGGGCATGGCGACGGTTTCGCCATCAATCGTTGCCGGGAAATCCTGGCCCTCAATATCGGTGACCCGAACGCTACGTGTCTCATCCAATTCGATCGAGTCCGCATCGCGCCAGCCATTCAGCAGGGCATCGACGGCGATGGCCATCCAGTCGAATGTGGAGCGTGGTTCAATGGCAGCAACTTCCAGTCGCGGCACGTCACCGTCGCCAATCACGACCGCTGCAGCGACAGCATCGAATGTCTGTTTGCCCCCTGAATGCATCGATTCAAGGCGCAGGCGTCGCTCTACGTTCATGGCATCGGACTGCACCGCGATCTCCGCTGCTTTGAGCAAATGGCCATTCCGGGCTGCCTCGCGAGATTCAGCAAGTGTCGTTACCTGCCCCATCATCGCGGCTACAAAAAAATGGTGATCGGCCACGCAGCCGGCGGAAAATGGTTCGGGCGAAGGAGACTGCAGGGCAGATGACAGAATTGCCTTCCAGTGCGTTTCGCCGTCGTGAAGGCGTTTGTGCACCATGTTCATTGTGCCACCGGGCAGCGCCAGGACCGGCGGACCGGACGGGCCGCTGGCTGACAGGGCGCAGGCCACCGAACCATCACCGCCCCATACAATCAGGGCATCGGGTTTCGCATCAAGCGCTGCCTGTACCGCCGAAACGATGTCGGCGCCGCCAGCTGGCAATATATCGGCCGTCAAACCCAACTTGCCGAGTTCTTCCAGCAAGGCCTCTTCTGCATTATTGGGGGTTGAGCCAGATGCTGCATTGATCAACGCGAACAGTTTCAATGTCGGTTCCTTTTGTATGGCCCGGGGAGAGGCGAGCTTGACGCGCGCCCCTGCCCAAACGCGCACATTCTGATTCCATAACGCAGCAGTCTGGACGAAAGTTCCGCGAAAATTTTCCGGAACTGATCGGTTGGTATCCGAGTTGATCCCGTAACGGCACAGCAAGCCGGTAACAATTACAAGGAGACACGTCATGCTCGGTTGGGCACTCGCATTTTTCATCTTCGCCGTCATCGCCGCCGCACTTGGTTTCGGCGGAATCGCCGGCGCCTCTGCAGGCATCGCACAGGTCCTGTTCTTCGTATTCCTCGCGCTTCTGGTGCTGACATTCGTCGCCCGGGCCGTTCGCGGAAAGAACGTGGTCTAACAATCAGGCCAAACCAAATAAGAAAAGGGCGCTGGAGAAACCAGCGCCCTTTTCTCGTTTTTGAACCAGACCCAAGCCGCCGCTGGGCAAATCTCTGATACGTTTCCCAATGGTATCAGCACTCTCAAAAATAATTTGTGCTCTGAGGGATAAAAGCTGGAACCGGCTGAGAAGCCGCGCGTTGGATCTGCAGGTTAACTTCAAGGAGACTGAAAATGAACAACGTACTCAAAACTGCTGGTGCTATCGGTGCTGCTGCCATGGTCCTGTTCCTCACGGCCTGTAACACTGTCGAAGGCGCTGGCCAGGACATCGAAGCGGCGGGTGACAAGATCGAAGAAACGGCTGATGCCAACAAGCCTGAATAGGCTGGCCTACACAGTCTGAAATGGAAAAGCGCGCTGGTCCTGCCAGCGCGTTTTTTTATGCATGGCGGACCGGTGACCAAACGCCTGCCCGAACCGCCTGAACGCCAGACACAAAAAACCCGCCTCAAGGATGAGACGGGTTTTCTGTATTTGGGTGCGGGAACAGGATTTGAACCTGTGACCTTCAGGTTATGAGGCGAGCTCAGGCGTTGTCACTGGTCGTCACGCGTCGTCATTTAAGCGACAATAAGCCATTAAAAACAACAGTTTAGCTTGACCTCATTGTCACGGATGGTCACGTAAGCATCTCGCGAAATACCGCGCTCGTGCTTCCTATATGCTTCCAGTTTTTCAGGCCCATGACCAAGATCACAAAACGATCCATCGACGCGACCCGTCCCAAAGCCAAAGAAACCTTCGTTTGGGATAGCGAATTGCGTGGCTTTGGCGTTCGGATATCACCTCGCGGCCGAAGGACCTTCATTCTTCAGTATCGCCAAGGCGGACGCACGCGGCGCATGACGCTCGGCCCTTATGGTACGCTAACCCCCGACGAAGCGCGAAGCCTCGCCCGGCAAAACCTCGGGAATATCGCTTCAGGCGGCGATCCATCCGGTCAACGTCAAAAAGACAGGCGCGCGCCAACGGTTAGCGCCTTGTGCGATCGGTTCATCATCGAACACGTCGAGCTTCGCTGCAAACCGACCACCCAGAGAGAGTATCGCCGCTGCTGTGATCTCTTTATCAAGCCGGCGATTGGAACGATGCGCGTTCAGGACGTGACCCGCGCCGATATCTCGGATTTGCATGTCAAACTGGCCGGCAGAGCCTACCAGGCAAACCGCGTTCTCGGCGTTTTGTCCAAGATGTTCAACTTGGCGGAAGTTTGGGGCCTTCGAGACGATTACTCCAATCCGACACGGCACGTGAAAAAGTATGCCGAGCGCAAGCGCGAGCGCTTCCTTTCGCCGGAAGAGATCGGCGCATTGTGGAGCACTTTGGATCGGCGCGTGGCGATTGGTGAAGAAACCGAACATGTCGCGGCCGCCTTCAAGCTGCTGCTTTTGACCGGCTGCCGTCTCTCGGAAATCCAATTCTTGAAGTGGTCCTATATAAGAGACGATACGATCTACCTGCCGGACGCAAAGACAGGCCCGCGACGGGTTCCTCTCAGCCCCCGCGCCCATGCGCTCTTGCGCCAGATCGACCGATTGCCCGACAATCCGTTTGTGATCATTGGCGTGGTGCCTGGACAAGCGATCACCGACCTTCAGCGGCCGTGGCGGCGTATCCGCAAAGAAGCCGGCATTGACGACGTGCGCATCCATGATTTGCGCCACACGTTCGCATCTATTGCCGCGATGGCCGGGCAGTCACTCTACACAATCGGAAAACTCATTGGTCACACACAGGTCCAATCTACAGCCCGTTATGCCCACTTAGCCGATCGGACAACACGTAAGGCCCTTAACGAAGTAGATGGATTGTTCGGCGAGTTTGTTGGCTATGACGATTTTCCGATCCCTCCCCCTCCTCTTCTGAAGGCTGCGAACGATGGATGAAGAAAAGAATGATAAACCGCCACACCCATTCTTTGGGTTGTTACACCCAGGGCTTGCGCCCAACTTTGACGGATCTGCATTCGATCAAACAAAGTTCGACGAAATCGCAGGTTATTTTCGAATAGAGGCCCCCGCTCAAATCAATCGAATGATTGTCACGCTTTTGGCTGCGGAAGGTTTGTACCTTAGCGAAGAAGCCGGAGCCGCACGTTCAATATCCAGTGGGGCCCTGAAAGCGAAGGCCAACAATATTCGGAAAGTAGCAAAGAAATTGCACGCTCTCCTTGTCGAACTCGACACAAACTCACCCAACACTGAACTACTCCAGTGGCACTACGGCCACGCAGCTCTTGCGCTAGTCACTTCCGATACGCTGCGCCAATCCCACCCTCTCGTACAAAATGACCCGTCAGCGGGCGGAACCGCGTATTCGAGCCCTCGCATCGAACAGATCATTCCAACCATCCGATATTTGGAACTACTGAGCGAACTCGTCACCGAAAACTTGGAACCTAATCCCCCTGGTCGCAAAGAGAAACGTTCAATCCGTATAATGGTCGAGCTCATTAGAGACTTTTGGGTAAGCGACCTCGGCCACAAGGCCACGCTTTATAAAGACCCCATGTATCCCAACACCAATTTTGAAGAATTCCTTGAGGCCTGCACTGCTCCAATAGCACCGGGACGTTGGGCCGAAATAAGGAGCATAGCATCCCACATATCGAGCGGGCCGAAATAGATTTTTTTTCAATATATTTCCGCCCACGGATATTGCTGACAGCATGACATTAGAGGGCTAATTAGACACCGGGTCGAACTCAAGGAGCCCGGAAATGTCATTGCAATTCAACCACCAACTGCCGCGCCACGATGAGCTTGAGCGCCTGCTTCCAGAGAAGCAAGCCGCCCGGCTTATAGGCGTTTCTCCCAGAACACTGCGTAACTGGCGCGTTATCGGCGGCGGCCCACAATACGTTAAAGTATCCGCGCGCTGCATTCGCTACCGCCGCGCCGACATCCTTAGTTGGATCGAAGCGCGCGAACGTCGGAACACGTCACAACCAGATAAGATTGAATGAGTTTTTGCCCACGCGGGGCTGACCGCACTGCGTGGGATTTTTGAGAGCGATGCTCTTGAAAAGGGGTCGGTCACCGATCGACCCCACCTTTCAAAACTCATTCGCTCTCAAAAACCAATGCGGTCTCTGCGCGAAGCGCCTGCGATGCGGCCTTCGGTAATCAACCCAGTAAGAAAGCAAGTAAAATGACAAAGATTGGAACATTCCGTTCAACCAACAACACCGATATTCTCTCAGAACTTATCGGCACTGTAAGGACGATTAATTTTAGCGGGAAATTGAGCATCCAAAAGGACAACGGCTCAAACCACCCTAACGCCCCAACACATAGGGTCTATTTAGTACCCGACGATGCAGCAAAGATTGAGGTGGGTGCCGCATGGACCCAACGCATCAAACGCGGCCCACGCGAAGGTGAGGAATTCCTTTCGGTAACGATCGACGATCCGGCCTGGGAAAACTCGCTTAGTTTTTCGATCTTCCAAGAAGACGAAACCGCATGGATCGCAACTTGGCGCCGACGCCAATCCGCAGCTTGAAACTTAAACTAACTAGGAGGGGTCTTTGTAACACCCCTCCTAGAAATACATGGAGTGCAAAGTGCCTTTTGAAATCATCTATTCCGGCTATGACGGCCTAGATCTGTCATACCGCACGTTTCTGCCTGATCATGTTCTTGGTATTCTGCGTTCTGCAAAATCCGAAGCATCGAAGTCACACTCTAGCGTTGCGGTAAATCTTGGTGGCAAGGAATGCGTTGTCTCTGGTTCTGGTGCCTTCGGCGGATACCAATTTAATGTCGATACCGGCCTGTTAGGCGAAACCTGGCTAATAAAAGAAGCCGAGCGGTCGGATCCCTGGGGTTGTAGGGTGTCTATCAAGTCACTGCCATTAGCGCTATTCGGCGCGGAAGAGATGAAACGACGTTGTGACATATTCCTAGCGGAGCTGGGAGTGCATCTGAGACCAACGGATTGCCGCGTCTCTCGGATCGACTTCGCAATAGACATGCTGATCCCAGAGTTCGAGCTGAATCCCAGTAACTTCGTTTGTCATTCTAAAAGCAAAAAGACTGACTACCGCCAAATGGAGACTACGCGATCAGGTGATGTCATTTCAGGAGTGCGAATTGGAAAAATGCCAAACCTTCAGTTGGCAGTTTACGATAAACGCCAAGATGTCATCGCAAAGAAGAAGGATTATTGGTGGAGCATCTGGTCCCAACGCGCCGGACGCGAAATCACACGCGATCAGACAGTTTGGCGCTTCGAACTTCGAGCCGGTCGCAATGCAATCGACAGCTACTACAACTGCACGTCCTGGGAACTCATAAGCCATTGCTTCGGCAACCTCCTCAGCAACATCGCTTCTCGCATACGGATGATTTGCCCCCAGTCAGATACTAACAGGTCGCGCTGGCCTGATGATCCAATATGGTCGGCATGTCGAGCGCTCATCGCAGATATCCCACCTCACAGCACTACTATTATGAATCCACGCGCTATTCTCGAGAAACTTGAAAATGAACGGCGCTTTACGTTGGAAGATCAGCACTTTGGTCTAGAGACCACGCTCGCGGCATCCCTTGGGTACAGCGCGGACGACTATGATGAATTTCTTCTCGAACTTTCTAAGATTCGAAAACAGCGCATTGAAAGCTTAGGCGAAGTGTTCGAAAGAAAAATGACTAATAAGCGCTCCTTGTGGCAAGCCAAATTTGGATAAACAACCATTGCGTGAAATGCAGATTCGCATTCTAATACCGCTTCATCAAACTCACTGACAATTTGCATCCGAACGCCACAGGCGACTTGAGATAATTCAATGAAAAAATTCTCCTTGTATGACAGCATGCGCGAACACGGCACACTTGCTGAAAGCGCCAAAGAAGTTCCAGACGCTCGGTTTGCGCTACCCGCCACGATCAACTGGATGCGCGCGCTTGCGATAATTATCAAAGACCAAAAGTTGGATTTTGGAAAATCTCAAAGTGTCTACGGCAGCGTGACAAGGCGATCGATTCGGCCGAAAGAGTTGAACTCTGTGGGCGAACAACTTTTGTTTTCTCTGAACCAACTTGCGGCCCTCAAAGCGCTTAGTGCGGCGCCAAACAAATCGGACATCGCTCGCGTCGCCATAGTTACTTGGTATTATGGGGTGTACGGATCTGCTTCAGCTATGCTGGCGGCAGCCGATGGCTCAGCCGCAGAAACTCATGCGTCGACTGCAAAGCAGTGGGATCATACCTTCCCTTCACGAAACTTAGCGATTCCTCCTTTTTCCGATCGCATTTCCGATATCCAAAGCACCACGATCGATGGAGAACTTGCTCCGCTGAAACTTCGCGGAACGAGCTCACTGACAATTCGCCCTAGCGCTATCACAGAGGCCTGGGGATGCGTCAACGAGTACCTTTCTGGAACCACGAAGTGGGAGCAATTCAATATTCAAAGCCGAGTCAAAAATACTCCAGAGTTTAGAGCATTGGGCGTGAACAACTTTCGAACCAAAGCCGCACGAATAATTCGCGACAAGGCATTTCAGGCGCGCTCAATATCGTTTCTTCATCAGGCGTCGCGTTATCGCGGGAAGGCAAACTACCGTGATGCGATCTATCTTGCCTATGGAAAGAATGTTCCGAAAATTGTCGATGACCTCGCAGATGATTTGATCAAAGTTTCTACGGCCTTCAGTTGCATGGCAGCGGCCTACTGCTCCAAAAGGCTGGGCGCGCCAGTTTGGGGAGATCTGTTAAGTGATCTCGATAGCAAGCAGGCTCTGAGTTTATCAGCCTCATCCGTCTGGTCTTAAGTAGCAGCAAAAGGCGCCTTGGTATGACGGAAATAGAAACCCCTGATCTTGAGGCAATGGCGAGTGTGCTAGATGCACATCACGACTTCCGCGTATTGCGGATGACCTGCTCCCCTGAAAGGCCCTCGGTTTGAGGTTAGTCTGTTCCTGATAGTGACCTGAGCCCTTTGGCTCCCTCATTCATTTTGAGAGTCTGGCCCTTTCATAGTCCATGGTTAGAGGTGTGGCGAGCGCGTCGGGAGCGGAGCTCCCCACATGCACGAGCAACCGACGCGCTGCGGGCGTCCGGCCGCCTCAGAGATGAATGCCTCAACGAACATTTCTTCGATGGCGTCGGCCACGCCAAACTCATCATCAACACATGGAGGCGCGATTACAACCACAACAGACCTCACACCAGCCTCAGCGGCTTGACGCCAACCGAATACGCAAACAGAGATCAAATGTGAAACAGGACTAACTTATAAACTGGCACCATTCGGGGGCAGGTCAAAGAACCCAAACTCATGCGCGAGGAGAAATTCACCAAAAAGCTAGCATTGAAGGCAACTTTGTGGAAAGCGAGATTTAGCTACTCCCTATCTTCTGGTCTAGCCGGGCCAAAACTTCGAATGCAAACCGTGCAGATACGAAGGCAGCATAATCTTGGTACCGATCGTCCTTATTTGAATTCGCAAAGTCAGACACGCCCTTTACGACCAATACCTTCGGTTTTGGTTCAGGCATTTCACTTGCTGCAGCAAAAACACCATAAGTTTCCATATCAATAGCAACAATTTTCCGATGATGTTTTGCCATAGTCGCAAAAAATCCATCGTCGGTACGCACCGCCGCTCCGCTTGCCATTGGAGAAACCTTCGCCCTAAGAGCAGTATCGGGAACAGCCCCGGAGAAACTCCGACGTAGCTCGTCTAGGTATTTTCCGTCTTCAGCGACACGCTCAGCAGACTTCCTGAGCATTGGGTCAAGCGTCATTTGATGGGGATCGGGTTCGAATATTGTGCTGTCCTTTTTGTCATTGGAAAACTTTCCGCTTCCATAGTCCCATGACGGGTTTGCAATTATGATATCTCCCAAATTGACTTCTCCGACCCGACCGGCACATATCCCTGTCATCATGACAATTTTGGGTCGAAACTTCACGCATAGTTTGCCCGTCAACGCAGAAGCATGCGCCATCCCCATACGCGGCGCGCTGCACACCACCAATCTACAGTCCTTTCTGTCGCCAATAGTAACGCGTCCATGCCGATATCTTGTTGGGTCGCTTGGATCCTCAAGCTCCTTCAATCCAGGATACTGATCCAATACTGCCTTTAATTCTGGCCGCTCAAGTGCACAAATTATGGCGATGTCGTAGTCATATTCTATTCCTGATGCGCGAGCCGATTGCTTGGCTTGTATATGCTTTACACGCGATGCCAATTGAGCGATCCACTCACTGGAATTCGTATCAAAGCGAGCTATCGTCCACAGCGCTCCATCGAATTCTGCAATCGACGCATTGTATGCGTCATCAACAGATGTAAGCCCTACGATATGCTCAGGCTGAAGATACCTATCTGAAGTAGTTAGCCGGCGGAGCAATTTTTTGCCGCCATCGACATCTATTTCATCTGCTTTGGATTTGGGAATCGCCAAATCCAGGATCAGAAGGTCATATCTCTGCTGCTCCATACTCCTTAGTGCGTCCGCAGCGTTCGTTGCGTGTTCGATGAAAGATTCGTCCGGGACGCCCGACGCAAGCAATGCGTTCGTGACATCTTTTGCTTTCCGAACATCGTCATCGACCAACAGAATTTTCATATTATCGCCCAACTAAATCTATCAAATGCGCACGGAGCTTACTTTTCCATTCTGATTGGGCTGCGTGATAATAGACTGCACCAATATAGCAATCCGGAAAGCTCTCCCGCAGATCCAACTCAAGATCTTCCAATGATGTTACATGCGGAGGCTCACCAAAACTTTCGAATTGAGTTAGCACGACAATCTTCGCACTCTGTCTCCTTCGAACTGATTGTCGAATGAACTCCACTCCCCCAAACGCACGCATTCTATTTGTCAGAGCATCAGTTGCGCCATCGTAATTTGGCAACGTCATATCCAGCACAACCAAACCCGGTTGAAAGTCTCTTGAAACCCGCAACCCGGAAACAAGAGATGCAGCGTGCTCCAATATTAGATCCGGAAACTCTTCCACAAGGAATGACCGGACGCGCTCTAGCTTGTTAAGATCATCCTCAACCAGCAACAATCGCATGATCCGCTTTCTCTCTCTCGGCACCGATCGGCAACCAATTAAATCTGAGCGCAATTTGAAACTTCGACCGAGTGTCATCCAGCGATATTTCAAGTTTGTCCTCGGCTTTTGATCCCGCAACCAGCTTTGCCAACTTATAGAATCCCGACCCTCCCTCTCGGCTCACATCAGATTCATAGTTTCCAAGCCTCAACTTTTCATTTGCTCTTTCTACGGCGTGTCGATGGCGGGAAACATCATTGCAATCACTTTCGACAACAATTTGAATTGTTTTTCCATCAATCTCATTCGCATAGACGTCGATGTTTGGATCCCGCACGCCAGAATGCTTTTCAACGTTTCCGATTAGTAGAAAAAATATGTCCGTAAACACAGTAAGCACCCCGGCGAGTTTTCTTTTGAACTCGTCATGAACCACCATATTGGGTTTGAAATCGGGATGAAGTTGACATACCATTTCTTTACCCACCTCAGCCAGATCGATTACGAGAAGGGGTGCGCTTTCCACTACTTGAGGCACATCAAACCAAGCTTCCAGTTCCGCTAACGCATCCGCCAAAGAAACTCGCGCTCGAACAAGCGCATCCCTAAGAGTGGTAGGTATAGGCGAAACCACAAGATTAGCATCCGCTTCTAGTTTGTTGATGAGGTTCAGGAGCTCAACTGACAGTTTTTCGTGAACATGATCTCGCACTTCCTCAAGAACGCGCGCCATGTGGATCCAGTACAATCGCAGGAACTCGTCAAGAAAATCATCAAAGTCTTCAACGCTCATAGTGTCGAACGCTAAGCTCAGGACCGACGTGTCTGCCAACTGGTACTCAAATAGTCCTTTAGGTTTTTCCTGACGTGCAATTTGCACGTACTCGTTTGCGAAGTCCGAAATAGCTTCGTCATACTGTCGCGAAAACTCGGAAAAGCAGTTTGCGACAGCTAGTGCACATGGCGGACCAAGCTCTTCGCTAAGAACTGAAAACCAATGCTTGCTAAGCGGATAGTTGTCGTTGTTCGCCTCCACCATCGTCAACATATTTTGCTCCTGGCACGGACGGCGTAGCTGCCCAGCAACAGTTCCGTGCCGGATACGGAGCGACAAATATGCATTCAATCCATGCTTCGGGTTGAGACTAAATTCTCTCGATAGTTCATTAACGAGATCTATAAACAACGTCGCTGCGTCATTGTCGGGGATAGCATAGGGGTCCGCCGCGCTAGATTCAGATTTTAGTATCGAAATAAGGTAATCTACATAGTCGTCACCTACAGGAAGCAGTCCCGCATGGACGTAGGCTCGATATCGTTCGAACTTGTTGCGCAGATTGTCTCGGGCCCACTCGCGCAGGGGCTCCTCGTCCATAGATATCTTACTTTTCTGTAGCGATGCGATAGCCTTAGTTACTTCTTGGGCCCTTAGAATGTGAGCAATCTCTTCATCACATTCGATAGCTAGATCTTCATTTGCAGACTTTAGATTTCTCAGGATATCAATTCGCTGCTTTTCGAGGCTTCTAGGCCCCTCATATGCGAGAGACAGACTAAGCGCATCAATGGTACATTGATGCCGCAAGAAATGCTGAAGTGCCTCACTCGATTTCACCAATTCTATCGGGATTTCGCTTGGTGTTTCCATACCTTGTGATGAAAGATACCCCTCGATTGCATAGCTGTGCGAAGATTGGAAACTCTGGTCATAGCGCTCACCGAGCAACCAACAGACGAGCGACGTGTCGATATTGTAAGACAACTGATCGACAGTACGATCATCGAGGCGCCCGGCAATTTCTTGCCAGGGCATCCAACTGACTAGTGAATTGTTCAACCGGTAGGTCGAGGATACGAGCGTGACCGCATCTAGAATTCTATCAGCGTCCAGTAATGCGATTACTTCTATTTGAACCTGGCGCTTTGATGTGACCCCTCGTAGTTCACGGATTTTCGCCGCTAGTTCTCCACCGCCCTTCAAATCAGAAGAAATCACGCATCTGGACAACCCAGCGTCCGCCAAAAACGGGTCGTGCAAACTACCCTCATCAACTCTCACCTTTGTTATGCCGGCAGATATATTCGAATACTCTCGTGCGCGCGGGTCTGAGACCCCTTTCAATACATATTCAGTATACTTACAGCGAATTGATGGGTGCATTGCGCCAATCGCATCGACCTCTAGCGTATCGGTTAAAAGAAACCGTCTCAGAACGAACTCATGAGAACCTTGCAAAGACTGTCGAAAATCATATTTGCGAACGCTTTCGCACCACTCTCCTATTGAAGTGCGCGGATAGAGCAAAGAAGTTTTGTGAAGTTCGCCCGACGCGTCGGTGTGATCTCGTCCCGCCCTGTGCAACTTCTGAAGGGTTTTCCATAACGGCCGGTCAACTTGCACCCGTGCCGTTCCACTTAGCGCTTCGCCCAGCGCCGCATCGAAAAGATCATTTACGCTCGCTTCTTCTCCGATCTCGCCATTCGACGTGGGCGGCCTCGTTCGAAATATTGGCTCACGAACCGGAAGCTCATTGAAGTAATCCGTTTGTCCCATCAATGCCGCAATTTTTGTAAGGCGCGGATCTCCGAGCTCTCTCATCAACGGAAGGAACCAATGAAACCAATATTCAGCTTTCTCCCAACTACCGACGGATGCTTCCTTCGCCAGGTGCACACAGCATTCATATTGATCCACAAACGAATGCAAATTGTGACTAGCAAGAATTGATGCCTGCTCGCGCTCGTTCATGAACTGGCCGGTTAGTTGGTAGTATAAGTACGGCAGACCTATCTCATCACGGGCGATCAAGGGGATTTTTCGTTCGATCTCCTGCAAATAGCCTTCTGGATTTGAGAAGCGCTCTGCCCGAACGCCGAACCAGTAGCCAAAAAACCGAGTCGCTACCGACTTCGAATGACTTGAGTGGCTGGAAATCCAATGCTTTTGAGCCTCCAACCCTTGAGTGTCACTAAGAAGAGCGATCTTGAACGCGAGAAGCTCTAACGACCAACAGACCGCACTCTCCATTTCACCCACAGTGTTTAGTGCCGCTACTTTATCGTCTTTGAGCAATTCACAATCTAATCTTGCTCGAAGCTCCACATGATTTCGAAGTCCTTCGATGTTGCTTCGCAGTATTCCGAGCGCCCAAGCCAGCTCTCGCTCAAATGACAATGGAGAAAGTGGCACTTTGTCGTTTATTTCAGAGGGGCTTTTTGGAACAATTCCCTTCAATGCTCCTCTAACGCCATAAGCTTTCACAGCCCAATCGGCCAAATCGGTCAGTTCAGTCAAAGGAACCATCGCGCGCACCACATCCAGGGACGCCGAGTTACCGCTGTTTCCTCTAACGATGTTCTTGAATCTGGGTTGTTTGGCGAGCTTTCTTTTTTTGCTAACTGGCATGCACGCTCACAATTAAGTTGAATTTAGCCGATCATAACGTTTTAGCTCAAACTAACAACTCAACCATAGGGTACGAACATGCAAGTGTGGTGGGTCAATCACAAACAAACTTACAAGTATGAACGAAGCGGCGGATACGTCTGGTCTCCTAAAGCCAGGTCCGACGGCGCGGCGAGCCACTTTTACGATAACATGGCCCGCGTTGTGCCCGGAGACGTCATCATATCGTTTGCTAACGCGACGATATCAGACATCGGTGTCGCGCGCTCTAGCGCTGCGAGCGCCGCCCTCCCTACGGCATACATAACTGTCGGTGAGAATTGGGACCGCGGCGACGGGTGGCTTGTCCCAGTCGACTGGCTATCGCTCGAGCAGACTGTCCGTCCGCAAGACATCATAGCCCAACTTGGACCGCTGCTACCCGAGCGCTACTCTCCCGTCCGCCCGGAGAATGGCCACGGCAATCAAGCGGCATACCTGAGCCAGGTGTCTCAAGAAGTCCTGGATCTCATCCTATCAAAGGTGTCTGCAAGAGACCGCGCTGCGATCGCGACGCTTAAGGGTGCAGCATACGCTGAGGATCCGGACGCGACGGCTGAGGACGTGATCGAACAGACGATTGCCGATGACCCCAATTTGGACGCCACTGAGAAAGAGAGCCTCAGCAAGTCTCGGCGCGGCCAGGGCATATTCAAAGATAGGCTAAAAGAGATTGAGAGAGGCTGCCGGCTCACGGGAGTGACGAACGACAGCTTGCTCATCGCGAGCCACATCCTGGCTTGGAAGTCCTGTACGACGTCGCAGCAGCGTCTAGACGGCCATAACGGTCTCTTACTTACGCCTGACGCCGACCGTCTCTTCGACCGCGGACACATCTCTTTCAAAAACGACGGAAGTGTTCTGGTCAAAGACGCGGTGTCTGACGAAGATCTAGGCCGGCTTGGCCTGGCGGGCCTTCGGGAGCGTAACGTCGGTGCGTTTACGGCGCAGCAGCAGACCTATTTAGAATTCCACAGAAATCTGAATGGCTTCTCTGAAAGCAGCTGAGCTGCTTCCAATATGCTTCCAAGTCGGAATTCCAGACATAGCGCCCATAAGGAAAGCCCCCGATTTCCGCAAAGAAATCAGGGGCTTATTTGGGTGCGGGAACAGGATTTGAACCTGTGACCTTCAGGTTATGAGCCTGACGAGCTACCGGACTGCTCCATCCCGCGTCAACTGTATAAGCATTTAAGGCGCCGGGCCCTGAAATGCAAAT
>JAVJOM010000016.1:0-16202 GCA_040216775.1 Hyphomonas sp.
CCGCTGTTTGTTATCGCGACGGCCTACGCCGTGCGGCTGTCCTACCTCGCCCTGTCGCAAACACTGGCTGACCGGCTGAGCCCGCTTGGCGGCGTGATGGAACAGGGCGAAATGGCGCTGCCGCAACAGGGCTCAGGGCGCCTGTTGCCCACGGCGCTATACGCCCGGTGGCGGGCCACCTGAGGCGGGATAGTCCGGGATCTGTCCAACACCCCGACTGCACGAACACAGCACCTAAAACGCACGAATACAGCACGAGGAGGCACGAAGCCGACTTGGGCCGCGGAAGCGGCATGACCCACGTCGCGAGGCGCGTATGATTTCAGACATCTGACATGCGGACAAAAGAAAATGGCGGCCCCGAAGGACCGCCATTTCCGAAAGCTTGCCGTGAGGCGTCGGACTAGAAGTCCAGCGTCGCACCAACGAACACGTAACGACCCATTGAGTCATACGACTGCGGGTAGGTGTTACCGTTACCCGTCGTACCGACCGAAGCCGACAGTGGCGGATCTTCATCCAGCACATTGTTGACGCCAAAGCGGAAGGTTGCGTAGTCCGTCGCGCCCCAAGTACCGGCGAGATCGAAGTAGTTCTGAGCGTCCAGAGTGGAGTCGACGCGGCCGGTTGCACCGGTGTCGAGATCCACAGCGCCCATGTACCGCCACGTCAGAGCAAGGTCGACGCCATCAACTGGTGTGGTCCAACCCAAACGGGCACGGTGACGCCATTCCGGTGTCGGTGTGAGGCAGTCATTGCCGTACTTACCAACGCACTCATACTCAGCGAACGTCTGACCGATAGGATCGTAGTCCAGTGCTTCCAGCCACGTGCCGTTGAGCGACATGTTCAGGGAACCAAGGTTACCGATGTCGAAGCCGTATGCGGCTGCGACGTCGACACCCGATGTGGACAATCCACCGATGTTCACGTTCGTGTCGACCACGTTACCCGTACCGACCCAAAGCTGGCCGTTCTGGTTGCGGATGATCTTGCTACATGCGTCAGCATCGCCTTCAAGGTAGCAAAGCTGCATCGTGATGCTGGCACCAACAGTCGTAATCGCTTTCGTGATGTCGATGTTGTAGTAGTCCACGGAAAGGCTCAGGCCTGGAACCATGGTTGGTGTTGCCACGAAGCCAACCGTATAGGTGTCAGCTTCTTCAGCATCGAGATCTGTGTTGCCCCCCTGCAGGTAGTTGTACTGGCCAGCAGGCGAATTCAGAGCTCCGGAGTTAGCCTGTGCAGCGTTAACCTGCCAAGGGTTGGTACCGATACAAGCTGCACCGCCCGTACCGTCTTCAGCTGGATCCGTGAAGTCACACAGGTCATCATCCAGATCAAACAGGTTGAAGCCCTGAGCTTCGAACAGGTCGATGACGTTCGGTGCACGGACAGCTTTCTGGAAGCTGGCACGGAAACGAATGTCGGATGTTGGCGCGTATTCACCACCAATCTTGTAGGTGTCGCCGCTGATTCCGGTCGAGTAGTCGGAATAACGGTAAGCACCTTCGATCGACAGAAGTTCGATACCAGGCTGGCCCGTCACGAGCGGCAGCTGGAATTCACCGAAGACTTCGTAGGCATCAATCGCACCGGACAGACCGATCGTTGGTCCACCCTGACCAGCGCCGTCACCCGTTGCAAACGAGTTGTCGGTGATGGATTCGAGCGAGTCACGACGATACTCAACGCCCATGGCAACTTTCAAACCTTCGTCAGCCGAAGGCATCTTGAAGCCATATTGACCCATGTCGCCGGAAATGACGGCCGACACGATGTTCTGGGTTGTCGTACCGTTCTGAAGCAGAGGAACCTGCAGATAGTTCAGGGCTTCCTCAGTCACGCCACCCACGGTCCAGATGTTGTAAGGCACACAGTTTGGATCTGTTCCGTCAATCACGCTTGCGCAGACTGCGTTGCCGTCACCATCGTCAACCACATCCATGGCGCGGTTAAGGCGCGTGACGGAGAATTCGTTGGTGTAGGCACGGCTAAGTGTGACCTGGGCATAGGAAGCCGAGATATCGTAGTTCCAGCCTGGTGCGTCATAGAGTTCGCCGCGAAGGCCAACAACGCCACGATAGGTCTGATAACCCAGATTATCCGTACGTCCACCGCCTTCAACGTTACGACGACCGAAGTAAGCTGGCGAAACACCGCCGAACGGATTTGCGCCGAGCGTACCATCGTCGTTCAATGTCGGCGCTGAGCCCGTAATCGCGTTTTGCTCGCCAAGAGTGGCTGCAACCCAAGCTGCTCCGACGGCAGCATCTTCAAAACCGGCGATGAAGTCAGCGATTTCATTTTCGGCCGTATCCGGATCATCAATGATGTCAGGCACCAAGTCGACGGCACAAAGACCATCACGCTGGTTGGCAGACAGGAGCGGGTTATCGCAGCTGACGCCTTGAGTGCTGAAGAAGTTACCCGTTGGCGCGATTTGCGCTTTCGATTCGTAGTCCATGAACATGAACTGCGTATAGACTTCAGCTGATGGGTTGATCTCGTAGTGACCGTTGAAGCCAACCGAGTAACGCTGGTCCGGACGCTGGAAGTAGTTCAGCGGGCCGAAGTTGTACTGGTCGGTTGCACCATTCCAAGGACGGAACGTGTTGCCGGTACCCTGGTCGATTGTGTAATCGAACGAGTTGAAGTCAGTGATACGACCCGGGAACGAAGTGGACGAACCACCGCAGTTGAAGTCGCCCGAAGCAGCGAGACCAGCCGAACATGCGGAATAATCGCGCTGGCCCTGAAGCACTTCATCGTTATCACGGAAGCTGAGCCAAGCAGTGAGGTTGCCGCGGCCATCATCGGTGTTCACACCCATGACACCCGTGATCTCTTTCGAGTAACCGTCCATGACATTGTCGTCAGGGAGCTGGAACTGTGCCGGGTTCGTGGCGGCGCGATCAGCGATAACATCACGGAGCGATCCGTTGGTGTCATAGCTGTTATTGTGCTGGAAGAAGCCATACTGGGCATCGACCTGAACGCCTTCGAAATTGTCCTTCATGATGAAGTTGACAACGCCTGCGATCGCGTCCGAACCGTACACAGCCGAAGCACCACCGGTCAGCACGTCCACGCGCTCAACCAGTTGGCCAGGGATCAGGTTAAGGTCGGCAGCCGGATCGTTTGGCGAACCATAAGGCATGCGCTTGCCGTCAACGAGTACCAGCGTACGGGTCGACTCGATATTACGCAGAGCGACCGTTGCAGTACCCGACGCGCCATTCGACACCGTTGAGTTCTGAGCGGCGAAAGCCTGTGGCAGCTGTGTGATCAGGTCTTCGACCTTCGTCACACCCTGAAGCTTGATGTCAGCAGCCGAAACCGACGACACCGGGCTTGTTGTGACAAGGTTTGGCGACGCAATGCGCGAGCCAGTGACGTAGACTGTCGCCTGACGTGCGGTTGCGTCGTCAGCGGCTGGCGCTGTCACGGTGTCGACTGCGTCTTCACCTTCTTGGGCTGTAGCGAGCATGCTCGCCGATGCCATAAATGCAACGCCCGCGAATACGGACGAGGCAAGCAGGCGGGATTTCATGGTATTCCCGTTCACGTTGGTACCTCCAATGGTTACAAAGGCGCCCTGATAGGACGCTAGCCCGGACCCCTGATTCCGGGACTTGGCCATATCGATAGGGCTTTCGTCACGGGAACGTCAACGCGTCGTTACCTTTCCGTCATCAAAAGAAGGCGGGTGTGGTTTATTTGCCTCAGTCGCAGGTATTTCCTGCCTCAGGTCAGCAAGAAGCTGAGAACGACGAGGCCGATTGCCAGAACTGCCAGCAAGATCATGCCGAAAATCAGCAGAATCGCGGTCCGGAAGGCCGACAGGATCCGTCCGGAGCCGTAAGTGACCCTTAACATCCTGTAAAGATAGATAATTATTGCAAAAAAACCGCCCGCGGCGAGCCAGCCGGAAATTGGCGGCAGCATGGCTGCGACCAGCAAAAGCGCCGTGCCGAGCACATACAGGAACGTCTGGAAGTGCAGCCCCGCTATCAGGTGGTCGAAAACGTAGATTCGACGGTGCCACGCGTAAATAAGCATCAGGATCAGGGAAAACACCGGCAAAAACAACACGCTGAAGCGCGGCGCCCACTGTCGCAGGCGGGCACCGAACCTGTCCTGGTTTTCGTAGACCGTGGCCGCCTGATCAGCCGCCATATAGGCCGTCGCCAATGCCGCTGGGTCCGAGTTTGTCTCTGCGCGCTCCTCAACGAGCTTTTTGAGCCCTGCCCGGTCGATCTTGCCGTCCGGAAGCAGCAAATCGGCAAATGGCAGCGCTTCCTCCCCCTCGGCAGCCACTGCTGCGATCAATTCCGGGGATAGCGGTTCGACATCGACCTTTTCAATCGGTTCCGTCATGTCGCTGGGAGCAGACGGATTGTCGTCGCCCGGCAGAACAAGTGAAAACCCCCTGTCCGGCGCCAGATCAAGGCTAAAGCCATCAAACCAGCCCAATTCATCACTGAGCGTGAACACGGTGAGGAAAAAGACGACGGAAGCCAGCAGAAACATGCGAAATGGCGGAACGTAGCGGGCCCGTTTGCCATCGAGATAGTTACGGGTCATCCGGCCCGGACGGAACATGAGCATCGGCACCGACCGGAACAATCGGCTGTCGAGGGAAAACATGTCTCCTAGGCTGCCGCCGATCAGTTCCCAGAATGGCCGGTGAAAGTTCGCTGCAAGCTGACCACATGTCGAGCAGAACCTGTCCGGCACGATCTGCCCGCAATTTTCGCAAGGCCGCCCGGACTGGACCGGAAAATGGGCGCCAGATGACAGCCCGCCCATGGATACCATACCTGCTGCTTCAACTTCATGTTCCATGCCGCCCTCCCCGCGACCCAGAAAACTATTCGGCGTTCATACCCTCCCGGCACAGGAAACGCGAACGGTGCTGGTCCACGGCGTTCTCACTCCAGCCCGTCAGCGTCGGATCGACGAGGTTCTTGGTCACCTGAAACCACATGGGCGTGATCGGATAGTCATCCAGCATCAGCTGTTCGGCCTCTGCGAAGATCTCGGCCCGCTTGTTCAGATCCAGCTCGGCATTCGATTTGGCCAGCAGAGCATCATATTCCGGGTTGGAATAGCGCCCGTAATTCTGCTGTCCGGTCTGGGAGTCGAGCAGATAGAGGTAGTTGATCGGATCATCGAAATCCGCGACCCATGCGCCATCGGCGACCTGGAAATCTGACTGGCGAAGCCGGGCATACAGCACTTTCGTGTCCTGCTTGATGATGATGGGATCCACCCAGGGCGCGATTTCCGCCCAGTTGGCCTGCGCGACAGGCGCGGCTTTCGGATTATCGTCAGTCGAACGGTGAATGAACTCAAACCGGAACGCACTGCTGGGCCCGTAGCCAGCCGCTTCAAGCAGGCGCCTGGATTCAGCCAGGCGCTCAGCGCGCGGCATGTCTTTCCAGTCAACACTTGGCCGTTCGACATCGTAGTTGTCGATGCCGGGAGGGACCATGGAATAGGCTGGTTCGAAGCCGGGTGTCAGAACGTTGCGAACGATGAATTCACGATCGAGCGCCATCGCCAGCGCCTTGCGTACGCGAACATCCTTGAAGACTTCCTGCGAGGAGTTGATGCTCCAGTAGGTCGTGTTGAGCGATGGGGTCGTACGAGGCCAGCCGGGGAATTTCACTTCGAGTTCGGACTGACGGGCACCGTCAAACGCGTTGTTGATGTCGAGCTCCCCGGCCGCAATCTTGTTCTCGACAGCGGTCTGGTCTTCAAGCTCGAAATAGACGATGCGATCGAAACAGACTTGATCTGCGGCAAAGCCGGTTGGATTTTTTTCCGAGACAAGTTGGTCGCCGGTGCGCCAGTAGACAAGTTTGTAGGGTCCGTTGGTCACGATGTTGTCCGGCTGGATCCAGGCATCGCCATACTGCTCGACGATATGCTGCGGCACCGGATAGGTCGTGTAATGGGTCAAAAGGCCCGGCAGGTAAGGCGCCGGATATTCAAGCGTCAGTTCCAGCGTCTTGTCGTCAATAGCGCGCACACCAAGCTCTTCCGGCGGCAATTCGGTCTTATTCACTTTCGCCGCGTTCTTGATGACATAGAGCAAGGAGGAGTATTGCGACGCGATTTCCGGCCTCTGGATGCGGCGTAGCGCGTAAACAAAATCACCGGCGGTCACAGGCACGCCGTCAGACCACACATAATCGCCCAGATGGAAGGTCCACACCAGGCCAGTGGGGTCTGTCTCATAACTGTCCGCCATGCCGTAGACCGGCTTGCCATCCTGACCGTGAGTCATCAGGCCAATCATCATATCGCCAATGACGATGTTTTCCCATTGAGCAGACGATTTGTGCGGATCAAGCGTATCCACTTTGGCTGAAATGCCCCGGCGAAGTGTCGGCATGTCATCAGCGGCGTTACCACCACCACCGCCACAGGCGGCCAGCGAAAGCATGACGGCGGCCGTCACGGTCGAACTCAACAATGGTTTCAGCATAATGTTTCCTGTCTCCGGTCTCTTTCCGGCATGCGCCAGATTTGCCACAGTGCTGCCAGACTGGCGTAGCTTTGGAAAGCCTGCGCCCTGACACGAACACAGAGGACGACCTGCGATGACCCGATTTCTGAGCGCGATTGCCGCGATATGCCTCGTTTCCATGCCAGCACTGGCAGAAGATGTTTCGACCGGGGATGTGTACGCGTGTGCCGAAGTCGGCACCGATGCCGAACGGCTGGCATGCTATGATGCCGCTGTCGGGCGCCTCAAGGCCGCAGAAGAATCTGGCGACGTCACCACGATCACCCGGTCTGAAGTCGAGCAGGTCAAACGCGAATCCTTCGGTTTTTCAATTCCCTCCCTTCCCTCGCTCGCTCTTCGGAAGAGCGGTGAAACGGACAAGGATCTCGATGAGGTCACTGTCGGGGTGAAATCCGTCAGGAAGGACGGGGTGGGCCGCTTGCGGGTGACCCTGGAAAACGGTCAGGTTTGGGTGCAGACCGACGACAAGGGTGTGCGCGCCAAGAACGTGAGCGAAGCCCGCATCTATTCGGCGATGCTGGGCAGTTTCAAGATGAAGCTGGACGGCGGACTGGCCTTCCGGGTGCGCCGCGAACAGTAACCCCGGTTCGGAATTGCCTTGGCACGAGCCGATGCTTTCGGCACTCTCCCCAAAAATAAAATTGGAGAGGGAACGAGATGAGCAAGTATCTGGGGTGGGTCATTCCGGCCCTCGCATTGGCCGCATGCGCGCCAAGCACCAACATCGCCAACGACATCGACGTGTCTGCCACGGCTGAATCGGCAAAGGTCGCGCCGGCCGCGAACCCGATGCGCAACGCATATTTCGGCGATGTTCACGTGCACACGAGCAATTCGTTCGATGCCTATATCTTTGGCGTACGCGCGACCCCGGACGATGCCTACAAGTTCGCAAAGGGCGAAGCCATCCGTCACCCTGCAGGTTACGATTTGCAGCTGTCAGGTCCGCCGCTGGATTTCCTTGCCGTTACTGATCATGGCGAATACCTGGGTGTGGTTCCCGCGATGAACACCCCATCCTCCCCCTTGTCGCAGACCGAAATTGCGCAGTCCGTGTTCGGCGAAAACGCAACCGATCCTGGCAGATCTTTCCTGCGCGTTGGCGTGACCGTCGTGACAGGCGAGGAGATCGAGGAGATCTACGACCGCGACCTGATTGATTCCGTCTGGGCCGCGACAATCGACTCCGCAGAACGCAACAACGAGCCGGGCAAGTTCACAGCCTTCTCAGGCTATGAGTTCACGGCAATGATGGCGGTCCCCGGTGATGGCCCGCCAGCAGCCGGAAATCTGCACCGCAACGTTATCTTCCGCGGCGACGCGCCGTCGCGCCTTTTCTCGACGCTTGATTCGACCAATCCGGAAGATTTGTGGACGTGGATGGAGACCCAGCGTGGAGAAGGCCGTGACGTGCTGGCCATTCCGCACAATTCGAATATCTCGAATGGCGAGATGTTCGCCTTGCAGACTTATACCGGCGAACCGATGACGGCCGACTATGCCGACAAGCGCATGCGAAACGAACCGCTTGTCGAAGTGACCCAGGTCAAAGGCACATCGGAAACCAACCCGACCCTGTCGCCCAATGACGAATGGGCCGGTTTTGAGCAGTACGAGTATTTCGTCGGTAGTTCTGTCAGGCTGACCTCAGGCGCAGGCGACTTTGTGCGCTCGGCCTACAAGCGCGGCCTAGCCATGCAGGAGGCAGAGGGATTCAATCCGTACAAGTTCGGACTGATCGGCTCGAGCGATACCCACGTTGCAGCCGCCTCGCTCGTCGAGGAATTCCACTGGGGTAAGACTCCGCAGGATGGCGCCAGCCCCGAAGCCCGCCGGTCCGTTCCGCCAAATGGTGGCAGTACTTGGGACGGCGCGGATGACCCGCAGACAAGACGGCAAATCACGGCAACCCAGTTCGCCTCAAGCGGCCTGGCGGGAGTGTGGGCGGAATCCAACACGCGCGGGGCTATCTTCGACGCCATGAAGCGCAAGGAAACCTTCGGTACGTCAGGGCCACGCATGAAGGTGCGCTTCTTCGGGGGCATGGGATATGCGCCGTCGATGCTGGACGATGCCGACCTGCTGGCGCGCGCCTATAATGGCGGTGTGCCAATGGGCGGGCAGCTGGAAAAGGTGAGCGGTGACGCCGCGCCCGGCTTTCTTGTCTGGGCCATGCGCGACCCGATGAGCGCACCGCTTCAGCGTGCGCAGGTGGTGAAAGTGTGGACAGACAGCGGCGAGACGCATGAAGCGGTGCACGATGTGGCCTGTTCGGGCGGCGCGATACCGGACGCCGACACGCATCGCTGTCCGGATAATGGGGCGGGTGTGAATACATCCGACTGCAGCACCGAAGCAGGCTCCGGCGCCAATGAACTGAAAGCCTATTGGACAGACCCTGACTTTAACGCCGGCCGGGAAGCAGCGTACTATGTGCGTGTACTTGAGAACCCGACGTGTCGCTGGTCAACCTGGGATGCTGTGCGCAACGGTACGCCGCCTAATCCGGAACTGGCCGAAACCGTTCAGGAGCGGGCATGGTCCTCGCCAATCTGGTATGCGGGTCTCGATCGGGTCGTCAGCGAGTAGCCGCTCAGGCGGCAGAACGAACCAGTTCGAAACGTGAGCGCACCGTCGGCGATTCGTCCGGTGTGCTCACGACGCCCGTCTTGATCAGCGCGATCATGTGGCCGAGTACGGACATGGCTGCAGCCGGGTGCAGCCGCTTTTCAACATTGGCATACATGACCTCGACCATGGCCGGGATCGACGTTTCACCCTTGCGCAAATGCTCAAGAATGGACGCCTCACGCGCACGGCGGTGGCTGGCATATTCGGTAATGAACGTGTTGACGAAATCCTTGCCGCGAACCGGATCGCCATGTGTGGGCCAGAGCGTCTCGAAGCCCCTGGCCCGGATCTTTTCAAGGCTGTCCATATAGTCGGCCATGTCGCCATCAGGCGGCGCGACGACGGTGGTGGACCAGCCCATGACATGGTCACCGGAAAAGCAGGCATTCTCTTCGCGCAGGGCAAAGCAGAGGTGATTGCAGGTGTGGCCGGGCGTTTCGATCACGTCGATCGTCCAGCCGGGGCCGGAAAAACTGTCCCCGTCGGCAACTTTGACATCCGGCATGAAGCCGAGGTCGTCGGCGCTGCCGAGTTCACCCTTGGCCGTCGGGATACCGCAATTCTTCGCATAGGTCTTGCAGCCAGCCCATTCCGCGAGCGGCGCGGCGAGCGGCGAATGGTCGGAGTGGCCATGTGTGACCAGAACGTGGGTTACGGTTTCGCCTTTGAGAGCGGCCTTCAACGCGTCGAAATGGGTCTCGTCCATCGGACCGGGATCAATCACAGCCACTTCGCCCTGACCGACGATGTAAACACCGGTGCCGACATAAGTGAACGGACCTGGGTTGTTTGCGATCACGCGGCGGATCAGCGGGGAGACCTGCTTGACCTCGCCATACTCGAATTCAATGCCGCGAACGTAGGGAATAGCCATAATGTTACTCTTGAACCTTTTTCCGTACCGGCCAGATCAACGCTTTTTCGGCGCGAATGCCCCGGCAAACGCGACGGCCATGCGGCGGGTGGCGCGCAGCTTGGCGCCCAGTTTGAGCGCCACTGGCGGGCCCATGTCGGTCTTGTTCGCATCGACGATGTAGATTCGCCCGGTAATGCGATCACGTAGGACGTCGACGCCGCCCCAGTCCAGCCCGAGTTCTGCTGCAAAGCGCTCTATCACGGCAATTTCATCTGGCGTGTAGCAATTGCGAGGCTCGTCGAGCAGAACTTCAACGTTCTCGTTCAGAAAGCGACGATCAAGTGGCCGACGCTTGCGAAACACGATGATCGGTGTTCCGCCCACGATGCAGCAGCGCAGGTCTTCAACCAGGCCGCCTTCGATTTCGTTGTCGATCAGCAGTTGATACGCCTTGCCTTCGACCGGCGTGGCGAGGGGGCCTTCAAGGATGCGGCCGTCATGGGCTGCGTTCAATTCGGATTTCTCGACCATACGGCCTTCAAACGTCGTGGGATCGACCTTGAGCGAATAGCCGGCAGCACGCTCAAATGCTTCTGCCACGGTCGACTTGGAAACGTCCTGACAGCCAAAATTCACCAGAAGAGCGCCTTCCCGGACCGCTGGCACGGCATTGTCCGTTTCCGTGGAGTCGTCGAACTGGAAAACAATGTCAGCCTTGGCCACGTCATCAATCAGCTTGGCACCCGAGACATGCATGACCGGCCAGATGAAGTACCAGGGCCGCGGCTTGTCAGGATGGAAAGCGATTGTGGGACGCTTGTGACCGGTGACGCGGCGCCATGTGCGCCATGTCTGGGCGAAAAAATAGAAACAGAACCAGGTGAAAATGCTGTGGGCAAGCGACAGATCAGGGACGATCCGGTGACCGGTTTTCTTCACCAGAATGGTGCCTTCGTCATACTTGAAATCTGTGATCCAGAGACGTTCTGACATCGCGTCTACTCCTGCGGCAGGACCGGCATCTGATCCCCCTCGTTGCGACCTGCCTCGCACGGCGTCTGATCACTGACAACACACTTATTGCGGCGCGAGTGTGACGGTTTGCTCACATTTGTTCCCCCGCTGCGCCCCGAAATTTCTAGAGCAACGTCTCAATGCTGGAGAGATCGTATCCTGCTGCGCCTGCAGCATCAATGATGTCTTCCGCCGCCCCCTGCCCTGCCTGTGTCAGGGCCCAGGCGGTGATGCAGCGCGTACCTGTGCGACAATACGCCAGAACCGGTTGGGGGGCTTCGTTGAGGATATTGGACATGCGCTCGACAATTTCAGGTGTTGGTGCCCCTGAAAACGGCAGCGCCGCAAAGCTGAGGCCCAATGATTCTGCTTTCGCACGGATGGAGCCCATGCGCGGCTGGTCGACGCCGCTTTCACCATCGGGACGATTGGCAACAATTGTCTTGTATCCTGCTGCCGCGATTGCCTCGACATCCTCTTCTGTGATTTGAGGAGCAACGGAAAAAGCGTCAGTGACGCGTCGAATATCTGCCATGGGAAAGTATCCTGAATGTTGGCGCAGTCTTGATCGGCTCTCTACACAAGCTAAGGAGGATGGTGCAACCTTCCAAGCTTGCGGGTCGAAGTTTCGCCGCCGGGCCAGTCACAGCTACAGAAAGCCACTCTCCTTTGTCATCCCTACAGAGAGCCCTCAGCCGCGTACCCTGGGCCTATACATTCCGGCGCCTTCTCATCGCGATTCCCACCATGCTGGCCATTATCACGATGGCGTTCCTGATGATGCGTGCGGCGCCGGGCGGTCCGTTCGATGGCGAGCGCAAGCTGCCTGCCGCGACAGAACAGGCGATTGCCGCCAAATTCGGCTTCGACAAACCATTGCACGAGCAATATTTCAATTATGTCGGCGGCGTGTTGCAGGGCGATTTCGGCCCGTCCTACAAGACACTTGGCAAAAGCGTGAACCAGCTGATCGCTGACGGATTGCCAATCTCCCTCACAATCGGCTCACTCGCGATGTTATTGGGCCTTGGGCTAGGCACACTGTTGGGCGTGTTTGCGGGACTGAGACAGAACACGGCAGCCGATTTCAGCGTCATGGGAATAGCCATGGCGGGAATATCCATTCCGACCTTCGTGACGGGGCCGATACTGATCCTGGTCTTTTCACTTGGAGCGGGAATATTTGCGGTCGGCGGCCTCGGCCAATATCCGAATATCGGCATGAACTGGCACAATATGACCCTGCCGATCGTGGCCCTTGCCCTGCCACAGATCGCGATCATCTCTCGCCTCATGCGTGCCTCGATCATCGAGACCATGCGGTCGAACCATATTCGCACGGCGCGCAGCAAGGGCCTGTCGGAGCGCCAGGTGATCGTGCGCCACGCCCTGCCAGCCGCCATGTTGCCGCTGATTTCCTATGCCGGACCGGCTATGGCCCGCGTGATGACCGGATCGGTCGTGATCGAGAAGATTTTCGGCCTGCCGGGGCTCGGCTCTTATTTCGTCAACGGTGCGCTCAACCGCGATTACACGCTCGTGATGGGCGCCATCATTGTTTACGCAGGCCTGATCGTGCTCCTGAACCTGTTTGCCGACGTGCTGTATGCGGTGCTTGATCCGAAAGTGAAGTACGACTGATGACCGAGATCAAACCCCTCCTCGACCCGACGGGCCGCGTCGAACCCGTTACCCAGGCCATCATTGGCGGCCGCTCGCTGTGGGATGATGCGCGCGCGCGCCTGTTCCGCAACAAGGCTGCTGTGGTTTCCATGTGGATTCTTGGCGTTATCGTGCTGATCGCGGTGTTCGGACCCATGATCTGGATCAACGACTACAAGGCCATCTCGGACGCGCGCACCATCGCGCCCACACTGGAGAACGGGCATGTGCTGGGCACGGACATCCAGGGACGGGACCTGCTAGCGCGCCTGATGATCGGATTGCGCATCTCGCTCATGGTTGGCGTCGTGGCGACAGCTGTCAGCCTCGTGATCGGCGTCACCTGGGGCGCCACCGCAGGCTATCTCGGCGGGCGAATCGACAATTTCATGATGCGCATCGTCGACGTTCTCTACGCCCTGCCCTTTATCTTCTTCGTGATCCTGTTGCTGACCGTGTTCGAGCGCAACATCGTGCTGATCTTCGCTGCCATCGGCGCCATCGAATGGCTGACCATGGCGCGGATCGTGCGTGGCCAGACACTGGCCATCAAGGGCAAGGAATTCATCGAGGCGGCCCGCGCCTCCGGCGTCTCGCGCCGGGCGATCATCCTGCGCCACATCCTGCCCAATGTGATCGGCCCGGTTGCCGTCTATGTCACGCTGACGATCCCGGTGGTCATCCTTGCAGAAAGCTTCCTCTCCTTCCTCGGTCTCGGCGTGAACGAGCCGCTGACATCACTCGGCGTTCTTATCTCCGAAGGCGCGAAGACGATGGAAGAAAAGCCATGGATGCTGCTCGCGCCCGCCCTCACCATGGCGGTCACGCTGCTATGCCTCAACTTTATCGGCGACGGCCTGCGCGACGCCTTGGACCCCAAAGAACGCTAGTTCAGGCGGACTTCGATTTCATTCAGCAGGTCGCGCACGCGTTTGGCATTCGCGCCAAGGTCGGACAGGCCAACACGGCTGATAGAGCGCACGTCGATGCGTGAGCCTTCACCTTCAGGCATGACGCGGATCAGGACGTCGTCCTTGAAGTCAAACCAGAAAGAAGCCTGCGTGGCCTCAATGCTGCCCGACTCAATATCGTTCGTGACGATCGTCCAGCCACGCGCCTCTACGGACTCAAGGGCGGCATTGAACGCCATGTCGTAAGATACAGCGGGCTCAACCAGCGTGTCGAGCGCCGGGTATGGGGCCAGTTTCACTGATTCATGTCGCGCAGGATCGTACTCCGACTCCGCCTGCAGGTCCGACACGAGGCGCCCGCCCATGCCTGGCCAGCGGGCATTAACTGCCTCCGGCACAACAGGCGCGTCCTCAACCGTGTTCAGCGCTCCCGTTGCAGCGCGGGCCGCCATCAGTTCCTCGGAAGGCTGGATCGGGTTTGACCAATCCGTCTGGACTTCATGAATCGGTGGAAGACGCTCGGCTTGCCCCTTGAAGGCAAGGACGCGCCCGAAAGCCAGCCCCGACACCAGCAGAGCACCGAGTGCGAGCATCAGCGCCTGTTTGCGAGGCGCCTTGATCAGGGCGATGATGATGGCGATGACCGATACGCCCAGTGCCGCCATCAGCAGCAAGGGGCCCCAGGAAATCGTCATCTTGCCGAGGCCGAATTGCCAGCCCCACAGCCCGAGCTTGGTGCCGATGGCCGCCACGGCAAACCAAAGGATTGCGAACAGCGAAAGCCCGAGGGCGAATCCGGCGAACTTGCCGCGCCAGCCAGCGTCTTGTGATTCCATGATGAGTCCCTTTCGAGGATACCGATAAGTGCGTCTCAGGCTGTGGGTAGTTTGTAGTCCTTGAAAGTCTCGCGCAGGGCCAGCTTGTTGATCTTGCCGGTGGCACCGAGCGGGATTTCTTCGACGAAGGCAACGTCGTCAGGCGTCCACCATTTGGCGATCTTGCCTTCGAGGGACTGGAGTATCTCCTCCTTCGACGGCGTCGCACCTTCGGCGGCCTGAATGATCAGAAGCGGGCGCTCATCCCATTTGGGATGGTAGATGCCGATGGCAGCCGCGTTGGCCACTTTCGGATGGCCGACCGCGATATTTTCGATGTCGATCGATGAAATCCATTCGCCACCGGACTTGATCACATCCTTGGCGCGGTCGGTGATGGTCATCGTGCCGTACTCATCGATATTGGCAACATCGCCGGTATCGAAGAAACCTTCCGGGCAAAGCACATCGCCGCCATCGCCCTTGAAATAGCCAGCCGCAATGGCTGCGCCGCGCACCATGAGGCGGCCGGACGTCTTGCCGTCGCGTTCCAGAACCTTGCCATTGTCATCGACAACGCGAAGTTCGACGCCGAAAGGCGGACGGCCTTGTTTCAGTTTCTGGTTCATGCGCGTGTCGATGTCAGCAACCACCAGATGCGGTGGAAGCGTGCCGAGCGTGCCCAGAGGCGATGTTTCGGTCATGCCCCATGCGTGCACCACGTCGACTTCGAATTCCTCTTCGAACGCCCGGAGAATTTTCTCCGGAATCGCAGACCCGCCGATAATCACCTTGTTCAGGTGCGGCAGTTTAAGATTGTTCTCTTGAAGATAGGTGAGCAGCATCAGCCAGACGGTGGGAACCGCTGCCGTGATCGTGACTTTTTCCGTATCAAGCAATTCGTAGATCGACGCGCCGTCCATCTGCGCGCCGGGCATGACCATGTTGGCACCGGTAGCCGGGCAGCTGAGCGCAAGGCCCCAGGCATTGGCATGGAACATCGGAACAACCGGCAGCACGACGTCTGCGGAGCCCATACCCATCGCATCCTTCGACATGGTGACCAGCGTATGCAGTACGTTCGAGCGGTGCGAATAGAGCACGCCTTTCGGGTTGCCCGTGGTGCCGGACGTGTAGCAGAGTCCGCACGCCGTAGTTTCCGGAAAATCGCCCCAGCGAACCTCGGTCGACCGACCGTCAATCCAGATGTCGAACGGGATCGCGCCGAGCGTATTCTCGGGCATCGTGTCGGCATCTGCGTATATGACAAAGGTTTTTACGGTCTGCAGCGAATCCTTGATGGCCTCGACAATCGGCAGGAACGTCTTGTCGAAGACGAGAACCTTGTCTTCGGCATGGTTGGCAATCCACGCAATCTGCTCGGGATGCAGACGCGGGTTGATCGTGTGAAGCACGGCACCAATGCCCATTGCGCCATACCACGTCGCCATGTGGCGTTCCGAATTCCAGCCAAGGGTGGCGACCCGGTCACCCAGACCGATATTGATGTCTTTGAGCGCGTTGGAAACCTGCTTGGACGCGTTGAAAAGGTCAGCATAGGTCGTGCGGACAATATTGCCTTCCACGCGGCGGGTGATGATCTCCCGTTTGCCATGCTGCATATTCGCATGTTCGAGAATCTTGTTCACCGTGAGTGGCCAGTCCTGCATGATGCCTTGCATCGGTATTCCTCCTCCGAGGGCCCAAGGGCCCGTGTTTTCTGCGTTGTCGTTGGGTTTATTCGCGCTATTGCTGCAGCGCAAGGAACTAGGAGA
>JAVJOM010000021.1:0-21501 GCA_040216775.1 Hyphomonas sp.
CAGAGGCGCCGGTCAGGGTCCTGATGGGGCACGATGATCCCGCAGAGGGAGAGGCCAACGACTGGACCCTTCAGTCGGATCATGCGGCATTTCACGAAGCGGGAATTCCATTCCTGTATTTCGGCGTGGAAGATCATCCCGGCTATCACCAGCCGACCGACGATTACTCAGCGATCACGCCGGACTTCTTCGCCCGCGCGGGCGATACGCTCGTGATGGCGGCACTGGCGGCAGATACGGAGCTGGGGTCGATTGAAGGCGAGGCCGCCGACTAGTCGATCGTGTTCATGTAGGTCGGCAGCCATCCCTCATGCGCTTCGCGGAGGCGGGTGAGAGGCAGTTCTGCCACCGTTCGGGCTTTGACGGGTTCTTCAATGAAGACGAGGCTGTCGCCGTCAACACTTCCGCACCATCCCGCATTGATGGACAATTCACTGCCTCTCCGAACGATCTCGGATTGTGACGACTGTGGAATAGCAATCAGGTAACGCGCCGAGGCTTCGCAGAACAGGTTGGGTGCGGCGGCCTTGTTCGGGCCGATATCTTCGATCGAAACGGTCATTCCCATGCCACTCGCCAGCGCCAACTCAGCAGCGGCACAGGCAAGTCCACCATCACTGATATCGTGGACGGCATGCACGAGCCCGTCGTGAATGAGCTGCCGAACAAAGGCTGCATGCTTCTTCTCGATTGCGAGGTCGACGGGTGGTGGGGAACCAAGATCGTCCCCCTTCAGGCCGAGCCATTCGCGTGCAAAAAGCGACGCGCCGAATTGGCCTGTGGTGTCTCCGACAAAGATCAGTACGTCGTCTTGTTGTGCGCCTTTCAGCGTTGCGATCTTGCTCAAATCCTCGATCAGGCCGACGCCGCCGACGACGGGCGTGGGCGGAATGGCGACACCGTCGGTCTCGTTATAGAGCGAGACGTTGCCGGACACGACGGGGAAGTCGAGCACGCGGCAGGCTTCGGCCATGCCTTCGATGGCCTTGACGATATAGCCCATCGTGGCGGGCTTTTCCGGGTTGCCGAAATTCAGGTTGTCGGTGATCGCGATGGGCGTCGCGCCGACCGACGAGAGGTTGCGATAAGCCTCCGCGACCGCCTGCTTGCCGCCCTCATACGGGTCGGCGGCGACGTAATGGGGGTTGCAGTCCGAACAGATGGCGAGCGCCTTGTTCGTGCCGTGGATGCGGACGATGGCGGCGTTGCCCATGCTTTGCGAACTATCGACCGTGTCGTTCATCACATGGCGGTCATACTGTTCCCAGATCCAGCGCTTTGACGCCATGTCCGGACAGGACATGAGTTTGAGCAGCACGTCGCCATAATCCTCAGGCTCTGGGAATTTCGAGATGTCGAGCGGCGCGCGCTTGGGCGGCTCAGTCCATGGACGATCATAATTGGGCGCGTCTTCGGCGAGCGGTGCGACGGGTATATTGCAAACAACCTCGCCGAATTGTGTGAGGACGAGGTGGCCCGTGTCGGTCGTCTCGCCGATGACTTCGGCGGAGAGGTCATACTTGTCGAAAATGGCTTTCGCCATATCGATCTTGTCCGGATAGAGCACGATGAGCATGCGCTCCTGGCTTTCCGACAGCATGATCTCGTAAGCGGTCATGCCTTCCTCGCGCTGAGGCACCTTGTCGAGGTCCATGACCACGCCGATGCCTTCGCCATTGGCGCCGCCACTGGCGGCCATCTCGACGCTGGACGATGTCAGGCCGGCTGCCCCCATGTCCTGGATGGCCTGGATCGCGTCCGTCGCCATCAGTTCGAGGCAGGCTTCGATCAGCAGTTTTTCGGTGAACGGGTCGCCGACCTGTACTGTGGGGCGCTTCTCCTCGTCGCCTTCGGAAAATTCGGCCGAGGCCATGGTCGCGCCGTGGATGCCGTCGCGGCCGGTCTTTGAGCCGACATAGAAGATCGGGTTGCCGGGCGTTGCGCCGCGCGCATAGAAAATCTTGTCCTGATCGGCGAGGCCCACGGCCATGGCGTTGACGAGGATATTGCCATTATAGCCTGCGTCGAACTGCGTCTCGCCAGCGACCGTGGGCACGCCGACACAATTGCCGTAGCCGCCGATGCCCGCCACGACGCCGGCCACGAGGCTGCGGGTCTTCGGATGGCTCGGGTCGCCGAATCGCAGGGCGTTGACCAGCGCGATCGGCCGCGCGCCCATGGTGAACACGTCACGCAGGATGCCGCCGACGCCAGTCGCCGCGCCCTGGTACGGCTCGATATAGGACGGGTGGTTGTGGCTCTCCATCTTGAAGATGGCGGCCTGGCCGTCGCCGATGTCGATCACGCCCGCATTCTCGCCAGGGCCCTGGATGACGCGGGCATTCTTGGTCGGGAATTTCGACAGGTGGCGCCGCGAAGACTTGTAAGAGCAATGCTCGGACCACATCACCGAATAGATGCCGAGTTCGACCAGGTTGGGCCGGCGGCCCAGTCGTGCAACCAGGCGTTCCCATTCATCGGACTTGATGCCGTGTTCAACGCCTTCTTTGGCGGTTTGCGTAGCGGTCAGGTGGGCGAGTATCGCAGATGTATCAGGCATGCGGGCGCTTTAGACGCAAAGTGCGCGAGTCGCCAGCCTGATTGTGCTCACTCGGCGCCTTGGTTGTGCAACCACGCCTGTCCTTCAAGCTTGGCCAATTCGACCAGATTGCCCATTGCGAGGTTCATGTCGACAAGATGCAGGCCCCAGTCGGCGACGACTTTGCCATCAAAGACGAGGTCGCCGGGGATGTCGTCGGCGCGGGAGTCAGCCGGATCGGCATGGATCGAAACAGCCAGCCAGTCATGCGTTTCATTGGATTGGCACGCGGCCGTCAGCAGGCCCGGCAGCGATACGAAGGGCGTGTCGACAGCGACACCATAGTCGTTGGGCTTCAGTCGCCCGAGGCTTTGGCGCGGCATGAAGGCTTTCAGGTCGCCCTTGTCATGGTTGAGGCGAGTTGGGTTCGTACAAACGGCGCGTTTGCCATCTTGGCTCTTACCGAAAAAAGACTCGACCGACGGCGGCGTGGGTTCGCGGAAGCTCGCAAAGCTGACGAGGCAGCCGACTTGTGAGCCACTCGTGCAAACGGGCAAGCCTGACGCCAAGTCTGTTTCGGGATCGATAACTGTTTCGTACCCGATTGCATGGACTGCGATGAGCTTGTCTTGAGCGGCAGATCCGACGATGTCATTTTCCAGCATTTGGTAGATCATGCTGGCCCCCTGTGAATGGCCGATCAATACGACGCCGCGACCGTCATTCTCGTTGGCGAGATAGTCATTCCAGCTGTCTATCACGTCTGCATAGCGCATCGCGTCATCGGCTGTTGTCTGGCCGGTGGTCATCTGTTTTTGCAGTTCGAGCAGGGTTGTCTGGCGGTACATAGGCGCGAACAGGCGGCAGGTTTCGCCATAGCGGGCGAATTGGTTGGCGATGACGCTGAGCTCTTCAGGCCCGGCAATCATGTCGCTATTGGGCGTGACGTCGAATGACACCGTTGGGTAAATATAGAAGCAGTCAAAAGCAGGCTCAGCTGCTGGCGTGAAGGGCAGGGTCCGCGTCGAGCCGTCTGCCGCTATTTCTGTCGCGGTGAGGTCGATCGAACAGGCATCGTCCATTTTGCCCGGATGGCACAGCCAGTTCGCCATATCGGCATAGTCATTGCGCGAATAGGTGGTGGATTCTGTTTCAACTGTTGCGGGGGGCACTTGGTCGGCAACGGGAGGAACCTCATTGCCGCAAGCGGAAATCGCTAGCGCTGCGGCGCCAATCATCAATTTTCTAAGCATGGCGGTCTTCCTTGCGTGCAGTGAACGGGTGCGTGGCAGAAGGGGTCAGAGGCTCAATGCCGCGTCGATTTCTGCAAGGTGGCGCGACTTGTCGGCGTCATTCATGAAGGCAGCACAGAAGCTGTTGCGGGCGAGCTGGATGATCTGTTCATTCGACAGGTCCAGCGCATCGGCGATTTCCCGATAGTTCTGGTTCACGTAACCCCCGAAATAGGCCGGATCGTCGGAATTCACCGTGACAAGCAAACCCGCTTCGAGCTGAGTCTTGAGTGGGCTGTCGCGCAAATCGTCAATGACGCAAAGCGAGAGATTTGAGAGCGGGCAATTGGTGAGCGGCGTCTGCGTGTCCTGCAGCACTTTCAGCAGGCCGGCATCTTCCATTGACCGATTGCCATGATCGATCCGGTCCGCACCGATGTCGATCAAGGCTTCCTGCACGTATTCTGGCGGGCCCTCTTCGCCTGCATGAAGACAAAGCTTGAATCCAAGTTCCCGGCATTTCGCGAACAGGCGCGCAAATTTTGAGGGCGGGTGACCGACCTCCGAACTGTCGAGGCCCACGCCAATGAACCTGGAATGGTAGGGGTGGGATTCTTCCAGCAGGGCGAACCCGTCCTCCTCGCTGAGATGGCGCAGAAAGCTCATGATCAGATGCGACGTGATACCCAGTTTGGCCTCACCGTCTGCAAGGGCTTCGAGAATGCCGTCTGCAACTGTGGAGAAGGCGACGCCGCGTTCCGTATGTGCCTGGGGATCAAAGAAAATTTCAACATGGCGAACGTTGTCCTCTGAAACGCGCTCCAGATACGCCCATGTCAGATCATAGAAGTCCTGCTTATGCAGCAGGACGGCCATGCCTTGATAATAAATGTCGAGAAATTCCTGAAGATTCGAGAACGCATACGCGGCTTTCGCCTCTTCGAGTGTCTTGAAGGGTACGGTGATCCCGTTGCGCTCCGCGATGGCCATCATCAATTCAGGTTCGAAGCTGCCTTCGATGTGAAGGTGGAGCTCGGCTTTCGGTAATTTTGCAATCAATGCAGCGCGATCAGTCATTCAGGGACTCCTGAAGGGGGCCCAGATGGGATTCATAATTGCGCCAGCGACCTGACGCGTGCTGGTAGAGGGGTTCGCGAACCTGCCAAACGCTGGCGGTCTTAACCGGTGTATCGCTATTCTGGAAATCAAGGCAGGCTGGCTCGAACGGCAAGTCCAGGAAGTCCAGGGTTTTCCTGATCTCCGTTTCAGGATCCTGCACCATAACGTCATAGTCGACGTCGAGAATGCTGTCGGGCGCGATGGCCTTCCAATGCGCCATGACGCGTTCGTAGGCGCGATAGTGATGGCCCAAATGCGCAAGGTTGAGCGCGTGAGGCTGCTGATGGCTGAGGTGCAGGAAATAGTTCGACAGGCATGTGTCGCGAGGGTCGCGGACGGTGTGGAGAATTTTTGCGTCAGGGAACATCCGCAAGATCAACCCGACATGGTAAAAATTGTCGGGCCGTTTGTCGGTCACAATACCCGCGGCGTTCGGCAGTCGCTGCTTCAGCCCTTCCAGATACGCTTCGCGAAGCTTTGAGGCCATTTCGTAGGGCAGGGTCGACAGGCTTTGCGGGTACGGAGAGAGGTGGCGACCTGCAAGGATCGGCAACAGACCGAGTTCGCCACCCGTGGAAACGGCGCTGTGCGCAGACAGGATTTGCTCAAGCAGGGTCGAACCGGAACGGAACTGGCCGACAATGAAGACAGGCTGGATGGACGTGGGTTTGAATACGGCGGCTTGCGCCGGAAGACCCACCTCAAGAAGCGTGGACACTTGGGCATCGTGTCTCACCGGGTCATACTTCGGCGAATTGGGATGGCGAGCAGCCCCACTGGCGAAGTTGGCGGTCTTGAACGCTTCGAAGGCGCGATCATATTCACCGACCTGATCAAGCAGGCGGCCCAGCGCAAACTCAAGGCTGGCCTTTGATGCCTTGGATATCTCCGGGCGAGAGCGTTCGGACTCGAGTCGGATCACGAGGCCGTCGTCGGCCGAGTTGACGGTCGACAGGTTCGCAAGGCGGGCCAATGGCTCTGTTTCGCGAGGATTATCGTCCAGCATTGTCCGGTACTCGGCTGCCGCGCCATCCCGGTCGCCAATATCCTCCAGTGAATTGGCGAGATTGAATCTTGCTTTGAGAAAATCGGGGTTCAGTGCCAGGGCGGCTCGGTACGCTTCGATAGCCAGATCAGGTGCGTTCAGGTCGTCGGCGAAGATAACGCCCCTGTTCAGATGCACTTCTTCGGGATCCTTGATGCCCAAACCGAGTGCGCGGTCATAGGCTTCAATGGCCAGTCGCGGCTCTCCGGCGCGGCGCTGCAGCCAACCCAGATTGTACCAGCTGTCTGGCAGGTCAGGCGCTTCCGCCAACACGGATTTGTAGGCCGAAATAGCTTCGACAACTTGACCGGACTCGCGCAGGGCGGAGGCTTCGGATAGGCGCCGGGCAATTTCCGGTGAATAGGTGTTTTCTGTCATCATGCGGGCTTTATTAACGGCAGGATCGCAGATTTACCAGCAGTCTCAAGCTGCGCTGACGAGGCTTTCGAAAATGCCAAGTCCATCAAGGCCGCCCTCGTTGCCACCTACTGCGCGCTCAGGGTGGGGCATCATGCCAAGGACGCGGCCATTCTCGCTGAGGATACCGGCGATGTCGCGGGCTGCACCGTTCGGGTTTTCGCCCTGAGCATAGCGGAACGTCACACGACCGTCTCCTTCGATACGGTCCAGCGTCGTCTGGTCGGCAAAATAGTTGCCATCGTGATGGGCAATGGGGAACGTGACCGTATCACGACCAGCATAAGCGCTGGTGAACGCGGTATTCGCGCTCTCCACGGACAGGCGTTGCTGCTTGCAGACGAAGTGGAGCGACGCATTCCGCATCAGCGCGCCGGGCAGGAGGCCCGTTTCGCACAGGATCTGGAAGCCATTGCACACGCCCAAAACGTATCCGCCACGCTTTGCATGTGCGGTCAGTTGTTTGATGACGGGAGAGTTCCCGGCGATTGCGCCGCACCGCAGGTAGTCTCCATACGAGAAGCCGCCTGGAACCATAACGAGGTCTGTATCATCCGGAATGGTTCCGTCCTTGTGCCAGACCATGGCAGGCGCCTTGCCAGTGACCTGGGCAAGGGCATCCTGAGCGTCCCGGTCGCAGTTGGACCCGGGAAAGACGATGACGGCGGTTTTCATGCGGGTCCTTTAGCAGGGAGTCGCGACGAAAGGGAACAGGTATTCAGCGTCTGCCCTTTCTGAACGTGGCTTTTGTCGCGTGTTGGCAGGCCGCCAAACTTTGTCTTGCCGGGCCATAATGGACGGGTAATCATGATGTGCTTGCTCAAGAAGGAAAGCGTTCCATGAAGAAAGTTCTGATTGCCCTTTTGGCCGTGTCCTACGTTCCGTTCATGACGGCCTGCAACACAGTGGAAGGCGTTGGCAAAGACGTCGAAGCTGGTGGTGAAGTCGTCCAGGATGTTGCCAAGGAAGTCAAAGAAGAGATTTCCAACTAGCTGCAACCTGCGCCCGGCGAGAACTCGCCGGGCGCAGGACATGGCTCAAAGTCTCAATTTCCTTTCATAAAATCAGAGTCTATTTGACGTTTCAGCGCCCAGAATCCGGGCAGGTTCAGGGCGATTCCCCACTTTTCGGCGATGGCGCGGCGGCGGCCGAGGCTGACCAGTTTGAGATAGTCGGCCTGGGGGCGGTATTCGGTGAGGGGACGGTTGCCAGCCAGTCTCATGATCTGTTCGGCGAGCGTTGCCCCCTGACGGACGGCGAAGACACCTGCCTTGGGGCGGGGCGAGAAGCCAAGATGTGCCGTGTCACCGCAAGCGAAGACGTGCGGGTGGCTGATCGATTGAAGTGTCGGACCGACAGAGACGAATCCGTCGTGCAGGTCGAGCCCCGTATCTGAAAGCCAGGGATGTGGGCGGGCACCGGTGGCGAGCGCAATGAAGCTGGCCAGCACCACTTGACCTGAACCAAGCTGAACGGAAGTCCCATCAGCATCCACGACAGGTTCCCCTTTGAATACGGTCACGCCCGCGCGTTTCAGTTCCGTCTCTAGATGGCGTCTCATGGAGGCGTTGCCGCCCGGCAATAGCGTCGAGCCGCGTTCGATAATGGCAACCGTCGGCTGCTCTGACAGACCGAGATTGCTCAATCGGTGTTGCATGGAAAGAGCGAGTTCGATGCCCGCCGTTCCGGCCCCGACGACGACTGCGTGCGGCAGGCAAGCATGGGCCTGTACCTGGGAGACGAAGGCCGCCCATTTGTCAGCGAAATGACCAAGCGGCTTTACCGGTACGCCAGCAGATTTCAGGCTATCTGGCGCATCGACGGCAGCAATCGCACCAATGTCGAGTGAGGCATAGTCGAAGGACAGCACGCGTCCATCGCCCAATCCGACGGTGCGCGCGGCGGGGTCCAATGATGTGGCATGAGTGGTGTGAAGGGTGGTGCCAGCGGTGTGGCAGAGGGGGGGAAGAGGTATCTCTAGCGCAGTGCGCGGCCAATGCCCGGCAATATGGCCCGGCAGCAGGCCGCTATAGGATGTCGTCGGTTCCGGGCTGACCAGATGCAGGTCCAGACCCGTCGGCATGTTCCCCGCAAGGCGGCGCAATGCCACGACGTGCGTGTGTCCTCCTCCGATCAGGAGGATGCGGGTCATGCGCTGGAGGCCGGAGAGGACCACCATGACTGGATCGCTGCAGCGATGGCGTGGCTTGGGTCGCTCGCAGTAGACGGCGCACGGAACGCCACGACGGCGGAGCCTTCAAGCGCGCTTTCGTCGTCCACGTCGACCGGCCACCTGGCACCGGCGATGACGCAGTCATCCAGACCGGAAAGATATTCCCCGAATTCCGTTTCACGGCCATCGCGGAAGAGGGGCAACCAGAGGATCAGGATGCCTTGGGGCCAGCGCTTCAGGGCGCGGGGTGTCCACAAGGCCAGAGCGTCGATATCGCGGCTGGTCTCGTAGCTCGGGTCAACGAAGCAGACCATTTGCTCGCCGCTGCGAGGAGACAGCTTCAGCGCGCCAGAGTAGCCGTCGGCATGTTTGACCTGAACGCGGGGGTCATCACCGACAGCCTTTGCCAGCGCCGCGTGTTCGGCGGGGTGCTTTTCAAAAAAGACCATGCGGGCCGATGGTGGCAACAAGGCCTGCGCGAGTGCAGGTGAGCCGGGATAATCATTCATGCCGCGATCCTCGACATGGCTGACCCAGGGCTTCAGTGCGCGTGGTGGCTTGCCGCGATGCAAAGCGAGAATGCCGGTTTCGGCTTCACCACCCTTGCGGGCCTGTTCGCCGGTCAGGTCATAGCGGCCGCGGCCGGAATGAGTCTCGACATAGAGAACCGGCTTTCCGGCAGCAGTGATGTGTCCGAGCAGGGCATGCAGGACGGCATGCTTGAGAACGTCGGCGCGGTTACCTGCGTGATAGCCGTGTTGGTAGGAGAGCATGGCAACGTCTTTCTGGCGTCAGAATGAAATAGTCCCGAACGGCCATCAAGGCCATCCGGGACTAAGCCGTTTGTTCAGTTACGTCTATTCGGACGCGAGGGATGCCTTGCGAGCGGCTTCGAACTCATTGCCCGCATACCAGGTCGGCCAGTCGCTGGAGTCAGCGATGCCTTCACCAACGGTGTAGAGCGCCTGGATGTCCTGCGCGAAACCGGAAAGATCCCAGTCGTCGGAATATTCATCCATTGGCTTGTGATAGCGTTCGGCTGTGTAGGCTGCGGCTGCAGCCTTGCCAGCAGCGATGCCGCCATCAACCTTGTCTTCGCCGCCATCTGCATAGAGCATCGGGACGCCGCGCTTGGCGAGGGAGATGTGGTCAGAGCGGTAGAAGTATCCGGCCTCAGGCTTGCCGTCCGGCGTGACAACGCGGTTGTCAGCCTTCAGGATTTCCGCGAGGCGGTCCTCAAGCTCTGATGCTCCGTATCCGATAACGACCATGTTGTTGGTTGGGCCAACAGGCAGTGCACCGTCCATGTTCAGACCGGCCACGATCTTGTTAAGCGGCACGGTTGGGTTCTCGGCAAAATATTCCGAGCCGAGCAGGCCGGACTCTTCGAGCGTGACCGAGAGGAACATGATCGAGCGCTCGTGTGGCTCCTGTGCAAACGCTTCTGCCAGTTCGAGAAGGGCTGAAACGCCTGTCGCGTTGTCAACGGCGCCATTGAAAATCTGATCATCGTAAAAGTCTTCGCCGGGCGCGCCTGTCTTGGCGCCGGTTTTCTTGCCAAGGTGATCCCAGTGGGCCGTATACAGAACATATTCATCAGGCTGGGTCGTGCCAGGCAGAACGCCGATCACGTTGCGGCTGTCCAGTTCGTCGATCGTTTGCACGATCTCGCCGGTCGCTTTTACGCCGGTGAGGGGGGCTGCCTGAAAGCCGCGCGTTTTAGCAGCCGTTTTCATCGCTTCGAAATCCATGCCTGCGGTCGAGAACAGTTTTTCGGCCATGTCGCGCGTGATCCAGCCTTCGACCTGCGCGCGGTTTGCGCCGCCATCGGCGCGAACAAGATCCGATTGTGCGCCGGACCAGGAGTTCTTGACGACGTCCCAGCCATAGGCTGCTGGTTCGGTTTCATGGACGATGATCGCAGCGGCTGCGCCCTGGCGGGCGGCTTCTTCAAATTTGTACGTCCAGCGACCATAATAGGTCATGGCCTTGCCCTTGAAGAGCTCTGCATCACCTGTGGCGAAACCGGGATCGTTCACCAGGATGACAACTGTCTTGCCCGTGTAGTCCTGGTCAGCGTAGTCGTTCCAGTCATATTCCGGCGCGACGACACCATAACCAACGAAGACCACATCCGATGGTGCGAACGAAATCTCATCGGCGTCCTGATGCTTGGTCCAGATGACTGAATCTTCCTTCAGGACTGTCGGCATCTCCGTGCCGTCTGGCGCAGTGAAGGTGAGGTAGGATTGTTCGGCATCGATCGTCTGGTTGACCATGGCAACCTTCTGGAAATACGTGCCATCGTCGCCGCCAGGCTCAAGGCCGACCCGCGTCATTTCGGCAGCGATCCAGGCGGCGGCTGCTTCGCCGACAGGCGTGCCGGGACCGCGACCTTCGAACGTGTCGTCTGCCAGGGTCTTCACGCGCACGGCGAGGTCCTTGGCGTTGATGTCTGCTGTCGTGTCGGTCGGCAGCGGAAGAAGCAGGGCTTCGGCCGGTGGCGTCTCGACGACGGGCGCCGGAGCAGGCGCGTCCTGCTTCGGACCGCCACAGGCGGCCAGCGCGAAAAGCGACACAGCGAGTGCGAAATGTTTCATGGATGAATGCCCCTCCAATGGGCGTCGTTTAGGATTGCCCAAGGGTCTGGCATGGGCCGCGCCGGGCTTCAAGCCGCGGGCGGGGTAGGGCGATCAAAAAAGGCGGACCCCAGTGCTGGGGCCCGCCTTCAATCGGATTGATATCCGTCAGAGACTATTCTGCAGCTTTTTCAGCGGCAGCGACAGCTTCTTCTGCTGCGTCTTCAGCTGCTTCTTCCATTGCATCAGCAGCGGCGGCTGTTGCATCGGCAGCAGCGTCAGCAGCAGCGTCAGCGGCGTCTTCAGCAACGTCAGCAGCTTCTGCAGCGACGGTTGCGTCATCAGTGGCTTCCGCGACTTCGGCGGCAACAGCGGCCTCAACAGCAGCTTCTTCAGCGACTTCAGCAGCAGGAGCGGCTTCAACGGCAACGTCAGCAGCGTCAGCAGCAACTTCAGCGGAGACGTCCGCCGATGCGGCGTCAAGACTTGAAGCGGTTTCGGATTCTGCAACGGTTGGTGTTGCGCAAGCGGCGAGCATTGCGATCGATGCAGCTGCTCCGGCGATAAGTTTGAAGTTCATGTATTCACCCTCTCTGAGACTCAATTGTCTTGTGTGCGGCGAACTCCCTTCCCGAAGATCGCCTATCGCGGGCCTCACAACCAAATGTGGCGAATTCAGGGCAGGGGTATCCATTCCGTATCGTCACCGGGAACCAGAGGAAACCGTTCTGTCCCGCGCAAACTGATGGATTCATTCCAGTCCTGCTTTGCCTGATCAATCAGACCTGTTGTCGATGCGACGAAGTTCCAGTCGATATTTCGGGGTCCATCCAGCGGGGCACCGCCGCAAATGACCGCCTTGGTGCCGGGCATGAATTCCACAGCAATGTCGATGCCGGGGGCCAAAACCAGCATGACGCCTTCACCTGTCTGGTTGCCGTCGACCTTGACGCCGCCCGACACGAGATAGAGTGCGCGCTCCTCGGCGAGGTCGGCTGGAAGAACCATGTTGGCGCCCTCTGGCGTTTCGATGGCGGCATAGAGAATAGGCGACGGGAAATCGACAGGTGAGCGATGGCCCCATGCTTTGCCGGCGAGCACGCGAATGTCGGCGCCGTCAATTGTGACGGTCGGGAGCGATTCGGCCGCGTGATGAATGAAGGAGGGAGGCACGTCTTCGTGATCGCGGGGCAGGGCGACCCAGGTTTGCAGGCCGTGCATGCTCTGGCCAGCTTCGCGTTCCGGTGCAGGGGTGCGCTCGGAATGGACGATGCCGTGCCCGGCGGTCATCCAGTTCACGGCACCGGGGCGGATGACAAGGTCTGACCCGAGGCTGTCCTGGTGACGGATTGCGCCTTCGAACAGGTAGGTCACTGTGGCGAGCCCGATATGCGGATGTGGGCGAACGTCAAACCCGTCGCCCGGCGCGTATTCAACAGGGCCGAAATGGTCGAAGAAAATGAACGGCCCGACCGTCTTGTGCGCATGGAACGGCAACACGCGGCGGACGTGAAATCCGCCACCAAGGTCTCGGGCGCGCGGGTCGATTGTTCTGACAATTGCGTTAGGCATGAGGAGGTGGCCTTTCCAGCGGAATTGGAATGCCCGATTATGGCGTCATGGCCGACGATCTCAAACCCTATCTTGATCGCATTCGCGCGTGTCGGTTGTGCGAACATGAGATGTCGCGCGCGCCAAACCCCGTGCTGCAGGCGAGCCATTCAGCGCGTTTGCTGGTGGCGGGGCAGGCGCCGGGCAACCTGGCAGACGTAACCGGGACGCCTTTCAATGATCCCTCCGGGATGCGCTTGCGTGACTGGATGGATGTTTCGGCCGATGAATTCTACGATGCCTCGCGGGTGGCGATTGTGCCGATGGGATTCTGTTTCCCGGGTCATGACGCCAAGGGCGGCGACCGGCCACCGATGAAGCGTTGTGCGGCGACATGGCGTGAGGGTCTGCTGTCGCGATTGCCGAATGTCAGGGTGACGATCCTGATCGGGGCGTATGCGCAGAAATGGCATCTGGGAAAGCGGGCCGGGACATCTCTGACAGAGACGGTGCGAAACTGGCAGGCCTTTACAAGTGAGCAATTGTTCACTACTCCTCATCCGAGTTGGAGAAATACGGCATGGCTGAGACGCAATCCATGGTTCGAAACAGACGTGCTGCCGGAACTGCGGCGCGCCGTTCGTGGGGCTTTGGAGTCCTGACGCTCCTGCTGGCTGCTGTGATGCTGGCCAATTGTACCCATCCGATCACACAAGGGCCGCAACTGATGATCGATCCTGTCGCGCCTGGCTTCGATGTTGAGAATAACGTTTTCGTCTCTGCGGACGGTGCGCATCTGGGCCTTACGGTGTGGCCGGCTGAAAATGCCGGGTCGCAGGAACTGGTGGTGGTGGGCGTTCATGGCATGAATGACTATGCCAATGCCTTCCACATGGCGGCGCCCTATTGGGCGACCAATGGTGTGACCACCTATGCTTATGACCAGCGCGGCTTCGGACGGTCACCGGGACGCGGAATCTGGCCGGATGAGGAACTGATGCGTGACGATCTGCGCACAGCTGTCGATGTAGCGCGGGCAATGCATCCCGACGCAGTGATCACGGTGGTCGGGATTTCGATGGGCGGCGCGGTGGCCATCAGCGCTTTCGGATCGGACCGGGCGCCCCAGGCCGACCGACTCATTGCATCCGGGCCCGGCCTGCGCGGCTGGGGGGCGATGAACCCGCTGTATCGCGCCAGCCTGTGGGCCTCAACGCGCACACGTCCGGGCTGGATCGTGCGCCCGCCGAGGCGACTGGTGAAGATCCAGCCGTCGGATAATATCGAGATGTTGCGCCGGACATGGGCCGATCCGCTGATGCAGCCCTTCAATCGCATCGATCAGGTGTATGGCGTGGTGAATCTGATGGAGACGGCGCATGCGCGGGCTGGGCAGTTGCCGACAGGTCTCCCCACTCTGGTGTCATATGGCGCGAACGATCTCGTGATCCCGCCAGCCGGTGTGAAGCGCACATCAAAGGAACTGCCCGGAAGCGTTCGTACGGTTTATTATGCCGAGGGGTACCATATGCTTTTGCGTGACCTGCAATCGGAAACCGTACATGCCGACTATCTGGCTTTCATGAAGGCGCCGGACGCAGCACTGCCGAGCAGCGCGCCGGAATGGCCGTGGCGCTGATGCAGGCATTCCACAGCCCAAAGCCCCTTGCGGTCAGTCACGCGTGGACAAATATAGGTCGTTCTGCCAGTTCTGGCAGAATAGAGATTCCTGACAGCCAGCCCCGAGGCCTGATTTCATGACGAGTTCGTACCAGACTGCCCTCAACCTTGTTCCAATGGTGGTGGAACAGACCAGCCGGGGGGAGCGGGCGTTTGATATCTTCTCACGCCTCCTGAAAGAGCGAATCATCTTCGTTACAGGCGGAATTGATGACGGCATGGCCGCGCTTATCACCTCACAGCTGCTGTTTCTTGAGTCGGAAAATCCGAAAAAAGACATCGCAATGTATATCAACAGCCCGGGTGGATACGTCACGTCCGGCCTCGCGATCTACGATACGATGCAATATATCCGTTGCCCGATCTCGACTGTTTGCTTCGGCCAGGCAGCTAGCATGGGCTCGCTTCTGCTCGCTGCCGGCGAAAAAGACATGCGGACCTGCCTGCCTAACGCGCGCGTCATGCTACACCAGCCATCGGGCGGATACTCAGGCGTTGCTACAGATATCGAGCGTCATGCGCAGGATATCATCGACCTGAAGCGCCGTTTGAATAACATTTACGTCAAGCACACCGGCCAGGAATATGACGTGATCGAGCGTAAACTCGATCGCGACACATTCCTGACCGCCGAAGAAGCTGTCGAGTTTGGCATTGTCGACAAGGTGTTTGAACGCCGCGACGTCGAGGACGAAAAATAGGCGGCGAGGGCTCCCCAACAATTGCGGCCCGCCTCTTGCAGGGTGGGCCATGACCCTTATTGTCACAATAAAGAACCGGGTGAGGGTGCTTAAAGGCCCCGTTAAACCTTACCCGGCATTGAGGACGGCATGACCAAGCAAAACGGCTCAGGCGATTCAAAGAATACGCTCTATTGCTCTTTCTGTGGAAAGAGCCAGCACGAAGTGAAAAAGCTGATCGCTGGACCTACGGTGTTCATCTGCGACGAATGCGTCGAACTGTGCATGGATATTATCCGCGAAGAAAACAAAACGGCCATGGTCCGGTCACGCGAAGGCGTGCCGACCCCGCAGGAAATCTGCGACGTGCTGGATGATTACGTTATTGGCCAACGCCATGCGAAACGCATCCTGTCGGTGGCGGTGCACAACCATTACAAACGCCTGTCGCACGCAGGCAAGACCGACGGCGTCGAACTGTCGAAGTCCAACATCATGCTGGTCGGCCCGACGGGTTGCGGCAAGACGCTGCTGGCCCAGACGCTGGCGCGCATCCTGGATGTGCCGTTCACCATGGCCGATGCGACGACGCTGACGGAAGCTGGCTATGTCGGTGAGGATGTCGAAAACATCGTACTGAAACTGCTGCAATCGGCTGACTACAACGTCGAGCGCGCCCAGCGCGGCATCGTCTATATTGATGAGATCGACAAGATTTCGCGCAAGTCGGACAATCCATCCATCACGCGTGACGTGTCGGGCGAGGGTGTCCAGCAGGCGCTGCTGAAGATCATGGAGGGCACGGTAGCGGCTGTGCCGCCACAGGGGGGGCGCAAGCATCCACAGCAGGAATTCCTGCAGGTGGACACGACCAACATCCTGTTCATCGTTGGCGGTGCCTTTGCCGGGCTCGACAAGATCATTTCATCCCGTGGCGACAATGCGTCGATCGGCTTTGGCGCGTCGCTGAAGGATCCGGAAGCGCGCGGCGTGGGCGAAATCCTGCGCAGCACCGAGCCGGAAGACCTTCAGCGCTTTGGTCTGATCCCTGAATTCATCGGTCGTCTGCCAGTCATCGCAACGCTCGAAGACCTCGATGAGAAAGCTCTGATCGAGATTCTGACGCAGCCTAAAAATGCACTGCTCAAGCAGTACCAGAAGCTGTTCGACATGGAGAACGTCTCCCTGACGTTCACGCCAGAAGCGCTGACCAGCGTCGCGCGCCGTGCCATCGGTCGCAAGACGGGCGCCCGGGGACTGCGCTCGATTATGGAATCGATCCTGCTCGACACGATGTTTGAATTGCCAAACCTGCGCGGCGTCGAAGAAGTCGTCATCAATGGCGAAGTGGTCGAGGGCAATGCCGAGCCGCTCTACGTTCACGCCAAGAAGAGCCAGCCTGAAGCCGGCTGATCTATTAAGGAATACAAAACCAAAAGCCCCGGATCGATGATCCGGGGCTTTTTCGTTTCCAGGCCGATAAACGTGAGACTGAATAAAGTGAGGCCGGCATCCAAAGATACCGGCCCCTCAGGCTTCAGAGAGCAATTCGGCCCTTAAACCTTGTAGTACATTTCAAATTCCACCGGGTGAGGGTGAAGTTCGTAGCGCATGTTCTCTTCCATCTTCAATTCGATGTACGCATCGATTTGATCGTCGTCGAACACACCGCCCTTGGTGAGGAACTTGCGGTCTGCATCAAGCGCTGCGAGCGCTTCGCGTAGTGAACCACACACCTGCGGGATGGCTTTGGCTTCTTCTGGTGGCAAGTCGTAGAGATCCTTGTCCATGGCGTCGCCTGGGTGGATCTTGTTCTCAATGCCGTCGAGGCCAGCCATGAGCAGGGCTGCAAAAGCCAGATAGGGGTTTGCCGCCGGATCCGGGAAGCGTGTTTCGATGCGCTTGGCTTTCGGATTGGAACCGAATGGAATGCGGATAGACGCCGAACGGTTGCGTGCCGAATAGGCCAGCATGACGGGTGCCTCATAGCCGGGGACCAGGCGCTTGTAGCTATTGGTCGACGGGTTGGTGATCGCGTTGAGCGCCTTGGCGTGCTTGATGATGCCGCCAATGTAGTAGAGGCACATGTCGGACAGACCGGCATATTTATCGCCGGCGAACAGAGGCTTACCGCCGTTCCAGATGGACTGGTGGACGTGCATGCCGGAGCCGTTGTCTGCGAACATGGGCTTGGGCATGAAGGTCGCCGTCTTGCCGTAAGACGCCGCCACGTTGTGAACGACGTACTTATAAAGCTGCAGGCGGTCGGCCATCACGGTCAGCGTCGAGAATTTGAGGCCAAGTTCGTGCTGGGCTGGCGCCACTTCGTGGTGATGCTTTTCCGGCTCAAGGCCGATATCACCCATGATCGACAGCATTTCGCCGCGCATATCCTGTTCGGAGTCGATTGGCGGGACGGGGAAATAGCCGCCCTTCGGGCCTGGGCGGTGGCCCATATTGCCCATCGGGTAGTCCTTGTCCGTATTGATCGGCAGCTCGGTTGAATCGAAGCTGTAGCCGGTCTTGTGCGGTTGAACTGACCAACGGACGTCGTCAAACACGAAGAATTCTGCTTCCGGTCCAAAAAATACCGTGTCGCCGACGCCTGAGGCCTTCACGTAGGCTTCGGCTTTCTTGGCAGTCGTGCGCGGATCACGATTATAAGGCTGGCCTGTGATCGGATCGAGAACGTCACACATAACCGCCAGCGTGGTTTGCTGGAAGAATGGGTCGATCATTGCCGTGTCCTGATCAGGCATCAGCAGCATGTCGGACTCGTTGATGGTTTTCCAGCCAGCAACCGATGAGCCGTCGAACATCTGGCCTTCGGAGAAGAAATCGTCTTCAACCATGCCTTTGTGGAACGTTACGTGCTGCATCTTGCCGCGCGGGTCGGTGAAACGAAGATCGACGTACTGTACGTCCTCGTCCTTCATCATTTGGATTAGCTTGTCAGCCATTGGATTTGCCCTCCAGGAGTGTGTTTTGCTGAGTCGAGAATTTTCTTATTGCAGGATTAAAGCGCGGCGTCGCCCGTTTCTCCCGTACGGATGCGTACGGCTTCGAGAACCTCCGAAACGAAGATCTTGCCGTCGCCAATCTTGTCGGTGTGTGCGGCTTTCTTGATGGCTTCCACGGCACCTTCGACCGCGCCGTCGGCCAGCACGATCTCGATCTTGAGCTTGGGCAGGAAGTCGACGACATATTCGGCACCGCGATACAGTTCGGTGTGTCCACGCTGGCGACCGAACCCTTTGGCCTCAATCACGGTCATGCCCTGCAGGCCGATTTCCTGCAGCGCTTCTTTCACGTCGTCCAGTTTGAATGGCTTGATGATCGCTTCGATTTTTTTCATGGCCCATGTTCTCCCAGCCGCTGAATTTGATATTGAATTTTGGGTAGGCGTACTCTCGCTGTGAGGCGAGCGCTAGATGCGGAAAGGGTCGTGCGATCAGGAGGGGTGGTCAAATAATGGGCACCAGCGCCCCAAAATTGACCACCGGGTGGGCGGTTGCGACGCATAATATATGACGCCCGCGTCACTTTTAATGTTCGGTGCCCTATGGTACGAATAGGCAGCCGTTACAGCGAAAGCCATAAGTCATGACCGAAGTGTTTGTTCATCCTGATCGCCGTCCTGCGAAGTTCAGCCCGCTGACTGCGTGGAAACACATGCAGAAGCTGATCGCCGACAAAGAAGATACAGAACAGGTGTTCCACATCATCGAAGCGTTGAATGGGCGTTCGTTCCAGAAGAACTTTGACGCATTCGCGCAGAGCAAAGAGGGGCAGGCTCTCCTCGCCAAGAAGGAATACCTGCCGCCTTTGCTGGACGATCATGAGTGGATCCGGGCATTGCCCGAAGGCACTGTTGGCCGCGCCTATATTGATTTCATGGAGCGCGAAGGCCTGTCAGCGCAGGGACTGGTCGAGGAAAGCGAGAAATTCAACGGCGCCGTTCGTGATTTTGATGACGACTATTACTGGTTCGGAAACCGGCTGCGCGACACGCATGACCTGTTTCACGTCTTGTCCGGCTATGGGCGGGATGCGCTGGGCGAAGCAAGCCTGCTGGCATTCACCTACAGTCAGAATCCCGGATTGGGCGTGATATTCATCTCCTACATGGGGTGCCGTCAGATCATGAAGAGCGTGCCGAAAGAAGCGCGGGTCATGGATTGCTTCCGGGAAGGCAAGCGAAACGGCGCGGCCGCGTCGCGAATCGTGCGGCAAGACATCATTGCGCTGCTGCATGAGCCGCTTGATGCCGCCCGGGCGCGATTGAACATCGCCACGCCGGTGGCCTACCATCACGCGCTCGAAGTGTGCGCAGATCGGGGGCTGATAGCCGAGGAGATTGGTCTGGACCCTGACCTCGCCCGGGTCGCGGCATGATCTTTCTTGTGAGGCACGGCGAGGCCGCGGCTGGATGGGGCGACCACCCCGATCCGGGTTTGAGCGATCTTGGCAAGAAGCAGGCAGAGGCTGTCGCCGCAACGCTGGCGAACCTGGGCGCGAAGTCGGCCATTTCCAGTCCGATGCTGCGTTGCCGCGAAACGGCTCTGCCGTTTGAGCAGCGAATGGGGCTTGTGGCGAGAGTTGCACCCGAAGTTTCCGAGATCGACACGCCAGATGATGTGGAGGACCGCGTCTTGTGGCTTCGCACCCTGATGGGCGGTGACTGGCAGGGCGGCTCTCACGACTTCCAGGGCTGGCGCAAAGCGATGCTCGATTTTGTCACCAGCTTGCCCGATGACACGGTCGTGTTTTCTCACTTTGTGGCGATCAACGCGCTGGTCGGCATGATCGAACCGGATCCGAGGGTTGTCGTATTTCGCCCCGGTCATTGTTCGGTCACGCAACTTCAGCGCTCGCCAACTGCACTTCGTGTTGCTGAATATGGAAGCGAATCCGCAACACGCGTGTTATGAGGTCGCCCCATGGGCAGACCGATTATTACACCGCAGGAAATGACCGCTGCTGAGCAGGCGGTTTTCGCAACAGGCACAGCCAGTTTTGACGTGATGACGCGCGCAGGTAATGCGGTCGCAGAGTTTCTTCATGCGCGCTGGCCGGCCGGAAAGGTCCAGGTCCTGTGCGGACCAGGCGGCAATGGCGGCGATGGTTTTGTTGCTGCCGCGCAGCTTTCAAAGCTGTGGCGAGAGGTCGAAGTCTATTGCACACATGACAGGGCAAGCCTGACAGGCGATGCCGCCAAGGCGGCGGCCTTGTGGGAAGGCGAAATCCATCCCCTCGACGCGGCCCTTGAGGCCCCCCACGCGATTGTCCTGGACGCCCTGTTCGGCGGAGGCTTGTCTCGTCCATTGGACGGCGTTGCCGCCGCTCTGGCTGAACGCGGCGGCCGGGTTGTGTCGGTTGATGTGCCTTCGGGCATTGATGGATTGACGGCAAAGCTGCTTGGTCCCTGTTTCCGCGCCGAGGGAACGATCACATTTGCGGGCCTGCGCCCGGCTCACGTCTTGCAGCCGGCGTCCGCTTTTTGCGGCCTCGTCGCCGCAGCTGATATTGGTGTTCCGGTGCAAACGCTTGCCGTCGAGAACAGCCCGATGCTGTGGGCGCCCCTCATGCCGCGCCCCGGTCAGGTCATCTACAAGCATGCGCGCGGACATCTGAAAGTCGTCAGCGGACCCGCGTCGATGACCGGCGCGGCACGCCTGGCTGCCATGGCAGGTCTGCGCGTCGGGGCAGGCCTGGTCACGGTTCTGTCGCCGCCCGGAGCGGTAACAGTGAATGCTAGCCATCTGACGGCGATCATGCTGCAACCGATCAATGATGCCGTTGACCTGGAATCGGCGGCGCAGTCTTCGAATGTCATGATTGTCGGTCCGGCAGCCGGTGTGACCCCGGCGACGCGCGCAAATGTTGAAACGATCCTGAAGTCCAAAGCCCGCGCCGTGCTGGACGCTGATGCATTGACTGTCTTTGAAGGGTCCCAGAGCGCGCTCTTCAAGCGGCTCAGGCCCGACGACATCGTCACGCCGCATGCTGGCGAGTTCCACCGGCTGTTTGGCTACGCGCAGGATGACGGCATCAACAAGATCGAAACGGCGCGCCGCGCAGCAAAAGAGGCGGGTTGCGTTGTTCTGCTCAAGGGCGCCGATACGGTGATTGCGGCGCCTGATGGCAGGGCGATCGTGAACACGCACGCTACGCCCTGGCTGGCGACGGCCGGTTCGGGTGATGTATTGGCCGGTTTGATCGCCGGCCTCATGGCGCAGGGCATGCCCACGCTGGAGGCTGCTGCGATGGCCGCATGGGTGCATGGTGAAGCAGGCCGGCGTGTCGGTGCTGGCCTGATTTCAGAGGACCTGCAGCGGCATGTGCCGGACATTTTGAGCGCCCTGCACGGCGAAATAGCCTGAAATCCCGTGCGCGTGGTGTTTCCTGTTGATACGCCCCGCAGGCTCGGTTAGGAACCGGCCATCGCGGATGTGGCGGAATTGGTAGACGCACTGGATTTAGGTT
>JAVJOM010000034.1:0-74893 GCA_040216775.1 Hyphomonas sp.
AAACAAGTACCGGGCCTGCCTGAAAGACTCTCCTTTCCCGCCGCATTCGGGGCGCAGCTTTGAAACATTGCAAACAGGCAATGAAAGGAAGACGCCCATGTTCGCCGCCGTCAGGATACGTGCCAAAATCGGAGAAAACGCTCCCCTCCTGTCCCGCTCGGGCCAGTGGCTCGGGTCGGTCCTGACGGCGGCGGCCTTCGCGGCCGGTGCCGCCTGGGCTGATCAGGAACCCCGACTCGTCACTCCGAATGACGCCACCACCGGCGCCCTGCTTTTGAAGTCCGCAACCCCCGGAAAATACGTCGAGGCCCCGTCCCTACTCACCGATGTGCAGATCGACATTTCCGGCCCGATTGCCCGCACCCGCGTCACCCAGCGCTTCGAAAACACAACCGATGGCTGGATCGAAGGCGTCTACGTCTTCCCCCTGCCGGATGAAAGCGCCGTTGACTCCCTCCGTATGCAGATCGGAGACCGCTTCATCGAAGGCATGATCGAGGAACGCCAGAAGGCAAAGGCCATCTACGAGCAGGCGAAGTCCGAAGGCAAAAAAACCGCCCTGCTAGAACAGGAGCGCCCCAATCTCTTCACCAATTCCATCGCCAATATCGGCCCCGGCGAAACCATTATCGTCCAGATCGAATATCAGGAAACCGTGCGTCTCACAGACGACCAGTTCTCCCTGCGCTTCCCCATGGTTGTCGGCCCGCGCTACAATCCGGACCCACAGATACTAACCGCCTCGCTGGGCGAGGACGGCTGGGCTGTCATGGATCCCGTGCCGGACCGTGACCGCATCTCCCCGCCCGTCCTCAACCCGAAACTCGGCCCCACAAACCCGCTCACGCTCAATATTTCCCTAGACGCCGGCTTCCCGATCGGAAGGCTCGAATCCGCCTATCACCCGATGGATACGGACTGGTCCGGCACCAGCGCTGCCAATCTCACCCTGTCGGCGGGCAGCGTTCCGACAAACCGCGACTTCGAACTGACCTGGAGCCCCAAGGCCTCCCGCGCACCATCCGCCGCCCTGTTCCGCGAAACGATCGAAGGCGAGCCTTACTACCTCTTGATGGTCACACCGCCGGTCGCCTCGCATTCTGCGGCGCCACCCCCGCGTGAGATCACCTTCATCATCGACACGTCCGGCTCAATGGGCGGCGAGTCGATCCGTCAGGCCCGCCAGAGCCTTGCCATGGCGGTCCAGCGGCTCTCGCCCGCTGACCGCTTCAACGTGATCGAGTTCAACTCCGTCACAAATGCCCTGTTCAGCCACCCGGTCGATGCGACACGATCAAACGTCGCCCGCGCCACGAACTGGGTCGAGCGACTCGAAGCCACCGGCGGCACCGAAATGCTCCCGGCCCTGCGCGAAGCCCTCGCCGATCACGGCAATGCCGACGGCCGCCTGCGTCAGGTTATTTTCCTCACAGACGGGGCGATCGGCAACGAGCAGCAATTGTTCGAAACGATCAGTCGCTATCGCAAGGATGCCCGCATCTTCACCGTCGGCATCGGCTCGGCGCCGAACACGTTCTTCATGTCACGCGCCGCTGAACTCGGGCAGGGCACGTTCACCCACATCGGCGACATTGATGAAGTTGCTGCCCGCATGAGCGCGCTGCTCACCAAACTGGAAAGCCCGGCCATCACCAATGTCGCCGCCACTTGGCCGGACGGGAAAACCGTCGAGGCCTGGCCGTCGCCTTTGCCAGATGTCTATTCCGGCGAGACACTCGTCATCGCCGCCCATGCGGCCACGAAAGATGGTCTTGTCTGGGTCTCGGGCCTGAATGGAGACCAGCCGTGGAAAGTCGGCCTGCCGCTTGAACAGGCCGCCGAACGCGCTGGCATCTCCAAACTCTGGGCCCGCAGGAAAATCGCGTCGCTGGAACTGGATCGCGCCCGCGCCGACACGTTGCCTGACCTGATCGACGACCAGATCCTTTCGGTCGCCCTCGCTCACCATCTCGTCTCGCGCCTGACCAGCCTTGTCGCGGTGGACATCACGCCCACGCGGCCAGACGGGGCGACTCTGGACAGCGCCACCATCCCGCTCAACTTGCCCGCAGGCTGGGATTTCGGAAAGGTTTTCGGCCATGACGGAATCCGCTCTGACGCGCCCATGATCCCGGCAGGCGCCCTCGCCATCCGCAAGCCGGATCCAGCCAATGCAGGGGCCCCGATGCAGGTCGAACGCGGCGTCCCGCTTCCGAATACCGGCACGCTCTCCGACCTGAAACTGCTCGCGGGTATCATGCTCGTCCTGATGGGCTTCATGTTCCGCCTGATTGTCCGGCGCCTTTCGGCCCGTCCAGCCTGAGGTCCGCGACATGCCACGCTTCCTCGCCTTCGTTCCGGCCGTCCTCCTCCTTGCCGGTCTGGTCCTCTGCGGCGAGGGGGTGTGGCTCAAGGCCAAGGCCGAACTCTCGCAGGTCCTGCTGGACGACGCATGGCAGCGCACCTTGGCCGGCAAGGCGGACACCCGCCCCTGGCCCTGGGCAGACATTACGCCTGCCGCCCGGCTCACCCTGCCGCGCCTCAAGGCTTCAACGATTGTCCTCAACGGCACCAGCGGACAGGCCCTCGCCTTCGGCCCCGGCCTGATGCATGGCTCCGCCGCGCCCGGCCAGCCGGGCCTCACCCTGCTCGCCGGCCACCGCGACAGTCATTTTGATTTTTTGCAGTTTGCCCGGCTTGGTGACGCCATTACCCTCACAGGCCCTGACGGCACGTCCCACACCTATCGGCTGACCGAAACCCGCATCGTTGACGCCACTGCCAGTACACTCACCCCCGGCGGCTCCGGCACACCCACGCTCGCACTCACCACCTGCTACCCCTTCGGCGGCCTGACCCCCACAAACCAGCGCTACGTCGCGCTTGCCACGCTGGACGAAGGTCCAAACACTTGAATTAACTGGAATACTTTGGAGCGGGTACACGGGATCGAACCGAGATACTCAGCTTGGAAGGCTGGTGCATTACCATTATGCTATACCCGCGTCGGACGCTGTCACTATTGGCAATTCCAGCGCCACACAAGGGGGCAATGTACAAAAGATACATCTCCTTGGGAAGCAGGCTTTCCCCTGTCGCGCGTTTTCCCGCAACCGGCCCCCAAATCGCTGGACAGTTTGTAAATTGCCTTCATCTGCCTACTTGCTCTAGGAGTCCGGCATGTCAGTCTGGAGATCAGCGGTCATTGCGGCCGCATCCTTGTCCCTTGCAGCATGTGGTGGCGGCGGCACGTCCTCGTCAACGCCGGGCGTGGTCACACCCCCATCGCCGCTGCCGCCCCCTCCTCCACCCCCGCCGCCTGCGCCCCCTCCGCCACCGCCCCCGAGTGGGCCACAGCGCTATAGCGACGAGGTGTTCAGCCAGACCGCCCGCCAATCCGACGTGGTGTTCGGAGAAGCCGACCGCAGCTACGGCAAGCAGACCCTGCGTATGGATATCTACACGCCGGTGGGTGACGGCGAGACAGAACGGCCCGTCTTCATCCTCGCCTTTCCCGGCGGCTTCGTCGAAGGTGACCGCCGAGACCCCGACCTCGTCGATATCGCAGAAAGCCTCGCCCGGCGCGGATACGTCACCGCATCAATTGATTACCGCCTGTTCGAAGGATCGCCCTCTACGCCCGACGAAATCGACATCGCCATTATTGAAGCCATGCATGACATGCGCGCCGCCGTGCGGTTCCTGCGGGAAGATGCCCTCGGCCCGGACACGTATGGAACACGGCCTGACAAGATCTTCGTCGGCGGCATGTCTGCAGGCGGCGTCATGGCCTCGTTTGCCGGAGCGCTCGATGCGCGCGATGGTGTGTCCACTGCCGTCAGGAATTTCCTGGATGCCCATAATGGGATTGCCGGAGACAGCAGCACCAATACTGCAATCTCTTCAGACATTCAGGGCGTCTTCAGCATTTCCGGCGGGATAACCGATTTTCTCTGGATCGACATGAATACGGCGCCAATCTATGCCGCACATGAAGAGTACGATCCCACTGTGCCCTGCTATTACGGATTGGGCGATGCCGGCATCAGCCTCGCTGGCGGCTGCGACATGGTCCAACTCGCACAATCCTTCGGCGTTCAGGCAGAACTCTACCTCGTCGCAGGCGCCAGCACCCATCTCGAATTCACGCCGGAACAAACAGCCGCATACATTAACGGCGCAAGCGCGTTCTTTGCTGGCCTGCTCGAGTGATGGATTGCCTGTGGCAGCAGCAGTGGTGGAGGGGACAGGATTCGAACCTGTGTACGCTATGCGGGCAGATTTACAGTCTGCTGCCTTTAACCACTCGGCCACCCCTCCAAGGGCTGCCTGCAACTCACGATAATTGACGCCGTCGCCCCGAACCGCCTAAAGGGCACGACCAATCGCGCCCTCGACCCGCTTCGGGAGACGGCCTTATAGGGACGAAAGAAATGGCGCGCAACCATCCAAAACGCCGAAACGCACAAGGGCCCGCCGGACAGGACGGATCGCCGCGTCCACGGCAGGATCGCCCGCGCGAGCGTTCAGGCGGCGGGGATGGCGAAGGCTGGCTCTGGGGCACCCATGCAGTGACGGCGGCGCTGGCAAACCCTTCACGCACCATCCACATGCTGGTCGCCACCGAAAATGCCGCCGCACGGCTCGGTCAGGTCCGAATCAAACCGGAAATCATCCTCGGCAAGGATCTCGACCATCGTCTGCCAGCCGGCGCGGTGCATCAGGGCCTCGCCATCAAGGTGGCGCCGCTCAATCCGTGCAGCCTCGAAGACCTGATAGATCGCGGCGTGTCCCGTATCTGCGTGCTGGACCAAGTCTCCGATCCGCACAATCTGGGCGCCATCTACCGGTCAGCCGCCGCCTTCGGCTTCAACGGCCTGGTGCTGCAAACCCGCCACGCCCCGCCAATCACAGGCGTCGTTGCCAAGGCCGCCGTGGGGGCCATCGAGACTGTGGCTGAGGCCCGGGTCGTCAATATTGCCCGCGCCCTCGAACTGCTGGGCGAAGCTGGCTACCATACGGTCGGTCTGGATGGCGGCGGCCGCCGCAAGCTCGCGGATGCTGTCGCCAATACAGAAAAAGTCGCCATCGTCATGGGCGCCGAAGGCTCCGGCCTGCGCCCGGCGGTTGCCAAGGCTTGCGCGGAACTGGCCCACATTCCGATTTGCCCCGCGATGGAAAGCCTGAACGTGTCCAATGCTGCCGCAATTGCATTTTACGAAGCGAGCCGGGAAGGTTTCCCTGCCACGTAAAGCTCTGCTAGGGTTAACGTGTAAAATCGCCATTTGGGAGCACGTGCGATGCTAAGATTTATCTCCATACTCCTGCTGCTTGGCGGTATGGCTGCAGCAGCAATTGGCGGCGCCGCGGTTATGGAAAGCTATCGTCCGCACGACACCACGAGCATGGCCACCGAGAGTGAACCGGTCGCGGCGGATGAAGCCTACGAATCGGCTGCGATGGAAGCCTATCCTGAGCCTGAAGCCATGATGGAGGCCCCGCCAGTTAAAGCGATGGCCGAAGCGCCCCCGCCTGTTGCGGCCATGGAAGTGCCCGTTGAACGGGAAATGGCGCCTGCCGCTCCGATGGCGCGCTCTTCGGCTCCGCGAACGCGCTCTCTGTCCAGCGGCTCCGGTGAAGATGACATGGCGTCCGTTGCCTCCGCAGGCGATGGTTTCGGCGGCGCTGAAGACGGGTTCGCAGACTTTGGCGACACGTCCGAAACCTTTGCCGAATCCGCCGGCGTGGCGGCAGCCGCGCCCCAGCAATCGCGCGCAGCAGCGTTCCTCGAAACCCTGCAAACCGTTCCGGTCGCGCACGAGACGCCAAAGTCAGCCGAATATAAACGCGCATTTGATGTAACCCTCGCCATCGACGCGACGGGCGATGATACAGCCGTCGATGCCCTTCCTGGTCGCGGAAACATCGTCACCGGCGAGGCCAAGGTCTCCGACCGGGTCGAAGCCCGCGTCAGCGGCGCAAATTTCGAAATCGTACCCATGTCGCCCGCCACGCAATCGCTGTCCCCCCTCACCGAAAATGTCTGGCGCTGGTCGGTCATGCCTCTGTCGGCCGGCGATCATGACCTCGTGTTCGAGATCTATGCCATCGACCAGGACTCCGTCGTGCCGCTACGCACGTTCCGTGACACGGTCACCGTGCAGGTTTCGGGCATCAACCGGGCCATCGCCTTCGCTGACCAGGCAAATCCGCTTTTCGTTCTTCTGGGTGGGCTCGGTTCGGCCGTTGCCGGCCTGCTGGGTGCCGTGAAGTTCTTCGGGCGACGCTAGTCAGGCAATCAGCAATTCCCGCTGAGGCAAAGCTGCAGATCTGTTGCACAGGCGCGCGCATGCTTCTCGTCGGCCTCCGACATGTCATTCCGGTTGCGCACCACGGCGGGCTTGCCTTCGCGCCAGTCGACGCCGTACAGGCCGCCCACGCTGCGCGCCGTCAGGCAGGCCGACGCCGTCTGATAGCATTCATTGTCATTACGTATCCGGCAGACCGGTGGCTGGGACATCACATTGTGGTTCGCGGAAGGCACCTGCGAAATGACCGGTGCGGGAGAAGGCTCGACAACGGAGGAGACCGGTTTGGCCGATCCGAGGACCTGCTCCATCGCACCCACTGTCGGCTGCGCGGTTGTTGGCGCAAAGGCCACGGCAAGGCTGGCGGCGATCGCCGTCAATGTGCCTGTCGCTTCAATATACATCTACACTTGCCCCTCTGGCGGCACATTACTGATACGACATTTCGGCGAAATGTGCCACATGCGATAGGCAATCTAGAGGCGAAACCTGCAGCCTGCCTTGCAGTTGTGCAGACCTCGTTTGCTTTGACAGCGCATTCAAAGGCGTCTTTGTGGTGAACAGATGAATAACAAGAACCCTACTCCCCTCACATTGTCTGCTGCGCAGGACTTCCTGCGCGCTCAATCGGAGCGAATCGCAGTCGATCCGATGACCAATTCGGTCTTCGCCATGGCTCAATCCCTGTTCCAGGACGTCGAGTCCGGGACGACCAGCGTCGCAGACCTGGCCCGGTTTGCCGGCGACCTGCACCTGACACTGATCGAGGATCGCGCAGATCGCTTCCGCAAACAGCATTATGATGCGGATCCAAAGGCCGGATGGTCCGAGGTCCGCGCCGCACTGGAGGCGCATGCCAGCAAGGGCTTTGACGCCTTCAAGGAGGCCGTCGAACAGAACACAGGCGGTATCGTCTTTACCGCCCACCCGACCTTTGCGCTCTCGCGCGCGCTTCGTCAGGCGTTCACATCGCATGTCACACGGCCCAACAAGACGAGCCGCCACGCTCTTATCAAACACATCCGTGAAGATGGACGCGCCTGGAACAGGTCAATCAACCTGGTGGGCGAGCATGAAGAAGTGCAGGGCGCGCTGCTGCACGCCGCCGGTGCGCAGCAGGCCTATGCCGCACTGGTCACGCAGGTGGCTCGCAAGGCCTTTCCGGACACCTGGCGTGGTCTGCGGCCCTACCTCCCCACGCTGGCAAGCTGGGTCGGCTACGATCTCGACGGACGAACCGACATTCACTGGTCGCAATCACTGACATTCCGCCTACGCGAAAAGGCGGACCAACTCGCCCGCTATGGTGACAGGCTGGAGGCCATGTCAGGTGCCAGCAAGATGGCTTCGCTGGCACGTCTCACCGTCCGCCTGCGCGCTGCATCAAAAGACGCAGACGCTGATGCCGCCTTGTTCGCGGAAGACCTGACAGACCCTGAACACCTCGTGCGCGCCGCCAATGCGCTGACCGCCCACAGCAAACGCATGATCCTTGACGCCACAGAGGTCACGAAAGTGCTCGACGATGCCATTCCGATGGCGGACGACAGCCTGGCTGCCGCGCTGATCGCGTTCCGGGCCGAAGTGGAATCGCTCCAGCTGGGTACCGCCCGGATTCACCTGCGGGTCAATGCCGCGCAGGTTCGCACTGTCATCAACCGTGACCTCGGCCTTGAAACCGAAGACCGTGAACTCGGTCGTCTCGCTCTGGCCCAGCTGTCGCAAAAAGCCCGTCAATCCAAGCCGGTGCAGGTCAATTTCGCAGATCTTTTCCTTGAGCAGTCAACCGCCCGTCGTCAGTTCATGATGTGCGCCCAGATCCTGAAACATATCGATTCTGGTTCGGTCATCCGCTTCCTGATCGCCGAAAGCGAAAACCCCGCCACCGTCATGGGTGCGCTTTATCTGGCCCGACAGTATGGCGTGGCTGACAAACTCGACATCTCGCCATTGTTTGAAACGCCAGAAGCGCTGGAAACCGGAGGTCGCTTCATCGAGCGCCTACTCGATGAACCCGAATTCCTGCGCTACCTCAAGGAACGCGGCTATCTCTCGATTCAGCTCGGCTTCTCCGATGCCGGACGGTTCATTGGCCAGGTCGCAGCCGACATGGCGATTGAGCGCATTCACAACCTCATCGCCCGGGCGCTCGCCGCAAAGACCGATGGAGTCGCGCTCCTCATCTTCAACACGCATGGCGAATCCATGGGTCGCGGCGCATGGCCCGGCAGTTTCGGCCAGCGTTTCGATCACGTCCTGACACCCTGGACACGCAATGGCGCTGCGTCGAGAAATCTACGGCTGATACACGAAGTCAGCTTTCAGGGCGGTGACGGCTTCCTTCACTTTGCCAGCCTGCCAACCGCCGAAACGACCTATGCGGCCTGGTGCCAGCGCGCCTTGTCCAGCCCGCCGGATACGTCGAAAGACCCGTTCTACACACGAACGGATCTGGTCTGGGATTTTTACCGGTCACTGCGCGCCTGGCATGAGCGTCTGTTCGTTAACCCGGACTATGGCCGATTGCTGGGAGACTTCGCTGCCGGTCTGGTGGTCAAGGCGGGTTCGCGCCAGAAGCGTCGCACCGGCGGCCCAACCGGGCCGCGCGCCCTGCGCGCCATTTCGCACAATGCAACGCTGCAACAGCTCGGCATCCCGGCCAACACAGCTGCCGGTATCGGTTCATCCCTTCAGCGCGAGAATGACCGTCTGGTCGAGCTGATAAATCATAGCCCGCGCATGCACGCCCTCATCCTGCTCGCCTTGCGTGCGCGCGTGATGACCAGCCTGCCGGCCTTGCGCGCCTATGCCAACGTTTTCGACCCAACCGTCTGGATTGCCCATTCGCGGCTTGCAGAACCGGAACGCGCCGCTGCCTATCGCGCCGTTTATTATGGCCTGCGCGATAACGAGAATTCCGTCTCGATCAACCGGATCGCCAACTTCCTGTCGATCGACCTCGGCAAGTTCGACCGCCTGCTGGCCCAACTCGATGATGCCCCTTCCGCCGAGGAGCGCCATGAAGGTCGGCTTGACCTGCACGCCCTGCACGCAATCCGCCAGGCACTGATGATGCGCGCCTTCATGCTGGTGGGTCAGGTGCCGCGCATCTCGGAACGTCACGATGCTGATGCCCGCGACCTGATGCGCATGGTGCTCGACATGCGGATCGGTGAAACCGTTGAGCTGCTGAAGGATATCTTCCCCCAGGCTCGCGACGAAGATACGCCCTTCAAGGCGCTCACCGAAACCGGGTCGGAGGCGAAGCCTGTGGCCTATGGCTATGATCGCATCCACCGCGATATCATCGCTCCGCTTGACGAAATCGACCGTACCCTGCACGGCGTCAGCCTGGCGATCACGCATGCCTATAGCGCCTTTGGCTAACTGGCTTTCTTAAACTCCTGTCATTGTTCGGCGTCTTGCGACGGACAATGAGTTTGTTCTCGTTGAACGTCTGTCGATCAACCCCGGAGAACTCCCATGAAACCTTCCCTCGCCTTCAAAACCGCCAGTCTTTCCCTTCTCGTCATCGGTCTTGCCGGAGCGGCCTCTGCCGGAGAGTGGCGGCTTGATCCACGTCGGTGCCCGGATCTTGTCGAAGACCGGCTCGACCAGCGTGTCACCACCTCACGGGCCGATGCCCGGGAGGACCTCAGAGACATGCGTCAGGTCAGTTGCCCATCCTCCGCCTGGACCTATGTTCCGGCCAAGGGCGAGAAATTTGTTGATGGTCCACGCATCTATACCGGCCCGTCAAAAGTCTATGCTGGTCGCGGCGGCTATTACCAGTTTGTATCGCCCCCCAAGGGCCACGCCAACAAACCGGCCGCTATCAAGATCGTCGTACGTTAGGCATCTTGACCGATCGCGTCGCACGTCCCTGAAGGGCGCCTGTTTTGGTTCGGTGGGGACACGCCTTCCCTTGCGTCGCTCTACGACGATTTGAGCGCCTCTCCCAACGTCATCCCTTCCTATGACGCTTACGTGCGCGTAAACCTCGGGAATACCCTTCAATAATGATGCGAACCGGGAGAAACCCTAATGGCTGAAGCCTATATCATCGACGCCTGCCGCACGCCGCGCGGCATCGGCAAAGTGGGAAAGGGCGCCCTCGCCCATATCCACCCCCAGCAACTGGCTGCCACCGTCCTGAAGGCGCTGGCCGAGCGCAACAAGCTCGACACGGCAACTGTCGACGACATCATCTGGGGCACCAGCAGCCAGCGCGGCGCGCAGGGCGCTGACCTCGGCCGCATGGCCGCCCTCGACGCCGGTTACGACATCAAGGCATCCGGCGTGACGCTGGACCGTTTCTGCGGTTCGGGCATCACGTCCGTTTCGCTCGCCGCGGCCCAGGTCATGTCCGGCATGGAAGACTGTGTCATCGCTGGCGGCACGGAAATGATGAGCTACACTTCGGCTACGGCAGACCCGAAATCACCGCCAGTCCTGGACGCCGGAAACTTGCGCCTGCGCGCCTCACACCCGCAAACCCAGCAAGGTGTGTGCGCTGACGCGATCGCCACACTGGAAGGCATCGACCGTGAAGCGGTAGACCGTCTTGCCTACACCAGCCAGCAGCGCGCCGCCAAGGCAATCGAAGAAGGCCGTTTCGACAAGTCCGTCGTCCCGGTTTACAACGAGGACGGCTCGCTCGCCCTCGACCATGAAGAATTCCCGCGCCCGTCCACCACGATGGAAACGCTCGGCGGCCTCAAGACCGTGTTCAACATGTACATGGACATTCCCGTCGACGACAAAGGCAACACCTACGGCAACCTCGTGACGCGGAAATACCCTGAGCTTGAAGGCAAGATGAACCACGTCCACCACGCCGGCAACTCGTCGGGCGTTGTCGATGGCGCGGCCTGCCTCCTGCTGGCCTCGAAGGAATACGCTGACAAGCACGGCATGAAGCCCCGCGCCCGCATCGTTGCGACAGCGAACATGGGCGACTGCCCGACCCTGATGCTGAACGCCCCTGTGGCGGCGGCGAAGAAAGTGCTGGCCAAAGCAGGCCTCACCAAGGACGATATCGACGTTTACGAAATCAACGAAGCGTTCTCGGTCGTCGCCGAGAAGTTCATTCGCGATCTCGATCTTGACCGTGAAAAGGTCAATATCAATGGCGGCGCCATGGCCCTTGGTCACCCGATCGGCGCAACCGGTTCGATCCTGATCGGCACCGCTCTCGATGAACTCGAGCGTTCCGGCGGCCGTTATGGTCTGATCACCATGTGCGCCGCTGGTGGCATGGCACCAGCCATCATCATCGAGCGCGTCGACGCCTGATCGGGTCTTTTCCGGTTAGATACTTTTTTCAAACGCCCGGCCCTTACGGCCGGGCGTTTTATGTAACAGATACAACACATTACGCAGACACTATTTTTGAGAATAACTCTCATTCTCTGTTGCGATTCATTCTCACTTGCATTATTCCCCCTGAAATGGTCGCGCGGGGCGGCCGACAGGGAGATCCAGATGACCCAAGCTATCCGCAAGCCGCGGACCCTTCGAACACCGGCCAGCGCCTGCCTTGCGCTCGCCTTTTGCGCTGCCGGCAATGCGCCTGCTCTGGCTGATGAAGCCGAGCCCGAGCTTCGCAACGAAACCATCACTGTCACCGATGTGACCGCTGACACGAACCCGTATGGCGACCCCGATGCCCCCTATCGCGCGCTCCGTTCCGCCAGCGGCCTGTTCACCGAAGACCTGCTGGACACGCCCAAATCGATCACCGTCCTGACCGATGCAACGATCAAGGATCTGGGGGCCGATTCCTTCCGTGATCTTTTCCGTTCCCAACCCGGCATCACGCTAGGCACGGGCGAGGGCGGCAACGCATTTGGCGACCGCATTTTCATCCGCGGCTTTGACGCGCGTAACGACGTCTATGTTGATGGCGTCCGCGACCCTGGCGTCGGCTCGCGTGAGACATTCGCCGTGCAACAGATCGAAATCCTGAAAGGCCCCTCATCCGCTTTCGGCGGGCGCGGCACAACCGGCGGTGCCGTCAGCCTGGTGTCGAAGCAACCTGGCAAGGGAAATTGGGGAGATGCCGAATTCACCTTGGGCTCTGATGCAACGCGCCGCGCCACCCTTGATGTGAACCATGAAGTGACCGGCACATTCACCGTGCGCGTTAATGGCATGATGCACGAGTCCGAAGTCGCTGGCCGCGATGAAGTGTTCAACGACCGCTGGGGATTTGCGGCTTCAGCCGAATGGCGGGCGTCTGACGACTGGACCTTCGGAGCTGACTATTATCATCTCTCCACAGATTACATGCCCGACTGGGGTCATCCGTATGACGTGGACAACAACCAGCCGTTCAAAGTCAACCGGGACAATTTCTACGGCATACTGTCGCGCGACTCCGGCGAAACATTCGCGGACGTCTACACAACCCGAGCAAATTGGGCGATTTCCCCCAACATGACGTTCGACACGGTCCTGCGCTACGGCCAGAGCAAGAACGCGTACACAGCGTCAGCCCCTGAGCGTCCTGACTCAGTGGCCCGTACCGTCAGCGCAAATGCCAAGCGCCGCGACGCGATTACGGAGTACTGGACGAACCAGTCTTTCCTCACGATTGACTTTGACACTGGATCCATCGGCCATAAACTGGTGACCGGCTATGAAGTCTCCAGTGAAGAGACGCTGAACCGTCAGCGCGCCTTCACCGAATGTGCCGTATTGCCGTGCACGGGCGCCACATCAAACCCGCTGCTTGATCTGGACAACCCTGACAATTCCACTCCTTGGGGCAATGACACGGAGGTGACGGGGCGGCCGACGATCAAGACGGAAACGGCCGCGATATTCGTCGTCGACACGATCACGTTCTCTCCGCAATGGGAGGCCTTTATCGGCCTGCGCGGAGACACCTACAGTGTCGATACGACCGGCCTTGATCCAGACCGCTCCAGCGAATCCGACTTCTTCAACTGGCATGCCGGTCTCGTTTACAAGCCGGTCGAGAACGCCTCACTCTATGCCAGCTATTCGTCGGCCTCCAACCCGCCATGCGAACAGCTTGACGCATTCGCACTCGACTATGGCGGCTGTGACGCGCGGGTTACCGGGTTTGATCCAATCGACAATACGTCCTTCGAACTTGGCGCGAAGTATAATATCGGTGGCCACTTTGACCTGACCGGCGCTGTGTTCCAGATCAGGCGCGAAGGCGTGCCCTTCTCGTCCGGCCGCGGTGCTTCTGCCACACTGGGCGAACAGGACCAGGAAGTGACAGGTTTCGAAATTGGTGTCGCTGGCAACGTGACAGAAAACTGGAGCCTGTTTGGGGGCCTGTCAGTATTCGAGGCAGAGATTGTCGAGAGCACCACCCCAACGCAGGTTGGCGAGAGCTTTCCGAACGTCTCGGAGCAGAGCTTCACGCTGACATCACGCTATCAGATCACCGACCGGCTCTACATCGGCGGTACAGGTGGTTACAACAGCGAGAAGTTCGGCGGCACGCTGACCGCTGGCTCCACCGAACTGCCAGACTATTGGCGCTTTGATCTCTTCGGCGGCTACCAGATGACCGACACGATGAAAGTGTCGTTCAACATTCTGAATGCCACTGACGAGCTCTACTATGATGCCATCTATCGCTCGGGCACGCCGTTCAGTTATGTCGCTCCGGGCCGCTCTGCGCTCGTCACGCTAGACATCGACTTCTGACCAGACCAAGAAGGGGCGGCCTCGCGCCGCCCCTCTAACCATACTGACGCCATACATGTTGATTTGCATTCCCGAAGTCCTGACCAAGCCACAAGTGGCTAATATCCGTCGCTTGATCGACCCTGCAGACTGGGTCGATGGCCGCGTCACGGCCGGCGCGCAATCGGCGCAGGCGAAACGCAACACTCAACTGCCAGAGGAAAGCCCGGAAGCCCGCAAGGCGCAGACGCTGGTCAGCGCGGCGCTTGGAAGCAATCCTCTTTTCCTGTCGGCGGCCTTGCCGCAAAGGGTCTTTCCGCCGCTGTTCAATCGCTACGAGATAGGCGACCGGTTCGGTGCCCATGTCGACAATGCGATCCGTCCCGTCAAGAATTCGCACGAACGGATTCGGACGGATCTATCCTGCACGCTGTTCCTGACCGAGCCCGAAGATTATGATGGCGGAGAGCTCGTCATCGAAACGCTTTACGGTGCCCAGGACGTCAAGCTCGCTGCCGGCGACATGGTGCTCTATCCGGCGTCCAGTCTTCACAGCGTGAGCGAGATCACGCGGGGCGCTCGCACTTCGTCCTTCTTCTGGCTGCAAAGCATGGTTCGCGATGATGGCGAAAGAACGCTCCTGTTCGATCTCGACCAGTCTGTTCAGACGCTGTCAGCAACCCATGGGCCCACCGATACGGAAGTTATCCGGCTGACCGGCATCTACCACAACCTGATCCGTCGCTGGGCCGACGCCTGACCCGTTTTCCCTTGGCACCCCATGCAGTTCGCACCTAAGCTGGGCGGCAAAGGGGACATTACATGAAACACCTCACAATCGCCGGCACGCTCTTTCTCGGTGCATTCGCTGCGACAGCCTGCACAACCGCGACCATCACCACCGAACCGGCAGCAAACTCGGCACCGGCTTTCGATGAAGCGTTCCCGCCTTCACTGGTCGAGCTGCATTTCGAGAGCCATGGCGACCGCATGAACGGCCACGCCTATCTCGCTGAGGGGGAAGGCCCACACCCAACGGTCGTGCTGCTGCACGGCTTTCCAGGAAACGAGCGCAACCTTGACCTTGCACAAGACCTGCGCAGCAACGGGTTCAACGTCCTGTTCTTCCACTATCGCGGCGCATGGGGCAGCGCGGGCACTTACTCCTTCACGCACGTAATCGAGGACGTGGCGGCCGCTACCGACATGCTGCGCGCCAATGCCGAAACTTATCGGACAGCCCCGGACAAGCTGCTCCTCATTGGTCATTCCATGGGTGGGTTTGCTGCCCTGCAGGGCGCCGCGCGCGACGAGCGCATCACCTGTGTGGCAGGGCTTGCGCCTGCAGACCTCGGCGCAATCGCAAATGCCTTCGACGCCGATCCATCCAGCGCTCAGGGTTTCGCCGGCTATGCTGGCTCGATGCAGATGCTGGCCGGCCTGAATGGTGAGGCGGCCTTGGCAGAAATCAGGGACAATCGCGACGCCTTCGATGTTGCCGGGCTCGCGCCGAAACTGTCAGGCAAATCCGTGCTGCTCATTGCAGCTGACAGGGACGCATCCGTACCGCCGGATTTTGCGCACGTTCCGATGGTTGCCGCTTATGAGGCAGAGCCCGGCATCGACCTGACCGCGAAAATACTCTCCGGCGATCATTCCTTTTCATGGTCGCGTGAAGAACTCATCGCTGAAGTGCTCGATTGGGCAGAGACCTGTCGCTAAACTGGCCCGTCTGGCGAAATCAGACAGCAACCTCTAGAGTAAACAAAAAGGAAAGCCCGCCTGGGTTGGAGGAAGAGCGCATGTACACAGTCGACCTGACAAAATCTTATTTCCCGGCCCTTGGCGGAGATGAACCTTCTCCCATCACGATCGGCGATATGTTGCGCGCATCGACTGCCGCTGCACCTGACCGCCCGGCCATGAAGGCGCTCGACTATGACGGAACAATTCTCCGGACATGGTCATATGCAGAGCTCCTTGAAGAAGCTGAACGCCTGGCCCGTGCCCTGGCCAGTCGGCATGACGAGGGGGCGCGGATTGCGGTCTACGCCAACAATGTGCCCGAATGGGTTTTGCTGGAAATCGCGTCCGCCCTTGCAGGCGTCACACTGGTCACAGTGAACCCTGCCTACCAGAAGCGAGAGCTCAAATTCGTACTCGAACAATCCCGATCCGAAGCTATCTACTATGTCAGGGATTTCCGGGGCAATCCGATGCAGGAAATCGCGGACTCAGTCTGCAATGACATTCCTGCCATCCGGCACCGTATTGTCCTGACCGACCATAACGCCCTGTTCGCGGGCGAGGATGACGGCGAGTTGCGTAATCCGAAACCATCTGATCCTGTGCAGATACAGTATACGTCCGGCACGACAGGCTTTCCCAAGGGCGCACTGTTGCACCATAATGGCCTCGTCAGAAACGGCGTTGACGCCATGGTCCGCGCTGGCATGGCCCCGGGAAAATCCTTCATCCACAATATGCCGCTGTTCCACACGACAGGATGTGCCATCCTCGTGCTCGGCGGTCTGGGCGTAGGGGCAACCATGTTACTCGCGCCAGTGTTCGACCCGCAAATGATTGTCGAAGTCATCGAACGGGAAAAGACGGACTTCATCCTCGGCGTACCCACCATGCTGGTGGCCCTGATTGACGAGGTTCGAAAATCCGGCCGGGACGTTTCGTCTATTTCGCGCATCATGTCCGGCGGCGCAATGGTAGCGCCCGAACTCTGCAAGCAGGCGCGCGCGGTTCTGGGCGCGCCCATTCAGATTGTCTATGGGCAGACGGAAACCTCGCCGGTTATCACACAGGCCTGGTTCGAGGACTCTCTCGAGGACCTGACACAAACGATAGGGCAACCCGCCGCACACGTCGAAGTCTCAATCCGCCATCCGCAAAAGAACACAGTCATGCCGGTGAATGAACAGGGCGAAATCTGTTGCCGCGGCTATCTTGTGATGACCGGGTACAATGACAATCCCGACGCGACTGCGGCTGCGATCGATTCCGAGGGCTGGCTACACACCGGCGATCTCGGGCGCATGGACAATCGCGGCTACGTCCGCATTACAGGCAGGGTGAAGGAAATGATCATTCGTGGCGGCGAAAATCTGTTCCCCGTCGAGATCGAGAATGCCTTGCTGGAACATGAGGCCGTCGCTGAAGTCGCCGTCGTCGGCATACCGGACGAAAAATGGGGAGAACAGGTTGCCTGCTTCCTGCGCGGCAATGGCAAGCCCAAACCGGATGGCAGCGCGTTGAAGGCGTTCATTCGCGAACGCCTGTCACCCCAAAAGACACCGGCCTACTGGATTTGGGTTGAAGAATGGCCGTTGACGGGATCAGGAAAGATCCAGAAATTCAAACTGCGCGAGTCATTCGAGGCGGGTGCCTTTGAAGAGCAACTGGCCTGAACCGGACTAGTTCGCCCGTTTTTCATCCTCATGGCCGTTCCAGAAGCGTTTGATGCGGCCGAGGAAGCCCTCGCTTTCCGGATGACAGTCGGCACCTGAGCATTCGCAGAATTCGCGCAGGATTTCCTTCTGGCGGGCGGAAAGGTTCTGCGGCGTCTCAACGAACATTTCGACATAGAGGTCGCCGGTCTGTCCTGACGAACGTACGCTGGGCATGCCCTTGCTGCGCAGGCGCAGCTTGCGGCCGGTCTGGGCGCCTTCCGGAATTGCAACGCGGGCGCGGCCGCCATCGATGGTCGGAATCTCGATTTCGCCGCCCAAAGCCGCTGTCGCCATTGGCACGGGTGCACGGCAATACAGGTTCGGGCCATCGCGTTCGAAAATGTCGTGTTCGACAACATCGACGAAAATATACAGGTCACCTTTGGGTCCACCCGCCGTACCAGCTTCGCCTTCACCTGACAGGCGAATGCGCATACCACTCTCGACGCCCGCAGGGATCTTCACGGACAGTTTGCGCTCTTCGCGAACCTGACCGGCGCCGCCGCATTCCTTGCAAGGCTTGCGGATGACCTTGCCCTTGCCCGAACAGCGGGGGCAGGTGCGCTCCATCGTGAAAAAGCCCTGCTGGGCGCGTACGCGGCCATGCCCGTCGCACATGTCACATTTTTCAGGCGTGCTGCCCTGCGCAGCGCCACTGCCGGAACAGGGCTGGCATGGCACGGCTTGCGGCACGTGAATGTCTTCGTCCTTGCCGAAATAGGCTTCGGCCAGCGTAATCTCCAGATCGTAGCGCAGGTCTGCGCCGCGCTGCGGTCCGCCCCGCCGACGGCTGCCACCGAAACCGCCTCCTCCACCGAACACCTGGCTGAAAAGGTCCTGGAAAATGTCTTCCGGGTTGGCACCTCCACCGAACGGACTGCCACCGCCGCCGCCATTCTCAAAGGCTGCATGGCCAAAGCGATCATAGGCTGCGCGCTTGTCAGCATCGGAAAGAACCGCATAGGCTTCGCCGACTTCCTTGAAATGCTCTTCGGCTTCAGGATTTCCGGCATTCTGATCCGGATGGAACTTCATGGCGAGTTTGCGGTAGGCTGATTTCAGCTGCTTGTCGTCCGCATCGCGAGCGACGCCGAGCACTTCATAATAGTCGCGCTTGCTCATGATTTACTGCTGTCTTCCCAAATTCCCTGATGTGCGCAGTCATGTGGGGCGAACTGCTGCCGCCCGCAAGGGACAGCTGCAGATTACACCGCGTCAGCTTGGACCTGTACCAAAGGCCGTAATGCCCTTTTCAACAACGCTGACGCCAGATGACTGGATTTGCATCACGGCCAGGCCGCGCTGTGATGTACCATCAATTCGGAACCGGAACAGGCCATTCACTCCCATGAAACCGTCAGGATCGGTTACACCATTGTAGCGCATATTGTCCTCGGCCCCGAGCCGTACCGACAACGCGGCGGCGTCATAAGCAACCGCTGCAAGGTCCGTCGGATTGCGGCCATAAATGCGATTATAAGTCTGTTTGAACCCGGCCAGATTCACTGGATCAGGCGCCGCATACACACCGCCCGCGAGGGTCGGCTCACGCCAGATGCTGGAATCGTCCCACAGGCTGGTGCCCATCAGCATGACCTGACGCATATCAACACCATTATAAGGCAGCAGCGGCGCCACTGAGAGCAACTTTACGCCCCGTTCGGGTATCATGACGGCGACCTTGCCACGCATGATTTCGGCCTGAAGCACTTTCGCGATCTGACGGGCTTCGGCGGTCGCGCCGGACGCAGGATCGTAAAAGGCTGACGCCACCACGACACCCCCCTGAAGCGATGCCTGGTAACGCATCGCCGCCTCGACCTGACGGCCATATGGCGTGCTGGGGCCGAGATACACGAACGAACGAACGCCGCGCGCGCCGGCGTATTGCATCACGCGCGACACTTCCTCTTCCGGCGAGATCGAAGCCAGATAGGCCCCGCCGCCAGCCGCGCTGCGATCATTTGAGAAGGCGATGATCGGCACCTGATTCTGGTTTGCCATGGGCTTGATTGTTTTCACATTCGCGCCAAACAGCGGCCCCAGAATGATGTCGGCACCTTCCTGCAGGGATTCATCGACCCGCGCCTCGGTGACCGACTGCTTGCCCGCCGTATCCTTCGGCATGATCAGGAAATCATCGCCGGCATATTCAAACAGAGCCAGCTCGATACCGGCCAGCATGCTTTCGGCCTCAGCGCGCACCTGCGCGTTCGGGTGTGAGAAGGGTAACAGCACAGCGGCGCGCTTTACATCACGACCTTCCATGAAGGGCGGGATCAGGCCGCCATCGCCGCGCACAGGCTTTTGTGGGTCCAGTTCGCCAAGACGGGTCTCGTCCACTTCGCCGGGCTGAAGCACCTCGCCTGTGACCGGGTCAACCCGTGGTTCGCCGGTGCCGATCTGGACTGGCGGGCGTGCAGGCGCTGTGGCACAGGCCGTTACCAGAAGGAGGGAAGCCAGAACAAGGCTTGGTGCTTTGAGCTTCCTGAGCAATGGTTGAAGCAATGTCATCTCCTGATCCTTCCGAGCCCGAGGCAGTTCATGCACCGGGCGACTCTACGGGCAGCCGCCGTGCCGGGCAACCGGCGCAGACACTTGCTGCCGGGCTTTATGTTGTCTCCACCCCAATCGGCAACCTTCGAGACATTACGCTTCGGGCGCTGGATGTCCTGGGCGGCGTCGAGGAAGTGCTGGCCGAAGACACCCGCGTCGCCGGAAAACTGATGTCTGCCTATGGCCTTAAGGTGCGGCTGAGCCCCTACCATGACCACAATGGGGCGGAACGGCGGCCAGGCCTCATTTCCCGTATGCAGGAAGGCGCAAAAATCGCTCTGATTTCTGATGCCGGCACACCGCTCGTATCCGATCCGGGCTGGAAACTCGCCCATGACGCGCTCGAAGCTGGTGTTAGGGTTTTCCCTATTCCGGGTGCATCTGCCATGCTGGCGGGCTTGGTGGCCAGCGGCCTGCCGAGCGACCAGTTCATGTTCGCCGGCTTCCTTCCGCCCAAGAGCGGGGCGCGCCGCGCAGCCGCCGAAGCGCTGAAGGCCGTGCCCGGCACGCTGATATTTTATGAGAGCGGGCCCCGACTTGCCGCCTCCATCGAAGACCTTGCGGTTTCTCTCGGGGGCAACCGTCAGGCTGCCGTGGCGCGGGAATTGACCAAACTGTTCGAGGAAACACGTCGGGGTACGCTCTCGGACCTCGCCGCCCACTATGCAAAAGCCGGTCCTCCGCGCGGCGAGATCGTGCTGCTGGTCGGCCCGCCCCTGGAAACCGAGATCACGCAGGCCTCCCTCGACGCCGCCCTGATTGATGCCCTGCAGGATCAGCCGACCAAGGCCGCCGCCAATGCGGTGGCCGATGCGCTCGGCCTGCCCAAACGGGACGTCTACCAACGGGCGCTCCAACTTAAAGCCAATGGCTAGGGCGGCCCGCCAGCAAGCCGAACGGCGCGGCCGGACAGGCGAAACGCTGGCCGCGATCTGGTTGCGCCTCAAAGGTTACAGAATACTCCAAACCCGCTTGCGTACACCGGTCGGCGAGATTGACCTCATCGCCTCCAAGGGCCGGATCATCGCTTTTGTCGAAGTAAAGGCCCGCGCCCGCCGCGACTACGCCCTTGGCGCCGTCACGCCTGCTGGCTGGCAGCGCATTTCACGCGTCGCAGACTACTGGATGGCACGGCGTCCGCGCTATGCTGACTACGGCTGGCGCTATGATTTCGTTGCGATCCAGCCCGGACGCCTGCTCGTTCATGCGCGCGATGCAGGGCGGCCCGGAATGGTATGACGGTCAATCTGACCTCTCCGCCCCTGCTATCGGGCTCGAGAGACGTCGCAGCAGCACCTCAGTCCTCTGCAGGCGGTTCCTGCTGGATTGACACCATGTAGGCGAGCAGAACCTCAGCGCCCAACGGGCCAAACACGAAATCAGGCATCATGTTATGACCAACATGTAGCCCGGCCTGGAAATCCTCAGACAATGTGTTGGGATTGTACTGCGCCAGCAGATAGCGAAGCGGCGGCGGATCCTCGGGTCTGATTTTCGCATCCTGATCAAGTGCATGGCAGTTTGAACACTGGGCTTCAGCGATCGTGCGGCCATCCGCAATCGATTGGGCATCCGTCTTGATCATGGCGATCGGAGCCACGTCTGAATCAGCCATGTTGCAGGCAGCCGTTCCCATCGCGAGGATGAGCGCGAGGGCAGCGGGTCGAAGGGAGGGTGTGAACATGGGAATTGGCACTCCTGATCTGCGCCCGTCACGCCGCGTTGAAATACGGTTCGTGTCTGGCGATTTGACGGGCATTCGTCGAGGTGACTATGCCCATCCAAACGTATACGACCATACGCACTATTCCTAGGTACCACCGCGTACCCACACTGCAGGGCACATCAACCGCGCCTTCACCCTGCCGTAATCAAATCGCATGTAAAACACCGCCCTTGATTCGATGCACAGGCTGAAATGGCTAAATCTGCTCCACCTTCGCATACGCCGCGCTCTATAAAAGTGCCGCGTGAACCGATTTTCCGGCGGCCAACAACCTGGCGCGGCTGGGCAATTCTCATCGTGCTCGTTGCGGCACTGCTGGTCGGCGGTTTTGCGCTCTACAAGTGGCGTTCGCTTTATTTCGGCATGCCGAAACTGCCCGAAACCGCCGAACTGTGGGAAGTACACCGCGAACCGGCCATGGAATTTGTCGATCGCGATGGCAACACGCTGTCCGTGCGTGGGCCCCGGTATGGTCACGCCACTGACGTATCGGCTCTTCCGGCCTATGTGGCCCAGGCCTTCATCGCGGCCGAAGACAAGCGTTTCTATGAACATGATGGCGCCGATGACGCGGCCATTGCGCGTGCCGCCCTGTCGAACCTTCGGGCCGGTGAAACCGTTTCCGGTGCCTCGACCATCACCCAGCAGCTGATCAAGAACTTCGTGCTCGACAATCGCCAGACGCTGAAGCGCAAGGCACAGGAAATGAAGCTGGCCCGTGAGCTCGAAAAGCGCATTAGCAAGGACGAAATCCTCTCGCTGTATCTCAACCGGGTCTATTTCGGTGCGGGCCTGTACGGCATTGATGCAGCCTCACGCAATTATTTCGGCAAGCCACCGGAAAAGCTCGAAATCCAGGAAGCCGCCCTGCTGGCGACCCTGCCCAAGGCCCCATCTAAACTGAACCTGCGCGACAATCTCGCCGGCGCACGCGACCGTCAGTTCTATGTGCTGTCGGAAATGGTCGATCTGGGCTTCATCACCAAGGAACAGTCTGACACCGCACGCGCCGCAGACGTGAAAATTATCGACCCGCCGGTCTATGACCCGCAGCTTGGCTATGTGCTCGATGCATCTGCCGAACGCGTCCGGGCCATGTTGCCGCGCCTGCCGGGTGACCTGGTCGTCACGATTTCAATTGATCCCAGAATGCAGGCCGGCATCGAAAAGCTGCTGATTGAGCGCATGGCCAAGGACGGCCAGGCACAGGGCGCAACCCAGGTCGGCGCACTGGTGATGGCCAAGGATGGACGCGTCGTCGCCATGGTCGGTGGGGCTGATTACACCGCGTCGGAATTCAATCGCGTTACGCAGGCCAAGCGACAGCCCGGCTCCAGCTTCAAACCTTTCGTATTCGCAGCTGCCCTCGAAGACGGATTCTCACCCTATGACGTCATGATCGATGCACCGATCACGATCGAGAAGTGGAAGCCAGAGAATTACGGTGGCGGCTATCTCGGCCCGATGACGCTCAGCGAAGCACTGACACGCTCGACCAATACGGTCGCCGCGCAGCTTGGCCAGGAGACGAGCGAAGAACGGATCATCGCGCTTGCCAAGCGCTTTGGCATGACGAGCCCGATGCAACCCTTTCCGTCGCTCGCCCTCGGCAGCCAGGAAGTGAGCATGTGGGAACTCGTGCGGGCCTTTGGCGCGTTCCAGTCCGGCGGCCTTCGCATGGACCCCTATCTCATCGACAAGATCGAGGATTCACGCGGCATGGTCCTTTACCAACGCCCTGACTACGAACGTGAACGCGTCTATCCCTACGAGCTGGCCGAAGACATGAACGCAATGATGACGCGCGTCGTGAATGCGCCGATCGGCACTGGCGGGCGGGCAAAAATCAAGAACTGGACCGTCGCCGGGAAGACAGGCACGTCGCAGGACTGGCGTGATGCGTGGTTTGTGGGATTTACGGCGGCTTATGTCGGGGCTGTGTGGGTTGGCAATGATGATGACAGCGCCATGAAACGTGTCACCGGCGGCGGCCTTCCCGCCGATCTCTGGTCGGACATGATGGAGCTGGTCCATGCCGGCATGCCATCTGAAAGCCTGATCGGTGCCGAAGGCGGCGTGGTGATCAGCGAGTCCGCAGAACAGCGCATTGCCTTTTATCGCGGCCTTAGCCAGGCGTTCAGCGTGGCGGCAGCGAACAGGGCTGCCGGACGCACACCACAGTAAAACCGGGCTTTCCAGAGCCCCCCATACCGCCTAACAGGCGTGCGCATGGATATAGATGTTCTCGACACACTGAAACTCGCCCTTGATGGCGGCGGCGTAACCGTTCCGGAAACCGGGACCGTGCTTTTCCTACGGGCAGAGCCGGGGCCTGTCCTCCCCCTGTTGCCGACGGATCGGCTGACTTGCCAGCAGACATTCAAGCCGCCGCACGACGCGCTGAAAGGGGCGGGATACACCTTGCTTCCTCCGGGGACAGAGACGTTCGAACCCGCTGAACTTACACTGATCCTTCCGCCCCGCCAGAAGGACGAAGCCCGCGGCCTGTATGCCCGCGCAATGCTGGCCGCGCCCGAAGGCGGCGTCGTGCTCGCCTGCCTGCCGAACACGTTGGGAGGCAAGACGGCTGAGAAGACGCTGGGCCAGATTGCGGGCGCGACCGAGAGCCTGAGCAAGAACAAGTGCCGAGCCTTCTGGGCACGCAAAGACTCCTCCGTGTTCAACACCGCTCTCGCCGAAGCCTGGGTCGCCGCCGACCAGCCGCAACCTGTTGCCGATGGGGCAATGTGGAGCCGGCCTGGACTGTTCTCATGGGACCGTGTGGATGCCGGGTCGGAACTGCTGGCCGAGTGCATTCCCGAGGATATCAAGGGCGCGGGCGCCGACTTTGGCGCAGGCCAGGGCTACCTCACAAAAGAGGTGCTGACTCATTGCCTGAAGATCAAGCACATGGACCTTTACGAGGCCGAACACCGCGCTATCGCGTGCGCGACCAAGACGCTGGAAGGTGTTGAAAACGTCGCCATCCACTGGGCCGACGCCACGCGCGACGTGCCGAACAACCAGTACGATTTCATCCTGATGAACCCGCCCTTCCACGTCGGACGGGCAGACGCTGCCGGCCTTGGCCAGACGTTTATCCAGGCCGCATCGCGGGCACTGAAGTCTCACGGGTCGCTCTACATGGTTGCCAACCGGCACCTGCCCTATGAGGCAACAGTCGCCGCCTGCTTCAAGCAATATGAAATCATTGAGGATTCCGGCGGCTACAAGGTAATCCGCGCAGACCGTCCCAAGCGCGTGAAATGAAGGATATCAGACCCCTAACCAAATATCTTGCCGGCCTCGGTTATGGCAGCCGCAAGGAGGTGGAGACGGCGGTGCGCAGGGGGCGTGTGGGGGGCCTTGAGGGGGGTGGTAAGGGTGGGGTTGCACCATTCCATGGTGTGACCTTCGACGGGGAACCGCTGGACCCGGCCCCCGGCATGGTGATCGTGATGAACAAGCCGGCAGGATACACTTGTTCCCGCGCCGATGGTGGATCTCTCGTCTATGAACTGCTTCCGCCGCGCTTCCTGAAACGCTCGCCTGCCCTCTCCAGTGTCGGGCGGCTGGACGCGCCAACGACCGGCCTGTTGCTGTTCACCGACGACGGGCAATTACTGCACAGGCTTATCTCTCCCCGGTCGGAGACGCAGAAAGTGTATGAGGCCGTACTCGCCCGGCCGCTGGAAGGCCATGAGGGCGAAGCCTTCGCAAGCGGCACACTCGTGCTGCGCGGAGAGGACAAGCCGCTGAAGCCCGCAACCCTGGACGTGACGGGAGAGCGCACCGCGCGCATCACCCTCACCGAAGGCCGTTACCATCAGGTGCGCCGAATGTTCGCCGCAGTCGGGAATCACGTCGAAGCCCTGCACCGCGCCCGGTTCGGCCCCCTGACGCTGGACGGGCTGGCCGAGAGCGAGTGGCGGCTATTGAGTCCAGCGGAATTGATTGGGTTGGGACAAAACCCGGACTGACCGGTTGCTGCGAAAAACCTCAATCCGCAATTCGTCTTTTCGGCTGGCCTTCACGCTGACGCGTTTCCCAGTTCTCCGCAAACCAGGGCGATACAGTCGCCGGAGGCAGCGCCTCTTTTCCCAGAATGATGTCCGCAGCCTTCTCGGCGACCATGATGGTTGGCGCGTTGATGTTGCCATAAGGGACGGTCGGGAAAATCGAGGCATCGACGACGCGAAGCCCTTCCAGCCCGATCACGTGGCAATCGGAGTCAACGACTGCGCCCTCATCGCCGGGCGATCCCATCCGGCACGTTCCGCAGGGATGGTAAGCGCTTTCAACATTTTCCCTGACCCAAGTGTCGATGTCAGCGTCAGACGCGATGTCTGTACCGGGCTGGATTTCGTCGCCCCGAAAGGCGTCCATTGCCGGTTGGGCGATGATTTCCCGTGTGAGGCGGATGCATTTCCGCCAGACGGCAATATCGTCCTGATGCTGTAAATAGTTGAAAAGGATATGCGGCGCCGCAGCCGGATCGGCTGACGCAATCGTGACGCTGCCCCGGCTTTTCGGCTTGTTGGGCCCGACATGGACCTGAAACCCGTGGCCCTTGATCGACGCGGTACCGTCATATCGCATCGCCGCCGGGAGGAAGTGATACTGGATGTCCGGCGACTTGCGCCCGGCGTCTGACCGGATGAAGGCGCAAGATTCGAAATGGTTGGTCGCGCCCAGACCCGTTTTGAACAGGACCCAGCGCGCCCCGATCAGGAACTTGCTGAACCAGCCGAGTTTGGTGTTCAGGCTGACCGGCTGTTTGCAATGGAACTGGAAATAAACTTCGAGATGATCCTGCAGGTTCTGCCCGACGCCCGCAAGCGAATGGACAGGCGCTATGCCAGCACCGCGCAGGACCGTTTCCGGGCCAATGCCCGAGCGTTGCAGGATCATGGGCGAGGCGATTGCACCCGCCGACAGGATGACTTCCCGATTGGCATGCAGGACAATGTCTTTGCCCTTGTGCCGCGCGGCGATGCCGATGGCGCGCTTTCCATCGAACACGATCTTGTCGACAAGGACATGTTTCATCACCGTCAGGTTCTGGCGGCTGAGGGCCGGACGCAAATAAGCGCGTGATGTTGATTCCCGCACGCCGCCCCGCACGGTCATGTGCATAGGGCCAAAGCCCTCCTGGCAATATCCGTTATAATCGTCCGTTATCGGATATCCCGCCTCGCCACCCGCGTCGATGAAAGCCTGGTAAAGTGGATTTCCCGCCATGTTGTTGCCGCCGGACACTCCGAGCGGCCCGCTGCCGCCGCGATATTCATCTTCACCGTCCTGCCATGTTTCGGCCCGCTTGAAATATGGCAGGCAGTCGGCATAGCCCCAGCCAGCGGCACCCGCGGCAACCCATTCCTCGAAATCACAGGCATGGCCGCGCACATAGACCATACCATTGATCGAAGAGGTGCCGCCGAGGCCCTTGCCACGGGGGCAAGAAATCTGCCGGTTGTCGACGCCGGGTTCGGGCGCGGATGAATAGCCCCAATTGTAGGTGTCCGATGCCATCGGATAGGACAGCGCAGTCGGCATCTCGATGAGGATGTTACGATCGCTACCGCCGGCCTCGAGTAGCAACACGCTGTGCCGGCCATCGGCAGACAGCCGGTTCGCAAGTACGCAGCCGGCTGATCCGGCGCCAACGATGATGTAATCGAAAGGTGTGTTCATTCAGTCAGTGCCTTCGGCACGGTGGGAGTTTTCAGGATCGCCCGGCGCTGGAATGTCAGCGCGTAAATGGCGCAATAGATTCCGATCACGACGAGGCCGATCCATTCAATCTTGAGAGGGGTGAACTGGTAGAGGAGTATCAGGCCAAAGATGAGGGCCCAATGCGCCGCGATGTATCCCGGACCGGTCAGGCGCGCCACCGTCAGATTCAGGTTTTCCGAATACAGCCTGATCAGCGAATCCAGCGAATTAACGACGAAGATCACGCCGACAATGACCATGCCGAGCCGTGGCAGCGCGCTCAAGGCTGTATCCCCGCTATAGATGAAGAATAGCAGCGAAAACCACAGCGCTATCGGAATTGATGGCAGCACCAGCAAGGCAAGGAGCGGTTGCCAGACTGTCAACCCGCCCACGAAGCGGGCGACGAACTGGCCGATCATGATGCTCCACGCAAACCACCAGAACAGATAGAATGCGTGATAGTCGGAGATTGGCGCGATGAACCGGCCGATGTTCCGGAAATAGCCGGCAAGGTTGGTGGCGCTTGCGAGGAATTCAGCGGGACCCATGCCGCTGACAAGCCATAGCAGCCCAATCAACCCCAGGAACAAGGCCGTGGAGCCCATGCTGAGCCATTTCACATAGCGGATATCGGTGCTTGAGAGGACCGCCACCAGAACGACCAGCGCCACCAGCCCATAGCGAGCGAGCGGCGTGATGCCGACAATGTAACTCGGCAGATAGCTGAGGAAGAGAAATCCCGTGAATGCACAGGTCGCGATGATGACAGCCGCGTTGATCAGTTTGATTGGGCGCAGTTCGAACAGTTTAAGTTTCGGCTCAATGGCACAGAAATAGAAGGTGGTAAGAAAGTAGAAGCCCCAGACGAGGAAGCCCCAGAAGCCGAACTCTATCGCCAGCGCATTGGTGAAGCCATAAGCGGCTTCTGTCTCATAGGTGGGAAACTCGGTTAGCGGAAACATGATCAGTCCGACATCGAGGCCCGACGTGAACAGGATGGCCATGAACGCGCCAAGCGGCTGTGGGTCATTGCCTTCCAGGCGCAGCCGGCTGAACCGCAGGACAATCAGGGCCGATGTCAGCAGCGTGATGACAATGGCCACCGATAGGATCAAATTCACGCGGGTCGCCCCCTTGCTCAGCTTGGGCATTCCGGCATTCGGTGCCGCAAATTGGATTGGGTGACTTGTGGTAACAGATTTTACCGCGTGATGAAGGCCAGGGCCGATTTTAGTCGCGGGGCCATCGTGAACACACGGTGGTCCAAAGCCTGGAGGTCGTCAGATGCGGACAATAAAAAGCCCCACGAACCGGGTGGTTCGCGGGGCCAGTCATTTTCGATCGTCGGACCGAATTACTTGGTCAGGCCAAGCGACTCGACTGTCGAGACGGTCAGGTAACCGACCGGCAGGTTGTTGGCGCGCTGGTAGGATTCCATGGCCGTAAGTGTGGCCGGGCCAAACTCGCCATCGACGGGTGCCGTGTAGCCGGCGTCTGTCAGCGCCTGCTGAACCGAACGGATCTTGCCGGGTGTTGCGTTCGTGTCGCACAGCACTTCACGCCATTCGAGACCGCCACCACCGCTGACAACGCGTTTTTCAAGCGTCTTGTAGGTGGCTGGAATGACGATGGTTTCTTCCTGGGCCGCTGTAACCAGCTTCTGCACCTGAACCGTCTCGTAGACAGCCGGGACAACTTCCTCGATCACCTGCGCTGGCGCGCTGACAACCTGACGGGTGACCGTCTTGTATGTCGCCGGGATGACCTTGGTTTCAGTGCGCTCTGGCGAAACGAGGCGCGTGCGCGAAACCGTTTCGTACTGGGCCGGAATTTCAACGCGGCAAAGCAGTTCGCCTGTCGAAACGCCATTGGCCGATGCCGAAGCGTCGATTGCGCGACCGTAGAGACCGTTGCCTGGCTTCCATGTCGTGTAGGCAGCGCGGGTCATGACCTGCTCTGTGTACGATTCGTATTGAGCCGGAATGACAACTGTATCAATACGCTCAGGTGTTTGAAGGACCTGCTCGGTGACTGTTTCAAACGTCGCTGGAATGACGCGGACGTCCTTGGACTCTTCCTTGACCAGGACTTGCTCGGACACGGTTTCGTATGTTGCCGGGATCAGCTTGATCTCGGTGCCCTCTGGGCGGTCAATAACCTGTTCGGTCACGACTTCCGTCAGTTCCGGGATCAGCACGCGAGCATAGCATGTGCCTGCATCGGATTCTGGCGGATAGTCAGCCGAACCCTGCGCAAAAGCCATACCTGCGAACGCTGCCGCGGCAGCTGAAAGCATAAGAATTTTCTTGGACATATTATTTTTCCCCTTCGGCGCCCTGCGTATTCAACAATCGGGACGCCCCATTTTAATTTAGTAACCGGATCGACGTATGCGGACCCGGCTTCCACAAGACATGTCACTCGCCAAACGCGCGAATATTATCCGCTGGCTGAGCAACATGCGTCCTCATGAAACTTCCGTAATGAACGTTAGATGAATATGAACAGAATTGGCTGCTATTGCAGGGGATGCAGCCGGAAATGGGAATATCTCCCGCTGAAACAACTGCAGCATTGACCGCGCTGAAAAGGCGTTCCGCTCACGCGAATTGCCCATGTAGACAACAGATCGCCCCTAGCGCTGGGCCGCCGCGCACGCTATCTGCGCGGCATGGCTCAACCTCCCCTGATTTCCCTGTCCGATGTCCGCCTTTCACTTGGCGCAAAACCCCTGTTTGAAGGCGTGACGCTCAGCCTGTCCAAGGGCGAGCGCGCGGCGCTGGTCGGACGCAACGGCGCGGGCAAGTCCACTTTAATGCGCATTATCTCTGAACAGGCCGAGGCCGATAGCGGCCAGGTGTGGCGTCAGCCGGGCACCACGTTCGCGACTGTGGTGCAGGAGCCGCGTTTTGACGGCTTTGACAGCGTGCTTGATTATGTCAGCGAGGGACTGGAATACACCTATATGGCCGAGGCCGAACTTATGGAGTTCGGCGTTGACCCGGCTGCTGACCCGAAAACACTGTCTGGCGGGCAACAGCGGCGCGTGGCGCTGGCGAAGGCCTTTGCGGCCGAGCCGGACGTGATCCTGCTGGATGAGCCGACGAACCATCTAGACGTGCCGATGATCGAGTATCTCGAAGGGCGCCTGAAGGCGTTCAATGGCGTCGTGCTTGTGGTCAGCCACGACCGCCGCTTTCTTGAGAACATCTCGACCAACACGCTGTGGCTGCGCCAGGGTGTCGTTCTGAAATCGCCCGAAGGCTATGTGAAGTTCGACGAATGGGCCGAAGCCATCGAGGTGGAAGAAGAACGCCAGATGAAGCGGATGACGACGCAGCTGAAGGATGAGCATCGTTGGCTGGCGCGTGGCGTGACCGGACGGCGCAAGCGCAACCAGGGCCGCCTTGCAAGGCTGCACGACATGCGCGCCCAGCACGGCGCCATGCGGGCGGCACTGAATGATCGCAAGAACACGGCCGAGTTCAGCGCAGGCGTTGGTGACTCGATGAGCAAGAAGGTGATTGAGGTCAAAGGCGTGTCGAAGACATTCGACACACCGAACGGGCCGCTGGTGATTGCGAAAGACCTGTCGATCAAGATCCTGCGCGGGGACCGGATCGGTATTATCGGGCCGAATGGCGCAGGCAAGACGACGCTGGTGCGCCTGCTGCTTGGTGAGATCGAACCCGATGAAGGCAGCGTGCGCCACGGCAAGACGCTGGACGTGACCTACATGGACCAGACACGGGACACGCTGGACCCCAAGGACACAATCTGGGAGGCGCTGGCACCGGCCGGCGGCGACTCGCTGATGGTGCAGGGCCAGCAGCGCCACATTGCCTCCTATGCCAAGGACTTCCTTTTCAAACCGGAACAGCTGCGCCAGCCTGTCGGGGCGCTGTCGGGCGGAGAACGCAACAGGCTCGCGCTGGCCATCGGGTTGGCAAAGCCATCCACGCTTCTGGTGATGGATGAACCGACCAATGACCTGGACCTGCAAACGCTCGAAATGCTGGAGGACATGCTGCTATCCTATGAAGGCACGCTGCTGCTGGTGAGCCACGACCGGGCCTTCCTGGACTCCTCGGTGACGAGCTGTCTCTGCCCCCTGGGCAACGGCAAATGGGTGCAGACGGCGGGCGGCTGGACTGACGCGCAGGAACAACTGGCGCGCGTCCGCCAGCATGACGATGCCGAGACGCGGGCCAGCAAGCCAAAACCAGCCGAGGCACCCAAGGCCAAAGCGCAGAAGAAGCTGTCATTCAAGGACGAGCACCGCCAGAAGGAGATCGATGAACTGATCCCCAAATTGAAGGCCGAAGTGGCCGCACTGGAAAAAGCGCTGGCCGACCCTGCCCTCTACACGCGCGATCCCAAGGCCTTCAATGCCAAGTCCGAGCGTATCGGCGCGGCGCGGGAAGAAGCCGAAGCGGCCGAGATGGAATGGCTGGAAATCGAGGAAAAGCGCGAGGCGCTGACAAGCTGAACGTAAAAGCTTCCTTAACCGGCGCGACCTAGATTCCGGGGCTGGATATATGGGAGTTCAGTCAATGCGCCATTCATCGATGTTTGCGATTGCCGCCTTGCTTGTGGCGCCTGCTTTTGCCGATGCACCAATGTCGTTGAAGGCCGATGCGGTGGCGACACCTGAAATTGTCGGTGCCGAGCCCGGCCTGTACCGCTTTGGTGCCACGTATAGCGTGGCACCCTCGGAAGACGCATTGAGCTGTCAGACAGCCTGCGCAGACGATGCAGTGTGTGTAGCCTGGAGCCATGTCGCAACAACCGGAGAGCATGATGCTTGGTGCGAACTGAAACGTGGCGGCGGCCGTGTCGAGCACAATCCGCTCGCCACATCCGGCATCTCGCCGCGCCACGAGGCCATCTTCGCGCCAGTTGTTGAAGCCCCTGCCGAGGAATTGCTCGGTGACGAGGCTGTCGCGGATGCAGATCACATCAAGGCCATAACCGTCGAGATCGAAAAGGTCGACATCGATGGGCCAACGGATCTCACACCCAGCGAAAACTAGAGCGCGCGTTCCTTGGTTGCCGTGAACCGGATCGACGGGTTCTTTTCCTGCGCGTAACCGACATCCCAAGCGTTCTTCGCCAAATAGACCGGCGCGCCATCAAGGTCCGTTCCCGAAACCGATTTGTTCCGCTCGAGGAACTCCTCGAGCTTGGCGGGATCGTCGCATGCCATCCAGCGCGCGACATTGTAGGGTGCCGGTTCAAACACGACCTCGAGATTGTATTCTGCCGCCACACGCTCGATCATGACTTCGAACTGAAGCTGGCCGACAGCGCCAACGATCATGTCGGAGCCAATGGATGGCTTGAACAATTGTGTGACGCCTTCCTCAGCCAGACTTTCCAGCGCCTTGCGCAGGTGTTTCGCCTTCATCGGATCTTTCACCCGGGCGCGGCGCAGCAATTCCGGCGCGAAGTTCGGGATGCCCGCGAACTGGATGTCTCCGCTCTCTGACAGGCTGTCACCGACGCGAAGCTGGCCATGGTTGGGCACACCGATGACGTCGCCAGCATAAGCCGTTTCTGCGATCTCGCGGTCCTGCGCGAGGAACATCAGCGGATTGTGAATGTTGAGCTGTTTGCCGCTGGCGCTCTTCAGGCGCATGCCGCGCTTGAACTCACCAGAGCAGAGTCGCAGGAAGGCGACACGGTCACGATGGTTCGGGTCCATGTTTGCCTGAATCTTGAACACGAAACCGGACACGTCATTGTCCGAAGGCTGAACATCAATCGGAACGCCTTTTCGTTCGGCCTTCTGGATGCGTGGTGGGGGCGCGTAGTCACGCAGCGTGTTCAGCAATTCCGCTACGCCGAAATGGCGCAGCGCGGAACCGAACACAACTGGCGTCATGTTGCCCGCCTTGAAGGCTTCCTCATCGAATTTCGGGAGGAGACCCGTAACCATTTCCACGCCTTCGATCAGGTCGGCATAAACATGGTCATCCAGTTTGCCGATCAGCGCTTCATCGCTGCCGGGAATGCGAGTCGCCGGACCGATATGCGGCGGCTCGCCGGGGCGGCGGTCGAACTGGCAAAACTCGCCGGTGGTGAGATCTTTCATTCCAGCGAAACGCTGGCCAGAAGCCGCAGGCCAATAGAGCGGCGCGGTATCAAGCTGGAGCTTGTCCTGCACCTCGTCGAGCAGTTCGATCGGCTCGAGTGCTTCGCGGTCCATCTTGTTGATGAATGTCACGATCGGGATATCGCGCATGCGACACACTTCGAACAGTTTCAGCGTCTGCGGCTCAATACCTTTCGCGGCATCAAGAACCATGACGGCGCAATCGGCGGCTGTCAGTGTGCGATAGGTATCCTCGGAAAAGTCTTCGTGGCCTGGCGTATCAAGCAGGTTGAAGACGAGATCGCTGTATTCGAATGTCATGACCGAAGCCGACACCGAAATGCCGCGGTCACGTTCAATCTTCATCCAGTCAGACCGCGTGCGCCGTTGCTGGCCGCGCGCAGCCACTTCGCCAGCCGCACGAATGGCGCCGCCTGCAAGCAGGATGTTTTCGGTGAGCGTGGTCTTGCCCGCATCCGGGTGCGAAATAATGGCGAAGGTGCGCCGCCGGGCGGCTTCCTGGACGTGAGACATTTGAGTTCCGGACAAATTGGGTTTCAGCCGCCAGCCCCTAGCCGATTTGGCGACAGGATTGAAGGGCTAGTTGGCGGCTTCGCATTGGCTGAACATTTAGCTATGATGGCGCCGGGACGCAAAACCATGATGAAGGGGACATTTATCATGACCAATCGATACAAACTGCTGGTCAGCTGTGCTGCACTGGGATTGCTGGTGGCCGCTTGCGGCAAGCCAAAAGTGCCAACGCCGGATGTGCCGGAAAATATAGCCCCAACGACAGAGGGCGCCGAGATGCCCAGCGGGCCGGCAGAGGCCGAAACAACCGCGCTGGAGGCTGGCGATGCCGCCAATATCGTGGAAGCCAGCCTTGAGGCACCCGCCAATCCTGCAGATGCCGTTATCGAAACGCCCAAGGGGCCGATGAAGGTGATGGTGGTCATGGATTCGTCCGGCTCGATGTGGGGCCAGATTGATGGCCGCTCGAAGCGCGATATCGCGCGCGAGGCTGTGCGCGCCATGGTCGACAGCAATCCGGACCTCGGTTCAGCCGGGCTGATCGCCTATGGCCACCGGCGCAAGGGCGACTGCAAGGACATCGAACTGATGCGCAGCCCGGGGGCGCGCGTGCCGCTGGCCGACGCTGTGGACAAGCTGGTGCCGGTTGGCAAGACGCCGCTGACGGCAGCGGTCGAGACCGCTGCCAATGCGCTGAAGATCGAGGAAAACCGCGCAACGGTGATTTTGGTTACCGATGGTATCGAGACCTGTGACGCTGACCCGTGCGCGGCTGGCGTATCACTGGAAGAACGCGGCATTGATTTCACCACACACGTAATCGGCTTTGGCCTGAGCGCGGATGAAGGGCGCCAGGTCGCCTGCCTCGCCGAGGAAACAGGCGGCCGCTATATCGAGGCGTCCAATGCGGGCGAATTGTCGGAAGCCCTGAAATCAGTCGCGGAAGCAGTCGAGTCCGGTCCGCCGGAAGCCGCCACGGCAACGGCGTCCATAGACGGTCCCGAAACGGTTGAGATTGGAGACAGCTTCTCGGTCAGCTGGGATGGGCCCGGCACGGAAAGCGATTATGTCGACATCGTTCCGACCGGCTACAAACCCACCAGCGGCGAGCTGTCCTATGGCTATACCCGCCATGGCAACCCGGCGACCTTGCGTGCACCGGGCGAGCCGGGAGAGTATCAGCTGCGTTATGTGTGGACCGCCCCCCAAGGGCGCACCGTTCTGGTCACGCGCCCGATCATCGTAACCGATGCCGAGGTCGCGCTGATGGCAGAACCGACCATTGGCATCGGCGAACCGCTGACCGTAGACTGGCGCGGCCCGGACAATCCCAGTGACTATGTCGATATCGTTCCGCGTGGCTATACGCGGACAAATGGCGAGAAGGCCTATGTCTACACGAGGGATAATCCTGACACCCTGACCATACGCGTGCCCGGTACAGCGGGCGCGTACGACCTGCGCTACGTGGCCCAGGCCGGGGACGGCAAAAAGGTCTTGAAGACCCTGCCGCTGGACGTGACGGAGACGAGCGTTGACCTTGCCTTCAATCCGGCCATTTCGCTTGGCGGTGTGCTGGTCGTCGACTGGTCAGGCCCCGGCACACAGGGCGACTATATCGACATCGTTCCACGCGGATACACGCTGACCAGTGGAGAGAAATCATATGCCTACACATCCGGGGGCAACCCGCTGGAGCTGGCATTGCCAGGCGAGCCGGGAAAGTATGACGTGCGCTATGTCTTGCAGTCGGCGGATGGCCGGACACTGTTGAAGACTGTGCCCCTCACGCTCAACGACATCGATTTTGCTCTCGCGCCGTCAAAGGCCAGCGGCATATCCGGCGAAACGATCAGTGTGAACTGGACCGGCCCCGGCAATGACGGCGATTATGTCGATATCGTCCCGCGGGGGTACAAACAGACGAGCGGAGAGAAGACATACACTTACATAAAGGCAGACAATCCGCTGACGATCAGGCTGCCGGGCGCAGCTGGCGACTATGACCTGCGCTATGTTTTCGCGTCATCGACCGGACGGTTCGTGAAAGCCGTCAGGCCCATTCGGGTGACGCCAGCGACGGTGACGCTGGACGTGCCATCAAGCGTGACGGCGGGAGCAAACTTCGATGTCAGCTGGACCGGGCCGGGCTATGCCAATGACTATGTTGACCTTGTGCCCGAGGGACACACTAGCACCAGCGGTGAACTGTCCTATGCCTACATAAAGAAGGGCGAAACACTGACGCTGATAGCGCCGGACGAGGCCGGGTCATTCATTGTGCGGTATGTTCTGCAGGGCCCGGATGGGCGCATGGTAGTGACCAGCAAACCGATCACCGTGAACTGAGCGGATCAGGCCGCCAGCGGCCAGATCTCTTCGATGTTGGGCGGCGTGCCTTCCTGTTCGGCACGCTGCTTCAGCGTACGCAGGATGGCTTCGGGCAGGATCGTCAGCCGCGGTTCGCCGACGCCACGGTCCTGCGCGGGAAACAAGGCTGCATTCGCGCCTGTCTTGGCGATGATCAGTGAACCGAGATCCTGCACGAGCACGGTATCAATCGGCATGCCCTCACGCACATGGTCGGCAACAACGCGGGTGACGAAATCGAGCGCATCGCGTGCCCGCATGCCATAGGGATCTCCGCACCCGAGGCTTTTCCAGCGCTTCGACAGGTGAATTTCAGGAATGTCTATCTCGGCGATCGTGTCGTTGAGAAGAAATAGCATGGTCTGCTCGCCCCCGGCAGTGGATACCTCCGGAAGCTGCCTTGGACGGGTTAATAAGCGGTTTACCTGCAAACACGCGGGCGGTAATCGGTCCGGGATGCCCTATTCGGTCTCGATATCTTCTGTGAGGAAGTGACGGCCCTGTCGGTCTTCAATCTCGACAACCCAGAGGTCGCTGTCGCGCTGGCGCGCACGCTGGACATAGGCATCGACGCTGGCTTCGTCCGGACCGACGCCCTGGACCGAGAGGTCCCGGAACACATGTTCTCCGCCGAGGTTTGTCGTGGGCGTATAGGCGGCCGCCGTTCCGTCAAGACGGGCCACCTTGATCAGGGTATCACCCCGCGACTCGTCGCCCTTCTGGACCACGAACGCGGATGCGCCTGCGACCTCGACGCGGCGGATCAGGGCTTCAACCCATAATTTTGAAGGCAGGCGAACCATAATGGTGACTTTTGCTCTTTATTCCGGGAAGCGGCAAGCGCCAGCCGTCTATTCTGCCGCGTCTTCCAGCGGCTGGACATCGGTCATGTCCGCAAGGGGAAGCGTCACCTCGGCCCGTGTGCCCTTGCCCGGCTGCGACAGGAGGGTCAGCTGGCCGCCATGCAGTTCGGCAAAACTGCGTACGACCGCGAGGCCAAGCCCGGTGCCTGCGCGGCCACGCGAATTGCCACCTTGCGAAAAAGGTTCGGTCACCCGCTTGAGATCGTCCTCGGACATGCCTGCGCCCTTGTCGATAACGCTGAGCACAGCCGCGCCGCCGGCCTCGTATGCATCCAGCGTGACCGTGCCGCCCTTGTTCGAATATTTGATCGCGTTCGATACAAGATTCTGCCAGATCTGGCGCACGGCGCGCGCATCGGCTTCGGCCCAGACTTCACTGTCAGACTTTATCTTCAACTTCACGCCGGCGCGCTCAGCCTGGTTGTCGAGCTGGCGCACGATCGACTGAGCCGATGCGATCAGGTCAACCGGCTCAGGCTCAAGACGCTGACGATCGGCATTGGCCTTGGCGAGGTCCAGAATGTCATCAACGAGCAGCAAGAGGTCCTGACCGCTTTCATGAATAATGCCGGGATAATCGGCATAGGCTTCCGGCAATGGGCCACGTATCTGGGCGCGCATCATGTCCGCATAGCCAAGAATGGCATTAAGGGGTGTCTTGAGATCGTGCCCGAGCGACGCAAAGAAGGCCGTCCGGTCCTGCAACTGGCTGGCGGCGGCGGCCAAGGCCACCGAGGCCTCTTCAGACTGCCGCTGCGATGCGCTGATATCCTGAACCAGAATATGCGTGCCCGAAGGGCCAGCCTCGGCGGCAAACGCGGCAAGGCGCCCGTCGGCAAGCTTGATTTCCCCACGCGCAGCGCCGGTCTCAGGCAGTAGGGCAGACAAGTCTGCATCCGGTTCAAACAGGTGAGCAAGTACGGCGCCCTGCTTGGCCGAGACGAGGCCCAGCGCATCGCCCGCCAGGTTACGCACGCGGCCTTCGGGTGAAACATCGAGCAGGAGGATACCCGAGGCTTTCGGTAAGACCGGAATGGCCGGGGCCGTTGCGGCGGCCTCCTGGGCAGGAGCGTCAGGCACGGCGCCGCGACCGGCATAGCGACCGCCGACAAGAACCCAGACAAGAAGGCCAGCCAGCACAAGGCCGGCAAAGGCGATGGCAACGGTCAGTGCCTGATAGGCGTCTGCCCCCGACGGCAGCAATTGGAAACGCCCCATCAGGAGCACGGCAAAATAAGCAACCACACCGAATATGGCGGCTTCAGCGGCCATATCCGTGTCTTCAAGGTTCAGCGCGACCAAAGGCGCGAGCACGAACAATATGGTGAGCGGCGAAGACGCCCCCCCAGTCAGAGCGACGCCCAGCACGGCCAGCAGGGTCCAGCAGATAACAAGGAGGGGCGGCGCAATCGATACCGCTTCCCTGTCATGTCGAAGGAAGATCAGCCCGACGATTGCCGGCAGCGCCGAGATCGCCGCACCGCTCAGCAGAGGCAAAATTGCGATTCCCCGGAACACAGCAATGAGCGTTGCTGCAGCGACCAGCGCCAGCCAGGTTACATTAACGAACTGTAATCGCTTCTGCGTCATGAGGGGGGACATATTAACATCCCATAGAGATTCCTTAGGCATTCTCGCACCTGTACCCACCGTTTGCTGTATTTGTAATGTTATCTACAGGCAAGGCGAGGTTCCCCAAGGGGGGAAGATGGGGCAAGAGTATCGCGTGTCGCGTGAGGGAGAGTTGATACTATGAAATCCATCAGAATGATTGGGGCAGCACTCGTCGGATTCGGCCTGGCTGCTGGTGTAAATGCTCAAGGAAAAGACCCGATTTCGGATACGGCGGCGGTCTATGCCACGTATCAATCGGATGTCACAGACGTAAAACAGAAACCGCTGACTTCGGCCGGAGACATCGACCACGCGCTCAACGCGCTTGGCGGACATAACCCCGACCAGCTGTCAAAAGGCTGGATCGCCTATTCGGCGCTTATCGCCTCGCAGAACCCGGAATATCGCGCCGCCGTGCGTGACATCGAAAGCTTCTATGGTCGTGAAGCCCTCGAAACCGGCATGCGTAATGACGTGCGGTATGCCCGTACGCTGCACGGCGGCGACAATGCCGTCAGTTCAGCCCTGTCAGCCACCGAAGCCGACAGCCGCCGCCTGAACAGCGCAGCGGCCTATGTCAAGGAACAGGCCTATTCCCTGCAGGGATCCGGTTGGGCAAAAGCCAAAATCGGCAATTCCGGGTCCAAGGCGCGCAAACTGGATTCCAGCCAAGCTTCAGGCATTCCCGCCAAGCTCGGCCTGTTGAACGCAATGAATGCGACGGATTTCGATTCTGTCCTCGTTCAGGCGGGCAACACGGGCGCACCATCGCTGTGGGACAATGTCTCCGGTGCGGCGAGCGCGATCAAGTTCCCGGCTGCGGTGACGTCCGGTCTGACCGGCAATCGCAAGCGTGTGAAATTCGGCAAGGAACCTGTTGCCGACCAGATCGCGACATTAGCCGCCTATCGCGTTCTGGGCAGCAGCACCGAGAAGAACTCCAGCCAGATCAATGCCGCAATGGCCGAACGTGAGACAAAGGGCTGCCTCAACATGGCAAACCTGAACCTCCAGCAATGCGTGGCCGCCGCCAACCAGCAGTATGAAGTGCCATTCTGCATCGGCGAACATGCCCTGTCGGACGTCGGCAAGTGCATCGGCGGCGTCTATCAGTAAGCCTGCCGCACAATCCTGAATTCAAAACCCCCGGTGCCGGTAACGGCGCCGGGGGTTTTCTTTTGCGCGGCGATGCCCCATTTCAGGCGCATGAGCATCGAAACGGCGGCCGCCGAAATACGTGAAGAGTTTTCCTGGCTTGAAGACTGGGAAGCGCGCTACGCGCACATCATTGACCTAGGCAAGGCGAACCCCGCACTGGCCGATGACGAGAAAACGCCGGAGACCATCGTGAGAGGCTGTGCGTCACAGGTCTGGATGGTGACAGATGTTGATGATGGCCGCCTGATCGTGAGGGCAGAATCCGATGCGATGATCGTTTCAGGGCTGATCGGGCTTCTGGTGCGCCTCTATTCCGGGGCGCCGTTGCAGGAAATCGAGTCGTTCGATGCCAAGGCGCTGCTCGACGAGATTGGCGTTTCCGGCGCCCTCACCGCTCAACGCTCGAACGGATTGGCGTCGATGCTCGCCAGGATCCAGCAGGATGCGCACGCGGCACTGACTGCCTGACACGTACGCGCATCAGGCAACGGCTGGCGCCTTGCTCAGCAGTACGACGCTCGACAGCCCTAGCAACAATTGCTCCAGCCAATCGTCGAAATCCGTATCGTCGCGTTTGTCCTCGATCAGATGACAGGCATTGGCGATGGTTGAGCGGTCCCGGTCAAACGCCCGCGCGACCCGTGCCAGGCTCATGCCAAGCGCAACATGTGTGAGATAGATGGCGATGTGGCGCGCGCGCCTCAATCGGACGACCTCTCTCCGGTGACAGGATGGTCTCCAGCTTCAGGCCGAGCGCATAGGCTGTCAGTGCCGCGGCGAGATAGGCCCGGTCTCCGTCTTTCTGTGGGTCGAATTTCGCCATCTCTGTCTCCTCCTGGTCTGGCAGGCACAAGACTACCCGGCATCAGAAGGTGTAGGATAACTTTCCTATACCATCAAGTTGGCATCAGGCGTTGCGGGCGATTCAAGCGGCCGCGCGGGGAGAAGAACTGTGGACAGAATTGGCTTGGCTATCATTGGGCGTCAGCATGCGACGGCTCGGCAGCATCTCATCGTGGCAGAGGACCATCGTGAGGCGGCCTTCAGAATCCATCAATGGCAAACGGAGCCAGGCGTGCATGCCGCCATTCTGTTCGATTATGCCGCCGACAGGCGAGCGGCGTTCGAGCGCGACGGACAGGCCCAGTGAAAAGGCATCGCCGTGGCCTCCCATCACTTCCGAAACCCGCAGACCGCGGGCTTCAATGCCGAAAATGTCGCGAAGGCGCGATCCGGCGATGCGGAACCGGCCATCCCCGGACTCATCAAACTGCACGATGGAAATGCTGGCCAGCATGCTGCGAAGCGCGCCGGGATCGATCTCGTCGCGCGGCACGCAGCCTGCACCGTCACGCAGCCGCTTCCAGTAACTGATCAGGTCTTGCTGGGCGATTGTAACGCCCCGGAATAGTGTTTTGTTTGACATCGGTTGCACCCCCAGGTGATTCGATAGAATCACCTATCGCGCGAGTAGAGTCCGGGATCAAGAGTCATCAACAGACATTCTTAACCTTTGTTACCGAATTATTTCATTCCGGAAACGCAACGACAAGTATTCGCTTAAAGCAACTAGGCCTTCTCGCCTTTGCCAAGGCCCATCTTTTTGGCAAGCATTGACCGATGCTTTGAATACCCCGGCGCCACCATGGGATAATCAGGCGGCAGGTTCCATTTTTCGCGGTATTCATCGGGGGACATGTCGTATTTTGTGCGCAGATGGCGCTTCAATGACTTGAATTTCTTGCCATCCTCGAGACAGACAAGGAAGTCTTCGCCCAGCGACCGTTTCACCGATACGGCGGGCTTTGGCCGCACGATTTCGCTGTCTATATGGCCAAGACCAGCCAGCGACGCATGCACATTGCGGATGAGTTCGGGCAGCTCGACCGACTGGACCGTGTTGTTCCCGACATAGGCCGCAACGATTTCACTTGCGAGCTCAATAAGCACGCCGTCACGTGGCGCGGCATTGGTGGCGTCGGGCATTATCTTGGCTCCCCAGCTATAATCTATTCTGGGGTAAATGAAGACGACGAAGTGTAAATACCAAAAAGGCAGCCTTTGCGCCCCAAAGTTGAGGGCAACAACAACTATCGGGCAAGCTGATCACTGCCGAGACTTCAGCCTGTGGTGATGAACCCCAGCAGGAGGACGAGTCCCAGAAGCGCTGCTGTCCATATCGCCATCGCCCCGGTCAGCCTGCCCCGGGCCAGTTCGCCGCGCGGACTGAACGTCGATTCGATCCTGCTATAGGCCCGCCCGGTCAGACTGAAGAAGATCGCCGTCATGGCCGGCCCCACCTTACCCCACACTGTACCGGCCCATTGAGCCATGCCGAGTCCCACCTTGCGATAAATCCAGTCCGTATCGAGGACCGTGCCGGGCTTTTCTGGCGGATAGAGGCCGAAGCGCTTGAGCAGGACGAAGGCAAACATGGCCAAGACCAGCAATTGCATTTGCGTCAGGATATGGCTGAGCGTGAAGGGCTGGTAGTTCATCGCTTCTTCGCGGAACGGCAGCAGGTTGTAGAGCCATTCGTAGCCAAGGCCGGGAATGATGGCCGGAATGCCCACGGCAACGCAGATGAAGGCCCCCATGCCCATGGCGAGGAGCATGTTGAAAGGCGCCTCTTTCACGCGGCGGCCGCTATCGTGGCCGAAGAAGGCGAAATACGGGATCTTGATACCGGAATGCTCCAACACGCCTGCCGACGCGAACAGCAACATCAGCCACACGATCGTCAGGCCCTCATGCGACACCGCACTCATGGTGAGGGATTTTGCAACGAAACCTGAAAACAGCGGGAACGCCGAAATCGACATGGCGCCGATGATACAGAACAGCGCAGTCCACGGCATCGAGCGGTACAGCCCGCCGAGTTCGGAGGCCTTTGTGGTTCCCGTGCGATAGAGCACTGCACCCATGCTCATGAACAGAAGGCCCTTGTAGATGATGTGGACGAACGCGTGGGCCGTTGCGCCATTCAGCGCGAGCGCATTGCCGACCCCGGCCGTGCCGAGTCCGATGGCGCAAATCATGAAGCCGACCTGGTTGTTCAGCGAATAAGCCAGCACTTTTCGCAGATCATTCTCGATGACCGCGAAGAAGACGGGGAACACGGTCATGACGGCGCCGATCCAGATCAGGGCATCCTGACCTGGGAATAACCGGATGAAACCATAGACCGCGAGCTTGGTTGTAAATGCCGACAGGACGACGGCGCCCACAACGCTGGCCTTCGGATAGGAGTCCTGCAGCCAGTTGTGCATGAACGGGAAGGCCGCCTTGATGCCGAAGGCAATGAAGATCAGCAGAGCGCCCGGCTCGCTGAGGCTGACAAAGGCCTTGATCTCGAGACCGCCAGTACTGTTGTAAACATAAGCCGCGCCCGTCAGCAGCAGGACACCCGACAGGACCTGAATGACAAGGTATCGCATCGACGCAAAATACGCAGCGCGCGTGCCCGCCGCCAACACCATGAAGACCGACGTGACCGCGGTGATTTCCCAGAAGACGAACAGGGTCATCAGGTCGCCCGAGAAAGTGGCGGCGATTGCCGCGCCAGCATAAGCGAGCGCCATGCCATCCTGCAGCCGGTCGTCAGTATGCCACGCATAGATCGCGTTCAGCAGGGCTGCCAGCAGGAAGGCGAGGCCGAATACGAAACTGAGGCTGTCGACCCGGTAGAGGATCATCTGGAGATCAAGGACCTGCGTCGCCAGGTGGATTATGTTCTGGTCGGCCATCGCCAACAGGGCAATGCCGACGATCGGTGTGGCAACAGTGAGGATATGGCGGGCCTGTCGGGATGTGATGAACATGCAGGCAAGGCCGACAAGGATCAGCAACCAGCCCGGATTGAGAGCGGCAAGCAAAGCGGGCATTACTCGTCTCCCTCATAGGTAGGCCGGATATTGTCAGGAATGACAGGCAGGTCAGGGTCGACATCCGCCGGTGGCCCACCCGCATCGCCATAATAATTCTCGTCCCGGCGCAGCAGGTTGCCGAGGGGCCAGCCCATCAGCACCACGAAGGCGAACGCGGCAAAGCCGTAAAGGCCGTAGAAGCCTGTCGAATTGGCAAAATTGAAATATTCGTGGCGATCAAGGAACAGGTCGAGCACAATCAGGAAGGCGCTGAGCAGGCCCAGGCCCCAGAAGATGATGGCACCGATATTCTTGGTTTGAGTCCATCCGAACAGGACCTTGGCCATCGGATGAACACCCTCATCCGAGACCGTATGCAGATCGTGCGCTTTTTCGGCGGCGCGCTTCAGGAAGCGCCCGGTCTTGTCGCGGGTCTCAGGCGTGTCGTTGCTCATGGCTGGACTCCGGTCACAATCGCAGCAGCGCTGCCGCTAATGGTGGGTGCGAGGAATTCGGCGAGTGGCCCGACCAGGAAGAACAGGATGATGCACAGCGCAGCCGTAAATACAGGCGCGGCCACGGTCAGGGCTGGCGCGCCACCCGGGCGTTTGAAGGCACGGGGTTCGCCCGAGCCAGGCGGCGGCATGAGGGCCAAGATCGGGATGGGCAACAAGTAAACGATGTTCAGGAGCGACGACCCGATCAACACCCAAGGCACATACCCGTTTCCACGGTCGATGGCGCCCTGCATCAGTTCATACTTCGCCCAGCTGCCGGCCATTGGCGGAATACCGATAATGGACAGCGCGGCGATGAAGAAAGCGATGAAAACCAGCGGCATGCGGCGGCCCAGACCGCGCATGTCGGAAATATTGGTCGCGCCGGTCGCCACGTAAATTGCGCCAGCGCACATGAAGAGTGTCATCTTGCCAGTCGCGTGGGCCGCAATCTGAAGGCTGCCACCCAGGAAACCAGCTTCATTGGCCAGCATGGCGCCAGCGGTAACATAGGCCAGTTGCGCAACCGTCGAATAAGCCAGACGGGCCTTCAGGTTGTCCTTTGTCATGGCCACCAGCGAGGCCGCGATGATCGTGAAACATGCAATCCACAGGACGAATTCACGGCCCGGTGTCGCATTGAGCAGGTCTTCTCCGAAGATGAAGATCGACACTTTCATCACTGTAAACACACCGGCCTTCACAACCGCCACAGCGTGCAGCAATGCCGAAACCGGCGTGGGCGCGACCATCGCGTTCGGCAGCCAGAAGTGGACTGGCATTAATGCGGCTTTGCCAATCCCGAAAACAAACAACAGGAGAAGTGCAGTCGACACGGCCGGGCTGATATTCAAGCCTGACAGCAGTCCGCCCTGCACGAAGTCGAGGTTCTGGCCAGCCAGCGTCCATGTCCACATAAGGGCCGTCAGGAACAGGCCGATGGATGTGCCCAGAAGTGTGAGAAGATAGATACGCGCGCCGCGCTTGGCCGCCGCATCGCCCTTGTGCGCGACCAGCGGATAGGTCGAGAGGGTCAGCACTTCATAGAAGACAAACAGCGTGAACAGGTTGCCGGACATGGCAACGCCAAGGGCACCGAAGATGGCGATTGCAAAGCAGATATAGAACCGTGTCTGGTTACGCTCACGATTGCCACGCATATAGCCGATCGAATAGAACGAGTTGACGATCCACAGGCCGCTGGCGACCAGCGCGAAGAGTGCGCCCAGCGGTTCCAGCTTGAACGCGAATGACAGGCCCGGTGCAGCGGCACCCAGGTCCAACGCCGGAGCATTGCCACGCGCCACAGAGAGTGCGAGCGCAATTACCACACCCAGAAGGATGACCGACCCAACGACGGTAACGCCTTCCCGCACGTTTGGAAAACGCCCCGCGGCTGCAATGCCGGCGGCGATCAACAGTGGAATACAGAGCGCAGCAAGGATCAGCATGTCAGCACTCATCGGAACATCTCCAGTCCGAATGCCGCGGCGGCTGCATCACGCGCCAGTCCAAGCGGAATCTCTGTCGTGATGCCAAAAAATATGTTCGCCAGCGCCAGAATCCAGAGTGGGACGAGCAGCACAATCGGCGCTTCCTTGCGGGTTTTGCGCGGATTAACAGGCGGTTGGAAGAATACCGCTTCGAGGATACGGCCGATATAGATGACCGCCAGGAAGCTGGAGAACACGACCAGGATAACGGCCCACCACCAGCCATGTTCAAACAACGCATAACCTAGCTGCAACTTGGACTGGAAACCTGCCGTCAGCGGCACGCCGATCAGCGACAGTCCGGCAATGGCAAAGGCCGTCATCGTCCACGGCGCTGACCGGCCAAGGCCGGCAAAATCGCGAATGTTGGTTCCCTGGTAGGTCAAGACCACGCCTGCAACGGCCATGAACAGCGCGCCCTTGATCATCGCGTGATTCAAAAGATGGAAAAGGCCTGCGCTGAGGCCTGCTGCCGTGCCAATCGAGATGCCGAGGATCATGTAGCCGACTTGCGCGACCGATGAATAGGCCAGCATGCGGCGCACATCTGTCTGGAAGACAGCCTGGAAACTGCACGCGATCATGGCCGCGATACCGAGCGGCATGAGGAGTGCGCCAAATGCGGCATTTTCGAAAGCGTAGTTCGGACTGAAGACGAAGAACAGGAAACGGATCAGGGCATAAAGTGCCACCTTGGTCGCCGTGGCCGACAGGAACATGGTGACAAAGCTGGGACTGTAAGAATACGCGTTCGGCAGCCACTGGTGCAGCGGCCACATGGCCGCCTTCAGGCCCAGGCCAACGACAATGAAGGCAAATCCGGCCTGAACTGTCCGACTACCTTCAAGGGCCGGCAGTTTGGTCGCAATATCTGCCATGTTCAGCGTACCGGTCGCGGCATAGAGAAAGCCGACCCCGATGATGAAGAAGGTCGCACCGATCGTACCCATGATCAGGTAGTTGAAAGCCGCGTGCAGCGCCCGTCTGTCACGCGAAGCGCCCAGTGCCACGAGCACATAGGTGGAAATCGAGCTGACCTCGAGAAAGACGAACAGGTTGAACGCGTCACCGGTAATCGCGACACCGCACAGACCCGCAAAACAGGCCATGAACGCGGCATAGAAAAGCGACGTCTTTTCCTTGGGGATCTCTGCCACAACTGTCGGATACGACATCACCGATGCCAGCACACCAATCGCCGAGACAAGCACCAGGATCATTGCATTCAATGCGTCGACGCGGAACTCAATTCCCAATGGCGGCAGCCAGTTGCCGAGCGCATAGCTGATGATACCGGACGTTTCGGGTGTCTGCACGATTGCGAGCAGGATGAGCGAGAAAACCAGTGACGCAGCCGTGCCCGCGATGCTGATAAACCAGGCAACGCGGCCGCTTGGCACGAGCGTGAGAACAGCTGCCAGTATGAGGGGCACCATGACCAGCAGGGGCGCAGCATGGGCAAGCGCCCAGTCTGGTGCGGAGCGCAACAGGATATCGATCATGCGCTCGCCTCTTTGAGCCATTGGTCAACTTCGGCTTCCTGGGCCAGCGCCGTCTCCATGTCGACGTCGCGCACTTCGTCGCCCTCAATCGTGCCATAGGCTTCACGAATGCGCACGATCAGCGCCAAGCCGACAGAAAGTGTTGCCACGCCAACGACGATGGCGGTCAGCATCAGGACATGTGGAAGCGCGTTGGAATATGTGTTCACCAACTCCACTGGCGCACTGGCATTGCCCATTGCATGCGCGCCGGGAACCGTGGCGGCATGATGGACCGCCTCGGTATCATAATCGCCGCCATGGTAGACCGCGTCGGCGCCAAAGAGGATTGGCGCCGTTCCGCCAGCCACTTTGCCAAGCGTCACGTAGAACAGACAAACCGATGTCTGGAACAATGACAGGCCGACCAGTCGCTTAATGAAGTTGCCACTGGCAAACGTGATGTACAGACCGATCATCATCAATCCGATGATGGCCCAATAGTTTGCCCGTTCGAGAATGAATTCCAGCATTGTCTACCAGTCTTTGTCGCGGATTTCGGCGACACGGCCCGCAAACGCATAGAAGATTGTGAGCATTGCACCTGTCACGGCGAAGAGCACGCCGAGTTCGATCAGAATGATGCCAACATGCTGGCCGTGATGTTCGCCGGGCGGCTCCTGGAATAGCGCCTGATATTCCAGGTAATTGCCACCCTGCAGCAGCGCCCAGTAACCGACACCGGCATAGAGCATTACACCAATGGCAGCGAGCGAACGCGTAAACACGGGCGGAACTGCCCGCATGGCAGCCGGAACACCGAAGACCAGCGCATAGAGAATGACGCCGACAGCGATGATGATACCGGCCTGAAAGCCGCCACCGGGACCAAAGTCGCCGTGGAACTGCGTGTAAAACCCGAACATCACGATGACGGGAATCAGCATTTTGGAGATGACACGAAGGATTACGTGATGATCGTTGTTCACGAGGCATCCTCCTCAGACTTGGTTTCGGATCCGGTACTCTTTGCGGCACCTGGAGTCCGGCCTTCACGACGGATGGATTCAGCCAGGGACCGCTCGCCAAATCCGAGCAGCAACGCTACGGAGAGACCCGCGAGGAACACAACGGCTGTCTCGCCCAGAGTATCGAAACCACGATAGCTGCCGAGGACCGAGGTCACGACATTGGGAATGCCCGTGTCAGCCCAGTTGATCTGTGCGTACTTCATTCCAACGCCCGCGTTCACCGGCGAATTCGGATCTCCCAGCGCGGGCAGGTCGACAGAAGCGTAGATCAGCATCACGCCTGTCGCTAGCACAACGAGAAGCGGGCCGAGGCGTGCGAATTTCTTGTCCGGCTTGGCTGTGCGTGATGTCAGCAGCATCGCGCCGAGCAGCACCACGGTCGACATGCCCGCGCCAACCGCCGCTTCCGTGAACGCAACATCCACCGCGTCGACAACAACATACCATGTTGCCGAAACCAGCGAGTAGATGCCCGACAGCATCACGATAGCGAAAAGGTTACGCAGTCGCGCAATCGAAATTGCCACCACGAACAGAACCGAAAGAAGGAGGATGTTTACAAGCGCAATACCAATATTGCCGTCGAGCACGCCGGTCATGCTGCATCCTCCTCATCATCGCGTTTCGGATTGATCCGTCCGATCAACGGCTGCAGGCCCGCAGTGTGGGCCGCATTTGCAACGGCGTGAGATGCAGCAGGGCTGGTGAGGAAAAGCAGCCAAAAGATAACGCCCAGTTTGACAACGATGACCCAGCCTGGCGCCATCAGCGCCATGCCCAGCAAGACAACAGCCGCACCGGACGTATCGGTAATGCTTGCCGCATGCATGCGGGTATAGAAATCGGGGAACCGCATCACCCCGATGGTGCCGATCATGCACAGAATAGCACCAGCCAGGCACAGAGCTGATCCGGCCGGATAGCGCACCAGTTCAAAGAATTGCTGCAAGTTCGCCAAGAGATCAGCCATTACGCTTGCCTCCCTGGGCGCCGCGCCGGACCAGCGGAACCTGGAACGAACGGTAGCGGAAGAATTTGAGGATCGCGATCGTCGAGACGAAGTTGATCATTGCATAAAGGATCGCAATGTCGAGGAATTCCGGGCGCCCCATGACATAGCCGAGCAGACCAAGGCCAAGCACCGTTTTCGTACCGAACGAGTTCACCGCAAGGACACGATCATAAAGCGTGGGGCCGATCAGCGTGCGTATGAGCAGCAGGATCATGCCGAGCAGAATGGCGATGAGAGCAGCGACGGTCATTTGGCAGCTCCCTTCCCGTCAATTGCGCGCGCAGAACGCCTGTCCATTTCGATAAAGGCTTCGGGCTGAGAGTCCTGCTCGTACAAACCATGCACCAGCAGTTTGTCTCCCTCGACCTCGACCGTCACAGTCCCCGGCGTCAGCGTGATAGAATTCGCGAATGTCACCTTCGCAAGGTCTGACGTGCAAACGGTCTTGAGCTTTACCAGCGTCGGCGAAATGTCGAGATCGGCCCGCAGACAGGCCCGGATAACGGTCCAGTTCGCTTTCACGATCTCTTTCAACAGCCAGGGAAGATAGAGCGCGAAACCGACGATGCGCACATAGGGCACGCCTTCACGATCGAGCAGGCCAAGCCGGTAAGCCAGAATCAGCGTGAGAGCCAGCGACACCGTGCCAAGACCCAGCAGCAAGGGCACGAAATGACCGGACATTCCCAGCCAGAACGCCGCCAACGCAATTAAAAGCCCTAGAAAGTACGCCACAGTGCGCCTTCGCTCCCAACACAACCCAAATCACGAACGCCTGACCTAAAGACAGTGGGCGGGCTTGGGAAGAGTATTTCGGAGTTTTTCGGTCGCTAGCTGCCAAAAACCAGTCTGGCTGTGCGTTGGGACGTCGAGAATGCGGCTTCTTCATTTGCCGGTTCGCCACCCTCTTGGGCGTCGCGCAACGCCTGCGAGGAGAAGGCCGCAGATAGCGACCAGTTCCAGTAGCGCAGGGTTGTTTGCGCCTTTGCAACCGTCAGCATCTCGTAGGTTTCGGCCACCATCGCGAATTGTGGATGGATCTCGCCTTCCTCAATCTCAAGCGGACGACGAAGGGCAACCCAGAATACGGGCAGGAAGTCCCGCTTCACGCCTGTTGCCTTGCACAGAACGGCAACGCCTTCCCCGCCCGGATCGGACAGTATCTTCGCTATAGTCACGGGTCGAACGCCGCAGAGATAGCCGATCTCCTGAGCAAGTTCAGATGTCATGCCTTCCAGTGCTGCCGAATTGATGGCGCTTTCCAGGCTTTCGAACTCACTCCGCTCAAGCGCTTCACGATTGCGCTGGCGCCGTTCGATAAGTTGCAGGGCTTTACGGGCGACCGGGTCAGCCCACTTTTCCGCCGCCATGATTTCGAATACGTCCTTGCAGGTCTCAATAACCTCCAGACGATCGGCGGAATGGCGTTGGAGAATCTTGCGGCGCGTTATGCTGTCAGACCACCAGAACATCGCCATCGCCTGTGATGGACGCAATTCCAGGCGTTCTACCAGCAATTCGCACAGCTGGGATTCGTCTCTCGACCGCACGACCAGCTTGTCGACAGCCGTCTCCGGCAGGACCGACCCGGAATTGATGACCATTTCACGCACAACATGCGCTTCCCCATGCTCGGCAAGCGCCACGCAGACGCCCGGCGCCACGATCTTGCGGCGGGCAATGGCCAGACGATGTTCAGTGGATGTCGCCTCGACGATTTCACTCAGGTCACAAGCATCAAACGCTTCGTTCTGTTCCAGCAGGGGCTGGGCGATCTCGAATGAACTCTGGGCAAGATAGCGCAACAGGCGGCGCGGCGCTTCCCGGCTCTGCGCCAGTCGGCTCGCACACAACATCCGCTCACGCGTATTCGCATGAAACAGCATATCCAGCAGGATATCGCCCACCATGTTGCGATCCTGATGGGCCAGACGAGACGCCGGCATCGCCACAAGGTCGAGCAGGCGCCGGAACAAGGCGTCCCGGGCACGGCCGATTGGCGGCGGATTCATTGGCTCTTCTAACTCATCCATCTCTATGCCTGCGTCGCAATGGCAATAGATTGAACGCAAACCGTTAACGAGCCGTACAGACGCGCTTCGGAAATATCAGCCTCAATCTTGTGCGCGCGGATGCACCACCAGCACAAGCAGGCTCGCCACAAGCATCACGATGGCCAGCATGAACAACATCCCGCCATCTGTCTGGGCCGCGCCAGGATCAAGGGACAGAGGAACCTCACGCCCCAGCAAAGGCGACAAATGGAACGCAACGGCCCCGCCCAGCACCACGCTGGCAATCACGGCGCCGAGACGCCGGGTGAACGGCAGCAACAGGAACAGCGCAGCGATCAATTCAAGCACACCCGTCAAAACTCGGCCCGCAGGCTCGAACAGGGTTTGCCCGGAGCGCTCTGCAATGGTCTGGAACACGATATTGCTGCCGGGCGGGTCAAAAAACTTCACCGATCCCGCTGGCGGGTTTGGCAAAGGGTGGATTGTCGCATGGACAAACATGGCAATCAAAAAGAGCGCGAGCGCCCAACTGACGAGTTGCCTGAACAGTCTCATGATACTCCACCCATGGCTTGTAATTGGAACACAGCCCGAGTGGGAGGTTACAAACTGGGCAACTCAAAGGCAACTGACCGTTCATCGGGGCGAACAAGTAGGGGCTGAACACTGAGTTCCGGAGGAAAGCTCAGCATCTGATTTTACTTTCCATGAACCGGCGCTCTACATACAGTCGCTATCGCCGACGGGAGCAGGCATGAGCGACAAAATCGAAGAAATCGTTGACGACATGGTCGAGGACGCCGTCGGCGACGTCACCTCACCCGTCAGCGGAATCAGCGAGGCGCTCGGCGCTGGCGCATCCCTCCTGTCGACCGCGACCCATTGGCGGGCCCGGCGCCTGCGCCGCGGCGTTCGTATCGAACTGCCCGCGTATTTGATGGTCCAGTGCAGCTGGTTCATGGCCTTCGGGCTCCAGATGGTCCTGTTTCCCTATCTGATCACGGGCAAGGACCACCTCCATATGGACGGCCTTGCATTGGGGCTGGCCAACATGGCCCTCTCCGCGCCTTCTGTGATCTTCCTGCTGATCGGCGGCGTCGTGGCAGAGCGGGCGGATGGACGGCGCCTGTTGATCGTCCTTCACCTGCTGGCGGCCGTCCCTGCCCTCATCCTCGCCACATCGGTGGCGCGGGGCGAACTGTCCTATCCGGTCATGATCGCCTACGGCCTGACCATAGGCACCGTGGGTGCCTTCATGATGCCTGCTCGCGATTCCATCGTGAATGAAGTCGTTGAGAGGCGCATGCGCATGGGGTCCAATGTCACGCTGCAACTCGGCGTGACACTGGCCACGATGGCGCAATTCCTGGCCCAGATCGCCGGCCTTATCCTGGCGGGCTATGCCGACAAGATGACCCGCATGCCGCAATGGATGGGCGGTTTCGGCATTGGCCCGATTGATGCTGACAAATTGTTGCTGGCACAGGGAGCCGTACTGGCGGTTGGCGCAATCTTCGCGCTCAACCTGGCAAAGGGCCGCCAGATAAGCACAGGTCGCAGCGGGTTTGGCGCGGCCTTCGGCGACATTGCGGAAGGCTTCCGGGCCGTCCGCGCAGATGGACGGCTGTGGGCCATGACCGCCCTAATGTTCGGTGTCGGAATCTTCGTGATTGGCGCCTTCCTTGTCGTCCTTCCGATTGTGAACCGCGATGTTTACGGCTTCGGCTCCGATGGTATCCGCGACATGTTCGTCACGTTCTGGATGGGCGCCTTCGTCTCGTCTGTCGTCCTGTCCATCTTCCGGCGTATCAAGCGACAGGGCCGCCTCCTGCTTATCGCCCAGTTCCTCGGCTCCAGCAGCATTCTCATCATGATGTGGGCCGTCCCCCACTGGGTTTTTCTCGCCATCGTGTTCGTCTGGGGCCTCGCTGCCGGCATCTCGATCGCGATGAGCCGCTCAATCGTGCAGGACGCGGCGCCCAAGGCAAAGCTCGCCCGTGTCCTGTCGATTTACCAACTGGGTTTCATGGCGGGCGCTCCGCTGGGCGCTGCGCTCATGGGCGCACTCGTCGACATATTCGGTCCGCAGAAAATCGCCATCGTTCCGGCGGGCGGCATGACAATCATCATCCTGTGGATGGTCTTCTTCACGCCGGTCTGGAACATGAAGGGCCAAGCTTGGAAAGAGCATGCCGCCAGGAAGTGACACCTCCTGCAAAGCGTCCTAAATCGCTGTTCATGAAACAACTGCCACGCGCCACGATCCATTTGTCGAACATTGTCTCGAACTGGCAGGCGCTGGACGGGCTTCATCCTGGCGCAACCACAGCAGCAGTGGTCAAGGCGGATGCCTATGGGCTCGGCGCCGTGCCGGTCGCACGCGCCCTGCTTCGGTCCGGCTGTTCCACCTTTTTCGTGGCTTACCTTGAAGAGGCCCTCGCTGTGCGCAAAGCGCTGGGGCTTGGCCCGCGTATCTTCGTTCTGAATGGGCCAACGCGCAAAGAGATGTCGGCCTATATCGCTGCGGGCATCACCGCAGTCCTTTCATCACCAGACCATCTGAAAGCATGGGCCAATGCGCCCAAGGGCACGTCGGCACTGCATTTTGACACAGGCATGAACCGGTTGGGTCTGAAAGCAGCAGCACTGGCCACCACGCTGACCGACCTACAACGGCTGCAACCTGTCCTCGTGATGAGCCATCTCGCCTGCGCCGACGAGACGGGCAACGCGATGAACACGGCCCAGCTAAAGGCTTTCGATGATATCGCCTCGGCCTTCCCCGACACACCTGCCAGCCTGGCGAACTCTGCCGGGTGCTATCTTGGCAAGGGTTTCGGATACGATCTCATCCGGCCCGGTATCGGGCTCTATGGTGGCTCCCTTCCGCCGAAAGGCTTGCGAATCAAGCAGGCGCTGACGCTCGACGCTGCGATCCTCAGCGTGTTTGAGGGCAAGGCAGGTGAAACCGTCGGCTATGGCGCCACGCAGACGCTGCAACAGGATACCCAGCTCGCCACGGTCGGCATTGGTTATGCCGATGGGTTGCCCCGCACCGGCGGAAACAACTTGGTCGCCTATTTGGATCACGTGCCATGTCCGGTCGTCGGTCGCATTTCGATGGACCTGACGACGATTGATGTTTCTAAGGCACAGGACAAGGCAAAAACAGGCGTGCGCGTTGAATTCATCGGCGAGCATGCCAAACTCGAAGACCAGGCCGCCCGCGCGGGCACGCTTGGCTATGAAATCCTTACAGGGCTCAATAATCGTGTCGAACGTGTCTACGCATAAAAGCGGCCTCCCGAATCCACTGCGCTGGATCGGCGCCAGCGTTCTCGGTTTCTTTGCCGAGATCGGCAACCTGTCGGTTTTCGCCGCCCGGGTAAAATTCGCTGCCTTCACGCCGCGCTGGTTTTTCGGGGAAATCGGACGACAGATGATCAAGATCGGTTTCTATTCGTTTCCGGTTGTCGGCCTGTCTGCCGTATTCATCGGCGCAGCCCTGGCGCTCAACATCTACGAAGGCGGCAGCCGCTATGGCGCAGAGCAGTTTGTCCCCAGCATCGTCGTTCTCGGCATCACACGCGAACTTGGCGCCGTGATTACCGGCCTGATGCTGGCAGGCCGGGTTTCCGCCGGCATTTCGGCAGAGATTGGCGCCATGCGCGTAACCGAACAGATTGACGCCCTCGAAACCCTCTCTGCCTCCCCCTATCGCTACCTCTACGCCCCCCGCTTCCTCGCCGCATTGATCACCCTGCCCCTGCTGGTCGCAGCGGCGAACATTATCGGCGTGATGGGCGGATGGCTGGTCAGCGTCTACAGTCTCGGCTTCGATTCGACTGTCTACCTGCGCAACACGCTCGATTTCGTCACCCGCAACGACATCATTGTCGGCCTCATCAAGGCGTTTGTCTTCGGCGGCGTCATTGCCATTATGGGCTGCTATCAGGGCGATCGCTCCAAAGCTGGCGCAACAGGTGTGGGCCGGGCCGCAACCCTCTCAATGGTCGGCGCAGCGGTGCTGGTGCTGGCAACCAACTTCATCATGTCCAACCTGTTTGTGGAGATCGGCCTGTGACCCAGCCCATCCTGAAACTGGAAGGCATCGAAAAATCGTTCGGCAAGAACAACGTTCTGCGCGGCGTTGATATTGACGTAGCCCCCGGCCAGAGCCTGGTCGTGATTGGCGGTTCGGGCTCCGGCAAGTCAGTCATGCTGAAGGTCGCGCTCGGACTCATGACACCTACCGGCGGCAAAGTCCTGTTCGACGGGCATGACGTCACCAATTCCACCGGCAAGACGCGGGAATCCATGCGCGCCCGCATCGGCATGCTGTTCCAGTCCGGCGCGTTGTTCGACAGTCTCACCGTCTGGGAAAACGTCGCGTTCCGCCTGATCAATGCTGACGGCGTGAAGCGCAGCGATGCGAAGGAACGTGCGATTGCCACACTGAAGAAAGTCCGCCTCGGCGCGGACGTTGCAGGCCTCTATCCGGCTGAACTGTCCGGCGGCATGCAGAAGCGCGTTTCGCTAGCCCGGTCGATCATTTCTGAGCCTGATCTCATCTTCTTCGACGAACCGACCACCGGCCTCGACCCGATCACGGCTGACGCCATCAATGACCTGATCGTTGAGCAGGTCCGCGGCCTTGGTGCGGCGACCGTCACGATCACGCACGACATGGCCTCTGCCCGCAAGATTGCCGATGAAGTCGCCATGCTGTTCGAGGGCAGGATCATCTGGCGCGGCAAGGCGGACGAGGTTGATCACAGCGGCAATGATTATGTAGACCAGTTCGTCCACGGCCGCGCCGAAGGCCCAATTCAGCCGGCGATCTGATCATTCTCTAGCGCTTCGCGTCTTGACCTGACGGGTGAGGTGCTCCCCTATCCGCATCAACACGGCGCGGGGGGGAACAACGCCATGATGGACTTCATCAAATACATTTCCGTGGCGTTTACGGCGCTGTCGCTCGCGTTCACCGGCTGGCTACAATACGAAAAGTTCCGGCTCGACGGCGAATGGCACATCGATACCTGCACGATGGAAGCAGACTTGAAAGCCTATGAGGGGCTCCACCTCGCCTGGCGCGTATTCCTCTCAGACGATCCGCTGTCTGCGCCGGTCGTCGGCGATGGTGAAAAGGTGGAAGAGGCATTCAAGCCCATTCCGTCTTCGGGCCGCTACCCGGTTCGCCTTGTCGGCACCAAGGAAATCAACTCGGTCAGCTTGACCGGCCGCTTCGAAGGCGCGCGCCGCGCCTCGACCGGGCGCTTCGAGTTCCACCCGACGCTCTCCAAACGGCTGTTCTCCGGCTACATCCCCTTCTACCAGCGCAATGCGGATGTTCTGGAAGGCAATTTCGCCTTCACTGCGGGCAATGCACGCGGGCCCGCCCGCGCCTTGCGCCTGACCGACGGCAATCCGCCAGAAAACGTACCGGCCTTTGTCTGTGAGGCACCTGATGCGCCGATCGAAACCGACGTCCCGGCAGCCGCAATCGAAGAATTGCCAGCTACGGGCCTTTCGCCGAATCCCGACACGCCTTAACTCCGTCCCATGGCCAAGACACCGACCTCTGCTTTCGTTTGCCAATCCTGTGGCGAGGTCCATTCCAAGTGGACCGGCAAGTGCAATGGCTGCGGCGAGTGGAACACGCTTGTCGAGGAAGCCGTTGCCGCAGTACCGGGCGGCCTCGCTCCAGCCAAGGCGGGTACGAAACGGAGCAACAAGACCGAATTCGTCGCCCTGAATGACCGGACGGACCCGCCCAAGCGCATCATCATGGGTGTAGAGGAACTCGACCGCGCCTTTGGCGGCGGCCTCGTTCCATCGTCCGCAACACTAATTGGCGGAGACCCCGGCATAGGCAAGTCGACGCTGCTCTTGCAGGTCGCAGCCCGCCTTGCCCGAAATGGCCTGAAATCCGTTTACGTCTCCGGAGAGGAAGCCGCGGCGCAGATACAGGAGCGGGCTGTCCGCCTCAAAGTTGCCGACAGTCCCGTGCAGCTCGCCACAGAAACCGACCTGCGCAAGATCCTCGCCGCACTGAAAGCCGCCGAACCCGATTTCGTCGTCATCGATTCGATTCAGACGCTCTGGTCTGACAGTCTCGAGGCCGCCCCCGGTTCGGTCTCCCAGGTTCGCGCCTGTGCTCAGGAACTCACCCGCTGGGCCAAGAAATCCGGTGCAGCACTGGTGCTGGTTGGCCACGTGACCAAGGAAGGCAATATCGCCGGCCCGCGCGTGGTCGAGCACATGGTCGACACCGTATTCTATTTCGAAGGCGAGCGCGGCCATCAGTTCCGCATCCTGCGCGCCACCAAGAACCGCTTCGGCCCGACAGACGAGATCGGCATTTTCGAAATGCACCAGTACGGCCTCGCCCCTGCCAAGGAACCGTCTGCGCTGTTCCTGTCGTCTGATGGCGACACGTCGGGCGGCGCCGCCGTGTTTGCGGCGATGGAAGGCTCGCGCCCGGTTCTGGCCGAAGTGCAGGCACTTGTCGCCAAGAGCGCCTATGGCACACCGCGTCGCAGCGTGGTCGGCTGGGACACGGGTCGCCTCGCCATGCTGCTCGCCGTGCTTGAGGCACGCTGCGGTGTCGGCTTCGCCGGCATGGATGTCTACCTTTCGGTTGCCGGCGGGTATCGCATCGGCGAACCGGCCGGCGATCTTGCCGCCGCTGCTGCGTTGCTGACCTCCCTGTCAGACACGGTCGCGCCTGAGCGATCGGTCTTTTTTGGGGAGGTGTCATTGTCCGGCGCTGTCCGTCCCGTCGCCCGGATTGAACAGCGGCTCAAGGAAGCAGCCCGCCTTGGATTCATGCGGGCTTTCGTGCCCGAAGGCAGTCCAACTTCAGTCGATGGCTTGACGATCACCCCGATTAAGCGGCTTATCGAGCTCGTTGAGTTGCTTGCCCCGGACGCCCTGAATGCTTGATTTTGTTACAGCTTTCGACGCCATTGCCGTGGCTGTTATCGTCATTTCCGCCATCATGGCCTTTGCGCGCGGTTTTCTTCGGGAAGTGGCGACGATGGGCGCATTCATTGGTGCACTGACGGCCGCCGTCTACGCCAACAAGTTCTTTCGCGATGATCTGGCAGCAATACTGCCGGAGAACCTGTCGCAAATGGACCTGGGCGTCGTGACAATCCCTGTTCCGAGCCTGCTTTTGATCGTCACAGCGTTCATTGGTGTCTATGTTCTGGTTGCCTGGTTTGGCCAGCGCCTGTCCAAGAACATACAAGGCGCCGACGGCATCGGCATGTTCGACCATGTCGCAGGCCTGGTTTTTGGCATCGCCCGCGGCATCATCGCCCTTGTATTCTTTGTGGTCCTCCTCCACCTCGCCCTTGATGAAAGCCGGGTTCCCGCCTTCATCCAGAATGCAGCCTGCTATCCCGCACTCAGCAGTGTTGCCGATTATGTGAACGAGAATGCCACGAAAGTCGGTCAGGATGCCCAAACGGCCCTTCCCTCCACGGTCAAAACAGGCCAATAGACGAACCGAACCTGTCACGCACGAGGGAGGCTTCGGTCTCATATGATCCTTTTCGATCATGACGATGACAAACCCCGCGAAGAATGCGGCGTTTTCGGAATCTACGGTAATAACGAAGCCAGCCTTTACACCGCGCTCGGGCTCCACGCCCTGCAGCATCGCGGACAGGAAGCCTGCGGCATCACCACATTCGACGGCAAACGCTTCCCGTCAGAGCGCCATATGGGCCTCGTCGGAGATCATTTCGGCGGAGACCTGCGCACCCGCCTGCCCGGTTATGCCGCCATCGGCCACAACCGGTATTCCACGCAGGGCCGGCCGATGCTTCGCAACATCCAGCCGATCTTTGCCGACCTGTCTTTCGGCGGCTTTGCCGTTGCCCATAACGGCAACCTGACAAATTCCCGCGAATTGCGTCACCAGCTGGTGCGCGACGGCGCGATTTTCCAGTCGACGATGGATACCGAAGTCATTCTTCACCTCGTCGCCCGCAGCGCCAAGCCGCGATTCCTGGATCGCCTGGTCGACGCGCTGCAGCAGATCGAAGGCGGCTATGCCCTTGTCGGCCTGACCGGCAAGAAGCTGATTGGCGCGCGCGACCCGATTGGCCTTCGTCCACTCGTCATCGGCAAGCTGGGTGATGCCTATGTGCTGGCATCGGAAACCTGCGCGCTCGACATTATCGGCGCCGAATTTGTGCGCGAAGTCGAGAATGGAGAACTGGTCGTCATTACCGACGAAGGGATCGAATCGATCCGCGCATTCCCGCCGCGCGCCTCCAGCCCGTGCGTCTTCGAATACGTGTACTTCGCCCGCCCTGACAGCATCGTCCAGGGCCGGTCAATTTATGAAGTCCGCCGTCGCATGGGCCACCAACTTGCGGCAGAAACACCGGCCGATGCAGACGTCGTCGTGCCTGTGCCCGACAGCGGCGTACCGGCTGCGCTCGGCTTTTCAGAGGCCTCGGGCATTCCGTTCGGAATGGGCATCATCCGAAATCACTATGTCGGACGTACATTCATCCAGCCGACAAATGTCGGGCGTCAGGCCGCCATTTCAAAGAAGCACAGCCCGAACCGGCCGGTGCTCGAAGGCAAGCGGGTGATCCTGGTCGACGATTCCATCGTGCGCGGCAACACATCGAAGAAGATCGTCCAGATGGTGCGCGAAGCTGGCGCCAAGGAAATTCACCTGCGCTCAGCCAGCCCCCCCATCATCAATCCGGACTTCTACGGCATCGACATGGCAGCCAAGTCGGAACTCTTCGCCGCGATCCACACGCATGAGGAAATGGTTCGCGAACTCAAGGTGGACAGCCTCGGCTTCCTGTCTGTGCCGGGCCTCTACAGCGCAATTGGCGAGCCCACCCGCAATGCCATGCAGCCCCAGTTCGCCGACCATTGCTTTACGGGCGACTATCCGACCACGCTGGTCGACCATCAGCACGACGAGTCAGACAAGGAGCGTCAACTCTCCCTGCTGGACGACACGTAGGCGCTGCGATAAACGCGCGGCATGACTGACCAACCCAGACTTGTACTCGTGACCGGCGCTTCGCGCGGGATCGGGCGCGCCGCTGCGCTTCACCTCGCCCGTCAGGGCGATATCGTAATCGCCGTAGCGCGTTCAAAGGCTGCGCTCGAAAGGCTCGACGACGAAATTCGCGCCATGGGCAACGAAGCAGTTCTCGTGCCGATGGACCTGAAAGATGCCAAGGGCGTAGAGACGCTAGGCAAGGTGATTGGTGAGAAGTTTGGCCGTCTCGATGGCCTCGTCGCCAATGCCGGTGTACTCGGCACACTTGGCCCGCTGGAAAGCTGTGGCCCGCGTAGTTTCGAAGAAACGATTGAGGTCAACCTCACCGCCAATTGGCGCCTGATCCGGGCGCTGGCGCCTTGGCTGCACCAGTCATCCGCGCCCCGTGCAGTCTTCGTCACCTCGAGCGTGGCGTCCAATCCGCGCGCTTTCTGGGGGCCTTACCAGGCCTCGAAGGCAGCGCTCGAAGCGATGGTGATTGGCTGGGCAGACGAGACCGAGAAGATGGCGCTGCGGGCAAACATCTTCGATCCCGGTGCAACGCGTACCGAGATGCGCGCTGCCGCCAAGCCAGGCGAAGATCCACTGACCCTGCCCACTGCCGATGAAGTGGCCGCCGAACTGGTCAAGCTTGTCTCTGTAGACGAAGCACGCACCGGTGCAAAAATCGTCTACCGCGACCTTCATCCGGCGAATGGCTGAGGCGGACGGCAAACCTGTATCGCCCCTGGTCCGGTCGGCGCGACAGGAAGACCTCCCGATCCTGCTGGAATTTGAACAGGGGATCATTTCTTCCGAACGCCCCTACGATCCCACGCTGAAGCCCGATCCGATCAATTATTATGATATCGCCGAACTGATTGCATCCAATCACGCTGAAGTCGCCGTGATCGAGATGGATGGTCAACTCATCGCCTCCGGATTCGCCACGCCAAAGCAGTCCAAGGCCTACGTCCAGGACACCCGCCACGCTTATCTCGGATTCATGTTTGTCAGGCCAGACTATCGCGGCCAGGGACTGAACAAGCATCTGCTTGATCATCTTTTACGATGGGCGAAAGCGCACGATCTCCCCGAAATCCGCCTTACAGTCTACAGCGACAACGCCCCCGCAATCCGAGCCTATGAAAAGGTCGGCTTCACGTCGCACATCGTCGAGATGAGGATGAACCTGGACGAATAGGCTGAGCCTTGTGCTGACCGGTCCCGGCTAAGGGACTCAGGGCGTGAGAGCCTCTCGCGTCGCCAGCGTGTCGGCATATTGCTGGAACGTGACAGCCTTGTTGTCTTTGAAGGTCCAGACATGCACCACCTGCGGGTCCATCGTCTTGCCAGTTGCGGCCGAAACCGCATGGTATCGCCCGAACATCGCAACCTTGTCGCCCTGTGCAAGATAACTTTCTGGCACGACCTGGAAAGTCGACCAGTCCGCCGCCATTGGTCCGAAGACACCCGCCACAACCGCGTCTGGCCCAACATGCGGATTGGTCACGGCATAGGGAAAGTTCTCGGCTTCATTCCAGACTATTCCCGAGCCCATCATTCCAAGGAAACTCGGCACGTCCCCAGTTTCGAAATAGGCGTAAATCTGTTTGACGGTCTGCGTGTTGGTTTCTTCTGGCGAAACGACCATTTCGGCAGGCGTTGGCGCTTCAAGCGCGGTCGTTTCTGGCGCAGAGCATCCAATCAGGAAAAGTCCTGCCATGGCACTTATGGCTATTTGCTTGATCACTCGTTATCCCCCCAAGGATTTGATGAACGACGAGGGAACATCGCCCCGAAAATTCAGCAAGGCTTCGCTTGCAAGCCGAGCCAACGGCTCACAGCGCGAAATGTTTCGACAGTTTCAGGCCCTGTCCCTGATAATTTGACCCGGAACCGCCGTACAGCCCCGAGGGTTTGGCTGCCATCGGCTCGTAGATCAGTTTGGCGACCGGCTGACCGTGCTCAAGGATAAAGGGAACATCACGTGAGCGGACCTCAAGCACAGCGCGGCTTCCACCCTTGTTGGTGCCGAATCCTGGATCGAAAAACCCGGCATAGTGCGCCCGAAACTCACCGAGTTCCGGCGCAATCGGGGCCATTTCAGCTGCCTCAAGTGCGGCCACTTTCACGGTCTCCCGACTGACGAGAATGTAGAAGTCTTCCGGGTTGAGCACGATGCGACCATGGCGCGGGAACACAGGCTCCCAGAACTGGCCTGCCTCATGCGCGCCGATTCCGCGCAGATCGACCACGCCTGAATGCTGCTTCGCGCGATATCCCGCTGGCTGCCCTGCCGGCGGCTCAAGGTTGATTGATACGACGCGTTCTTTCAGCGCCTCGGGGCGTTTGCGCTTGAACCGCACCTGCGCCAGCCGGTCTCCCGGCCTCACCATGATCGGAAATGTTCGCGGGCTCACTTCCAGATAAAGTGGCCCGGAATACCCGGTCGGCACATCATCGAACGCCTTGCCCCGGTTCGTCACCAACCGCGTGAACACGTCGATGCGCCCTGTCGAGCTTTTAGGGTTCGCCCGCGCCGAAATGCCGGCTGGCAGACGCAGAGATTCCTGCAGCGGCACCAGGTAAACGCAGCCCGTCTCCAGCACCGCGCCTTTTTCGGTCAGATCAATACGGTGCATGTGCACGCCTGGCTCTTGCAGCATCTCGGCAACTGTCCGGTCCTTGCCGGGCAGGAAGCTCGCGCGCAGCCGATAGGCGTCTTCAGCCAGGCGCAGGTCGAGGCTCGCCGGCTGGACCTGTCCGGCCTCCAGCGGCACATCGCTGCGGATCGCCCCGACCCCGACCAGCGCCTCAATTTCATGGTCGGGCAAAACGCCCGTTTCCTGCACCATCTCTTGCACCCCTTGTGCTCTCAGGCATAAGACCCAATGCAGGAAAGACAAGGACTATAACAGCATGTCGAACGGGCCAGACACATCGGGCAAAGCCAGCTGGAAGCCAGCCACCAAAGCGGTGCGCGGCGGCCTGATGCGGTCCGAGCATGGTGAGATCTCCGAGGCGCTCTATCTGACGTCCGGCTATGCCTATGACAGCGCCGAGCAGGCCATGGCCCGGATGAAGGGCGACGAGCCGGGATTTGTCTATTCCCGCTATGGCAGCCCGACCTGCGAAATGCTGCAACAACGTCTCGCACTGATCGAAGGCGCCGAGACGTGCCGCGTCACCGGCAGCGGCATGGGCGCCATTTCCTCGGCGATTCTCGCCCCCCTGAAATCAGGTGATCGTGTGGTGGCCGCCACAGCGCTGTTCGGCTCGTGCCGCTGGATCATCGCAAACCTTATGCCCAAATACGGCATCGAAACCGTCTTCGTGGATGGCGCAGACCTGGACGCCTGGGAACGGGAAATCGCCAAGGGCTGCCAACTCGTCCTGATCGAAAGCCCGGCTAATCCCCTGCTCGACGGCGTGGATATCGCCGCCGTTGCGAAGCTGTGCAAGGCTGCCGGCGCGCTGCTGGTGGTCGACAATGTGTTTGCAACCCCAATCCTGCAGCGCCCACAGGAACTTGGCGCGGACGTTGTGGTCTATTCGGCCACCAAGCACATGGACGGTCAGGGCCGCGTCATGCTCGGCGCAATCCTGTGTGATTCCAAGTGTATGGAAGACGTGTACGATCCGTACCTGCGCCATATCGGCCCGGCCGCTGCGCCGTTTAACGCATGGGTCGTGCTCAAAGGCCTCGAAACCCTGAAACTGCGCGTCGACGCCCAGAGCGCCACGGCGGCCCGCCTTGCTGATGCCATCGCGACACATCCCAATGTCGCCGCCGTGCGTTACCCGCATCGCAAGGACCACCCGCACTACGAAACCCACGAGCGCCAGATGTCGAGCGGCGGCACGATGATCGCGCTCTCGGTCAAGAACGGACAGGAAGGTGCGTTCAGGTTCCTGAATTCATTGGAGCTTGTCGACATCTGCAACAACCTTGGCGACACCAAATCTCTCGCCTGCCACCCGTCCTCCACAACCCACCGCGCGCTCACCGACGAGGAGCAGGCTGCGATGGGTCTGGACCGCAGCTGGATACGTTTTTCTGTGGGTTTAGAAGACGCAGATGACCTTGAAGCCGATGTTCTTCACGCCCTTAACAGTGTGTGAAGGAATTCAGATCAATTTCTCATAATGGCAAGACGTCACGCTCCTCCGCTCTATGAAGAAATCACGCAAGGCGTGCGCATTCGCGTACGCCCGAAATTCATGCATGACGAATCAGAGCCATCGCGCGGCCGCTTCATGTGGTCCTATACGGTCGATGTCGAGAATGAGAGTGAGCAGACCTGGACCATCATGCGCCGCCACTGGCAGATCGTGGATGCGCAAGGCCGCATGCAGGCCGTCGACGGCGAAGGTGTGATTGGTCAGACACCCACCCTGATGCCGGGCGAGCGCTTCAGCTACACGTCAGGTGCACCGCTGGCCGCTCCGTCTGGCATGATGAGCGGCACATATGAACTGAGAGACGAAAGCGGTTTCGAGATCGTCGCAACCATTCCGGTTTTTTCGCTCGACAGTCCCTACGACAAGTCGCTGCCGAGCTGACGCAGCTTACTCCGCTGGTTGTCCCGGCAAGACGTCGCCCATGTCGATCAAACGGAAATGCTTGGCCATGGCCTCCGGCGTGAAAACTGCCTGTAATGCGTCAGATGCCAGAACACCGTCCCACGCTTTCAACTGTTCCGGCCCGCTCTCGGCAAACAGAACGTTTCCCCCCGCGTCTTCACTCAAGTAGGCACCATATTCCTGCAGCGCGCGCGCGATGACCTTGCCTTCAGGTGACAAGGTGGATCCGCCGACATCAAACGCTGGATCAAGCTGTATGCGCGCGCCGACCGGCATCCCGGTATCGCGGCGCTCAATGTATTGTCCCGACGCAATTGCTGTGCTGGCTGGCGGGATGAAGGCATCTGTCCGTGCCCCCGGATAGGCAAACATCAGGGCGTGAGGAATGCGTCCGGCCTTGATCTCATCAACGCGGATCAACCCGGCTGTCAGCGGAAAGCCTGATGCCATGGCACTTGCGGCATATTTCGGATCTTCGGCTTCATGCCAGGGTTTAGCCACCCCCGAACCACGCAGATTGGTGACGACGCCAAAGCCGGTCAGCCAACGCCCGTCTTCGCGCTTGAAAGCCTGGCGCATATCCCATTCAAGATTACGAACCTTGTCGACAATGGCGATATAGCCAACCCCCTTTACCGGCTGGGCGGGCGTCGCGTCATCGGGAATGGGAATCGCCCGCGGTGGTTCAAAACCTCGGCCAAATACACCCGGATACAGGTCGATCACATCATGCTTCGGCGTCTCCGACATATCGATGTAATAGACCGGGACTGACCATTCATCGATGTTGATATAGAGTGCACCTTTGGAGGCGAAGTCGGCGATTAGCGCATCAGACGCCGGGTCGATCACCGGATCGTCCGCTATCTTCGTGTTCCAGGGGCTGTCATCCGCAAATGGACGCCACGTCTCGATGGGCGCGTCGGGCGCGTTGTTGTTCGAGGCAGACTGTGAGCAGGCCGTCATGGCCAATGCCAGGCCACCAAGAGCGAGGTTCCGGATCGTGCAAGACATGGCTGCATTCCTTCTGTGGGCCGAGAATAGGCGAAATTTGGTTTCAAACAAATGACCGCATCCTGTAGGGCGAGTTGCCCCGCCGGGGTTCGCCCGGCAGGCATAGTGCCCGCCGCAACAGCGGAAGTCCGCCCCCGGTAAGGGGCGGACTTCTGAGTCATCATGTTGAAGGCCCGCGTTCTGCGGCACCTGAAGGGTCAGGCTATTTGTTCGGATTGATGAGATATTTCTCACCGGTGGCACGTCGATTGTAGGACTCGATGACGGGAAGCTGCAATGCTTCGGCCAGCGATATTTCCGACGTATAGTGGCTGGCGAAGGTCGTCTTCAGCTCTGCGCCAACGCGCGCACGCAGTTTTGCGCGTCCCTCGGAACCAACCTTTTGCAGGAACGGCGTCAGCAGGAAGCCGCCCACGCCCCAAGCCATGCCGACGCCCGGTGGCAGTGTGGTCGGGCTCATGTCGAGGCGGCCATAGATATAGACCTGCTTATGTGTCGCCGATCCGTAGCGGCTGTATTCCTTCGCATTCAGATTGGCCGCTGCCTCCATCGCGACCAGTATCTGCCCGGCCAGTGGTCCGCCGCCAATCGCATCAAAACCAAGCGTCGCATTGGTTGCGGCCAGCGCGCTGATCAGGTCGTCCATGAACCCAAGCGACGTGGAATTGACGATATATTTGGCGCCAAGGTCTCGCAGGATTTTTTCCTGTGCATCGGAACGCACCACGTTCACCAGATCAATGCCGTCAGCGATGCAGATCTTGTTTAGCATTTGGCCAAGGTTCGACGCAGCCGCCGTGTGCAGCAGGGCCGTGTGGCCTTCCATGCGCATGACTTCCGTCATGGCCAGCGAGGTCAGCGGGTTGACGAAGCAGGACGCGCCGTCACGCGCCGTCGCACCCTCAGGCAATTCCATGCACTGGGCCACATTAAGCATGCGGTATTGCGAATACATTTCACCGCCAAGACCGGCCACCGTCTTGCCGAGAAGCGCTTGCGCGGCGGGCGACGAACCGGCGGCGACCACTGTGCCCGCGCCTTCATTGCCAACTGCCATCGACTCGTCGATGCGGGGCTTCATGGCCCGCATGCCGGCCGCAGGCACCTTGGCCGTCACGACGGGGCGGTCGCCCGTGCCGGATGCCTTAGCGCTACTCATGTCGGCCGCTCCCAGCAGGAGGCCGAGGTCGGACGGGTTGATCGGTGTCGCTTCGACACGGACGATCACATCATCCGGGCCAGGGGTTGGAATATCCACTTCGACGAGGGACAGCTCCAACTCGCCGCTGGACTTTACGTGTGATCTCAGTTGAAGGCCCTTGGCCGGAACGCTGGACGCCATTTTGTCTCTCCCTGGTGCAGTGTTTGATGTGGATTTTCCACATGCTTACACGTTGCGAGAGCCCGCGTCCAAGTCTTGTATTTTGGCCACCCTACACCCAAGGCACGCCAGATGACGCCGGGTCACCCTGCCAGACGCTAGTGCTTCGGCTTGTAACGCTTCGACGGGCGTTGCTGCGCGGCCTTGTCGGCGTAGGGGTTTTTGCCCTGGCGCACGAACAGGCGGATCGGCACGCCGTTCATGTCGAACGCGTCACGCACACCGTTGACGAGATAGCGTTTGTACTGGTCCGGCATCTGGTCACCGCGCGAAGCGATCAGCACGAACGTCGGCGGACGCGCCTTCATCTGCGCCATGTAGCGCGGCTTGATCCGCTTGCCGTGCACGGAGGGAGGTGGATGGCGCTCGATGGTATGGCGCAGCCAGCGGTTCAGGTCGCCGGTCTTCACCCGCGCCGTCCAGTTGGCATAGACGTCGACTACGGCTGGCATCAACTTTTCGATGTTCCGGCCCGTCAGGCCCGACAGGAACACGATTGGCGCCCCGCCGGCGTTCGGCATCAGGCGGTTGGAAAGGTCACGGATATGCTTGGCGGCCGCATCGGGATCCTTCACAAGGTCCCATTTCGAAATCACCAGAACGATGCCCCGGCCTTCGCGCAGCGCAAGATCGGCAATCTGCAGGTCCTGCTTCTCCATGGCCTCATCAGCATCCATGACCAGCGCGATGATATCGGCATACTTCAGAGAGCGGATGGTTTCCCCGGTCGACATGCGTTCCAGCTTTTCCTGCACGCGTGATTTTTTGCGAAGGCCGGCTGTATCGACCAGGCGAATGCGGCGGCCTTCCCATTCCCAGTCGATGGAAATCGAATCCCGCGTAATACCGGCTTCCGGCCCGGTCAGCAGGCGGTCTGATTGCAGCAACTGGTTGATCAGGGTCGACTTGCCCGCATTCGGACGGCCGACAATCGCCAGCTTGATGGGTTTGTCGGGGCGCACCGGTTCCGGCTCGACGTCCACATCGGCTTCCTCGATGGCGGCGACAAGATCGTCATCCGACAGGGTCTGATCATCAATGTCGATATGCGCCAGCTTGTCGAGAATGTCTTCGCCGCCAAAATGCGTATAGTCCGGCTCGGCCTCTTCGAGGGCCTTTTCAAAGGCATCCTCGCCCAGCGCCTGCCGAATCGCTTCGAACAGGTCGGCCATGCCTTCGCCGTGCTCGGCTGACAGACCTACTGGTTCGCCAAAGCCAAGCTCCCACGCTTCGTTCAGGCCATCACGCCCCGCCTTGCCTTCGGCCTTGTTCGCCGCCAGCACGACCGGAATGTTCGCCTTGCGCAGCAGCGCGGCAAAGCTCTGGTCCTCGATCGTTACGCCGACACGCGCATCAATCAGGAACAGCGCGACTTCCGCCTCGGCAATTGCCGCTTCGGTCTGCTCACGCATGCGCGATTGCAGGCTGCCATCGTGGACGTTCTCGTAGCCGGCTGTATCGACAAGGATCAGCGGCAGCGACGCGAGTCGGCCTTCGGCCTGCTTGCGATCGCGCGTGACGCCCGGCTGGTCATCGACCAGCGCGATCTTTTTGCCGGCGAGCCGGTTGAACAGCGTCGACTTTCCGACATTCGGACGACCGAGAATAGCGAGTTTAAGCGGCATAAGCCTGCCCGTTCATACGGTTAACGGGCGGGCTTTTGGGCCGTGCGCCCTATTGGATGGCGATCAGCTTGGCCTCATCAGTGAGGATAAGCAATTTGTCCTGCACGGCGATCGGTTCGAGATACGTGGTCGACCCCAGCTTTACAGAGCCGGTCTGCTGCCCGGTTTGAGGCGAAAAGGCAAGTAGCTCACCTGTAGAAGACGCAATCAGGACACGTCCCGACGCGACAATCGGACCGGAATAGCTGATCTGCCCCTTCTTCTTTTTCTCTTTTTTGAACTTCGGCAGCTGCGTCACCCAATAGGCTTCACCGTTCGCCGGGTTGATGGCCGAAAGCGTATCATCGACACCCAGAATGAACATGTACTGGCCAGCAAGCGCCGGTGCCTGCGTCGATCCCGTTTGAATCGCCCAGATCCGCGTGCCACTGCGTCCGTCAATCGCCACCGTCACACCCGACTGGCTGGACGCGAACACGAGGCCGCCCGACAGGACAGGGCGCGAACCGATATCGTTGATTTCAGAGATCGGCGTGAACCGTCCTGCCTGCGAGATCGCATCGGTCCACAGACGGCGCCCATTGGAGGCGAGGTAGGCAATGATTTCACCCGAGGAATACGGCGCAATCACGAAGTCTTCCACAGCAGCCGGGCTGGAACTTCCCAGCACACGGGCCGATTCCGAAATCGCCTGGTCGCTCCACTCGGTCTCACCGGTTTCCAGCGACATTGCAAAGATCTCGTTATTGTTGGATGCCACGAAAATCCGGCCATCCTTGATGGTCGGCGCGCCCGTCATCGGCGCACCCATTTCGTGCTTCCATTTCTCCGCGCCATTGCTCGCATCCAGCGATGCCACGAAGCCGAAGCCGCTCGCCACGACCAGCGTGTCGCCTTCAATGGCAAGCCCGCCGCCCAAGGCGCTCTTGTCGCGCTTGGTTATGCCTTTCAGCTTTTTCTTCCACTTCGACCAGCCTGTGGCCAGATCGGTCGCATAAACGGTTTGATTGGCGTCCAGCGTGAAGACAGTTGTCTCACTGGTGACAGGCGGCGTCGTAATCGCCGATTTCTTGTCAGAGCCGGCGCCGACATTGGTGCGCCAGGCTACTTTCAGCTGCGGGGCCGCTGTCACGTGGCCGACGACCTTTGCGGCGGTCGCACCGGCCTGGTTCCAGGCCTGAATGGTTTCCGGCTCCGGCAGCACAATTTCCACGCCTGCCAGTTCCGGGTTCGGTTTTATGGCCTCGTCGGTGAGCACCATGGTGATCCGGCCCACCTTGTCCTCGGCGGCCGCTTCCTTGGCCTTGCTATTGCCAAACCGCGGAAGGCTGTTGCACGCCGTCAGGATCAGCGCCGAACCAATGACGATTGCGGCGGCGAGATTACGCGTTGAACTCATTGGCCAGTCTCCTCGGACTCTGCAGGGGCGGGCGCTGGAGCCGGCGCTTCGGATTCAGTTTCAGGTGTTTCAGTGCCAGTATCAGCCGGCGCTTCCGGCGTATCGGCAACAGGAATGGCCGCCAGCGCAAGCTCGGCGCGCCGTTTGACGCCCGCAGGCGCGGCAGCATCAAAGCGCAATCGGTTGAATTCGGTCCGGGCGCGGGCCGTGTCGCCGGTGGCAAACGCTTTCGCTGCTATCAGCTCGCGGGCAAGTGATCCCAGTGCGCCTTCATCATCGACAAGGCTGCCCAGCGTCGCCTCCAGCTCGGTCATGGATTGGTCATCGGCCTTGAAATAGGCCTTCTTCAGAAGCGCAACACGCTCATATGGGCCGCCTTCGACGCCGCCAATGGCGGCCAGCGCGTCAGCGGCGCCTGCTGCGTCTCCGCCGCCTTCATAGCGCACTTGTGCGAGGTAATTTGCCGCCAGCGGAGCCAGCTTGCTTCCGCCATTGGCTAAATCCGAAAAGGCAGTCTCGGCAGCAGAATAGGAACCGTTATGCAGCTCCGAAAGCGCTGTTTCGAGCGCAAGTGCGCGCTCGGCACGGGCTGCTTCGGCCTGCGGAACGAGGACAAATTCCCTCACCGCAACTGCGCCGATGACCAGCGCCAGGGCGCCATAGACGAAGAGTTGGTAGCGCTTCCACCAAATCTCCAACTTGTCCTGTCGAATGCTCTCGTCGACTTCTTCGAAAATATCGCTCAATTCAGTCGCTCCAGTAGCTTTGATGACTCGGTCGGGAACCTAGACGGGCGATGCCCATGCTGCAACGTGTCAGCGCTGTTCAGGTTCAGGTTTTCGCAGGGCATAGGTCTCGGCGGCTGCCGGAAACTGGCGGGTGCGAACGTCTTCGGCATAGGTTGCCGTCGCTTCGCTGATACTCGTGCTGAGGTCGGCATAGCGGCGCACGAATTTTGGCGTCCAGTCAAACAGGCCCAGCATGTCATGCGTGACCAGAATCTGGCCATCACAAGAAGCAGACGCACCAATTCCGATGGTCGGGCAGCGGACTTCGGCGGTGATATCGGCCGCAAGGTCTTCCGCAACCCCCTCAATGACGATCGCAAAGGCACCGGCCTCATCAGCCGCCCGGGCTTCCGCGATCACGCGGTCGCGTTCGCCGGTCGTCCGGCCCTTGGCGCGGAAACCGCCGTCAACATTCACCGCTTGCGGTCGCAGGCCAACATGGCCCATCACGGGAACGCCGCGCTCCACGAGGTGGGCAATCTGGCCCGCCGCATAGGTGCCGCTCTCGATCTTGATCGCCTGGCAGCCGGTTTCCTTCATGATGCGCGCGGCATTCAGGAAGGCGGAATCATTGTTCGTCTCATAGGATCCAAACGGCATGTCCACGACGACAAATGCCTGTTCGGAGCCCCGCATGACGGCCTGACCGTGCAGGATCATCATCTCCATCGTGACGCCAACGGTTGATGGCAGGCCATGAACGACCATGCCCACACTGTCGCCCACCAGCAGAACGTCGCAATGCGGGTCCAGCAGGCGTGCAGTTGGCGCGTCATAGGCCGTCAGGCAGACAAGCGGCGTCTTGCCCTTCGCGGCAGCAATATCCTTGACGGTCTTGCGGCGGGTCTCGGTTTGTTTCGACATGGGCCGCGACTTAACCTGACCACGCCGTTCCGGCAAGCAGCGTCACAGTTTGCGGGGTTCAGGACCAAACCGGTTGGTGCGGGTCGTGCCCGGCTGGCATGCCAGGTAGATATTGTAGAACGGGATCAGAACCATCAGGCCGCTCTGGTCGATATCGTGCATCCGCCGGATGCTGATGCCGATACCCGGCACCACGAGCGCCAGGCTGACCAGCAGGCCGATCAGGCTGAAAATCGCGCCTATATAGGGGATCATCGCCAGGATATTAAACCCGATGGAAATCAACAGGGCGATCGAGACATAATGCCAGAAATCCCGGCGGCTGCTGCGACCCTCAAAGTCGGCATAATGCTTCATCACCGTGTCGACGAAAACGGTCAGTGCATGGTTGAAATCATAACTCATCTGAAGGTCACTCCCTGGAACGCCTGTGCGTAGGACCGGCGGCGACATCTAACCGCAATAGGTTTGCGGATCGTTTCTGCCGATCCGGCTACATCACCGCCACGCCGAACAGGATCGGGTGCAGCCACATCAGGATCGCCATATACAGGCCCAGTCCCACGAGAACCGCGCCAATATCCCACACAACAGACGTTGCCGCCTCCTTGCCCGGGCCATTGTCGCCGCGCTTCTTCACCGCGATCCGGTCAATCACGGCATAGGCAAGGAAAGCCCCGAACAGGATCACGGAGTTGATTTCACCATTGGCCAGCAGGTGCCCGAAGGCCCACAGCTTCACCGCGATCAGCATGGGGTGTTTCACAGCCTTCTTGATCGCCCCGGTTGGCAGTTGCGAGGCCACAAGCAGGATCAGCGCCGGCAGCATCAGCGCCAGGTTCACATGTCGGCCCCAGCTTGGCGCCACATACAGGATTCCCGCGTCCCGCGTTGCACCAAACCCCCAGCAGATCAGAACGAACCCGGCGAGCGAGACAAGGCTGTAAAGCCCCATATACGGCCCGTACCCCAGCCTGACCTTGATATCCTTGCCCGGCTCGCGTGACCGAAACGTCGTAAACAGGTGTGCCCCGAAAAAGATGACGAGACCGAGGATGAAATACAGCATGAACGTGCCCTCCCAAGGCTTTGGTCGAGCCTAGTCTGATCCGTGCCCGTGGGGAAGCGCCCTGCTTGCATGCGCTCTCAAGGTGCGTAGACTGGCAAGCTGGATCCGCGTTGGACCTTGGGGGACTTAAATGACACTATCCGTAATCAGCGCCGGTTTCGGGCGCACAGGCACAATGTCGCTTAAAGTGGCACTTGAGCAAATCGGCCACGGGCCATGCCACCACATGATCGAAGTCGTCGAGAATGGCGCAGAGCAGATTCCGCTCTGGAATGACGCACTCGCGGGCAAACCGGACTTCAAAACAATTTATGCAGGCTACAAATCCGCCGTGGACTGGCCGACCGCCGCATTTTGGCAAGAGCTGGCAGGCGTCTATCCGGATGCAAAGATCATCCTCTCCACTCGTTCGCCCGAAAGCTGGTACAGGAGCATTTCGGAGACCATCCTCGCCGCGGTCTGGGCGCAGGACAAATGGCCAGCCCCGGCGGTCGAATGGTTCAAGATGGCATCGAAAGTCATCACGCGCAGCCTCGGAGATGCGAAGGACAAAGATGCCATTATCGCCGCATTCACAGCGCATGAAACAGCCGTCAAAGCCGCGATCCCGGCAAACCGCCTATTGGTGCACTCGGCCAAGGATGGCTGGGAACCACTCTGCGCATTCCTCGGCGTGCCCGTTCCCGACACGCCCTATCCGCGCACCAACAGCAAGGATGAATTCTTCGAGCACATAAAGAAAGCCGACGACCTTTAGGCTCTGCGGTGCGACCCTCTTGGTTGCCAATCAACGGCCTTGTCATAGACTGGCGCCTGAATCGATTGGTGGAGGGAAGAACATGTTGATTTCGGTTTGCGCGCGGCGGGCTGCATTGGCAGCGGGCCTGGCATTTATCCTGACGGCCTGTGGAAGCGGAAACCCTGATGCACCGGCTGCAGCAGGAGCAGACACCGCATCTTCGTACGCATCTGAAGGGCCTGCTTCCGATGCGCCGCCGAGGGCTGACGGTCCGGTCAACAGCCTCAGTATCGCAGTGACCGGCGATGAGACGCCACAGCCCGTGCCACCGGCGACGGAGCTTTCAATGGTGGGCGGATGCGACGGCAAATCCATCGCCTCGATTGGGCTCTACGCTGGCGACATGTCGGGAAACGGGTGGTTCCAGGTATCCTTCGAAACCGACGAACCGATCGGCAAGGGCCAGACGGGCTCGTTCGCACTCTCCAGGCTCGAATGGGACAATGGCCTCTCGCCCGTAGAGGGCATGCCGGAGGGGTCCAACATCACCGCTCCCAACCGGTTCGAAGGCACGGGCCGGCTTGAACTTAAGACCCATGACACGGGCATGAATACGCGCCGGATGGTCGGTACGCTCAGCGGCCACCTCACGAACACGAAGAACGGCAAGGAAGTCGATATCACCATCGATACCGACTTCAGCTGGTCTTGCGGCGTGGACCTGTCCTAGTAGCTCTTCGGCAGGCCCAGCACGCGTTCGGCGATGAAATTGAGGATCATTTCGCGGCTCACTGGCGCAATCCGCGCCAGCATGGCTTCCCGCATCATTCGTTCAACATGATACTCCTTGGCATAGCCCATGCCGCCATGTGTCAGCACCGCGGTCTCGCAGGCGGTGAAGCCAGCCTCCGTACCCAGATATTTCGCGGCGTTCGCC
>JAVJOM010000038.1:0-28527 GCA_040216775.1 Hyphomonas sp.
GAACCGCTGCCGGACTACATCCCCGATATGGGAACGAATTTCCGTGTCATCGTCGAAACCAGCCTCAAGGAAGAGCAACTGCGTACGGTCGTTTATGGCCAGTCGCTGGTGCTTGTGGAGCCTGGCACACGCCACGTTAAAGACGTGCTCCACCTCACCGCGCCAGACTTCGTGTCTGCCCAGAGCGGTCAGGCACAGCCAAAAGTCTGAAATCCCCCTTGGAACACTGCGCCAGCGGGCCTAAAGGCTGCGGCATGACAAAAAATTCCTCCGACAACCCGAAACGCTTTTACAAACAGGCTGCCATTGAGACGTTCGAGGGCGGCTGGACCGTCGTACTGGACGGACGCAGCATCAAAACGCCTGCGCGCGCCGCGCTCTCGCTCCCGGCAGAGCGCCTCGCTAGGGCCATCGCCGCCGAATGGAACGCCCAGGAAGAGCATATCGACCTGACCGCCATGCACCTGACACGCCTCGCCAATGTCGCGCTTGATCGTGTCGAGGATGCGCGTGACGAGATGGCCGACGAACTGGCGCGCTATTGCGAGACAGACCTGATCTGCCACATCGCCGAAACGCCCGACGAGCTGGCCGAGGCGGAAGAGGTCCACTGGTCGCGTGTGCGCGAGTGGGCCGGCGACACGCTTGGCATCAATCTCGTACCCGTCATTGGCATCATCGCTTCGCCCCAACCTGACGCCTCACTCGAAGCGGCGCGCCAGCATGCGCTTGGCCTCGATGCCTTCCGCCTCACCGGATTGCTGTATGGCGCGGGTCTGTTCGGTTCCGCGCTTCTCGCGCTGGCGGTCGAGCAGGAAGCGATGAGCGCAGAAGACGCGTTTGAAGTCTCGCGCATCGACGAAGCCTGGCAGGCCGAGCAATGGGGCGAGGATGAGGAAGCCAAGGCCGCCACCGAAGCCCGTCGGCTTGAGGCCAAGGCGCTTGGTGTCTGGTTCCGCGCCATCGGCTGACACGCCTTTCCACTCGCCACCGCAGCCGAACGCAGGATGAATACCACCTTCACCCCCGGTTCCACGGCCGCGTGTTTTCCTGCACCCATGATAAATCGTATCATGACCTTCCGAGTGGCTGCTGCAGCGTTTGCTGTACCGGCGCTCTTCGCTGCCCCTGCTGCCGCAGACCCGGTTCGCGGGGCGATTGTTCAACTCGAGCAGAAACTCGGGGCCAACACGTCCCTCGTGCTTCAGGTCGGCCATAATGACCGTTACGGCCGCCATGACCGCCGCAACTACCGCGTCAACCAGTGGGGCCAGTCAGAGCGTGAGGTGCGGGGCCTGAGCCGTGACGCTGTTCAGGCCTGCCGCCGTGTCGTGGCGAAACAGGCCTATCGCATCGGCTATCGCGACGTGGACTTCGACGATGATCGCCGCGTCCGCCAGATCGGCCCCAATGGCTTCCGTGTCACGCTGGATGATGTCGAGTTCGAAGGCCGCCGCCGTGACCGCGAACGCGACGTGACCTGCACCGTCCGCCACGGCAATGTCGTTAATGTCGAGGGCATCCCGGCGCCCGGCCATCGTGGCTACCAGCGCACCCGCGGCCACCGCGGCTACTAGGAGAACCCTGCCAACCAAGGCCCCGGTCGCTCGGATCGGGGCCTTTTTGCTGCCGGCTGCCCGGCCCTCGCTGACGCGCCGTCATTCATTGCCGCACTTGCCAAGCCTGCCACGCCGTTTATCAGTCTGCGCAACAGGTTTATGGCAGGGAGAGGCCCCTCATGCAGGATGTAATCGAAGCACTTGAAGCACGCCGCGAAGCAGCCCGTCAGGGTGGCGGCGCGGCCCGGATCGAGAAACAGCACGAAAAGGGCAAACTGTCCGCCCGCGAGCGCGTTTCCGTTCTGCTTGATGAGGATAGTTTCGAAGAATTCGACATGTTCGTGGAACATCGTTGCGCCGATTTCGGCATGCAGGATCAGAAAATCCCCGGTGACGGCGTTGTCACGGGCCAGGGCACCATCAATGGTCGCCTCGTCTATGTCTTCTCCAAGGACTTCACTGTCTTCGGCGGCAGCCTCAGCCGCGCCCATGCCGACAAGATCGTCAAGGTCCAGAAGATGGCCGTCCAGAACGGCGCGCCCGTGATCGGCATCTTCGATGCGGGCGGTGCGCGCATCCAGGAGGGCGTTGATTCGCTCGCCGGTTATGCCGACATCTTCATGGAAAACGTCCTCTCCTCCGGCGTGATCCCGCAAATTTCCGTCATCATGGGCCCATGTGCCGGGGGCGACGTCTATTCGCCCGCCCTGACAGACTTCATCTTCATGGTGAAGGACACGTCCTACATGTACGTCACCGGTCCTGACGTGGTGAAAACCGTCACCAATGAGGAAGTCACCCACGAAACCCTTGGCGGTGCCACGGTCCATGCCAACAAGTCCGGCGTCGTTGATGGCGCATTCGAAAACGATATCGAGGCGCTCACCCAGATGCGCCGCCTGGTGGACTTCCTGCCCCTGTCAAACCGCGAAGAGGCGCCCGTCCGCCCCGTGCATGACGATATCGAGCGTCTGGAGAACAGCCTCGACACGCTGATCCCGCCAAATCCGAACACGCCCTATGACATGAAGGAACTGATCACCAAGGTGGCCGACGAAGGCGACTTCTTCGAGATCAGCCCCAATTTCGGCGGCAACATCCTTTGCGGCTTTGGCCGTATCGAAGGCTCCACGGTCGGCTTCGTCGCCAACCAGCCGATGACGCTGGCCGGCGTGCTCGACATTGATGCTTCCCGCAAGGCAGCCCGCTTCGTGCGCTTCTGCGACTGTTTCAACATTCCCGTCGTCACCTTCGTTGACGTGCCGGGCTTCATGCCGGGCACCAAGCAGGAATATGGTGGCCTCATCAAACATGGCGCGAAACTGCTCTTCGCCTATGCCGAAGCCACTGTTCCCAAGGTCACCGTCATTACACGGAAGGCCTATGGCGGCGCGTATGACGTGATGAGCTCCAAACACCTGCGCGGTGATGTGAACTATGCGTGGCCGACAGCCGAGATCGCCGTGATGGGCGCCAAGGGCGCGGTCGAGATCATCTACCGCAAGGAAATGGGCAACCCGGAAAAGATCGCCGAGCTGACCAAGGAATACGAAGACAATTTCGCCAATCCCTATGTCGCCGCGCGCAAAGGTTATATCGACGACATCATCATGCCGCACTCTACCCGCCGCCGCATCGCCAAATCCCTCCGTACCCTGCGTACCAAGCAGCTCGAAAACCCTTGGAAGAAGCACGACAATATTCCATTGTAGCTATGCCTCGTGGGCAAGTCTTATTAGGTCTTCATAAGTGAATTCGGGTCGTTGGCCGAACAAGAAGCGTTTGATGTGACTTTCTAACATCTCAGGGCCTGTCTTCTTATTGAAGGGATTCTTGATTTGAGTCCTGGGGATAGAAACTGCGTTTGTCAGCAGGCTTTTTCCCGATGCTCGGGATTTCGAGACTAGCTCTTCTATGAGACGTTCTTTGCCCTTTCCAATCGCTTGTCTCTTCATAAAGCCTGCGAGAGTTTGAAGAAGAAATTGATCGGCCAACCAAAAGTCGTATCCCTTCAGTTGAGCAAGGGCCTGAGTGAAATCATTTTTTCCACTAGAATTTGCTAGAATTTAAGTGTGCTTCGCTCGAACTCTTTAACCTTCAATTCGTCTATCGGCCCAAGAAAGCCTTGGAACGGTGTGGCCTGTAAAATGCTGATGGCCAAAATTGCATACATGCTGAAGCAGCAGTTCGAAATGACCAGTGCTCGGTTTCCGAATTTCACATTTACTGCTCGAATCGCGTCGCATATGGCTTTCCACGAAATTTGCTCTTTGTTGGGTCCAACAGAAATGCCCTCACTGTCGCCGTGACTGTCTATGTGAATAAGCGGCGGGGCAGTCCGCAAGCTTTCGGCAAATAGATATCCATCAAACTCGAAACGAGCAGTAGGTTCATAAATTGTGAGTCCAAGTTGAGCCTGCGCGGCTAGTATCGACAAAACTTCTAGAACTCTGGCGCTGGGTCCACGTTCGTGGGGAGGCAATCGGCATATCCAGACAATGCGATTGTATTCGAATCCAGAAATGAAGCTGACTGGCATTGTGATTCAACTCTTAGTCATTCCGCAGATTTGTTGTCCTGAGATTTGTCCAGCAAGTATACGCTATCCCATACTAAGCAAGCTTAGGGTGAGTTGAGCGTCTCGACCCCACCATCTTCCAGTTGCCCACCACACTCACATCATGCACCCATCATCCAATGACCGCCCCCGTCCACATCCGCCCCGCACGCGCCGCTGACGGCGCTGCCCTCATCGCCATCCTGCACAGCACATTCCAATCGACATGGCGCCCTGCCATCACGCCTGCTGCGGTGGAGGCCTATGCGCGCGAAAATCGCCCCGCTGATTATGTCGCGCGATGCGCGCTTGAGTTCCGCGTCGCAGAGCGGGCGGGCGAAATCATTGGCCTCGTTCACTGGCGGGATGATTTCATTCACGCGCTCCACGTCCATTCAGCCCATGCGCGCTCCGGCGCGGGCACGTCCCTGATGGACCTGGCCGAAGCCGAGATCGTCCGCGCCGGCTTCCCCGCCGCCCGCCTCGAAACCGACACGTTCAACATGGCCAGCCAGGCCTTCTATGCCGGGCGCGGCTATGTCGAAAAGGGCCGCTATCCTGACGAAGAATGGAACAGCGGGCTCACCACTCTCCTGCTGGAAAAGCGGCTGGGGTAACAGCGTATGCTGCCTCCCGCCACGCCAGTCATTTACCCTCGGCCATCTCTTCCTCGGTTACCGGCCTATAATCCGCCCGGCGGTATTGTGCGCCACGTTTCACGGTCATCTCGATGGAGCGGATGTTCTGAATGTCGGCCAGCGGGTCATCTGCCAGAATCACGAAATTCGCGAGCTTGCCGGGCGCCAGTGTGCCCATCTCCGCCTCCACGCCAATCGCCTGCGCGCCGACATCGGTCGCCGAATGGATCACCTCAATCGCCGGCATGCCCACGTCCTGCGTAAGGAAGGCGAGTTCATCGAACACGTCCGGCCAGGCATTCTCTGCGCCGGAAACCGTGTCTGTCCCGGTCGAAAGGGGCACGCCGGCCTTCCAGGCCTGCCGCGTCAGCCGTGTCATGGCTGCGCCCGTGCAGCGCAGCGGCTTTGCGTTCGGGTCTGCCTTCCGCGCGGCTTCCTGCAGCACGAACAGGCTGCCCGTCGCATCAATGATGGTGCCTTCTTCCAGCATGCTGGCGAACAGGCCCGCCATCACAGGGTCTTCCGGTTGCTCCAGATAGGTTTCGTCCACCGGGGTACGGTCCTCATAGGCTTCCAGCATGGCCGGGCCCGCCTCGTAGGCGAGGTAGCAGAGATGGCTCACTGTATCGACGCCCGCAGCGATCACCTCGGTCGGGCGCGTCGGGAACACGGCACTGTGGGCCCACACTTTCAGGCCCTGCCGGTGCCCTTCCGCGGTGATCGCGGATACAAGGTCCGGCGGCAGGTCCGCATAGATCTTTATCGCTGTGGCGCCGGTGCCCCGGGCGAGGGTGACCGCCTCTTTCAGGTCCGTTTCCGCGTCGATCGCCTGCATCCACGGCGCGGTGCCGGGCGCGTATCCCATGCTCGCCGCCGCGACCCGTGGGTCCGCGAAGAAAGGCCGTCCGGCGAACAGGGCGACATAATAAATGTCGGGTGCCGGGATTTCTGCGAACCGGGCCTCCCGCGCGAGTTCAGCCACCGAACGAATATCGTCCGCCATGTCCCGCACGGCGGTCACCCCGCCATACAGGTTCCGGCGCAGCATAGCGCGCGCCATGGCCGGGGCGGGCGGTGTTGCCAAGTGAACATGCGTGTCGATCAGGCCGGGCATCACATACCGGCCGGACAGGTTTACGATAATGGCGGGCGTGGCCTCCTGCGTCGCCGCGTCTCCATGCGGCACGATGCCGACGATGCGTTCGCCCTCGACGATGATGTCCTGGTGCTCATGGGCCGGGGCCCCCGTGCCATCAATCAGCGTGGCATCGGCATAGATGGTTCTGATGGGGCCCGCCGCCTCGGCGGGTGCTTGGGCGTTGGCCGCAGCGGTGGAAAGGAGAAGCGAGGCGAGCAGCATCGCGGCGGCGGGTCTGGCAGGGCGTTTCAACATGGGCGCTAGCTTCCATCGGTGCCCGGCCCCGTCAAGACGGGCCGCTATCCCGACAAGGGATGGAAAAGCGGCTGGGCTGACGCGCACCCCCTTGCTCACCCCTAGGGAACCCTGCCTACATTCCCTCCATCACTGGTGAACACCGCCGCCCAATGGCGAAAAGGAAGGAAACTCAACAATGGCTGAAGCCTATATCTGCGCCGCTGTGCGCACCGCCGGGGGCCGCCGCAATGGCCGCCTCTCGGGCATCCATGCGAACGATCTCGGCGCCCGCGCGCTCGATGCGGTTGTTGCCCGTGCCGGTATCGACCCCGCCGCCATCGAGGACGTCATCTTCGGTTGCGTCACACAGGCGGGTGAACAGGCTGGCCAGGTCGCGCGCAGCTGCGTGCTCGCCTCCAGTCTGCCTGACAGCGTCCCTGCCGTCACGATCGACCGCCAGTGCGGCTCGTCGCAACAGGCGATCCAGTTCGCCGCGCAGGCGGTCATGTCCGGCACGCAGGATGTCATCATCGCAGGCGGCGTTGAATCGATGAGCCGCGCGCCGATGGGCTCGAACTTCCTGCCGGGTTCCGGCATCTCGCCCATCTCTGACACGATCAAGCAAAAATATGGCATCAAGGGCTTCAGCCAGTTTGTCGGCGCCGAAATGGTTGCCAAGAAGCATGGCTTCACGCGTGAGCAGACAGATGCGTTCGGTGTCGAAAGCCAGGCCCGCGCCGCAGCGGCCCATGCCGCCGGTGCCTTCAAGGACGAGATCGTCCCTGTCGAGATCATTACGCCCGAAGGCGAGGTTGCCATGCATGATGCCGATGAAGGAATCCGCCCCGGTACCACGATGGAGGCCCTCGCCAGCCTGAAGACAATGGCCGAAGGCGGCATCCTCACCGCAGGCACCGCCAGCCAGATCTGCGATGGCGCGTCTGCCGTGCTCATCGCCTCGGCCGAAGCGGTCAAGCGCCACGGCCTCACGCCGCTCGCCCGCATCCACAATCTCACCGTCACGGCCGGCGATCCGGTCATCATGCTGGAAGAGCCACTCTTCGCCACAGACCGCGCCCTGCAACGCGCCGGCATGAAAATGTCCGACATTGATCTCTATGAAGTCAACGAAGCCTTCGCCTCGATCCCGATGGCCTGGCTTAAGCATACCGGCGCAGACCCGGAAAAGCTGAACGTCAATGGCGGTGCCATCGCGCTGGGCCACCCGCTCGGGGCCACCGGCACCAAGCTGATGACCACGCTGATCTACGGCCTGAAGGCGCGCAACAAGCGCTGGGGCCTGCAAACCATGTGTGAAGGCGGCGGCGTCGCCAACGTCACCATCATCGAAATGGCCTAGGCCGGACAACCTGCGGAGGGGGTGCTTATCCGCCCCCTCCTGCACCCGGTGTAGACTGCACCGTGATGCCACACTTCTCCCTCCTCTTGCCCATGCCGGGCCTGCCCTGGTATCTGCTGCCCATATGGCCGCTGACCTTCTGGCGCATCCAGCGTTTGAAAAAATGGTTCCGCGTCGCCGGTGGCCCCGGCTCGCAAATGCTATGGGGCCAGATGTGGAATGGCCGCGTCGTCATCGGTGAATTGTCTGACGATCTGTCCGTGCATCCTTCGTGCTGTTTCCATGCACCCGTGTCGGCCCGGCTGAAACGCGCATTGGTCGCCCCATCACCCCCACACCCGCGGCACATGCCGGGGTCTCAACCCCACCTGTCTGCAACCCGTGCAACACATCCCGACCGCGGCTGGAAATGCGCGTTCGCAGGTGTCATTCCCGACACCTGACGCCGAAACTGATCCCGACAATCCAGCCTTTCCTTCCAGGCGCCCCGACAGGCGTCGCACGTATTGGGATTGATCTGGATTCCCACCATCATCTGTGCGACCAATCTTCATGGCTGCAGCGCAAGGGGCGCGCGGCGAGGGGAGATATTCGTGATGATGAACCGGATTGCACTGGCTGCGCTGGGTGGCGCGCTCTGGCTTGGCGCCTGCACACACGAGGCGCCTCTGGAGACCGAAACCCTGGTTGAAACGCCTGTTGCCACCGCGCCTTCGCCCGTCGTCGAAACCTTCTCTGTCCTCATCAATAACACAAAGATCGGCGCGCTCACCGCCACCCGCACCGGTGATGATATCTCGGTCAATTTCGAATACCGCAACAATGGCCGTGGCCCGACCCTCGCCGAAACCATTTCGCTCGGCGACGACGGCCTGCCCGTCAGCTGGACAGTCGATGGCAACACCACATTCGGCAACAAGATCGCCGAAAGCTTCTCGCACGAAGGCGACACCGCCAACTGGGTCGACACGACTGGTCCGGGCACAGCCTCGGTCACAGAGCCATCCATCTACATCGCCCAGAACGCGTCGCCTTATGCGCTCGCGGTTTATTCCGCTGCGCTGCTGGCCGATGATGACCGGGCGCTGCCCGCCTATCCCGCCGGTGCACTGCGCCTCGAGGCCCTGGAAACCGCCACTGTCGATGGGGCGTCCGGCGCCGTCTCAGCCACGGCCTTTGCCCTGACAGGTGAAAGCCTCGACCCGACCTATTTCCTGCTTGATGAGTCCAATACCCTTTTCGCCCAGATAACGCCGAACTTCATCATCGTTCGCGCCGGCTATGAAGCGGCCGAGCAACAGCTCAAGGATCTCGCGGTTTCGCTGTCGACCACGCGGTTCGAAACCATCCAGGCCAAGACCGCCCACGCATTTGACGGTCCCCTGCGCATTGCTGATGTCCGCGTCTTTGATCCCGTGACGAAAGCGCTGACAGGTCCCGTTTCGGTCCTCGTCGACGGCACCACGATCAAGTCCATCGACGCGGCCAATACCAGTCAACCCGACGAAACCGTCATCGACGGCAAGGGCGGAACCCTCGTTCCCGGCCTCACCGACATGCACGCCCACCTCGGCCAGGAAGATGCCCTGCTGAACATCGCCGCCGGCATCACGCTGGTCCGCGACATGGGCAATGATAACGACACGCTCAATGCCCTGATTGCCAAAATGGACAGCGGAGTCCTTGCCGGGCCGCGCGTCGTCAAGAACGGCTTCATTGAAGGCAAGAGCCCGTTCAGTTCGAACAACGGAACGCTCGTCACCAGCGAGGAAGAAGCTGTCGCCGCCGTGAACCGCTATGCCGATGAAGGCAATTTCTTCCAGATCAAGATCTACAACTCGATGAACCCGGCCTGGGTCCCTGCGATGGTTGCTCAGGCCCGCAAGCGCGGCCTCGGTGTCACCGGTCACGTCCCGGCCTTCACCAATGCCAACACCATGATCGAAGCCGGTTATGACGAGATGACCCATATCAACCAGGTCATGCTTGGCTGGGTCCTGGCCGCCGAAGAAGACACCCGCACGCTGCTGCGCCTGACGGCTCTCCAGCGCCTGCCCAAGCTCGATCTCGACAGCGATATCGTCCAGCACACGTTGGACCTGATGGTCGACAATAATGTCGCCATCGACCCGACCTATGCGATCCATGAGGCGCTGCTGCTCTCGCGAAATGGTGAAATCCAGCCCGGCATGGCCGACTATGTCGATCATATGCCGGTCGGTGTTCAGCGCGACGCCCGCGCAGCCTGGTCGAATATCGAAACCCCTGAAGATGATGCCGCCTATTCCGGTGCCTTCGATCAGATCACTGACACGCTCAAGCGGATGAAGGATCGCGGCATCTTCATCGTCTTCGGAACGGATATGGGCGGTTCATTCGTTCTGCACCGCGAACTCGAACTCTATCAGAATGTCGGATTCACGCCCGCAGAGATCCTGGCCCGTGCGACCCTCGAAGAAGCGGCCTATATGGGGCTCGGAGACGAGATCGGTTCGATCACGCCCGGCAAGAAGGCGGACTTTTTCCTCGTGCCCGGCAATCCGGTCGAAGACCTGAAGGCGATCAAGACCATCGAACTGGTAGCCAAGGATGGTGTGGTCTACTTCCCCAGCGAGATTTACCCGTACTTTGGAATCAAGCCCTTCGTCGATGCGCCGCAAATCATGCCTCCGGAAGTTTCCGAATAGGAGGGCTGGCCAGCCCTGTAATCGGTGTTGCGTAAGCGCCACGAATATTTCGCATCGCAGACCTTAGCTTTTTCTTAGCGCTTCAAACGGGCCAACGGCGTCTCCACCGAGGGGCGCCGTTAACGCAATGGCTTGTAAGATATTGAATAATTAACTCCCACCCCCGGAACCGCGGGCGTGGGATTAACCAACATTACCAAACAGCAAGACGTCGCGAGCTTTCACCCTCTGTTTACGCGTCCGGCGCATTGTCGGCGAAGGTTAATACCAAGCCTTCCGTTGTTAAGAGGTAATATGATGCTGAAGAAAACTGTGCGCTGGGGCGCAGACGTCGGATGCCAGTCGAAGATCAAGCCGCTGGAGACGACCGCGGAACTGTCGGATTTCGGTCTGAAAGGAAAGCTGGCCCAGGGCGAGCTTGGCTTCAATCGGGCGCTGACCAAGCGCGATGCCAAGCAGGATGCGACTGACGCGATCCCGGCCTCCGACGCCATTACGCAGGACCAGTGGAGCGAGCGCGAGCAGCAAATCGCAGAGCGCGCCGAGACCGTGCGCCGGGGCCTGACCACTTGGCTCAGCACGACGTCTGCCAATGTCCGCAACTTTATCCACGATTGCACGCCAATCGACATCTATCCCGACCAGTTGCGCGAAGCGATAAAGTCGGAAGAAAACGAATATCGCCATCATGAGATGGATGATGTGACCGATGCTCGCGAAAGCCACTCGGCGGCGATCATTGAGCTGCAGACCTTCCGCGCCCGTCACGGCGACCGGATCGGCGACCGCACGCCAGATATCAAGAAGAATGTCGAACAGACGGTGGCGATCCTGCTTTTCATCATGGTGATCGAAGGCGGCTTCAACGCGTTGCTGTTCAAGGACGCGCAGGCCTCTGGCCTGATGGGCGGCCTGATGATTGCCTTCGCTGTCAGCGCCGTGAATGTTTGCTTTGGTGTGATCGCAGGCTTTTTTGGCCTGCGCTATGCGCTCAATCATCCGAATATTGGCTTGCGGGTTTTCGGCGGCGTTGTCGCGGCGCTCGCGCTGGTCAGCGGTGTCATCCTGAACTTCTTTGTCGCCCACTTCCGCGATGCGGTGGAGATCGGGTTGATTGCGGCCACGCAGGCTGGAACAATGGCCGAATTCTCTATGTTCGACATTGCGCCGGGCGCTGTGCTTTCCAGCATGTTCCCGAACATCTTCGGGCTTGAAAGCTTCATTGCGCTTGGTCTTCTGTTCATGGGGCTCACCGTGTTCGGCCTTGCCGTTTACGAAGGCTATGATCGTATTTCCGACCGTTATCCCGGCTATGGCCGTGTCTGGCGCAAGGAACGCAAAGCCTATGAGCGTCGCCAGCAGGTGCGCAATGGCGTGCGTGATGACCTGTCTGACTATTTCACCCAGTGCCGCCTCTGGTTCGAGACACAGCTCTCGCGCCATGCTGCCGCCAAACGTGAAATCGAAAAGGCGATGAATGAGCTTGAATCGCGCCGTGATGTGGCCGTTTCGATTGCGGCCAAGGCTGCCGACCAGGAGCGCTCACTGAAAGTCGCCTATCGTCAGGCCCACCGCCGCCAGCGCAATTCCCTGCGTGACAAGCTGGGCGAGCAGGCAGCGTGCCCGGCCTATTTCGATGAGATCGTTACGCCGCAATTGCCGCCGTTCGACTACACAAAAGAGCGTGAGCAGGCGAATGCCGCGATCAAGGCGATCGACCAGAACCTCAAAGCGCTCAACATGACGCGTGAATGGCTGGAGACGCATATCCAACAGGTCCAGAAGGGCCTCTCGAGCATCGAGAAAAAAGTGGGCGAAGAAATCGAAAAGGTTCGTGACGGCAAGAGCGCCGGCAAGGCCTTTGTATCCGTGGACGAAGCGCGCCGGGCCTAGACCCGGTGCCAGGAGGCAAAGACGATGGCTAGAAGAAGAGAAAAGGGACCGTGGTTCTGGCGCGGCATGATCGGCCTGATGCTGGCAGGCGTGTTCGGACTGTTCGCGCTGGTCGCGTTCAACATTCCGCCCACCGTTATGGCGGAAACCGCCTGCCGCATGGATCGCAAGGATCCGGCCCATACAGTCATCCTGCTGGACCAGTCAGACCCGTTCAATCCGAACGACCTCGATTGGGTCCACGAATTCGTCGACAATGAAGCGCGTGCGCTGCCGAAATACGGTCGCCTGACGGTCATGACGCCGAATGCGGCGAGCCCGTATGATCCCAAGGTCATCTTCGTGAAATGTTCGCCGGGCAGCATCGCCGACGCCAATCCGATTACGCAAAATCCCCGCATGATCGAGCAGGCCTGGCAGTCGACTTTCTACAAGCCGCTGATCACCGAGATTGAAACCGCGCTTGAAGACACGCGCCAGCCAAGCTCACCATTGTTTGAGGCGCTCTACACGATTGCCGACAGGGCAGACTTCCAGGCGTCCAACGAAAAGCGCCGGGTCGTCGTCGTGTCAGACCTGATGCAGCATTCCGATGGCTTCTCCTTTTACAAGGTCGGCGCTGATTATGACGCCTATCTCGGATCGAAATTGGCAGAGACCAAGCCGCATATGGACAAGGTTCAGGTCGTGGCCCGCATAGTGCCCCGCCAGATCTACGACTTGCCGCTGGCCGACGTGAAGGCCTTCTGGCGCGCTTACTTTACCGAAGCTGGCGCGGAATACGGTTCTGTGAACTAATCGTTCCACTCTCCCGTTTTGATACAGGCCGCCCCTCAAGGCGGCCTGTTTCGTTGGCGCCGCGACGAAATCGGCATTTCCCGGCGGCCTGCTTTGGTGTAACCGCCGGGGATGACTGACATTCGCCCCCTGCCGCACATCCTGAACACGAAACCCTATGTGCCCGGCGGCAAGCTGGCCGGTGCCAAGGGGCCTGTCGTGATGCTGGCCTCGAATGAAAACCCGTTCGGGCCAAACCCTCTGGCCATCGAGGCCATGCGCGAGGCCGCGAGCGGCGTGCACGTCTATCCCGACCCGACCTATCGCGCGTTGCGTGAAGCCATCGCTGCGGCCACGGGTATTGCCGACATAAACCGGATCGTCGTCTCATCTGGCTCGGATGAGATCATCCACCTCCTGACCCAGTGCTATGCGGGGCCCGGCGACGAAATCCTGCAAACCGAACATGCCTTCTCAATGTATGCGGTTTCAGCCACTGCGCATGGAGCAACCTGCATCTCGGTGCCTGAGACGGACCTGACGGCGGGCGCCAATGCCATCCTCGGCGGCGTGTCGGAGCGGACGAAAATCCTGTTCCTCGCTAACCCGAACAATCCGACCGGAACGATGATGCCAGTCGAGGCGCTGACCCAATTGCAGGATGCCTTGCCCCCGCATGTGCTGTTCGTCATCGATGGCGCCTATGCCGAATATGTCGGCGTTGAATACGAAACAACGATCCGCGACCTGGTCGACCGGCGGGCAAACACCGTGATGATGCGCACCTTCTCGAAAATTCACGGGCTGGCGGCGGCGCGCCTCGGCTGGGCTTACCTGCCGGAAGCTATCGCCGAGACCTTCCAGCGTATTCGCGGCCCGTTCAACGTAAACAGCCTTGCCGTGGCGGCTGGCATCGCCAGCATCGGTGACGCGAAATTCATTGCCAAAAGCCGGGAGCACAACACGCTCTGGCGGGCGAGGATGACGGACGCCCTGAATGCAATGGGTTTGACTACGCCGCTGTCTAACGCAAACTTCGTGCTGCCGGATTTCGGTTCGCCCGAGCGCGCAGCTGAGGCGCATGCCTTCCTCAAGGCGCGCGATATCCTTGTGCGAGCGGTTGGCGGTTACGGCCTGCCGACGCGCCTTCGCATCAGCGTCGGATCAGCAGCGGACAACGAAACCGTTCTATCCGCCCTGAAGGATTTCACCGGGTCGCGCTGATATTGTCGATCAGGCGCGTCTTGCCAATCCATGCTGCGCCGAGCAGACGCGCGATCGTTCCTGGCGTCAGCGGTGTATTGGGCAGGTCCAGCAGCGTGGCCGGATCAACAAGGCTGACATAGTCAAGCTGGCGGAATCCGGCCGCCGTTACGAGCGCACGTGCTTCGTCCAGCGCAACCGATGGCGTGACGCCAATCGCCAGTCGCACAGAAGCCCGGTGCAGCGCCGCCTGAAGCGCGCCAGCGGCAACTCGTTCCTCCGGTTTGAGGTAGAGGTTGCGCGATGACTGCGCGAGGCCATCAGCGTCGCGCGTCGTCTCCCCCCCAACGATCTCAATGGGAAAGCCCAGGTCGCGCACCATGCGGCGGATGATTTGCAGCTGCTGATAGTCCTTCTCGCCAAATACCGCGACGTCAGGCTGAACATGCAGGAACAGGCGGGCAACCACCGTGGTAACGCCATAGAAAAAGTGGGGCCGATGGACACCGTCAAGCAGGTCGGACATGTCCTCGACTCGCACGTTCGTCGTGTTGCCTTCAGGATACATCTCCTCAACGGATGGCAAATACACCAAATCGCAGCCGACAGATTCGAGCTTGGCGATGTCGATATCGGAGTCGCGTGGATAGGTCTCGAAATCCTCTCCAGGAGCAAACTGGGCGGGGTTTACGAAGATGCTGGCGACAGTCCGGGAGGCCTTTTCCCGTGCTTTTTCAACGAGGGAGAGGTGACCTCCATGCAGGGCCCCCATCGTGGGCACGAATCCCACCGTCTCGCCGGCCTGCTTCCATGCTCGGATGTGCTGCCCCAACTGGGCGCGCGTGTTCACGACCGTTACCGGTTTACCTGTACTCGAATTCACTTTGAAAAGGCCCCGACTGGCTATGAAGTAAACGACTTGTTAACCCAAACGAGGGAATTTTAAAGCCATGACACACCGCATCCTCGCTCCGATTAAGTCTTTCGCGCTTTCTGCAGCCCTTCGGGTCGCTGCTGGCAGGTCCAGAATACTTGAAGCTGTGGCCCCTGAGCCGCGGATTCGGTCCATCGAACCTGATCACGTGTCTGACGAATGGATGTTTGACCGCGCCGCAACACCCGTTTCCGCAGAGGCTTATGTCTTCTCGCGCGAAATGTCGCGTGTCTCGGGCGCCCTCAGTGGATTGCGGTCACTGCTCACACAGATTTCGGCGCACGCTCCCGTGCTCGACAGGATGCCTGAAGGTGTGCCATTCGGTGCCCTCGTTGGTGATGCGATTCTTTTCGACGGCGAGCCTATGGCGGCGAGCTACGGTCCGGCGCCTATTGAAGATGCCGACCTGTTTGAAGATCGGCCTGCTTTCATGCCCGCCGCGACTCGTCGCGGCAGTGAAGAAGTATCGCGCGTCGCCTGAGGAACCCCGTTCCTTGCTGTTCAACCGTTGAGATCGTGTGGAGTCGCCCAACATGCCCGCAGATGGATTCGCCCCAGTAAGTCAGGTGGGTGTCCCGGACATGTCAGTGCAGCAACGCGATGCGCGGGTGATTGTGATCGGCAACGAAAAGGGCGGTGCCGGCAAGTCGACCGTTTCCATGCACCTGTCCGTTGCGCTGATGCGCATGGGCAAGAAGGTTGGCATCATCGACCTTGATGTCCGCCAGCGTACACTCACCCGTTACCTTGAGAACCGCCTGCGCTGGATGACGTCCACCGGTGCGAAACTACCAATGCCGGAGATTATCCGCGTTGATGCCAGCACCGAGCGTGATCTCGACAAGGCCGAAGCCGAGGAAACCCAGCGTTTCCTGTCCAGCCTCGCACGCCTGAAAAAGGCCTGCGATTTCGTGCTGGTTGATGCGCCGGGCGGTGACACGTTCCTGTCGCGCCTTGCGCATGTCAGCGCTGACAGCCTGATCACGCCGCTGAATGACAGCTTCGTCGACTTCGACCTTCTGGGCGACGTGAACCCGCAAACCCTCGAAGTGATCCGGCCCAGCTTCTATTCGGAAATGGTCTGGTCATGCCGCAAGAAAAAGGCCCAGGCGAGCCGTCGTCCGATCGACTGGATCGTGATGCGCAATCGCATGTCGCCGCTGGCTGCCAAGAACAAGGAACGCGTCGGTGAAGCGCTCGAGAACCTGTCCAAGCGCATCGGCTTCCGCCTTGCGCCTGGCCTGTCAGAGCGCGTCATCTATCGTGAACTCTTCCCGGCCGGCCTGACCCTTCTGGACCTTACCGAGAAGGGCTCCAACGTGTCCTTCACGATGAGCCACGTGGCCGCGCGCCAGGAAATGCGCGACCTCCTGATCGTCTTGCAATTGCCGGAACTGATTGGCGCTGAAATCGAGTTCTAATGCCGCGGTGTGCGGTCTCGAATACGATCGAAACCTGCCTTGATTGCCGCGAACCGTTCGTCGACACCTGATTCAAACATCGTATCGGTCAGGATGTACGGCCAGTCTTCCTCAATCGCTTCGCGCACCAGCTCGCCAACATAAAGCGGGTCGATCCCGTTGTTGATGAGGTTCGCCGCCATTTGGGCAAATTCGGACTCGGCTGCTTGCTCCGCTGCGGCTTGTACGTCGATCTTGCTGGCAAACCGGCCCGGCAGGTTGCGTCCCGATTCCATGATTTTCGTACGAATGAAGCCCGGGCACAGCACCGACACGCCAATTCCGCGTGGGGCGAGTTCTTGGCGCAGGCCTTCTGACAAGGCCACAACGCCATACTTGGTGACGTTGTAAGCAGGTGCGACGGCGGCGACGAGGCCGGCCATCGAGGCCGTCGAAACGATCTGGCCGCCTTCGCCATGCGACTCCATCAGCGGGCCAAAAATCTCGAAGCCCCAGACGACCGACATCAGGTTGACGCCGATGGTCCAGTCCCATGCAGCATCGTTCCATTGGCCATAGCCGCCCGCGCCGCCGACGCCGGCATTGTTGACCAGGATATGTACCTTGCCGAAGCGCTCAATGGTGGCGTCGGCGGCAGCCTGAAGCTGTTCCTTGAGGGAGACATCGGCGATCACGCCCTCAACGTCTGCATTGGTTAGTCTCAGGTCGCTGATCGCCTTGTCCAGCGCGTCCTTCTCGATATCTGCCATCATCACTTTGACGCCCGCTTGCGCCAAGGCGGTCGCGATGCCCAAGCCGATGCCCGATGCCGCGCCCGTCACGAATGCCGTCTTGCCAGCCAGATCTTTCATTTCCGTCCCTCGTTTTCTTTCAGCATGCGCCGGTCAAGCAGTGGCTTCAAGCCGTGACGCATCGGAACCCTAGGCAGGAAAGACCGCAGCGCTTATAGGCCTCACGCATGGCGACATTCCCTTTCAAGATCAAAGCGACCGAAGGTGCGGCTCGCACCGGCACGCTCTCCACGACGCGCGGCGATATTCGCACGCCGGCCTTCATGCCCGTGGGAACGGCCGGTACGGTGAAGGCGTTGTATATGGATCAGGTGAAATCGGCCGGCGCTGACATCATCCTTGGCAATACCTATCACCTGATGCTGCGGCCGGGTGCTGAACGCGTGAAACGCCTCGGCGGTCTGCACGCCTTTTCCGGCTGGAAAGGCCCGATGCTGACCGATAGTGGTGGCTTCCAGGTCTGGAGCCTTGCCCAGCTGCGGAAGATGGATGCCGATGGCGTAACCTTCCAGAGCCATATTGACGGCTCAACGCACCGCCTGACACCGGCGTGGAGCATCGAGATTCAAGCTGACCTGCTGGGTGCCGACATTTCCATGCAGCTCGACGAATGCACCAACTTCCCCTGCACGCACAAGGAAGCCGAGCGCAGCCTCAAACTGTCGCTTGATTGGGGCCAGCGCTCACTCGATGCATTCGGTGATCGTGATAGCCAGACACTGTTCGGCATCATCCAGGGCTCAAACTTCGCTGACCTGCGCGAACAGTCCGCCAAGGGCGTAATTGCGCAGGGCTTTGGCGGCATCGCGCTCGGCGGGCTGGCGGTCGGGGAGGGCCACGAGCAGATGTGCGCCACTATCGACATGACGGTTCCGCACCTGCCAGACGCGCTGCCCCGCTATGTGATGGGTGTCGGCAAACCGATTGATCTGGTCGAGAGCGTCGCGCGGGGCATTGATATGTTTGACTGCGTGCTGCCAACCCGGTCAGGGCGTCATGGACAAGCCTGGACATGGGCGGGTCCTGTGAACGTCAAGAACGCCCAATTCGCTGAAGACCTGTCGCCGATTGACGAAGCGGTCGATTGCCCGGCCAGCAGGGATTACTCGCGCGCCTATTACCACCATCTGTTCAAGGCGGGCGAGTATCTCGGTCCGATGCTGCTCAGCTGGCACAACACCGCCTTTTTCCAGGCCCTGATGGCCGAAATCCGCCTCAGTATTCAGGAGGGACGGTTTGAAGCCCTTCGCTCTGAATTGGCGGTGCGCTGGGCGGGGACAAAGTCGTCTCCGAAGGCGGATACCCAAGCATAGGCGCGGGTGTGGGTGCATCGCCCTTGAACTCGATGCCATCATCGATTTCGGGGATGACCAGGAAATCCGGGCGGGCGGGCGGCGGACAGCCTTTTGCAAGGCCATAGCCCTTCAGATAGGCGCGTTGCTGTGCGCCGATCTTGAACGCCTTGTTGTATTTCTTCTCATGGCTTTCGGCGCCGGTCGCTTTCCGGATAAGGCCGCGAAAGGGGATAAAGCCCCGGGCTTCGGATGCCAGCGCGCTCAACGTCGCCTCAGCGGCCGAATCGGCGAGCACTTCCGTGCGCAGGCGCTCGTCCGGATTGGGCGTGTCCCAGTCTGGCCCCAGGACAAGGTCGAGCTTGGCCAGTTGGCCTTCGACCTGTTCGCAGGTCAGCATGGGCGAGAGTTCGTAAGGGCTTTTCATGTCCTGCAGGATCGGCGGGATCTCGTCCCGGCGCAGATTGAAGTCTTCCAGAGGCGACAGGGCCGCATCCGGCAGGCCTTCGCGCGTTTTTTCCATCGCGCTGTTCGTCGCCGTCCCGACATTGGTGCTGAAGGAGGGGTCTGCACTGCCATTGGCCGGGACCGATGATTGTGGGGTACTGGCGCATGCGGCAAGCGCAGCAAAGGCGCCAAAACAAAGAATTTTTGTGCTCATTGTCTCAGGGTGATGCGAAAAATATGGCGACATCAAGCCTCGCTGTGCAGGTAGCGGTTGACCCGGGAAGCGCCGTTGCCTAAATGGCGCCTTCGGCGTGCCCATAGCTCAGCTGGTAGAGCAACTGACTTTTAATCAGTAGGTCGCAGGTTCGAACCCTGCTGGGCACACCATTTCCTCAAAGAAAACAGCGTATTGGCGTAGCGGGCGAGCGAAATCTCTCTCTCGCTCCGCAGTGTCCGCGCAGTGTCCGTATTCCAGTTGGCATTATGGGGTACCTTACGGAGTAACAGAAAACGAAAGAATCGTACCGTTCGCCCTGTCGACTGGATGCCGTCAGCATTAAATTATCAGATATTATTGGCCATAGTCGTTGGCGACATGACTATAACCACCATCGGCCTCACTCATCGCTCGGCGGGCTCACCCCCGCAGCGCGCCGGTCGCTCGTGCATGTTGGAAGCTCCGCTCCCGACACGCTCGCCACGTCTCAAGCCATGGGCTATGAAAGGGCCAGACTCTCGAAATGAATGAGGGGCGCGAGGGGCTCAGGTCAGGCGGCTTTCGATTAAAAAGCTGACATTAGATGGAAACTGGGCGCGTTTTTATCGGACGCAAAACCGAAAATACAACCTTACGGCAGGTTGGATGATCTCAGGCGATGTCTTGAGATATCGAAAAGGGGAATTGGTTGTCGCCTTCTCATTAGGATACGGCTTGCGCAGCCATCAGATGATTTGACTTATTGGCTGAGTTGTTGCCCGCTCACATTCAGCTTAACTTCCCAAACCGGGGGAATTCGTGGATGTTCTATCGTAATCTAATCGCAATCGCAGTTTTGGCATTGCTCAACGTGCTGGAGTGCGGTGTGGCTTCGGCTCAAACACCGACCGATGAGCAAGAATACGTGCCATTTGAAGAAGAGCAGGCGCGAGAGGTTCAGGAACTTCGACGGCTTGCTTCAGCAGGGGATCCGGACGGTCAAGTGAGTCTGGCCACGAAGTATTTTTTAGGTTTAGGCGTAGAGAAAGACGACGTAGAAGCGCTCAAATTGTATATACAGGCCGGTAACCAAGGGCATGCTGGTGGTCAGTATATGGCGGGCATGTTTTATTCTGGCGGGCGCGGTACCCCTCCGGATGATGCAGAAGCAGCTAGATGGTTTCTTCTATCCGCAGAGAGCGGAAGGGTTGATGCGCAAGCTATAGTTGGCGAACTGTACCAAACGGGCAGAGGCGTTGAGCAGGACTATGACGAGGCTTTTCGATGGTATCTTCTGGCAGCCCAGGAGGGCGATGCGGGTGCGCAGTATAGTTTGGGGCGGATGTACAACCTTGGTTCCGGTATTCCAAAAGATATGGATGAAGTACTTAAGTGGTACTATCTATCTGCAGAGCAGGGTGATGACCGCGCGCAATTCAATTTAGGGGCAATATTATATTATGGGTTCGAAGTGGATCAGGATCTTACTGAGGCCATAAAGTGGCTGCGCCTCGCCGCTGAACAGGAACACTACTTAGCGCCTGGCATGCTCGCTAAAATATTCGCGAATGGCGAAGGCGTGCCCCAAAGCGACACCGAAGCGTTAAAATGGTACAGGGTTGCCGCAGCGCAAGGGCACGCGAATGCTCAGCTTGAGCTGAGCCGTTACTACTTGAGGGGAGAGGTAGTTCCGGAAGACGCATCGGAGGCAATGGAGTGGGCGTTGCTCGCTGCTGAGCAAGAGCATGTTGATGCGCAGCTGGCCGTCGGTGCAGCGTACATGGCTGGGCTTGGTGTCCCACAAAATTACGTGGAGGCGGCGAAGTGGTTGCGGCTTGCAGCCGAGGCAGGTCATCCAGAAGCCCAATTTTACCTTGCTATGCTTTACACTGAAGGCTCAGGGCTGCCCCAAAATGATGTTGAGGCATTCAAATGGTTCTCACTATCCGCGAAATCCGGGATTATCAGTGCACAGACAAGCCTCGCGAGGTCTTACGCACTGGGCAGAGGAGTATCGAAAGATCTTTTGCGGGCATATTCTTGGGCATCCATTGCGTCCATCCCGGGCGATGAGAGTGCAAATGAACTGAAATCAGTGATATCTAAATTGATGTCTGGCGAACAGATAACCAATGCACAAAAGCTGTCTACCAAGTGCTGGGAGTCGGGCTTCGAAGAATGTGATTGATCTTCTGAGGGGGTGTGCCCGAATTCGAACTCTCAATCAGTTTTCCATATTGGGGAAATTATCGAATGTTGAAGCTGAATTTCCACTTTGACGCCGAAAGCAGTCATTAAGCTTAAGTCGCTGACAGTCAACAAAGGGCCAAATCAAATCGTTTGACTTGAGCAAGTCGAGTGTCCTGTTTTGTGCCCCGAGCAAACGTTGGGATTGTCTCGAAGCTGGCATAAGGGTTGGTTCCCGACATACCCTATGGATAGCTGTTGAAGTGCCGGAAAACTTCTCTTCCTCAATTAGGTTTCTAGCAGGATCGCTTTCAGGACCAGCGTTTAGTCTCTGACCAGGCAGATCCAGACCCTCGATTACGTCACGCGTGTCGCGGTGCCGCCCAACATCGCTTTCGAAGTTGACGGCTGGTGTTGGTGCTGCAATTTAGAAGCGAACTAGTTGAATTTTATAGGGGGGATTTGGAATGCGGCTCGTTATTGCGATCATGGCAACTCTGTTGATCGCCGTTCCTGCCATTGCCGATTGCGGCAACTATGAGCAGCAACTCGCCCACAACTACGTCAAGCAACACGCTAAGGCCCACCTTCAATCACCCCGAAGTGCCAAGTTTCCATTTTCGCCTGCTCAGAAGGTCCTCGAAAGCCGAGGCGGAGCATGTGTGGTGACGCTGGGGTCATGGGTTGATGCAAGGAATGCCTTCAATGCTGAAATCAGGCGCAACTACGTCGCTGAGGTAAAAATTAGCGGAAATAAGGTTGAGATTACACAGTTCGGGTTCACGAACTGAATGCCAAATTTTTCAGATGTCTGTGGTCACCCCATTTCCATCTCCTTATTCCATGTCCGCGTGACTTGGCGCTCTAAATCACATGAGTAAGCTCGCCACGTTGCCCGGGCAGGGCCTTCCCGAATGGACTGAAATGGGTCAGGCGTCTGGTCTCGACCCGCTCGGCATGGCTCGGCCAACGGAAGTCGTCTATCAGTCGCTCCTGCCAGGTATAAGCACGATCACAAACCGGCTGCGCTACTATTCATTTTTCCCATGGATCCTCGACAGGTATGCTCGCGACTCTGGCAGTACGAGTCGGGAAGAATTTTTCCAGTTTCAACGACGATCTGAGGCTCTCTTCGCGCTGGTGGGCGTCGCTGGACGCTACAACAATGGTTTGTCGGGCGCAAACTGGGCATCCGGTCTGCTCGTGATGGATGGTGATGTCATTGACTTCGGCGCAACCGCTGAGCGTCTGGACGGAAAGGGCTATCTCAAGAACAAGGGTGGAGCGCTCGGCGCGATCTATGGTCCGCAGCTCAGGGAAATGAACCTCGTCGGGTCTAGTTCGAAACATGACTTGCCCGTTACGACTGAACGTGGCGACCGCATGGCGACTTGCATGGCCGCCTCAATCGGGCCGGCAGCGCGTGTGTTCGTACATGCTGTTCAGACGGGCCGGGCTACACGTTCGGATATTGAAGCCATGTCGGTCCTGAAACCTTCTGCAATAGAGCCTGGTTCACCAGAGCAAGCCATGCTCGCCGCCACACTTCTTGGCGACCTGGAGGATGCAAATGAGGTCGATGTGTCGAGGCGCGGGACGATGCTCCGGATCCTTCGTTACGCCAGGGAGTCAGGCGCTCTCCCTTCTGCCTACGCGTTGCGTTGGGCCTGGTTCTCGGGACGGATCGACACGACCCAGCCAAGTAGTGCCCCAATTGATCCGTGGGTCGCCTACCAGGCAAATGATTTGCTCAGGCTCGGTTACGAAACGTTGCTTAAGCGCGCTGTGGAAATCCTCGAAGTGGCACCGGGAAAATCAAGCCGACTGGGAGCGCTTTTGGAGGGAGTAATCGAAGAAGTCTCTGGTAGTGCGATTGGGGGCGGCGGATTTGTGAGCCAGCCAGAAGCAAGCGCATCAACGCAGGATATCTCGGGCACGATCGAGAATGTTGGTGATACTCTCGCACGAGTTTCGGACGAGGCAATCACGGGCGCAATAAACCTTATCCGAATGATGCTGTCGTGGGCGCAAGCAAACCGAGTGCAGGTTGATGCTTTGTTTCCGCGCTCATCTCCTTTTCAATCTCTTTCGAGTGAGCTGGCGTTCGTTGAGCAGCTTGGCGCGATCCCGACGAGGCACATCGTCGAGGCAATCGTCAGGGAACGCATTCTGAAACGTCACCTTTGGGTCGCTTCCCGGAAGTTCAGCGGCCAATCTGCATATACCTATTTGTTCGAACCCGATGACGGACAGCTTCGCTACCGGTCGACTTTGGTCGTCGCGCCGAGTAGTCCGCGCCTGACGCAGGCAATACAATTCCTGGAGGATGCCCAACTCCTGGATCAAGATGCTGGCATTTCAAGCCTTGGCGCAGACGCGTTGGACGCCGCATGAGATATTTCGACGTCTTCTCTTCGAATGGATACCATTCGGCATTCCTGACGACGTTCTCTTTTGGCGCGCAAGCATTTGAAGATATTGTCTTGCCTAGGTTATGGTCGGCGGGTTGCCGGAACGTGCATGTCATTGCTGACGAAGGCATGGTCAACCAGGAGTTCGCCGAGATTGGCCCACCGCGTCACGCCGGCACGCGGTACCACATCGTAAAAGAACGACGTAACGGCGCGTTCCACCCAAAAATCGTCTTGCAATTGGGTCGAACCAAAGCTCGGGTTTGTATCGGCTCGGCCAACCTTACGGCACCTGGCCTGGCTGGGAACCTGGAACTGGTCTCTGTGGTCGAATGCGAGGGCAGCGATGATCCGGCCGCACCATTCGTCGTGGCAGTCCTGCATTACCTGCAGGACTGCGTACGACATCCTGACAGCTGGTTTGCCGAGGGTCTGCGCCGCGCGGTCAGCAAATCACCATGGTTGGGCAACGTTCCTGCGAGTGAGGAATTCGCCCATCCTGAATATGGTCGTACCGCTTTCATCCACGACCAGTCCGACGCTGCGGCTGTAGACCAATTCGTCCGCTTTGTCGGTGACGACGACATCCATAAAATCTCAATTGTATCGCCTTATTGGGACAAAGAACTTGCCGCGCTCCAGCACTTGTCCAGCCGCCTTCGTTGCCCGACGGTGCGGGTGGTTATAGAGCCTGAACGCCAGCTCTTCCCTCGCGACGCTGCTGTCGCTTTCGAAGGCCTCACTGTGCATGACGTCGGAGTGTTAAAAGGGTCGCGGAACGTACACGCAAAGCTTGTCATTGCAGAGGGGAGGGTGTTTGACCACGTGCTCTCCGGAAGCATGAATTGTTCACTTTCAGCCTTGATGCACTTTGGCGGTCGGCCACGCAATGCGGAGGCGGGCCTTTATCGCAGAATGCCGGCGCGCACAGCCATCAACGCCATGGGTATTGGTCCGTGCTTTGAAATGACCTTACCGCTCCAATCCTTGCCAGAGTTCGACGAGCCGCCTGACAGCGGGTCGGTAGCGATCAGTATCCTGGACGGTGGAACGCTTATGCGATCGGGGACAGAACTCGCTTGGAATCCACCAGGTGGCATGCCGGCAATGGGATCATGCGTGTCCGTTTTCGGTACTGGGAACCGACTTGTGGCGGATAAAGCGACATTTACCGAATCCGGTGCGAATCTCCTCCGCGCAGTCCTGCCAACGGGCGTCAGCGAACCTTGTCATGGCATCATCCATTTTGCCGATGGGCGGCAAAGCGCGCCAGTGGCGATCTGCGATCTGTTGGTGCTCTCCGATGCGGCAAGGGAAGTCGCCAGAGGCCGCGCAGCCAATCTTGTAGCCTCTCTTGAGTCATTCGATGGCGAGGACTTGCAAATCGTCGAGATTCTTATTGATCTCGAAAGCCTGTCCGATAGCCCGGGAAGCGGGACGCAGCTTCTGAAGCGACTGCGCAGGCCTGAGGAAACGGGCGCCGAGGAAAAGCCTCCAGAAGTCTTGAGCTACCAGCAGTTCATCGCCGGGCGGAACCAAGGAGTCGGGAAACGGGGAGTCGGACCGGTCGGCTCATTCTCCGATACATATCTCTCTGACGTTCGCCGCGCCTTGAACCGTATTATCGGTATCGTGGCTGGCGACCAGCAAGGAGTGCTGACTATTGGTGAAGAGGCGCCAACAGACCTGCGCCCGACCGAACCTGCGGACGAGGACGACGCCGGCGGTCGCTTCGAGGATATCCCGGCTGATGCCCCTAAAACGAGCGCTGAACAGAAAGTGCGCCAGTCAAGGACGCACACAACGCAACAATTGGCTGCCGCTGTGGGGCGCTTTACGAACCGAATGCACGAAGAGCGCAACAATGAGATAAAAATCGCTGACCTTGTCCATTTGCGGGTTCTGCTCCAGATCCTTCTCGCTTTCGCGCTCCCGCGCAACGAAGCTCCGTCACTCCACAGGGTGCTTCCCGCTTACGATCGGTCAAATTCCGATTGGCCCCGGCTTGTGGGGCAGGTGATTCAGGCTGTGTACGCACGGGGAGATGCGCCATTTGCCACGCTGCAGGTGCCCGGCGACCTTCAGGATGTGCCGGAAGCGGTTCTGGAATGCTGGGCGTCTATCGTCGTCGGCATCCGCCTCGCCCTTTCGATTGTGGAAGACGAGGCCAAGGCCGGGCCGATTAGCGGTCCACTGAAAAAATTCCAGGGTCTGACCGCCATGCGGATCAAGGAAGAAATTTCTTCCAATACGATGACCCAGGCGGCCTTCGAGGAGTTCCTTGACCGTTTCCAAACGCGTTTCGCACATCTGGAAAGTGGGAAATAGGTCTACCTTGAGGGGCTTTCGACCTAAAGCAGACGAGCCTGATGAAATCTGCAGATACGTGAGTCTAGTTTCGTTGGATTGTTTCAAAGGCTTGGATATCGAGTGCTCACCTTTCCAACATGGCCCCCGCTATTTTCTAAAAGCTCCTTGATAGGAGGGCGCTGCATCACATCGACAAATACTCTGACCTAAGCTCGTCCGGGAACATTGGATTTTTTCCATCTAGCACGCCTATCAGTCGTGTGACGGCGGCGAGTACCCATGGGTGTAGTGGCCACTCAGTTGGGTCACCAATTGTGGAGATTCGTTCCCTCAAGATATCGATGTGCAATAGTTCATCCAAAGCCGTACGTTCGATCATGTACCCCGGAGGCATGATGAGAGCGGCAAACGTCGCGATACTTTCCGGACTGGATAGCTGTTCAGTCAGAGAATCTTTCAACTCATCATCCCACAAAGCTTGGTTGCTTAGGTAGAATACGATTGAAAGGCTGGGCAATCGCCTCAGAGCATACCCGCTGAGAATTGACGTCCGATAGCGTGCCGCTTCTTTAGGGATAAGAGTCTTCATCTCATCTAAGTCGAATATTAGGGGATCGTCTCGCTCTCGTGAGCTGTGAACAGTCATGCCAAAGTGAAAGAGGTGTTTCCGCAAAATGAATGGGGCGAGCGCCAAATCTCCAGAAGCGATCAGATCACACACAGCGGCTCTGGCGACCGGCAAAGCTCCCTTGTTTCGAACGGCCAAATTCAACAGAATGGTGCCAGCCTCTTCCAAAATTGAATGACTGGTTTCAGGTCCATTCACCCAGTCAGTCGTTCGTGTGACCAACCGAGAAACAGCGAGCCAGAATGTTGTGTGGCCAGATGTGGGAAGGCTCGCCACGAGGTCATCTAGACGGTCCATAAATTCAAAAATCAATCCGGATTGATTGAGCCGTTCCAGTTCGGTGTCGAGGATATCAGCCGACTTGATCGACCAGATGCGTTCGATCTCTGACCGAGAGACCATCGTCGGAGGGTTACCCAAGTACAGCAATCGGATGAGGTTGCGACGCCGGGATATCCGGGAACTCTGATCCTCTGATGTGTTCCGTTCGGTCCCGAACCGCGGAAAAAGGAGCGTCAGGACTTCTTCGTGCATCGAAGCTGCCGGACCAAGAAGTTCAACAGGGGTTGGTGCCGGGCTGCCTTCGTAGCGCTCCGTGAATCGTGCGGACATTTCCGACTCCTTCGGATCATCCACAAGCGTGTCCGGATTTGCGGCGATCAATTCCCGGAGGGCGGGAGATTTTGTGAGGACCCAGCAATAAGCAAGTGTATCAAGCGGGCACAGTTCGCCTCTCACCGCTGCATGAATTACGTCAAACGTGCCAATGAGGCGCTTCACTTCCCGGGGCGTGCTAATATGTTTGCGAATAATTTGGAGAATCCGCTGTTGCTGATCATTGAGCTGTTCCGGAAGTTCCACTTCATTGGCTGACAAGGCGGCGTTGAGCAGCTTGTCGACGTCCTCAGAGAATAGGGGCCTTAGTGGTATTGGGTGTTGAATAATCTTCTCTAGATATTGTTCCCCCCGAGCTCGACGTGTTTTTCCTTTGCCGCGCCCCAGCGCATCTGCAACTCGAGCAGAATCGTAGGCCACTAGGTAAGATATCCCTCGAATATCGCCTACGGCTTTCACGAGTTGAGCGACAGCGCGCACGTCGGAATCTTCAACCCGATCTAGTTCATCAATTAGAACGACAACGGCATGCTCGGATGCTAACAGCTTGCCTTCGAGAGACTTCCTTTCGTCTGCGGGCGAACGCACGGGTGCTTTTCCTGGCCAGTGGTTTTTTATGGTTTTCCAAATAGCGCTAATGCACCCTGAGCCACCGTTGATATCGGCAGCCAGCGCCAACCCATCTCCGGCAAAGCTAAGGGCGGACCAATAGTTGTCCAGCTCGTTGCGTAAGTCCTGCACTTTTTCGGTCTTGCTCTTTCCCAATGCGTCGCGAAGCGCATTGAAGAAGCCATTCAGAAGCTCATCACGTCCGTTGAACAGCCACGGATTGAACATCGCAACCGAAACAAATGGCTTCTTTGCAAGCTCTTGCTCGACAAAGCTGAGTACGCTGGATTTTCCCAGGCCCCATTTTCCGGTCAGTCCGATGACGTAGCCAGTTGAGCGGCGGCCAATTACTCTGCCATTGCTGTTCAATTTATCTCGGACAAGCGCACGAACCAAACTTTCAACGAATGGTCCACGATCTAACAGATCATCTGCTATGTATTTAAGAGACCGATCCTGTCTCGGATCATGGGGTGAAGGTCGCAACTTCAAAATCCTCTCTGGAGAATGCTGCACGTTGTTCGTCGTCAGGTATTTTGAGACAGAAGGCTGCCTGACTTAGTGAGGGTTTGGCTCATCTGGTTTCAGTTTAAGCAGCAGACTGTGCGTGCTGCAAGCGCCGTAGTTTCATCGTCTT